>DDRH01000046.1 GCA_002343075.1 Phycisphaerales bacterium UBA2421 | reverse complement strand
GGCCTGACCGGCCTCCACACGCTCGACATCGGCTACAACTCCATCGGCGAGGAAGGGGCGAAGGCGATCGCCGGGGCGCTGGAGGGTTGCCCCGGCCTGACCGGCCTCCACACGCTCGACATCGCCAACAACTCCATCGGCGACGAAGGGGCGAAGGCGATCGCCGGGGCGCTGGAGGGTTGCCCCGGCCTGACGGGCCTCCACACGCTCGACATCTGGAACAACTCCATCGGCGAGGAAGGGGCCAAGGCGATCGCCGGGGCGCTGGAGGGTTGCCCCGGCCTGACCGGCCTCCACACGCTCAACATCGGCCGCAACTCCATCCGCGACGCGCAGGTGATCGTCGACCTGATCGAAAGGCTCCGCCCCGGCGGGAAGCTGGAGGAGATTCAGGTCAGCGGGAATCCGCTGGCTTTTGCGGTGCCCGGCGGGGAGCCGATCCGCGTGCCTCCGGAGGTGCTGTCGGAGAGAGACCCGGTGAAGCTGCTGGCGGAGCTGCGCAGGCTGATGCCCGAGACCGTGGTGGACAAGCGAACCGGAGCGAAAACGACCGTCGTCACCAGCGAGACGGTCGACTGGATTCGCGCGACCGTGCTCGGCCGAAAGGAGATCGGCAAGTCGCACCTGTTCCGCAGGCTGATCTTCAAGCCGCCTTTCAGGAAGCCGCCCAAGACGCAGGCGTGGGAGAGTGGCATTTTGCGGATGGAAGGCGTCGGACCGAAGAATCGGACGATCTTCGTCCGGGTGCACGATCTGGGAGGCGACCCCGATTTACATGGTGCGCATTCGACGTTCCTCAGCGACAAGCGGAACTGTTATCTCGCGGTGTGCAACGCGTCCGAATCGCGCGGCCAGAGCCTGCTCGACTACTGGATGAGGGTCGTGCGGGCGTACGGCGTCTTCCACGAAACTGAACAAGACCAGAAGCCCCGCGCGGTGATCCCCCCGACGACGGTGCTGTTGTCGTGGTGTGACAAAGAGGTGCATGCAGACTTCGCAAGCAAAGAAGGGGTGGCGGAGTCGATCAAGCAGAAACACAGACCCCTTCAAGCGATCGTGGTCGACCGATACTGGGACCCCGACGAAGGGAAGACGGCGGGCGACCTGAAGTACGACGAACGCCTGGAAGCCGTACGGGATGCAATTCGCGACATGGTGAAGATGCAGCACGCGGAACTGGACAGCGGCTATGCCCCGGGATTCAAAGCCGCCATCGCAGATTTCGATTCGCTGGATGAGGAGAGCAAACCGAAGAAGTCTTTGCTGGACGCCGGGCCGATGACGATGCAGGCGGTACGCGAGGCGTTTTTTGATCGCACGCAGGACCCGATCGACAAGACGAGTGACGTAGGCATTGGTCTGCTGCGTAACATCGGTCTGGCGATCTGCCCGGAACTGGACGCGAGCGACCGGAAGGACGAAGAAGCACGATCCAGTGGCGCGGAGATCGGCGCCCGCCTGAAGCCCCCGACCGATGACCCCGCCAACCTGCGACAGCTGCGGGGCCTGGTGTTCGGTGTGGAGTGGCTCAAGGCACCGACGTACCACCTGATCCGCACGGGGCATTTTGACCAGAAGATGGGCGTGGCGACCCGAGACGTGCTGATCGAGGAACTCACGAAGCAACTGAGCGATAACGAGACGTGGGCGGAACAGGTGCTTGAGCTATTGAAGTGGCAAAGGCTGGTCTTCCCGTATGCGCACGCGAACAAGGAGAAGTATCTGATCGTGGATCGGCTCAAGCCATTGGACGTCGCGGATGAAGACGATCACGAGATCAAGGAGAATCAGGAGCGTAAATTCAACGCCGCGCGAAAGTGGTTTTTGCAGCTCGACATGCTGCTGGATTCACATTTGCCGCAGTTCATCGGACACGCTTACGCGACACTGACGGGAAAGATGTACGTCTCCGATGGGGCGGCATTGTCGCAGACCATACGGCGCGACCGGATCGTCGTCCGCTGCGGCGTAGCTGAAGGGGTGGAGGCACTGCTGACAGTCGACCTGAACGAAGCGCAGGTTCATGCCCGCGTCATCGGCGGGACGGCGAAGCAACAGGACGATTTCGTAGCGCAGATCGGGCTGGAAATGATGAGGGTTACGGGGAAGGTGGGGAGGTTTGAGGAGGAATCGGTTACACCAACACAGAGGCCAGCGGTGGGAGACCGCGCAGACGGCACTACTTCGATTTCGTTCACGACGGTGGAACGATGTGCAATGGCGCTCTTGCTCGGCAAGAGAAAGTGGTTCGGCAACCGCAAAGCGCTCGCGGACGCAATCGGGCTGCCGGATCAGTCACAGATATCGAAACTCCTCAATCCAACGCTGAGGCGCAAACTAAATCCACACTACAACGCACGCCTTGCCAAAGCGATGGAACTCCACGAGCAACTGTATCAAAAGCGGGGTCGGCGGACTATATCCCCTTCAACGAGCGACCAGGAAATAGAACAGCTTGAGGCGTCTCTAGCCAACATGACTCCAGAGATGCCTTCGGACGTGCCGCAAGATTGGAAGTCACATCTTTCAGACCGAGCCTGGATCATCGACAAGTGGTTCGAGTTGTTCCCGGACACCCCCCGCGAACAACGGACGCAGCTTGAGGCGGCCGAACTCTCAACTCTTGTCAGCGCAATGCTGAGAGAGCATGATCAGCGCGACAATACTTGACAATCGTCTTGTCGACGTTTGTCACTGAAGAACCGCCATTTGTCGAACAAAACGCATGCCTACGTCGGGACGCGATCGTCCCGGCGGGCAGGCCGGCACCCACTAACAAACGCCGGGTTTGAAACGGAGTCAACCGTGTCAAACTCGAATCACTCGTCCTCCGCCGCGGCGAACAATAGCGGCGAGTATACCAACCAAGGCCCGTGGCCCACGCCCGAAGAGGGCTGCCCGCCGATGAACCCGCCGTTTGCGACGGAGTGGGTCATCGTCGACCCACCGGCTTCGCCGTCACCGGTGGCGTCGGTTCTGTCGCGGCCGGTCAGCCCGCGGACGCCTGCCGCGCCCAACCCCACTACCCCTCGGCGGCCGGCCACAATTGCTGAAATCGAGCAGGCGCGGTTGCTGATCGATCGCTACGGTCATCCGTTTCAACACCTGCGTCCGCCGAGCGACCCGGTGATTGCCGCCGAGATGCTGGCAGCGATCGCGCGGATCGAAGCCGACCGCCTGAAACGCCAACAAGCGGCGGCAGAGGCCAAGGCCCAGTGGGCTCGCAACTATGTCCGCGACCGCGCGGCTGCGATGTCGGAGGACATCGCGCCCGCAGGCGCGTTCAGTCTCGCTTCGGCGGAAGAATCGCGCGATGCGATCGCGCGCACCATAACCGGCGCGGGGTTGGGGTTGCTGCTGGCCATCTCGGTCTGGGTCGCCGTCGGCTTGCGTTGAACGGACGGAACAGCGTTAAACGATGGCAGCCGTTCACCCGCCGTCTTTGCGAAAGTGGAGGCGGCGGGTTCTTCTGTCGCCGGATATCATCTGTATCCGTCGTTGCACAGCGTTGGTTCCGGCAAAATATTGTGGGTAGCTCAGATGCTCCGCTGGAGTGCCAGCCGACCATCTCGCGGTGGGGCGTTGGTCGATTGCTGCGGATCGAGTAAAACAGCCGTCTGGAAAAGAAGGAAGAATACTGCCCATGCTCGACCCGAAGCTGATTCGTGATAATCCCGATGCCATTAAACAAGCCACGCGGATCAAGCGCGTGGGTAGCCCGGAACTGGTTGATGCGTGGCTTGCTTCGGATGAGAGCCGCCGCAGGGCGCAAACGGATGCCGATGCCGTGCGGGCCGAGCAGGGCAAGATTGGGGCGCAGGTTGGCAAGCTCAAGGGGCAACTGAAGGGCGGAACCAGCGAGGAGCTGGAAGGCCTGCTCAGGCAGGCGGCTCAGTTAAAGAGCAAATATGAAGCGATGGTCGCAGCGCAGACCGCGGCCGAGGCGCAGTCCAACGAGTTGATGCTTCAATTGCCGGCCATTCCCGACGCAAGCTGGCCCGTGGGCAAAGACGACTCGGAAAACAAGGTGGTGCGGACGTGGGACAATGGTGCGATCACGCCGGCGCCGTTGGGGGCCGAACGGCTGTCGCATATTGAGCTTGGCGTAAAGAAGAACATCCTCGATTTTGATCGCGGGGTGAAGCTCGCCGGTTCGCGCAGCTATGTGGTGCGCGGCGATGGCGCGCTGCTGTATACGGCGGTGCTGCGGTTTGCGCAGGATACGCTTGCCCAGCGGGGGTATGAGCCTTTTGTGGTGCCCGTCGTGGTGACAGAGCAATGCATGATCGGCACGGGCTATTTCCCCGCCGGTCGCGATCAGGCTTATGTGACGCAGGACAACACGGTGCTGGTCGGCACGAGCGAAGTGCCGCTGGCCAGTTTTTATCAGGGTGAGATTCTGGATGAGTCGGCGTTGCCCAGGCGCATGGCGGCGCTGAGCACCTGCTTCCGCCGCGAGGCAGGCGCCGCCGGGAAGGACACCGCCGGACTGTACCGGGTGCACCAGTTTGATAAAGTCGAGCAGGTTATCGTTCACAAGGCCGACGACGCCGAACACATCGCCCTTCATGAAGAGATCATGGCCAACAGCGAGCACATCCTGCAGCAACTGGGCCTGCCATACCGCGTCGTGCAAAACTGCACGGGAGACATGGGCCAGGGCAAGTGGCGCATGTACGACATTGAAACATGGATGCCCAGCCGCAATGAAGGCAAGGGTGCCTATGGTGAAACGCATAGCGGCAGCGCGCTGCGGGATTTTCAGGCCCGGCGGCTCAACCTGCGATATCGCAAGGCCGGCGAGAAACAGCCGACGTTCTGCTATACACTCAACAACACAGCCATTGCGTGCCCGCGGATTTTGATTGCAATTCTGGAGAATTGCCAAACCGCCGACGGCAATGTGACCGTGCCCGCGGTTCTGCGGGGGTATATGGGCGAGAAAGAGCTGATTTGACTTATCATCAGATTTTATGCCCTCTTTTTCAGGAAAGCGACGAGACGGGTTGAAAACCCGTGCTACCTATGACTTGTTTCCTCTGCCAGCGCATCGCCGACATACAAGCGGGCACGAATCCGTACTTTGTAACGGAACTGGAAACGGGCTACGTCGTACTTGGCGATTTTCAGTGTTGGCGCGGCTATACGCTTTTCATCAGCAAGCACTGCAAGCCGGAGCTTCATCACCTTGAGACGGCTACTCGATCTAAGTTTCTGCAGGAGATGGCGACCGTTGCTGAAGCGGTGTGCAATGTGTTTAGGCCGGCGAAGCTCAATTATGAGATGCTGGGCAACCTTGTTCCCCACATGCACTGGCACTTTTTCCCACGGAGGCTGGATGAGCCGGATCGGTTATCGCCGGTGTGGGAACGATACGCCACCGCCAAGGATGACCCGAGTTACAAACCGGGTGTTGAGGAGATGAACGACATGAGAACGGCACTGCGGCGGGAGATAGATCGCCTGCTGGGGCGTTGAAACACCGCCGTTGCAGTCTCGCGCATGGCATCGCTCTTTTTCATGCGGCGATGGAGGTAGGTTGGCGGGCGTTGTTCTGGGCAGCCTCATCCATTCGCCACCACGGCTGGGAGGCAAATCCGGCCTGCATCACTGGCGCAAACCGTCCCCCCAGCCAGTTGGCACACACCGCCACTGCGTGGCGGGCCTGTTGGGGTGAATCAAAGAATGCCGTGAGTTCATCCTGCCCCGCAGGATCGCGCCAAGTCGTTAGAAACTGGCTAATGGTGTAAACACCGAGCAGTTGCATCGGCAGTGCTATCTCGGCACGGATGACGGTTGTGAGAGGGAGATTGAGAATGGCGTCTCGTCGCACGATAGATTGCTCCGCCGCTCGGGAACGGTTGCTGTTTTTGAGCTATGACCCAGCTTTTATCGGTCAACCCCGCCCATTTGCTTGACTGCCGACGCAACGCATCTACATTCCGCGGCAGGAATTGTACTTGCAACGCCGGTTTCCGTGCCCGTGAACGCCGCCGCAACCGAACTAACCGAAGGTGCCCGCTGTGAACTACTTACTCGAAGGAAATGCCGCCGTTGTCGGGTTGCAGTGGGGGGACGAAGGCAAGGGCAAGATCGTCGATTATCTCGCGGAAAACGCAGAAGTCGTCGCCCGGTATTGCGGCGGGGCCAACGCCGGGCACTCGGTGCGCATTAATGGTGTGAAGTATGCCACGCACCTGCTTCCCGTCGGCATTTTTCGTCCAAATGTTGTCAATTGCATCGGAAACGGCGTAGTTCTCGATCCGGCCGTGCTTTTTCACGAGATTGACGAGTTCCTGAAGCTCGGTGTGCCGATCAGCCCGGCCAACTTAAAGGTGAGCTACAAGGCTCATCTGGTTATGCCGCACCACATGCAGGAAGACGCCGCCCGTGAAAACAAGGCTGGTGCCGGCGGTATTGGCACCACCAAACGGGGCATCGGTCCGACCTACGCCGACAAGATGCAGCGGACGACAGCGATTCGCGTGGCCGATCTGCTGCACGAAGACAAGCTCAAAAGCCGCGTCGAGCGCATCGTCGTTGATCGCAACAAGCAGCTTGCGGCGATGTATGACTCCCCGCCGATCGACTGGAAGGCCACCTACGGGTTGTATCGGGACTATGGCCGGCGCATCGCGCCGTTTGTGGACGATGTTGGCCAGATTCTCATCGACGCGGCGCGCGAACGAAAGAGGATTCTCTTCGAGGGTGCCCACGCGGCGCTTCTCGACGTCGATCACGGGACTTATCCGTATGTCACCAGCAGCAGTTGCAGCGCGCTGGGCATCTTCAGCGGTTGCGGGGTGCCTCCGGCGATCGTGCGAAACTATATCGGCATCATGAAAGCATACAGCACGCGCGTGGGCGGGGGGCCGTTTCCCACCGAGCAGGACAACGACACGGGCAACTACATCCGCGAGCGCGGAAACGAGTATGGCACCACCACCCGCCGTCCCCGTCGGTGTGGGTGGTTTGATGCTGTTGCCGTCAAGTATTCCGTCGCGCTGCAGGGCATTACCGCGATCGCAATCACGCTGCTCGATGTGCTCAGCGGGCTGGATCATCTGCAAATCTGCACCGGCTATCGCGTCAACGGCCAGCGCGTCGACCTGTTCCGGGCGGATATGGATGTGCTGGAGGATGCCCAGCCGATCTACGAGACGCTGCCCGGCTGGCGCGGCAACATCACCACCTGCCGCCGGTTTGAAGAACTTCCGCGCGAAGCGCAGCAGTACGTCAAACGGTTGGAAACCCTTGTGGGCGCGCCGATCAAGATCGTGAGCGTCGGTCCAGACCGGTCGGCGACGATTATGCGATGAAACACGGTAGCATGGGTTTCCAATCCATTCTTCAATTTGAGAAATCGTGTTAGAAACCCGTGACACGAATGCGCGCATATACGCCGCGCCGGTTTCCTGCTAAAATGCCTGACTCGATAAACGGAATTCACTCGTAAACCCATGCAGATTCGCAACTTCTCGATCATCGCCCATATTGACCACGGCAAGAGCACCCTCTCCGACCGCCTGCTGATGCGCGCCGGTGCAATCACCGAGCGCGAGTTTCAGAGCCAGATGCTTGACGACATGGACCTCGAGCGCGAGCGCGGCATTACGATCAAGGCCAGCGCCGTCACCGTGTTTCACGATCACAAGATGCCCGACGGGCGGATCGAGAAGTTCATGCTGAATTTCATCGACACGCCCGGCCATGTCGATTTTCATTACGAAGTGCAGAAAGCGCTGCAGGCGTGCGAAGGGGCGATTCTGGTGGTGGATGCGACCCAGGGCGTGCAGGCGCAGACGGTCGCCAACGCCTACGCCGCGATCGAGGTGGGGCTGGAGATTATTCCGGTCATTAACAAGATCGATCTTCCTTCCGCCCAGCCGATCGTGGTGGCCGAGGAAATCGAGCAGGTGCTGGGATTCGCCGCGGAAGATGCGATTGAGGTGTCGGCAAAGACGGGAAAAGGGATCGATGAACTCATCGCCAAGCTCTGCGACCAGCTTCCCGCGCCCCGTGGCAACCCAGAAGCACCGACGCGCGCCCTGATTTTCGATAGCATCTACGACGATTACCGCGGCGTGATTACCTATGTGCGTGTGATGGATGGCGAGATTCGCAAGGGGCAGAAGATCCGCTTCATGGGCACGGATAAACAGTACCAGGTGACCGATCTCGGCAAGCTCACACCCCGGCCGACGCAGGTACAGCGCATCGGCACCGGCGAGGTCGGTTACATCGTCGCTGCGATTAAAGACCTGCACGACGTCCGGATCGGCGACACCGTGACCGATGACGACAACAAAGCCGCCGAGGCCCTGCCCGGATATAAGCCCAGCCAGCAGATGGTCTACTGCGATTTCTACCCCAGCGGCAAGACGCAATATGACGAGCTGCGCGATGCGATGGACCGGCTCAGCCTCAACGACAGCAGCTTCAGCTTTGAACCAGAGAGCAATGACGCGCTCGGATTCGGCTTCCGCTGCGGGTTCCTCGGTTTACTTCACATGGAGATTATCCAGGAGCGGCTGGAACGCGAGTTTAACATCGACATGATCCAGACCGCACCGACGGTGACTTATGAAATCAAGCAGACTGACGGCAAGGTGCTGCGAATTGACTCGCCAAGCCAGTTGCCCAACCCCACCAACGTCGAAGAGATTCGCGAGCCGTTCATCAAGATGAACCTCATCCTGCCCGGCGACACGGTGGGCAACATGATGAAGCTCTGCGAAGACCGCCGGGGGGTGTATCAGAAGACTGAATACATCGGCTCGACGCGCGTCATGCTCACCTACGAAATGCCGCTCGCCGAAGTCATCTACGACTTTTACGATCGCCTGAAGAGCGCCACCAAGGGCTATGGCACGATGGATTTCGATTTCATCGGTTTTCGTCACGGCGAACTGGTGAAGGTCGATATCCTGGTGAATGGCGACCGGGTTGATGCGCTGAGCGTCATCGTTCATCGCAGCACCGCCGAGGCGCGCGCGCGGAAACTGCTTGTGCGGCTGAAGGAAGAAATCGACCGCCACCTGTTTGAGATTCCCCTGCAAGCCGCCATCGGCGGGAAGATCATCGCCCGGGAAACCATCAAGAGCGTCGGCAAGAACGTCACCGCAAAATGCTACGGCGGCGACGTGACGCGCAAGCGCAAGCTCCTCGAAAAGCAGAAAGAGGGCAAAAAGCGCATGAAGCGCGTCGGCAGCGTCGATATCCCGCAGGAAGCGTTCATGGCGATTCTTGAAAGCGGGGAGTAGTTCTCACGTTTGAAACAAAACACCGCGCACAGATCTATCCGCCGCGGTCGGGGGGTCTCAACGCGGAACCGCGCGGCAACCCGTCAAACAAACGCGCAACCGCCCAGACTTGTTCACGTTCCATGTGGATTCGACTCAATGGTCTCCCCTCGAACGCGCCTTCGCCGCCGGCTTTGATTTGCGGCGTCCCTCTGCAAATTCAACCGCCAACCGCGGCTTCGATCGCGGCAATGTCGATTCTCATTTGCTTCATCATCGCCGCCATCGCCCTGGCAGCCACTTCCCTGTCGGCGCTCATCGTCAACTCCGTCAGCCGTTTCGGAAAAATCTGCCACGACACACCGTAGCGGTCTTTCAGCCACCCACAGTGGCTCTGCGTACCTCCGTCGGCGGTCAGGGCGGCATTGAGGCGATCGGCCTCGGCCTGGTCGTCGGTCGCTACTGAAATCGACACCGCTTCGGTCATGGTGAATGTCGGCCCGGCGTCGAGAATCTGGTAGGGCACCCCGCCGAGCGAGAAATCGATGACCGAGAACGCGCCATGCCCCGCGTCGCCGTGAAATGACTTCTCAACCCGGCTTCCTGGAATCAAGGCACAGTAAAACTCAGCCGCTTCACGCCCCCGCCCGTCGCGAAACCAAAGACAGGTGCGGATAGAATTGGCCATGGGGTTGCTCCTCGTGTGAGTATGTTGAAACTGATCGGAAACGTAATGCCCATCACCGGCCGGGCCGGCACCGTGCCGGCTCTTGAACCACAAGCAGCTCACCCGCCGGCACGGTCCACTGCATCGGCGGGTTATCCCGCCGTCGGGTCGGCAGTCTGTCCGATGGCCCGGGCCATCTCGAACTCCGCCAGTGTGGGATCATTCGGGTACGGTTCTGTCCGGCCAGTCTTCCTGAAGCCTAACCGCTCGTAGAAGCGCGTCGCAACGTCGTTGTTCGACGTAACCATCAGGCACAACGTCTCGGCGCGACGGTTGCACGCCCAATCGATAATGCCTTCGACAAGCAATCGGCCCAGGCCGCGCCCGCGATCCGACGGTGCGACCCACATCGACACCAGATGCGCCTTGGTCGTTTGCCCCTCATCCAGGAAGCCCGCGGCGATTCCGCAGGGGCGATCTCCGTCCCAGGCCAGCAGACCGATCGATCGATCGCCGTTCCACTGCGCTACACGCCGCTGCCAATCCGCGTCGGACAATCGCGACTCCTTTGCGAAGGTGGAGCCGAACGCCGAAGGGGTGTCCTTCAACGCGCTCAACCGCACAGCCTTGAAGCTGGCAACGGAGGCGGCAGTGATGGTCTTGAGGATCACCATGTTCGCGTTCACTTGGCAGGATAACGGATCAACGTTCAACGGCCGGCGCCGCACTACCCGGCTTCACACTACCGCAACGCTCAACGCGGGGCCGGTCCATTGCCTCGTTTGGTTAGCCTGCGGCCGCATCGCCGGATGTTCTGACTTCATCCGACACGCTCTTTTCCTCGACTTGAAGTTCGGCTCGCGGATCGCCAAACACATCCCACTTGTCTCGGAAGTCGAGAATGTCCTTGCGGTAAACCGACCAGAACTCCGACTTCGGGTGCTTGCTGTAGACGGTTCGCTCTTTCACCACGCTGCTCGGCACGACGAAATACTCGGGCGCCGGGCCGTCCTTGGACTGAAGGTTCACCAAAACGTAAACGTGAGTGTCCGAAACGGGCGTGTGCCTCCCGACCAACCAAAAGGTCGCGGCGGTCGAGTTGGTTTTCACTTGGACCGAGAGTGCTCTCTGGCATGCCTGATCGGTGACGAGGATATCCGCTGCCAGCGCGCTGCGGGATGTTGGAGAGGCGATGAAGCCAAGCCGCGACAACTCCGCCGCGGTGAGATAGACGCCTCGCATTCCCGACAGCTGTCCCTTCACGAGTCCTCCCGCAAACTAAATACCGATGCCCCCGACCGCCCGCGTCGATTAACGTGACGCGACCGCCGTAGGTAGCGTGACGCTAGAGTCTTGGCCTGTCAACCGCTGGCGTAGTCGCACGCGCGTTGGGGCGGGCTGTTATCTGGACTGGCGTGGCTGGGCGGGGGCGATATCTGGCGCGGCCGGGTCGCTCGTTGGCTTCGCCCGGCGGGGGCGGGCGCGTTTGTCCGCTGCTGGGCTTGGGCGCAGTTATCGGGACGCGCCCATAAAACCCGTGAATCAGCGTTCTGCGGGCGGATTACACGAGAAAGCGGGCGGAATTCATCCACAGAAAGACGTCCCTTAGCCGCTGCGGGACGTATTTCAGCGGCTGAGGGACGTATTTTAGCCGCTGAAAGACGTATTTTAGTCGCTGCGGGACGTATTTCAGGCGCTGAAAGACGTATTTCAGGCGCTGAAAGACGTATTTTAGGCGCTGAAAGACGTATTTCGGGCGCTGGTTGATGTCATTCAGGCGGCTGCGGAAGGGAGGGGCGGGTGCAGCCAGGGAATAACTTGCTCACGCAGGGGCATGGGCTGCGGCCGGGGGCGTTTGGGGCGATTGCGGCCGGGTTTCTCGCGGGCCGCGGAGTACCCCCAAGGGGAGTCGAACCCCTGTTCTCTGGCTGAGAACCAGATGTCCTGGGCCACTAGACGATGGGGGCGTGTAGGACCAGCGTGAAGTTTATTGCATGGATGGCGGGCGTCAAGTTGGCGCGTGTGGGGTTTTCGTTACGCCTTGCGAAGGTGGTTAATCAGGTGGCCGAGTTCGGGGCCGATCAGTTTTTGCATCGCAAGTTCGACCGCCTTGGTGCTGCCGGGCAGGGCAAACAGCAGTTTGCTGTTCACCGCGCCGCCGACGGCGCGACTGAGCATGGCGGCGGCACCGACTTGTTCGTAGCTGAGCATGCGAAACAACTCGCCAAAGCCGGGCAGGGGGAGCGAGATGATTGACTCAACAACGGGGATGGTCTGGTCGCGCGCCGCGATGCCCGTGCCGCCGTTGGTAATGACGGCATCAATGTCATCGCGGGCGAGCAGTTGGGTGAGAACGGCGCGCAGGTCGGAAGGCTCATCCTTGATGATCTGGTAATGCGCCACGGCGTGCCCGGCAGCGGCTAACCCCGCTTTGACGGCGGCGCCGGATCGATCGGTTGACTCGTCGCGCGTATCGCTGAGTGTGACGACGGCGCAGCGGGCCACGATGGCCTTTCCGCAGGCGCGGTGTTGTTCGGCGCTCATCCGTGTTCCTTCCTGGCTTGCCCGGCCAGCGCCCGGGACTGCTCTTCGTCGAGCGGGATGAACAGCAGCACCAGCGTTCCGGGGATGGTCATGATGCACGCACCGATGAACACACCGGTATAGCCAAACACGGATTGTACAATGCCCGCGGCGATGGTTGCGAAGGTGATGAACAGCGCGCCCAGTCCCGTGCCGATGGCGTAGTGGCTTGTGACGAATCGTCCGCGCTGGGCCACCTGCATGAGGAAGACAAAATAACCGGCAAACCCGACGCCGTAGCCGAACGCGTCAATGAACACGACCGGGTAAAGCCAGTTTGGATGGGGAAGCGTGTAGGCCGTCCAGACATAGAGCAGGTTGGGCGTGTGCAGGCAGATCATCAGCAGCCAGAATGCCTTTCGGAGGCCGACCCTGGAGATCCACCATCCGCCGAGCAGCCCGCCGAGCATGAGGCCGATGGGCTGGCCGAGGCCCTTGACCATGCCGAGCTGGCCGAGCGTCATCCCCATCCCGCCGGCATCGCGCGCATCGAGGACGAATAGCGAGGTCATGGCGAAGATCATCGCCTCGCCAAACCGGTAGAACATGATGAATGACAAAATCGCGGCAAAACCGGGCTGGCGGGCATAGCTCACAAACGCATCGCCCATCGTCGTGTTACGAACCAGCTTGCGAATGATCAGCGCACAGACCGGCAACAGGCCGAGACCCGCGATGAGGATGGTGGCCTGCGTGCGCAGCGCGTCGGCGGTCATGTGCCAGTTGGCGGGCACGCGCGGCTTGGGTAGCGCAGTGAGCGCCGCCTTTCGCAATTCAGGGTCTGTCATCGCCATGGCGGCATCAAAGGTGTTGCCGTGGAGGGAGCGAAAGACGCCGTATCCGATGAACTCGATCGTTGCGGAGATCAGGAAATAGAGCGTCACACCGGCGGCGATGATGGCGAGCGTGCGCCAGATGTTGCGCAGCCGCTCTTCGGTGGGAATGTCGGCGGCGGGCTTGTCGGCGGCGGGGCGGGGAAGGACAAAGAAGTTCCAAACCGCGCCTGCAGCATACATCCCTGCGGCGATGCCCAGCGCGATCATCCACGCCGATTGCGCCTCCAAGCCCCGGTTAATCAGGTAGCCCGCGAAGACAACCAGAATCGAATCAACAAACAGCCGGCCCAATCGCGATGCAGCCCCCATCACGCCGCTGAATGCCGCCTGCCGCTGTTTGTCGAGCGACATGAGGTAAAGCCCGTCGCAAGCGATGTCGTGCGTGGCCGAGAGGGTGGCCATGAGAAACATCGCGATGACAGTCAGGACGAAGAACTGCGGCGTCGCTATCGCACCGGCGGTGAGCAGCAGAACGACGGTGATCGCGGCCTGCATCGCGCACGTCCAGCGGCGCTTGGTGGAATTGAGATCAACCAGCGGCCCCCAGAACATCTTGAAAGTCCACGGCAGCGATGCCAGCCCGGTCCACATCGCGATCTTCAGGTTTTCGACGCCCAAACTCTTGTATACCGCGGCAAACAACGATGTGACCAGACCGTTGGGCAGAAACTGCATGAAGTAGAGTACAGGCACGAACAGCCACGGATTGAGGGCCGGTCGGGCGGCGGGGGCATAGTCGAGCGGTTCGGGCGGCGGGACCGATTTGGACAAGTAAAACCTCCGTGACTATCCAAGTCTTACACAACTCTTATGCAATATGGAAGCAGTGTTATGCCGATGCGGCGAGCGGGCTGGTGGGAATCAGCTCGACGGCAAGCTGTTCGACCGCTGCGTTGCGCAGCGCGCCGCGCAGGGCTTCGTCGGATTGAAACGGCGTTGCGGGGAGCCTTCGGAAGGGAATGCGCGCGGTCACCGCCTCGCCCACGAACGGCCACGGGCGCACACAGGCACGGTGAAGGTCGAGCCGTGTCACATGATATTGCTGCGGCGAAAGCCCCGGGGCGGTAGTAACCTGCGCCAGCACCGGAAACACCACGCTGCTGCAAAGCACATCGAGCGAAAGCTGATCCATGCCCGCCAGCCAGCGGTAGTCGTAAACCAACTGCTGCTCGCGCGGTTCGATGGATTCCAGCGCCAGGCCGCAGGTGAGGGGCGCGTCGAGTCGCATTCCGAGTCGCCGGCGGATCTGTTCCTGCAGCTCTATCTCGGCGTGCTGGAACTTGTTGACCCTGAAGTGCAGCGGCAAGTCGGCAGCCCGGCCGGGCTTACTCGCAAACGCACCCTTGGCGGCATGTGCCGAGAGAGCGAGCGAATGGCAGCTCACCAGCAACCCGCCGTAATCGCCAAGCGCCTGATGGCCGAGGAGGCTCGATTGCCGCCAGGTGGTCAGAGCGGATTCAATGGGCGTTTCAAAGACGTCAACCGGTTGGCCTTGTGAGTTGATGCTGGTGGCGGCATCGGGCTCGATCCAGCCTACGTCGTGGTTGCGGGTTGCGGCAAGGACTTCGCGTTCGAGCGGTCGCACCTGCCCGCCGAGTTGCGCGGCAAAATCACCCGCGAGCGCCGCGTGATCGTGCTGCGCGAAGAGCCACCACTCGTGATCGACCTGCCGGCGAATCATGCTGTGAGAATAGCATGATTCTGACGAAAGCCCCCATGCCGTCGCGGGAAACCGGCGGAGGTATTGCACGCGGGCACCGCGCGCCGTGAGCGCGCGATTGAGACCTGAAGAGCAATGCGATAAAACCCATCGCCCGGCATGGAACTCAACCCGTTTACACTCGGCAGTGCGATGATTCTGCTGCTTCCCATTGCCTTGGCGCTTGTAGCGGGCGCATTCGAGCCGGGTGCCGCCGTCTGGAGGCGGCTCGGTGCGGCATTTGGCTCGGCGGGCCTGACCTTTGGGCTGATCGGTGCGGCTGTGCTGCAAGGGGATGCAGAGCCGCTGTTTTCACTCGATTCATCGCGACTCTGGTTTCAGAATCTTGATGGAGCATCGTTTCACCATGCGATGCTGGCGATGCTGCTGGCGGGCATCATCGGAACGTCGCTGCGCGCAGCCTCGGTCGTCGCGATCGTGATGATATCGGCACTGGTGGCCGGGCTGTTGTTTCCAGTCGCGGCGAAACTCATCTGGTTCGGCCCGCTCCGCCGCGCGGGATTGATTGATATCGGCGGCGCGACGGTTTTGCTTTCGCTGGGTGGGGCATTGACGACCACCGCGATGCGGCTCTGTGCTGACCGGTGGCGCGAGGGTCAAACCAGTGAGTTCATCCGTGCGACGCCAGCGGCGACGGGCGTTGCGGGAATGCTGCTCGTGGTCGGGTGGTGTGCACTTCTGGCGACTGCGGGCGTCATGCAGTCGCCGGCTACTCCCATTTCGGGCATGCTCAACGGTTTGCGCGCGATGACGGTCGCAGCGGTGGTGGCGATGGTGCTGGCGAAGGTTTTGCGGCGCGAGTTCGGGCCGCTGGGCGTGCTGGGGGCGATAAGCCTAGCCGCAGCATGCACTTCGGCGGTCGCCGGGCGCGTGCCGGTCGGCTCGGCGGTGGCGGTGGGGCTCATCGTCGGTGTAATCGGCTCGCCGTTGATTGTGTCGGCACGACAAATCCTCGCCCGCGGGCCTGCCGGCGATTTTTCCGTCACCGTCTGGCTCGGCGGGCTGATCGCCACCCTGCTCGCGGTGCCTTACGGGCGCGATCCTGACTCCATGCTGGTGCAACTCCTGGTGCAGCTATCCGGCTTCGCAATCTGCAGCGGCATGGGGATTTGTGCGGCGATTCTTTTTTCCACGCTTGTTCGACTCAGTGCATGGCGGCCGCGCGATCAGCCAATTGCAGCGAGCTGAATTGTGTCGCCGAACTGTTTGACCAGGGCATTTCGAAGTGTCCGTCGCGAACTGGCGGCGAGGCGCGGGTCGGCGGTGAGAATTTCTTTGGCGTCTTCCCGACAAATCTGCAGAAGCTCGATTTCGCGTGTGATGTCGGCCAGTTTCATCTCGGGCAACCCCGATTGGCGCGTGCCGAAAAACTCGCCCGGGCCGCGCTGCTGGAGATCAATCTCGGCAATCTCAAATCCGTCGTTGGTGCGGCACATCGCCTGCAACCGCTCGACCGCGGCATCGGTTTGGGTGTCGCTGATGAGAATGCAGAAGCTCTCGTGTTCGCCTCTACCGACACGACCCCGAAGCTGATGCAACTGCGCCAACCCAAACCGCTCCGCCGACTCAATTACCATCACGGTTGCATTAACGACGTCGACACCAACTTCGATAACCGTGGTGGCAACAAGGACTTGCGTTGTGCCCGACCGAAACTCCTGCATCACAGCCTGCTTCTCTTCGGTCGATAGTTCGCCGTGCAACATGGCCAGCGTGAGTCCTTCGAGCGGCCCCTTTCGAAGTCGATCGTACTCGGCCTTTACTGATTTGATGTCTTCCGTCGGCGATTCCTCAATCTGCGGGAGCACGACATACGCTTGACGACCCGCCTCGATCTGCTTCCGTACAAAATCCCAGGCGGGCGTAGACTGATCGCTGCGAAAGAGACTGGTGCGGATTGGCGTGCGACCGGGGGGCAATTCATCAATGACGCTTAAATCAAAGTCGGCGAAGTATGATAGAGCGAGCGTGCGCGGAATGGGCGTGGCTGTCATGACAAGGTAATGAGGCGAGTATCCCTTGGTTTTCAGTTTGGCCCGCTGCTTGACACCGAGCTTATGTTGCTCATCAACCACGACCAGCCCGAGATTGGCAAACTCAATATCCTGCTGCAGAAGTGCCTGCGTGCCGACGGCGAGGTGAAAGTCGCCATTGGAGAGGGCGCGGTTGAGTTCCCCCTTGGCCAGCCGCTTCGTGCGTTGTGTGAACAGGCCGACGTTGACGCTGCTGCCCTTCATGAGGTTGCAGAGCGTGAGGTAGTGTTGTTCGGCGAGCACCTCGGTTGGGGCAAGAATTGCCGCCTGCATCTTATTCGCCACGGCGACGAGCATGGCATAAACCGCCACACTCGTCTTGCCGCTGCCCACATCACCCTGCAGCAGCCTGTTCATCGGTGCGCCCGATTGCAAGTCTCGCAGAATCTGGTGAATTGCCCGCGTCTGTGCAGCCGTCAATGCAAATGGGAATCGGCGGCGGATGCGCTCGTCGAGCATCCTATCCACCTTTAGCTGCGGCGCGGTCACTCGGCCGTCACGTAACGACTTGCTGATGCCCAGCCCGAGTTGCATCAACAGCAACTCGTCATAAATCAGGCGCCGGCGGGCGCGGGGACCGTCGCGCAACGTCTGCGGCTGATGGATAAGCTGAAATGCTTCGGCGCGCGAGATGAGCTGGTGTCGCGCCTTTCGATCTTCGTCCAAAAAATCTTCGATCAGGGGCAGCGCGCTGGGGAGATGTTCGCCGATGATTCGCTCGATCTCATCGCTCTTGAGATCGGCGGACGCGGGATAGATCGGGCGAATACGCGATTCGACGATCGGCGGGTCGTCCGAGTCCACCCGCTGCATCTTTGGGTTGGCCATTTGCGGGATGTTGCGAAAAATGCGTACGGTGCCCTGTACGCGGATCTGAATACCGGGGTGAATGGTCCGCCTGAAGTAGTGCCCATTGAACCAGACCACGGCAAGTTTCTCGCGGCTTTCATCCTGAAGGGTCGCTTCAAAACGGGGCTTACCCCGGCCGGCAATGTAATCGCATGCGACAACCTCCCCGCGGACGGTGTGTATCTGCCCTTCAACAAGATCGGAGATTAACCCTTCCGCGGCTTCGTATTGGTATCGGTGCGGAAAATGCTCTATCAAGTCGCCGAGCGTGAGAATGTCAAGTTGGCGCAGCAGTTTTACCCGGCGGGCCGTCATCGGAGCTAGCGTCTCTGTCGGTGAATCAAGGGTGATTGCAGCGGCTGCGGGCATTTGTAGCGATGATAACGAGATCAACCCCCGGCGACGAACCCCCGGTGGATTTGCAAAGCTCAAATCAACCCACACAATCGCCAACGAGCGATGACAAAGCGAAATGTGCTCATCTTTCACAGCGGGGCAATGGGCGACTTTGTCGTCAGTTGGCCCCTGGCCATGGCGTGCTGCCGAGTCATGCCGCAAAACAGGGTGATTTATGTGACCGCTGGGCAAAAAGGGAAGCTGGCTGAACATGTTCTGGGAGTTGAGTCTATCGATATTGAGAGTGGATTTGCCTCGCTGTGGCAAGGTGCCGATGGCGCGCCGGAGAATGTGAGGAAGCTCGTCGCGGGCGCGGCGATGATCTTCAGCTTTGGAACGCATGACGATGATCAATGGTCGGCTGCTGTCAGAGCGATCGCGCCAGAGGCTCGACTGATTCACCTGACAACAAAATGTCCGGATGCTTTCGCGGGGCATGTCGCGCGATACATGGTCGAGCAAATCAAAGCAGTTCAGCCTGCCGTCGCGGCGGCGGTGGGGCAGATGGTCAGTGCGCTATTCCGGAGGGGCTATGGCTCGCGATCGGTGCTGCGCGATGGCGTGTTGCTGCATCCCGGCAGCGGAGCAGAGCGCAAAAACTGGCCACGTGAACGATTTGTTGAGCTTGGAACTGCACTCGTGCAATCAGGGCACTCGGTTCGTTACATACTGGGTGAAGTCGAGCGTGAGAAATGGGGCAAGGCAGTATGGGAAGAGTTTGCGAGCGTTGGAACGGTGGTGCAACCTGCGACTTTGGTTGACCTTGGCAGGCTCCTCGGAAATGCCGCCGCCGTTGTTTGTAACGACTCCGGCCCGGCTCATGTCTCGGCGGCGCTAGGAGTGCCGACGGTGGCGATCTTCGGCCCGGCCAGCAACGCAGAACAATGGTCGCCTACAGGTCCGGCGGTTTCGGTTGTTACCACACCGTCGCTCGCTGAACTCGGTACGCCGCGCGTGCTTGCGGAGGTTAGTGAGTTGCTCGCCCGCGCCTCGGCTGGAGCGCGATCGGTAGAAGCTCCATCGTCAGACGAATGACCGCCCCCAGCGCCGCCGCCGCCGACGCGACCGACGCGGCCATGTACAAACTGACCGCCGCCTGCAGCGGCAACGCGTTTCGGTCGTCGGCGAGCGTCGAACCGACCGTGAGAAGTGTGACCGCGCCCACCATTAACAACGCCGCGATCAACCCTGTCCAAAAAAATGTGGATGCCGCACCAGCAAGACAGAGTGATTTTGCCAGGTTGCGAAGGTGCAGGTAGAGCAGCAGCGTCGCAGGCAGTTCGACCCCCGCGATTGCAGTCATAACAAACTTGCGCACCTGCGGATCGTTGTACCCGACGCCTTCACTTCCGAGCGATAATCCAAGAAACCCCCCAAAGAGAATGACCGGTGCCCATCGCGCCCAGTACCGAATACTCCGTAGCGGCTCCTGCCAGCCTCGCTCTACCTTTGGAGTTGTAATAAGCAGAATTGCAACAGCGATGAGCAATCCCCGCGTTACGCCGTTAACGCCCCAACTGCCCGGCTGATAGCCGACCGACCGCTGGATGAGCGAAACGGTCCACACCTTCGGCCCGACATAATTCAGCTTGGCGATCGTCCCGCCGTAGTCGTCGCTGAAACGCATGATCAACACCGTGCCAATTGACTCAAATGTCGCGAACAGCCAGATGCAGACGCCTAGCACGACCATGCGCGACCACCGCACTTGGGCCGGCGGGTAGACAATCACTTCAGGCTCAACCGACTGCGACACAGGCCGCCCGCATTCGGGGCAGGCCCCATCCTGCGATATGCCGCGCAAGCTATACCCGCAGGTGGCACAGCGCACCTCGACTCGATCCAACCACGCATCCGGCGATACGACCGACATCACTATCCTCCATGACGAGCCGGGCAATCATAATCGCGCGTTGACGGGGTGGGTTGCGAAAGGTTCGGAATAAGCGGCATAAGTCGCGCGGCGTGACTCACTTCTGGCTGGCTGAGGCGTTCGGGCGGCGGAAATTGCGCCTTTCCCGTATTGCAAGCCGACGAATCCGGATTAGGTTTCTTGAATGCAGTTGGACAGCCTCAAGCCTCTCCGTGGAAAGACCGCGCTGGTCACCGGTGCGGGTGGGTTTATTGGCGCTCGGCTGTGCGGGTTATTGCGAGAAAATGGCGTGCGGGTCTTGGGCACCACTCGATCGGAAGCGCAGCTCGATTGTGTCGATGAGACAATCTCACTCGATCTGGCTCAACCCGCGGAAGTGAGAGCTGTCTTTGAGCGAAATCGCTTTGACGTGATCTTCCATCTCGCCGGCGCGACATCGGCGGCGCGGTCGATAGAACAGGTTGCGCCAACGTTTCTCGCCAACCTGGCATCGACCGTGTGGCTACTCGAGGCTGCAGCGAAGCATCAATGTGAGCGGATTGTCCTTGCCGGGTCGCAGGAAGACCCGCAGGCGGCTTCCGGCGGTCGCGTGGTTCCGTCGTCGCCCTATTCGGCCAGCAAGCATGCGGCGGCGGCGTACGGATTGATGTTTCATCAGACATTTAGCGTTCCCGTTGTGCTGGCCAGGATTTTCATGGTTTATGGCCCCGGCCAGCGCGATCTGCGCAAGCTGATTCCGTATGTCACAACGTCCCTGCTGCGCCACGAGTCGCCACGGCTGACATCGGGGCGGCGCGCGGTCGATTGGGTGTATGTTGACGACGTAGCAAGAGACCTCGCCCTCGCCGCCGCGGTGCCGGGGCTGGCGGGAAAGACGATCGATATCGGAACGGGCGTGCTTACGCCCGTCCGCGCGGTAGCCCGGCGGCTTGGGGAGATGATGAACTCGCGCGTCAAGCCGATTTTTGGCGAATTGGCCGACCGCGCCGACGAACAGGAGTTCGCCGCCGACACCGCCTCACGGCATCGGTTGCTGGGAGACGCCCCCGTCACGCCCCTGGATGTCGGACTACGGCACACAATCGAGTGGTACACCCAGACAGCAAAAACCAGACCATCCGGGTGAATTGATCGCCCGGTGCGGTGGCTGTATCGTCAAAGCGGTATGCCCCTGAGCGAGCAGGATGTTTATCTGGCGATTGGCGAAGCCGGCTTCGCAACTCTGACGGCGGCATTTTTTCGGCGGGTCGCGAGCGATCCTCTCCTGAGTGCGATTTACCCGAAACACGACCTGACCGGCGCAGAGCAGCGGCTCTGCAGTTTTCTTACCTATCGCTTCGGCGGGCCGGACAGCTATGTGCAGGCGCGCGGGCATCCGCGTCTCCGCATGCGCCACGCCGCTTTTGCAATCGACCGCGCCGCCGCTGATCGGTGGGTGCAGGTGATGCAGGAGGCGCTCACTGATGCTGCGTTTCCGCCAGAGCCCGCGCAGTTGCTGCGGCGATACTTCAGCGAAAGTGCGAATTTTCTCATTAACCGAGCGGATGGAACCCAGTGAGATGCGTGCTGGCGCTAGTTCTGTGTTGTGCGGCATCACTTTCCTGCGAGCGAAATCCGATGACATTTTCAGATGGCACGCTGCGAATGCTGGCGCTGGGCGATTCATACACCATCGGCGAATCGGTGGAAGCAGAGCATCGATGGCCCGTGCAACTCAGCCGGCGGCTTCGGGAGCGGGGTGTCATGATCGGCGACGTGGCGATCATCGCCCGCACGGGCTGGACAACCGGGGAATTGCATGCGGCGATTGACGCACAAAAACCTGCCGGGCCGTTTGACTATGTGACGCTGCTGATCGGCGTGAACGATCAGTACCGGGGGGGCACGGCCGAGGCGTTTCGAGCTGCGTTCGCGAGTGTGCTCGAACGCGCCGTCGCTCTGGCCGGGGGCGATTCCGGAAGGGTCATCGTCGTGTCGATCCCCGATTGGGGCGTTATGCCGTTTGCCGAAGGCCGGGATCGTGAGATCATCGCGCAGCAGATCGATGCCTTCAATGAAGTCTGCCGAAGCACGGCGGTTACCCGGCTTGTGACCTTCGTGGACCTGACTGCGATATCGCGTCGCGCGGCGACCCAGCCGGCGCTCGTAGCCGAAGATGGCCTGCATCCTTCCGCGGCGCAGTATGCACTTTGGGCCCGCGCGATCGATGAAGTGATGGCTCGTTAGCTAGTCGGACCGAAGCGCTTCAATTGGGTTTGTGTTGGCCGCGACCCATGCCGGCCACAGGCCAAACGCCAGCCCACTAATGATTGACACACTCAAGCTTAAGAAAACCGTAATCGGGGCAACATAAGTCGGCCAGCCGGCGTATCCGGCGACCAGTTGCGATAAGCCATAGCCGAGGGCCAGCCCCACCAGCCCGCCGAGCGTGGTGAGAGTCGCCGATTCGACCAAAAACTGCCTCACGATGTCGAGCCGACGGGCGCCAAGCGCCCTGCGGGTGCCGATTTCCTTGCGTCGCTCGGAAACGTTGGCAAGCATGATGTTCATGATGCCGATACCGCCGATCAGTAACGAGATTCCAGCGATCGAAGCCATGACGATGGTAAAGATGCGCTGCGTCGCAGCCGATTGCTTCATCAACTCCAGCGGGACGACCAACTCATAGTCCTGTCGTTCCCTGTTCGAAGATAGATAATGCCCCAACCGCGCCGCGGTCGGCTCGACCGCCGCCTGCTCTTCCAACTGGATGTAGATCGCATCCAACTCGATCTTGTTAATCTCACGCGTACCTTCATTGCGTTGCATGCTCACGTCGCCGTAACGCATGCCCGCGGTTGTGATAGGAATGAAAATGGCGTTTGCAATGTCATCCCCGCCGGCGTCGCGAGCGGCGGAATCGTTGTCCAGCACGCCGACCACCGTATACCAGTCGTTACCGATGCGGAGCGACTGTCCGATTGGCTCGATCCACGCAAACACCTTCGCCGCCGCTCGGGAACCGATGACGCAAATGTTGAGTTTTTGCTCCAAGTCGGTCTCATGCAGGAACCGGCCCGCCAGCAGCCGCGATCGAGTGATTTCCATGTACCTGGGCTCGGTCGCGAGGACGGGCAGGTCGAGTTTGCGATTGATGGTCTTGGTGTGGACGGTCTGCCGGGTGTTTTTAACTCCTACCGAGTGCCGCACGAGCGCAAAGGTGTGTCGGACGTGATCGAGGTCGCGGCGTTTCAGTCCATACTCACTAATATACCTCTGCTGCTGTTGAGCGGAGTCGGTAGGGGCGACTTCCGGCTTGGGCGGCTTGACGGTTCGTATGATAACGTTGTCCACCCCTAGAAGTGCGATGCGGTTCAATGTCTCCCGTCGGGCACCGTCGCTTATCGAAATCATGGCCAGCACCGAAGCCACAGCAAACATGATGCCAAGTGTGGCCAGGGCGGATCGAAACTTGCGGGTGGCAAGGTCGAGCAGTGCCGTGCGAATTGTTTCGAATAGATCCATGATACTCGGTTGCTAAGCGAACAGTTCACCACCTTTCATCTGCAGGACCTTCTGCACGCGTGCGCGGTACGATGGATTGTGGGTAACAAGGATGATGCTCGTGCCCTGTGAAACAAGCTCTTCGAAGAGGCGAAGCACTTCTTCTCCGGTCGCCTCGTCGAGGTTGCCAGTGGGTTCGTCGGCGAGGATGAGTGAGGGTTGGTTGGCCATGGCCCGGGCGATGGCGACCCGCTGCATTTCACCGCCGGACAACTGCATGGGACGATGATGCAGCCGCTCGGAAAGCCCAACTCGCTCCGCTAGCATTCGCGCGCGGCGACGGCGTTCGAGAATGGGGACACCGCCGTAACTCATGGGTACTTCAATGTTCTGCTGCACCGTGAGTTGCTGAAACAGATTAAACGACTGAAAGACGAAGCCAATCTGCCTGTTACGTAGCCGCGAAAGCAGATGCTCGGGCATGCGGGAGACATCTTCGCCGGCAAGGATATATGTTCCGGCGTCGGCCACATCCAGCAGACCGAGCAGGTTCAGCATGGTGCTCTTGCCGCTGCCACTGGGTCCCATGATGGCGACGTATTCCCCCGTGCGCACCTCCATCGAGATTCCGCGCAGCACATGCAGCCGGCGCTCTCCCGATCGATAGAACTTGTGGACATTCTGCAACGAAATGACGGCGGGATGATTCACAGCTTTTGTGCCGGTTGTGTTGTGGCGTTGTTCTGGAAATCGGGTGGGGCGATGAGGGAAATCGCCTCGCCGTCGGTCAATCCTTCGACGATCTGAACGAAACTGTCGTTGCGTTTCCCGGGCTTGACCCGCCGGGGGGTGAGCCGTCCACTTTCTTTCACAAACACCGAGGGGCTGCCGCCGACGTTGAAAACGCCGTCGACCGGGATGCACAGTGCATTCTCCACCGCATCGGCAATGATCTCCACGCGCGCCGACATGCCGCTGATGAGGCGGGTGTCAGTCGAATCGAGTGACACGACCGATTTGAATTTGCGTCCACTGGAGCCGTCGTCGTAGTAATTGTCCGTTTGCGTCACGCGGGCAATCGACTTGAGCTTGCCGGCAATAGTCAGGTCGGGAACCGCATCGAGGCTGATGTTGACCGGTGCCGCTTCCTGCACCCGACCGCGGTACTCCTCCGGAATTCCGAGGTCGACTTCAAAGGCGCTCAAATCGGGGATGTTCATCATGGCATTTCCACCATACCAGCTTGCGCCGACGGCCAGGCGTTCGCCGTAATAGATGTTGGAGTTTGGGTCGCCGTAGACAATCAGCCCATCGCACGGCGCGAGAATTGTGCATTTCGAGATGTTGTCTTTGGTCGTCGCAATGTTGCGGTCTAATCGGGAGATTTTTTCCCTCACTTTGGCCAGTTCCGCCTCTTTCTGCGTGTTCTCGCGCGCAGCGGTGGTTTCGGCTTTCTTTACATCCAACTCGGCATTGATGAAGGCTTCGCGCTTTGCGTCGAATTGCTGCGGATATTCATATTGTCGGAAGATCTTCTTCTGCAGCAGAAAGTTGTCGAGAATGCGCTTGGCCGTGTCGGATGAATCGCGGGCGTCGCCGAGGCGGCCTTCCAGGACCTTTCTCTGCTCGTCTTCAATGAAAAGCTGGTCGTCCATCGCCCTGCGGGCGTCTTCCAGGCCCTTGGCAGCTTCCAGCAATCGTGTACGGCTTTCATTGATCGATTTATCAAGTTCGCCGATACGTTTCGGGCCTTCGAGGTCGCGGTAGGTTTTCCACTCGACCTCGGCCTGCTTGAGCTTTGTCTTGGCGGTGGCGACGGCACTCTTACCCGTAGACAACGCAATATCAACCGCAGCCTCTGCGACGATCAACTCATTGCGCGCCGCCTCCAGTTCGCCGTTCATGGTCAGAAGCTGCTCTTCAAACTCCTTGCTCTCAAAGCTGACCAACCGATCACCTTTCGTGACGGTGCTACCTTCCGGCACGAGCCAGGTAATCTTGAGTTGTCGTCCGCTGATCATGGGAAAGATCAACTCGCTTTTGATCGCGCGCAGCCTGCCCAACTCCACGAACACGACTTTGAGGGTTTGGCGTGTTGCAATCGCGGTTTCGACCTTTGACCGGGTGCTCTCCGAGTTTACAGCCGCGCCTTCACTGCCGAAGAACAGTCCGCGGGCGCGGGGGCTGATTCCGGCGACCGCCGTGACGATGACCACGCCCAGGATGAGCCACAGCCAGCCGGTTTTGGGTCGAAGCGCGTTCATGGCGCGCTCCGATCTTGCGTATCGCTCGATTTTTGTGTCGTAGAAGGCAGGGTGGTTGCCATCATTTTGTCGATCGCTTCAAACCCCGCATCGGGCTGGAGCACGCGAATCTGATTAGGCTCCCCTGCGGGGATGATGTGTACACGCAAGAAGAAGATCACCTGCGTCCGCACCTGCTGTTCCCGCCGGCTTTGAAACGCCAGGCCGATTCCGGGTACATCCTGCAAGCCGGGAATGCCTCGGGTATTGAGCCGATCCTCGGTGCTGAGCAGCCCGCCGACGGTTAGAATCTCGCCGTCTCGCAAGGACAAGGTGCTGGTGATGTTGCGAATGGCCACGATCGGGTTCTGAATCTCCTGCCCCTCGACCTGCCCGGTGGTGATGAACCGGATAACGGTTGATACTTCGGGGTTCAACTCCAGGCGCGCTGTGTCCCCGGCAAGCTGAAGGAGGTTGACCCTGAGCTTGATGCCGACGCGTTTGAACTGCGTTGTTGTGCTCTGACTTGATCCCACCGTTGTCACTGATTGGATCGGCACTTCCTGACCGGTGATGATGCTCGCCTCTGTTCCTGGCGAGACAATCAAGTTGGGTGAAGAAAGGATCTTGGCCTTTCCTCGCGTGAGCAAGACTCGGACAAAGTTATCAAGCTTGACGTCATCTGCGCCAATTGTCCGCAGCGCGAGGTTAAGACCCTGCCCTAGAAGTGGAGCCGAGCCGGGCGTGTCAAACTTGGTGTCAATCGTCTGGACGACAGAGTCGTCGCCAGCAACGCTGAGGAAGTGCCGGATTTCACTTTCCAGATCCTGATCCAGCGTAACTTCGAGCACGCGGGCTTCGACCAGAAGTTGGTTCGTCGGTCGATCCAACTCCTTTAAGACGGTGAGCATGGTCTGCACGTTTTCGGCGCGATCGTACACAACCAGCGAGTTCAGGACGCTCGATGCCTCGATTGATCCTTCCGGGCTGACAAGCCCGTCGATAGCGCTCGCGAGCACCTCGCTTCGCGCGTTTCGGCAGGGATAAATCAAGGTGGAGCGGTCGCTCTGCTCGATCAGCCTCGGCTCGCGAGGGGGTTCGACGGGCCGGCTTGTTGGCGTACGTGCGGCCAGATCGGTGACGCTTCCATCGCGCGGCGTGGCGAAGAAGCCTGACGGCTGCGCGGGCAAGCTTGTGAAAGACTCGCTCGATTTACAGCCGAACCCCAGCATCGCAGTTATCCCGGCGACGATGATACTGAATCGCACGCGGCAGTCCCCGATTCTGAAAAGTCCTGATGTCAATCAATAGTTGATGTCGACCGCACCGGCTGTAAGCCAATGGACGAGAATCTATCACACCGGACACCGTCCGCGCCAATAAATCGTCGTCTGTGACAGAGTGGAGTGATTGCGTGTTACAATGAGGCGGCAGGTAGTGTTTTCCAGTGAGATCGGGCATGACTCAGACCATTCGAAACGTAATCTCACGGGCGACGCTTCTCACTGTTGCAGCGGTCTGTCTCTTCGGTGGGTGGAAATGTTGTACCGCGGCGCACCGCATCTT
>DDRH01000052.1 GCA_002343075.1 Phycisphaerales bacterium UBA2421 | reverse complement strand
ACCGCGCAGCGGTTTAGTTCAACCTCTTATTATATTGACCGCCCGGTCAAGATAACATGACGGCGGAAGCGCCAAGCTTTCCGCCGTAACATGACCGAGCATAACAATTTAGTGGATTCTCCGCGAGAATAATCAAACCGGAAAAAACCAACGCGCTGTTTGATATTCAACAGACAGAGCGTGCGCTGAATCGCCGATAGATAACCAATGCTCGCCCTCTCGATCCGACAGCACGGTTGAGTGAAGCGGGGCCGAGGTGATCCCTTCGTGGGGTGAAGACGGTTGAGTTTCGGTCACGGGCGACGCGCGTGCGCCGCTCGACCGCGAGGGAAGTACACCGCCGCAGCGGTGCGCCTTCCAGGTTCTTCGGGACATCGATCCGCCGCGCTGTCCCCTCACCCCAGCCCTCTCCCTGAGTGGGAGAGAGGGGCTTAAGGCTACTTCGCCGACCAGTCATTATGAATGAACGTGCCCGGCGCATCGTTTCGTTCAAACGTATGCGCGCCGAAGTAGTCGCGCTGGGCCTGAATGAGATTGCCCGGTAGGCGGGCGCGGCGGTAGCTGTCGTAGTATGCCAGGCTCGCGCTGAACGCGGGGGTGCAGATGCCGTTGGCGATGCCCTGCGTGACCACTCGGCGCCACGCGGCCTGGCGGTCGTTGATCATTTTTGTAAATCGCTGATCCATCAGCAGATTGGGCAGGCTGGGGTTTTCCTTGAACGCCTTGGTGATTTCTTCGAGGAACACCGCCCGGATGATGCACCCGGCGCGCCAGATCATGGGCAATTCGGGCAGGTTCATGCCGTAGCCGAAACCCATGGGACTGTTTTTGTCTTTAGGAATAGGCCGATTGGCGGCGGCGAGGAGGGCCATACCCTGTGCGTAGGAACAAATCTTGCTGCAATAGAGCGCATCCTTCACGTCGTTAACAAACGCCTTGACGTCGCCGCTAAACTTCTGAGGCGTGGGGCCTTGCAGCACCTTGCTGGCGGCTTCGCGTTCGGTCTTGAGCATGGAAAGCTCGCGCGCATCGACCGCGGCGGCCATGGTGGGGACGCTGACCAGCAGATCGAGGGCGGCCTTGATGGTCCATGTGCCGGTGCCTTTCATGCCGACGATATCGCGGATGCTTTCGACCAGTGCGCCCGGGCCTTTGGGGTCTTTGAAATCGATGACTTTCATCGTGACTTCGATGAGGAAGCTCTGCAGCTCGCCGGCATTCCACTCGGTGAAGACATCTTTCATCTGGCTGTTGTTCATGCCGCCGACGTTTTTGAGCAGGTCGTAGGCTTCGGCGATAAGCTGCATGTCGCCGTATTCGATGCCGTTGTGAACCATCTTGACGAAGTGCCCCGCCCCGCCGCTGCCGCAATAGGTGACGCAAGGGACTTTGTCTGAAGGGGCCTTGGCGGCGATTTTTTCGAGGACGGGCTTGAGGCGGTTATAGCTTTCGCGGTCGCCGCCGGGCATGAGGCTCGGCCCCCAGAGCGCGCCCTCTTCGCCGCCGCTGACGCCCATGCCGAAGAAGCGGATGCCGTTGCCTTCGGAGTCGAGTTGCTTGGCGCGGCGTTCGGTATCGCCATACAGACTGTTGCCGCCATCGATGACGATATCGCCGTCTTCGAGATTGCCCTTGATTTCGGCCAGCACCGCATCAACCGGCCCCCCCGCGGGGACCATCAGCAGGATGCGGCGCGGCTTTTCGAGCATGCTCGCCATGTCGGCCAGCGAGCGCGCGCCTTTGATCTTCTTGTCGGCTGATTTCTGGATGAACTCGTTGGTCTTGTCGGCGCTGCGATCGAACGCGGCGACAGAAAAACCGTTGCGTTCCATGTTGTGCGCGAGGTTTGCGCCCATCACGCCCAGTCCGACGACGCCGAATGCCTGCTTTTCCATGAGAAAGCCTTCCTCGAATGCTTAGATGTTATGCCCAAATCCCGAGAACATATGTTCGGCTTTCTGACGCGCGAAAGCAATCTCCCGAGTCGGGCCGTTTTTTCAGATTCCGGCGCTAGATCAGGCCCTGCCACGGGAGCGAGCCTGCCCGGCGGGGGCAGTGTGTTGCCCGGTCGGGGCGTGCGCATCGGGCCGGCCGAGAATATGCCGACCGAGAATATGTTCGTGCCAGACCCGGTTAAGCTCCGCCGCGGCGCGGGCATCGGAGACGGCGCCGCCGGGTTTGTGCGGGGCATCGCCATCGAACAGTTCGGGGACGACGTTAAGCCCGTTGCCGAGCACATATTCGACCAGCCCCGTGACGATCCGGCGAATCGCCTCGGCCGCTGCGGGCCACGGGCCTTGCGTTTTGGCCATCGCGGCACAATAGGGGCCGAGAAGCCAGGGGAAAATACACCCCTGGTGGTAGGCGCGGTCGCGCGCCGCCACGTCGCCGGCGTATCGGCACTGGTAATTGGGGTCGCCGGCGTCGAGCGTGCGCAAGCCGAGCGGGGTAAGCAACTTAAAGCGAACCGTATCGAGCATCTCCGGCACCCGGACTTCGGCGAGCACGGCAAACGGCAGCGAAGCGGCGAGGAGTTGGTTGGGCCGAATTGAGGCGTCTTCCCCGGCATCATTCACAACGTCATAACAGCAGTTGGCGAGCGGGTTCCAAAAGCGCTGATTGAAGTCAGCACGATGCTGCTCGGCGGTTGCGGCGTATTGCCGGGCGAGGGGTGCATCATCAAAGCGAAACGCCAACTCTCGCGCGATGCAGAGTGCGTTGTACCAGAGCGCGTTCAGCTCCACCGGACGACCATTGCGCGGGGTGATGACCCAGTCGTTCAGCTTTGAGTTCATCCAGGTACTTCCAACGCCAGCCGCTCGCACGCGGAGCAGGCCATCACCGTTGACTGCGATGCCCAAGGCGGTGCCGGCTTGATATCGCTCAATGATCTGGCGAACCGTGGGAAACAGTTGTCGGACAGCTGCCTCGTCGCCAGAGTGAATCAGGTAGAGCCAGATGGCATTAATGAGCCAAAGTGATGTGTCGCAGGCATTGTACGCCGGCTCGCCACCGGCTTCGTCGATCTCCGAGGGAGTAATCCCATCGCGCACCAGCCCTGCGAGCGTGGCGAGCAGCGCCCTGGCAAGTGCAAACTTGCCCGTAACGAGCAGCGCACCGGGGAATGCGATGAGCGTGTCGCGCACAGCCCATGCGGTCCACGGATATTGAGGCACAATGCATGACCAACAACGACCCCCAACCACCGGCGGGGCTGCGGAGACGAACTGATCGACCATGTGCGATAGCTTTTGCCCAATCGCTTGGTCACTCAGGGCAGAGACCCGGCATGGCGGGCGGTGTTCTTCCTGAATATCCGCTTGAGAGCAGGCCGAAAGCACGTTCTCCAGACCCACCGGCTGCACGGCCGCTGCGAAGTTTGCCGTCTGGCCGAGTTGCAGCGTGAATGCGACCTCGCCGGGCGTCCAGAGGTCTTCCAGTGCCGCATAGCCACGCTCTCGCTCGCGCCGGTAAAGGGTGGAGAGATACCAGAGTGGCTTGGCATCGAAAATGCCATCGTGCGCCATGTGTACCTCGGGCGTGCGCGCGGTGGCGGCGATGCGCACCCTGCCGGGCATCTCGGTCGAAACCTCTGCTTCGAGGCGGCCCGACCATTGATACATCAGGTCGTGGATGCCCCGCAGCGCAAACAGCGGCCTCACGCGCAAATGAACGGGGGCGTCGCTGGCGAGGACGGTATAGGTGATAAGCAGATCATTCTCGCCGGATGGTGAGAATCGCACGCTCTTTTCGATCGTCCAGCCTTCACCCTGAATCGCCCAGCGGGGATAGGGCGTTGCGGTAAACGCCCTGATGAGCGGATGCCCCGCGGGGTGAACCACGCCGGGATATTCCACTGTCGCCAGCGCCGAACTGCGTCCATTGACGGTTACGGTTTCTTCAACACGAGAGAGGATGACCATCCGCCGCACCGGTGCCGCCATCGCCGCCACGAGCAAGCCGTGATATTTCCGAGTGTTCAGACCAAGAACGGTCGAAGAAGCATATCCCCCGGCACCGTTGGTGATCAGCCATTCGCGGGCGATGAGTTCGTCAAATGAAAGTGCTGTCACATCAATGCCGGGCATGATTCTATGATGTTCCTTATGCCGTCATGGTAACATGCCCAACGGCAACGGGAAGCGCTGTGGGTTGAGTTGCGACCGGAGAGTCAGATTGCCAATGCAAAACTCGACCTTGATCATCCCGGTCGCCCTGTCAGATCTGTGATGCTTTGTTACATCCGGATTCTTGTCGGGAAAAAGGGTCTCGAAAAACCGTGAGCGGATCGTTCACCACCCCATCTCGCTTCCTGATGCTCGTGGAAGACCCTATTGATCAGTGGTCTGCAGCTGACCCAAGCACCCGCAATCACGAAAAGTGCCGCGGGGTCCTCAATGCCCGCTACTTTGCACAAACGCGATTCCCACAGCCCGCGTGGACATTTGCGCCGGAGTCATGTTTCGGATTGTCGTGCAAGCTCCGAAGCCAAATCGGCTGGTCTTTCACGCGACTCCTGTGTATGGCAAGTGCAGTATGAATGTTTAAGAAAGGCTTCGCGCCAATTCAATACTGCGGCCCGCCCGGATTGATATCCTTGTTCCACAGCAGCACCCCGCCGGCCATACTTTTTGCATTTTCAAAGCCGTTTTGGCGCAGTATCTGCGCGAACTGCAGTGACCGCCCGCCGCTACGGCAGTACACGATTACTTCCTTGCTCTCGCTTCCAGCGAGTTCTCCCACGCGCTGACCAAGTTGTTGCAGTGGGATGAGAGTGGCACCGTCGATTTTGGTAATCGCTTCCTCGTGCGGCAGCCGACAATCGATAAATACAAACTTCTCGCCGCGGTCGAGTTTTTGCTTAACCTCGCGCGGGGTCACTTCCCAGTCGGGCATAAAGTTGTAATCTAGGGGTAGGCCTTGTTCGGTGAGCATCGCGTCTTCTCCATTCACATCCCCTTTGTGCTTCTTCACTTCCGCTGCCGTCTCTGCGACCGAGTTGGGGTCGAGAATTGGCACACCGCAGAATTGTTCGTAATCCACAGGCTCGGTGATTGTAGGATCGTCACCGCACACCGGACACGCCTTGTCGCGGCGGATTTTGAACGTTCGAAACTCGATGTCCAGCGCGCTAAATGTCAGAAGCCGCCCGATCGCTGGCCGGCCGATGCCCAGGATCAGCTTGATCACCTCATTGGCTTGCAATGTGCCAATGATACCCGGAAGCACGCCAACCACGCCCCCCTCAGCACAACTCGGCACACTTCCCGGTTCCGGCGGTTCGGGGTAGAGGCAGCGATAGCATGGACCAAGCTCTTTTGTATCGGGATTGGCCAGGTGCGGCGCGAAAACCGTGACCATCCCTTCAAATCGAAAGATGCTGCCGTAAACATTGGGCTTTTTCAGCATTGCGCAGGCGTCATTCACGCAGTATCGGGTGGGAAAATTGTCGGTGCCGTCGATGATGATGTCGTACCGCGCCACCAGGTCGAGCACATTTGCAGCGTTGACGACGGTTTTGTGTTGGACGACACGCACATCCGGATTTAAGTCTTTGAGTTTTCGCGCCGCGGCGGCAACTTTGTCTTCGCCGATGGTCGACATGCCAAACAGCACCTGCCGCTGGAGGTTTGACGGGGAGACGACATCGACGTCCGCCAACCCAATCGTCCCCACCCCCGCCGCCGCCAGATAGAGTGAAATCGGGCAACCTAGACCTCCTGCACCAATGCATAATACGCTGGCATTCAGGAGTTTTTTCTGCCCTTCGACACCCATCTCCGGCAAGATCAGGTGACGGCGATATCTTGTTATCTGTTCAGCGTTTAGCTCGGAAACAACCGGATGCGGCGCAGGGGTTACGGCAGGCACACTCATCGAATCCTCGCTATGTTTAGCGCCCGAATCTGCTCGGGACTTTCACGGTAACAGTTGAAGATAGCACAAGACGAGATGAACGCGCAAGCGGGAGTGCTAAACGAAAGGGAATCGGTCACGCCGAAGGGTCGGCGTAGCCGTGGCAGTCTTTCTGCCGCTCTTTAGCAATTTGTGAAGCTTGGGAGCATCACGGGCCGCAATCTGCGCTCAAATCGCCCAACGAGATGTAGGTTAGCCGCCGAACCCGATGCGTCAAGCATGCGTGGTGAACTAATTTACAAGTCTCAAACTGTTGTGAGATTTTCACAGCAAAACAAATCAAATCCGAAAATTATTGACGACGGGAGGATTGAAAGAATAACCTAACTTTATGCGAACAGGAAGGGAGAGAGACTGAGAGACGAAGAGAAAAAGAGACGAAGCGGAAGACGGCTTGCGCCACTCACTTCCTCTCTCCGTCTCTCAGTCTCTCAGTCTCTTCTTAAACAATGAAACTCATCACCGCCCATAACGGCCAATTAATCGAGACCGCGGAGTCGGCTTGGACGGATGCCGCGCGCCCGCGGGGGCAACAAACGGGCTTACCCTTGCTCGACGCCCTGCTCCCCGCCGGCGGGCTGACGCAAGGAGCGGTGCATGAATTGCTGTTTAAGCACGAGCATCCGCGGCCATATGCAGTGGCAGCGATATTTCTTCAACTCAGAGAGAAAGAGACGAAGAGAAAAAGAGACGAAGTGGAAGACCAGGCTTGCGCACACTCACTTTCTCTCTCCGTCTCTCGGCCTCTCAGTCTTTGCACTTCTCCCACCATCATCTGGTCCGACGCCACCCACACCCTCTACCCCCCTGCTCTATTCGCTGCGGGTATCAACCCGCATGACCTGTGGATTCTGCATCCTCGCACGGAACAGGAAGCGTTGTGGGCCGCCGCCGAGTGTTTGCGATGTAAAGGGGTGGGCGTGACGGTGACTCAGTTGCCGGCGCGGCTTCATCGCAACGACGTCCGTCGGCTGCAGTTGGCTGCCGAACGCGGCGGAGGGATGGGAATCATTATGCGTCCGATGACACGAGGAAGTGAAATCTACGCCGCCGCCACACGTTGGCTTGTTGAACCTGCACGCGGCGAAAGAACCATTCACCGCTGGAAACTCACATTACTTCATGGCCACGGAGGGCAAGTCGGAGAATCCATTTTTTTGGAGAGGTGCCGTGAAAACAATCTTGTGCGTGCGACTGCTCAATTGGCCCGTGGACCGAGTTTTGCGGCGGCTCGATGGGAAACTGCTTAAGGACAGGCACGCAGGCACAAAGGAACGCGGGCACGAAGGGGAAGAATCTGATGAAGCAAGCGAAAGCACATCAACTTTCACTTCGTGCCTCCGTGCCTCCGTGCCTTTGTGCCTCCCCCCCAATTCGCGTCTCCTTTCCGTTGTCATCATCCGAACCATCGCCAACCGGCAGATAGTTCTCGCCGTCTCGGTGGCGGCGGCGCAACGGGGGATTAAGCCGGGCATGACACTCGCGCAGGCCCGCGCGCTCCACGCGCAGGTTAAACATGTCGAGCACGAACCGCACCGTGACTCGATGGCTCTGGAAGCACTGGCTCGATGGATGATGCGGTTTTCGCCCTGTGTTTCCCTCATCCAACAGGAACAGGCGCAACCTGAAGGAATCTGGCTCGACCTGACCGGCACCGAAAGGCTCTTCGGCCCGGCGGAACGAATCCACCAAACCATTGAAGCCTCTCTTCGACGATGGAGCGTAACCGCAAGGCTGGCCATAGCCCCCACTCCCGGCGCGGCCTGGGCGATGACGTTTTATCAAGCTAAAGACAGGCACGGAGGCGCAAAGGCACGCAGGCACGCAGGGGAAGTAGGGGATGCCGGGAGCGAAAAAGTGTCTGCTTTCACTTCGTGCCTCCGTGCCTCCCTGCCTCCCTGCCTTCCTACCCTTCCCATTCATTCCCTCCGCCTGCCCGCCGACACTGTTGCGGCATTGCACCATGTGGGAATTCACACCATCAGCCAGCTTCGCAAGCTGCCGCGGAACCAGTTATCGGCACGGTTTGGATCGATGCTGCTGATGAGGTTGAATCAGTTTGACGGCCTGATTGAAGAACCGCTGATGCCTCTCGAACCCACCTTCCCAATCACAGCCCGCCGCCGCTGGGAAGAGCCGGTGGAAAACCTGGATTTGATTTGGCCGATCACAAGGGAATTGATTGATGATCTGGCAACAAAACTGCTCCGCCGAGGACACGGCGCGCGGGAAATGGAAGCGACGCTGCGCCTGGCACTGGGAGAGCCGATCCGGCGAACCATCCGTTTTTCTCGGCCGACACGCGATCCGAAACGAATTTTTGAGTTGCTACAGCAATCGCTTGGAAATGTGGAGGCACGGAGGCACGGAGGCACGGAGGCACGAAGGCAAGCAGGTTCATGTATTTTGCTGGCTGAGACGACCGGCGGATCGGCTTCGAAATCTTCCCTCCGTGCCTCCGTGCCTGCGTGCCTTCGTACCTTCCCATCCGTCCCTTCCGACCTTTCGGCATTCGATTACAACGGCTTCATCTCGATCGATTTTAACATCGGGCACTCCCAGCGGATGGTGACCGAGCAGATTGAACTCGGCCAGAGCGACACCATCGAAGCCCGCAGGGAACTTGATGATCTGATTGAACGGTTGCGCGTGCGCATGGATCAATCGGCGGTCATACAAGTCACGCCGGTGGAGTCGCATTTGCCGGAGAAGGGAGTTGAATACTGCGCAAGGGATGAAGGAAGTGAAGATAGGCACGGAGGCACGAAGGCACGCAGGCACGAAGTGAAAGCAGGCACTACTTCGCTCTCTTCTCCTTCGTGCCTGCCTACACGCCCGCTGTGGCTTCGTCATCCCACCGAACTCCGCGTCATCGTCAGCCCATCGCACGACCGCGACGGCCGGCCCGTGAGCGTGACCGACCCGGACGGCGCGGTACATCGTGTGGTATACGCCGTTGGCCCCGAGCGCATCTGCGGGGAATGGTGGAACGGCCATAACAAATCACGCGACTACTTCGACATCGAACTTCCCAACACCCGTCGATGGTGGATCTTCCGTGTGAATGAAAGTGGACGGTGGTTTTGGCAAGGGGAATTTTAACCCAGGCACGGAGTCACACAAGCACGAGGTGAATAGACTATCGCTTTTTCCCTCTTCGTGCCTATGTGCCTCAGTGCCTTCTATAAGATGCCCGAATCCCCCAGCTTCAAACTTCGCGACCCCATGCCGCCGCCTGCCGCGGTGGCTCGTTGTGAATTGGGTTATGCCGAGCTTGATGTAATCAGCAATTTCTCATTTTTGCGCGGGGCAAGCCACCCGGACGAACTCGTCTACACCGCCGCCAACCTCGGCTACCGCGCGATCGCGTTAACCGACGTGTGCACCCTCGCCGGCATGGTGCGCGCCCACGCCGCAGCGAAAGAATGCGGCATGAAGCTGATCGTCGGCTCCCGGCTGCAATTCGCCGACGGCATGCCGGACATTCTCGTCTGGTGCATGAACCGAACGGGCTACGGGAACCTGTGCAAACTTCTCACCATCGGTAAGCGACGAACGGAGAAGGGAAAGTGTGAGTTAGGAGTCGGGGATCTGCTGGGATTGCATGAAGGGTTGTTAATCGCCATTGACGAGAAAACGATCAGCGCAACGACCCAAGCCCGAAACCTAAAACCTGAAATCCGAATCAATAACGAAGCTCGAATGACGAACGTCGAAGAACACGACCCTCAAAAGCTCGTCTTTCGTCATTCGTCATTCGGATTTAATTCGGACTTCGGATTTAGAGTTTCAGATTTACGCCGGGTATTTGCCGACCGCATCTGGCTCGCCGTTTCCCTTGCCTATTCCGGCGATGATGAAACCGATCTGTCTCGGATGGTGTCGCTTTCGCAATCATTACGACTCTCGCTGCTGGCGACCAATCACGTTCACTATCACGATCCGGCCCGCCGTAGCTTGCAGGATGTGCTCGTCAGCGTGCGGGAAAAATGCACTATCGGTCAGGCAGGCTACAACCTGTTCCCCAACGCCGAGCGATATCTGAAGTCGCCCGAGCAAATGCACCGCCTGTTCGCTGCGTGCCCACAGGCACTGTGCGCGGGGGTGGAGATTGCGAATCGGTGTAGCTTTGTGATGTCTGAACTGAAGTATGAATACCCCGACGAACTGGTGCCGGAGGGAAAGTCCGCCACGACGTATCTGAGAGATTTGGCGTGGGCTGGGGCACGCGAAAAGTTTGGAGAAAACGGGCAAGAAAACGCGGAGGCACCGAGGCACGGCAAAGGTAGAGATTCAGTGCAAGAATCTGAAGACAACGCTTCTTCTCCGTGCCTCCGTGCGCTCGCGCCTTCGTGCCTTCCAATCATCCCTCAGAAGATACGTGATTTGATCAACTACGAACTCAAGCTCATCGAGCAACTGAAATTCGAGGCTTACTTTCTGACCGTTTACGACCTCGTCAAATTTGCCCGTTCTCGAGGCATTCTTTGTCAGGGCCGGGGTAGCGCCGCTAACAGTGCGGTTTGTTATTGCCTGGGGATTACCAGCGTGGATCCGTCGAAGATTGATCTGCTGTTTGAGCGATTTATCTCCGCCGAGCGGAATGAGTATCCGGATATCGATATCGATTTTGAACACGAACGCCGCGAAGAAGTGTTGCAGTATCTCTATAACAAGTACGGCCGAGACCGCGCCGGCATGGCGGCGGTGGTGATTACCTATCGCGGGCGGTCGGCCATTCGCGATGTGGGCAAGGCGCTGGGCCTCAGCCTTGACATGGTCGACACCATGGCCAAAAAGCTCGATTGGTGGCACCGCGGGGTGTTAAATGACGCGATGGTGCGCGAAACCGGCCTCGACCCGAATGACCCAAACGTGAAACGCGTCCTGAGCCTGGCCAGCGAACTGCTCGGCTTTCCAAGACATTTAGGCCAACACGTCGGCGGAATGGTAATGACCCGCGGCCCGCTGTGCGAAGTCGTGCCAATAGAAAACGCCGCGATGGAAAATCGTACGGTCATCGAGTGGGACAAAGACGATATTGAGGAGCTAGGCATACTCAAAGTGGATTGCCTGGGGTTGGGGATGCTTAGCTGTATCTCGAAGGCGTTTGGTATGCTGGAGAGACGCGACGAAGCGACGAAGCGACGGAGCGACGAAGGGGGGGAACAGGTAGTAACCTTGACTCTCGGAGACACAGTTCATGGCAACCGTGCGAACATTCAGAGACTTGATTGCTTGGCAAAAGAGCATGGAACTGAGTCTACTTATCTATCGAGTGACCGCGAAGATGCCCGCCGACGAGCGATTTGGGTTGACGAATCAGATGCGACGAGCGGCGGTTTCGATTCCATCCAGCATTGCCGAAGGTCATGCCAGACAAAGTCGTCCGGACTACATCCGGTTTTTGAGGACTGCACGGGGCTCACTTGCAGAGCTTATGATGCAGTTCGAGATTGCGTGCTCAATGAAAATGATTTCAAAAGACGAAACAACGATCGCTTTGTTGGAGGAGGTAGATCGCGTACTACAGGGCCTGATTCGAAGCTTAGAACAGAAGAAAGAATAGTAACACCCGAATCTTCCAGTGGTCGCCCTATTTCACCTCCCCCCCTTCGTCGCTCCGTCGCTTCGTCGCTTCGTCGCTCTACCTCTCCCCTTCGCTGCTTCTCACTCCACACCATACCCCCCGACGACCCCGCCGTTTACGACATGATTTGTAATGCCGATACGATCGGCGTTTTTCAGATCGAGTCACGGGCTCAGATGAGCATGTTGCCGCGGTTGCGGCCGCGGAGTTTTTACGATCTTGTCATTGAAGTGGCGATCGTTCGTCCCGGGCCGATTCAGGGGAATATGGTTCACCCTTATCTGCGCCGCCGGAACGGCGAAGAGCCGGTGGTCTATCCTTCCGAGGCACTTAAACGTGTGCTGCACAAGACTTTAGGTGTGCCACTTTTTCAGGAGCAGGCGATGCGGGTTGCGATGGTCGCTGCAGGTTTTACCGCCGCCGAGGCGGACCAACTGCGTCGGGCGATGGCGGCATGGAAAAAGAGCACCAAGTTGCTGCACTTTCAGGATCGAATCATTCAAGGCATGTTGCGAAATGGCTACACACACGACTTTGCCCAGCGGACATTTGAACAAATCAAAGGGTTTGGCGAATACGGCTTTCCCGAGTCGCACTCGGCCAGTTTTGCGATACTGGTTTACGTCAGCGCATGGCTCAAATGCCACCACCCCGCCGTCTTCGCTGCGGCGCTTGTTAACAGCCAGCCGATGGGCTTCTATCAACCCGCCCAAATCATCCGCGACGCCCGCGACCACGGCGTGGAAGTCCGCGAAGTGGATGTAAACTTTAGTGAGTGGGATTGCACGTTGGAAGAGGGTGATGAAGAGGGGAGACATACCGACGAAGCGACGAAGCGACGGAGCGACGAAGGGACAGAGAATCTGTTGACTCATCGGAACGGGCCGGCGATCCGCTTGGGAATGCGGCTGGTCAAAGGTTTTCGTGAGGCCTTTGCCCAGCAGGTTATTGCTGAAAGATTTTCTCACGGGCCATTCAAAGACATTGCCCAGTTTCAATCACGTACGCGACTTCCAACCCAGGCAATTCGTAGCCTGGCTGAAGCAGATGCATTTTCATCGCTTAAACTCTCGCGCCGAGAAGCACTGTGGGAATCCCTAGAACTCACAGACAAAGCAACACCGCTGCTCGATGAACTCCCTTCGTCGCTTCGTCGCTCCGTCGCTCCGTCGCTTCCCATCATGCCTCTCGGGCAGGAAGTAATGACCGATTACGCCACAACCAGCCTTTCACTCAAAGCGCACCCTCTGTCGCTGGTGCGCAGCGTGCTGACGAGGCAAAAGATCTTCACCGCAAGTGAGCTATCACAAATCAAACATGGTCGGTTCGCACGCGTTGCAGGACTGGTGCTCATCCGACAACGACCGGGAACCGCAAGCGGAATTGTGTTCATCACACTGGAAGACGAGACCGGTGTGGTCAACCTGATTGTCAGGCCCAACGTTTACGACCAATACCGCCCCGCAGCCCGGCACGCGGCGCTGCTGCAGTGTGATGGTTACGTCGAGCGACAAGGGCAGGTGCTGCACGTCATGGCCAAGCGGCTGTTCGACCGCAGCGAACTCATTCGCGGCTTTGAACTTTCTTCCCGCGACTTCCACTAAGAGGCAAGCGCTCGGAAAACAGATCGTCGTTCGCTGTCTACTTACAATCCGCCCTGCCGCCCCAAAATCGTGGCAACGCGAATCACAGCATCCCCAAAAGTTCCTCGGCAACGCGTTCAGCGGCATCGGGCTTTGCCAGCGCCCGCGCCCTCTGGCTCATATCTGATCGAGCGGTGGCGTCATAAAGCAGTTTTTCCAACACCGGCTTCAATAATTCAGCATTGCGACGACGGTCTTTCTTATCGTCCAGCAATTCGGCGCAACCGGCGTCGGCTAACACTCTGGCATTGGCACGCTGGTGCATGTCGGCATGAAATGGATAAGGCATCAGAATACTCGGCACGGCGGCGGCGGTCAGTTCGGCGCATGTACTCGCGCCCGAACGGCTGATGCACAAATCAGCCACAGCCCAGATGTCGCGCATCTGCTCCGTGAAGTCGATCACGCGAGCGACTCGATCCAGCTCACGATACTCCTGCCTCACAGAATCGGCATGGTCTTTACCGGTCAGGTGAATGATCTGCCACCCCTGCAACTTGATCGACTTCAATGCCTCGAGAACGGCCTCATTCACCGTCAGCGCGCCCTGTGAGGCACCGGTAACAACGAGGTTCAGCCCACGCGGGTCAAGACCGAGCCGTTTGGCTGCCTCTTCTCGCGTCGGCAAGCTGGCCAGATCAGCACGAATCGGGCAACCGGTAACGCGCAACCGGTCTCGATACGACACCGAAACATGCTCAGCGGTCTGTTCAAACTGGCAACAGATGATGCGCGAAGATTGCATCAGGTATCGGTTTGCCTTGCCGGGAATCACGTCCGGGTTGAGAATTGCAGTCGGCACATTCCGCCCGCCGGCCAGTTTCACCGCAACACCGGCCGCGTACCCGCCCAAGCCGAGCACCACAGCGGGTTTGCGGTCGCGCAAAAGCGACTTGACGAGGTCCTTAGTCTCTCGCCACGCCCTCCAGAACTTGAGCAACCCCCCAATCGACCGCGCCGGCGGTACGATTGGTTGGGTGATGCGTTCAAACCCTGTCGGATCGAGAATCGTTCTGTCTAACTCTCGCTCCGTGCAAAGAAACACGGGCTTGAGCGACGCATCACGCGTCACCAGCGCCTGAGCAACCGCAATGCCCGGAAACAGATGCCCGCCCGTGCCGCCGCCGGCGAAGAAGATGGTCTTGGGATCGGTGTTCACAATCGAGTCTTGTTGCGCATGACGTTGATACCAAGATTTCCAAGATCTGCCCCGATAGGCCAATCAAGAATGCGTGGTTTCGCAAGCGGCGATATCACTAAGCCTTGGTCCACGCGCGCCAATCTGCTTCGGAAACACGTTCCGGGACGGCATCGGAGGACCCCTCACGAGCGGCCAAGTTCACACCGACCTTAGTGGCGGGGCCTTCGGCATGCCGAAACTTGCACACACTGCACAGAAGCCCCAGCGCCGCACACGAAATCACCATTCCGCTCCCTCCTGCGCTAACCAGCGGCAGGCTGAGTCCTTTCGTCGGCACGCTTACGGTCGCCACGGCAATGTTAATGGCAGCCTGCAGGGCAACCATCGCCGTGATTCCGAACGCGAGCATCTTGCCGAAGCTATCGCGGTCTGATCTGATCAATTGCCAGGTCACATACATGATGCCCAGATACATCGCCACGACGAGCATCGCGCCGGATACACCCAGTTCTTCGCAGACCACGGCAAAGATGAAGTCGGTCGTATCTTCCGGCAGATAGCCGAGCTTCTGCACGCCGTTACCGAGACCCTTTCCCGTCAGCCCGCCGGTGCTGAAACTCAGCAGACTCTGAACCATATGATAGCCTTCACCTCGGGGTGAGGCCCACGGGTCGAGAAACGCCATCATGCGGCGGACGCGGTACTCCTTGTGAGTGATAAACCAGACTCCCGCAGCCAAAACCGGGGGAACGAGCGCGAAAAGCTGCCACTTCTTGACCCGACTGCAACACAGCATGGAGAACGCACACATGCCAATGAGAACCGCAGTACCGAAGTCTTCGATCACAATCAGAAGTGCGATGCAAGCCACTGGTAAGAGCGTCAGAACCAATGTCCGGAAGCGGTCGAGCTTCGCACGCGATGATGTAAGCCACCACGCAAGGAAGATGACGACCGACCATTTTGCAATCTCACTCGGCTGCACCTGAATCGGTCCCATGACGATCCACCGGCGCGCGCCATTTACTTCCTTGCCAACCCCGGGCACGAGTACCGCTGCGCAGAGCAGAACTGAAAGCCCCAGTGCCCAAACCGAAGGACTTGCGAGGAAGGATCTCTCCGCCGAAAACACAGTGCGATAATCGAACCTCGCCGCAAGAACAAACGCGACAACCCCAAGTACAGCATAGATCAGGTGCCGCGTACCGCGATCGGTCCAACCCCAGGACGTGCTGCCGGTGACATGCATCGAAGCGCTTTGCACCATCAGAACGCTGAGACACAGCAGCGTCGCCACACAGAGCGTGACGATATCGTGGTTGCGCAACCGATCGACCGAACAATCCATATGAAACAGTTATCGGACGATTCGCGGAAGAACCTGAAGTGAACTTGCTGCCGTGACGTAACTGCCTTGCCTACCGCAACTTAATCGTCGCCAATGCAACCGCTGCCAGCATCGCACTGATGAGCCAGAAACGCACGACCACCTGCACCTCACTCCAACCCTTCTTCTGGAAATGGTGGTGCAGCGGGGCCATGAGGAAGATGCGCTGGCCGGTGCCGTAGCGCCTCCTCGTGTATTTGAAGTACATCACCTGCAAGAAGCTCGATCCGGCTTCGGCAACAAAGACTGCCCCCACCAGAATGAGCAGCGGCTCTTGCCGCAAGACGATGGCGACATAGGCCAAAAATGCACCAAGGGACAGACTCCCCGTGTCACCCATGAAGACGCGCGCCGGGTTGCAATTGTACCAGAGAAAGCCCAGGCAAGCCCCGAGCATCGCCCCACACAAAACCGCCATCTGATCGCTGCCCTTGATGTAAGTGAACAGAAGAGCGTCAGCTAGCGCGCGTGTGCCAACCACGAGTGCCAGAATGAGGAACGCAATGCTCACAATTGCAGTGCAGCCGGACGCCAGGCCGTCGAGACCATCCGTGAGATTGACTGCGTTGCTGAAGCCAACGATCACAACGGTCCCGATGAGGACGAAAGCCAGCGCACCCAACGGGATGACTGCATCTTTCAGAAACGGCAGGTAGAGAAAGTTCCGTTGCGGAACATGTTGTCCGTATCGCCAGGTGAAGTAAGAGAGCACGATGGCAAGCCCGAACTGAAACAGGAGCTTCTCGCCACTGTGAAGACCTTGCCTTCCCCCGCCGCGTCGAGCCGCGGTGAGTTTGAGCCAGTCGTCGATTGCGCCAACGATGCCGAAGCCCAGCAGGCAGACGAGCGCCATCGTTACGTGAAAATTGCCGTCAACGCCAAATCGGCCCAACCCTGGCACCCACCAGTTGGAAAGCAAGAGAGCCGTCACAGCAATAGCCGCAATGATGAGCACGCCACCCATGGTGGGCGTGTCTTTCTTATGCGCCATCTGCGCGTTGATGTCGGCTTGATCAAAATCGGGCCGGTCGCCTATTTTTTTGCGGCGCAACCACCTAATCACACCCGGACCCGCAGCGATGACAATGGCAAACGACAGCAAGATCGCGGCTACCGTTTGAAACTCGACAAAAGTGAATACGCGGAGAAACCCAAGCCCGCGCGATTCGAGCCATGTGAGATTGGCCTTGATGAGCCAGTAGAGCATCGCGCCGGCACCGCCTAGTTCGGGACCGCGGCGGAGGAAGGCTCGCGCGACTGCTGAATCTCACGCGCTATCAACTCCAGGCGAAGCCCGCGGCTGGCCTTGAGAAGGACGATATCGCCCTGCTGCAGCCATCTCGGCACAACCTTGCTCGCGGTGGATGAATCATCGAAACAGTGAATGCGTCCTGACGCCATCCCACAGCTTTGGGCAGACTCGGCAAGAAGCCTCGCCTGGTGGCCGACGCACGCAAGCACATCGAGCCTTGCGGCGGCGGCCCAGAAGCCGGCTTCCCTGTGATATCGCTCACTCGTGTGCCCCAGCTCTCGCATATCACCCAGCACGGCAATGCGACGGCCCTCGGTAGGGAGATTCTGAAACGTGTCAAGCGCAGCCTGCATGCTGGCGGGATTGGCGTTGTAGGCGTCATTCAATACCTGTACGCCCCCGAACTGCAGCAGTTGAAGGCGCATATCCGGCCCGCGTGCTGCGGCAAGATGCGCCCCAATCTCCTTGTCGCTCAGTCCAAGCCGACGCGCCACCGCAATCGCGGCAAGCGCGTTGCAGGCTGTGTGCTTTCCGAGGAGCGGCACGAAGTACTCGGTCTTGCTGCCATTGAGCCTAAATCGCACGCCATCTTCACCTGCAACAACATCGGCGGCGAAGAGATCGTTGTGCGGTTCAAATCCAAATGTGATTCGCCTTCCAGAGTAGCTACTGACCGCATCCAGCAACGCCGGGTCGTCGCCGTTGGCCACAAGCAGACCCTTTGCATCAAGCCCTTGCACAATGCAGGCATTCTCTCTTCGAACGCCGGCAAGGTCGCCCAGGTATTCCAGGTGTTCCGCAGAGCAGTTCGTGATCACCGCGATGTCAGGCAAACCGATCCCTGCTAGCGTGGCAATCTCGCCTGGATGATTCGTCCCCATTTCCAGCACAAGGTAATCCTGTGCCGCATCGGCTTCGAGCAGAGTGATTGGGACGCCTATGTCATTGTTGAAGCTCTTCGGAGACATGCTCCCATAGAGCTTGCCCGATAATGCCGAGTGAATCAGGTTCTTAGTCGAGGTCTTTCCGTTACTTCCGGCGACAGCGACCACTTTGCCAGTAAACTGTTGTCGGACGTACCGGCCGAGCTTCCCTAGCGCGAGCCGGGCATTGTCTACTTGAATCAAAGGCAGATTGTCCGGGGCGTTGCACGAACGATCTTCAACAATCGCCCCCACCGCGCCGGCAGCGGCGACCTCGGGGAGGTAGTGATGTCCGTCGAACTTTTCGCCCTTCAATGCCAGAAATACGGCACCCGGCGGCAGTTTACGGCTGTCGGTGCTGATGGCCTCAACGCAAACCTCACGCGGCAGGACGCACAACGGCTTGCCGCCGGTCACGCGGCGAATGGTTTCCAGGTTCAACTGCTTCATACTGACATCCCGCCGGTCTTCCTGCCGCGTTCCGCCACAGTCATCAACGCAGTGACCGTCACGTTCAGCTTACCATTACGACCCCTGCAACAGGGAGCGAACTTCTTCACAGTCATCAAAGTGCGTTCTTTCAATTCCCAAAATCTGATAGTTTTCGTGCCCCTTGCCCGCGATGAGAACGACATCGCTTGGTCCGGGTTGCGAGAGGATCATCGAAATCGCCACGCGTCGGTCCGGTTCAACCGTTACCGACTCCCTTCTATCGGCAGGCAGGCCGGAAAGAATTTCGTCGATGATCGCGCGCGGATTCTCGGTCCTTGGATTGTCGCTGGTGATGATCATCGTATCAGCGAACTGGGCAACCACCGAGGCCATTCGCGGGCGTTTTGTCCTGTCCCGATCTCCGCCGGCACCAAACAGCACATGCAGCTTCCCGCGGCAAATCGGACGTAGCGCCGATAACACATTCCGCAGTGCATCGTCCGTATGGGCGTAGTCAACCAACACCGTAAACGGCTGGCCAGCATCCACCCGCTGGAGCCGGCCCGGTGCGCCCGTCAGGTCCTGAAACACATTCGCCAGTTGATGCACAGTCAATCCGAACAGTTCTGCACACACCGCTGCAGCAGCGAGCACATTCTCTACATTGTGCCTGCCGATCAGCCGAGTCTTGACGGGGGTGCAACCGTCGGGCGTATCGAGCACAAACTGCGTACCGGCGGCGGTAAATGACAGATCGCGCGCCATGTAGTCGGCGCGGTTACGAATGCCAAACCGCAACGGATGCACCGACTTGCAATCCTTGAGCATCCTTACCGACCACGCATCGTCGGCATTGACGATCGCTACTCCGTCCTGATCGAGCATCGAAAAGAGTCGGGACTTTGCGGCGGCGTAGTCGTCCATTGAGCCGTGATAGTCCAGATGATCGCCAGTGAGGTTCGTAAACACCGCCGCAGAATATCGGACCGCCGCCACCCTTCCCTGGCACAGGGCGTGGCTTGAAGTCTCCATCGCGCAAGCATCGCATCCGTGATCGCGCATGCGCCCGAGCATCGCCGCGACATCAACCGCTGCAGGCGTTGTCATGTCGCTTAAGAATGTCTTCTGCCCGTCGTCGATTTCGACCGTTCCGATCATGCCACACTTCTTCTCGAAGTGGTTCAGAATCTGCCGGATGAGATAGGTGACGGTCGTCTTCCCGTTGGTTCCGGTCACGCCAATCACGTTCATCGAATGACTGGGATTTCCAGCCAGCTTGTGTGCTAGAATTGACGTTGCGGCGGCGGGATCGGGAACGACGATGATCGGAACGCGCGCCCCCGCAACTGTCTGCCCCGCCACCACCACCACCGCCCCCCGGCGAGCGGCGTCGGCAATGTATCTTGAGCCATCAGTTACCGTGCCCGCCCGAGCGACAAAGATGCTGCCTGGAACAACGCGCCGGGAATCTTCTGTGACTGCCGTCACACGAGCATCCGGCAGGCGCATCAAGTTGAGAGTGGGATCAAACTGTTGAAACAAATCTCGCAGAAGCATTCAGGACCTCCATGTCCTCCTGCGTTCTGAATTCAGGAATGGCAGCGGGCATCCGACCCGCGATCAACCTTTGAAACGTAGCAAAATGACTGCAGAGAATCAATTGTCCTGGTAATCGGCTTGGGACTTCCGAAACCGTTCCATCGGATCCATCGGCCATGTCTCTATCGTGCGTTCGGCTACGATTTTGAGGATACAAGTGGCTTGGCGGAAGAATCTTTGATTTTCAGGCAGCGCAATAACCGCCGTTGCAATGTCTTGCGATGTTTTTCGACTTCCCCGGGGGACTCGCCGGTGACCGCAATGAACCCACCCGCCTTGGTACGATGGCCGCCACCCTCGCCTAGCTTGTGCAGGAGCCGCTTCATCAAATCGCCGGCGCTGCGGTCCTTTGCTCGGGTGCGCAGGCTCAGTAAGAGCTTGTTTCCTTGTGTTGCGGTGACGAGCGTCCAAGAGACCGGATCAAACCGCAGTAGAAAGTCGGCGATCACCGCGGGCGACTCGGCTGAGTCGATTTCACCGATATGCGTCGTCATCACTGTCTCAAACCACGTCGCGTTGTTGATGCCATTGGCATATGCCACGAAATAGCTCTGCGGCAGGGTTACATAACGCAACTGGTAAAGCTTTTGCGTGTCGGCGAGTAAGGTCAGGCTCGACAGCGCCATGTTGTCGAGGGTCGCAGGTGTGCCCGCGGCGCCGGCGAGGTCGGACTCGATGCCGTAAAGTAGCGTCGTCGCCAACTCCGGTGGGATGGTAACGTCAAGCTCCATGAAGTAACTGAATACGATTGAGCAGGTACTCCCGATGTCGGGCCGAATATCGACAAACTCCCCCGGCGGCCGGCGGCCACGCGAGCGATGGTGATCGACAATCACTGTCGCGGCAACATCTTGCGGCAGCGGGTTGTAGGCAAAGTTGGGCTGTACGTCGAGGAGCACAACCGCGTCGTACTGCTTGACGAGAATTGGGTTCCACGTCAGGGCATTGAGGTTAACATATCGATTGAACGCATCGTTGACACCCCCACCGATCGGCCCGCGGATGGAGACATCCACCTTTGCGTCGGGCAACCTCTCACGCAGAAAGTGTCGCATGGCGATACAGCTTGCCAGCGCGTCCGGGTCGGGATGAATATGGGTGGTGACGAGAATGTTGGGCTTCCCCGCCAGCGCGCGCAGCAACCTCTTCGCCTTCCCTCGGCCGCGGGTGGCGCGTTCGGCTTTGCGGGCAGAACCCGTAACCGTGTCAACGCAAGACTCTACAAATGCCGTCATCATTCCAGAACAACTATAGGAACCAACCCGGCGCGCGCCCGCCAAGATAACGATTTGATCGACCTGAAATCATTGTAAATTAAGGACTTACGCACCAGTCCGGTAAGACCGCCCCGAAGCGGTTCTGAGCCTCGACTCTGCTGCGGCTCGCCCGACCGATAAATCTTCTGCGGTGTTCGAAACGAAGGCACGCTTGATAATTGCGCATCGGGCGACGCGTTGAACCAATTCGCCGAGCCGGACATTACCACTCAGAACATCCACCGCTCGATGCGCTCGCCACCCCGCTGGCCGTGTGATTCAACGCAACCAGTGGTGTGCCAATGCCGACGCGCCAAGCATCTCTCCAACATTTCCGAGCGGTGAGAACCGCATCGAGGCTAGAATTACACGACAGCTTCCCCTGCTGTCGATGAAAACTTGCCCGCCGAATGACTTCGCTTTTTGGTTGATTCCGTCGACGACGAAAGTACGATACCTCAAACTGTGATCACACCATCTGCCGAATCGCGAACGGAGGCGCGGCCGGCCAGTCTCTTTACTGGCAAGCGCGTTCATTTTATTGGAATTGGCGGCTCCGGTATGAGCGGCCTAGCCCGAATGCTCATGGACCGCGGGGCGATTGTCACCGGGTCGGAGCCAACCCCCAACGATCAAACGCTCAAGCTGGTCGAGCAAGGTGCGCGAATTACACGAGATCAACTAGGCGAACTCTTGTGCCACGATGTCGATCTGGTCGTCCGCACGGCGGCGGTACCTGCGACCAATGTCGAGTTTCAGATCGCCGGGCGGCTCGGGCTGCGAACCGTCAAATATGCGCAGCTTCTCGGCGAAGTAATGAGCGAACACCTGGGAATTGCGGTCGCGGGAACGCACGGCAAATCCACCACCACCGCCATGATCGCACACACCCTGCTTCGATGCGGCATGGACCCGAGTTTCGTCGTCGGGGGCACCGTGCCGCAACTTGGCGGCGGCAGTCGCAGCGGGACCGGGTCGCCCTTCGTCGCCGAGGCTTGCGAGTATGACCGGTCGTTTCACGCCCTCAAGCCGCGCATTGCTGTTATCACCAACATTGACGCCGACCATTTGGATTGTTACCGCGACATCGAGGACATCATCGCCTCATTTCGACATTTCGCGCGGCTCGTCCCGCTCGACGGGAAGATCATCGCCGCCGCCGAGGATCATGTCGCTTCGGCGTTGCATGTTCTGGATACGCCCATCGAATGGTGCGCGCTCGAGACGGAAGCCGAATGGACGACCAAGTCAACCGGACTGACCCGCGGGTGTCACGGCGGGCAGGTGTTTCATCGCGGTGCGCACGTTGCGGATCTGCAATTGGCAGTTGCGGGCCGGCATAATCTAAGCAACGCCACGCTGGCCATTGCCGCCTGCTGCGCCTGCGGAGCCTCGCCCCAGGCTGCCGCCGATGCCCTGGGCAGCTTCAGCGGCGTCGACCGGCGCATGACCGAGCTCGGCCACGCTGCAGGAGTTACCGTCGTTGACGATTACGGCCATCATCCCACCGAGATTAGGGCCACACTCGAAGCGATCCGCGATCGCTATCAACCCAAGCGGCTTATCTGTGTTTTCCAGCCGCATCAGGCAAGCCGAACGCGGCTCCTGATGGACGATTTTGCGCGGTCCTTTACACACGCTGACCTTGTAATCATGCCCGAGATCTACTTCGTCCGCGATACCGAGGCCGATCGAAGGTCGATCAGCGCAGCCATGCTCGCGCGAAAGCTTGAGGAGCGAGGAAAAGAGGCCGTCTTTCTGGCCACCTTTGAGCAGGTGACCGACCATGTGCGCTCGATCGTGCAGCCCGGCGATCTGGTAGTGACGATGGGGGCGGGAAATGTCTGGGAGATTGGCCGCGACGTGCTTGCCGACCGCGAAATGAAGATCGCACAGTAGGCTTATCACATGTCTCTCGAGCCAATCCTGGGAAATGGCACCAATCATTATCCACATGCGTCGCTCGGCCCCATTGAATTCTTGGGCGGGAAATTGAGAATCTGACCTGAGCAGCGCGATGAACCTTGTATCCAACAAACCATTTGCCGGCCTCGAAGGATTTGTCGGCGAACATGTTTCGCTCCGCGCGCATACCTGGTATCGCATCGGCGGACCGGCCCGGTACTTCGTCACGCCTCGCAACACCGAAGAATTGCAGGAGGCGGTGCGACGGTGCAATGAGAACTCGGTCCCGATCTATGTGCTGGGCCTCGGCGCTAATCTGCTGGTGCAGGACAGCGGCGTCGATGGCGCCGTGTTTCGCTTAAGCGACGAATTCTGGCGGCGGGTAAGTTTCGACAAGACGACCGTGGAAGTGGGCGCGGGCGTGGACATGCAAAAACTGCTGCTACGCACCTGCCGACAGGGCTTGGCTGGCATCGAGTGCCTCGCCGGTATCCCCGGCACCGTCGGCGGCGGGGTTCGGATGAATGCGGGAGGTAAATTTGGTGACTTTGGTGCGGTGATTCACCGAGTCAGCGTGATGGATGGCGAGGGTAACATTTTTGACCGCACTAAAGACGATCTGGTCTTTGAATACCGCAAGACAAACATCGCGGCCCGCTTCATTTTGAATGCCACACTCGAACTTGATGAAGACGATCCCGAAAAGATCATGAAGCGAACTAAGGAAATCTGGTTCTATAAACGTAATACCCAGCCGCTGAACACGAAGAACTGCGGCTGTGTTTTCAAGAACCCGCGAGGCCTCAGCGCCGGAGCACTCATCGATCAGGCGAGGCTAAAGGGCATGCGTGTCGGCAACGCCGAAGTGAGCGACAAGCATGCCAACTTCATCATCGCCCATCCCGATTGCGCCAGCGACGATGTAATGAAACTAATCAAGCTGATTAAGGAAAAGGTGTTCGAGCGGAACCAGATCGAGATGGAAACAGAAGTTCAGATTTGGCCGTTCGAGCGGTAACCCCGACCAAGCTTGCGATTGAATATCTCGCCGGGACGCCGCTTTTACTGAGTTGATCAGGGCCGCATGCCGCCGCAAAACCACCCTCAAGATTCTGTCGAGTCACTGGTTGCGATGATGGACGCGTTTGCGTCGAGTCACTTCCGTGATCTGGTCTCGGTCGCCGACATCACCGCCGCCGCCGGGCTAAGCGCGGGATATGGGGCGACGTTGTTTCGCCGACAGACCGGAAAGACGCTGGTCGGCCGACTGACCGAGCTTCGCGTGCACCACGCCGAGCGTCTTCTGGCTGGCACCCGGATGACGGTTCTTGAAGTGGCGATGCAAAGCGGCTTTGGGTCGCTCAGCCGGTTCTATGAGGCTTTTACCCAGGTCACCGGTATGCGCCCGCGTGAGGTGCGCGGCCCTCTGCCGACTCACCGCTCGCCGGGCACGACCTTTCATGCGATCTGGGTTGATGACCGCCCGCTGAACAACGTCATCGAACGACGCTGCCTTGCGGAGATAGGCATCGTCGTCGATAGCTATCAAAACAACTTCGACGCGCTTGGCGCCATGAAACTCGCCCACTACCACGTCGTCGTCAGCGACATCCATCGCGACGCGCCCGCCGAAAGCGGCTGGTCATTGCTTCGCGCTGTCAAACACATTCGCGCTGACATACCGTTCTTCTTCTACACCGGGTTTGTGGACGTGCCGAGGCGACGCCAGGCGCAGCACCGCGGCGCCACCGGGATGTTTACCCGACCACGCCAATTGTTCGACGCAGTATTGCGCGTTGTCGGGCAGACCTGAGAAAACCGGAAGTGCTTGAAGCGAAAACCGGACGACTGCACACCCGCACATTTGTATCCTTCATGCTATTGTTGCGTTCAAAACTCGTCTTTTACATGAGGTGATCTATGTCTCGGCTTCATTGCAAACCGATGTCCATCCTTGCCGCACTTTCCGGCATCCTGCTGCCATCGAGCGTCGCGCTCGCAGCTCCAGTGCCGCTTGCCTCGTTCGTTGAAAGCGGCGGAACCAACGATCATCTGCCCGAGTCCATCAGTTTTGACGAGTCGTTTTCAGATGACTCTGGTAACGCGTGGCAGGTCGCTTGGCAGGTCATCACCACCGCAGGCAACAAACCCTCCGTGGACATCACAGCCGACCTCAATGTCCAGGGCACTTTCCTCGGCCCCCCAGTCCAGGTCTTTGGCAACACGACCTATTTCTTTCGATTCGACGGAGAGGTGCCAGACCCTGATCTGCCAATCCCGGTTCGCATCTTTGCCGCCGCCGAAGTCAGTGCCTCGGGCAGCGGTCGCGCGCAGGCGTTCGCCCGATATTGGGATGATGCGAGCCACCCCACCAGCCCGGCCTTTGCATCGGCATCCGCAGGTTTTCCTGACACACCGGCCAGTGACGGGTTCGATGTCGTCCACCAAGATGTTGCCCGCCTCGGCGTGATTGGGGCAGTGAACTACCTCGGCAGAGGATTTTTTGTTGACAATGCCGACGGTGAGTTCCAGATCGTGGTTGATCCCGTGATAGAAGTCGATCCGTCGTATCCGTATGCGGACCTGATCACACTCACACTAAGTGAGAACATTCCTGAACCGAGTGGGGTTGCATTTCTCGGATTCTGCGCTGGCTTCGTCGCACTTCGACGGCGATTCTGAAGCGTTCCAGAACATGTCGTGTTGCCGAGCGGCGGTCTTGCGGTAGATTCACTCCCATGCAAATTACCGTTCTCCGCGGCGGGCCGAGTGCCGAACGCGAAATTTCTCTGATCAGCGGGGCCGCCGTTGCTGATGGGCTGCGACAGGCCGGGCATGTCGTCTTTGAATCGGACATTTCGCCGACCGAACTTTCCGGCCTGGATCACCCCGCCGATGTCATTTTTCCGGTGCTTCATGGCGCATTTGGTGAAAGTGGCGAGTTGCAGGAGATACTCGAACAGCGGCGGTTGCGGTTTGTCGGTTCAGGCAGCCGGGCCTCGCGTATTGGAATCGACAAGATTGCCACCAAGGAAGTCTGGAAGGCCTCTGGCCTGCCAACCCCCGCATGGAACACGGTCCGCCGGGGTGAGACTTATCCGACGATTGACGGGCCATGCGTGGTCAAAGCCATCGGCAGCGGGAGCAGCATTGACGTCTTTGTCTGCAAAGCGCCCGCCGAAGCCCCCGCCAACGCTTCGGCAGCGCTGGCACAGGTGCTGGCGCGACACGATCGCGCGCTCGTTGAACAATTCATCAATGGCATAGAGTTAACCGTCGGTATTCTCGAAGACCGCGCACTGGCGCCAATCCGAATCGTGCCGAAGTCGGAGTTCTTTGATTTTGAGGCGAAGTACAAGAGCTCGGAGACTGAACACCGATTCGAGACCGGCCTGCCCAGTGATGTCGTGAAGTTGGTGCAGGACTTGGCGTTTGATGCGCATAACGTGGTTGGCTGTCGAGACTTATCGCGTGTCGATGTCATCGTGGACAATCAGAACAGGCCGTATTTGATTGAGATCAATACCCTCCCCGGCTTCACTCCAAAGAGCCTGCTTCCCGAGGCGGCAGCGCACGCAGGGATTCCTTTCGCTGCGCTGGTCGACCGCCTCGCCCGCGGGGCGCTGGCGCGGGAGCAATAGATAAAGAAACTCGCTGCGAGCGTCCGATAACCACTTGGGATATCGTCTGAACGCGCTGCGCGCATTACTCGCGCATAGACTCATTTGTATGGCAAGAAAGCCGGTCAAAACTTCTGCTAAACCCGTCTCGTCGAACTCTTTGGCGACACGGAAGATTCTCTACCACTTTACCGGCGCAATGATCTTCCTCGCGGTGCTCGCGATGGCGTTTTGGTTTGCGCGGCGAGAAGTGTCTCTCAGGCTGGCTTATGCGCCCGACCCGCCCGTGGTAGTGTTTCGTGATCGACCGGCTTGGATGACCGACGAGATTGCCGAGAGCCTCGCACGATCGGTTCGCCCGCTGCGAGGAAGTTCGGCGTTTGATGACCGCGTCCTCGCCGACTGTGCTCGCGTTCTCGGTGCCAGCCCGTGGGTCCGGCAGGTCAAATCGATTCGCCGGGCCTACCACTCGCGTCCGGGCGATCTGATCGAGATCGAGTGCGACTTTCGAGCGCCGATGGCAATGGTGCGCTGGCAGGATTACTTCTGGCTGATTGATTCTGACGGCTACAAACTCCCCGAGCAATACACCGCCGAACAGGCCGCAGACCTGGTGCTGGATAACGAGCGTCGTCCACACTTACGGATCATTGATGGCGTGGCGCACGCGCCGGTGGAATCAGGCCAGCAGTGGCCAGGTGCCGACCTGGCCGCAGGACTAGAGCTGGCGCGGCTCCTCTTCGGCCAGCGCTACGTCGACGAGATTGTGAAGATCGACATTAGCAACTTCTCGGGGCGGATTGACCCGCGCGAGGCGCATCTGACCCTGGTGACCCGCGATGGCACTGAGGTTCGATGGGGGCGACCAATCAGCGCGAAAGACGCCTTCATTGAAATTGCCCCGGCAAAGAAACTTGAAGCAATGCAGCAGATTTTCACCACGTTTAATCGGGTCGATGCGGGCCAGCCGTGGGTGGACATTCGCTTTGACAAAGTCACCTACCCCGCGGCTGCAGGGACGCAGTGACATCCTCAGTCCGCCACAATTCAAGACATGCGGGCGACACATTTCCCCCTGCCGCAACGATCAGTTTCTGGATCGTGGTCCACACCCTCACAATCGCTTGCAGTGAGTCGGGTCTGTCTGCGCCGGTCGGTACAAATCTGCCGTGGTCGCCTTCGGTGATGCTGCTTGGCATGCAGATTCTGGTCAGCGGGCTGATCTTTCCTTCACTGCTGCGAACATGGCGTGGCTTGGCACTCGCCAGCGCGGTTGCGGTCCCGTTTCTGGCAATATCAGGCCGGTCGGCGGGAACTCCGGTACTGCTGCAACTGGGTGAGTGGGGCTTCCTGACGGCGTGGTTGGTTGCGCTTCATCCGTGGGCCGCTCTCGCCGGACGGCGAAACTGTCGACTGAACGCAGCCGCCGCCGGCGCGCTTTTTACGCTCGGATTGCCCCTGCTCCTGTACGCAATGCTCGATTTCCGCGGCACTTCTCCGGCGACAAACCTGCTCGGCTTGCACCCGTTGCTCGCCATCAATGGCTTCTCATTCCTCCACTTACCACCACCACAGATATGGGCGGTTTTGCTGGGAATCTGCGTGATTGGCGGGGTATCGGCATTCTATAGCCGCAGTGCGCCCAGAGACTCATAGCGGTCAAGACAGGTTATCCACAATTCTCTGGCTTAAATGGGCCGACTTTTGTGCGTCGAAGGTGCAAAACTCCATTCATCGGCCATTCGCGAAGATTTCCTTCACAGATTCGCGCTGATTTTTGTTTTCCCGATTGCAAAAGTGGCGAAGAGTGGTAAAACGTGTCGCGTCAGATAACGAATTCCAGAGCAGATGAGACATGCGGTTTACATCGGCGAGCACGAACTCACGATCGACAGCAAGAATAGAATTCTTGTGCCTTCGGACGTGAAGAAATCGATGGACAAAGATCGTGACGGCGTGGGCTTCTTCTTGGTTTTTGGGCAAAACCGCAAGCTCTGGCTCTTTGGCGAGAGGTACTATGAAGAGTTAATCGCCCGAGAAGAGCAAAACCTGTCGCCGGAAGCCGAGATGCGGCCCGATGCCAAGACGCTGGAGAATTGGCACGCTACTTTCGGCATGGCGAACAAGCTGCGGTGGGATGGGCAAGGCAGGATTCTCATCCCTGAATTGATGCTTCGACGTACGGGAACCGGCAGAGACATTACCCTCGTCGGTGTCAGGAATCATTTGGAGATTTGGAACCGCGACGACTGGGAAGTGCGGTTCAATCAGTTGCTTCAAGCTCCCCAGGTGTCGGCCCACCAGGCCCAGCCGGGGCAAAATTAATCTCGGAGTCGTCGCTGAATGCGGTGCCACCCGCTCCGGGCATTCACGACGCAAGCGGTTTAGCCGGAGAGCGAATCCCGGCCAAAAACCACAAAATTCAGGGTTTACGCAGTAGGGATCGACGGACATATCCCTAGAAATGGGCGACGGCAGAACCGCCAAGACGGGCAAACAAGCGAGAAGATCCCCAGTCCAGCACCGCCGAAAAAGAAGGAGCGGCCGGTCAGGAGTTGCAAATGAAGCAAAGCTCGCAGTGGGCACGCCGAAGGATCGACGCGCCAACTGCGAGCCGTGAAGTTACGCGAAAATGGGAAATGCGTTGCGCGATCCCCGCGCCATGCATGTCCACCATGCTGGTGTAACTCACTGCCTGAAAACACGTTGCGTGCTGTGTGGTCGTCCCACGGACGGGGCCTTGGGTTGCAGCCCAAGGGTGCACGGATGCCCGACCTCACAGTCTCACCCAAATCGGGCGACACGGATGTTGCCCGACTTGGTTTTTTTACCCAGTTTTCGCACCATTTCTGCAGCGCTCGGGTGCGGGCGACCCGATTTTGGTCTGACCTTAGACCGTTTTGCGAAAAGACCGCTTAATCGGGCGGCAATTTCCGATCGGCCACACCGAACGGAGTACGCTAACACAGACCCTGCCGCCGTCAATGGGAGAAACCCTGATAGTCAGACCGCACGGCCAAGATACGTCAAAAACCGGTCCTTGATGGCTGTTAACGCTAGCAAGCAGCAAATCCAAGTGCCGCACGACCGGTCCCTAACCCGCGCGGATTGTGGGAATATCGGTCGAGCTACCCGTCGTGGTGCAGGCCTTAAGCTGCAGCTAGCGCGGCGGGTCCAGAGTGGGATATCAAACATTCTCCGAACAAACGAGTATCGCACACTACCGGGCGACTTTCAAGAAAAAAATGGTCACAATCCCGAGTTTATGGACGAACCCGAACCCGAACACGGTCACGAGTCAGTGATGCTCGCCGAGACGATCGAGGCACTGGCCGTTCGACCCGGCGCGGTTGTGGTCGATTGCACCGTCGGTCGCGGAGGCCACTCAGTTGCGGTCGCTGCGGCACTCGGCCCGGAAGGGAAACTCATCGGGCTGGACGCCGATCCCCGAAACATTGAGTACGCCCGTACCCGGCTGCAAACCGCCGGCTGCCCTGTGCACCTTTTCAATGCCAACTTTTCCGAGTTAGACCTCGTTCTGAGGGAAGTCGGCATCCCTCAAGTCGATGCCCTGCTTGCGGACCTGGGATTGAGCACTAACCAGTTCCTTACGCCGGACTACGGCATGAGTTTCAGTGAACAGGGGCCGCTGGACATGCGCATCGATCCCCGCACTCGGCTCACTGCGAGCCAGATTGTCAATCGCTTTGGCGAACGAGAACTGGCCGATCTGCTTTATCACCTCAGTGATGAACGATTTTCTCGACGAATTGCAAGAAAGATTGTCGAAGCGCGTAAAGTTTCGCCGATCAAAAGTACGAGCGATCTAGCCGAGCTTGTCAGGTCGGCTGTTCCCTCAACTGGCGCAGGACGCGCCGGCACCCGGATCGATCCGGCCACCCGCACTTTCATGGCTCTCCGAATGAAAGTGAACGAGGAAGTGGAAAATCTCTCCAGACTGCTTGAAGTCGCCCCTGGGCACCTCAAGCCCGGCGGGAGGATGGCGGTCATCAGCTTCCACAGTGTGGAAGACCGGGCGGTGAAGCAGGCGTTTCGGTTTGCGGAGCAGACCGGGCTTCTCAAGGTTGTGACGAAAAAGCCCCTCTCGCCCTCCGACCTCGAAACTGCAAGAAATCCACGAGCACGCTCTGCGAAGCTGCGCGTGGCTGAAAAAACTTAACTTCCTGGTTGCTAGGCGCTGGTTGCTAGCAATCAGTGCTGGGTCTCAACCAGCAACAGGCAGCCAGCAACGAGCAACTGGACTGACACATGACGCGCGAAACCAAGATCGGATTGCTGGTCGGACTGGCATTTATCATCGTCATCGGAATCCTGCTTTCCGACCACCTCACCAGCAGCACCGAACCCCCGGCGGCGCCGATTTCGGGGGCTGGAGCAGTGGTCCGCTCGGCGGTCAACACACCAGTTCATTCGCAGCAGCCGATGCCGCAAGCCGCGGCCCCGCAGGTGCAGATTCGCCAGCCGGTTCGCGCCGCAGAGGAGTTTCAACCGCGCCCGCAACCGGTCAAGGTCGTCTCCATTGATTCCCCGGTCCAACAGGAACCAGTCTCGATTACTTCCCCTGACACCAACCCAGGTGCGACGTACGTCCAGCACACACCAGACACCTCATCGAACAACCGATCGACAAGGGATTTCAGCCATCCTGATCAATCAACATTCCACCAATCCGCGGAAGCGCGCGATGAGCCAGTCAATACTACCGGATCCACAACCCAGATTCCGAACAGTGATCCGGTTCTCGCCCGACTCAACGCCGAAGCTGCGCGGCTGGGTGAATCGGTGGTTCCAGTGAGCAACACAGCATCCGCTCCGCAGCCCGCTGGCATGACTAAGTACAAGGTCCAAGCCGGTGACTCGCTGTCAAAGATCGCCAGCAAAGTGTATGGCACGAGCAACCAGGCGGCCATCGCGGCGATCGTCGAAGCCAACCCAAGCCTGAAGGCCAATCCCAACCTCGTTATTGAAGGTCGCACGTACAACATGCCCGTCCTGTCGACAGCCGGGACCACGGCGGCAGGTCGCGCGGGTACCGAGCGCATTGCCGCCGACCGTTTAACGCCCCCAACCGGGACACTCGTACCAGCGCCACAGGCGAGCTCCAACAATGCAAGTGCTGATTCTCGCTCGACTTACACTGTAGTAGATGGCGACAACCTCACTCGTATTGCACGAGAACAGTGCGGCACCGACGACGCAGTAGCGGCCATCAAGGAACTCAATCGAGATCTGCTCAAAGGCGGCGATGTGATCCGTCCTGGCATGAAGCTCCGTCTGCCCGCGAAATCGGTCGCGGTGAGTCAGTGAACCGAAGAGGCCGTGTTGCGGGATGATGGCTGGAGAGCGCTCATTCGCTCTCCACCTCTCATGGTATTTTGATGCTCAAGCTCCTGCTCACACTCTTCTTCGCGACCATCATCGGCGCAGTCCTGCTGCACCTCCGCCAGCAGCGGCTGGAAGTTAACTACCAGAGCAACCAGTTGCATCGAAAAATCGAGGCGGCCCAGGCCAAGCTGTGGAACCAGCAACTGCAAATCGCCACATACACAGCACCCAATGCCGTGTTTCAAACGGTAAACTCCGAAGCATTAAAGATGGTGCCCCGCAACCCCGCCCCGTCACCGCGAGAGTAGTGGTCTCGCAAGTCCCGCCACCAAGCCGTGCAACCGCGAAACCTGCGGCGCAACGCACAGACCTGTCCATTGGTCTCAAGCTTTTTCATTCATTCGCTCTCATTCAGCCGATACTTATCGGACGTGACTCCGTACCCCCCTACCTTCAACGCTCGCTTTGCCATGGTGATCTTCTCGGCAATTGGTCTCGCGTTCACCAGCCTGCTTGGCCGGGTCGTTTTTCTGCAGACCATCGGGCGCGAGCGGACCGTTCTCCAAGCCGACCGGCAACAGCACTACACCGAAACCCTTCATGCCCGGCGCGGGAGCATCTTTGATCGTAACGGCCTGCTGATGGCGGGAACGGTACAGAAGAAATCGCTGTTTGTTGATCCCAAGTTCATGCTAGAGGTGTTTCAGGAAGACGGCAAAACGCTTGTCGACCTCGATCGCGAGATCGGCAAACTTGCCAGCCTCCTCGATAAAGACCCGCTGGAAATTTCGCAGATAATCGGGGATCGGGCGCAGAGCCGCTATGTGAAAGTGGCCGAGCTCCTCGATGACTATGTGGTCGATGCTGTGCTCAAGCTCAACCTTCCGGGTGTGGTGCTGGAACCCGTCGATGTCCGTGAGTATCCGATGGGTTCACTCGCGGCGCATATCCTCGGCGGCGTGCAGAAGGACAACATCGGGCTGGAAGGCGTCGAACTGCAGTTCGAGAAACTGCTTCGCGGCAAGGATGGCTTCAAGCGAAGCCTTAAAGATGCCCGCCGCCGAACCATCGCAACCGCGGCGGAGGACTATGTTCCGCCGGTGAATGGCAACCATGTGGTTCTGACGATCGATAGCAATATCCAGATGATCACCGAGCAGGAACTGGCGCGCACTTGCGAACAGTTCCGCGTGCGCGCCGGCGAGGCGATTGTGATGGATCCGCACACCGGCGACATTCTCGCCCTTGCCAATTGGCCAACATTCAACCCGGCCAACATCGAAGACACCGCGGCCGTCCCTGAGCTCCGCCGTAATCGCGCTCTAACAGACCCTTATGAACCAGGCTCGACCATCAAGCCATTCATCGTCGGCCCGATGCTATCTGGGCAGCTCGCCAAGCCCACGGACATGTTTCAGATTCCTGGCCCCTATAAATCCCCCTTGCGCGCCAAGCTTGTGACCGACATCCACTACTATGGCCAACTACCGCTGTGGGATGTGGTAGTGAAGTCCAGCAATATCGGCATGGTGAAGCTAGCCGAGCGCGTGGGCAGCAAATCGCTGTTCGAAGCGTTGCAGCAGTTTCGTTTCGGGAAGATGACTGGGATTGATCTCCCCGGGGAGAATGGAGGGTTGGTCAACCCTCTTAGGCGGTGGACGCGCCCAAGTCCGGTAAGCATCGCTATGGGCTACGAGATGATGCTCACTCCGCTGCAGCTCACTCGTGCGGTTTGCGCCTATGCCAACGGCGGGTGGCTTGTGCAGCCGCAGGTGATGCACGGGCTTCTGACTCCCGAAGGGCAAATCGATCCTTCGCTAAAGAAAAGTGCGATCCGGACGCGCGCCATTGATGAACCGACATCACAGCTCATTCGGCGCATCATGTGTGACGTTGTGTATCGTGGCACCGGCCAAAAGGCGCTTAGCCGTCGGTGGAACCTCTTTGGAAAGACCGGAACGGCGCACACGGCGACCAATGGGGTTTACAACGAGGACAACTACACCAGTTCGTTTGTGGGCGGCGGGCCATTTGAGAACCCCCGGGTGGTGGTCGCGGTGATTCTGCATGACCCGGACAAATCTCTGGCCCACTACGGGGGCACGGTGTCGGCCCCCGCGGCGGGCCAGATCCTCGATCGCACGCTGAGCTACCTGCAGGTGCCCGATTCGCCCCAGCTAGATGCACCGCCAGCATCGGTCATGCCGGTATTGCATGCGTTCGATCCGCGCGTCTACGACCGCCAAATGCGCACCGCATCCACTCGCGACTAAGCTCGCGTACAGCAATGCCATCGCAATTTTTGCTGCGGCCCAACAATCCCCCTCGCTTTTCCTCCGCTGGCTCATACGATTGACTTGTACGGAGGAACAACCATGAGCAATCAATCTGCCAACAGCGCATCGCCCGAGAAACCAGCCTTCTCTCCCGGTTTGGCAGGCGTGATAGCCGGCGAGTCGGCAATCTGTCATGTGGATGAACAGGCCGGCCTCGGCTACCGCGGCTACGATGTGCACGATCTGACCGAGCACACCGCCTATGAACAAGTGGCGTATCTCCTCATCTATGGTGATCTGCCCAACGATGCTCAACTGAAGGGGTTCAGGGATTCGCTTGTTTCCGAAGCATCTCTGCCGGGCGATGTCGAGAAAATTCTCCGCCTGCTCCCCAAGACGATGCACCCGATGGACTTCATGCGCACCGGAATCAGCGCGCTCGCCGGATTTGATCCAGAGCTGAATGATGCATCGCTCGAAGCGAATCGGCGCAAGGCCGTGCGAATCCTGGCAAAGATGAACGTTCTCGCCGCTGCGGGTGCGCGAGTGAGAAAGGGAGAGGCGATCCTGCTCCCCAAACCCAATCTTTCCCACGCAGCCAATTTTCTGTACATGCTCAGCGGGGAAGAACCCGAAGCGTACAAGGTGAAGGCGATCGACATCCTCTACATTCTGTACGCCGAGCATGAGTTCAACGCATCGACATTCGCCGCGCGCGTTACAGTCAGTACGCTCAGCGACATGTACGCCGGCTGTTGCAGCGCGCTGGCAACCCTCAAGGGTCCGCTCCACGGGGGCGCCAATGAGGAGGCAATGGGAGTGCTGGAAGAGATTGGCTCGGTTGAAGGTGTGGCTGACTGGGTAAAAGACAAGCTGGCCCACCGCGCCAAGGTCATGGGCTTCGGGCACCGGGTGTACAAGAACGGTGACAGCCGGGTCGCGCCGATGCGCAAGGTGGCTACAGAGATTGAGAACCGGCTGGGCGAAAAAAAATGGGTGGCCATCTGCATGGAACTCGAGCGCGTGATGGAGAAGGAAAAGAAGCTCTTTGCCAATGCTGATCTCTACGCCGCGCCGATCTTCAACATGCTGAAGATCCCCGTCGACCTGAACACCCCGATGTTTGCCGCATCGCGATGCGCAGGCTGGGGGGCACATGTGACCGAGCAACTGGCCAATAACCGAATCATCCGCCCACGGTCGCTGTATAGCGGGCCGGCGTTGCGCCGAGTGTGAGGTTTTCTGGTGTCGCGCTGAAGCGCCGGTTCGCCACGACGGCGCATCAGATCTTGGCGCCGGCAAGTTGCAGTTTCAGCAGCAAAACCGCCGCCGACAGTTGTGGGTCGACGTCGAGAGCACTCTTCTTCGCTGCGGCGACAATCTCATCAGTCGGAGCGATGGGTAATGCATCGCGCAGCACATCCTGCTGCTGGCGCGCCTCGATCGCGTCGGTCATCTGCTTGCTGGTCATGGTGACCGTCACATCCGGCTCGACGCCCCATTTATCACTGTTTTCTTCCCTGTGAATACACTCACCGTTGGGCAGATAGTAGTGGCTGGTGGTGAGCTTGAGATAAGCCATGCGCCCGTCGACGTTAAACAACATTTGGACGCTTCCCTTCCCGAACGTGCGCTCGCCCACCACAATCGCGCGCGTCTGATCGCGCAGCGCGCCGGACACAATCTCGCTCGCCGAGGCACTGTACTGGTTCACAAGCACCACCAGGGGGAGCTTAACATCGTCGGCATCGGCACGAGCGTGAGTCACTTGCTCATCTTCAGGGCGCCGGTCACTTTTTGTGCTGACGATCCGCCCGCCGGACAGAAAACGGTCGCTCACTTCTGTCGCGGCATTGAGGAGCCCGCCGGGGTTGTATCGCAAGTCAAGAATCATGGCCTTCGCGCCGGCCTTCTGCATTTCCTTTAATGCAGTATCGAGTTCCTTGGTGGTCGATTTTGTGAAATTGGTCATGCGGGTGTAACCGATCCCGCTGTCCTGGTCGATCAGGTAATCCCATCCGCCGCCGGGCTTGCGAAACCAGCCCTTAATGCTCGCGACCATGATCTTCTGTCGCTTGATCTGGTAATCCTGACTCGTACCGTCGCCAGCACTGCGAACAGTCAGTTTTACAGTAGTGCCTTCAGGCCCTGTGATGTTCTTGACGGCTTGGTTGATGGTGATGCCTTTGGCATTCTTGCCATTGATGTGCGTGATCACATCGCCAGCTTTAATGCCGGCTCGATATGCGGGCGTGTCTTCAATCGGGCTGACCACCTTCAGCCCACCTTGCTCATCGATATCAATCTGAATGCCAATGCCCTGAAATTCGCCTTGCGTACTCTTGTTAAACTCTTCGACATCGTACGGCCAGATCATGTTGGTGAAGTCGTCCAGCCGCGCGAAAGCGCCGTCGGCAAACTCGGCTGTGAACACCTCTTCGGGAATCTCGAGGCTTTCGGCATTCACTTGGTAAAGCCTGGCAATAGTGCGCGTCATCAGCGAATCATCTGTTGGCGAAGTCGATGCGTTCACCGCCGCCACGAGCTGATTGACGTTTTCGAGGAATGCTTCGCGTTTGGCTTCATCGGCCAGCTTCGGGAAGGCCACGTCCAGGCCTGGCGTGGTCGCCAGCGCGCGCAATCCTTCCAGCCCACCGACGAGCAAATCCTTGTAAGTCACTTCGCGCCAATAGTGCCGCCTTGCGTCACGAAGGGCGTCGCGGAGCATTTCCATCTGGATGCCCTTGACGGTGTCGCGCCAGACTATCTTGAAGCTGTCGTTACTCTCGTCGCTGGGCTTCGTTGCCGGTTGGGTTGTCGGCTTGAGCACCTGATCGGCCGCTCGTCGCTTTTCTGCTTCAATCTCGACCACCGCCTTGAATTGCTCCGGCGCGTAGACACCCGACAGACGGATTCTACGCGTTACAAGCTTAAGCTTGTCTTTCCAAAGCCCGTTCGCTGGCTCGATGACATTCAAATATTGATAGACCCTTGATGCACCAATCCAGTTGCCGACCGCCTCATACTCCGACGCTTGATCGACACTGTTGGCGATAATTTCTCTAACCCACGGCAACTCATGGAATGCCTGCTTGTCATCCGCGAGAAGGTAGGCTCGGCCAGCCGCATCGATCGCGAATGTCTGCTGCCCCGCGGCGAGCAGTTTGTTGACGTCGGCGACGGCCTCTTCGTACTGCTTTTTCCTCTCCGCGGCGAATTCCTGCCGCTGATTCTCAAACGCAGCGACCCATTCGCTCATTTTGACCAGATTGGGGTCGTTGCTAACTTGGGCAGCCTTGCTGATCAACTCGCTGGTCTTCGTCCACTCGCCGGATTTGATCGCCTTGATTGCCTCGGTTTGCAGAAGCTGAGCTTCAGCCCGAGCGTCGCCGGGGATGGGGGATTCGGCCCGTGCGGCGGAGATGCCGAACGATGTGGCAGTAACTGCAGCAGAGAGAACGACACGGGTAAGCAATCTATTCATGTCAAAACGTCCTTGCGATGGAAGCTGGTTATGAGGCTCTGCCAACAGTAATTGACCCGGACGGCACGATCAACATTCGCCAACCCAGAACCGCCGAGACTATCACTGCCGCACCTGCATTTATCGGCCGAAACAACCGCCTACTACAGTAGCAGGCCGAACAATGGTAACATGCGCCGCTTTGGCAAAAAGTTGCAACCATGGAAACGATCCAACACTCGCTGGAACAAGCATTTACGAAAGCCATTCACGCCGCATTCGGCGTCGCGGCCGACCCTCTGATTACGGTCAGCGCCACGCCTCAGTTCGGCGACTACCAATCCAATGCCGCTATGGGCCTTTCCAAGCGCCTGGCCGCCGGGGGGACGAAAACCAGTCCACGGCAGATCGCCGAGCAGGTGATCGCAAACCTGGACCTCGGCAAGATGGTTGATGCACCCCTCGGTACCCGGGACATTGCGGGTCCTGGTTTTATCAACATCAGGCTTTCTCCGTCTTGGCTCGCTGGGCGTCTGGATGAAATCAGCCGCGACCCACGCCTTGGCGTTCCCAGGGCATCAGCTGCGATCAGAACGGTGGTCGATTACTCGGGACCGAACGTTGCTAAACAGATGCACGTCGGGCACTTGCGATCAACGATCATCGGCGATGCCATCTCGCGGGTGATTGAGCATCTGCATGGCGCTGAAAACGTGATTCGACAGAACCACATCGGTGATTGGGGCACGCAGTTCGGGATGTTGATCGCCCATCTGCGCCACGGCACGGGCAACTCTCCTTCGGTGGAGGGAGCTTCGGTAACGCCGGAGTCACACATAGCCGACTTGGAGGAATTCTACCGTCAAGCCAAGAAGCGGTTTGACGAAGACGCGGCATTTCAGGACGAAGCGCGCAAGACGGTTGTCCGCCTGCAATCGGGAGAGCCTGCGGAACGCGATGCGTGGCAGAAAATCGTCTTGGAAACCCGGCGCGACTATCAGCCGATTTATCTGCGGCTTAACGTCAAGCTTCGCGAAGAAGACGAACGCGGAGAGAGTTTCTACAATCCGTTTCTCGCCGATGTCGTTAACCACTTGAAGCAGAAGGGCTTAGCGGTCGAGAGCGAAGGCGCGACAGTGGTTTTCGTCGACGGCCCCGACAAGCCGCCGATGATTATCGAAAAGACCGGCGGCGGTTACCTTTACGCCACTACCGATCTAGCCGGAGTGCGCTACCGCATTCAGGAGTTGCACGCCAAGCACCTGATTTACACACACGATTCCCGGCAAGCCAACCACTTCCGGCAGGTGTTCGACACGGCCCGCAAGGCCGGGTGGGCGGGGAATGACGTACAGTTAGATTATACGCCCTTCGGCACCATGCTTGGTGCCGATGGAAAGCCGTTCAAGACACGCAGCGGGGATACGGTGAAGCTCAAGGATTTGCTCGACGAAGCGGAGGAGCGCGGCTACCAGATCGCAAAGGAAAAATCAGGCAGCCGCGGCACCGACATCAGCGACGAGCAACTGAAAGCCATCGGCCGGGCGATCGGCATCGGTGCGATCAAATATTCCGATCTCTCGAAGGACCGTACCAGCGACTATGTCTTTAGCTGGGAGAAAATGCTCAGCATGGATGGGAATACGGCACCGTATCTGCAATACGCCTATGCGCGCACGCGATCAATCCAGAGAAAGGCTGGCAAGACTGATTCTCCTCCGGCCGGGATCAACCTAACACAGCCTGCTGAACTGATACTGGCCAAACATATCCTTCGTTTTGGCGAGGCGATTGAGATTGTCGCCCGCGACCTCAAGCCGCACCTGCTCTGCCTTTACCTTTATGATCTCGCGACGAAGTTCAGCGGATTTTTCGAGAACTGCCCTGTGATTCAGAGTGAAGAGCCGATTCGAGCGTCCCGTCTGGCCCTCTGCGACGTCACTGCCCGCACGCTGGCACAGGGCCTCGATCTTCTGGGGATCGAACACCCAGAGCAGATGTAGCGCAAACTGGCACCAATCACTGTTCGGCACGGTCCGGGAGGCAAAGTCCGGGCGGTTGCGGTACGACTCTCGCTTCGCGGGCTATTTTCTGGTCGGATGCGAAGCGCGCAGCGGATCGGGCTTTCCTGCCTGCTGAAACGCTGCTTCGCGGGCGCGACACCTGCTACAGGCCCAGCACGAGTCGGCATTTTCATCAAAACAGCTCCACGTACGCTCAAACGGCGTGCCAACCTGAAAGCCCACATCTACCACTTGCCAGGGTTCAAGGTCGAGTATGGGCGTCACCAGTTCGATGTCGCTGTGCGCACAGGGTTGCTGGATCAATTCGTTCCAAATCTGTACATACTCGGTTGCCTGCGCGAGTTCGTCGGTGTGTGGCCCCACTCGCAGGCCGAGGTAAACTGCCGCCGCCTGGTAGTGGATGGCGTAGATCCCTGCCGCGGCAATGAGTGGGAGGAGCTGGGAAAGCTGCGGGCCGAGCGGCGCCGACAGCCGCGGGTCGGCGGGAGGGGGCGCGGCGCTGGGGCGCGCGTCGAGCACGGTCATGAAAGGCATGCCAACCGTGTGTTCGCGATAGGGCTTGAAATGCGCAACTTGCATGTCATACGCCTGCTTCGCGCGCGAAGTGACATTTCCGACAGTATCAACGTACAGCATGACGGGCCGATACTTCTGCGCCGCCATCGCAGTCACGACCGACGACTGCACGCTGCCGTTGTTGAGGATGATTGCGATGTCTTTGGCCATGCTGTCTGGAAGCCGTTTCCTGTCTGGTTCGCTCGCGGTCGATTGTCGATTGGTACCTTGCGGGATGCAAGTTAATCGGCAACAGACAATAGCACCTTTGTCACGCCCGGTCGGCTCGCCAGCAACATCGCCTCCGCGCCCTGCTCTAACTTCATCCTGCGGTGAACGAGGGAAAGCACATCCACCTCTCGAGAGGCGAGCGCGCGGATTGCCTCGCGAAAAGGCCCGCACCGACTGCCAAGCAGGGTCACTTCGTCGATGACCAGCGGCGCAAGGTTGAGCGGCTTGCCCTGAGCGACCGTGCTCTTCAGCACGATGGTCCCCCGCGGGCGAACCATCGCCATCGCCAGTTCAAGCCCCGCGGCTGATCCCGTGCAATCAACTACGACGTCTTGATCGTGCCTCGCTGCGATTTCGTCAACCGCTCGCGCCCGAATAGACCACTTTTCACACAGCGCGAGCTTCGGCGCGTGCCGGCCAATCACCCTTACGGGCGCGCCGACGTTTCTCAATACTTGTGCAACGAGAAGACCCAGTTTGCCATCGCCCAGCACTGTGACCCACTTCCGGCCATCGAGTGTGATCTGTTTAAGAATCTGAAATGCCGCTGCGAGTGGTTCGACAAATACCGCGGCGTCGTCGTCGACTGTGTCGGGCAGCACATGCAGGTTACTGGCTGGCAGGCGAGCAAAATCTGCAAACGCCCCGCCGTGGTTGAGGATGCCCATCACGCTGCGATTTCGGCAGTGCGTGCTTAGTCCGGCCATGCAGAGGTCGCACTTGCCGCATACCACGTTGATCTCACCACACACGCGCTTGCCGACAATCTCCGGCTTCGGCGAAGTTTCGACCGTTGCGACAAACTCATGACCTAACACGCCCCGGAAGCCCATGTAACCGCGGCAGATTTCCTGGTCAGTGGAGCAAATCCCGGCCATCCGGACACGCAAAAGCGAGTCGCCCTCTCCCGCCGGAGGCTCGGGGTGATGGGGCTCGAATCGGAGTGCGTTGTCGTAACTGAGTGCACGCATGGGGCAATGGGCATCCGGCAGAATGCAGCGACCGTGTTCAAACGCGCCCTGGCTCATTCAAGCTGCGCGTTAGCCGAATGGATTTGTGTCACTAGCCAGTAGCCCCAGCCACGCACCTTCATCATACTTGAAGTCGGCCCGGGTTAAGCCGACGAGGCTCTGCCGCGCCTGCCACGCGATCGCAAAATCACGCTGATTGAGAAGCGAAATCAGCCCCCGGGCCACTTCCACCCGTTGATAATTCCTGAGGGCATCGGCGGCTGCGATGCGGACGTCGCGGTCTTCGCGCGTGTCGGCGGCCATCTGAAGAAGCCTTGGAATCGCTGCTTCATCCGGCACATTCGCCAGTGCTTTTACCGACTCCAGCCGCACGCGAAGCTGTGGATCGCTCAATCCCTGAATAAACAGCGGCGTGGCGGAAGCGTCTCGCGAGCGATTGAGAGCGCGCAGCGCGGTCGCACGGACAAGAAAATTGGAATCGGTCTGGGCGATCTGCTGATATCGGGTCGTGTAAGGTTCGCCGCGGCCGAACGAACGCGCGCTCAGCCGATTGATGCCCTCGCGGCGCTCGTCAGGGAAGTACTGATCTTCCATCCGGGTCGCGGCGGCGGTGGGTGTATTGCCGGTAATCAGGTCGCCCGCTCGTCCCAGGAAATCGCCGAAATCATTGCGCACCTTGGATGTGGAGCACCCCGCCACGACGCCGGGGAGCAATAAGGCTGAGATGAGTCGAATTCGTCGCATGAGACCCGCTTCCTTCCAAAATCTGTCGTCGGCTGTCTGTCAGCGGCCGCGGTTCGCGCTGGCCATGTCGGCAACTATACTAACCTGCCGCCCGCACTCGGGCAGGCTCGGCGCTGGGTAGGTCCTCAAGCGGCACCCACTCCGGTTCATCGATCGTGAGACCGACCATTTTGCCTGCAAGCACGCGGTAACGCGCGGGGTCGTCGGTAACGAACGATCTTAGCTGACCCGCCCCGCCCGCGCGGAGTCGATTGGCTGACCTCAACCGTCGCGTGACATCATCGGCGCATCGCTGAGAAGCGTCCACCACCGCC
>DDRH01000058.1 GCA_002343075.1 Phycisphaerales bacterium UBA2421 | reverse complement strand
GATCAGGTTTTGGGGAGCAGGTCAAACGCAGTCGGCAACTTTATCAAGTTCAGCGGTAGTAACAGAACGCAAGTGCTCGATCTAAAAGCAAGAGAAGACGGTTCGATACTGCTCGTAACCACGCAATCATGGACTGACCATGGCGGGTACGATATCGGCTGCGGCTGCTACTATGAAGGCGGCGGTACGACTCGCAGCGCGCTTCTGAATGTGCTGCGAAGTGATCAGAACACTTTTGTTGTCGAAAGCGGAACGGAATCACGTTCCAACGCCTTCGGCCGAGTGTATGTGGCGGGAGCGTTTGGCCGGTCTTACTTCCTGATGGAGGGGGGCGAAGTAATTCTGTTTTCGCAAGATCATTCTCACCCGCGGTTGATCCCGCCCGCAGGCGTCGGCCTTGACCTGCCGCTGGGCGCGGTGGAAACCCCCGACGGACGCCTGATCATCGCCGCGACCAACTTTGGGGGCGGCGACGTCTACCTCACATACGTTACGCGCGATGGGCAGTTCGGCCCCGTCGTCCCCGCGCTCAATGCTGACGGAACTTCCGTCCTGCAGGCGAGCCCGAACGCGTTCAGCAATCGAGTCTTCCTTGATGCCGAAGGTAAGTTAGTCGTGGTTGCCGGTGCAATTGGCAAGTTCAGTGTCAAACGCGCCTTGGTTGAGCCACGGCAGTTTCCTGATGGTCGGGCGAACGACATAGTTGTCGACGATCAAAACAGAGCTCATTTCGCGTACTTCGATGCGCGCACGCGCGTGCTAATGTATGCACAGCGGTCAAATGGCGGCTTTTGGTCGGCTGCGCGTGTTCTGGATGCTGAACCGGGGGCCGGCGAACACGTTTCGATCACGTTAGATCGCGACCAACGCCCAGTTATTGCATACTTCGCCGCAGCAAATGCTGACTTGAAGCTGGCGTGGCACACTGGTACGGAATGGCGAATGACGACGCTCGACCGTCGCGGGTCCGTCGGGCAGTATCCGTCAGTGTTTGTCGGGTCGGATCATCGTCCCGCAGTAGCTTATTACGCAAAGTCGACGGGCGACCTGCGCGTCGCAAGTCTTGATCGGGAAACCGGCAATGTTTCACGCGAAACCGTCGATTCTGCAGGCGACGTTGGACGCTCAACCAGCGCCGACCAACTTCTGCAGACCGGGCGAATGGCGGTCGCATACGTCAGCTCGAGCACCGGTGAAGTGCGCGTAGCCGAACGCCGATCGCGTGGACGCGGCTGGGCCATCCAGACGCTTGCATATACCGCTTCCGGGGCTGATTTCCTTTCACTTGACTACAGCGCAGGGTCGTACCAGACTCCAGCCGTCAGCTTCTACGATTCGAGCACCGCCGATTTGCGCCTCGCACGTCGCAGTTCGCTTGGTAGTGCCGACGAACTGCAACATTTCACTATCGCAAGTCGCGGAGCCGTAGGGCTTTACTCAGGCATCGGCGGCTCCGGCTATATGGTCTACGGCTACGATCGCAGCAAAGATTCCCTAGTTCGTTACACATTCAACAACACAACCGAGCAATATGACGCAACCGCCATTGCCGTCGACGGCGGCCGATACCTGTCTTTGGGACGATCCGGTTCCTATCCGTCAATAGCCGCTTACCTCGACACAGCGTCAGGAAGGCTGGAAGTAATGAACCTCCACCATTGATCTTGGCGATGTTACAGCGCCGCAGTTGTCTTTCATCGCCCATCAAAGCCGCGCCGCCGCGTCGCCGTAGCCCGGCGGGCGGGTTCTCTTTGCGGTTTGCGTACTGAAGCTCTGCAGGTAGGCAATCCACATCATCGAAAGTCCGTTGGCGTACGCGCCTTGAATGACCAGATCCATGTAAAACTGGCTCGGCGGGATGTGATACTTTTCGACCATGGTTCCCTGGTAGGTCATGGCCTTGATGGGTTCGCCCTTGCCAATCGGATTGACCTTAATTTCGATTCGCCGGTAGAGGCCGACTTCCTTGCCGTTGAGATCGAGCCTGCGACCGATCTTCTCGTCGAGCACTTTCTGCTCGCTCTCGGTCAATTCATAGATAGCCCCGCTGACATTCTTGCCCGGGTCGTAGATGATGTCGGCAATGCCGCCGCCCCATGACTCACTGTAGAGAGGAAAGCAAAGTCTGTAATTGGGCAGGATCACCGGGCGGCCACCGCGCAGCGACGGAAGCCGCTTGCCATGGTGACGACACCACTCGGCAACGGCGCGCGCGTTGAGATTGCTGCCGTACGCGAAGTACCACATCCGTGCTGCCAATGTTCATTCGCGGTTGGTTCGCGACCGGCGGCATTATTTGTATCGAGCGGAGAATGGCAATCATTGGCGCAAATTTGGTGCTCACCAGGGCGCTCAATTCCACTGCGCGCGGTCATCCGGGCGGAAAATCGCCCGATAGGGCAACTGGGACTCCATCACATCGAGCACCAGTTGCACCCGTGCCCGCACATCGCCCTCCGACAACACGGCCTGCTGGGTGGCCAGAGGTTCGACGAAATGGAACGCGATGAGATCTGCAACCTCAGGCGTGGCAAGCGGGCCGGCGAGCAGCTCGCGGATTTGGGATGAAATCGGAAGTCCTTCCAGCGGTGGAGCCGAGAATAACTCCAATAAACGCGCCCGCTGTCGAATCAGGTCGGATTCGGGCGCACTCTTTTCGGGCAAACGATTCATCGATGCGTATCGGTAGGGTCGATCGGCATACTCGCGATCAATCGTGGCGCGCAAAACACCCTGCAGCAAGAGGTTGTATTTCCCATCGTCCAATTCCTCATACCGGAGAATCTGGCCCACACATACGACTGGCTCTATCGCGGGGCGGTCGTGGTACTGCTTTTCCCACCCGGGCTTTAGCAGGGCCATGGCGATCAATCCAGCCCCCTGCAGCACTTCTGCGGTCATCAGTCGGTAGCGAAACTCGAAAACGTGCAGCGGGAGGACCGCGCGCGGAAAGAGCACGACATTTGGCAACGGAAACAACGCAATAGCACTGAGATTCAGCGAATCGGCCGGCTCATGCATCATCTATTATAGGCGCAAGACCATCCCGAGCCGAAGATTCGGCGACTAAATCTTCATGCAGATGACCGCAAGCGGGCTAAACAGTGCCGGTACGAAGTTCCCATTCGGCACGGAGCCAGTTCTCAAACTCGCTGCCTCCAAAGCCCGATTGGGCGATGAAATACGCGCGGGTCGCGATCATTTCGTAAGTCACCTCGCCCGGCGTGCTCACCACGGCCGCAGCAGTTGCAACCGGCGACACCTTGGCAGCCGTGCGGGGCTTGGGCTTTGGCACTGCGCTATTGCGCACCACCGTCTTCTTCGCTTTCAAATCGCGCGGCACGGGGCTTCTCCGCACAGACGACTTCTTCACCTTCTTCGCCACCTTTGGGGGGGCTTTTTTCTTGGTGGACTTGCTTGCCTTCTTGGCCATGACGCTTGCTCCTATTGGTTCGGGCCGGCTGGTTTCCGCACGGGAGCATCTTCTCTCCCAACCCGACGATCTAAAAATCGTTGTTCGAGTATCCACACCGCGCACGCTACTGCAAGATTCCTTCGATCAAAGTTATATCAAGTTTTCATCAATCCAAGCCAGAACTTCCTGATCATGCTCGGCCTTTGGGTCAACCTTCTCAAAAATGTGCGCGATCTTGCCGTCTTTTCCAACGATAAAGGTCGTACGAGCGACGCCCATGTACTGCTTACCGTACATGCTCTTCTTCACCCATACACCGAACTTTTTGCAAACAGCATGATCTTCGTCCGCCAACAGCGGAATCTTCAACTTAAACTTCGTCGCAAACGCCTTCACGTCTTTGATCGGGTCGGGGCTGACACCGTAGACCGGCACCTTCAACGTTTTGTATCGGGTAATCGCATCGCTAAAGCCGCAGGCTTCGATGGTACAACCGGGCGTGTCGGCCTTCGGGTAGAAGAACAGCACGACAGCGGTTTTGCCCAGGTCCGACTTGGTATCAAAGCTACCCCCTTCACTCGATGCCAACCTGAACGACGGACACTTCATTCCGACACGAACCATCAAACCTCCAGCAATCTCCAACGCCCCCGCTGGATTGTCGCCCACTTTCGCCCCACTGCAACTTCGGGTATATTTTTCAAATCGTAACCGGTGCAAGGCACGCCACGCACCCGGGTATCCTTCCATCAAAAGAAGCATTGCATGAACGAGAACCTGATTGAGGGGATTCTTCACCAGTCCGACGAACGCTCGGAAGCCACCCTGCGCAATCCGGCTAACCTTCTGCAGCCGTTAAAGGGAGGCATCGTCGTCCCGCGGAATTTTGTTCGCGATCTTCGGCTGAAGCCCGGGCTTCTGGTGAAGGGAGAACTGCGCGGTCGGCAACTGGGCAAGATCGTGGCAATCGAGGGTGGCGACCCAGCCGACTGGGGCGACCATGTCGGCATCTACGACGGCACTGCGCTCGACCCCGCGCCGATGCTCAAGCTGGAACACGCCGCCGACGAACTCACCACGCGTGCCATCGACATACTCAGCCCGGTGGGGTTCGGCCAGCGGGGGCTGATCGTCGCCCCCCCGCGGACGGGCAAAACCATGCTGCTGCAAAACATCGCCCGGGGCATCGCCGCCAACTACCCCGATGTCACGCTTTACATTCTCTTGGTAGACGAGCGTCCCGAAGAAGTCACCGACATGAAACGCAACGTGCCGGGAACGGTGTTTGCCTCCAGTAACGACAACACAATCGCAAAACATCTCGATCTGGCAGTGCTGGTGATCGAGCGATGCAAGCGCCTCGTCGAATTCCGCAAAGATGTCGTGTTACTGTGCGATTCACTCACGCGGCTCGGCAGGAGCTTTAACGCCGGCAGCAACAGCGGTAAGACCATGTCCGGCGGGATTGACAGCCGTGCCCTTGAGATTCCCAAGAGGCTCTTTGGCGCCGCACGCAAGCTTGAAGAAGGCGGCAGCCTTACCATTCTCGCAACGTGCCTCATCGACACGGGCAGCCGGATGGACCAAGTAATATTTGAAGAGTTCAAGGGCACCGGCAACATGGAACTAACGCTCGACCGCACCATCGCCAACAATCGCATTTTCCCTGCAATAAACATTCCACAGACCGCTACCCGCAAGGAAGAGAAGCTCTTCGCCCCCGAGCACCTCGAACCAGCCCGCAGGGTGCGCAGGCACCTCACCAGCATGCCCCCAATCGAAGCGATAAAAAACCTGACGGCGGCTCTCGGCAGAAGCAAAACGAACGCCGAGCTGTTCATGTCGATGAAGGCGTAGCTAACGCCAGACCCGAAATCGCGCGATACACCCTCTTACGCCACCCACCTGTCACGGCCCGTAGCCAGGTTCGTACGCTGTAAACTCATTGCCGCCAACAACTTAATCAACGATTCGGGCAATTGTTCCGCGCGGAACAATTGCTCGACTGCACATCAACAAAGGGTTGGCCGCACGTCGCGACCATCTCAAGATTGTCCATCTGCATGCGATTTGATGCTTGACACGACTAGTTAATCGGTTAAACTGCCCATTAAATCGGTTAACTAGTCGGTCGGGATTGGTTTGCCGGTTTAACAGAGCAGAAATGACCGTGCCCGGCGGGGGCGTCAAAGCCTGCTTTTCCGCCCTGGGCATGTACGATGGAGTGGCTGGCTCGCCGGCGGCTCGGTTTTCGTTTCAGCTTTGCTGTACCCGGTGTCGGGCGGTTGACCGCTCTCTCGGAGGTCGCCGCTCGAGCCGGTTTTTTCTACCTACCTTCACCTCCTGCATCCGCTTTTCTACCGTACGCGAACGATTCGACGGGTCGATCCTGCTGGAATCAGACATAATTCAGGACCGTTTTGGGATGCGTGCCACGTTGACGGACACTGGAAGGATGATGTGATGAAACGCCGAAACGCCTGCCAAGCGGTGGTAACCGCTGCGCTCGCCGCAGCGGGCTTGAACTATGATGCGCTTGGAGGCATCACCTACCTGAGTGGGACGACATTCTACACGCATACACCCGTCAACGGCTCCGGCACCGGGGTCACCACCACCTCTGATCCGAGCATGCCATCGTCGAGCAACCTCGCAACTGTCGGGTACACCATCAATGGCAATGCCTCGCCCCTCGGCGGGGCTGGGGGGCAAGCTGGCTCCAGTTCCGCCGGTTCGGCACGGGCTGGATTTGTTGCAAACAGCACAACTGCGAGCGTCGCACTCAAGAGCGGCACGGGCATAAGCCAGACCGACCCCGCCGGCGGGACAAGTTATGCGTTCAGCCAGACTCGGCTGGACTTTAAGGACGCCACCGCACTCCGCTGGGAGGCGACCAGCCCAGGATTCGGGCCGACGATGACCCTTTACGGCTCCTACACTGTCGCAGGCAGTATCGGCACCGGCGGATTCGCCCGAGCGTTTGTCAATCTCGCCTTTTATCGAAACTCCATCAGCGGCGGAAATGCGCTCGGTTCGATCGTGCTCGATACGGGCACGATGACCACAGCCGGCGCATTTAACCGCACGCTCACCGCGTCCGTTCCGGCCGCCGTCTCCAGTCTTACCACTGGCACCAACCTGCTCATGATCGGCACGATTCAGTTTCAGGCCGACAACCACGAAGCCCCCACCGAGATTTCTCTCACCGACTTTACCACCGGCAACAGCTACTCCGGCGATATCGCAACCTATGTAGGCCCCAGCACTGGCAGCGGATGGTTTGCTTCGCAGTCATGGCAGGGAAACAACAGCGAATTCACCAGCGCGCCTGACTCGGTCGGCCGGCGCGCGTATATGCCCAACGATCAGGGAACCAACCGCACCTTTGGCCTGAGCTCGGCTGTCACGCTCGGTGTGCTGGAGGTCAGCGGCTCGGCATTGAACACATTTAACGGCTCCTCTCTCACGCTGAACAACAGCAACGCAGCCCCCTCAATGATTTGGCTGCGGGGCGACTACGGCGATGCCTCGCTTACACTCAATTCGCCAATTCAGGCCGGAGACGTCACAACCGAGCTACTGAATGAATCAAAAGGCACGCTTACGATCGCGGGAGGCTTTGCGACCAGCCAGGCGGGCGCGACCATCATCAAATCCGGTCCGGGCAATCTCACCTTGGCAGGAACGATCAACCACAGCCTGTCGGGCGGTGCAAACTACGAGTTTAACGGCGGGACGACCAATCTGAACTCTGATATCAGCGCAGGATCGATGACAGCGTTTCAGTCGAGCATCAAGGTGGGTACGGCCAGCGCGGTGGCGCGCCTCAACATCAATCAGCCGCAGCGCCTCGACCAGCTTACCATCAGGTCTCAGGGCCGGGCGGTAGTCAACCTGCCGGGAAGCGCATCGGTGGCGGTGCAGGCACTCAATATTTCGACCACGGGCCTGAATGCGCGGGGACTTGATGTAAGCAACGACGGCGTCGCCTACCGCACCACCAACGCCACACCGCTGAGCGACATCGGCAACCTGATCGCGCTTGGTCACAACGGGGGTACCTGGACTGGCAAAGGAATCAGTTCAAGCACGGCAGCAGCCGACGTGGCTGCCAGGACAGGGTTGGGCTTTGCCCGTGTCTCTGCGCTTGGCTCGATCACCTTGTTTCTGGGACAGACCGTTGATTCGAACGACATCGTGTTTCGTTACACGCTCTACGGCGACGCCGATTTGGACGGCAAAGTGCAACTGAACGACTTCACGCGTCTTGCCGCTGGGTTCGGCGCGCCGGGCACCTGGACCGATGGCGATTTTAACTACGACAACACGGTCAATTTGAATGACTTTACGGCCCTCGCGGCGAATTTCGGACAGGTGCTCCCCACCGATCTGCCGCGGGCCGCAGCGGTGCCGGAGCCGGCGGCGTTTATTGTGCTGGTTGCGACGCCCCTGCTGCTCCGCCGACGGGCGCGGGCAACTTTGAGGTGACTGCCGCGGGGTGGGTTGCGGCGGGCGTGGTAGCCGCCTGTCGTGTGGCGGGAAGCCGCGTTCGCCATGCGTTCGCGGCATCGGGCTTATCCCACGCTTCGTACAAGCGCACCAGATATCGCACGCATGTGGCCGCCGACCGCACCTTCACCGGTCCATCTGGAACCAGAACCTCCGCCGCGGCAAGTAATTCGGCCTCAGCTTCGGCAAACTCTCCAAGTTTTGTGAGCGTCGAACCAAGCTGCACGCGGCTGGTGGCGGTATCCGGATGCGCCGACCCCTGCGCCGCGAGTTTGATCTGAATTGCGCTCCGATACATCGCCTCAGCTTCCCCAAACTTCGATTGTTCATCGAGAAGATACGCGAGGTTGTGGAGGCTGTTGGCGTAGTCAAGATGGCTTTCGCCCAAAAGGCGGTGTCGCATCTCCAGCGCCTCGCGCATAAGCGACTCTGCTTCAACAATCTTGCCTTGTGCCTGGTAAAACGTGCCGAGATTGTTTAGGAGGCTGGCAAGAACGACCGACTCGTCGCCGGTCTGTTTTCGCTGCAACGCGATTGCCTCACGATACAGCTTCTCTGCACCGTCGAAGTTCTTGCGTCCCTGCTCCATGCGCGCCAGATTATTGAGGATGACAACCACCATCGGGTGTTCATCGCCGAGAAGACGCCGCTGCATCTCCAGCGCCTGGCGCATCAGCGGTTCGCCCTCGGAGGCGCGGTTCATTGTGTTCAACAGCGTACCCAGGTTGGTGAGCACCTTTGCATACGCGGGGTGACCCTCTGGGGATAACTTCTGAAACACGCTGAGGGATTGGCGATACATCTGCTCGGCTTCCTGCGGACGGCCGGTCTCTGCGAGCAAGCCGGCAAGGTTGCTCGCGACGCCGGCATAATCAAAGCTCTCTTTGCCGTATTCGCGCTGGCGGATTTCCAGTACTTCGCGCCAGAGCACCTCGGCTTCCCCGTCGGCTCCCTGATCACTGAGGATCGTGGCAAGGTTGTTCTTCAGGGTTGCGAAATCCTGCTCACCGGCTTCGGGCAGGGTCGAGTAGATTGCGACCGCTCGGCGCGCAGACTCCGCCGCCTCCGCTGGTCGGCCTAGTCGGCCATAGAGAACACCTAGACTATTCAAGCAGTTTGCAACGGGTTTCGATTGTTCTCCGAAAGTCCGGGTGGCGATCTCCATGCTCTTCTCGATCTGATCGGCGGCGCGGTTGTACTCACCCAGTTCTTCGAGAGTCGCCCCAATCATGTCGCGCACGGCAATCTCGGTCTCCGGCTGGTCTTTCAGCGACCCCGCATCGACCTTGTCGGCGGCGGCGTTGAGCGCCTGTAGCACCGTCACATCCCGTCCTTTCACCTCGAGCGACGATAAATTGCCCGGACTCGCCGCGGCAAGCATATCTCGCAAGAATCTCGTCACTGCCGATTGGCGCAACACCTCCTTTTTCGCCTCGTCGGCGCTCGTGGTGGCCGCCAGGGCGCTGGCATCGGCAGCAGCACGCGCGGCCTCGGCTGCGTTACGTTGTTGTGTGGCCTGCAACAGCCCGACACTGGTGCCGATGATTCCACCGGTCAGCACTACAAAGGTGGCGATGACACCCCCAACCAGCCCCTTGTTTCTTCTGGCAAACTTGCTCAGTTGATAGATCGTGCTTGGCGGATGTGCCGCGATCGGTTCATTCTTCAGATGCCGCCGAAGGTCCGCCCCCATTTCTGCGGCGCTCTGGTATCGACGCACTTTCTCCTTTGCGAGCGCCTTGCCGACAATCGTCGTGATGTCGCCCCGCATCGACCGATCAATACTCGCCAGCGTCGTCGGCTCATCATGAACAATCGCACGTACCGAGTCGGCGATGCTGGCAACACTGACCTTGTGCGGCAGACGGCCGCTGAGCAGTTGAAACGCGATAACGCCCAGCGCATAGACATCAGAACGGATGTCGATCTCGACAACATCGCCGGTGGCTTGCTCGGGGCTCATATAGGCCACTGTTCCAACAATCTGGCCGGCGCTGGTGTGTAGCGTCGTCTGTTGAATCGACGGATCGATCACCCGAGCCACACCGAAATCAAGAATCTTTGGCTGCGGCGGCTGCGCGGTGTCGTCAACAAGGATGTTGTCGGGTTTTAGATCGCGGTGAATCACCCCGTGCTGGTGCGCGTGATGGACGGCGTCGCAAATCAGGCTCAACAGCTCCAGCCGCTGGTGTGTATTCAGTCCATGGTCCTGAGCATGTTTGAGCAGCGGCGGGCCGGCGACTCGTTCCATCACAAAGTAGGGTTGCGGACCGTGCCCCGCCTGGTGCGTGCCGGCTTCATATACCTGGGCGATTCCTGCGTGACGGAGCCGCCCCAACACCTGTGATTCCTGCCGAAACCGCGCCAGAAGTGAGGCCGACATTAGCCCCGGGCGAACCACCTTGAGCGCCACAACCCGCCGCGGGTTGTCTTGCTCGGCTTCGTACACCGTGCCCATCCCGCCCTGGCCGATCTTCCGCAGAATTCTGTAGGGCCCGATCATCGTGGGACACGGTTCTTCGGCAGCATTGCCCGAACCACCCCGGCGGATCGCTTCAGCCAGCTTCAGGTTCTCGGCAAGGTCCGCAACAAGTGCGGCACAATCGGGGCATTGGTTGAGGTGTTCAACGATGGCACTGCTGGTTTGCGCGTCCAGTACATCGCTGCTGAATTGCTCTAGCTCTGCGATGTCTGGACACGTCTGGCTCATGCTTCGCTCTCGTATGTGTCGCGGAGCTCGCGGATACGCTTGAGCACGCGGTGCTTTGCGTTGTAAACCGATTTGATGGGAATACCCAATTCGTCGGCAGCCTGTGGGGGAGGCATCTCCTCCCGCACCACCAGCTCAAACGCCCTGAAGGTCATCGGCTCAAACTCGACTCTCGCTTGCTGCATGCACTCCGCAAGCACACTTGACTCCCATTGTGTGTCCCAAACGCCGCTGGCGTGTGATTCATCCTCGTCGGGCACTTCCGACCAGAATCCGCTCTCCGGCTGCGCGAGCTTTCCCCCGCCAGCACCGGGGGCACCGGCGCGGCGAAACTTCAGTGACTGCCTGTAGGCGATGCCAAAAAGGAACTTGCTCAGACGACCCTTGGTTGAGTCATACTTCCCATTGCGATATGCCTCGGCGAAGGCGAGCAGTGTTTCCTGAGCCACATCTTCCGCGTCGGCAGTCTTCAGGCCCATGCCGCGTGCGAAGCTGACCACCGGCTTGCGAAACCGCTCAGCGAATGAGCCCCATGCCTCGCGATTCTCGTAATCGCGGAGCTTCTGCAGCACGGTGGCGGTGGTGACCCAAGTCATAGAATGTCCAAGCCCGACAGGCCCTGGCACGAGCTTACCTCACGCCTTCCCACAATTCGAGGAAAAAGAGCGAACCCGCCCACCGAGACGGTTTTGGAAAGTGCTTTATGGGTGGTCTGGAGCGTTTGTCCTTTGAGCCAGAGCGTGTCATCAGGTGGGCCATTTATTGCATGTACCGGCTGAGAGGCCAATGTTGCTCATGGGTGGTTCTCTAGGTGCCCTCACTGCCGCCTAACGACGTAGATTTGACAATGGATTCCCGCGCATCTGCAGGCGTACTATTGCGTTAATGAATCACACGACAACCGCGCCAAAGGCCGCCACGCTCAAGGAACTGAAGTCTTCGGGCTATAAGCCGTCCACCGTCAAGGATGAGCTTCGCCGCAACGTGATCGCCAAATTGAAAGCTGGCGAGACCCTGTTTCCCGGAATCGTTGGGTATCGCGACTCGGTGATCCCGCAGATCGTCAACGCCATCTTGAGCAAGCACGACATGCTCTTTCTGGGCTTACGCGGGCAGGCCAAGACGCGCATTCTGCGTCTCTTGCCGTCGCTACTAGACGAGTGGATTCCCGTATTGACCGACCTCGACGTTAATGATGACCCAATAGCGCCAGCGACCGTCAGCGGGAAGCGATTGGTGGCCGAGCAGGGCGACGCCGCAAAGGTGTCCTGGGTTCATCGCAGCGACCGATATCAGGAGAAGCTTGCCACGCCCGATGTAACCATCGCTGATCTGATCGGCGAAGTCGATCTGGTTAAGCACGCCGAAGGGAAGTATCTCAGCGATGAACGTACGATGCATTTTGGATTGATTCCGCGATCAAACCGAGGGCTGTTTGCGATTAATGAGCTTCCCGACCTCGCGCCGCGGATTCAGGTGGGGCTGTTTAATGTGCTCGAGGAGCGCGACGTGCAGATCCGCGGGTATCCGATCCGCTTTGAACTGGATGTCTGCCTGATCTTCACCGCCAACCCGGAAGACTACACCAACCGCGGGCGCATCGTCACGCCTCTCAAAGATCGAATCGGCAGCGTGATTCGTACTCACTATCCTGAGACGGTGAACGAAGGGATCGAGGTGACACAACAGAATGCGTGGCTCGATCGGGGCGACACCAGTGCTGGTGTGCGTGTCGAATGGCCAGCGTATATGTGGGAAGTCGTGGAGAACGTCGTCCGGCTGGCGCGAAGCAGTCCTCATGTGAGCCAGGCGAGCGGCGTAAGCGTGCGAACGAGCATCGCCAACGCAGAGACCGTCACCAGCAACGCCGAGCGCCGCGGGATTGTCACCGGCGAGACGCGCGTGGTGCCGCGCGTCAGCGACTTAAACTACCTCATTGCAAGCTGCCGAGGGAAGATTGAGATGACGCTTGCCGATGATGATCAAAGTGAAGACAAGCTGATCAAGTCGCTGGTGGGTGAAGCGGTGAAGCTGGTGTTTAACAGGCACACGAAGATCGATCGATATCAGAACATTGTTGAGCAATTCAAGGGAAACCTGACCTTCCCCGCCGGCGATGACCTGCCTGCCGAAGAAGTCGTGGCAAACATGGCGGCGATCAAACCGCTGTCGCAGGGCGCGCGGGCGCTTGCAGAAGATCTTAAAGTTGATGCGTCGGACGCGGCCATGCTGGCCAGCGTCGGTGAGTTTTTGCTCGAAGGCCTTTATGTCAATGATCGGCTAAGCAAGTACAACAGCAAGGGCAAGACTTTTTTTAAGAAGTAGTCGGTTTTTGTGCCATCGCCCGAGCCGCTGTGCAGCAAGGACGCGCGACCCGGTCTATGCCGGATCATACCCCCCTTTTGACGCCGGATGACACCGAGCGATGCGCGTCAGAGTCTTCCATCCCCCCCGCCATGCACCATACTTTGTTAGCGCATCGATTGCATATTGGCTGCAGGATGGCTCGAACCTGCACTGCCCGCCAAGAAGTCGCCCAAGGGTGACCCGGTAAAGCAGGACAAACTGGATCAAGATCCATCGCATCGGCTGCATAGCTCCTGGAGTCGAGCGCCACTCGAAGCTGCCATCCTCTCACCCTGCAGAGTCTTCAACTTTCCTCACCGTCTTCACCATCGCCGCGCTCATTGCCCGTTGGTACTCGGCCAGCGGTAGTGGGACGTGAGGGCGGACGACGATGACCAGATCATATCCCTTCGGCCAATCGTGCTGCATCAACCGAAATGCTTCGCGCAGCCGGCGCTTGATGAGGTTCCGCCGGGGGGCCGTGCCCACGCGACGGCTGATGCTGATTCCCAGTCGGGGAACAGCATCCCCGTTCGGGGCGGCAAAGAACTTGATCATCCCGCGGCTGACACCGAATCCTTCAGTGAAAAGCTGTTTGAACCGAAGCGGGTCGCGCAGCCGCATCGTGCGAGGGAAAGGATACTTTGCGGCGGGGACTGGCATTGAAGCTCAAAACTAGTAGCGCACCGCGCGAAGGCTCAAACGGGCGCGAGCGCCACACGCGGCCGAATCGTCAATGAATCCCCTTCGCTGCAAGCCATCGTTCCGCGTCGAGAGACGCCTTGCAGCCCATACCCGCAGCGGTGATGGCCTGCTTGTAGGTACTGTCGGCCACATCGCCGGCAGCAAACACGCCTTCGACACTCGTGGTAGTCCTAAACTTGTCCTGCAGGACGATAAAGCCCTTCTCATCGATCTCCAACTGCCCGTTCAAAAACTTGATGTTCGGCGTGTGACCAATCGCAGCAAACATGCCCGCGGCCTCAAGCGTGCGGGTTTCGCCGGTCTTAATATTCTTCACGCGCACGCCCGTTACGCCTTGCGCATCATCGCCGAGCACTTCATCAACCACGCTATCCCAGACCGGCGAGATCTTCGGATTGGCTAGGGCGCGCTCAGCCATGATCTTGCTCGCCCGAAGTTGGTCCCGGCGGTGAACCAGATGGACGGCACTTGCAAACTTGGTGAGATAGGTCCCCTCTTCGCACGCCGAATCACCCCCGCCGACAACCACCAGCGGCTTTCCGCGAAACCGCGGCAGCGCGCCATCGCACACCGCGCAAGCCGACACGCCCATATTCTTAAACCGCTCTTCGCTGGGCAGGCCGAGGTAATTGGCGCTGGCACCGGTCGCGACGATGACAGAGTGCGCCGCAATGGTCTGCCCGGCCGAGTCCTTCATCATAAACGGCCGACGCGAAAGGTCGATCTCCGTGATATCTTCCGTGATAATCTTCGCGCCGACATGTTCGGCCTGTGTCCGCATATTCATCATCAAATCAGGTCCCATCACGCCTTTAGGCCAGCCGGGGAAGTTTTCGACCTCTGTGGTGAGATTGAGTTGGCCCAGCGGGAGCGTGCCTGCCAGACGATTCTCCTCGCTGATCGCTCCTTCATAAATGACAGGGCTGAGCATCGCCCGCGCCGCGTAGATCGCGGCTGTCCAGCCAGCCGGACCGCTTCCAATGATGACCACTTTTTCCACTGCCGTTGGGTTGCTTGTTGCGTTCACAAGCGTAATTGTAGGAGCAGAAATGGACTTCTCCAACTCTCAACGCCTGGAACCTGTGACGCATGTTCATTGAAAATCTTCACTCCAACCCGAAATTTTTCTTTGCTGTCATGATCGCAGTGGTCGTCAGTATCTGCCTGCACGAGCTTTGCCACGGCTTCGCCGCGATATCCCGCGGCGACCGGACGCCCATTGAGCAAGACCGGATGACGCTCAATCCGCTGGTTCATATGGGCATTTTTTCAATCATCATGTTGCTAGTGGCGGGGTTTGCGTGGGGTGCCATGCCGATCGACCGCACCCGGCTCCGCGGAAAATATGCCGAGGCGTTTGTGGCAGTCGCGGGGCCTGTGTGCAATGTGGTACTGGCACTGCTGTCTCTCACGGCCTTGGGGCTGTGGATGCGCCTCGCCGGACCTGCGCCCGAAGGCGGGCCGGCTTCCAACGCGCAATATCTGTTGTTCGTCACCGGGCTGGTCAACTATGCGCTAGCCATCTTCAACATGATCCCCTGGCCTCCTCTGGATGGGTCGCATATTCTCGCCAATTTCAATGAGGGTTATGCCCGTCTCATCGATCGCCTGCAACTCAGCGGCGGTGTAATCATGGGCTTCATGCTCGTGTTTTTCTTCGCGGGACGTCTGATCATGCCAGCCGCCCGGCAATTGACCACACTCACGCTGGAGTTCACGCGCGGCTCATGAGTTTCGCGCGTTCAGCTCGCTCGACAATTGCAGCCGAAGCATCAGATCCACGCCCGGCGATACTGCTTTGGAGCGGGCAACTCCGCGGCGAGTTCGTGTGCTGCCCGGGTTGGCCAATACGCATCGCGCAGCGATGCCCTCGCAATCAGCACGGCGTCGGCCTGACCCTCTGCGATAATCGCCCCCGCTTGCTGCGCTTCGGTGATCAACCCGACGGCTGCAGTGGCGATGTCGGCCTCCCGGCGAATCTGCTCTGCAAAGGGCACCTGATAGCCCGGCACTACAGCAATCCTTGCCGTCGCCGAGTTCCCGCCGCTGCTGCAGTCAATCACATCGACCCCCAGGGGCTTGAGACGGGCTGCGAGTCGCACCGAATCTTCGATGTTCCAGCCATCCGGTTCCCAATCGACACAGCTTAGCCGCACCCAGAGGGGCATGCTCTCTGGAATCACCTTCCTGACGCCTTCAACGATCTCCACCAGCATCCGAGACCGATTATCAAAGCTCCCGCCGTAAGAATCCGTCCGGCGGTTGGATAGCGGCGAGAGAAAACTGTTAAGCAGGTAACCATGAGCGGCGTGCAACTCAATCATAGCAAACCCGGCCGCGACAGATCTTTCGGCGGCGCTTGTAAAGGCTCGCTGAACCTGAGCGATATCATCCAGCGACATCTCCTTGGGGGTCGGATGTTTGTCGTTAAACGCAATGGGCGATGGCGCGACGGGCGTCCAGCCCCCTTTATCAATCTCGAGCAATTTATACTCCGGCCAGGGCTTCGACCACCCCGCCTTTCTACCTGCGTGAGCAAGCTGAATCGCAGGCGCGGCACCCTGCTCAGCGATTCTGGATGTAATCGGTCGCCATGCCTCGACATGATCGTCGCTATACATTCCCGCATCGGCTTCGCTGATCCGGCCGCGTGGTTCGACGGCGCTCGCTTCTGCGATTATCAACCCCGCCCCGCCAACCGCCCTGCTCCCGAGGTGTACCAGATGCCACTCATTGGGAAACCCGTCGACACTGCTATACTGACACATCGGCGAGATTCCGATGCGGTTCCGCATGGTTACGCCGCGCAATTTCCAGGGGTCGAATAGTTTTGCCATCGCGAACATTGTAGGCGCGCCGACGGGCCTCGCTAGATTCTGGCTATCACTGCATCAGTCAGCTGAGTAGTCGTTGCCGTGCCGCCGAGGTCGCGGGTGTGATTCTCTGGCTCAGCCATGACAGCCCGGCAAGCCGCATCAATTGCCCTTGCAGCGTCGGATTGCTTAAGAAAGTCGAGCATCATCGAAATGGATAGGAACGTCGCGATCGGATTGGCAAAGTTCTTCCCCGCAATGTCGGGCGCGCTGCCGTGAACGGGTTCAAACATGCTCGCTGCCTGCCGCGACGGATTGATGTTGCCGCTCGCCGCCATCCCCATGCCGCCTTGAATTGCGGCACCCAAATCAGTGATGATATCTCCAAACATATTCGTGGTAACAATCACATCGTACCGCTGCGGCTGCGTGATCATATACATCGTGCACGCATCGACATGGTCATAACCCGTCTCGATCCCGGCGTAATCGGCCTTGATTTCTTCAAAGGCGCGCATCCAGAGATTGTGTGCATAGCGTAACACGTTGGTTTTAGCGACCAGAGTGACCTTCTTGCGGCCAAACTGCTTCGCATACTCAAACGCGTAACGAATGGCTCGCTCAACGCCGTGGCGCGTGGTCACCTCGATCTGGTTGGCCACCTCGTTCGCTGTACCCTTGTAGAGAAATCCGCCGTTCTGGCAGTAAAGCCCCTCGGTATTCTCCCGCACGATAACCATGTCAATCTGCGAGCTCTTGATTGGCGTCGGCACACCGGGCATCAGGCGCGTGGGGCGCAGGTTGATGTACTGATCCAGCTCAAAGCGCATCTTGAGCAGAATGTCGGTCTCGATCAGCCCCTGCGGGATCAGGGCATTGCCGCGGGGGTCGGCGCCGACGGCACCGAACAGAATCGCGTCATGTGCACCCAGTTCCTTCAGAGCGGAATCGGGCAGCGTAACCTTCGTTTCAAGGTAATGCTCAGCACCAAAGGGGTAGTGCGTCGTGTCGTATCGGAAGCCAAATTTGGAAGCGGCGGCGGCGAGGAGCTTCAGACCCTCGGCGACCACTTCCTTGCCAACATAATCGCCCGGCATTACAGCTATCTTCATGGAGTCGCAGTGTAACGAAATCGCCGTTGATGTGAATCAACGGCGATTTCTCCAAGAAAAGTAGCGATAACAAGCGCGCCCGGCTCTAGGCAGAGTGCGTCTTGCGTCGGCGGCGGACGGCGAGCATCGCCGGGGCCGCAAACACCAGCAACGACGAAGGCTCCGGCACCGCGGATCGAGAAAGCTCGGCTGGCAAGACCAGCCCAAAGTTCGCCGCCAGCGCGGTGAAATCATTCAGGTTTGTCACGCCGTCGTAAGTGAAATCTCCGGTGGCCCATGTGGATGCCAGCCCGAAGTTGGCAGCGAGCCGGGTGAAGTCATCCAAGTTGACCATCCGATTCAAATCAGCATCGCCGTAAAGTGTATAGGCCACCAGAACCGAGGTTGTATCGATCGATTCGCCAAAGAAACTAGCCGGCGATCCGAGTTGCGTTGCTTCTGCGTAACCCACTCCAAAGCTCAGATTGAATGCCGCATTTGAACTGCGAATGCCCAGGCCGTTCCATGCGCCCCCGTTGTAACCTGCAATGATCTGGGCACGAATAGTCGCAAACGGCGATACGCCGGAGTAGTCCACAATCATGTTTTCATCGGTGATGTTGAGTGTGGCTGTCGGCACGGCACCGCCGGCGATCGTGAGCACGTTGGTATCGAGCACGTTGTCGTTCCCCGCACCAGCCAGGGTTGCGGTCGATCCGGGGTTGAGGATGAGCCTCGCCAGATGCTGCGTGGTACCCATGAAGAATGACGTGCCGCCGTGCGTCACGGTGAGATTCTGTCCGCCGGCACCAGCGTCGGAGTTCATGACGACCGTGCCGCCGAGAATCGTGAGTGATGATCCCGGGCCGTGCGACTGTGGTCCGTTGAAATTCACCTGCGCCGCGCCAGTTTTTGTGAGTGCACCACTCGCGGCACTGGTGTATGGCCCGCTAACCACTGCCACGGAGCTGATAGTGTTTAACACGCCATTGTTGACGCTGATGCCCGCGGGCAGCTGCGCGCCTGAAGTGACGTTGATCTGCCCGCCGGTAACCAACTGCACCGGCTGGCCTGCCAGGACGGAATCGCCCGGGCCCGTATCAACAAGATTGAGTGTTCCCGCGAGCGGCCACGCAGCGAGCGTGTTGACCGCAAGCGTGCCGCTGTTGATGGTCACCGTGCTTTCGTATGCGCTGGGATCATCCTCGATGACGTTGGAGTTAATCGTGAATGTGACGCCGGAATTGACAGTCGTGGTGCTGAAGCCCCCGACATCCCCGCCGTCCCAGTCGTAGGTTGCGACGCCGATGGTGGTGTTGGCTGCGACAACCATCGCGCCGGTGTCTTGCGTAAGCGTGCCGGGGCCGGTGTATGTCCCGCCGTTGTAGGTGGTTGATCCCTGCAGACTGAGTTCACCACCTGCCGCGATGCTTACATTGCCCGACGCGTTCATCGTGATGTTTCCCGCGATCGCGCCGAAAGAATTGGCAGCGACCGTGATAGTTCCGTTATTGGTGAACGACGCGGAAGCGATGCGTCCCCCACCGACGCCGCCTTCCGGTCCGGCGCCGTTGCTGCCGCCATCGCCACTCCCGTCGCTGAATCCCGGGTTATTTGTGCCCCCTGAGATATTGATACGCCCGGTCGCATTATTCGTAAACGCCTGGCCGGAGATTGCCGCCGCAACACCCGCCGTGGTGCCAACGAGGTTGACCGTACCGCTGTTGCTCCAGGGCGCGGAATTGACGATCAACGACCCGCTATTAGCCCTAAGCGTTGCATTGAAGATATCCGTGATGCCGGCGTTGGCAGTCACCGCCACGCCCGAGTTGATGATGACAGTTCCGGTGCCATTGATAAGTCCGTCCATGTCAAGGTCAACGTTCAGCAGGGTGTTCCCCGTGAAAGTTGTCGTCTGATCATCAAGCGAAAGGATTCCGGCTCCACTCCATGTTCCGCCGGCGATCGTTGCATTACCAGCCAGGTGAAGGACTCCTGCGATGGTGTTGTTGCTACTTGTGCCAAACGAGGACACGGTCGTAATCTGAGAATCGCCTCCGAGTACGTTGAGCGTTGCAAGGTTAGTGAACGACGACGATCCGCCAATTGTCCCGGTACTAAGAATGATCGTGCCGGTATCGTTGGTCCAGTTGCCCCCATTGACGAGCAAACTGCCGAGAAGATTAATAGTGCCGCTTGGCGCGTCGGTGATTGCCGAATTGACCGTCAGGGACACATTGTTGTTCACCTGCAAAGTCGCGAGTGGCACAAATCCATCCAAGTCGAGCGAGGCGACGTCGATGGTCGTATCGCCTTCGACGGTGACGTTGCCATCCCAGATGAGACGACCACTGCCTGTATGACTCCCACCTCGATAGACCGCCGTGTTGGAAAGTTCGAGTGTGCCATTGACAAGCACTTCAGCCCCGCCCCCAGGCGTGTTCTCGAAAATGATTGGGGCGTTTATCAACCCATAGTTAGCTGCACCGACATTAATATCGCCGGCGACGGTGACCGTCGCACCGGTAAGCACAGCCGCGGTGAGGCTCGTTGTGCCGCCGTTGAGGTTGAGGACCCCATCCGATCCGAGAAAAATGATCGTCCCAGCACTTCCCGACCCGCCAAGAGTCCAAGCGGTGTTCATGGTTACGCTGTTGGAACTGCCGATGGTCATGATGCCGTTAAAGGCATCACTGAGCGGGCCGTTCACGACAAGATCTGTGTCTGCGGCGGTGACGAAGACGCGGCCAGGTTCAACGAACAACGGTGAGGTCCCATTCCCGTCAAGGTTGAGCTGACCAGCACCGGTCGCGGTGATTACCAGTGTGCCTCCGGATACGTTGATGCTGCCGGAGTTGTTAAGCCGTCCAGAGACATTAATCGTGCCCTGTCCGATGATTTCGGCGTTGTTATTGATCGTACCCACACTGCTGACGACCCCGCCGAGCATGCTTAGCTCGGCATCGTTGTTGATATTGATGGTCGCTCCGCTAGCGGAAAGCGTGCCGCCGGCATCGACGAACATGTCTGTGTCAATGCCGTCGAGATTGAGCGTGGATGCGATTGTCAGCGAAAACGCGTTCGTCCTTACATTGGAACCTTCCAGCACATGCAGTGTGTCAGCAAACCCTGACGCGCTCAGCCCGGCAGTGCGGATTTCACCATTGGGACCAGACCCTCTGACAAATGCTTCATCAAAAATTCCCGGGTCTTCGTTCCCGCTCCAGTTTCCGGTGGTGTTCCAGTTGCTACCGCCGTAAAACTCGCGCCGCGGGACGTCCAACTGAAGGTACTCGTGAACCTGCGCCATGCTGAACAGGTCGGTGTGACTGGGCAGCCGACGCACGTTGGTTCCAATGCTTGGATTCATAAGGGCCGGACCGCTTCCGTCGAGGTGAGCATTATTCGCGCCGTCCGCGATCTCAGCAGCGAGGGCAATACCGAACACGTTTGCCGGGTGAAAGTCGTAATCATTGTCTCCGAGCGTCTCAGCGTCGGTCTCAGTGTTCGCCGCCGACATCCCCAGCGCATGACCGACTTCGTGAAACGCCACGCTAACCATGTCGGTACGCCCTGACGTGTTCGCATTAGATCCGTTTCCAGTGCCTGTGAAGCCGGCCTCAAAGGTCGCCGGGACATTCAGAAGATTGTCATTGTTGTAAAGATCATTCCGCTGAGCAGCAGAAAGATCGCGCCAGAGCGTCTGGGCCATGTTGTATTCGGAGTTATCTGCAGGAGTCGCATCCCAGAACCAATTGACCGTATTGCTGAAGACGATCGTGCCAGCGGTTTCGCGGTGCGGCACGCCACCTTGTGTGTTGAGCGTGTGCGCGGCAAGTGTGCCGCCTGCCTGTGCGCCGTAGCGATAGGTGATATTCAGGGTATGAGTGTCTTCAAAAACGTCTTCGTAGAATGACTCGATGTGTTGCATGATCGCAGTCAGCGAGGCGCCAACAGGATCGCCGGCCGGCTCGACAGAACCAGCAGCGTCGTAGGTTAGGACAATGTTGATCGCATCGGCCTTTGGCGCGAGGCCCAGAATCGAAAACCCTGTCACCGCCGCTGCCAAGATTGAGTTGGTGCGTGTTGAACGACGAGAAAAACCACGCGTGGATTGCATACCCGACCTCCAATTAACCCCCACGTTTGCTCGCAAATGCACTGCGTACGCCCGAAGCGCATCCTGCAAGTAAATGACAAGGGCGATTTCAGGCCGCAACGGGGATCATGATTTCGGAAAAGCGCGGCTTACCGTAAAACGCGTACCAAGAGCCTAGAAAAGGCTGAAAACCACATACGCAAAGGGCGCGGCGAGCAGTGGCGAATCGGTCACGTCCAGGATTCCGCCAAAACCGGGAATCAGCTTACTCGAGTCTTTCACCTCGGCATCGCGCTTCATCATTGACTCCAGCAAATCGCCCAGTTGACCTATTCCACCTATAATTACGCCGAAGACGAACGCCTTGTCCCAAGTCAGTTGGCTCACCCTAGGCGCGCAGGCCATTCCCACCAGGCCAGCGGTGAGTAATCCGCAGAAAAGTCCCTCCCAGGTCTTGCCCGGGCTAAGCCACAGGATGAGTTTCCGCCGACCGATCGCGCGCCCGCCGAAGTAGGCACCGATGTCGGTGAACTTCACGACCAGCAGAATCATCAGGATCACCATCGTGCTGCCCGTGAAGTTGGGAGAGGTCTTCACGCGCAGCGCAATCAAGAACCATGCCAGTCCGCCGAGGTAGAGCGTGGCAAGGAGTGTGCCCGCCATGCGGTGGATCGCGTCCTGGCTTTCCCGGTCGAGCGCCCGCCGCAGGGCACTGATTAACATCACGCCGACCACGATGAACGCCAACACCGACGCAGCAATCGGCTTGAACCATTCGAACTGTGTCAGGAACGCGTGCGCCATGAGCGCAAACGACCCCCCACCGGCGACGATGCGATACGGCCGGACATTCTCGGCGGCGAACAATGAGGTCAACTCCACAGTCGCCAGCGGGATGACAATCGCCAGCAGCGCCAGCAACCCCGTTCCACCCACCCCGCCGAACACCTGCAAGCGTGCGTTCAGCTCTGCGGAGTTCGTCCAGACCTGCACATAATGATCAAGCGCCAGCAGGCCGAACAGCAGCCCAAGCATGACCGGGCCCCATGTGAGACGATTTTTTAGAGACTGCTCCATGCGTGCCTTCACAAGATAACTGCGCACGCAAAGTTGGCAAAACCCACCCCTCTTCGCCTATATTTCCTCCAACTCAAATTCCTAAAGGAGGAATACATGTTCAGTCGGATTCTCGCCACGCTTGCTCTGGGTAGCATGCTGGCAGTCGGGTGCTCGCGGGTGACCAGCGGCACAACAGTTCAGCGTTACGACGCAGGTAAAGACGCCATCGTCGCAGAGGCCACCGCCGACGGCGATTACGCGCTTTACAGCACATTCGACAGCACCCCTGTCGTCACTTACAGCCTGAAAAAGGGCGATCAGCTCGGCTTTAAGAAGGCCGAAACCGGCAAGGTCGTCGCTGTCGCTGGCAGCAACGAAGTGTCGATTCAGGACAAGAGCTACATCTGGAAGAAGAAGTAATCGCTTCCGAATGCAGTTTCGAACATCAAGATCCTCCGCGGCAAGCGCTGCCGCGGGGGATTTGTTCTTTACTGGAGTTTGCGTCTAACCCTCGTCGCGGATCTCAGATCATCCTCGCGGATCGCGGAAACCGATCTACCTGCGCCGCCGCCGGACGGGAATGGCTATCTCGGTGTTCACAACCGCGACATCGCTGGTGACGCGGTTGACGCCATAAAACTCCAGGCACGGCACACCCAGGCACTCCAGCGTCTTGTCTTTCCTAAGCCGTGCGAAGATCTCTCCGTAAGCTGCGGGTAGTGCGGTGAACGGGCCAACGTGCGTCGTGAACGCAAACACCCCGCCGCCGAACCGTTGATACCCCACCCGCTTCGTCGAGGTGAACTCACAGGGTACGCGCACGGCCGCGTCAAAGCGAAGCCTTGCCGGCTCGGTGATTCCAGGCGCGTCATGTGCAATCCCCATCAACACATACGGCGGTCCAATCCCACGGCGCAAGGCCCAGTCGAGCACAACATCCCACGAATCAACCGGCACCTGCTCGTAAGGCCCAACATGGCGAACAAACGCCAGCGACATCGGCGCAAGTGTGCGCACCACGGTAGAGGACAGCGACACCGCCTCTGCCGATACCTCAACGCGCTGCGGCACCTCAACACCGAGCGTTTTGCTTCGGCTCTTCGGCGCCGCCGGCAGTCGCCCGCTGGCACGAAACCCAAGAGGCGACACCCCAAACCGCCGTCGGAACGCGCGGCTGAAGGTCTCGTGACAGGAAAACCCGCAATCGAGTGCGATGTCGAGCACCCGGTCATCCAGCAATACCAGCCGCACCGCCGCACGCTCCAGCCTCAGGCGCAACGTATACTGCTTCGGCGTCTCCGCCATGATCTGCGCAAACCGCCGGGCAAAATACGCCGCCGAACACCCCGCAACGCCAGCGAGTGCCTCAAGCGAAAGATCGCCGTCGAGATTGGCCTGAATGTGAGTGAGAATGGTGGCGAGTGCGGTTGGAGGCATGGTGAAAGCCCAAAGACCACTTGTTGCACAGGCAACAGCGCATCCGGCTGGCCCATCCTCACCTGCCGCGCCGATTCGATCAACGAAACGGCACCGCCGGCTCCAGCACGGCCAGGTCCTTCGACCAAATCGCTATCTTCTTTCGGCTCTCCGCTATCGGCTGCTTACAAGCAATTATCCCATACCCAATCCGCCGCGTCGCCTGCGACCGAATCTCCGTCGTCTTGAGGATCGCAAAAGATCACCTCGGCCCCGCTTCACTCAACCGTGCTGTCGGATCGAGAGGGCGAGCATCGGCTATCTATCGGCGATTCAGCGCACGCTCTGTCTGTTGAATATCAAACAGCGCGTTGGTTTTTTCCGGTTTGATTATTCTCGCGGAGAATCCACTAAATTGTTATGCTCGGTCAAGTTACGGCGAAAAGCTTGGCGCTTCCGCCGTCATGATATCTTGACCGGTCGGTCAGTATAATAATAGGTTGGGTCGACCAAAGCGACTGTC
>DDRH01000001.1 GCA_002343075.1 Phycisphaerales bacterium UBA2421 | reverse complement strand
GTCGCGATAGCGCCCCAACCGGTAGCTGTCGATGCTCACGGCAAAATCCGACCCGACCGGCGCCGTGGTCACGAACTTCAGGTCGAGCGAGGTCGTCCGTTGCGCCAGCGTCACCGTGTACGTCCTCGTGCCGGTGGCCAGGTTGTTCGTGGCCAGCTGGACGGTGCCGCCGGTGAGAGGCGAGAGCGTGAACGGCAGGCTCCCATCCGGGCCATCGATCTTCACGCGCATCTCCACTTCACGGGTGAGGCCGCCATTGCTGTTGTCCAGCGCGATGTGGAGGGTATTCGGACTGTTTGGAGAGGCATGCTCCGGCGTCGAGAGGCGCAGGATCGGCTGCCCTTCCCGCACACCTGATTGGTAGCTGACCGTTGCCGTGATCGGCACCGGCATCAAGGCAATGCGCTGCGCGCCGGCGTTTTGTACATAGCTCGCCAACGTCTGGCCTGATTCAAAGATCCAGTAGTTGATGTGCCCGAACACATCGTCGAGAAAGTTCGCCCGGGAGACAACGACACAGCCGTTGGAATCCCCCGGCTCATTGCCGACGTGGATCTGAACGTTGGTGCGGTCGCCGCTGAGCGTGTCGTTGCCGGTGGGTGTGGCTTCCGGGTTGAAACGTACGCCACTGGGGAACAAGGTGCGGCCGTCGTACGTGGAAAAATCGAAGGCCCGAGAACTCCTATCGGTTATCCCGTCCCCACCGCCTCGGTTGAAGCGATAGGTCAGTCCATAGGAGTAGACGAGGCTACCCTGCTCGTCCTCGGTGCCGCGCGGCAGCGGCATCGCGTCGTCGTAGGCGCAGCGCCATCGTTCGAGCCTCGTGCCGTTTTCCCAGAACTCAATCCAGGCGTTGCCGAGCCAGTTCCATTGGTGGCCGTTCAGTTGAGCATTCGGCTGGTCATGGAAAGTGAAGTTGCCATCTCCGCCGCCCTTGCCATCGAGAATGATCTTGAACTCATATTTCTTGAGCGGCATTTTCTTGCCGCCGACTTCGACATACTCGACGTCGGTCAGCGTATCGGTTGCCGACCCGGCCCCATCCGGATGCGTCACCGTGAAGGTATTGCCCGAGACATGGCGGAACTCGTAGCCGCCGAAGACCCCGATGCCGCGGTTGTACGAACCCCGTGTTCCGCTCCAGCCGGGGAGCGCACCCTGGTAGACGACGGTATCAATGCCGGCACCACCCTCCAGCGTATTGTTGCCAGAGCCCCCGTCGAGGATGTCGTCGCCGACTCCGCCGCTCAGGTGGTCGCCATCCGCACCGCCCCTGAGCGTGTCGTTGTTGTCACCACCAAACAGGAAGTCGTCCCCGTTCCCTCCGCTGAGCGAGTCGTTGCCCGCCTCGCCGTAGAGCTGGTCGCTGCCCGCACCGCCATCGAGCGTGTCCGTGCCAGCACCGCCAGTGAGCGTGTCATCGTCATCACCGCCACTGAGGGTGTCGTTGCCGATCCCGCCGCTGAGATGGTCGTCGCCCGCACCGCCAATGAGGGAATCGTTGCCGGCGCCGCCGGCGAGCCTGTCGTTGCCGCCCCCGGCGTCCACGGTATCGTTGCCACCCAGGGCATCGAAGTCATTGTCCAGCGCGCTGTTCCAGATCCCCTGGGAAGCCGGGAATTGAGCGTCGCTGCCCGGATAATGGTCGGCTCCTTCGGTGAACCCGTATGACCGATCGAGCGGCACCAGACGGACCTCGATACGGCCTGAGATTGTGAATTCTTCTGTGCGCCACCATTCCAGCGATGTAGTATGGTTCGTATCCCACGAGGTTGCAGTGTGGTTGACCTCGTAGAGATAGGTCAGGGCCTGCAGATCAAAGGTTTCCCGAGAAGTCTGGAGCACCATTCGGGTGTTTTCCCAAACCGCGTCTTGGGGAGACAGCTGCTCCTCTGTCTTGAGTACGCCGGCCGAGAACGAGGAAATGTACAGGGCCCCACCGGGCCAGCGCACACTACTGGTTGCGGTCTGTTCAGCGTGGAAGGGAACCCACTGACCATTTCCTTGATAGAGGCGAGGGGGCCAGCCGGGGAGACGGAAGCCGAAGTTCGAGTATGCTGGAAGATCGTGGTCATAGGGCTGGTCATAAGGCTCCAGATGATATCCTCCCGTATAGTAGAAGTTCTCGTAGTCGAAATCCGGCACCAACCAGGTGCCGTGTATGCGTCCATTGAGATGGTTGGATCGGTTGGCGAAAGAGATTAGCGCATAGCTATCAATGGTGCTGATCGACATTCGATACTCTCCTTCGGTGAGCACACAACAAAGCAAAGAGAGACAGCGACGAACGAGCCATCCGGCAGTCCGCCCATAACCGCGTGGGAGGATAGCACAGGCGCGCCGGTCGACCGCACGGTGTTGCGAGACGAGCGGCAATTCTCATTTCAAGTTTGATGGTAGCGGGTGGTGAGGGTAAGGAGTGTTGGCTGGCGCCAGTCAACTGGTGTCTGGGGCGTTGGGAGCGAGGCGCTGCTGCATGAAGCGCATGAGGTGATCCCAGTCATCGAACGGCAGGTACTGTAGCAAGGCGCGCAGGTGTTCGAAGAAGGTGCGGCGGGGGGGCAGGAGGCCGCGCACCT
>DDRH01000013.1 GCA_002343075.1 Phycisphaerales bacterium UBA2421 | reverse complement strand
TCAGGTTTTGGGGAGCAGGTCACCGACAGTTAAGGCAACGGCGCACCTGCGCGCTGGAATCCAGTTTCTAATTGAACAGGGTCTTTGTGATGCGCCATCCTTTCCTAAAAATCTCTGGCTCGGTACAAATCCCTGCCTATCGCATTGGGAAAAGTTTGTTAAGTCGATGAATCTACCAGTCGACCTAGCCCTGTCCGAGAACAAGGAACTTTTAACTGGCGCTATTAACGCTGCTCGCCGAGTGGCATTGATTTTCTCCGACATGCCAACCTGTGACCGAGTTCAACTGTGTTTTAACTTGAGCGAGTGTGCGCAATGGGGAAACTGGATTAAGCATGCATGGTCAGACTGTAGTTTGTTGAGTGCCGACGTTACCATTGACTATGTGGACCTCGGACGCGGGCACATTCCTGATACCGTCGAGCAGCGTATCGGCAGTTCGATGGTTCGACGACGGCCAAACAGAAATTTCCTCGCTATAACGACTCACATTCGGAACGGTGCCTTGATCGTTGCGATTCCGGCGGAAAAGGGATTTGCTGCATCAGTTCTCCAGCAGATACGTCACACGCTGAGCAAATCCCACCGATGAGTCGATACCGTCCGCAGTTCAGGTACTCAGCGACGCATTGATCCACGGTGGAATACTCTGCACTTCAGCAGCGTCGAAGAAAGCATATGGTGCGCAAAATCGACGCAAGAGGTTGCCCGCAGAATTTGACTCGTCGTCGGCCGATCGCAAGCCTACGTGCGCAGCTGGGGTGCCGGGATTGCAAGCTTCCAAAAACGCTTCGAGTTCGGTTGCATCCGGCCCGGCGGCTCGAAACCCGCATAGCAGTACAAAGTCAGCTTCGGCGAATGAATGCTTCACGGCCTGCATGACATTCGTTTCGTAGTTTGCCAGATGATATTGCGAGTGGCCAGGCGGTACCAGGTCGGGAAAGCTCGGACACTCGTGTAACTCGATTTCGTTGCGAGCAAAGCGCCATCCACCATCACAATTATTCACCACGAAGAGCCCGCCCCCTTCACTGCCTCCGTAACTGGGAAAGGTATGCGAGATGGAGCCGTGAGGTTTCAAAACGACAATCTCTTCCGCCGTGCGACTGGAAGCTTGCTCCACACAAAAAACTGGGGGAGAGAAATATGAATAAAAGCAATCGCTAACTATGGTCTCGATCAGGCATTCGTAATTGTAAGACACGATCGTCAATCGTGTGTCACGTAGAAGGCACTGAATCACAGGATACCACGGCCAATCGTCGATGGGCGGTGCGCCGCAGCGATTCAAGAAAGTCTCCTGATAGAGATGGAACAAATGCCAGAGATAGCATCGAAGTTGGAGCCCCGGATGGCGGTTGGTGAAGCTGATTCGGTGAGCATCAACGGAAAAGGCGAACGAACGCGCTAGTTCGCTGCAAACCATTCCAAATCTGTCCCCCTTGTTAGTACCCAAACTTTCAACAAAAGCTACGAGTTCAGGATACCGATCTCGACTCCACAGTTTTCGTTGCCTGCCCGAGCCACTGACTGGCAGTTCGCGCTCTTGTACCCACGCTGGGGGTGGAATCAGTGGAGAAGTTTTGAGCTCACTGTTTAGTCCAAAGTAACTGATGAGATCACAACTAAAGCCATTGCCCACCAGGAGTGTGCATCGCGGGCGAGGGTCGCGCTCGCTGTCGGATATGATTGAACGATTGTTCCAGTCGTAAAGCGGCATGGGACTGACCTACCCTCGCGTGTTATACCGTGAGCGGAGAAAAAGTCCGTACGGTGCACGCTACACCGCGGACCACTGACGTCGCGACATCGCGCGGCCGTCGCCGGGAAGTCGGGGCGTTGACAGTCGCCAGAATCTGGCGCTTATGCCATCGATGGTGGTCCGCACGATGGTGGTTCGCAGCGCACTGCGGACCATGCAACCTCGATCGTGGCGGAGACGGCGGAGCGGGGGAAATGGGAAAGGCGGCAGCCTGTCATTGTGTGAGCGTCGCGCCGCTCACGAATTGTAAATGCTTCAGATAAGGGTGTTCGCAAAGATTTAGTCAAAAAGGCTTCGCACGGAACGACCGGCGGCGGCGCAGGTTATCGGGCCGTCGGGTCGGATTCTTCCATTTTTTCCGTTTACGAAGATTAAGTCGCCCTTGGGGCACTCCGATTTGATTCGTGACAACCGGAATTCGTGGCCTTGCGTGGGCCCGGCCGGCTGGGAATGAACGCCAGGGTTTTTGGAACCTTCGGCGCGAAAAAGGGCAGCGTACTATGAGCCGCATTAACACCAACGTCAGCTCGCTCATCGCGCAGCGGGTTTTGAGTCGCAACAACGACGCGCTCAACAAGAGCCTGCAGCGTTTGAGCACGGGTTTGAAGATCAACTCCGGTGGGGACAACCCGGCGGGCCTGATCGCCAGCGAAAATCTCCGCGCCGAAAAGGCGGGCATTTTGCAGGCGATCGATAACGCCAACCGCGCCACCAACATCGTCGGCACCGCCGAGGGTGGTCTGGCGGAAATCTCCAACCTGCTCACCGAGGTGCAGAGCCTCGTGAGCGCCAGCGCCAACTCCGGCGGGTTGAGCCAGGAAGAAAAGAACGCCAACCAGCTTCAGATCGATTCGATTCTGAACACCATCAACCGCATCGCCGGCTCGACCAGCTTCCAGGGATCGAAGCTGCTCAACGGCAACTACGATTACACCACCAGCGGCGTAGCGAGCACGGCATTGACCGATGTGCGCATCAATGCCGCCCGTGTGCCGGATGGCGCAACGACCAATGTTGTGGTGAATGTCACCACTTCGGCGCAGACCGGCGTGGTGAGTTTCTCCGGCAGCACCGCCGGCGCGGTGACGATTGAAATCACGGGCAACCTCGGCACGCAGCAGCTTTCGTTTGCCAGCGGCACCACCGCCAGCTCGATCGCGACCGCGATTGCCGGCGTGGCATCGGTGACCGGCGTCAGCGCCGTGCTCTCCGGTGGCGCGGCCGCCATCACCAGCACCGAGTTCGGCAGCGAGCAGTTCGTTTCGGTTCGCGCGCTCTCGGGTACATTCAGCGTGACCGGTGGCACCAACGGCAAAGACTTCGGCCGCGATGCCGTGGTCAATGTCAATGGCGCCTCCGCACAGGCACAGGGCAAGACCATCAGCTACCGCAGCGGCGGGCTGGATGTCGAGTTTGACCTTGCCGATGCTTTCAATGTCGGTTCGAGCAGCACCAGCTTTGCCGTCACCGGCGGCGGGGCGACCTTTGCACTCGGCAGCAAGGCCAGTGAAGCGGAAAAGACCTCGCTGGGCATTCGCGCCCTCACCACGGGCAACCTCGGCAGCTCGTCCAAGGGATTCCTTTCGAGCCTGGCCAGCGGCGGGGCGAACGCCCTCACGGGCACCACGCTCTCCACCTCGCAGGCGATCGTCGATTCGGCGATCAAGCAGGTGAGCGAGTTGCGTGGGCGTCTTGGTGCGTTCCAGAAGTATGAGCTTGGTTCGACGGTGAACAGCCTCGGCATCGCGTTGGAAAATGCCAGCGCCGCCGAGAGTGCAATCCGCGATACCGACTTTGCTGAGGAAACCGCGAACCTCACCCGCAATCAGATTCTCAGCCAGGCGGCATCGAGTGTGCTCAGCCAGGCCAACGCCAGCCCGCAGGCGGCGCTGCTGCTGCTTCGGTAAATCCGCAGCGATAGAGAGATAGCAGGCATGAGAATGCAGCCCCCGGTTGATTCGTCGGCCGGGGGTTTTCTCGTTTCCGGGGTGCGTCCGAAAATACAACAGTCGCGCGCGGCGCGGTTCCGAGAATATTTCGTCCAATAATACCGACCCCGCCGCGCTGCAGAATCGGGCTTGCCGAACCTGCCAGTCACACTCTGGTGATTCACTCAAATTCTTGTGCACGGCGTCAAGCCCGGACGAACCCCCCGACGATATCTCCGCTGGACTCAATTTGCGCCGGTCCGACCGGCTGGCGCGCGTTGAGTTTGCGATCGGGTCTTGAATGAAAGGAGGCCGAAAAGCACGAGTGGGCTTTTATGAAACGTGCGACCTTTCGAGTCGATGCACGCAGAACGGGTGAACTACCCGGCGTCGACCCGACCGAACCGCACGCTGCTAATGGGATCGAGTCCGTCCCGGCGCAGCGAAGATTCAACGGACTGAAACCCGCACCGGTGGAACCGCAGAACCGCCGGCGCGAAAAGTGAAACGTCACGGAGAGACATCATGAGTAGAATTAACACCAACGTGAGTTCGCTCATCGCACAGCGTGTGCTGGCGAAGAACAACTCAAACCTCAACACGAGCCTGGAGCGTCTCAGCACCGGCTTACGAATCAATTCAGGTAAAGACAACCCGGCCGGGTTGATCGCCAGCGAAAACCTGCGAGCCGAGAAGGCGGGCATTCGCCAGGCGATTGATAACGCCAGCCGAGCAAGCAACATCGTCGGCACCGCCGAAGGGGGCTTGAGCGAAGTCAGCAGCCTGCTGACCGAACTTCAGAGCCTCGTGAGCGCGTCGGCGAACACCGGCGGGCTAAGCTCGGAAGAGATCGACGCCAATCAGTTGCAGGTGGACTCCATCCTATCTACGATTAACCGAATCGCCGGCGCTACGGCGTTCCAGGGAACCAAGCTCCTCAACGGTAACTACGACTACACGACCAGCGGCGTGGGTAGCACGGCGATTGATAACGTGCGCATCAACGCGGCCAAGATTGCGGAAGGGGCGAGCATCAACGTAGTGGTGCAGGTTACCGCCAGCGCGACCCTCGGCCAGGTTAGCTATGGTTCGACCACCGTCGGCGCCGGCGGGGCGACGATCGAAGTCGCCGGCAACCTCGGTACGCAGCAGTTGTCGTTTGCTTCAGGCACAGCCATTGCCGATGTCGCCACCGCCATCAACGCCGTCAAGGCCGCGACCGGCGTGAGCGCTGTCGCCAGCGGCGGCGGGCTGACTATCAACAGCACCGAGTTTGGCAGCGCCCAGTTCGTATCAGTCAAGGCGCTCGCAGGCTCATTCGCCGTCACCGGTGGTGTGAGCGGCAAGGCCTTCGGCAACGATGCAGGCGTGAACATCAACGGCGCGCAGGCCCAGGCCGCAGGCCGGGCGATCAGCTACCGGTCGGCAGGGCTTGACCTCGAGTTTGATCTCGACGCCACCTTCAACACGCCAGGTTCAACCACCTTCAGCATCACCGGCGGCGGGGCCGACTTCGCCCTTGGCAGCAGGGTCACCGAAGCCGAGAAAGAATCGCTCGGGATTGGATCGGTCAGCACCGGCAACCTCGGTGACGATACCATCGGTTATCTGTCGAGCATCGGCAGCGGCCAGGGCAACTCGCTCAACAGCCAGAACCTTGTCACCGCACAGCGGATTCTCGACAAGGCCATCAAGCAGGTGAGCGAGCAGCGAGGTCGGCTGGGTGCGTTCCAGAAGTTTACCATCGGATCGACGGTAAACTCCCTGGGCGTCGCGCTCGAGAACGCGTCGGCGGCTGAATCGGCCATTCGTGATACTGACTTCGCTGAAGAAACAGCGAACCTCACACGAAACCAGATTCTCTCGCAGGCGGCATCGAGCGTATTGGCACAGGCCAACGCAAGCCCTCAGGCCGCTCTCCAGTTGCTGGGCTAGGAGAGCGAGAAATCTCGGTCCCGTATATGAGAGTGGTTTGGGACTAACCCACGAACACCAGGCCACACTCGTCTTCATTCAAACCCGATTCACCCCCGGTCGATCCTTCGACCGGGGGTGTGCGTTTGGTGGTTTGATCGACCAATATCGTTTGCCAATCCTCCGTGTTCCCGCGATCATCCCCGCCGTGACTTCTCAGGCCATCCCTTCTCCTCTCCGCCGGGCGCGTGTGGCGCTGGTTTTGTTGCTGTTGATCAACCTGTTTAACTACGTTGACCGCCAGATTCTCGCGGCGCTGGAGAAGCCCATTGCCGATGAGCTGGGCGCGAGTATGGCGCAAATGGGGAGGCTGGTGTTTGCGTTTCTCATTGCATATATGTTCTGCTCGCCGGTGTTTGGCATTCTTGCTGACCGGTATCGGCGGTGGATGATCATCGGGGCGGGGGTGATTTTCTGGAGCCTGGCCAGCGGGGGGTCGGGGTTGGCGACTTCATACGGCTTCTTGTTGCTCATGCGTTGCATGATTGGCCTCGGCGAGGCGGCATACGGGCCGGTGGCGCCGACGATCATTGCTGATCTCTATCCGATTGAGAAGCGTGGCAAGGTGCTCGCATGGTTTTATGCTGCCATTCCTGTCGGCAGCGCGCTCGGATACACCATCGGCGGATTCTTTACCGAACACTGGCACTGGGCATTTTTCTGCACCGTGCCGCCGGGGATTTTGCTGGGGGTTTGGTGCTTTTTTATGCCCGAGCCGCCGCGGCAGGTCGTTTTGTCTGGTGAGAAGCCGCCCAGGCCCAAGCCGCGGGATTATCTGAAGCTGCTGAAGATCAAATCATATGTGCTGAACTCACTGGGCATGACCGCGATGACGTTTGCCATCGGGGGCATCGCTTTCTGGATGCCGCGCTACCTCAGCCAGGACCGCGGGCTGGATCCGTCGAAATCCAACATGATTTTCGGCGTGATCATCGCCTCGTCGGGCCTCATCGCCACGCTCGCCGGCGGATGGCTCGGCGATAAGCTGCGGCCACGCGTCTCCGGCAGCTATATGCTCGTTTCAGCGATGGGCATGATCGCCGGCTTTCCCCTGTTTCTGCTGATGCTCGTCACGCCGTTTCCGGCTTGCTGGATTGTGGTTTTTCTCGCGTGCTTCTGCCTGTTCTTCAACACCGGCCCGGCCAATACGGCGCTGGCCAACGTGGTTCAACCGGGCATCCGCGCGACCGCGTTTGCCATCAACATTTTTGTGATCCACGCGCTAGGCGACGCCATCAGCCCGGCGATCATCGGGCAGGTGGCCGATTGGAACAAGACCGAAACCACCAGCGGGCTGGCAACCGGCTTCGTCGTCGTCAGTGGCATGATGCTCGTCGGCGGGATGCTTTGGCTCTGGGCGTCGCGCTATCTGAAGCAGGATGAACTCACCGCCGAAGCACGGGCGGTTTCGCCGGCTTGAGTCGCCGGCTTGAATTGTCAGCTTGAATCGTCAGCTTGGCAGATTGCGCTGTTAAGAGGCTTGCTCCATTGATCGGCGCGCGTCGCTATATATGTTTGTTGCTCGCAGCGCGCACGTCGTCGTAACTCCACCCGTTTTGCCTGCACATGACTTTCACATGCTCATCCCAGGTAGGCTCGGCGCCGGGCCGGCCGCCGGGGAAGCAATCGATGGCGAGATAGCGCAGCGGTTCGTTGCCTTCGCAGAAGATGCGGTGAAACTCGCCGACGGGAATGCGCACGACATCGCCGGGGCTGACCGGGTGATTCGTCGGCGGGGTGCCCGCCTCCAGCCGCCCGCGGCCGGCTAGGACGTAGAAAATCTGCTCCGTGTCCTCATGCTTATGCCGCGGCGGGGCTTCGCCGGGCTCGAGCACCACCACAAACACCTCGCTCGCCGTCGCCTGCGAACGATCCATGACTAGATCGTTCACATGCGTCGGCAGGCGGTAATGCTCATACTTGGTCGTGGGGAAGATGTATTGCATCGCTTCTTGATCAAAAAACTCACCGCGGGTCGTTGATCGCCTTTAGTGCGCTCTCGGGATCGAGCGATTCGACATGGCCGTCGACGAACGCATAGTTGGCGCGCAACGATTTGTATTTTGGATCTGTCGTGGTGCTCACGATCACTCGTTTGGTGTGCCTGCCTACGTCCCCGCTCGTGCCTGCACCAATTCCGATGAGCGGAGCACTCAGGTCCCAACCCGTGACAGCCGGATCGAGCCATGTATTGCGACTGTCGCCGAAGAGAATGCGTGATGATGCGTTTTTGATTTGCGTAATTTTCCAGGGTCCTGAAGCGTAATCGGGGTCAGCGGGGTCGTTGTCGGTTCCCGACCAACTGCTTGATACCAAAGTGTGCTCTCCCGGTGCATGATAGTTTGTTCTCGTCTTTGGCGTCTTAAGTCGGCGGCTCATGCCGTAACCGATCTTGTCGCTGTCTGGCACGCCGTCGCCGGTGTTATCGATGGGAATCCACTCAGTGCATCCCTTGATTGCCGCCGAAATGTTGTTGGTGTCGTAGTTGCCGCCTCGGGCATCTTGTTTATTTAGATAAAACGAGAGTCGCTGAAACCAGAAAACGGTCCTTGGGCTAAACTGCGGGTCTTCGATCCTCGGATAAACGATGACTCCCTTGAAGTCGTTGACGTACATCAGGTGCGCCTGCGCAAGTTGACGCAGATTCGCAGCGCACTTCGTCGCGTTTGCCTGCGACTTTGCTTTCCCGAGTGCAGGCAAAAGCACGGACACCAGCAGCGCAATGATGCCGATCACCACAAGCAGTTCAACCAGCGTGAAAGCGTGATTACGGCGAGTGGGGGGCGTGATGTTTCTGGCTTGCGACAGGGTCATGTTCGCTTCCTTGTAAGTCATTTCGTGGCACGGGCTTCCAACCCGTTTCTTCGAGCTGCAGAACGGGTTGGAAACCCGCGCTACGCGTCGGTCGTCCCGGCTGATTCACGCTCAACCGGGACGGCCGACACGGATTGACGCATTACTTTCGTCGGCGGCGCAACAGGCCGGCGACGCCGATGGCTACGAGGCCAAGCGCCGTCGGTTCGGGCACGGCGCCGCGGGCGACATCGCCGGGCAGGCTGTTGCCGAAATTGGCGGCGAGCGGGGTGAAGTCGTCGAGATTGACCACGCCGTCGTAGTTAAAATCGCCGCTGCTCCACCCGCCGGCATTCCCGAACGCCGCAGCCAGCGCTGTGAAGTCGTCAAGGCTCACACCGCCGGACAGATCGGCATCGCCTTGCAGGGTGTAGCGCACCAGCACATCGGTGCCCGAGGTGGTGCCGAAGATGGCGGTGGCCGGGACACTGCTCGCCAGTGCATAACCGATGGCTGTGGCCGGGTTTGCAGCCGCGGTTGAACTGTTGATGCCGTTGCCGTTCCACGCGCCGCCGTTGCGGCCCGATACGATCAACGCCCGCGCGTCGGCGAGGGTGACTGCAGACAAAACCGCGGCGTTGTTGGTGATGTCTACCTGTGCGGTTGCGACCGACAGCGAGCCGATATTGCTGCGCCCGGCGCTGGTGCCATCCGCACTGATGACAACCTTGCCGCCGGCGTCCACCGCAAGCCCGCCGGTGCGGACGTGGCTCGTCACCAGCGTACCCGGTGCGACGGTGCTGCCGACACGCGCTGAACTGCTCGCATCGCCACTCACTCCGCCGCTCAGCGCCAGCGTGGTCGCGCCATCGACGGCGATGAACGCATCAGCGCCATTGACGGTGACTGCACCCGTCCAGGTGTTGTTTCCGGTGCGATTGCGGAGTGCGCCGGCCTGGGCATCAATACCCAGACCCGCACTGGCGGTGCCTTCGCCGAGGCCGGCGATGGAGAGAGTCTCGCCTGCAAATGTCAGCCCGCCGGTCAGTTCCAGTGCGCCGCCGGCTTCGATCACCGTTCCACCGGCTGTGGTTCCGAGGGCCAATGCGTTTTTCGGTTGCAGCACACCATCGTCGACGGTGGTGACACCGGTATAGGTGTTTGCACCATTGAGCACCATGACCCCGCCGTTTTCCTTGGTGAAGCCAAAATTGCCGCCGATCGAGCCATCGACGGTTGTCATCAGGCTCGCTCCGATTCGCTTATCGCTTTCGAGAGTCCAGGTGCTGTCTGCGGTGAAGGTCATGTTGAATGACCCGCCGAAGACCATCGCGCCCGTGCCGCCGAAGACGACATCGTTGGAGAAGATCCGATCGCCCCCGCCGCCGGCCGAGGTGATGGTGGAGGCGGTGAGGGAAACGTCGTTGTCCGAGACGTTTCGAATGGTGCCCGAGCCGAACTGGAAATTCTCACCCGCGGCGCCGCCGGTGCGAACGGTGCCTTCGTTGATGCTGATTCCGCCGGTCCATCCGGTGTTTTGAGTGGGCATACCCATGATCAGCAGGCCGACACCGGCTTTGGTCACCTGAAAATCACCGACAATGGGCCGGATGATCGACAACCCGAGTTGTCCACCACCACCGCCGGGAGGCGGGGGCGTGTTGACAGTCCAGGTCTGGTCGGCCCCGAGAATGAGATTGGCATCGACCAGTGCATTGCGTGTGATGTTTACATTGAACGATCCGGCACCGAGGCCGATGTCATTCGTGATTCCGCCGGCGCCGATAGTCAGATGGGCCGAGGTTGCGCCGGCGAGGAGCGTCGTGGGGGTATTGACGTTGAATGTCGCCTGGGCGCCGTGCCAGAAGTCGGCGGCGAAGACGATGGAATCAACCGAGTAGTCCTGCCGCAGGGACGAGGACGTATTCCCGATCGTAAGCGTCCCGCTGTAGACCACATCGGTTGTTGTGTCGATAGCAGGCGTCTGCGGGATGGGGGTGGCGATGCCCCCTGCGGTTGCCCAGTTGGAAGTGGCCCCGCCGCCGGTGGTTGAGTCCCAGTTATTGTTGCCAACCGCGCGCGTCCACGTGTAGGTGTCGGCGAACGTAAAATGACTGGCAAGCGTCACCAAAGCGACGCCGGCCAGAACCGATTTGCTTTTCTTCAACATGATCTCCTCCGCAAAAAATTAGAAACTCCGCTCCAAATCACATTTTCCGAATCGAACCATCTCATCACAAGCCGGCAGCAATATCGTCAGCCGGAGCGCGTTACCCGTGCGCCCCGGCGGCGGTTACATTGCTGCCGGTGCCGCCGTCGATTTTCTCACGATCAACTGCGTTTTGAGCGTGACACCTCTCTTGAGTGCCGCGCCCTTTGTATCAATCTGCTCAAGCACTAACTCTGCCGCGCTGCGTCCCATCTGCACCGTTGCCAATGCCACGGTGGTGAGCGGCGGAACGACATCTTCCACAGGGTATGCATTGGAGAAACAGGTGACCGAAAGATCATTCGGCACACGAAGCCCGTTTTCCCATGCTGCCTGGAGAAGTTTAATGGCCAGATAATGCGTGTAGCACACAACCGCTGTGGGCCGAGACGACGACTGCTTGAAGTCGCTGGCGAACTGCGTGGCATCGCACTCGAGCACTTTGATGTGCCGTTTCAGCCCCTTGGCCTCCATCGAATCGCGATACGCCGCAATGCGCTGCTGCACGCTGTAGTGCGGTGGTTGCTGCCCGAGCAGGAAGACAATTCTCTCGTGCCCGAGATCAAACAGATGTTCCATCGATTGCCTGCAGCCGTCGTACTCATCGGCGAGCACCTTGGGCAGGTGCAGGTCGGTGTCGGCGTTGACCAGCGCGGTGGGTGTGCCGGTGCTGATCAATGCCTCGGCCAGCTTCGGCAACAACCGGCTGAGGACGATTGCACCGTCAATGCGCTGGTCGGTGAGTAACTGCCGCCATTCATCGGGGTTATCGCCCAGCGGCATGAGCACGAGATGAAAATCGCGTGCAGCGAGCGTCTCGTTGATGCCGCTTAAGATGCCTTCGTAGTTGCCTCTTGCGATCAGAGGCATCGGAGGTGTGTAAAGCACGCCGATCATGCCGGTTTGCTTGGCGGCGAGGACCCGGGCGCGCCAGCTGGCGCGATAGCCCAAGCCATCGGCAATCTGTCGGACGCGGGCGCGGGTTTCCTCGGGAACGCGGTCGGCGGCGGGACTTTGGTTGAGCACAACACTGACGGTGCTCTTGGCAACGCCGCAAGCGCGCGCGACATCAAGAATGGTTGGCCGTTTCATCGGCGCAATCATACTCAAAAAGGTACTCGCTTCAGGTGCCGCCATGCTCGCCTGCCTTATCCGCCTTGCAGAACCGGTTTTTCATCTCTAAAAAACCGGTTCTGCAAGGCTAGCACAAGGAACGAAACTGTCAAGGAAAAAATCTGAAAATGGTGCGGAAAGGTTGTGCTTAAGCTCCACGGCGGTTGGTCGCGAGGGTTTTCCAACGCCGCAAACCACCGCCCCTTCCGCCGGTGTTGACCACGGTGGCGACGTGTAAGAGTGACGTAAGAATTTATTTAACAATAGGTTACGCGCATTTTGTGGCCCTCGCTTCGAACTAGAGCGCGTGCCAGATTTTCGAGACAACCTCGCGATCGGCAATACATTGTTGCAGCACCTCCGCGGAGGTCATCTCGCGGAAGGTCCAGCGGCCCTGATACTCGCCGTGGATGCTGGCCCACCCGTCGTAACCGGACTTCTTGATCTCCCCAAGCACCGCGGGCCAATGGACATTCCCACTGCCGACCGGCACCCACCGGCGTTCCTGGCTGGGCATGGTCGCCGGGACGTCGATCCACTTGTTGTCCTTAATCGCCATCAGGCAGATGCGCGGTGAGAGGATTTCCACGGCGTGTTTCCACGCCGACAGTCCACCTTCGATGGTGAAGTGGGCAGCGTCGAAATAGCAGCCGACCCGCGCGGGGTCGCGGTCGCGGAGCAGCGCTGCGACGGTGAACGGCGAGTTGTTGACATGATCGCCGCTGTGATTGTGAATGTTTACGCGCACTCCCGCCGACCGGGCGATTTTCTCGAAGCCGTCGAGATCGCGATTGACATCGTCGGTCCGACGCATGATCGACATGGTTCCGTCATATGGCCAGTAGCCCAGCTTGATTTCGCGCACTCCGACATCGGCAGCGGCGCGCAGCGTTGCCTCTGCAAAAGGCTCGGTGGGCGAGGTGAGGGCGGTGGTGAGCAGGGGAACTTCCAGCCCGGCGGCGCGGATGAGTTTCACAGCAGCGGGGAGGGCGCGCGACAGATCTTGCGGCTCAACGTACCCGCCGGGTCTGACGGTGAGATCAAACCCATCAAACCTCGCCTCGCGCACATTGGTGACGGCGGTTTCGAGTGGCCAGGACTGAAGGTGTTTTGCGAAGATTGCGAACTTCATAGATTCCTCTTTAAGTGTTGACGAGAATCGAAAATCAACATTTCTGCCGATTTTGCATTTCTGACTTGCCAATTCGACCGGGCCGTGATTATACTACTGCAAAACCGGTTTACCAAGTCAAATAATTCAGTTCTCTTGGCGGAGGCAGTGATGAGTTGGACGAAGAAGACGGCGGTGGCATTTGGCATCCTAGCGGCGACGGCGGCGGGGGGCGCGTTTGCCGATGGCGCAAAACAGTCCGGTGCGCCCGCAGCCTGGCAGTCGGTCGCAAAGGATGCCATTCCCGTGGTTTTTCAGGTTGACGGCGCTGACATGCTCAAGTCGCGAGAGAAGTTTCGCGCCGGCGATAAGGCAATCGTGAGTACGGTCAAAAAGATTGTCTCGGAAGCGGATGAGGTTCTCGACACGCCTCCCTTTTCCGTCGTCAACAAGAAGGGGATGCCCCCCAGCGGCGACAAACACGACTACATGAGCTTGTCACCCTATTGGTGGCCCGACCCCAGCAAGCCCGATGGGAAGCCCTACATACGCAAAGACGGAGAGTTTAATCCCGAGCGGGCGGATTATGATGTTGATCCGCTCGATAAGCTCAGTTCGGCCACTGAGAATCTATCGCTCGCATACTTTTTCACCGGCGACGAAAAATATGCTCAGAAGTGCGCCGAATTGATGCGAACGTGGTTCATCGACCCCTCAACCCGGATGAATCCGCATCTGAAATATGCCCAGTTTGTGCCCGGATACGACAAGCCTCGCCCGAGCGGCATTATCGAAGGCGGCCGTTTTCGCGATGTAGTCGACGCCGCGGGCTACATCGCGGGGAGTCCGCACTGGTCGGAAGAGGATCAGAAAGCCATGCAGGCGTGGTTCAAAGACCTCCTGACCTACATCACCACCAGCGAACAGGGTAAGACAGAACTGAACCAGAAAAACAACCACGGCACATGGGCGCAGGTGCAGACCGCGACCTACGCGCTGTTTATCGGCGATGAGAAACAGGCCCGAAAGCTGCTCGAACGCTACAAGACGCTGATTCAGGATCAGATTAAGCCCGATGGCACCCAGCCAGAAGAGTTGGTCCGCACGCTTAGCTTTCACTACAGCCGCTTCAATCTCGTTGCCCTCGCCGATCTTGCAAGCATGGGCGAGCGCCTTGGAATGGACTTGTGGAACTACAAGACCGACGACGGCAAGAGCATGCGCACCGCGATCGACTATCTGCTGCCCTACACGCTGGAAGAACAGCCGTGGCCGCACCAGCAGATTCGCCCGGCGAAGTTCAGCGACATGATTCCCGTCCTCCGTCGTGCCGCCAATGCATACAATGAGCCGAAGTACGAGCTTGCAGCGAAGAAACTGCAGGAAAAGGACAGCCGGGTCCTGGTTGATCTCATGTACCCCTCAAACGTGCAATAGTCTCCTCCGGCAGCGCACGGGCGCGAGTCACCGCATACTCGCGCCCGTGCCTGCGTTTAACACCTTCCGCAACTTGACCCGTCCCCAAGGCTGATGCTCTCGACCTACGACTACATCGTCATCGCCTTTTACTTTGCCTTTATGGCATCGATGGGGCTGGTCTTTAAGCGCTTCATCAAAAACACCAGCGACTACTTCCGCTCCGGCGGGGAGATGATGTGGTGGATCGTCGGTGCGGGCGCGTTTATGACGAGTTTCAGTGCCGTCACCTTTACGGGAATGGCCGGAAAAGCCTATGAAGATGGCCCGGTGGTGATGGTGATCTTCATCGGCAACGCTGTCGGGTTTTTCTTTAACTGGCTCTATTTCGCGCCGGTGTTCAGGCAGATGCGCTGTGTCACGTCGATGCAGGCGGTGCGAAAGCGGTTTGGGGAGGTGAATGAGCAGTTTTTCACCTGGATCCAGATTCCCACGGGTGTTTTGTACGCCGCGATCTGGCTCAACGGGCTGGGCGTTTTTGTCTCGGCGGCGTTTAATCGCGACTTGAGCGAGACGATTATCATCACCGGTGCCGTCGTCGTCATCATGTCGATGGTCGGCGGGTCGTGGACCACCACTGCGAGCGATTTTGTTCAACTATTGCTCCTCATGCCCATCACCATTGTGGCAGCGGTGCTGGCGCTCAACCACATCGGCGGAGTTGGCGAGTTTGTCGAGCGCGTGCCCACGCATTTCTGGCGCTGGAATGAGGTGGCCCATACCAACCTCATCGGCCTCTGGGTTATCGCCATGCTGCTTCAGAAATGGGTTTCCAATAACAACCTCACCGATGCCTCGCGCTACCTTGCGGTGAAAGACACCGGCCACGCGCGCAAAGCGGCGATGCTCGGCACAGTGTTGTTTCTAGTCGGCCCGCTCATCTGGTTCATTCCTCCGATGGTTGCACGCGTGACACACCCCGAACTGGCTGCCACGTTTCCAAAGTTAAAGAACCCGCAGGATGCTTCCTATTTCGCCATCGCAATGACCACCATGCCGGTGGGAATGCTCGGGCTGCTGCTCAGCGGAATTCTCGCCGCAACAATGAGCTCCATGGACAGCGGGCTGAATCGCAATGCCGGGTTCTTCATCAAGAACTTCTATGAAGTAAAGCTTCGTAAGTCGGCCAGCGAGCGAGAGTTAATGATCGCTTCGGTGCTGACTACGCTGGTGCTGGGCATCATGATCATCTCGGCGGCACTCTGGTTTGCCAGCCTCGACAAACTGCCGATCTTCAAACTGATGGTCAACTTCGGCGGGTGGGTGGCGCTGCCGATCAGCATTCCGCTGATCTGGGGCATGTTCATCCGCAGAGCACCGAACTGGGCCGGTTGGACAACGGTCGTTGTCGGATTGGTGACCTCTTTCGCGGTCAACCGGTTGATGACCAGCGAATGGGCTGGCGGGATCCTTGGGTACACGCTCAACAAGCGAGAAAGCAGCGATTGGGCGCAGACCGCGGGGATTTTGATGAACATCGTCGTCGGCTCGGCGTGGTTTTTGTTTACCGCAGTGTTTCACGGCACCCGAAGCAAAGCCGACGTCGCACGCGTGGAAGGCTTCTTTGAGGAAATGCGAACCCCGGTCGATTTTGAACGCGAGCAGGGCAGCGGCGGAAGCGATAACATGCAGGCCGACATTATGGGCATGCTTTGCCTGATTTACGGCGTTTTTATCACGCTCCTGGTGCTGATTCCCAATCCGTGGAGCAATCGGTGGGCATTCCTCTTCTGCGGTGGCGTGATGTTCGGCATGGGGTGGCTGCTGCGACGCTCGTCACGCGTCCGACGCGCAAAAAGTGCGGCGACGGCGTGAGATGGGGTCATCTCAACTAACCCGTGGTGACGTCCTCGCCATTGCCACCGGAAAACACTGCCACTAAAACATCTCTCCTGCCGCCCGCCGGTTGCGGCGCGCCATCGAATCAGGAGAAATCGCGTGCAAACTGTCTACCTCATCGCCAACGGCGATCTACGCCTCACCGCCAACCAGAAATGTCAGGCCGCGCAAGCCGAGATGGAAGCGCAGGTAATCTCCGCCATCGAAAAGTGTGGTGCGAAAGTTCAACGGGCGCACCCGATCGACCCACAGAAGGGCCACGGCTTCATCGACAGCCAGAAGTATGGCATGGAGGTATTCAAGACGATCCCCCCCGCGGCGCCGCTCGTGGTCGCCGAAGCCGCCTGGCAATACAGCCATCACGTTTTGCACGGGTTGCTGACTCACAAAGGCCCGATTCTCACCGTCGCCAACTGGAGCGGCACCTGGCCCGGCCTGGTGGGCATGCTGAATCTCAACGGCTCGATGACCAAGGCCGGAATCGAGTACAGCACCCTCTGGAGCGAAGACTTCAAAGATGAAAGATTCCTGGCTGGCTTAAAGAGCTGGCTCGGCGGTGGGGGGGTGGTTCACGATACGACCCACGCCCGGGCGTTCGACGTGTCGAAAGCCCCCGCAGCGGCCGTCAGGGCCGGGGCTGACTACGCCACCGCGCTGAAGCGCGACAAGCGCATCATGGGCGTGTTTGATGAAGGGTGCATGGGCATGTACAACGCCATCATCCCCGACGAAATGTTGCATGCGACCGGCGTTTTCAAGGAACGACTCAGCCAATCGGCGCTCTACGCCGCGATGCAGCGCGTGACCGACGCCGACGCCGCCACGGTGATGCAGTGGTATCTCAGGAAAGGGCTGCAGTTTCGGTTTGGCACAAATGAGGAGACCGACCTCACCGAGGCGCAGGTACTCCAGCAGTGCAAGATGTATATCGCCGCGGTACGGATTGCCGACGAGTTTGGCTGTCACACCATCGGCATCCAATACCAGCAGGGCCTGAAAGATCTCGCGCCGGCGAGCGATTTGGTCGAAGGCACGCTGAACAACACCGATCGCCCGCCGGTCTTTGATGAAACCGGGCGCGAACTTTTCAAGGGTGAGGCGCTGCCGCACTTCAATGAAGTCGATGAGTGTGCCGGGCTTGATGGACTGGTAACGTACGAACTCTGGAAGCAACTCGGCCAGCCGCCGGAGAACACCTTGCATGATGTGCGCTGGGCACGGCATTACAAGGGTCCGGGCCAGTATGCCGACGGGCGGGAGGGCGTGGATGATTATGTGTGGGTGTTCGAGATCAGCGGTTCGGCCCCGCCGGCGCATTTCATAGACGGCTGGGCCGGCGCGAGCAGCGAGCGTCAGCCGGGCATGTATTTCCGTCTCGGCGGGGGGACGCTCAAGGGCATAAGCAGGCCGGGCTGGGTCGTGTGGAGCCGCGTGTTCGTGGAAAGCGGCAAGCTGAAGTTTGATACCGGCCTCGCCGAGGTGGTTAAGCTCCCCGCCGCCGAGACTCAGGACCGCTGGAACCAGACAACAAGCCAATGGCCGATCATGCACGCGGTGCTGAAAGGGGTGACGCGCGATCAGTTTATGGCCAGGCACAAGAGCAATCACATTCAATGTGCTTATGGTCACGACAAAGCCGGCGCGATCACTGCGCTCTACGCCAAGGCCGCCGCCATGAGAGAACTTGGGCTTGACGTAACTCTTTGCGGAGAAATCGCGTGAGCGACCGCGCCGAGATTCTCCGACAACTGATCGAGCTTTCGCATGAGCTGGGCCGCATCGAGAATGACCTGGTCATTCTCGGCGAGGGCAACACCTCCGCTCGCGCGAGCGAGACTACTTTTCTTGTGAAGGCGAGCGGAGCCAACCTCGCAACGATCGACGCCTCGGGCCTGGTGGAGTGTCACTTTGAACCGCTGCTGAATCTCCTTGCCGGCCCGCCGCTCGATGATGCTTCTGTGGAAGCGACGCTCATGGATTGCAGGGTCGATCGCGCTGCTAAAAAGCCGAGTGTGGAGGCGGTGTTTCACGCGCAGCTTCTAAGCCTTCCGGGTGTCTCGTTTGTGGGCCACACGCATCCAACAAGCGTCAATGCGGTGTTGTGTTCCGAATCGGTCGAGGCGTTCGCCGTCGAGCGGCGGTTTCCGGACGAGATCGTCTGCTGTGGAACGCGCAGCGTGGTCGTGCCTTACGTTGATCCGGGCGTACACCTGGCGAGGGCGATTGCCGATGCGACAGGGCAGTTCATGCAATCCGACGGTGCGCCGCCTCGGGTGATCTTGCTGACCAACCACGGGCTGATCGCCCCCGCCGCCTCGCCCGGGGGGGTTCTCGCCGCGACACTGATGGCGGCGAAGGCCGCTCGCATCTTCATGGGCGCTCGGTCGATGGGAAGAGTCGTACCGATGCCGACGGATCAGGTCACACGCATCTCCGACCGCCCCGACGAGCACTACCGCCGTCGGCAGTTAAAGATGTAACGGGCTGTCGACCGTCTTTTCCCGCATGGACTCTGGGGTCGGAAAGCCCCGCCGTTATTCCATCTGCCTCCGTCGTCGTACAATCGAATGCTTGGAGGTAATTGCGGCATGGTTCAATCTCACCTGCTCCAAAATCTGTGCGGCTACATCGACGGCCAATGGGTCGGCGCGGCGGCATCGAAGACTTTCGAGGTTTGCAACCCCGCCACAGGCGATTTGCTCGCCGTGCTACCGAACCTGGGCGCGCCCGATACGCGCGCCGCGGTCGTCGCCGCCGACCGGGCATGGAGAGACTTTCCTTCTCTGGAGACGCGAGAAGGCTGGCTCATGGCGATCCATGACGCGTTATTGCGAGAGAAACAGGAACTGGCGCGCATCATCACGCTCGAACAAGGTAAACCGTTGAAAGAGTCGCTCGTGGAAGTGGACTACTCGGCGGGCTTCTTCAAATTCTTTGCTTCGCAGATTCACAACCTCGCACCATCGCCGCTGGGCGAGAAGATCCGTGGCGCGAGCTGGACGGTGCATCATCGGCCCGCCGGCGCGGTCGGGCTGATTACCCCGTGGAACTTCCCGCTGGCGATGCTGGCGAAGAAGTTTCCCGCGGCGCTGGCGGCGGGCTGCGGCATCGTGACCAAGCCCGCCGACCTTACCCCGTTGACCACCATCGCGCTCTGGCACATTCTCGACGGGCTGAAACTGCCCCCCGGCGTGGCCAATCTGGTCATCGGCGATGCCGCGCCGATCGGCGATGTGCTGTGCACGCACCCCGCGGTGCGGCTGATCAGCTTTACAGGTTCCACCGAGGTCGGCCGTACGCTTATCAAGACCACCGCGCCACATATCAAGCGGCTGTCACTCGAACTGGGTGGCAACGCGCCCTACATCGTCATGGACGATGCCGATCTCACCGCCGCCGCCGACGCGTTGATGGCCAACAAGTTTCGCTGCGCGGGTCAGACGTGTGTGTGTGCCAACCGCATTCTTGTCCACGCTGCAGTCGCCGACCGGTTTGCGTCGGAGATGGCGCGGCGCGTCTCGGCGCTTCGGGTGGGCAACGGAATGGATGCCTCGACCGAGATCGGCCCGCTGATCAACCGCGCCGCGGTCGAGAAAGTGGCCCGGCATGTTGAAGATGCGATGGCGTGCGGCGCGAAGCGCGTTGCACAGGCATCGGTTGACGCAAGCCTGACCGGCACTTTCTACCCCCCGACGCTACTGGATCACCTTGCAGAAGGTTCGGCGATGCAGCAGGAAGAAACCTTCGGGCCGATTGTCGCGATTCGACGATTTGAAACCGAAGCCGAGGCTGTCGCGCTGGCCAACAGCACGATCTACGGTCTGGCCGCGTATTTGTTTACCGCCGACGTGTCTCGAATCGAGCGAATGTCGCGGCAACTCTCTTTTGGCCATGTTGCGGTCAATACCGGCACCGGCCCCACCCCCGAGGCTCCGTTCGGGGGGATGAAGCAGTCCGGCTACGGCCGCGAAGGCGGGATCGAGGGCTTGCTTGAGTACTGTGAGCCGCAAACTGTTGTCGTGGCATGATTTACAGTCATCGCATCTCGCAGGAGGATTCGCCGCAGCGAAAAATTTAGGATTTTGTACGGTATTTGTCTTGCAATGTGGCCGGTCGCTTGATAGGGTTTTGTTCGAGAGGCCACGGGTGTCATTTATGGAAGCATTGGGACCAAAACTTCGCAGGCAACGTCGTCGGCTGGGTCTGACTCTGGATGACCTGGCGGGCAAGGCCGGCATCAGCAAGCCGTATCTTTCGCTCATCGAGACCCAGCGAGTGACCAACCCCCCGAGCGATGAAAAACTGAGACGCCTCGAACAGACGCTCGGCTTTAATCCCGGAGAGCTTATCACGCAGGCACACCTCCAGCGCACGCCTAAAGATGTGCGCGCGGTGCTGGCAAAGCTGATGAGAGGGCGCGAATCAACGACGGGTAACCAGGGAAAAGGGGCGAAACCAGAGCATGCCAACGAGCACCATGGTTCGGGTGGCAATGGTGCGGGTGGCAATGGTGCGGCGGGTGGCAATGGTGCGGGTGGCAATGGTTTGGGTGGCAACGGTGTTAATCACAGCAAAGGTGTTAGTCAAAATAGTCATGGCATGGAAGTGGGAACAGGCGGGGGCAATTCATTGACCCTGCCCGCAGCCGGCGTGTTGCAGCGATCGAGCAAGAACGGTCATGTCTCGCGCATTTCCGAAGGGTTCAACCTGGATGATGCCTACCTGTCGGGTGTCCTGGCGCAGCTGGTGGATCATCATCGCGGAAATATCGAGCCGATTGCCACGGGCACCATTCCGATCATCAACAAGGTGGCCGCAGGGTATCCGCGCGATTTTACCGATCTTTCTTATCCGAAAGGGGTGGCCGATGAATACATGTCCTGCCCCGACGTGCGCGATGCCGATGCGTTCGCCGCCCGTGTGCATGGCGACAGTATGTTTCCCAAGTATGCCGAGGGCGATATCGTGGTGTTTTCTCCGTCGTCAGCGATGAAGGACGGGGATGATTGTTTCGTACGTTTTGAAGACGGGCAGACCACGTTCAAACGTGTCTTCTTCGAGAAAGACGATGCCGGCCAAGCCACCCTCCGGCTGCAACCCCGCAACGAACGCTTCCGCCCACAAGTGGTACCGCGTGAACAGGTGAACGGCTTGTATAAAGCAGTCTACCGATATCAACGCCTGAATGACGATTGATTGGAATTGCGGCCCATCAAGGCACAGATGAGGCCGAATGGACAAAGCCGTTTTGAAGCAACGGCAAGCTGTTTCGAGAAGATCAGCCGTAAAGCGGCGGCAGAAGATAGCCCGGGGCCGCAAACCCCGGGAAAGCTTCGCGTGCAGCCTCCGTCGCCGCGAAGCGCCGATCCCGGGGCGCAAGTGTCCGGAGCGGCTCCGTCGCCGTGAAACGGCGGTAGAAAGTAGCCCGGGGCGCAAGCCCCGGGAAGTCAGTTGCGGAAGTCCAGCCCCGCAGGGGCAAAAGAATGCTTCGTCGCGCAGCACGACGTTCGACCCACGGATGTGACGCAGGCCGCGCCGCGTCTTTCGCCTCCGCGCGTTTTTGTCGTGTCGCCTCTTTCGCCCCTGCGGGGCTGTTGTGGCGCGGGCGGTCGTCCCCGGGCTGACGCCCGGGGCTATTGTCTGCCGCCGCTTCGCGGCTGAAGAGTTCCCATTTTGCGATGGTGGTACGCGGTGGTACGCGGTGGTACGTCGTAACCGGCGGCCCATTTGCGCGGCGTTCGCGGCTGAAGCGCGTTCCCTTTCCGGTTGCAACCCTGCCCGATCGATACCGCAGCGTGGTCTTCGCGGCTGAAAAGCGTCTGCGTCGCCGCCGGTCTGTTGCGGAATCTCGTACCAGCACGGCTGCCCGCATCAACCCCGCGGTTGGCGATGGCACCTTTGCGTCGGCCGACCGTCATAGCTTCCAGAAGATGCGCCGTCGGTACGCCTCGTCGAGAACGAGCCACCAGAAAAGGACGAAGCAGCATGTGAACGCCCAGCCGCCTTCCCATTCGCCCAGCGATTGCTTGAGCGCATTGCCTACGGCGTTGGTAATGCTCGTCAGGGTCGGCTGTGTAGCAGGGCTGACCGGGACGGCGATCATCCGGTACCACAAAAGCGAAATGATCGACGCGGTGAGAACGACGATCGCGCCGCTGGCTGGACCGATGTGGCGCAGCAGCGGTCGCGACAGTCGCCACGCCGCCCAGCCTGCGGTGAGAGAGAAGAATATCAGCGTTCCGTAGCGAACCGCCGCAAGCGAGAGTGCGCGCGACGTATCCACAAGCGGCGTGTTCATCAGCAGTACTTTGGAGAGGATCGAGATAAAATAGACGCCGATCGCGTTGCTACCGAGGACAACAAACGCATAAGTCCACCCGCGGCAGGCGTGGATGTCGATCAAGAGAAAGAGCATCGAGAGCACGATCGCGCCGACGCCTGCACACCAGAGAAGGTAGCACGGCGTCCAGCGGTCTTTGTTAAAAGGGAGATCGAACGCCCAGAGAAACCCGAGCAAAGCACAGACCGCGCCCGCCGTCGCGAGGCGCCGCACCCGCAGAATGGGAGAGAGGTCGTCGCGCCGCAGCCAGTCGCCCATGAGTGTGCCGAGCAGCATCATCGCCGTCGCCGGCGGGACGGACATAAGCCCTTTCCAGTTGATGCTCAGCCATGAAAACGGTTCAAAGCTACGCCAAATCCACCACGGCTGGCTATAGATCGAGGAGATTGCATTTTGTCCGGCCGTGAAGGTGCCGCGTGCCACGCCTTCACCCTGCGGCCAGAATCGTAGCACCGCCCAGTGCCAGAGAAGCAGTGCCAACGCGACCACGAGCCTCGGCCGGGTGGGCAGTTCGTAGAATATGCGCGATGCCAGATACCCTACGCCGAGCAGTTGCAGCACATCCATCCCGCAGACAAGTCGAAATGGCACGGTGCCGGTTTCATCACGCCACCAGATTGCGAACTGATCGCGAAAGTAGCAGAGAAGCCACCCGAGCAGCAGGAGCATCACCGCGCGCTTGACGACACGCAGCCAGACCAACGCCGCCGGGTGTGCTCTTCCCGCCGAGACGGAGTAGGGCATGGCCAGCCCGATGATGAGCATGAACCCAGGCATGACATAATCGGCGAGGGTGACATGTTTCCAGATCGGAAACTGGGTGAAAGCCCGCGTGATTGGCGCGTCGGCGGTGGCGATGAGGTGCAGCCACGATGCAAAAGCACCGAGTTGCACCGACGCATATCCGTCGGCGGGGGGTACGAAGCCGGCATGCTTCCAGAAATAGCCGGCCGTGGAGTAGCTGCCGAGATTGTTGACGATCAACATCGCCAGAATGACCAGCCCGCGGAAGACATCCAGCGAGACGAGCCGCCCGCCGCTCTGCCGCTTGGTCAGGGGAAGTGGATCCGGCTCGGGCTGTTTGAAGAGAGTCGCCGTCATGAATCGCAATTGAGAGCGTTACAATCCTTCGCGCGTCTCCCAAGGCCAGCTCATCGGGATGCCTTCGCTGGCCAGTCGCGATTGAAGTTCGCGGATTTTTGGCAGATCGTCATGCACCGCCGCCGGCTCGGTGTTGGTGGCGACGCAATAAAACGCCAGCAGTCCCGCGGCTTCGCCGTTGTTCCACTCGGTAGTGTGCATTCGATAGGCGCCGTTGGTGATGTGGGTGACGCCAATCGCCTTGCCCGCCGCAATGACATTCCGCACCCGCTGCGGTATGAGTGCGCCCATCGGGATGCGAAAGGGGGCCGATTGTACATAGAGCGATCCGCGGTGGGCGGTGCTGGGGTGAAGATCGAGCTTGTAATGGCCGATTCCCACCGAGTCGGCAAACGGCTCGGCCATGCCCCAGGCCATGACGCTCTGCCGGGGTCGCCTTTCCAGTCGGCGCTGCTCGGTGCCGATGTGCGCTTCGGTGACGATCGTGCGGGCTCGCAACCGGCGCGGTTCACGGATATAGGGCCGCTTGGCGAATCCGTCGGCGGTCCCGAGTTCGTCGCCGCGCAGGCGCAGCCCCGGATAGCCGACACCCTTGCCATCAAACCGAGGCGCGTCGGCCTGCATCCAGTAAAGAAAGCAAAGGCTCTGCTCGCGCGCCCCGGCCATGGCGTCGGCCTGCTCCCCGGCGGTGACTTCCAGCAGCGGTTTCTGCCAGTAGTCCATCTGCACCATGTTAATGAGCGCCACATCGGGCGGTGCGGCATCGTCGTCGTAGATGCTGCGGTCGACAATGCGGCGGTATCGCCACATTTCCAGCTCGTTTTCCTTCGGCTCGTGCGGCCACGGGATAAACGCAAAATCGCGCGCCTCATGATGATCGCCGCCGACGATCGTCCAACTAAAAAGCGCGCCCGGCCAGGCGTGATCGAGTTGAGGTACATAGTCGCGCCACCAATTGTAGTTCTCGGGTCGGGCGATGGTGTGGTCTTCGCCGGGGCGATGTTCGATCGCGAAACACCAACTGATCGCCTGCTGATCGAGCGGATCGGCGTGATCGGTCCTTCCGTGCAACTCCCCAAAATCACTGGCATGTTCGGCACCTGCCATGTATTCGATGCCGGCCAGCGGATATAGATCGCCTAGTTCGGTTGCGTCAAGAAAATAGTCGGCGAGGAGGGTAATGGTCTCGTCGGTTTGCGTGTTGGTCAGTGTGACCGACGTCACCCGATCGCCATCGGTCGTCGCCGATGTTGGGGCGGCATAGTAAAGCACGCGCACCCGGCCAGCGGCGATGTGCGGGGCCAGTTGCGCCTGCAGTACAGCGTGTGCCACGCGCGGTTCGCAGCAGAGGTGGCTTACCCAGCCATTGCCCGGGTTAAGCCGCGGATTCGCCCGGGCCGCCGGGGTGAGGGGGCGATTGTCGCGATACCACCGGCGAACGTCGTTTCTAAACTGGAGGTAGGCGCGCGTTCCGCCGAAGAAATCGGGCGGAGCATGATTGTGAGCATCGCCGCCTTCGATCCAGCGGTTTTCATCAGGCGGGACAGCCTGCACGGTGAGTTGGCCGCCGAGCCAGTCGGTTGGTTCGGTGATGACGCAGTAGCCGCCGTTGCGCGCGATGGCCAGCGCCGCCGCCGTCCCGCCGCAGCCGCCGCCGATGATTGCAATCGGAGTTCTGATTTCTGGCACGGTTGGCTCCGGGTTGAAGGTGTGCATCGACGGACGAGTCGAGGTCTGTAGTGCGCGAAGACCCGCTCATCGCAGACTTGTTGTGTCGCCGTCTGCGCGATCTGTCCTGCACCGTCTTTCCGGACAGGACAAATCAGGCTACTTCACCGGCCCGCTCGATCGGCGGACGACCAGTTCTGCCCAGAGTGTCCGCTGGGCTGGTTCGACGCGTGTTCCCTGGATCTGCTCGTAAAGTGTGGTGACGGCGGAGTGGCCCACTTGCACCAGCGGCTGGCGCAGCGTGGTCATCGGCGGGGAAAGGTGGGCCGCCGACGGGGGATCGTCCACGCCGACGACGGAAATGTCGTCTGGAATCCGAATTCCCACCGTTCCTGCCGCGCCGTACACATCCAGCGCGAAATAATACCCCGCGGCAAAGACCGCGGTCGGCCGCGAGGGGCCCGACAGCACGCGGATCAACTCAAGCCGCTCGCGCTCTTCCAGCCGCCACGAAACACCCTTGATAATGTGCTCGTTCTTCGGGCGAATGCCCCGCTCCGTGCAAGCGGCGAGAAAGCCGCTCCAGCGGTCGTGCGAATTGCTGATTTCGTCGGCACCACCCACATACGCAATCTGCGTGTGTCCGAGCCGAATCAGGTGCGCAACCGCTTGTCGGGCGAGATCGACGTTGTCTACATCGACGCAACTCACCCGCTTGTTACTCACCTTCGCGCCGATCGCCATGATCGGCTGCTTGGGTTTGGCAATGCCCGAAAGATGCTCGGCTTCGTCGCCCAGCGGATTGACGAAAAGATAGCCGTTGCACTCACCGCGAATGTCTTCTCCGTATCGCAACATGATCAGATCGACCGCGAGGTGCTGCGATGCCTGACGTACGCCTTCGAGAATCTGGCTGTGAAAATAATCGGCTAAGGATGATTCGGCATGGAAAATCAGGCCTACGCGCGTATCAGCCAGGGTTTTCTTACGTTCGAGATAGCGTTCGTGAACAAACGTACCGCGGCCCTGCGACCGGCTGAGCACACCGGTGCTGACGAGTTCCTGCAGTGCCCTGTGTGCGGTGACCAGCGAGACCGCGAGTTGGCACGATAACTCTTTTGTGGAGGGCATCTGCTCGCCGGGCGTGAAAACGCCTCGGTCGATGGCTTCTCTGACAGCGTCTCGTGCCGTGATATAAAGAGGCCGTCCGGGTTGAGGCGCGATCGGTCGTAGCGTTTTTACCGACATGAAATTGCCTTGAATTCGCAGGCGGGCATCGCCCCGCTCGTCGGGACTACGATGACCGTTGCTATAACTTCTATAATTATGCCCCGAATATCGAAATGCGTCAACCGAAACTTTGGTTCTTCATCAGAATTGTAGAATTTCGGCAATAAAGTTCGCCCAGTTTCACAATGCCCACCCGGTGCGATACCCGGCGCGCCCAATCTCGATTGCCAGCATCCCCTCGGCGGGGAAGGGTTTTTCCGTGTCGGGGGGTGAAACCCGCAGGCAGTTCTTGCGACCAATCCGCAGCGGCCGCGAATGGCGCGATTACTTCGCCAGCCCAAACACAATCGCGCCCGGCGACTTCATGGTGATCTGCTTCTGCGGGCCGACAATCCTGGCGACCTCGTCAGGCGTCTTTCCGCCTTCTTCGGCGATGTGACGCGCGTCGTCTTCGCTGATTTCCTTGATCGCCAGTTCGCCTTCGACAATTGCCGGCTTGCCAACAGCGTCGAGTGGAATGAGTCGCCCATCGACAGGGCAGGTGAATTTGACGAACAACGGCTTGCCGCCGTCGGTCATTTCCAGCCAGCAGCCTTTTTTCGCGCAAACCTTGCTCACCGTCCCGGCGACGCGCACCGGCTTGCCCTCGTATTGCGACACATCTCCCAGCAACTTCGCCGCGGGGATGGCGCTACCCTCCGGATTTACCGGCGAGCCGAAAGACGCATAAACCGCGCTCGACTGCGCCGCGCCGGCCGACGCCGATTCAGCCGTATGTGATGATTTCGTGCCGCATCCGGCTACCAGGGTGGCGAGGGTTCCGATTGCAATCAGCTTGATCACGCGGTTCATAGCAATTCTCCAGTCGAAAAATGGATCGTATCTTAACGAATGTTGTTCCACTGTCGTTCAAGCTCAGTCACTTCCGACTGCCGCTCGACCCAGCGATGCAACTTATAGTAACCCAACACACTTCGCTTGGCGATGGGGCAGTTAACGATGTCGTCGATGCTCATGCCGGTGAAATCCATCAGCCGTTGCATGGGCCGCTGAAGCTGCACATGCTCGATCGGCGCAACCTCCGGCAAGCGCCGACCGCGGGCGGTACCGAACAGATTGGAAAACTCAAAGCCCATTCGTGCTGTCCAGAATTCTCGGGAGTTGAACGCGTGCGGCGACCTTCATGTCTCCGGCATCTCACCTTCTGTCATCGCCGCAGCCGCCCGACTGTGCCGATCAGCCACATTTAGCTCTCCGGCTCGCTGTAGGTAGCTGCGTCGATGATTGTATGCCGACCAGTGACTGCAGACACAATCCGGTCGACGTGAACATGACAATTCTCAATGAACACGGTGTATCGATCCTGCGTTCCCCCGACGGCGGTGCCCGCGACGTAGATGCCGGGGATATTGGTCTGCATCGTCTGCGGGTCAAAGCGCGGAGTTTGCGACTCGCCGTGCAGTTCCACGCCAACCTGCTTCAGCAGGGCATTGTCCTGCTCATATCCTATCAGCGACAGGACAAAGTCGGCCGGTACGTCGAACGTGTCATTTTGCCGGCGAAGCGTCACGTGCGTCGGCGTGATGGCGACTGGAACCGTGCTAAAGTGTACGGCAATCCGTTTCGACTCGTTCAACCCCTCGATCTCCGGCATCAACCAATACTTGATGCTCTTCTGAGGCAGTCGCTCGCGGCGGTAGCTGATCGTCACCCGCGCGCCTGCGTGGTGGCAACGCAATGCTGACTCAACGGCAGAGTTCTTTCCGCCGATAATGAGCGTGTTTTGTTGAAAATAGGCGTGCGGGTCCTGGAAGTAGCTCGACACGTGCGGGAGATTTTCCCCGGGTATGCCCAGACGGCGCGGGCGATCAGTGCCGCCGGTGCAGAGAATGACGTTTTTTGCCCTCATCATGCGCGTCTGCCCGCCGCGCGGGCGGGTTGTGAGGGCAAATGCGCCGTCGGCCTGCCGTGCGATCGATGTGACCGGTTCGTAAGTGTGAATCTTCAAATCAAACTGAAGCACGATCGATCGCAGGTATGCCAGATATTCTTCGCGCGTCGCCTTTTCCTGCGTCGCAGTTTGCAGCGGCACCCCGGCGATCGCGATGCGCTCGTTCGACGAGAAAAAATGTGTCAGCGGTGGAAACCAACTGATCGTGTAGCCAACTTGCCTCGCATCGAAATGTGCGTAGCGCAGCTTCGCCTGCTTCAGCCGCACGGCCAGCTCGATTCCGATAGGACCGGCACCGACGATCACCGCATCAAACACTTCAGAATTCATCCGTCCGATTCCCTCTGCGATATACCTCACCTGCAGAAATCATAGCCGATGCTCCATCAACCCGCGTCAGGGGCAAAGAGGAATGAAAACAGCGGGTGGATCGACGCGCCACGCATGACGCCAACATAGCTGGAGTTTCACCGCAATTTGTCCGCCTGTAAGCCTTTGCAACCGCCGGCCGGGCGCTTGACACCCCCAAAGCACGGTCTTACTGTTTACGATGCAAACCGGCGGCAATTGAAACAGCCGGTGAGTTCACCGGGATGAACGCACATGTCCGAACCGATTCCGCCGATTTCTGTCGTTTCACATAAGAATATTCAAATCGTTGAGTTCACCAATAACAAGATTCTGGACGAAGCCAACATTGAGGACATTCGCAAGACGCTCGATTCCCTCATCGATGAAGCGGAAAGGCCCAGCCTGCTCCTTGATTTTGTAACCGTCGACCACCTCTCGTCGGCTGCGCTGGGAATGTTGATTAACACCAATAACCGCGTGAAGAGCAAAAACGGCCAGTTGCGGCTTGCCAATATCAAACCGCAGATCATGGAAGTGTTTGTCATTACGAAGCTTAACAAGCTGTTCAAGATTCTACCGACCCGAGAAGAGGCGCTGGGTAGTTTTCTGTAGTCTGTCGTCGCGCCCGGGCGACAGCAAATTGCCCGCGCGCCAGCGCGTTAAGATCGTGTCGGAGCGGCGAACCCGAGTGCAGCCTGTCAAGTTGAAATTCGATTTCCCGTCTGACCTGGCCCAGACCCGGGCCGTGCAGCAGCAGATCATGCAGGCGGTGCATGATCATGGCTACGCCGACGACGCCATCTTCGGCATTAAACTCTCGCTGGAAGAGGCGCTGGTGAACGCCGTCAAGCACGGCAACAAGCTCGACCCGAAAAAGTCGGTGCACGTCCGCGCCGAGGTGGGCGCGCAGCAAGTCGAGATCACCATCGAGGACGAAGGCCCCGGCTTCGACCGAAGCAAAGTCCCCGACCCCACCGCCGACGAAAATCTCACCAAATGTTCAGGCCGAGGGCTTCTGCTCATGGAGGCATATATGACAGAAGTCGAATACTCCAACAAAGGCCGCCGGCTCAGACTTCTCAAGAAGAAGAACTGAGCGAGGTTGTTGCGGGGCTTCCTCTCACTATCTGTCGCTCGCACAACGTGGCAAAGAATCATGTAGTGACACCTCGGGCAAAAAAAACTGCTCGGCGCTGCGCTGTGCGCGACTCGTGGCGCAGCGCGGGGGGTAGAGGGGGAAAGGATGAATGATGAATTATGAATGATGAATGGGGGAGGAGATTCCGCGATGAGGGCGTGTGCCCGGAGATGCCCGAAAATGCCCGATTTTTGAAAATACGCTTTTCTACTTAAATTTGCGGGCTGAAGGACCAGAAAGAATGACTCAAGTGTCTGCCAAGAATAGACTTACGCTTTGAAGCCATTTCGGCGAAGTCGATGATCCGCCGACATTTCGGGTGCGCGCACCGGGCATTCCGCTACGCCGGGTCGTGGGCGCTTGCCTCGGGTGGCTAGCGGAGGTATAAAACTTGGCTCGCCTTTCTGAAGACGGAAGAGGCGTATTTTCTATTCGACAGGACGGTTGTCATGGCTCATAAGAAAGGCGGCGGTTCGTCTCGCAACGGCCGCGATAGCAATCCGCAGTACCGTGGTGTCAAAGTCTACGGCGGGCAGTTTGTGCCCGCAGGTGGCATCATCGTGCGCCAACGCGGCACGCAGTATCACCCCGGATTCAACGTCGGCCTGGGAAGCGATTACACCATCTTCGCGCTCAAGGATGGCAAGGTCGAGTTCCAGGGACGGAAGGTGCATGTTCGCGAAGAAGTGCCCGCGGGTGCCAAGAACTAGGTCTCGCGACGAAGTGGGATCGCGGTAAAGATCTAGAGACGTAGAGAAATCGAGACGGAGAGACGAAGTGGTGCGCGAACGTCGCCATCTCGTCTCTCTGTGTCGCTTTATCGTCTGATCTAGTCGTATTCGACTCGTTGTCTCCTCGTCGTCTCTTCGGCTTTCTGTCTCCACCATGTTCATCGATACCGCCATCATCCATGTCAAGGCCGGCGACGGTGGGAACGGGTGCGTTTCGTTTCGGCGGGAAAAGTACATCCCCAAAGGCGGCCCCGACGGCGGCGATGGTGGCAACGGCGGGTCGATCATCTTCGTGGCTGATGACAACAAAAATACACTCCTGGATTTTGCCGGAAAACATCACTGGAAAGCACGCTCGGGCCAGGCGGGCATGGGAAAAAAAATGTATGGCCGGCGCGGCGACGACATGATCGTCCCTGTCCCGCCGGGCACAGTTGTCTACGATATTGAAAAAGAGTTGACCATTGCCGACTTGACCGAAGCCGGCCGGCAGATCACGATCGCCCGCGGGGGAAAAGGGGGAAAGGGCAACTGGCATTTCCGATCGCCGACGAATCAGGCGCCGCGCTATGCCGAGCCGGGCACCGAAGGCGAAGAGCGAACCCTTCGGCTGGAGTTGAAGCTGATCGCCGATGTCGGGCTGGTCGGTATGCCCAACGCCGGCAAGAGCACACTGCTCAGCGCCGTCTCCGCGGCGCGGCCGAAGATCGCTGATTACCCCTTCACCACCCTCGAACCCCAACTCGGCATCGCCGAACTGGTTGGCGGACGCCGACTGGTGATCGCGGACATTCCGGGACTGATCGAGGGCGCGCAACATGGCGCAGGACTCGGGCACGCGTTTCTGAAGCACATCGAACGTACCAAGACCATCGTGCATCTGCTCGACCTGTATCCCGCGGACGAGTCCGACCCTGCGGCGAACTACCGCACAATTCGCAAAGAGCTGGAGGCGTTTAGCGACGAGCTTGCCGAAAAGCCTGAACTGATCGTTGCCAACAAGATCGACTTATCGCCGGATGATGATTCGGCCCTGAAGAAGCTGCGGAAAAGTTTGCGCGGCAAGAAAGTGATCGCGATCAGCGGCGCGACCCGAAATGGAACGACCGAGTTGCTGGAAGCCATGTGGGGCACACTGGTCGGTGAAAAGCTTGCAGGAGATAAGTTGGGCAGCGAGCTTGCCGGCCCGAATTCGTCAAAAGCTCCATCGACACCGAAGCCGGGTTCGCGGGCGAGGAAGGCTCCCAACCCGTTCGCCGCCGCGGGGCGGTCGGCGCGGTAGGGGATGAATCCTGCGGCGCGTGTGGCTGGATCGGTCGAGATTCCGATAGAGAGTGAAGTACGAGCAGAGGAAAGACAACGATGGCCAAGACTCCAAAAAAGTCCGATAATGCTACGGTCAATGCAGAGAAGCCGAAAGCAGCGAAGAAATCGGCGGCGGGGAAATCTGAACTCGGCGCGACTGCGCCTGTCAAAGCAGCCCCGGCCAAACCGGCGCCAGTGAAGGCGGCGCAAGCGGCACCTGCGGATAAGCGCCCCGCAGCAAAAAAGCCCGCCGCAAAGCCCGCGCTCATGGGCGGGGGGCTTGTTGACTCGGGCCTGCTCGCATCGTCCGCGGCCAACTTCCTGCTGGCTCGCGCCAAAGGCCGGCACCAGATGCAAGCCGAAAACACCGCGAGCATTTCGCAGATCAAGAGCGATCTGGCAAAACCCGCCTCGGCGGTCGCCGGCGAGTTGATCGATCAACACAGCGAAGGCACCGGTGGCAAGCGCCCCAACCTGCCCGGCGGGCACGGCGCGCCGCACAGCCAGACCGTCGGCCACGCCAACCAGCGCACGAGCGTTCCGCGCCGCACCGCGGGATGAACGGCGCTGGCGATCAGCGGGCATTTGCGTGTATGTTCAGATAACTTGTTTAATGTAGACATCGACGATGTCGCGGGGATTGAAGTCGATGCGCTGCTCGAAGGTGCCGGCAAGTCCGGTCCGGTCCAGCGCGATGATCCAGCCTTGCTCGACGATGAGATCGTCAATCACCCGCCCATCCTTCAGCGTCGCGCGAAGCACCGCGGTGTACTTCCGCTTGGGCGCGCCCGACTGAACGAGCATCTGCCGCCAGGCTTCGGGCAACACTTTGGCAAGGCGATTGCGTGGGGGGGTTTTTGAGTGCATCTTTCCGCTTAGGTTTCACATGTCTGCATCGCCGGATCGTCATTGACTTCATCGGCGGCGGTGCTGGCTGGCCAGACACCTCCGCCGTTGCTTTCGTAAAATCGAGTCAGCACGGCTTGCCAATCGCGCAGGCTTCTTACTTCGATGAACGCTTTCTTCACATCGTGCGCGTCGGGGTGAAATCGCGCGTACTTGATTCCCATCTTGCGCATGCGCCGTCCGGCAAGCTGCTCGCCATGGATCTGCATCGCGATGTCGAAGTGTTCGGTGAGTGCGGCGCGCTGCTCGGGAATGGAGGGAGGGGACAGTGACTCGCAGGCCGAGGGATCAAAGGGTGACTTCAAAGATTCGCCGCCGCGCTGCATCTCTCGTTTTTGAAGCAGCAGGCGTGCGTCTCGAAAGATCCAGGGATTTCCAATCGCGCCGCGGGCGATCCATACCATGTCGACTTCGGTTTCGTCGAGCATGCGCACGGCGTCTTCGGCGGTGAAGACATCGCCGCTTCCGATGATGGTGTTGCGGGGGTATCGCTGCTTCAGCTCGCGAAGCGCGCGCCAGTCGGCCCGGCCCAGGTATTTCTGCTCCACCGTTCTGCCGTGCACGCGCACTGCCGCGAAGCCAAGCCGCCAGGCTTCGTCGATCAACTCGAAGAGCGCGCCTTGGTTATCGGGCGAATCGTCGAAGGCGCGTCGGAGCGAGACAGTGAGCGTCGTGCGGGGCAACTGCTGGCGAACGGCGCGAAGAATCGAGTGGCCGCGCGACACGTCGCGCAGCATGTGTCCGCCGCGCGATTTGTTCTTGATCTTCTTTACCGGGCAGGCAAAGTTGAGATCAACAACGTCGTACCCCCGCTCGGCGAGAATGCGCGCCGCCGGGGCCATCGTTTCTGGTTCGCTTCCGATAATCTGGCCGGCGACAGGGTGATCGTCGTCGTTGATATCAATCGACTTACGCAACCCTTCTCCGCCGGCAAGCATAATGGTATCGAGCAGGGCTTCGGTCACCGCATAAGGGCAACCGCGTCGGCGGGCGACGACGCGCATCGCGCGGTCGCTATACCCGGCCAGGCCGGCCTGGCAGAAGGGCGCACTGATTGTGAGCGGGCCGAGGTTCATCCACCACCGATTGTAGCAGAAGCTGCGTCAGACCGGTGAGCGTCAACAGCGATCTGTTCACATGAAACACCGCGATGTTCGGAGGCATGAGCTTCAACGATAAGGGCGCGAGCGATGCCGCCGGCGCCATTTACCGGTCACCAGTGGCCGGCCAAGGAGGGTCATCACAGCGAGCGCGCCAGCAACCGCAGCAGGAGGTAGCGGGACTGCCACCGTCGCGATGTCGATTCGTGTGGAGGTGTTCGCCAGGCTTGAAGTGCCGAACGAGGGAACCGACTGGCCATCAGGGAACGAGATGGAGCCATCGTCGATCCATGCGCCGGAGACGTGTGCGTTGGTCTGTGAGAGCGAACTCTCCGACAAGGCGCTCACAACAGCCGAGTCATCGATCGCACCGATGTCATCGCCGAGATTATCGGCGATCCGTCGCGGCGCATCATCAAACACCGCCGTCGCGAGCAGACGATTGTCGTCAGCGTTCATCACTCCGATGACGAAATCGGCCTCTTCCATGAGCGGAAAGCCGATGTTGCTCAAACCGCCGCGGGCGTGTGCCGCAGTTAAGAGCAGGCCGACGGAGAAGAATAGCCAGTTCGCCCATCGCATGTTGCGACGAATGAATCGGCCACTCTACCGCCGTCTCAATAGCCAAAATATTGGGTGTCCGATAAGCCGGGTATCAAGCCGACTTGCGCGCCGCGGAGGCGATCTTCTCAACCGCGCGTGGTTCGAGAATCGGCTGCTCTTCGACCGCGGCGATGCGACCATTCTTGTCGATCACCACCGTCCCGCGCTTGCCGCAGTTAAATGGCTGTTCGCCCATGAACATTCCGTACGCCTTCACCATGGCGCGCGTCGGATCGGAAAGCAGGTCATAGCCGATGCCAAACTGTTTCTTGAACGCGGCGTGGGTGAACGGGCTGTCGGTCGAAACGCCGAACACAATTGTGTCGCCATCTGGCGCGATCTGTCCCAGACCTGCTGTGAACGAACAGTGTTCGTCCGTGCAGACCGGCGAGAAATCCATCGGGTAGAACAAGAGCACCACCGTCTTGCCGCGCAGATCGGCGAGTTTTACCTTCTTCGTATGGTCCTGCGTCATCAGCTCGAAATCGGGTGCGGGATCGCCAACAGTTAACATCATCATCTCCTTATTTGATCGAACCAAGTATAGGTAAGACAAGGCCGGGGACAATTGCCATTCGTCGCCAGCGCCAGTTCAATTCAAAACGAAACCGACTACGATGAGCCTGGTGAAATTCGGCAGGATAAAAAAGCAGCACAGCCGGGTTGGTGGGCTTGACGAATTGCTCAAGTGCATCATCCGCGATTGCCCCTCCGTCAGCCGGATTGTTCCGGGGCGCATCAAGACGCGCCGCGGGAAGACTCCGCCGGGGTTTAAGATACAATATCCGACTGATGCAGGGCTGAAGTGTCTCTATACCGGCACTGGCTCGGTGCAGGAGGTCTTTCTCATCTGCTCCGATTCGGACGCGACGAAAACCTGGCTTGAAAGTGAGGGGCTTGTTTGATCGAGCGAGCCGTTGAGCTTTTGCAGCGGGGCCGGCTGGTGGCCTTTCCGACCGAAACCGTCTACGGCCTCGGTGCCGATGCCACCAACCCCTCGGCGGTGGCGCGCATCTTTGCTGCCAAGGGCCGGCCGAGCACCAACCCCCTGATCGTCCATGTTCACTCGGTCGCATCCGCGCGGCGCTATTCGGCGGGCTGGCCGGATTCGGCCACCCGACTCGCCGAGCGATTCTGGCCGGGGCCGCTGACAATCGTGCTGCCCAAGCAACCCACGATTGTCGACTCGGTGACGGCGGGGCTGGCAACCGTTGGCCTGCGCGTCCCCGACCATCCGGTTGCACTCGAGCTGTTGCGCGCATTCGATGGCGCTGTGGCGGCCCCGAGCGCAAATCAATCCAACCACGTCTCACCGACCACTGCACAGCATGTTCGGGATGAGTTGGGCGACTCGGTCGATCTTGTGCTGGACGGCGGAGCGTGCTCGGTGGGAATCGAGTCTACGGTGGTTGATTTGTCGGGCGCGATTCCGCGGATTCTCCGACCCGGCGGCGTATCAGCTAGTGCGATCGCCGCGGTGGTGGGAGAAGTGCATTCTTGTTCACGCATTGGTGGTGGCTCCACCGTTCTTCCCACCACTCCGGCGCCTTCGCCGGGTATGCAGGAGCGGCACTACGCGCCGCGCACGCCAGCCTTTCGCTTTTTACCGGAACAGCGGGCATCGATCGATGTCACCGACGCTGCGATGCTCGATATCACACTCGATCCGGCGCAGTATTCGCGTTTGCTCTACGCGCATCTGCGCATGCTCGACCAACAGCAACTGCGGGCGATTTATATCGAGTTGCCCCCTGATGTGCCGGAATGGGCTGCTGTTCGGGACAGAATCATCCGTGCGACCCAGCTACTTGAGTGATCGTGATGAGTGATTGTGGCGGGCCGACGAGCTGCCTCTCCGCACCGAGGTGTGTGGAGCATCAGATTTGATAGTCAAACTCTTTCGACTCGTCGGTATCGATTTTTGAGTCATCAATACTTTTGCCTACGAGTTCTTTAGCCCTTTCGAGCGCACGCTTTGCACTGCTGAATACGCCGATGCTGGCGGCGAACACATTCTGCCTGCCGAGTACCTTGATCAATCCGTAGGCGTGCAAAGTCGCCATGAGTTCCTCGCGCACGCCGCAGAGAATGACATAGCCGTGACGGCGATGCATATCTCTGGCGAACTCCTCCAACACATGAAGCACGGTTGCATCAATGCTGTGGGTCCGCTTGAGGCGCAGGATTGCGATGCGAACACCGGAGCGCGAGAGCGAGCTGAGCTGGGTCTGCAGTTCATCGGCGACACCGAAGAAAAGTTCACCTTCGAGCTGAAGAAATATCACTTGCTTTTCACCGCTGCGGTCGTGAATGGGGCGTTCAAAAAAGGGCCCGGCGGCGGTGGGCACCATCTCGTTCATGTGCAGCCGGGCCGCACTCCGCAGGTAAAGCGCGAGATTGACGCCAATTCCAATAAACACCGCCCATTCCAGAGGCGCTACCAGCGTCGCGGCAAAGGTGATGAGGCAGACCGTGGTATCGACCCAGTTGGTTCGGGCGATTCGCATGAGATATCGCCAGTCGATCAGTTGATAGCCGATAACAAACAGCACCGCGGCCAGGCTCGCGAGGGGGACAAACTCCACGAGTCCTCCCAATGCCAGAAACACAATCGCCACAAAGATCGCGTTGTAAACCGCTGCAAACCGCGTGGCACCGCCGGCACCTTGATCGAGGGCCGAGCGCGTAAAGCTGCCAGACCCTGGTATGCACTGCAGGAAGCTGGAGGCGAAATTGGTGAAGCCTTGAGCGAGGGCCTCCTGGTTCGGATCGATGCGCCCACCGGTCTTGCTGGCGATGGTCTTCCCGATGGCGATCGTTTCAATCAGGCCGAGCGTGGCGAGGGCGAAGGCACCCGGCAGAAGATCGTGAATTGCCGGCCATCCGGGCCAAGGGTTCTGCAGCCGCGGCAGTTCCTTCGGCAGCGCGCCGATGGTCGCCACTTGGGCAGCGGCCGGATACGTCGCGACGATCGCCGCGCCGACGATGATGGCGATCAACGCGCCAGGCACAAATCGCGAGATCAACTGGCAAGCGATTACGATCGCGATTGAGATACATCCAATCAGAATCGACCATGGTTGAACATCGCCGAGGTGAGTCCAGACGCGTTGTGCCGCGCCGGGAAGCCCGGGCAGTTGCGAATCGGCGGGTAGAGTCGTCACGCCGAGGAAACTGGGGGCCTGTCCGACAAGAATAAGCACTCCCGCCCCTGCAGCGACGCCGACAATCACGCTGCGGCTGACATATCGCACCATGTCCCCAAATCGCGCCGCGGCGAAGACGATCTGAATGATGCCCTTGAGAAAGGTGAGCGCAAAGACGAGCTGAAGGTAGACCTCCGGCCGCGCGACCGGGTCGGCCAGGCGCGTAAGGGCGGAGATGAGCAGCAGGCTTTGGGTGTTGGTCGGCCCCGTTGCAAGATGATTGCTGCTGCTTAGGAGTGCCGCCATCGCCCCCTGCAGCACGGATGTGTAAATCCCGTATTGGGGAGGCACACCCGCGAGCAGGGCGTAGGCCATCGCCTGTGGAAGTTCGACGGCGGCGACTGTCAATCCGGCGATCACGTCGCGCCGGAGCTTCTCAGCAGAGTAAGCGCGCGCGGTGTTGACCGGGCCAAGCAGCGGTGCCGCCAGTGTCCGACCGAGCCAACCCGTGAGACCACTCATGAGTGCGAGCCTAGTGATTGCGCGTCAGCCCGGCAAGCAGGTCACACGCGGACAACTCGATGTCACAGCTTGCGATTGCATTCGCTGAATCTATACTCTCTGGCTCGACGCAATGGATTGCGTCTTGTCGTCACAGTTCAGGATGAAGCCATGGTCAGACGACCCCTCGCCGCAGCGTGCGCTGCTGCACTCGTTACCTCTTCTGGTTGTGTTTCGCTGTTGCCCAAGCAGGCCAGGCATGATGCGGCCGCGCATGAGACTGGGGCGCGCCATCATTCGATTGACGGCAAAGCGACTACATCGGAGCCTATCGTCGCCACTCCACGGAGTGTGGACGATGAGTCTATTGCGCGCGCGCGGGTTGAGTTGCCGCCAGTTGAAGACCCCGCAGTGGCGCTGCAGGCGATTCGTCGAAAGAGTGAAGCGTACGCCCGCTCGATGGAAGTGCTATTGGCACAGCAATCGCCGGAAGCGCTTCCGCGCGGCTCGGCGGTGCAGTGGCTTGACCCCAGGAAGTTCCAGGTATCGCTCGGTGACTCGGCAAGCGATTCGCCCGGCGATGCGACAGGTCAGCCAGAAGCAGCAACCGAAGGTCACACCGCCGAGGTGCTGGGGAAGTCGCAGCCGCTGCCGAATCGTGATCCGTCGACGACCGGGCCCGCCGACACGCAGACTTTCAGCGACGCATCCAACCTTCCACTCGAACTTGCCGATGTGAGCGATCAGCCCGCGGTTGCTACCGTAACACCTTCGAAGGTTCAATCGATACCGCTGAACATCGCACCGCCGTCGGTGTCCGGCGGCGATTCGGCCCTGCTCGCCAAACTCAGCAAGCGAATCAAGGAGAATCCGCGAGACGTTGCGAGCCACCTCGAGTATCAAATGTTGCGATACCTCTTTGATGAGCCGGTTCCCAACCTGACGGCGATCGCGCCGCTGCCGCAGGAAGACCGGGAGTTGGTCACTGCGATTCTCGACGGCCTGAGTAATCTCCGCTCGACGCTGCGCCGCGACAGCAACCTGATGACTGCCGAAAAGATTCGGCCCATGGTGGAGCTTGCCGATCGACTCAAGACCAGTGCCGAGCTTGTCGTGCCGACGCTGGCGCTGGCGACGCGCGTTGAGGGTTTTGGCCGCTATGAAACGATGGAGTCTCGATTGATCGCCGGCAGGGAAACACCGGCGATCATCTATTGCGAGATTGAAAACTTTTCGTCACAGATCAATGCCGAACAGCTTTGGGAAACCAACCTCAGCATGGAAGTTGCGCTTTTCAGCGAAATGGGCCCGCAGGTGTTCACCGATGCGCCAGCCAGCATCAGCGACACCAGCCGGAGTCGGCGGCATGACTTTTTTGTGCGCAAGCTGATCAAGTTCCCATCCAACCTGACGATTGGCCGCTATGTATTGAAAGTCACCCTGATTGACTCGCAGTCCAACCGCGTGGCCGAGACGAGCCTGCCGCTGCAAGTCGTTGCGCAGTGATTCAACGGCTCTCAGTTCTCGCAGCGATTAGCTCGTCGATCAACTCTTGGCCGCGGGCTCAGCTTTTAGTTGCGCCCGCATCGCCTTCACATTCTCAACATTGATCACCTCACACGGCAGCGTCCGACGCTGAAAGATTGGAAGGCCAGTCCGATTGCCTCGGGCGTTATCGGCGAGGATTCTCACCGCTTGGTAGCCTGCTCCGAACTGGTCTTGCAGAATCGACGCGTGCACATGGCCAGCTTCAATCCCGGCGAGCGTTTCTTCGGCATTATCAAAACCTACGACCTTGATTTGCCCCTGTTTCCCCCCAGCTTCCAGCGCCTTGAGAATCGCGGGCGTCGAGTAGCCCAGCAAACCGACAACACCCTTGATGTTCGGGTTGTCCTTCAGGGCTGCGGTGAGAAGTTCCACCGTCTTCGCCGGATCAGAATGATCGACCAGCGTCGCAACCACCGTAAACTGCGGGCCTTTCAGCGCCCCTTCCAGCGGGTCCATGGCGTGGTCGGGTTCGTAATTGCGCTCAAGCAGTTCATCAATCACGCCTTGCCGTCGCCGCTGGGTGTTTTCCTTGTCGGGGTTGCCGATGCAGATGATCACTTCGCCGCCGTCGGGGAGTGCCTTGCGGAGTTGGTCGGCGCAGAGCCTTCCCGCGGCGTAGTTATCGGTGCCGACGAAGCAGAGGCGGGCCGAGAGCGGGCTGTCGCTGTCGATGGTCACCAAAGTGCTTCGCGCGCTTACATCCGCGAGCACCGCAGCCTCTGCAATGGGGTTGACCGGGCTAACCGCCACGCCGTCATACTTTCCCTTGGCGAGAAGTTCGCGGATGCTCGCCGACTGGGCTTCGGAATCAGATTTTGATTTGACGATGCTGAGCTTCACATCAAACGCCTCCGCGGCCTCGCGCGCGCCGGCGATTACCAGATCCCAGTAAGGTCCTTCCCCGCTTGTAACGAGGGCGACTTTCGGGCTTGGCGTAAACACGCCAACTCGCCACAGCATAAACCCACCGACAATGAGCAAGAGTGCGATGATGACCCATGCAACCGCGCTGGCGCGCCGGGCACCCGCGGGCAGAAATGCTTTACCTGACATAGCTCCTCCAACAAGGTGGGACAAGAAATCGATCCGACTCCGCGTGCGTCAGGCTATCTGCGCTTTTGATCCTGCACAACTCGCCGCACCGTGCGTCACAGCCGTCTGGTTGTTTGTCTGAAGTTGTTGGATTGTGTGGATTCCCTAATCCACGCAGTGCCAAAATGCGTGGCGCATGACTACGAAGGAGCGTCCCCAAAGTGGCGTTGCGCGGTATAATCGAGCCGATGCTCGCCGATCGGATCAGTCCGCGTGCGGTGGTTCGTCGAGAGTTTGTTTTCGACTCGCCCCCATTCCCCTCTTGTCATGCCGCAACACTGCTGGAAGCGGGCGGTGCGCTGCTGGCGGCATGGTTTGGCGGGACGAAGGAGGGCCATGCCGACGTCTGCGTCTGGATGGCCCGGCGGACGCGCGATGGCTGGTCTGCGCCGACTCGTGTTGCTGACGGCATCCAATCCGACGGCGGCCGATTTCCCTGCTGGAATCCTGTCCTGTTTCAACCGCGCGGAGGGCCGGTCATGCTCTTTTACAAAGTCGGCCCGTCACCGTCGAAGTGGTGGGGGATGCGCAAGATTTCCGAAGATGCCGGACACACCTGGTCGCCCGCCGAGCGGTTGCCCGCCGGGATTCTCGGTCCGGCCAAGAACAAGCCGGTCCAACTCACCAACGGCGAAATCATCTCTCCCGCCAGCGCCGAGATGCCAGAAGCCGGTTGGCATGTCTACACCGAGCGCAGCAGCGACGGTGGGCGGTCGTTTATCGCCTCGGCGCACATCGCGCAGGGCGAAATTCCCAAGGCCACGCAGCCGAGCGTTCTCATTCACTCGCAGGACCAGCTTCAGATGATCGGCCGCACGACCTCCTCAAGCCTCTTTGAGTCGTGGTCCAATGACGCCGGCGCAACTTGGGGCTTGCTGCAACTGATGAATCTTCCCAATTGCAACAGCGGCATTGATGCCGTCACACTTGCCGCCGCTGTCAATGGGCAACGGCATTTGCTGGTCTACAATCACTCGAATCTTGAGAAGGTGCGCTATCCGCTGAACGTAGCCGTTTCGCCGGATGGCCGGTCATGGTTTGCCGCCGCCGAGTTGGAATCGGCCCCGCCGGGGCAATATAGCTACCCCTGTGTGATTCAATCGCAAACCGGCAACGTGCATGTGGCGTATACCTATAAGCGGCGGACGATCTGTCATGTGGAACTGGACCCGGGTGCGTTTGAATTGCAGCCGATCGAGGCATTTGCCTGTCCCCCGCCGGGCAGCCCGACGCATCGGTCGGACGAGTTCCAGTAATATGCCACATGCGGCGGAGAGGGCTGTTTTTTCAGTATCGGAGTGAAGCGTTATCTAAATTAGTTGCGCTCAATCGCAAAAACGTTCCGTGATATTGCAACCTCGGAGGTGAATTACACTTTATAGTTATCGAAGTCGCGAAGAAGAGATTGCCGCTTCCAGGAGGTTCGGTGCGGTGATCATCAGCGACACTCGCCGGAAACGAACGAATTGGCTTCGCTGCATCAGCAGCGTGCGGAGATTTAAGATGAACGAGAACTACCCAGGCCCGGGTTCTGTGCCGTCAAGCCGTATCGGATTTACGCTTGTTGAGTTGCTGGTCGTCATCGGCATTATTGCGCTGCTGATTTCGATCCTGCTTCCTGCGCTTGGTAAAGCCAAGGCGTCTGCGAATCAGGTGAAATGCCTGAGCAATATGCGGCAACTGAGTCTGGCTATTGTCACGTATTCAACCGAAAACAAGGGTGGCTTGCCGGCACAGGGTGGTTTCAGCGGCAAGGTTTCCCGCGCCGGAGACCCACGATCGAGTTGGGATTGGATTTCGTGGTTGCGTCGAAGAGATCCGGTGAATGGTCGGCTGATTAACAATACAGGCTCTGACGATACCAACATAACCTATTCTGCATTGGCGAAGTATCTGGGGTCGAAGGTCATCGAGCACACCACGCCCGAGCAGGCGAACGATGCCAACCCCGCCCTTGACAACATCTATCGATGCCCGGCTGACAACATTGATGCACGAGCATCGCAGTTCAGCACCTTGGAAAACGGCTGGTACCGGTACAGTTACAGCATGAACTACTACTACGCCGGCGATAACCCGGGCGATCGATTTGACGGCAAGTTCAGCGGCAAGATTTCTTCGATCCGCTCGTCATCGAACAAAATCTTGTTGGTCTGCGAAGACGAACAGACGATTGACGACGGCGTGTTCAATCCGAACCCGGATAACTGGGATAACCCGACCGGGGTGATCAATTCTGTCGCTGCGCGTCATACACGCACGCGACTCACCAAAGAAACCAAGGATAAATCGGTCGGTAATGTCGCATTCGCCGACGGCCATGCGGAGCTGTTTGGCCGAAAAGACGCGCTGCGGCAGAAGTACACTGGCAGGCCACAGGCTGACCCGGCTGGATTCTGAGGATTTGCTTTTAGAAGCGCATTACCGGACGTGCATTTGCTTCTCCCGGAACGTGGTTCAAATTTAGCATCCCTCGCGAAGCGGTCGTGATGGTTGCTTTGGAGATGAGGAACAGAGTTGTTTGTTTCATTTTTTGCGGACGGGTGCCTTGTGCGCTCGCGGAGGAAAGATCATGCGGAAAAGTAAGTTGATTCTCGCGGCGGTGGCCGCTTCGGCGTTGACGACCCATTTCTCATTCGGTCAGGACTTCACCTGGCAGAGTTTTGCCGGTGGAACCTACCAATGGAACGGTGCAGGCGTCTGGAGCCCTGCCGGCACGCCCAGTGTCGCCGGCGATACCGCCGACATCTCCGGTCCCGTCACCGGTGGGGCGTTGAACATTGCCCTTCCGACCGATTTCCTCATTAACCAACTGACGATCGGTAACACCAACGCCACCTTCCCCATCGATATCGGTGCCGGCAACTCCGGCGGGGGGGCGCTGATCCTCAATAGTGGCACCATCATTCACAACGGCGGTGAGGGTGCGGTTAACACGTTCTCCGCACCTCTCCACCTGGGCACCCCCGGGCTGGCCGCGGGGACGACCAACCTGCAGAACTCCAACTTCCGCGTCGAAGGCACCAACGGCGGCGTGTTTAACTTCGGCAACGTCACCGTGATCGCCGACAACGACGCCTCCGACGGCACCGCCGTCTTGCAGCGAACCATTCTGCTCACGGCGGGATCGCTGACCAACGGCGCAACCTACAACTTCGGTGCCATCCAACTGTCGCAGCCGGGTGCGGTGCAGCGCGGCAACCTCGTGCTTACCTCGCCGCAAATCGCGGCAACGGGCACGCCGTCCATCACCTTCGCCCACGGCGGAACGGTGAACTTTAACGGTGTCATCAGCAACGGCGGGTTCAACAACGGCCAAGTGCTCCTGGGAATGCCCGGCGGCAACCAGAACAGCCATGCGCCCATTCCAACCACTTACGTCTTCAACGTCGATAACACCTACTCGGGTAACACCCAGCTCAACCGGGGCATTTTCCTGATTAAGACCGATCAGCCGTTCGGCACCGGCGTGCTGCAGCAAAACGCCGCGGCCAACGCCTACGGCACCCGGTTCATGACCGACAACGACTCGCGCACCATCACCAACAACTGGCAGATCCAGCACACGCTGGTAATGACCGGCGAGCATTCGATCACCATGTCGGGCAACGCTTTCCAGAGCAATAACCGCGAATTGGTCAACCTCCTGCCTGATAACAAGGCGTGGACGGTGAACGGCTTCATCGCAGTCTCGACCGGAACCGACGGCGGAACCGAAGCCAACCGCGCGCTGACATTTGATGGCTCGGGCAACACGGTTGTGAACGGCCCGATCTATAACCACCGCAATCCCTGGTTCCCCGGCTCGACGGGCGACCTTGCGATGGATCGCGCGCTCGATCCGAGCTTTGGCTCGTACGGTGGCATTGCAAAACGCGGTACCGGCGTGCTAACGCTGAATTCGAGCGTTTTGCCGACCATCACTGATGGCACCACCAGTTTCACGGGGCCAACAAGCACCTTGCTCGGCCCGACAAGCGTCGCCGGCGGGCTGCTGCAGTTCGCCAACCCGGCTGCCTATGGCAAGTTTGATACGCCGTTCACCGGCGGGTCGATCACGATCAATAGCAATGCGGGTACTTCCCGAATCAACGTCATCGCGGGTGGGGCGATCGGTGTGCTTTCGGGCACCCTCACGACCGACTTCTTCGACAAGCTCAATGCCAGCACCATGTCGGTCGCCAACGACGGCGGGCTGGCGCTGGCCGGGCCTGATGCCGCGGTCAACCTTGACCTGACCACCGCCGGACCGGGCGTTACCAATATGAGCGTCGGTGCGGTCGCTGCGGGTGTTTCGTACACCGGCACCATCACCCCCAACGCCAGCCTGGGCTATCGTCTTGGCGGCGGTGGAACGCTTACGCTGCCGAATACCAACGCACTGACCGGCAGCCGCAATGTCACCGTAACCAACGGCGGTACCGTCGCGGTTACGGGCAACAACAACTACACCGGTGTGACGACGATTCGCGGCGATTACATTCACACGCACGACTCGTTCGCCCGTGATAACGCCAGCACCAACTCAATCGTTGCCCGGCCCTACAATGCTCGGGTCAACTCCACATTGGTTGCCAGCGTTCTTGGCAACGGTGGAACGCCGTCGAGCATCGGTTCGTCGTCATCCGCAGCCAGCAACCTCGTGCTGAGCGGCGGGACGCTGAAGTATGTTGGCTCGGGCGCCACCAGCGACCGGCTCTTCTCGATCGATACCACCGGCGCAACGCTCGATTCATCAGGCGCTGGCGCATTGAACCTCAACAACACCGGCGCGGCTGCTGTGCTGGATGTTGGCCCGCTGACCGTAGCCACCCTTACAACTGGCGGCACGGCGCGCCTGCTCAACGGCATTTCGGACATCAGCCGTCTCACGGTGGGCATGACCGTCACCGCGGATGTAGCCGGCGTGGCGACGTTCCTGCCGGCAGGCTCGACCATTCAGGGCATCGCCCCCAACTTCGGCTTTACCGGCGGCAGCCCGTTCATTCGCACAAACAACCTGCAGGCGGTTGTCAGTCTCGGCTCGGTGGCCGCAGCGACCAATGCAACCCTGACGTTTGGCAATCAAAACCGAAACCTCAACCTCACCGGCACCAATGCCGGTGCCAACACCCTCGCCGCACAACTTGTTGACTCGGCAGCGGGCAAGCTTGGCCTTGCCAAGAGCGGAACCGGCGCGTGGAGCGTTACTGGTGCAAACAACACCTTCAGCGGCGGCGTGACTGTCGATGCTGGCACGCTGACGGTGAAGAAGCTGCTGAACAACGGCACGACGACCATCAACGGCGGCACGCTGCGAATCGGCCCCGGCGGTTCGGTTGGCGATCCGACCTCGACATCGAAGTTTGTTGAAGACGGCTTCAGCATCGCCGGTGGAGCAACCCCCGCAGGCCGACTGGACGTGGCCAAGAACGGCGTGATCTTCGATTATGACGTGAACTCTCCCGAAGCGTCGATCCGTGCCTTGATCATCGCTGGTCGGGCGGGTGGATCGTGGACCGGAAACGGCATTACCTCCAGCGATGCCGCGGCACTGTCGGGCACGCATGGTGTGGGCTATGCCGAAGCGTCATCGGTCGGCAGCCCGTCGCCGTTCCTCGGTGTCGCCAGTGACTCAACCGCGGTGCTGGTTCGCTACACCCGGCTGGGCGATGCGAACCTCAGCGGTGGGGTCAGCCTGGATGACTTCACCAGTCTCGCGGCTGCGTTCGGCGCGCCCGGTGGCAACTGGTCGAAGGGCGATTTTAACTACGACGGCAACGTCAACCTTGACGACTTTACGCTGCTCGCCGCCAACTTCGGGCAGAACGCATCGGGCGATCTGCCGCGTGGCAGTGCCGTTCCGGAACCAGCAACGCTTTCCCTGCTCGCCACCGCGGGTCTGATGCTGGCCCGCCGCCGGAAGTAAGTTGATCGGAGGATGGTGCAAAAGGCGACGATACAATTGCACATCCTCAGTTTTGCCTGCACAAGCAGGTGAATAATGGTGACAATCTCGGGGCGGCACGAATGCAAAAAACTCGTGCCGCCCCGATTTCACTTTTATCGAGGCGATGGAACGCATGACTGAAAACAACCCACAGGTTCAAACCCGCCAACAGATTCACGCAGCGGTCGCGTCGGTGCTGGCCGCTCAGCCGATCGTGGACATGCACACACACGTGTATCCGCCTACCTTCGGCACGCCGGTTGCCAACGCCGCCGGCGCGCCCGACCCCACCGGGCTGATGCTCTGGGGTATTGATGAGATGCTGACGTATCACTATCTCGTGGCCGAGGTCTTCCGCGTGGTGCCGGCGACCAAGCTACCCCATGAGCAGTTCTGGAAGATGTCTAAGTCCGCGCAGGCCGATCACATTTGGAAACATCTTTTCGTCGAACGCTCCCCCGTAAGCGAAGCCTGCCGCGGGGTGTTGACGTGCCTCTCCAAGCTCGGGATGAGTCCTGCCGATCGATCGTTGGCGAGCTGGCGCGCCTGGACCGCCAAACAGCGTCCCAGCGACTACATCGACAAAGTGATGCAGCTAAGCAATGTTTCTCGCATCACCATGACCAACCCCGTCTTTGACGACAACGAGCGAGCCCGCTGGCTGCGCGACCCGCAGGTGGCGAACGATCCCCGCTTCAGTGCGGTGCTGAGGATTGATCCCATTCTGCGGGACTTTCCCAACGCCTCGGCCAAGCTCGCCTCGTGGGGCTATCAAGCTTCACCGGAGTTGAGCCAGCGGACGATCGATGAGACGAAACGGTTTCTGGCCGACTGGATTGATCGCCAAAAGGCGATTTATCTCGCCGTGAGCCTTCCGCCGGATTGGCGATATCCCATCGCCGAGACCGGCGACCCGGCCGCGCGCGCCGGGCAGGTAATGCTGGAGAAGGTCGTGCTGCCGCTTTGCCAGGAGCGCAATCTTCCCTTTGCAATGATGATTGGTAGCCGGCTGAAAGTGAATCCGAACCTTGGCGATGCCGGCGACATGGTCGGTTTGTCTGATGTGCAGTCGCTAACCAATTTACTGCGCGCTTTCCCCGGCAATCGCTTTTTTGTCACCATGCTCGCGCGCGAGAATCAGCATGAGCTGGCCGTCGCGGCGCGAAAGTTTGGCAACCTGATGGTGTTCGGCTGCTGGTGGTTCGTGAATAACCCGTCGCTGATCAATGAGATTACGCGAATGCGAATGGAGTTGCTGGGCACGAGTTTCATCCCGCAGCACTCGGACGCGCGCGTGCTCGACCAGTTGATTTACAAGTGGGATCACACCCGCACGATCCTTGCCGAAGTCTTGACGGATAAGTATGCCGACATCGCTGCGGCGGGTTGGAATGTCACCCCCGAGGAGATGCAGCGCGATGTGCGGCATTTGCTTGCAGGCAACTTCGAGGCGCATTTAAAGGGTTGAATGCTTCGGCGGCTGTAAAACCGTTTATCTGGCTGGCAATAACATGGCACAACTCCTGCGCATTACCGATTCTGACAACGTAGCCGTGGCCCTGGAACCATTGCAAGCAGGGACGACGGTCGATGGGCTGACACTGCAGGATGACATCCCGCAGGCGCACAAAGTTGCGCTGAAGCCGATCGGACGCGGGGAGAAGGTGATCAAATACGGCTACCCCATCGGCATCGCCGCGCGCGACATCGCCGCAGGGATGCATGTGCATGTGCAGAATGTCGAGAGTGGGCTGCGCGAAAACCTCGCCAACCTCAAATACAACAAGTTTGCCGGCACACCGGCACCAAAGCCGGCCATCCGGACTTTTGAAGGCTACCGGCGGCCCGATGGCCGCGTCGCCACGCGCAATGAGATCTGGATCGTTAACACCGTTGGCTGTGTGAATCACGCAAGCCAGCGCATTGCCGATGCGGCATCGAAGCGGTTTGCCGGTACGCAGATTGAAGGTGTGCACGCCTTTCCACATCCGTTTGGTTGTTCGCAACTCGGCGATGATCTGGCGAACACGCAACGGGTGCTCGCCGGACTGGTCAAGCATCCAAACGCTGCCGCGGTGCTGGTGTTGGGGCTGGGGTGTGAAAACAACCAGATGAAGCTGTTCATGGAGCATGTGGGGCAGCATGATGCCAGCCGCGTTAAGTTCTTTAACGCACAGGATGTAAGCGACGAAGTGGAATCGGGCCTGCAGGCGATCGAGGCACTGGCTGGGTATGCCGAAGGTTTTAAGCGAGAGTCAATTCCGGCCAGTGAACTCATCCTGGGCATGAAGTGCGGCGGGAGTGACGGTTTCAGTGGAATCACGGGCAATCCGCTCGTCGGCCGTATTGCCGACAAGCATTGCTCCGCCGGAGGCACCACGCTGCTTACGGAAGTGCCGGAGATGTTTGGTGCCGAGCAAGTGCTGCTCGACCGCGCCGCCGATGAGCACGTGTTTGGGGCGACGGTCAAGCTGGTGAATAGCTTCCGCGATTACTTCCGAAAGTACGATCAACCCATCGACGAAAACCCCTCTCCGGGCAATAAGGATGGCGGAATCACCACGTTGGCGGAGAAGAGCCTCGGCTGCGTGCAGAAGGGGGGCCGCGCGATGGTAAAGCAAGTGCTCGGTTACGGCGAACCGGCCCAACCGGGCCTCGGTGGGCTTGCACTGCTCAACGCGCCGGGGAATGATGGCGTTTCATCCACCGCGATGACGATTGCCGGTGCTCACATGGTCCTGTTTACCACTGGCCGGGGCACGCCAATGGGCTTCCCCGCCTCGACGATCAAGATTGCGACCAATACAGGCCTCGCGCAGCGCAAGCCGCAGTGGATCGATTTCGATGCTGGTGTGCTGGCGAGCGAAAGTGCGGGCCTCGACGCCACCGCCGACAAGCTTTTTGATCTTGTGCTCGATGTAGCCAGCCGCAGGACGCTGACGAAAAACGAAGAACACGGCTACCGGGAAATTGCCATCTGGAAAAATGGCGTAACGCTCTGAAAAGCATCGATCGATCTCATGCCCACACTCCCAAAACTCAACCGTGAATTGTTCGCCAGTGGCTACTCCAAGCCCGGCTCGCTGAGCTTTTTCCCGACCGACCGCGATCTGCCGGAGAAAGTGTTGCAGTTCGGCGAGGGAAACTTCCTGCGCGGTTTTGCAGATTGGATGATCAACCGCCTGAACGCCGCGGGGAAGTTTGGCGGACGGGTAGTGGTGGTGCAACCGATCGCGCAGGGCTTGGCCGAGAAGTTGAATTCGCAGGACGGTCTCTACACTCTGCTGCTGCGGGGCATGCACAAC
>DDRH01000022.1:177206-245526 GCA_002343075.1 Phycisphaerales bacterium UBA2421 | reverse complement strand
CCACCATTACGCAAGAAGAAGTCATCAAGCGAATCGTGGCGGAAGTGCAGTCGCGTGCCACGGTTTCGTAAGGAGGGGATTAGTGATGTCGCACGCGCCCAACACTGCCTCCCAAGTCGAGTCCACCCAGGCGGGCGCTGGGACGTCGATTTTTTCCGCCGAGCCGTCGCGACGGAGCATGTTTTGGCGCTGGTGCCAGACCGTGGCCCACATCGGCACGTCGTTGCTGTTTGATTTCAAGGCCTTTGGCGTTGAGCACGTCCCACTAACCGGCGGCGCGATTCTGGCGTCGAATCATCAAAGCAATCTTGATCCTGTCCTGCTGGGCGTCCGGCTGCGGCGCCCGGTGACGTATATGGCCAAGTCGGAGTTGTTTTCCAATCCGGCTTTCTCCTGGTTTATCCGCTCGTTGCACGCGTTTCCTGTGAAGCGAGGCGCGGGAGATGTCGGGGCGATGCGCCAGGCGATTCAACTCCTACAAGAGGGCTACCTGCTTAACTTTTTCCCGGAAGGCACGCGCACCCGCGACGGCGAGATCGGCCCGGTTCAGCCGGGCATTGCACTCGTTGTGAAACGGGCGGGTGTGCCGGTCATTCCGGTTGCCATTGATGGGGCTTTTGAGAGCATGGGGCGAGGCAGCAAAATGTTTCGCCCGAGGCCGATCTACCTCCAATATGGCCCGCCGCTCGAGCTTGACGGGTTGAAAGCCGAGCGCGTAGTGGCAGTGTTGGGCGACACACTCAATAAGCTCTTAACTGATCTCCGGGCAAAGCGACGTGAGCTGGAAGGCGCGTGAACAGTGGCAAAGCGAATGTCGGTCAGCAAGCTCGGGCGCAAAGCCAGTGATCAACCCGCTGCGGAGGGGGGCACGCGCCGGGCTATTCGTCGAGTCAATCATGGAAAGACCAAGCAGTTGGTTCGCGCGAGGAACCTCGACGCACTGACCCAGGCCGCCGCTCGGTTTCGTGACGATCGTGATTGGAAGCAATTTCACAATCCAAAGGATATGGCCCTGTCCATGTGTCTTGAGGCATCGGAAGTGCTGGAGTTAATGCAATGGAAGAATGGAGCAGAGCTAATCGCGCACCTGCATGCCCGGCGGGAAGATCTGGCCGACGAACTGAGCGATGTGCTTTACTGGGTGCTGACCATCGCTCACGATTTTGACATCGAATTGAGCGATGCGTTTCGCCGCAAGCTGGCCAAGAGTGCGAAGAAATATCCGATCGACAAATCGCGCGGGCGGGCGAGCAAGTACACGGAGCTCTGATCGCCGATTCTAAATGCTGCTGAGATCGTCGGCTGTAACCGGCTCGCCGAGGGTTTCGGCCCGGGAAACGCGATTCACCCGCAGCCGGACCGCGCTGCCGGCCGGAATCGCGGCCGTGGCGGGGAATTGCACGTCGAAGTATCGCTCGCAGCGGCCGTGTAGCGTCGTTGCACCCGGTTTATCGCGTTCAACCAGTATCTCGACCACCTCGCCCATGAACCCCTGCCTGAAAGTCAGGCTGGCATCATCGGCAAGAGCGGTGAGCTGTTTAATGCGGGCATTCGCAACTCTCGGCGGGACAAAGTCTTGCGTCCACCGCGCCGCCGCGGTTCCGGGCCGCGGCGAATAGCTGAACGCGTGCGCGTGGATGAACCCCACCCGGCGCGCGATCTCGAGCGTCTGGGCAAATTCCTCGTCGGTTTCGCCCGGGAAGCCCACGATAATGTCAGTGGTGATCGCAGGCCGGTCAAACGCCTGGTTCACTTCATCAATCATGCGCAAGAAATCGTCACGGCGGTACTGCCTGTTCATCTTCCGCAGAATCGCATCGGAGCCGCTTTGCAATGGGAGGTGAAAATGCGGTACCGCTTGCTCGTGTGATCGAAGCACCGCAATCAGGTCGGCATCCAGATCGCCAGGCTCTAAAGAGCTTAGTCGCAAGCGCTTCAATCCGATCGTCCGCTGGCACAGCGCATCGACCAGATTTGCCAGCGGCGAAGGGTGGGATCGTTTTCCTGTTGCGACGGGGGCCGTTTCCGGATTGCGTGCGGTCGATGGCGTCGAGGTTTGTCTTCGCCGCAATGCGGTTGGAAACCCGTAGGCGCCGAGAAAAATGCCGGTCAGCACGATCTCGGCATGGCCCCGATCGACCAGCGCCTGCGCCTCGGCGACACAAGCGTCGATCGGCTTGCTCCAGAGCCTGGGACGCAGTTGTGGAATGATGCAGTAGGTGCAGAACGCGTCGCAGCCGTCTTGTATCTTGAGAAACGCCCGCTGATTGGCCGACTCTCGCGCTCTCGGATGCCGATCGGCAAACAGCGGCAACGCGCGGGCGGCAGCAGAACTTCGCCCGTCGAGGATCGTATCATTGATTGACGCCCGAATCGCTGGTTGTGTCCAGGCAGTGACAAGTTCGGCAAGGCGGGTGTTTACGTCCTGCGCGTTGGTAATCACCGCGTCGACCCCTGCGACGGCCGCCGCTTCGGCGGGGTGGCTGGTGGCCCAGCAGCCGGTGACGACGGTTCTTGCCGATAGGCTCGTGGTCGGCGGAGGAAGTGTCTCGGAAACGGGGAGAATGCTGGCTGCGCCGGTTGGTGAGGGTTTGGGTTGTAAAATGGGTAAGCGCGTCATGCGGCGGATGGTTTGAGCACTCTTCTTCCCCGCCTCCGCGGTGACGCTGCAGGTGTGAATGACGCGCAGGTCGGCGGGTTCGCCCTGCCCTGCGGGTACCAGGCCCTGTTCCCGCAGCGCCCCGGCGATCTGCTCGGCTTCGTATTGGTTGACCTTGCAACCGAGAACTTGAATTGAGAACGTTTTCACAAGAACTTTACGCCCACGCGCGCGACTAATTCGGTGACAGATTGCGCACGGTGAAGTATGGCTAAATCGCCTCGATTGTCATCCGGACGATTTTCGGACGTGCGTCAAGCCAAATGCTTGTCCCAGCAGGGTTTGAATGTTGATGCTGCATATTCAAACGGTTAGAACTATAATGCGGCCGACAAGCCGGACAATCCGGTCGCCAGCATGAGAGAGCGTTTCGATCGACACGGTATCGGAACATTAGCTGCCTGAAACGACAACTTTGACTTACTCGGAGCAACACCATGGCCAGCGCTCGTTCCGCATGGGGCATTGATATCGGTAATCGCGCCCTTAAAGCGGTGAAACTCATTCGCGACGGCGATCAACTGCGCGTCGATGATTTCGAGATTATCGAGCACGAAACGGTGCTCTCCAATTCGGGCGACAACCGCGACGCCCTCATCCAGTCGGCGCTCGCCAACTTTATGCAGCGGCACTCGCTCAAGGGCAGTGCGGTGTCGGTCGCGGTGAGTGGCCAGCAGAGTTTTGCCAGGTTTATCAAGCTCCCGCCTGTCGAAGAGAAGAAGATTCCAGAAATTGTGAAGTTTGAGGCCATCCAGCAGATTCCCTTCCCGCTGGACGATGTGGAGTGGTCTTACCAACTGTTTCGCGATCCAGAAAGCCCCGACGTGGAAGTGGGCATTTTTGCGATGCGCAAGGAACTGCTCGCGTCACACATCAAGTACTTCACCGATTTCGATATGAACGTGCAGGTCGTCCAGCTTAGCCCGCTGGCGGTCTACAACGCGATGTTTTACGAGAGCAAGATTCGCGGCACGACCATGCTCATCGACCTCGGCGCGGAAAACACCGACCTGATCATCGCCGACGAAAACAGCATCTGGTTGCGCTCCATCCCCATCGGCGGCAACAACTTTACTGAAACGCTCACCAAGGCCTTCAAGCTCAATTTCCAGAAGGCAGAAGATCTCAAGCGCAATGCCGCCACCAGTAAGTATGCCCGGCAGATCTTTCAGGCGATGCGGCCGGTCTTTGCCGATCTGGTGGCCGAGATTCAACGATCAGTGGGCTTCTACTCATCCGTTCACCGTGATTCGCGCATCAAGAAGTGTCTTGCCATCGGCGGCACCTTCAAGCTGCCGGGGCTGCAGAAGTATCTGCAACAGAATCTGCAACTGGATATCGAGCGGCTCGATACCGTGGCAGCCGCGCCTGCGCAAGACTCCAAGATCGCCCCAAATTTCAGTGAAAATGTGCTCTCGCTGGTCACATCCTACGGCCTGGCCGTGCAGGCAATGGGGGATGCAAAGGTCGATTCGTCCCTCCTGCCCGCTGCCATCCGACGGGAGAAGATGTGGAAGGAAAAGACCAAGTGGTTTGCGGCTGCAGCGGCGCTGTTTGTCGTCGGTACCGGCCTCTCGGCGGCATCCTGGTATTTTCAGGATCTGAAGTTTAAGAACAACGAGTCCCTGCGAGCGTCGATCGACAGCGTGAAATCGACCGCGGAGGGGTTGAGCAATGAGTATCAATCCGTCTCCGAAGTCGGCGGCGGGGAAAAACAGCGGATTTTGAACGTTCGATCGATGGAAGCCTATCGGTTGCTCTGGGGCAACCTCGTCGCTGACATCATGAAGGCTCTTCCTGCACCGCAGCCGGAACTGCTTGATGCCGATCCTGAAGTCGTAAAGAAGATTGCGCGCGGCGATCGGCGTCAGATTGTGATTGATGAAATTCGTTCGGTGTATATGCCAAACTTGCAGGGAGTCTTGGCGGCGGACCTGACCAGCTTTGCAAACCTTGTCGGCTTGACCGTCACCGCGCCACCCCCACCGCAGTCGTCCGCAGGGGCGGATTTTGGTGGCGGCGGCGAGTTTGGGCCGATGGGCTCCGAGGGGATGTCCGGTGGCGATGCGTCTGCATCCATCGGCGATCCAAACGCGCCCAAGGGGTTTCTGGTCTTGGCGCGCGTCATCACACCTAACAAGAACGGCCCCCGACTCATTGATGAGACGTTCAAGAAAAGCCTGCTCGAGATCATGCCGACTGAGAAGATGCCGAAGGTGCCTTACTCGATTCCGAAGGTGAAGATCATCACGGCGCAGTTTGTGAAGGACGATACCCAGCGGCTCAACAAAATTAAGACCGACCACGATGCTGCATCGCGGGATGCTGGTCTGGGTAACCTGAATACCGGCGGCGGGGGCTTTAGTCCGGGTGGGTTTAGCCCCGGCGGCTTTGGCCCGGCGGGCGGGGGCGGTTTTGAGGGTGAGTTTCCGGGCCGGTTCGGCGGGGGAGGTGGTTTCCCCGGATTCAACCCCGGCGGGGGCGGCCCCGGCGCGCCCGACGAATCAGTTGCCTACCTCGACCGAAAAACCGGCGAAGATGTTCGAAATGACTGGATTATCAACGTCATGTTCGTCGTTCAACTCGATCCACCTCCGCCGGCGTCAGTGGCCGGGGGCAGCGGGCAGGCATCGGCCGACGGCGAGTAGTCTTATTGTCGGCCTGGCCCTGGCGAACATGATTGCACCCGGAGCTTCAACATGAAAAACATCCTTGCACTGCTGAAAAAAAATATAGCGATCGTCATCTGCGTGGTGGTGGCGATTGGCGCTGTCGTCGCCAACTACATCCCGCTGGGCGGATTCCGCGATCAGCTTCGCACCGAAGCCGAGGCACGAAAGGGTGCCTATTCATCGCTTGACGAGCTTATAACCAAGCCGCGCTCGCTACCGAATTTCGATCCCAACTCGACCGAAGCGCCCACGCTCGATGGCTTTCCCACGCAGGCTGTGATTGATCGGGTGAAGGCTGTCAGCGATGAATTTGTAAAGAAATCGGGCAACCTGATCACCGCCGCCGCCAGCTTGAATGAGAAACAGCCGCTTGAGCCAGGTGCGTTGCCGAACCCGCAGTTTGTGCAGGCCAACGCGTTTCTGCTCGAATATCGCCGGGCCGTCGATATGTCGCCGAGCGGCCGCAGCCAGTCGCTTCCGGTGAAGATCATGAAGGCCGGCTTTGCGCCAACAAATGAAGATGTGCAGGCAAAAATCAACGAAGAACGCCAGCGCGTCGAGCAAAATGCCGCCATCGTGCAGAATGGGCAAATCGTCAACCTCGAAGCGGTCAACCAGGCCGTGGCAGCGCAGCTACAAGGTCTGCAGGACCGCATTGTGCGAGAGACAGCCGAGAAATGCATGGTTTATCTCGAGCCAACCGCGATGGATGTGCAATCGCAATTGCTCAATACCAACTCGGCTCCCGATCCGAGCGTGATCTTCTGGGCGCAAGTGCAGCTTTGGGCGCAGGAAGATTTGTTTAAGGCCATTGCCGATGTGAATTCGGCTGCTAAGAGCGTGGGGGAAGCCCCGATCAAGCATCTGATGCGGGTGCAGGTTCCGGTGACTTTTGTAGGGATGGCGCCATCGACGGGCCGGGGCGACGACTCGGGTGCTTCAGCGCCGCCGTCATCGGATCCGGGTGCGCCGATCCAGCCCAACTTCGCCGTCAGTCCGACCGGGCGGGCATCCAACGGGCTTTTTGATGTGCTGCATGTCGATGCCACCATGGTTGTGGAGTCGGCAAAGCTCCCCGAGGTGCTCAATAATCTTAGCCGCGGGCGGTTGCTCGGTGTGATCCACGTGAAGCAGATCGAGCCGATGGACCCGATCGCGGCAACCAAGGCGGGCTATTTCTATGGAAGTAAGCCGTGCGTGCGAATGGACTTACAGCTTGAAGTGCTGTTGATGCGGCAGTGGACCACGCGGTACATGCCCGACCGCATCAAGTCCACTCTGGGCATCGCCATGGAGGGTGTGGGCGGCGGCGACGCGCCTCCCCCGCCGGGATGAACTTGATCCGGCATTGTAAGTGATTGCCCCGCGAGAGGCTGGCTAAGATTGATTGGTTTGATGAAGCCGTTCGGCCCTTCATTAGAAGAAGGCAAGGTGACGTATGCAGAAGATTGTAGATTTGCTCGAGCAGCACGTTCAATGGCTGGTGCTCGGCCTGGGTGTAGCGTGGTTACTTTATGTTGTGTGGGGTTACGTCATCACTCCGCCGGTTACGGTAGACGTCGCCGGGCAGACGGTTACGCCCGACCGGGTCGATGAACTTGTGAACAGCAAGGCTGAGCAACTCAGCATGGCAATGAAGGGCAGCCGGGCCCGTGTTGATCTGACCATGGTCGATCCGGTGGAAGGGTTCCTCAGCGCCGTCAACACCGTCCCTCCGAAGGCCGATCTGCCCGCCGTCGCTTTTCTGCCGCCGATCGGGAAGCTCGAGAGCGTCTCCAGTGGTCAGGGTGGTATTGCCCAGCAAGACCCCGCCGACCCGGCCGCAAAGAAGATGGAGACCCTGCCGGTGGCCCCCGCGCTGACAGATGTGCGAACGCGCCTCGGCCGGTCAACCGTGCTCATGCCTGACCCAGCAGGGCAGGTGGATCAAGCCAACCCCAACCTCGGGCCCGTGACAGCGACCGATCTCGATTGGGTGACCATCCGTTACACCCTGCCAAAAGACGCGCTTACAAAATCATTCACGGACGCCGCTGTGCCGCAGTTATTTTTCAAGGCGCTAATTCTCGAAGTGCAGTTGGTTAGGGAAGAATTACTGCCCGACGGCACCTGGGGCAACCAGACCGTCGTCCCACCGCTGAAGATCAGCCAACTGAAGCCGGTGCCGCGCGGCGACGATGCCGGCGCGCAGATGAGCTACCTGGAGTGGGTGCGTTCCAACCAATTGGAGGTGGTGCAGCCAGTTTTCTACACAACATCCAAGGGCGACCGCTGGGGCGTGCCGGGGATGGAAGACAAGGAACAGAACACGCAGGGTGCATTCTTTGATCCAAACTTGTTTGTCGATCCGAAGAGCGATCTTTCGAAGCTGACTCCCGAGCAAAGGAACCAGGTGCTTGAGCTTCGCCGGAAGCTCAATGCCGAACGCCGCCAGCAGCAGGGCGGACAGCGGCAGCCGCGCGGGCAACCTTCCGAAGGTGGCGAATTTGCCCCGGCTGGTGGGGGTCGTGGCGGCGGACGCGGGCCGGGTGGCAGCGGGCAACCCGCGGTGCCGTTCCAGGTCCGCGGCGAAGGTGGATTCCCCGGCGGCGGAGGATACCCCGGCGGTTTCCCCGGTGGGGGCGAGTTCGGCCCGATGGAGGGCTTCCCCGGCCAGCAGCAGCCGGGACAGATTAACATCGCCGGCGAGTTTCCCATTCCCGCAGGTGAGTTTGACCCGCGCGATGCGTCTCTCAAAGACATCACCGGCTGGCTGCACGATGGCACGGTAGAACCGGGACGCACTTATCGCTACATGGTCCGCTACAAGATGAAGAATCCGATCTGGCGCACGCTGAATGTCGCAATCAATCAGGAAATGGCCAACCAGTTTGCCATCGAGTTTGCCGGAACAGAGTGGACATCACCGGTTTCTATCCCCGCGCTGACGAGCTTCTTCCTCGCGGCTGGGTTTAATGCCGAGTCGGCGCGCACGGTGCGGTTTGAGGTCTTCAAGTTTCAGAACGGCCAGCTTCATAAGCAGTCGTTCACGGTAGCGCCGGGTGACAGTATCGGTCGCACAGACAAAGAAGTTCAGTTCATCACCGGCTGGAGCGTCGTCGACGTGCGAAAAGACATGGCATCAAACGTCGACTATGTGCTGATCACTGACAAGACCGGGCGACAGGAGCGCCGGCAGTTCAGCTCAGACCAGCAGAGCAGCGAATTCAAGAAGTTGCAGCAACAGCTAGCCGACCAGGCCGCCTCGGCGGCGGCGGGGGGATGAGGGACTGCTGTCACGGGCTGAATCCCGCGATGCGCGCTATCAGGTCGCTCGGTTGTGTGACGGTGCGCGGTTTGCTTGGCGGGCCGGCGCGTGCTACTTCCCTTCCCCGGTCTGAAATGGCCGGGGGACGATGATGAGCACCTGTTCCAGCAACTCCGACTTACCTTCGGTGAGCAAAAACGCATTACCCACACTCACCGGCCATCGCGCTTCCGGCGACGGCGCGACAACAATGAACGAATCCATCGGTACGTCCAGCCGCAGGTTGCAGTCGTAGATCATTTCGGGCTGGACGTATTGAACTTCGCCGCGTTCGTCATTGAGCACGCTGAACTCCAACCGCCGGCGCTCCGACCGCACCACGGGTGCAAGGGTCAGCCGCATGGAGCCCGGCTTGCGGGGAGTCGGCTCGAACCCGATGCTAAACAGGTTGGTGCAGCGTTCATAGGTACGGCCGGTGAGCGCGTTGGACGAGCTAAAGTGGAAGATATCCTGCAGCGGGATGCCCGTCTTCATTTCCAACTGCAGATTCTTCTGTTCGCGCGCCACCGAGACCGCCTGCGCTGCTTTACCAGGGTGCTGGTCGATCAGGGCGCGGAAGTATGACCAGTCTGAAAACGCAGCCTCGCCGACGCGTACACCGTTCCGCTGCAGCACGTCGTAGCTCGCTGGGTCGATCACTTGTTCATTGAGCCGGTTCCAGAATTCTGCGTTCTGGCTGACGGCGCCACGCGGTAGAGTGAGTTGATACACCTCAACCTTAAAGGCGATATCGAGCGCAGGCTGCGGGTCTTTGGGCGCGTCGCCGTCTGATGCTCGAACAACGCGCAGGGCGGTTTCGCCGGATGCTGTTGGAGAATCGTCGCGACGCGGGAGCGCCGCTTTCGACTCGGCGGCGTTTTGCCGCGACGGCTGAACCGTTTCAACGCGCCCAGTTTCAACGCTCCCCGTGGCCGCCGGCGGGCTGGATGCTGGCATCGCGCAGCCGCCGAGCATCAGCCCTGTTGCGGTCAGGGAGAGATTGCGTCGCAAGCCGTTGATGCGTTGGCCCTTCATTCGTTGATCGCCCGAATGAGTATATCCAGCCCTCGGTCGAGCGTTGCCTGGTCGATATTGACCGGCGGGGCGATTCGGATGACCTTGCTCGCCGTGACGTTAGTGATTAAGCCCTGATCAAGGGCGCGCTCAACCAGCTTGACGGGCGCTGCCGCCAGTTCAACACCGATGAAAAGCCCGCGGCCACGCACCGCCGCCACTCTGCCCGCAGCCTTGGTCTCATTGCGAAGCCGTGACATCGCGTGTTCGCCGAGGTTGAGCGCGTGTTGCAGAAGTTGCTCTCGCTCGATGACATCAAACACCGTCGCTGCCGCCGCCATGCAGACGGCGTTGCCGCCGAGCGTGCACCCGTGCTTGCCCGGTACGAGCAATGCGGCAAGCTCGGGCCTCGCAAACATCGTCCCGACCGGCAGCCCGCCACCGATGGCTTTGCCGATTGTGAGAATATCAGGCTTCACGCATTCGCCGGCCCGACATTCACCTGTCGAGGCCTGCCTCGTTGCCGACAAGCTGCCTGCGTCGAACCATTGATGTCCAAACCATCGTCCCGTCCGCCCGCAACCAGTCCACACTTCGTCAAAAATGAGCGTTATGTTGCGCGCATCGCAGAGCTTGCGCAGTTCAACCGCAAACTCTATAGGCAGCGGATGAATGCCGCCTTCGCCCTGGATCGGCTCAACAATAATCGCAGCAGTCTCATTATCTGCGGCGGCGGCGAGTCCCTCCATGTCGCCGAGATCGACCTGCATAAACCCCGGCACCATCGGTTCAAACCCAGCCTTCACAGCAGGGTTGCCGGTCGCCGCAATCATGGCAAGCGAGCGCCCGTGAAAGCTCTTGTTAAACGACACAACCTTCCACCGCTTCGGATTCTGCTGTGCTCCGCGCAGCCTGGCGAGTTTGATCGCCGCCTCGTTGCTTTCCAGCCCGCTGTGACAGAAAAACGCCTTTCCCGCGAAAGCCGTGCGGTTTAGATGCTCGGCGAGGCGCACCTGCGGCTCGGTATGAAACGTGTTCCCCACATGCCACAGCTTTTGCGCCTGCTCCGTCACTGCTGCCACGAGGGCCGGGTGGGCATGCCCGAGCACCGCCCCGCCAAAGCCTGCAAACAAGTCGATATATTGCTTCCCGGTGCTATCCCAGACCAGCGAGCCTTCGCCGCGCACCATCGCAGTGGGCATGCGGGCGTAGTTTCCAATAAGCACTGCATTCGCGCGATCGATCAATTCGGGCGTATCCAATTTTCGGTCTCCTCGTCTGCCTCTGGTTCGCCGCGCAGCCTTTACGCGCAATCTGCCAGCCGTAAATCAGTCGTGCGCTCGCCGTCATGCGAAAACCGTCGACTAATTTATCAAATCTGAATTCGCTTTGACAGCAACCCGACAAGCCTCTAGTCTTTACGATTCAACTGTTTTTAAGGATAGATCGACCATGGCACTCAATATTCTCTACGAGAAAGACGCACCCCTCGATGGCCTCAAGGGTAAAGTTGTAGCGGTGATAGGTTTCGGGTCACAAGGCCACGCTCACGCTCAGAATATGCGAGAAAGTGGCCTGAAAGTGATCGTCGCCAATCGCAAGGACAGCGCCAACGGCCGCCTGGCGATCGAAAAGGGGTTTGACCCAATGAGCGTCGAAGATGCTGTGAAGCAGGCCGATCTGGCCATCATCACGCTTCCAGACGAGGTTCAGCCGGGCGTCTACGACAAGAGCATCAAGCCGCACCTCCGTGCCGGGCAAGCTGTCGGCTGTACCCACGGGTTTAACTTTCACTTTAAGACAATCGTAGCGCCGGCTGATGTGGATGTGCTTATGGTCGCCCCCAAAGGCCCGGGCCACCTCGTCCGCAGCGAGTTTGAAAAGGGCGGCGGCGTGCCCTGCCTGCTCGCGGTGCATCAGGATGCAACCGGAAATGCTCGCAATATAGGCCTCGCCTGGGCCAGAGGCGTCGGCGGGGCGCGCAGCGGCATCATCGAGACCAATTTTAAGGACGAATGTGAGACAGACCTCTTCGGCGAGCAGGTCGTCCTCTGCGGCGGGCTTAGCGCGCTAATCAAGGCAGGCTTCGAGACGCTCATCGAAGCCGGCTACCCGCCCGAAATGGCCTATTTCGAGTGCGTACACGAAGTTAAGCTGATCGTAGACCTGATCTACCAGGGCGGGCTTGATTACATGCGATACAGCATCAGTAACACCGCCGAGTGGGGCGACCTGAAAACCGGCCCGCGGATCGTCACCGAACTGACAAAACAGGAAATGAGGCAGGTCCTAAAGGAGATTCAGGACGGGACCTTTGCAAGAGGCTGGCGGGCAGAATTCGAGGCCGGTATGCAGAACTTCAAGCGTCTCTATGAAGCCGACCACGACCACCCGGTCGAAGTCACCGGCCGCAAGCTGAGAAAGATGATGACCTGGCTAAACGCAAAAGAGCCACCGAAGTAGGGAAACACCGCAGCACCCATCCCGCTGCGCCGCATCCGGCATCCTGCCGCGAGTAAACTGCGCGCCTTGAATCCGACACCGCAAAGGAATAGAGTACCTTTTCGACGGGCGGTTGGCGCAGTTGGCTAGCGCACCAGCATGACACGCTGGGGGTCACAGGTTCGAGCCCTGTACCGCCCATTTGCCGGATCTTCTCACGCCTGAAATCTCGGGGTATGCCGCGGAATTGAGTTTGTGCTCCCTCTAGCCCACGAATCTTCGCCGCAGTGGCAGTTTGTCGCCAGAGCTGGGGATGTGACAGACTTAACTTGTCGACTCGCGAGAAACCAATCTGGTCATTGAGATCGGATGGTTCGGCGGTTGTATGCCCCGTGTCCAACCGGTGGCTGTGTGTTTGCGGGGCGAGCTTCGATTCTGCGAGTTTCCTAACGTTCCCGGCGGGGATCGAACCTGCAACCTTCGGATTCGGAATCCGATGCTCTATCCAATTGAGCTACGGGAACAAGACTCAAGCTTCACGTCAACTTTACGTTGCCGCTAGTATCAGTGAATCATATCGCGGCGGGGCGCGGTTTGCTACGGGTTTGACGATTGGGCGCTTGCTGCACCTGCAGTTCGGGGTCTCTATCGCCCATCTATGCGCCTCGCTTACAGCTTGCGCGGTTTAGAGCTTTCGAGAGGCGCGTTCGGCGGGTTAGGCTCTTGCTTCTTCGCTTTTTTGCCTGATTTCATCGCGAAGCCGTGCTGCTTCCTCATATCGCTCGGCCTTTACGGCGCGATCGAGTTGGGTTTGCAGGCGGGTGAGAGGGTCGATGGGCATTTTCTTGCGAATCTCGCGCGCGAATCGCTTGAGCATTTTTACTTCGCCGCTGTAGCCGTATGCATCGGACTGTCCAAACTTTCCGAAGAAATCGCGGATGTTGGCCAGCGCCTCTTCGACAAGTGAAAGTGCTTCGCGAAATTGATTAACCTTAAAGAGCAGCGACGCACTTGCGCGGGCATTCATCATGATGATGTAAGGGCGATACTGCTCGAGCGCCAGGCGATCATGCTCATCAACCGCATATCGCCCGCAGAGGTCGAGCACGCGCAGATTTCGCTCGGTATCGCGTACCACGCCGGTGAAATCTTCCAGCACATAAAGGCTGAGGTAGCGGTGATAATACATCTGCGCTTCGTCACGAAGCAGTTGGCATTGGTTGTTGGTGAGATGAAAGCCCAGCTCGGTGCCGTTGCGGTCGCGGTGCTTGTCGAGCTGGCCCTCGAAGTAGTCGAGCAACGACTCACAACCGTGCGGGCGCTGGCCATCGGGCCGGCCAGACAGTTCCATCTGCAGCAGTCCGAGATCGAGCCGCATCTGCAGCCTGGCGACGCCATCCACCCCGCGAATCTTGCGGACATTGATCGCGCCCGGCTCGTAATCCCAGCCGCTAAGCACGGGAGCGATGTCTTTGGTTGATGACGCTTCGTCGGGTTCGTCGGGCAGAGGTTGTCCATCACTTGGTTGTTCGCTCATTGGCTCAACTCCATCACAGCGCAATGAACAGAGAGGCGGTTGCGTTCTCTCCGTCCCGGGGAGCGGGTCTCCGACCCACTCATGCATAGTATACGAACCAATTGGAGAGATTCCCGCTCGAACTTTGTAAGTGACAGCAACTTTGCGTCGGCTGTGCTAAAATCGGCTCGTAGCAATGGAACAAATTCCCCAAATTCCCAACCCGCTGCTGGAACTGCATCAATCGGTGGACGCCGACATGCAGTCGTTCGGGTCTATCGAGATAGTCAGCACTTTCGGCCAGCCGCAGCTGGAGTATGCTGCGCTTCACAAGTCTTGTGGAATCATGGATTTGCCATTTCGCGGTGCGCTGCTTTTCACCGGTCGCGACCGCTGCTCGTTTCTGAATGGGTTGATCAGCAACCAAACTTGGGACAAGGAGACGAAGCAACCCATGCCTGCTGGAGGGGGTGTCTACTCGTTTCTGCTCAATCTCAAGGGCCGCATCGTAGCAGATATGCGCGTGATTGAGCTGGGTGATGTCGCGATGATGATTGCTGATGTCACACTGATTGAGTCTCTGAAGGATGTCTTTGATAAGTATCTGTTTGCCGAGCAAGTGAAGATGCAGTCGGCGGTGGGGGTGTGGCATCCTTTCCTACTCATCGGGCCGAAGGCGCGCGAGGTGCTCGCAGCGGTTGCTGGCGAGGGGGGCAAGCTGAGCGATGTCAAGGCGGGGCGGCTGGCGATTGATGGGGTCGAAGTGGTGGTGTTTGAAGACAATCTTAACGATGCGCCTGCAGCGTGTTTGCTGGTGCCGACAGATTCCGCGGTGGCGATCTGGACGCGATTGACTGCAGAGGGTGCCGAGGGTGCACCGCTGGCGCGTGGTGTGGGCTGGGCTGCCTTTAACGCCCGGCGGATTGAAGCGGGGCACGCGCTTTGCGGGATCGATTTTGCGGTTGTTTCACCGGCCACTGCGTATCCCGCCCGCAAGCTGCGAGAGGCCGCAACCACGCCCGCGGAAGAAACCGGGCCGGGCGTTTTACCCGCGGAGACGGGCGCACTTTTTCGGCGGGCCGTGAGCCTGAGCAAGTGCTACGTGGGCCAGGAGATTGTCGCGCGCATGCACGCCCGCCAGCAGGTGCCCCGGATGCTGGCGGGGTTTAAGATGCTTGATGACTCGCTGCCGATCGCTGGCTCGCCTGTGTTTGACGCCGAGCAGAATCAGATCGGTATCGTCACCAGCAGCACCGTTTCCCCCGTGCGCGGCAACGCGTCGATCGGGTTTGCGTTTCTCAAAAAGCCCCACTTTGCGCCCGGCACCAAACTCACAATTCCGGCAGAAGGATCGATGCGCACCGCGACTGTGGTGGAACTGCCGTTGGCTTAGTGATGGTGGCTCAACGTGTTCATCGCCTGATATAGAACACGAGGCATATGAGACTCGTCGGGCAGGCCGTTCGCCTTGATTACGGCTTCCGGTGGGCGAGTGCGCTGTCATTTTGCGATTATTTTTGGCCCGGGTCCCCTGCGGTGCGGGTAGCATTGCGAGAATGATTGACTCTGACCACCTCGCCACACCGGGAAAGCGCTTTCATATCAAGAAATGTAAGACAGACGACACGGGCAGATTTAAGGATAAGGAATCGGCGCAACCGGCGATAGAGAAGTTGCGATCCAAGCTCTGGGACCTGCAGGAGCGATTGTATGCCGAGGGAAAGCACTCGGTGTTGATTGTCCTGCAGGCGATGGACGCCGGCGGGAAGGACGGCGCGATTGATCATGTGTTTCACGGGGTCAACCCGCAAGGCTGCAGTGTAACCAGCTTCAAGGTGCCTTCCAGCCTTGAACGGTCGCACGATTTTCTCTGGCGGCATCACCTCGCGGCCCCGCAGAGGGGGATGATCGGCATTCACAACCGCAGCCACTACGAGGCCGTGCTGATCGAGCGCGTTCACAACATCGCTCCGCGGAGCGTCTGGAAGCACCGCTACGAACACATCAACAACTTCGAGCGCATTCTTGCGGAAGAAGGCACGCTTATCCTGAAGTTTTTCCTTCACATATCCAAGGCCGAGCAGAAAGAGCGGCTCGAAGCCCGCCTGGCCGACCCGCAAGAGCACTGGAAGTTCAACCCGGGTGACTTAAAAGAGCGCGAATTGTGGGACGACTACATGGCGGCGTTTGAAGAGGCGATCGACAAGACCAGCACCCGACACGCCCCCTGGTATGTCATCCCGGCCGATCGAAAGTGGTATCGCAATTGGGCGATCAGCGATGTAATCGTTCGTTCGATGCAGCGGCTGAACATGAAGTATCCCCCGGCGGTGGAGGGGCTGGAAAAAATTGTCATCAAATGAGCGGCTCCCGGGCACGCCCCCGGGCGGGGCGGCTCACTACCAACGATGCATAGGGCAATCTTGCAGCAGGCTGCAATGTCGTGGGCAGCTATGTAACGGGAACCACGCGGGTGATTTCAGGGATCTTCTCGCGCAGATTGCGTTCGAGGCCATATTGGAGCGTCATGGTGCTGCTTGGGCAGCCGTGGCAGGCGCCATGAAATCGGATCGACACGACGCCAGCATTGACATCAACGAGTTCGATATCGCCGCCGTCGGCCTGCACTGCCGGGCGAATGAGGTCGAGCACGTTCTGCACGCGCTCGCGAATCGGCAGTGTTGATTGTTCAAGCGGTTGACCCACGGTGCTCCTCTCAGGCTCCTGCATTATATCCTTCTGCCGCCGCTTGTGCCATGCGTGGAACGGGCGGTTGCATGGTTGGCGAGCGGTTTGTCGCGAGTGCGTTCCTGCCGCTACTTGCCGTTTCCTCTGAGAATATGCAGTTTGCGATCGGCGGTGAGATAGGCCAGTCCGCCGTCGACGGGCTGCCATTGTTCGTTGACGATATTGCCGGCGACTTGAAAGAGATGATCGAGCTTTCCGCTTTCGGTGCCGCCGTCGGTAAGTGCCCGCCGAAAAGCGGCGATGCTCAGCCCCGCATTGGGCGTGGCGGCGACGGCGTCGCGGCGTCGGCCGGCACCGGCGTTGGTCGGTTCTTCGATGCGCAGAATGTGTGTGGTGGTTGCGATCATCTCCCGCCCGGCCCACTTAAGGGGTGAATCAATCCGGCGGACGTTTAGCACCACATAATCCGATGTCTCCAGGTCGTGCGAGATCATCTCGCCGAGAACACCCATGCAATAGAGCCTGCGGCCAAAGACGGCGAGCTTGGCATTCCAATCGCCGCTACCCGTTCGAAAACGCTGCTCGATGGTGAGGTTGCCGTCGGTGGTTTTCTGCGAAATGGGACGGCCATCGTCAAGCGAGAACGCGCGCACATGCTGCCCGCCGTCGGCAAGGATGAGCACTTTGTCATCGACGACGAGCATCTGGTCGAGGAGCCGCATTTCCATGCCAAACACAGGCCCGCCGTCGGGGGGACGCATGCTGCGCGAGTAAGTCGGGCGGTCAGACGGATCGAACAGGTCTTTGGCAAAAAGGGCTTCGGGCCGCAGCCAGAGGAGTTTGCCATCCGGGGCGAGGCAGAAATTGACAACGCCTGCATCGCGCGAGAACACCCGCCGGAACGCAAACTGCCCGGTGGTAGCATCGATCGCGACAATCTGTGCGGAACTGTCGTCGAAGAACAGGGTGGCGACGAAATCGTCGGTCGCCAGCAATCGATCGATGGCGCGGTCGCTGGGACGCACCTGCCACAGGCAATTGCCGTCGGCAAGATCGAGCGCGAGGATTCGGCCCTGGTTCGTCGAAACAATCACGCGATCGGAAAGCGCACGCACCTGCACAATGCGTTCGTCAGTTTCGCCAGGAGCGTTGTTGGGCTGGTTTGGGCGGAAGACTCGCACCGCATTTCCATTTCGAACGATAATCTGGCCACCCTGGCGAACCACCACCCTTCGAGCATTGACCCCGCCAAAATCGGGGTTGTTGAATCGCTCTGACTGAGCTTGCTCGCCGGCCTCGGTCAGGTCCTGGTTGGAACTGGCAATCTCCTCTTCCCCGGCGGCGGAAAGTTCAACCTGTGGCAGGTTGCCAAGCGAGATCTCCCACATCGGCAGGCCGCTATCGTCCCCCTTGACGAAAACAACTCGGTTGGCGGTCCAGTAGAGCAGGCTTTGGCCCACCCATGTGCAGCCGGTGGGCATGCTGGTGGTTTGACTGGCAAATATTGGCTTGGCGATGCCATCGACGATCTGAAACACGCGCACGCCTTTGTCGGGCATGTACGCCACTAAGCGATCGTGTCTCGCGCCCTCTGTAGGCGGGCGTAGCAGGCGGGTGACGCCATCGATCGGCTCCATCGCCTGGACAAAGGCCGGCGGAGTCTCATCGGGCGGGGCATCTCCTGAGGGAAGCGCAATCCGCGTGAGCCGCTCCCGAGACACCTCCCGCCGGAGCTGTTTGATCGCCAGTGCTGCCTCTGCAAAGGTCGCGTTGTCGAGTGTCTGCCCGCCGGGGAGTTGAATAGGTTTTGAGAGCCTTGCTGTGGGAGATAACTGCGATGCTTGGTAAAGCCGCGAAATCGCGACATCGAGCCTGTTGGGCAGCATCAGGTAGTTGCGAGCAAGCGTTTCCATGCAGAGGAGCCGGTCATTGTTGGACAGATTGCGTGGCAGGAGCGACCGAAGAATCATGACCGATTGTCGATAGTCGCCGCGGTGCTCATAGATCCCTGCTGACGCAAAAAGTGCAGCGGCACTGATCTTTGAATTTGGGTAGGTTTGAGCGATCGCGAGCAGTTTTTCGGGATCATTGTCATTGGCGACGGCATCGAACTCAGCCTGCGCCGCCTGCTCAATGGGTGCGTACACCGCAGGGTTGCGCATGATGATTTCGCCCACAGCTCGCTCGGCAATATAGGCTGCCTGCGTCACCGGCCCGCCGTCGGCGCCGCTGATGAGTTCTAGACGCATCGCCGGATCGGCCAGAATCTGCTGATAAAGCGTCAACTCGCCGGCATCGTCCTTTTGCTGGTTAAGCCAGCGCGCCTTTGCGATGCGAAATGCGACGTTCTGCTGCGGCGATGCAGCGGCAACCGCGGCGCGGTCGAAGAACCCGCGGATGCTCGCCTCCTCTCGCGGTTGCGATGTAAGCTTCTTCGCAAAGTTCAGAGACGAATTGAAGAGCCGGTTGCGATCCGGACCCGGCTGCAGCGCGCCCGCTGCGGTAAGTAGATCTCTTGCCTCATCCAGTTTGGCGGCGGCGAGGTCGAAGCGGCCGGCAACAAACATCACCTCGGCATAGCGCAGCCGCGGCTTGGGCGATGAGGGATCGCGCTGCGATTCGGCATCGAGCTTCTGCATCGCAACATTCAGATCAGTGTAAACCGCCACCTGCTCAGGCCCGGCGATGACGAGATGATCCTGCAGCACCAGCAAGTTGCCCGCCGACTCTTCTTCGCTCCATTCCCGTCCTTCGCCGGGATAGCTGCTGATGGCCTTTCCGTTGCCGAGGGCAATCCGCGACATCTGCCAGGCAGTAGGCACATAGACCGAATCATGCGTGAGAAACGGCCGCCCGCGCAGGCTCGCGTCGTCGAATCCCCCGCGCTTAAAGATGCTCGACCATTGCAGATACGCGCCGACGGGCGCGTCGGCCTGAAACTTGCCCCAGTTGAGGCAGTAGACCGATTTCAGCCCCGCAAGCAGAAGCCTCTCGCCGGTCACCCCGATGAGGGTGTCAGCGCTATCGAACGGCTGGACCGGAATGCGCGAGATCTCCGCGCCGGTCGAGGCGTCATTGATAAACGCAAACTCACTGTTCCGCGGCAGGGTGAAGACTCGGTTGCCGGAGACAATGACCGGATTGTGCGCCCATGGCCGCGGTTTCCTGGAGACATTCATGCCGCTCGCCATGGGCCGGCGAAGCTGTTGCAGCCTTGATTGGGCCGTGGCCTCACGCGGGTAGAGATTCAGCCAGATGATCGTGCCGTCGGTCGCATCAATCGCTGCGGTGGCGCCGAGGTTGGTGCAGACGTAGAGCCGGCCATCCGCGAACGACAGTTGGGGGGTCTGCTGATCTTGCAACGTCGATTCGACGTCCCAGATCTGCGAATTCACACTGGCGGAAGCGATATAAATACGCCACTGCAACGTGCCTGTGTGCCGGTCGAGCGCGATCAGTTCACATTTCTGAAACTGTACCCCACTGGCGCTCTGAGCTGTGATAAACACTCGATCGCCAGCCACAACCGGCGTTCCCTGCAACTCCATCCCGCGGCCGGGGGTGCGTTCGTCGCGCTGATTGAGCGATCTTGATGCAAATGACCATCGTTCCGCGCCAGTGCGACGATCGAGGCACACCAACCGCGATTCGCGTGACGCGCCCAGGTTGCCCGAGTAGAGCATTGCGCGCAAGTCATTCTGCCCGAGCACGGAGAGCACGGTGTCATCCGTCACGGTGACAGCCAGTTGCGCTCCCAGCGGCGTGGGAAACGCGTCGGCGATGCTGTATCGCCCGGCCCGGTCGCCGGCGTACGTCTCGGCCCATCCGGCAAGCGGCAGGCCAGAGTCGAGACTGAGGCCGTAAATCCGCTGATTATCCTGAAAAAACAGCTCGCCACGATCGATTACCGGGAGAATTCCCGTCGCAAACCCTGCCTGACGCTGATCGCGGTCCATGTCAGCCGGTGCGCGCTGGCCCGCGGGCAGGCGCGGTGCGGCGCGGACGATGGGAACCGAGAACAGCCTCGCCCCAATCCCCGTGATGGCCGCTGGCACGCGGTCGCGGCTGTTATTGCCAAATGCCGTCGGCCAGGAGTCGGTTGCGAGGGATTGAATCGAGATTTCCGCCGTCAGGGCTTCAGCCAGCGCATCGGCAAGCTTCATCTGCCCACCGCGGACCAATCCGGTGGCATCGGGGTGCTCGCGGGCGAGTTCGTCGCCTCGGGCGGCAGCCGTCTCGTCGTTGCCCAGCAGCCGGTACGCAATTGCCGTTCGGAAAAGCAGTTGGGCGCGCATTGCATCAATTCCGGGGTGCCATTGCAGCAGGCGATCGCCCAGCCAGGCCGCTGCGGCGAAATCGCCATTCTGCAATTGCAGATCGATCAACCGCTGCGCGGCATCGCGAGCCGTGTCGGTGACAAAATAGAGCTTGGCCACCCGGTGCAGCGCCTCTTTGTCCGTCGATTCTGATGGACTTACATCGTCGAGAATGGCCCGCGCCGCGACCTCGTATCGATTGCGGTAGGCTGTCAGTCCGTCTGCGGGCCATTTTGCCAGCCGCTCCTGCACCGCCGACACCACCGACGTGTATTGCACGATCTGATTTTCATCATTCACACGCGAAGGCACTACCCGATCGGGATATTGCTCGATGATCTCCTGATAAATCTCCGCCGCCTTGGCCCATTCCTTCAGGCGCTCCAGCCGTTCGGCGTGCGCGATTTTCTCGACGGCAATCGCTGAATCGCGCACATAAATGCCCTGCAGCGAATCTTTGCCGAAGAGGCTGTTGCGGACGGGCCCCTCCAACTCGACAGCGGCCAATGGCGAGGCGTACAAGGCAGCGAACACCATCCCGGCAAACCGGCGGCCAACTCGGGCTCCTGTCCTGCGGTCATCGGTTGCGTGTGATGATCTCATTTATCGCTCCTCGCCGGCTCGCATGAAGTCTCAACTGAAATACTGCATCCAAAGCGGGGCCAAACGTTGCTTGTGTTCCTCAGCTATCTTGCTCTTGTCTGACCAGATGCCCAATCGTAGCGCATGATGGGCCGGACAGTCTGCAATTTCTTCAGGTTTTGCCGCGATCAGTTCAACCGTGCGCTTCAGAAGCTCAATTGCGTGCGCCGTGGCGTCGTTCAGGTGGGACACGATTTCGTTCAACAGCTTGAACGGGTCTGCTGCCTGCTCGGGTGTGTGGGGCTTCCAACTATCGTAGTCGGTTGCGAGGGCAATCATGGCGTAACTCATTTCGGCCTCGCGGGCCAGTTTCGCTTCGGGCATCGCGGTCATGCCGATCACGTCGCCGCCCCATAGCCGGTGCATCAGGCTCTCGGCGCGCGTGCTGAACGCCGGGCCTTCCATGCAGACGTATGTGCCGCGCGCATGCACCGTGAACGGCGGTGCATCAGGAGGGACGCTGCCTGGCGCTCCGGCCGGCGGATTGCCTGTCGTCTCGGCAACCGCGGGCCTGACCGCGGCCTGCAAAATCATCCGACGCAGTACCGGGCAGAAAGGTTCCGAAAACTCCACATGCACCGCCGCTGAATCGAAGAACGTACCGGGCCTGCGGTGAGTCTTGTCGATGATCTGATCCAATACGACCAAATCACGCGGCCGAATCTCGTCGCGAAGGCTTCCCACTGCACCGGACGCCAGAATGTGTGTGCACCCAAGCTGTTTCAGTGCAAAAATGTTGGCGCGGTAGTTGACCTGTGACGGGTTGAGCAGGTGCCCAGGGCCGTGGCGGCTGAGAAAGAAGACCGGCAGGCCTGACCAGTCAGTTTCGATGATCGCATCACTCGGAGCACCAAACGGGGTGTGGATATCGTGGCGGGTCCCTTCGGTCGCGGATGCGACTGCCGCCCCAAGCCCGCTGCCGCCAATGAGGCCTATCTTGATCTGCTTCATGCGATCAAGTTGTCACGGCGGTGCCGAAAATTGTCAACGTGGCGAGCCCCCACTCGTTCGGTAAATCGCCCCCGCCGTCTACCCGCACCGATGTCTACCACCACCGCCGACTATCGCCGCCGTCGGGCCAGAAACATCGTTGCCACGGGAAGCAACGCGAGCGTTGTCGGCTCGGGCAGTTGGATAACGGTGGTGAAGTCCGGCACATCGACCACCACTTCACCGTACTCACCGTTCTGATCCTGCACGACGACGCGCACGCTCGTCGAAATCAGGCGAACGGTAACGAATCGATCCCGATCCCCGCTCAGAGGAATGATGTCAAAAGCAAAGTAGGTTGCCGGCCCATTAAGCCCGTTGCCGGTGATGCCGCGTAGAAGCCGGCTGATGTCCCCGCCGGCGGGGGTGGGGTCGGTCGGCCCGCCGCGCGCGATGCCGTCGACATCGACGAAGCCGTAGACATTTGGCGAAATGGTGAACGCCGTACCGACATTGTCGGCCAGCGGATCGCCGACATTGGGGAAGTAGTCGTATTGGTCCCGGTACGGCCAGACCAGGCCCTGCCACGGGCCAGTGGGATCGGTGGTCGGGGGCACGTTATACCCGTTTGGAAGGCCGTCGCCGTAAGCTTCGCTGGCAGTCAACTCGCGTTTCGTAACAGCAAGCCCCGGCCCGCCATCCGGGCCATCGCGCGATACCACATCGTCGATAACAAAAATCGCAGAGCGAATCTCCTTGACTGCGATCGCCTGCACGCCAGCGCCAAGGCCGCTGGCCTCAGTGATGACGGCCTGAGCGCGCACGCCTCGACCGTTTGGTGCTTCGGTCCCCTCGACCGTGGTTGATACCGTGATTTGACCGAGCGCAAATGGTGCGGCGGCCAATAGAAATACCGGCGCGATGCAGCGTCGAATGGACATTCTCTTTCCCTCAATCCTGCGTCAACTCAGAGCTATGAGAGAGTATCACACCGCAGGCCCGCTCTGGTCAATGTTAAAATGACGGGCAGGCGTACGATTTTGGGCTAAACTGGGTGGGTTTAATCAGTTGTCAGCGGTCGGGGTGGCGTCCCGAAGGCGTTTCCAGCGATTGGATTCGTCCATCTTGCCCATCTTCTCATAGAACACCACCAGCCGGTTGGCAGCATCAACCTGTGGACGAACGCCAAGCGACGAGCCGGTCTTCAAGCCATCATACGATTGCAGCAACAGCGGTTCGGCTTCTGCCGCCTTCCCGTTCGCCGCCAGCGCAGCACCGAGCACGCTCCTCGTGTTGCATGTTGCCCAGTGCGACTCGCCAAACACGCGCTGCCGCACGGCCAGCGCCGCGGTTGCCAGTTCCACCGCTTCGGCGGGGGATTGATCGGCGCGCGTGAGCGCGTCAGCAAGCTGCGACATCGCCGCGGCGATATCGGGATGCTCTGCGGGAAGAATTTGCCTGCGGATTTTGAGGGCATCACGAAACAGCTCAACCGCCCGATCCAACTGCCCGCGGTCGCGCGCGATGCACCCGAGCATGTCGGTGGCGATTGCGGCGCTGGCGCTGGTATCGCCGTCGAGGGAGCGCGCCAGGTCGAGCGCGCGGGTCTGCACCGATTGCGCTTCGGTCAGGGATTCGCCCCCGCGCAGCCAGAGCGTTCGTCCCAGCGCGCTGGAGCTAACGACCGTCATGCGATGCTTCTCGCCAACCAGCGCCGCCGCCAGTGCAAGGGCATCGCGCCTCGTCTTCTCCGCTGCGGCGAGGTCGTTGGTGGACTCCTGCATGGTCGCGAGATTTGCCAGGCTGTTCCACACATCGACACTCTTCTCGCCACTGGTCTTACGGCGCAATTCGAGTGCGTTGGTGGCAAGCCTGATTGCCTCGGCCCGCTCGCCGGTGCGAAACAACGCGCCGGCGAGGTTGCTTGATGCATCGGCAATGCGCGGCGAGTCCTTCGGATTCTTCTCGTATATAGAGAGTGCTTCGCGGTATTGCGTCTGCGCGGCCTTGAAATCGCCCCGCAACTCAGCCAGAAGGCCGAGGTTGTTGATGGTATCGCCAAGGCGAAAATCGTCGCCGGCGAGCGACCGCCGCTGCGTGGCGAGCGCATCGTTGAGCGACTTGGCGGCGTCATCGAGCCGGCCCGTGTCCAACTGCAATTGCCCGAGGCCGGCGAGCGCTGTCGCGGCGTTGACGCTTTCCGAGCCGCCGGTGGCGCGTTCAAGTTCGATCGCCTTCTGCCACTGCGGCTCGGCTTCGTCCCACATGCTCAGCGAGCGATAAGTCGCCGCGATCACCGCACGCAGCGCCGCTTCATTTCGGGGCTGATCCTTCAGCGCACCGCCGTCAAGTTTGCGGACGGCTTCCACCAGCAGTTCACGCACCGTCACATCTTTTGGTTCGCCGGAGACCGGGTTGGCGCTGCCGAGCATCGACGTGATGTAGAGGTTGACCTGCCGCAGCCGTGCCGCTTCTTCCGTGGCGAGTTTGGCCTGGGCGTCGGCGCGATCTCGCTGCCGGGACGCTTGAACAAACCCGATCGTTGAGAGGATGCCCCCGAGCAAAACAGCAATCAGCACCGCCGCTGCCGCCGAAACTGGCAAGCGGTTGCGGCTGACAAATTTTCTGGCCCGGTACATCGCCGAAACCGGCCCGGCGATGAGCGGCCGCCCGGCGAGATGGTTGCGAATGTCATCGGCCATTGCCAGCGGGCTTGCGTAACGCTCCTGGCGCTCTTTGCGCATCGCCTTGAGCGGGATCCACTCAAGCTCGCGCCGCAGTTGGCCTTCAAGTTCGGCGATTTTGGTATGTCGTCGAGTCGCCACTTCATCGCTGCGGGCGCCGAGTGAGCGCAACTTGGTGCTCGGCTTCGGCGGATCGACCTCGCGAATGATTCGCTGGATCTCGTTGTATCCCTTCGACCGGAGGTCGCGCGCCTCGAATGGCAGCGCGCCGGTCAGCAGTTCATAGAGCAGGACGCCCAGCGAGTAGACATCGGTGCGAGTGTCGATATCCAGCGCGCCCATCTCAGCCTGCTCCGGACTCATATACTCCGGGGTGCCGAGAATCTGGCCGTGTTCGGTAAAGATCGTCTTGTCGGTCAGCGTGTGGCTCAGGGCTTTTGCCACGCCAAAATCTATGATCTTCACTGCCGGCTGGCCCGATGCGATGCTCACCAGCACATTGGACGGCTTGATGTCTCGGTGAATGATGCCCTTGTGATGTGCGTGTTGCACGGCCTCGCAGACGTGAATGAACAGTGCGAGACGTGCGGGTACGTCCAGCCGTGTCTTGTCGCAGTAAGAGGTGATCGGCTCGCCCGCGACATACTCCATGACGAAGAAGGGCCGACCGTCGGGGGCTGTGCCGGCGTCGAGCACCTTGGCGATGTTGGCATGGTCCATGATCGCCAACGCCTGGCGTTCTTGTTCGAACCGCGCGACGACTGCGCGCGAGTCCATGCCGGGCTTGATGATCTTGATCGCAACGCGCCTGCGGACCGGGACAGATTGCTCGGCGAGCCAAACCGTGCCAAACCCGCCTTCACCGATTTGTTCCAGCAGCTTGTAGGGGCCGATCTCGCGCGGCATCTTCGGGGCTTCTACAAGTGCCGGCAGGCTTCCCGCCGAGGCGGCACCGCTGGTGGAAGGATCGAGCGTCTCGGCGAGCGCGGGTGAACCTGCTTCGGACAGAAGCACATTCACGCGCCGGCGCAAGTCAGCGTCGCCGGCGCATTCGCGGTCGATGTAAGAATCGCGCTGACTGGGCGGAAGCGTCTTCGCGACGGCAGCGATTTCTGCGGCGCGGTCGCCGGGATTTGAAGTCGGGAGATCAGTCATAAGTTCAAACCCTGCAAAGCGTTAACGACGGAGTGACGCGCATTCCTCAAGAGTAGAGGCGATATCTCATGCTCGTGAAGATCAACAATTTTCGCGATTTACCGTGCCCGTCGGGTCGCGAGATTGACCCGACTCGACAACTCAACCAGTGCGGGATCGCGGGTGACAATTCTGATCCTGTGTGATTCAGATTGCAACCAGGGCAACCCCGGGCGGTCGCGGCGGTTGCGGCGGGGTGGGATGAATGGCAAGACTGCGATCTTAACACAACGTTAGGGTCGGTCTTTTTTTTATGCGCCGCGTAAGTCTCTTATGCAAAATGAGTTATGTCGATTTTGCGCAATTGTTCCGCGCGGAACAATTGTCGTCTTGCCCGTCGTTGCACCCGTTCTTTGGTCCGGCGAAGAGGCGTGCCGGTCTGGGCACGTCCGTCACTTGAACCATGCCCCCGACTCGCAGATACTCAATTTCAATGACGACTTCAGTCGTGGAAATCTTCAGTGCCGGGGACTATCCGACCCAGATTCACCGTTCTGCCGGCGTGTTGCGCGACGGTGGGTTGGTTGTGCTGCCGACGGAAACAGTATACGGCGTGGCGGCGATGGCATCGCACCCGGACGCCATTCGCAAACTGCGTGCGCTGCGAAATGCCGGTGAGCAGCCACTGACCATTCATCTCGCCGACTCATCCGCCGCCATTGATCTGGTTGGAGAGCCGACGCCATTTGCGAAGCGATTGATGAAGAAGCTCTGGCCGGGTCCGGTCGGGTTGACGTTTTCAGTCGATCCATCACAGCGAGCCAGAGCAGCAGGCAAGTTGGAACTGCGTGAGGCCGATGTGTTCGACGCTTCGGGCAACATCACGCTTCGATGCCCGCATCACACTGTTGCGATTGACGTGATCAGGGCGGTCGCCGCGCCAGTGGTGCTTGCGGTGGCGGGGACGGATGGCGGGGGCGCGCGAGAGGTGTCAAAGATCGCACCAGCGCTGGAGGGAAAAGTCGATCTGATTCTGGATGCCGGTCCGACACCATTTGCAAAGCCATCGACGCTGATTCAGGTTGGCCCCGATGGATACAAGATTGTCCGCGAGGGAATCTACGATCAACGGATCATCGAGCGACTTATGCGAACGACCGTTCTGTTTGTCTGCAGCGGAAACACATGCCGAAGCCCGATGGCAGAAGCGATCGCGCGCAAGGTGATTGCCGATCGGTTGAAGGTGCCTCAGGATGAGATTGAATCGAGCGGGTATTCGGTGCTGTCGGCGGGGGCATCAGCGTTTCCCGGCGGTCGTGCCACGCCCGAGGCCGTCGATGCAGTGCGCAAGCTCGGAGGTGATTTGTCGAAGCATCGATCCAAACCGCTTATGCCCGAGTTGATCAACCAAGCCGACCTCATTCTCACAATGAGCAACGCCCACCGACAGGCGGTGCTGGCAATCAACCCGGCGGCGGCGAGCAAAGTGAGCACGCTCGACCCGAACAGCGACATCGAAGACCCGATCGGCGGAGATCGATCGCTCTATGAAGAGTTGGCAGGTACATTGCAGGGCCTGATCAGTACCCGAGTCAGTGATCTCGTGCCATCGCGTTAATACATTGGCTTTGTTGCCTGAAGCGATTCAGAGGGAGCAGCGTATGAAGGTCGCGATCGCCAGCGATCACCGCGGATTTGATGCCAAGCGAAAGCTCGTCATGCCGATTTTGCAGAAGGTCGGACATGAGCTGGTTGATTTCGGCTGCAACTCTGGCGAGGTGTGCGACTACCCCGACTTCGCTGCGCCCGCAGCACGCGCGGTGGCGCGCGGCGAATGTGACATCGGCATTCTTCTTGACGGCACGGGCATCGGCATGTCGATCGTGGCCAACAAGATCGCCGGGGTGTGCGCGGCGCTGGCACACGACGATCTCACCGCGCGCGTCAGTCGTGAGAAGAATCATTGCAATGTGCTGTGCCTTCCCGCCGACCTCATTAGCGAACAACAGATTCGCGCGATTGTCGACATCTTTCTCAACACCGAGTGCACCGACGGACGGCACACCGAGCGTGTCAGGAAGATACAGGGACTCGAGCGCGGCGAATGGTGAGGCCAGATCGCGTCAGGCGAGCGCAATCTGATCTTCTTGCGGGACGCGCGACAGCCAATACAAAAACGCCAGCGGCAAGAGTCGGCCGGCGAGCATGGTCGCGGAGAGGATCAGCGCATCATTGCCGGTCGCAGAAACGACGTCGTGCGACAGCCCGACATTCCCCGCGGCGCTGATTGCCAACATCAGTAGTCGATCGGCAGTTTGCTCGGCGACCATACCAAGTAGCAACCACCATGTAATGGCAATCAGTGTCAGGTGTGCGGCGATCCAGCAAAGGGCAATGGCAAAAGCGCGTGCCGGCCGCCGATCGCGCAGCAGTGCGATCACTCCGGCAAAAGCAATCACCAGCGAAGTCACCTTCAACCCGCCTCCTGCACCACCGCTGCCTGCACCGACCAGCATGAGTATGGCGGTGGTCCACTGCGTCGGTCGATCAAGCGTGCCGAGCAGTTCAACCGGAAGCCCCGCTGAACGACTGTTGAGCGACAGCAGCGACGCGTGCGAAACGACATCGCGCCAATTGTCACCGCTCACCGCGGCTGCGAACCACTGCCCCGTGAGCACCGCGAGCACGCCAAACAGGTAGACACCCGCAATCGCCGCGAGCGTTGTGATTGCGTGGTTGGAAAGTTGGCGACGAAACAGCTTCGTCAGCTCAATCACGACGGTAATGCCAAGCCCGCCGAGCACGGCCAATGGAACCAGTACCATCGCGGTGCGCTGGTGACTGATTGCCGGCGAGTCCCCTATCCACACGCCGCCGTTGCAGACCGCGCTGATGCCCTGAAATGTAGCCGACCAACGGTCGCCGCTCACAAGCAGGCCACCGCCAGCGAGAACGGCGAGGAGCAGGAGCGCCGCGCTGTAAATCGCCAACTGCTTGAAACTGACCGTCAGCGCGATTGCCCGCGCGACAAGCCAGCCGCCAGCGATCCAACTCAGGAGCGCACCCGCGATCATCAAGAGCAGGCTCGCAATCCGGGCCGCAGGTCGAAGGCTCTCGACGGTAACCGAAGTCTGAAATCCGGTGTTGGTGCCCGCGTTCACGGCGAAGAACATCGCGCGATGCACACTCATCTCACTGCCGGCAACGGTGGCGAGCGAACTGCGAAACAGTGCAAATGCCAACGAAAGCAGAAGAGAGTAGGCGACAACCATCGTCAGGATGATTGTCCCAGGCGCCGCCCGCGGCGGCGGGGCGACGTCGGGGAGGCTGCCAGAATTGGTGTCGGAAAGGATCAAGGTACGTTCGGTCATTTCTTCTGATAAACCGCCGCCGGATCGACTTCTCGGTCTCCGTCGATCGCCCACATCACCCCATCGAGTCTTCGGAAGAAACAACTCCGATACCCCTCGTGGCAGGCAACTCCAGTCTGTTCGACATCGATCAAAAGCACGTCGGCGTCGCAATCGGTGCGGATTGATCGCACCCTCTGCGTGTGGCCCGATTCCTCACCTTTCTTCCAGAGCTTGTCTCGACTGCGACTGTAGAAGTGTGTGTACCCGCTTGCGATAGTCTTTCCGAGCGAATCACGGTTCATCCACGCCATCATCAAGACTTGGTGCGAGGCGTGATCGGCAATGATCGCGGGGATCAAGCCGTGCTGGTCAAACTTTAGCGTGTCGAACAGATCTTTCATGCGGGTCTTTCTCTGCCCGGCCGCGGGGTTTGTCAATCACGCGGCGGGCATGGCCACAAACTTCTTCATCCGGCTCAGAACAGCATCCACATCATATTCGTCGCTGGTCGTCAGCGGGGCGAACACGCCCTGATTGTGGTCAGATGCCATAATGATATGCCGCTCGCCGTTGACAGCGTAGCCCATTTCCTGCGGCTGATGACCGGTGATGATGAGCCGCGCATTAACAGCATCGGCAAATGTGTCCACACCCGCCGGGGTAACATTGCGGCCCCAGATGAGCTGATACACCGGCCCCGTCCGCCGTTTGTAGTCTTCGCCGGTGAGCTCGCGGTCAAAAACCGTAAAATCGAAGCTTGCGATTTGTTCGTCGGTCGGGAGCGAGTGACAGAAAAAAAGCCCGTTCGGGCAGCGAATCGCCAGTGGCAATGAAAGTAGAAATTCTGTGACTGAGATGTTCACCTTGTGGTATGCCTCGGGAAAATCTCGTTTCAGCCCCTTATAGAACGCCTCGCAAACGCTCAGCCCGCTCTTCATGATGCCTTCGCCATGAATCTGCGCAAGGTCATGGTTGGCAAGGAGAAAATGAACCTGGCTTGGGTGTTGCGCTTTCAGCTCGGCTGCGGCATGGAGAGTGATCCAACTGTCCTCGGCCCCCGATGCATCAAAGTGATCGCCGTGAATCAGCTCATGCAACACGACATGGCGGTGCGGATTGTCGCCAAGCCTTGCGGCGGCGGCCAGTTTGCTGAAGTTGGTGCGATGATCGTGCATGTCGCCGGTCATCCAGACTTCGCAGTCCGGCGGCAGGGTGACGACTTGCTGGTTCCGCAGCGAAGACAGCTTGTTCTCGTCGGTCGCTATCGAGAAATTCTCAACCACCGTATCGGCGTCGGCGTTCGGCATAGGGGCACCATAATGGGAGAGTGCCCGGGGCGCGTCAACTTCAGCGCCAGACACGAGTTATCGGACGAAACTGTTGAGCAATTCCGATAACTTTTTCCTAACCCCACCTGAAAATGGTTGTCTATCGCCATAAATCCGTCGGGTTGCTCGTTTTAGGAGCGCACGACGGGGCAGGCGGATTGTATGATTCGCTTGTAGATGCCACCAACTCCATCGCAATAAGCATGCGATGCGGGTGGAAGTATTGCCCGGCAGCGCCTGTTTATCGGGCCGCCGCGTTACGAAGAAAGTCGGATTCGCCAGATGTCGCTAGCTGTAATCGATCAGTCCACCGGCGGTTCGCCGGGGGAACAGGCACAGAGTTCAATCGCCGGCGGCCGGCAGCGGCGCGTCGATGCGCCGACCAATCGCGTGCGCCGCGATGGAAAGTTCTTCCGCCTGGGCGACGAAAAATTCTTCGTCAAGGGCGTCACCTACGGGCCGTTTGCGCCCAATTCCGACGGCGATCCATTTCCCTCCCGTGAGCAAACCCGGGCCGATTTCCTGCAGGTGCGGAAGCTTAATGGTAATTGCGTCCGTATCTACCACACGCCGCCGAAGTGGTTTCTTGACATGGCTCAGGAACTCGGCCTGAAGGTGCTTCTCGATGTCGCCTGGCCAAAAAACATGACCTTCGTAGGCGATGCCGAAATTACCAGGCAGGCTCACGAGGCGATTCGCACCGCAGCAAGCCAGTGCGGCAATCATCCTGCGATCTTTGCCATCAGTGTGGTGAACGAGATTCCGCCGGACATTGTGCGCTTCGTCGGCAAGGAAAGGGTCGAAGCGTTTGTCGACGATCTGGTTGCCATCTGCCACGCCGAAGCGCCCGATTGCCTGGTCACTTTTGCCAACTTTCCGACAACAGAATACCTGCAGCCGCGCAGCATCGACTTCGTGTGCTTCAATGTCTACCTCCATGATCCCGGCGTTTTCCGAAACTACCTCGCGCGCCTTCAGATGATTGCCGGAGACAAGCCGCTGATGCTCGGCGAGTATGGCATCGATACGCTGCACGAGCGCAATGAAGAAGATCAGGCTTCGATTCTTGCGGCGCATGTGCGCGCGGTGTTCGATGAAGGGCTTGTGGGCACTTTCATTTTCAGCTTCACAGACGACTGGTTTACCGGGGGATATCAGATTGAAGACTGGGCGTTTGGCGTGGTCAGGCGCGATCGATCGCCCAAGCAGGCATTCGCGGCAGTCGCCGCGCTTTTCGCCCGGGCACCGCAACTCTGCGATGAAAAGCTCCCAAAATGCAGCGTGATTGTCTGTTCGTACAACGGCGCGAGCACGACCGAGGCGTGTCTTCGGTCGATGGCCAAGCTTCGCTATCCGGGCGAGTTTGAAGTGGTGTTTGTTGACGACGGAAGCACCGACAGCACGCAGGACATCCTAAAGCACTTTCCATGGGTGCTGAACATCAAGCAGAAAAACATGGGCCTCTCCTACGCGCGCAACGTGGGCATGCATGCAGCGAGCGGAGAGATTATCGTCTATACCGATAGCGACTGCGAGGCGGATGAAGACTGGCTCTACTACATCGCGCTCGCGCTGACCCGCAGCAACCACATCGGCATCGGCGGGCCAAACCTGATTCCGGATGAGGGCAGTTGGGTGGCCGACTGTGTGGGTGTCAGTCCCGGCGGGCCAACGCATGTGATGCTCGATGACCGCACCGCGGAGCATGTTCCGGGGTGTAACATGGCGTTTTACCGCAAGAGCGCGCTGGCGGTTAACGGCTTTGATGCGCAATTTCGGTCGGCGGGGGATGATGTCGATTTCATCTGGCGTCTGCAACACGCCGGGGGAACCATCGGCTTTGCACCCAGTGCGCAGGTCTGGCACTATCGACGAAACACCGTGAAGGCATATCTCAAGCAGCAGCGCGGCTACGGCACTGCCGAGGCGATGCTGAAGTATAAGCACCCCGATCATTTTAACTCGCTGGGCGCAAGCTTCTGGCGGGGCAAGATTTACGGCGCAGACCAAGTAGGTGTGCGCGTCGGCGGGGATGTGGTGTACCACGGTACGTTTGGCACAGGGTTGTTTCAGACGATCTACCGCAAGCCGGCATCGATGCTTGCAGCGATGCTGATGAGCATCGAGTGGCATATGCTTGCAGCGTTCATCGGACTACTCAGCCTTGCGGTGCCGCCGCTGTTGTGGGTGTTTGTGTTGATGGAACTAGTGCCGGTAGGTCTTGCGATCGTCGCCGCCGTGCAGGCGCCGCCGCCGAAGCATATGAGCTGGTTCACCCGGCCTTTAATCGCCTATCTTCACTGGCGTCAACCAATCACTCGCGGCTGGGCGCGGTACAGCGTGCGCCTGAAGAACAAGGTGATGAACAACGAAGCGCGTGGCTACACGGGCCGCGCGCTGCCCTTCGACACGGCGGACAAGCGCACCCTCCGCTACTGGAACACCTGGCACGACCGCGTGCCCTTGCTGCAGGAAATCGTGAAAGAAACGCAGGAAGCCGGCTGGCGCACGCGCGTGGATAGCGGGTGGGCACCGTACGACATGGAGATCTATGGCTCACGTTACTGCAAAGTCAGGCTGACCACCGCCACCGAGCACTACGGCGGGGCAGGCAACATGACCCGCGTGCGCGTCGAGCTGATGATGAGCAAATTCTGCCTCGTACTGACCATCGCCAGTTGCGTATTAGCTGCCATGCTACTGCTGACTGGGTTTCCCGACCCGCACCTATGGCCGTTTGCCCGCCCGGCGCTGCTGATTCCGATCGCTTGGTGGACGATGTATGTGGTGAACAAGACGCGCGTCGTCGCGCCTGTGTTGGGCCTGGTAGACGCCGCTGCCGAAAAGGCGCAGTATATTCCCATGAACGCGCTGGAAGCCTCGAAACAGCCCCGCCCGGTGGTCGACGAAGATGAATTGGAAGAGTCGGCATCGCTGGCATAGTCATGCGTGTTTACCGGCGAGCCATTTCCTATTTTCGCGACGACCTTGGCAGGATCGTCACGTCACAGTTGGTCACAGTTGCCTCAATCGTGCTCGGTCTTGCGTGGCCGCTGCCGCTGATGGTGCTGATTGACCGCGTGTTGTCCTCCAAGGGCGAGGAGAAATGGATCTACCGCGCGTGGAACAACTTTGCTTCGGACATGACAGCGACGCAGCAAGTGCTGGTGTTGGCAGGGGCCATGCTGACGATCCGACTCTTGCACGAGATTCTTCGCCCGGCCCAGACGCTTCTCAATATTCGCATCGGCTATAATGGAATGATGCGGGTCCGCTGCGACCTGTTTCGCAAGTTGCAGGCCTTGAGCATCGGATATCACAAGAGCCAGCCGCAAGGGGACGCGATATACCGGCTTAGCTACGACACGATGGGCTTTCAGGGTGTTTTGAACACGTTGATCGGTGTGATGATCAATGTCATCACGCTGGTAGCAATGACATGCATCATGCTGGCGATGAATGTGAAGCTCACGCTGGTGAGTCTGACTGTGACGCCGTTCGTATTTTTCGCGATTCGGTGGTACGGCGAAGTGCTTAAGAAGAAGTACATTCAAAGCTACGAGCGCGACGCGCAAGTCACCACCGCGATTCAGCGAAGCGTGTCGAGTATTGGCCTGGTGCAGGCATTTGGACGCGAACACGATGAATTCACGCGATTTGCCAGCACGCAGGGCAACAGCATCCAGGTAAAGATGCATCTTCACTGGCATGAAATCATGTATTGGCTTGTACTGGGCGTGATTTTTGCCGTCGGTGCGAGTGTGATTCTCGGCTACGGCGGGGTGCTGGCGCTTCGCGGCGAGATCACGGCGGGGTTTTTGGCGACTTTCCTGATTTACCTCGAGAAGCTTTATGACCCGCTGAAGGCATTGAGCGGCATCGGTTCGGGTTTGCAGGGTGAAGTGGCGAAGGTGGAACGTGTCTTTGAAGTCCTCGACCGCGATCCGATCATCCGGGACGCGCCCGACGCTATCCATCTTCCACGGCAAGCGCGCACGCTGGCGTTTGACCGGGTGGGCTTCGAATATGATGCCGGAAAACCGATTTTGCGGGATGTCACGGCCAACATTGCTGTTGGCGAGATGGTTGCTTTTGTCGGCGAAAGTGGCGTGGGCAAGACAACCCTGCTCAATCTTCTCCCGCGGTTCTACGATCCTACTTCGGGGGCATTGACGCTTGATGGAACTGATGTACGCAAGATCAGATTGGCCGATCTCCGCAGGCATGTGGCACTGGTGTTGCAGGACAGTGTGATTTTGCCCACAACGGTGTCAGAAAACATCGCTTATGGGCGCCCGGGTGCAACGGAGGCGGAGATTGTTCAAGCAGCCGAACTGGCCGGCGCGGCGGCGTTCATTAACAAGCTGCCGCAGAAGTTTGAGACGATGATTCAAGAAGCAGGCAGCAACCTCTCCGGCGGGCAGAAGCAGCGGATCAGCATCGCGCGCGCTCTGCTGACCGAAGCGCCGATCATCGTGCTGGATGAGCCTACGAGCGCGCTCGATCCCCAACACGAACAGCTCATCACCGAAACACTCAAGCGGCTCAAAAGTCAGCGAACCATTGTGCTTGTCAGCCACCGGCTGAGCACCGTTGCAGACTGCGATCAAATCTTTGTCATGGACGGTGGGGAAATCGTGGAGAGGGGCAAGCATGACGAGCTGATCGCCCGTCGAGGTGTCTATTATCGAATGGCCCGGCATCAACTCAAGCTGGGCGACGAACCCGAGCCGCAGGTGCAGGCAGAGACTCGCGACTAGCCATCGGTGCAGTTGGGTATCGAGGCTGAAATGATATTATGAAATCCAAGCTACGAATCATCACCTGCGGCATGGTCGGAGCACACCCCCTCGGTGGGGTGGCGTGGGACTACTTTCACTATCTCCTTGCGCTGTCTGAGCTTGGGCATGATGTTTATTACCATGAGGATACATGGTGTTGGGTGAACAACCCGGTGCTGGGCTATCCAACCGACGATCCCACCTACGCCGCGGAGTATTTTCGGCAGTTTTTTGAGAAGCACGCGCCGCAGCTTAAGGACCGATGGCACTACCTGCATCTGCATGAGAAGCACTTTGGTATGTCAAAGGCGGAGTTTGATGAGATTGCCCGTACTGCAGACGTGTTCCTGAATGTCAGTGGGGCGTCGATGATTCCTGACAACCTAAGCCCGAACTGCGTGAAGGTGTTTATGGACACCGACCCGGGCTACAACCAGATTGTCATGGCGACCGACCCTAACTGGGGCACCAACGTCGATGGCTGGGTGAAGACGGTCCGCGCGCACGACCGACATCTGACCTACGCCGAAAACATCTACGGAATCGATTGCCTGCTCCCGCGGTTGGACCTTGACTGGCGGCCTACGCGCGCGGTTGTCACGCTTGAGCCGTGGCAATCTTTTCGTGATCGTCAATTGCCTGCCGGCGCGCCCTACACCACGGTCATGAGTTGGACATATTTCAAAGGCCCGCTGGTCTGGGATGGCGTGGAATATGGGGCAAAGGCACCAGAGTTTGAGAAGTTTATGGACCTGCCGAAACGGGTGAACGTGCCCCTTACCGTGGCAGCGGCGGGGTATCACAAGCCTGAGGCCAGGATTAACGCCGCCGGGTGGCAGCAGGTGGACTCCAGGGCCGCTTCGCTCTCGCCGCAGGACTATCTTGAGTTCATTGCCGAGTCGGCGGGGGAGTGGTCGGTCGCGAAGAACTGCTATGTCGCCCCGCGGACGGGTTGGTTTAGCTGTCGAACCGCCTGCTACCTCGCCGCGGGTCGCCCGGCGGTGGTGCAGGATACGGGTTGGAGCCGGTTTGTGCCCTGCGGTGAAGGGTTGCTCGCGTTTTCGACGATGGATGAAGCCGTCGCGGGCTTGCAGGCCGTCTCTTCCGACCCGACGCGGCATCGGCTGGCCGCGTACGACGTTGCCCGAGAATATGTCGCTCCCGATCGTGTGTTACCGCCGATGCTCGAAACAATTTTCAGCGCGGCGCGCCAGCCCCAACACCTCCCGCCGGGCAAAGGCGCATCATCCGGCGCATCTTCGAGCCTCCCGTCTGGCCTGTCGGGAAAGTCATGAAAATTGTCGTCGCCGGATACATCGTCGGCTACCCGCTGGGGGGGATGACCTGGCATCACTTGAATTATCTGCTCGGGCTGGCTGAGTTGGGGCACGAGGTCACCTATCTCGAAGACGGCGCCGACATGCCGCCGTATGATCCGACGACCGAAAGCAACGGCGTGGCAGCGTACGGCGTCGACTATCTCAAACGAACCCTCGAAAACTATGGCTACGGCAACATCGCATTTCATTACCGGTTCGGTCCTGTAGTCGAAGGGGTAACCGTCGCTGAAATTAACCGCCGACTAAAGTCGGCCGATCTGCTCATTTGCGTCAGCGGCGTGACGCCGCTCGACTGGTATGAGCGTCCTTCGCGGACGCTCATCATTGATACCGACCCGGTCTTCACGCAGTTGCGAATGGTGCACGATGAGTCGTTCCGCAACTATTACAAGTCATTCACGCACGCCGCGACGTTTGGCCGGCTCATCGGCACACCCGCTTCTCAACTACCCACGCACGACATGGACTGGATTCCGACGTGTCAGCCGATCATGCAGCGGTACTGGCCGCTGCTTCCCAGTCGACCAGGCTTGTTTGTCGATGATCGCGCGTTTACCACGCTTGGCAAGTGGGAGCACGCAGCCAGCCGCACAGTGACATTCAACGGTAGGGAGTACGCCAGCACCAAAGCGGTCGAGTGGATGAAGCTCATGAGTTTGCCGTCGCGCTCGCCTTGGCCACTCCGCATCGCGATGGACAAAATGCTGCCGCCGGTGCAGATGCAGTTTGAAGATGCGGGCTGGTTGATCGACGATGCCGTGCGCGCGTCGAAGGACCCTGCGGCGTTTCGTCAGTTCATCGCCGAGTCGGCGGGGGAGCTGACGGTCGCAAAGCAGATTTACACCGAACTGCCGAGCGGTTGGTTTAGCGACCGCAGTGCAGCTTACCTGATGACGGGCCGCCCGGTCATTACACAATCGAGCGGCTACGAGCGTTGGCTGCCAACCGGCGAAGGGTTGTTCTGCTTCAAGACAATTGATGAGGCAGTCGCGGCCCTGGAAACGACCCGGCACGACCACGAGCGGCACTGCGCCGCGGCACGGCAGATTGCCGAAGAATTCTTTGATTCGCGCCGCGTCCTGCAGTCGCTTCTCGACCGGGTGATGGGGTAGCGGCGGTTATGCCCTGTGATGGTTATGCGGTTATGCGCCGAACCGTGCGAGCACTTTCTGGTAAAACCGCTCGGTTCTTGCCGCCAGCACCGGCCATGCATATTCGCCGCGCACAAACCCCCGGGCCGCACTGCCTATATCCTGTGCGTGTTGCGGGTGATCGATCAGGTACTGCATGTGTCGTGAGAGCAAAGCCACATTGCCGACATTGAAAAACAAATCGTACCCCGGCACGCGCGAAAGCAGTTCATGGTGCGGCGGGATATCGGTGGCGATGGCGCAGGTGCCTCGTTCCATGCACTCGAGCAGGCTCGATGGCAAGCCCTCCAGCTCGCTGCTGGTGACGTAAAACGCCGCTTCACGAAAAAGCGTTTCAAGTGCCACCCCACGCTGAAGCCCCGTAAACACCACCCGCTGCGATGGTTCGCCCGCAGCGCGCAGCGACTCGACATAGTCGGCGGTTGTCTTTCCTTCGCCGACGATAGCCAGTTTGTAGTCACTCTTGAGCTTCGTAAACGCGGCGATCGTATCATGGAGCCGTTTCTCGGGCACCAGCCTGCCAATGCAGACGATGAATCGCTTTGGCTGCAAGCCGAACTCTTGCAAAACTGGTGCATGAATCGGCAGTGTGTCGGGCGTGATATGGATGCCGTTGGGGAGCAAGGCAGTCTCAAGGTTGTAGTTCGAGCGATAGTACTCCTGCAGCGATCGATTGACGACGATCACCGCGCTGCTGTGTTCCACCATGGCCCTTTCGCCGGCATGAATGATCTGGCTGCCGAGGCCTTTCCACTTTTCCCGTTGCCAATCCAGGCCGTGTACATGGGAGATGATGGGAATGCCCGCCAGGTGCGCAATGGGCGTGGCGAGGTTTGGGGCGATCGCGTGCATGCTGATCAGATCAAACTTCCCCCCACCCGGTGCTCCGCGGGTGACTGCATGAAGCATGCTCAGAAGCGAATGCGAGACAGTTTCGCCATTTTTCCCGCCGGGCGAGGGAGTGAATGTCTGTCGAATGCCCCGGAACGTTCCGCCGGGTTGACGCTCGATCTGCGGGCGACAATAGCAGGTGATGTCGTGACCCTGTGCCGCGAAGTGCGAGAAGAGATTTTCAAGTATCTGTTCAATACCGCTATAGTTGCTCGGCACCCCACGACTGCCGATGACAGCGATCCTCATACGTTGCGGCGTTGCGGGGGTGGGGTTGCGCGGGTTCATGGTCGATGTCTGCTTCGGGAGAGAGTTCATGCAACGGCCCTGCCTTCTGCGCGCGGCATCGGGCGGGTGGCATGGCCGGCCACGCGCCCGTATGCTCGCATAAGCGACTGGTAATATGCGTTCGGGGTGTAGAGCCGCTCGGCCTTTTCGCGTCCCGCCAACCCCATCCTTCGTGCGAGGGCACGATCGTCCCACAGGCGCCTCATCGCCGCCCCAAGCGCCGCTGCGTCGTTTGGAGGGGTTAGAAGTCCCGTGATGCCATCATCCACGACTTCTGGTAATCCGCCCATGTTTGATGCGATGACGGGTAACTCGCGGCTCATCGCTTCCACACCCACCAGCCCAAATGCTTCCCACCAGACACTTGGCACGACCAGCATTCTCGCCCGTTCCAGAAACGCGTCGGTCGCGGCGCGATTCAGCTTCCCTACAAATGTCACGTTTGCCGGTGCCCGCTGCTCGATGCCGGGCATGAATGTCGGGTCGCCAGCGATGCGAACCGGGAGTCGGGTCTGCTGCGCCGCTTCCAGCAGCACATCCAGCCCCTTTTCCGGGCTGATTCGCCCAATATACGCCACATACTCGCCGTCCGACGAGCGACCCGAAAACGGCGGGAGATCAAAAAAGTTGGGAATGGCGATCGCCCGTTCCGCGGGGTAGCCGTTGCTCACGATCAAGTCGCGCACAAACGACGAGCAGCCGATGTAGAGAGAGACGGCATCGTGAATCTTGCCGCTCGCCCGGGCAAACGCATTGCGCAGCGCGTACGCAACACTCATTGGCAGGCTACCGCGGCAGTTGTGAATTGCACACCAGTGCTCTTTCCCGCCAGTGCATTCGGTGCAGACCCTTCCGTTGCGAATGTGCTGCGCGGTTGGGCAGGTGATCTTGTAGTCGTGTACATGCAGCACCACTGGCATGCCCACCTCGCGGCACGCGTCGAGCACGCTCACTGATAGCTGCGGGTAGAGATTATGCGCGTGGACCAAATCCGGCTTCTCGGCTTCGAGCAGCCGGGCAAACTCGCGCCTCGCCGACGGTGAATAGACTGCGCTTCCGAACGCATTCACCTTCTGCCACACGGTTTGCAGGTCGCGATTGTCCTTTTCAAAGGAGATCACTTCCTGCCCCCGGGAGCGCAGCAGCCGGGTGATCGCTTCAAACATCATTTCGGTGCCGCCGGCGCCGATGTGGCGGTTATGCACGTTGAGGATTCTCATGAACCACCTCCCTCTGCGCGGGCCGGGCAGCCAGTTGCGAAAAGTACTCCATGTGGCGGCGAGAAACGGCCGGCCAGCTGAGATTTGCCGTTGCCGCGATTGCGCTCTCGCGCAGCCGGCTCCGCAACGATGCATCGGTAGCAAGTTTCCGCAACGCCTCTGTCACTGCGGGCGAATTCTGAGGCGGTACAAGCAGTAGCTCAAACACATCCTTCAAGTTGGCAGGCGTGTTCGGGCCATCGGTGGTGACGGTAGGCAGGCCGTGTTGAAGGCACGAGAGCAGGCTGGATCGATTGAAGCCCGCGCCTGAGTAAAAAGGCAGGGCCGCCATGTCCGCGGCGTGAAGACACTCGCTGACGCGCTCCAGACTCGCGCCGCGCACCCACGTTACATGATCGGCCTGCAGGCGGGCGGTCATCGGGGCGACGTAATCGGCCTCGCGGTCGAAGTCGCCGACGCAAAGCGCCCGAATGCGGTGCCCCTCGCGGCGAAGGGTGGCAACGGCGTCGAGCATCTCGGGCACGCCTTTATGCGGATAGAGAATCCCAAAGTAAGCGACCAGCAGTTCATCTGGCTGAATCCCCAGGTGTTCACGCCAGGCGGCGCGCTTTGAAGCGTCGCAGTCGACCACCGGGGCGTTAGAGGCGATGGGAATGTGCCGCATCGGTGCATGGCGGAACGACCACCGCCGGAGGTGCTCGCCGTCGAGTTGGTCGACGTGAATGAGCGCTCGCGCAAAGGACAGCATGGGAATCGTGCGGGCGCGCCACCTCTTTCGCATCACACGAAAGTCGTGGATGGTTACGACGCAGGGCACGCCCAACCGCATGAGCGAAAGCGGAAGCATGTTGATCCCGAGCCCGCGGCCGTAGAGTGCGGAGGGGTATTGGAGGCTTACAATGTCAAAGTCGCGCGCAATCGAGACCATCTCGGCCCGCTGGCTCATGTCCCATGATTTCATTTGCCGTAGGACGCGATAGGGCCGGCCCGCATCTTCCGGCAGAGACTCGCTTGCCGTTGTCAGCAGCGTCACCGCGGCCCCGTCGGCGGCGAGATGGGCGCAGAGGCGATTAGAATAGTCACCCACACCGCTGAGCGCGGGCGGGAAGTCTCCGCTGATCACTAGCACTTTCAAGGGCTTCATGCCGACAATGTTCCTTTGTTGAGATTGGGTTTTGCCAGGCCGGCGAAGGCAATGCACGCAAAAAGCAACAGCGTCCATGTGTGCGCATCCACCGTGGCCGACTCGGCAAACCCGTGGACCATCGCAAATGCCGGAATCGCCGCAGCAAATGCCGCAACGGCGGCCTTAGTCTTCCAGGCGTACCAGCACCATCGGAAGAACGTGGCATAAAGGCAGAAAACATAGAGGCTTGCGCCGATCAAACCGGTTTCCAGGGTCGCATCAATATAGGCGCTATGTCCTTCGCTGATCTTGAATTGAACGAACTTGCTCACGGCGCGCGCCATCTCGGGCGTCCAGAATGTGTCGTAGCCGAAGCCGATAAGCAGGCGCGTTTCGTCGTTGGTCAGATGGCCAAGTGCGAATTTCCAGATATCGGTGCGACCGGTGAGGGTTGTGGCATCGGCGTCCTGCCGGTTCATGTTGATCGCGTCCTGCCATATCGGGGGGATCAACTCCAGCGAGTAAAGCGTACCGCCGACGAGGATGATCCATAGGATCGGCAGTCCCACCAGCAGAAGCCTGCGCAGCGGCCATCGGAGAACGGTCATCACCATCGCCGCAAACATGCCCGCGAGCAGGGCGGTGCGCGACTGGGTAAGCAGTAGGACGAGAAACGCCACCCCCGCCAGCGCGAAAAACCAGCGCCGGCGGCGGTCTTGCCAGTCGGCCAGGGCCAGCGCGGCGAGCATGAGCAGCACCATGCAGACACCGGTATGATTCGGATGCATTGTGCCTGCGAAGCGATATCCGGCCTGCGAAAAGTTTGCGTTCAGGATCTCGGCGGGCACGGCGAGCATGAGCGACATCCCCCCGTAGCAGAGCGAAAGAATCACCAGGAAGTTGAGGGAAAACTGCCGCACGATCGCCAGGACAGTTGCCGCCATCGCAAAAAACACGATAAACCGCTTGGCGGTCATCATCGGGGCCTGGCTCCAGAGGATACTGAGCAGGCACCAGGCGCAAAGCAGCAGAAGCGGGTAAAGAATCAGCAGGTCCACACGCATCCGCCGGGGTGACGGTAAGACGATCCCCACCAACCCCACTCCGAGCATGGCCACGAATGCCACCTGGCGAGAGAGTTGCCCTTCGGCCATGCGGGAGACCAGATTGCTCACATCAGTACTATTGGTTTCTTCCCAGGCGCTGGCGGCGTACCAGTTGTGGTTGGCCATGAAGAACACAATGCAGAGAAACAGCGCGTAAAACCACGGCCGGCGCGTCGCCGTCGCGCGCGGGCGGAAGGCAGGCATAACCAGATTGCCAGCCGTCAGCGCGCTCACGATTGTGCTCCCGCGGTAACGGCCAGCGGGGCAGTCGGGGCTGACTCTCGCAGTTGCGACTCCGCTTTCATGCACGACTCAAAACAGATCAGTCGGGTGATCGAACCAATCACTTGTGCCAACAGCAGGCAAAACGCCGCGCCGGCAACGTGATATCGGTAGGTGAGGAAAATGCCCAGCCCCGCGAGTACGACTAGCGGGGCGATGTTGTTCAACAGTTCGAGGTCCGCCCGGTTGAGCGCAAAAAGCCCTCTGGAAGCGACGAAGCCCGGCACTCGGGCCGCGAAGCCAAATGCCATCATGGCGACAATCGCGGTGTGACCCACATACTCCGGGGTGTAAATGTGCAGCATGAGCCAGTCGGCCAGCACCGTGACGGTGACGGCAAACCCCGCCATCACCACGAAGAACGCCGCCGACGCGAGCCACATGTATCTGCGAAATGCCACTGAAGGAAGGCTTTGATGACGATGTGCGATCTGCGGGCCGAGGATGTTCATCATGCCATACATCAGCGGATTTCCCACCGCGGCGATGGCGAGGCATGCGGTCCACTCCGCCACGCCTTCACGATCGGCGAAAAACTCGATCAACCAGGCGTAAATGTGCATGCCGAGGATCCACATCAGGCTACTGACAAGGACGAATCGCGTCTGCAGCCAGGTGATGTGAAAGTCTTCTTTCGCGCCGGCACGGGTGATGCGCAAGTGCGTCCGCCAGAAGAGCAGGAACACCACCGCGGATGGAAACGCCGCCAGCGGAATGGCAAGCCACGCCGTCCAGGCTTCGAGTACGCCGTAGTGCCAGAGGGTGAGTAAGGTTGCCAATTGAAGCGTTGCGGTGGCGAGATCGACAAAAAACGCGCCAATTGAGTTGAGATGTGCAAAACAGGTGACGCGAACGAACAACCCGAGGTGCATCGATGTCACGCTAACCGCGATGGCCGCGAGCATTCGCGCGATGTCGTGCTTCCCGGCGGTCTGGGCCAGGGCCGCGCCGATAAGGAGGATCGTCACATTGAACGCGGCGAGCATCAGCAACTTCAAGAGCATCGAGCCCTGAAACTGGCTGTTGCGATCGCCGCTGTATCGTGGACCGAAGACAGTTTGGGGCGTGGAGATGAGCGCCGATTGCAGCTCGGTCGCGATCAACACAATCGTAAATCCCAGCCCATAAAGCCCGAACTGCTCTTTGCTCGTGGCCTTGGCGACGATCATGCCCGATAGAAAACTCGTGGCACTGACAATGGCCTGATCGCCGAGTGTGAAAAAGACGCGCATGACGGCCCGCAGGGGCCGGCGGCCTTCGTCGGTGGGTACAGCTTGTGAAGATGTGGCCATGAGTTAAACACGCTCGTACAGCCACTCGGGCACGGGATAAGTTCGCTGATTTAACACCGCGCCCAGGACATGCACGCCGGCTTCCTGTAGCGTGGTCAGAAGGCCGATGGCGGCCTGTTTGCGGAGAACCTCTGCCTGCACGACCCAGACGCTTCCGTCGCAGACCGCGGCGAGGCGGGCGGCTTCGGGGGCTTCATCGACGGAGGGCAGATCGATGACCACAAACTGGTAGTTCGGCGCGACGACATCGATCAGCCGCTTCAGTCGATTCGGCGTCAGAGCGCCGCCGCGCAGCGCACCGGCTGGCATAACATGCAGGCCGTCCACCGGTGCCGCCTTGATCGTTGCTTCAAGTGGCGTCTGGATTGAGGTTGGATCGCTCAGCCAGTCGGTTAACCCGGGGGAAAGCTCAACGCCAAGTTGCCTGTGCAGCGTTGGGGCGTGCAGGTCGGCATCAATCAGCAGCACCTCGCCAAAAGTGCGAGAATCGGCCGCGGGCGAATCAAGCTGGGCGCGCTCCGCAAGCAGGGCCGCCGTGGCGGCGGCGATGGTTGACGCGCCCTCACCAGGGCGTCCACCGATGAACGCGATGACGCGGGGGGTCGAGCCGTCGATCGCTGTGCCCGTGAGCACTTGCTCCGCAAGCCGGCGGACGCCTTGACGTAGGTCGTGAAACCAACTCACAACTGGCGCTTGCGCCAGCACGTTTAACGAGTCAACACCATTGCCACCACCGGGCGCAGTCCAAGGCCCGGCGGAGAAGCCCTCTCGCGTCTGCATGACGACCTCGGCAGCCTTGGTCGTTGGCAAGGGTTCGGATTTAGGGGCCGCCTTTCGCAGGGCTGCAATCAGTGGCACTGAAACCGTTCTCCGAATACCGAGCATTGCCAGATCTTCCGGCCGCTTGATGCTGTGATCGATCGCTTCGGCCACAAATGCCAACCCCAGCCCGCCGGATAGCGCCAGGAACAGGCCAACGCCCAGGATGAGCAGCCGGTTGGGTTTGCTCGGCTTGAGCGGCGTGCTGGCAGCTTGCACAGTGCTGATATTGCTAAGCGAGCCGTCGGCCATGTTCTGCTCGACCTCGGCCTGCTGTGCGATCGCTGCATATTGCTTGAACGTGTCCGACTTCACGCCATGCTCGCGTTCGAGTTGTTGTAGCTTGCCGGTGACATCGTTCAGCCGCCGGATTGCGTCGCTTGCCTCATTTTGCTGCAAGAGGAGTGTCTGCAACCGTTGCTGGCCGGGATGCGAGGGCATGGCATTGATCGCTGCAAGCTGCCGTCGCAGCGCGTCAATCTCCGACTGAATTCCCGCCGCGCGGCTGATCAGCACTCGGCGCTGTTCTTCCAGGTCGGCTACGCCGGTGGCGTCTTTTAAGGTCTTGATTTCTCGTTCCAGCCCCTCGATCGCCTTGCGGACCGACTCTTCCTGCCCCCCGAAGAACGCCGCAGTCGCCGCGTTGCGGTAAACTTTTGCCCGGACTGACTTAAATGCGTCAGTGTAGGCCGCAACAACATCGCGCGCCACGAGTGGGTCCTTCGCTTCGTATGTGATCTTGAGCACGTTTGAGTCCGGCTCGACTTCCACCTGCAGCTTACGATCAATCTGCAGAATGGCGGCGCGCGTCTCTGGTGCGTCTCGATCAATTGCAGCACTCGACGCGGGTGCGGCGTTGAGAATGCGCGCCGCGCCGAGTTTGCCGATGACAACTTCTGCCACCTCGCGCGATCGAAGGATCTGCAGTTCGGTATTGATCTCCGCCAGCCGGCTTTGAATTGGTGCAACGACCGCCTTGCCGATCTGCACGCTCGGATCGGGCAGCATACTCTCCGCCCCCAGCCTCACGAGTAGCGCCGCCGAGCTTTGGTAGCTATTGGGCATGAACATAGCGACTAGCAGGGCAAGCCCGAAAACGGTGCAAAAGAAGATGATCGACTTCGGGAGATGACGGAACAGGACAAACAGAAAGTCGCGCGCGGTCGGCTGGATCGCGACATCCTCCGCGGCGCGGCGTTGCTGCCCGGCGAGGACGACAAGTTCGTCGGGGACGCGAATGAGTTCGGCCGGCTTTTCACCGCTGGTCCGGCGGATTAGAAATGTCTCACCCTTGCTCACGCGAGTCTCCCACCCTTGTCGGGCGGCAAAATACGGATTCTGTCATAAGGAGAGGTATCGCAAACATTTGCGCGTACTTCCTGACATGGCCTGATCGTCTAAAATTTTCCGGCGCAACGCGCGCCGGCCGAGAGAATAGACGACAGCTATGTCAAAGTTCGGCCATTCCGTCGAACGACTTTCCCGCCGGAGTGGTGCAATCCGTTGTCGGTCGGAGCGTATAGGCGGATCGACCGCCGCAACATGGATATTATCGGAAATGACAAATCTTGCGAAGAATCGTGCTGCCGACTACCCCGCGGGCTCAATGACGGCGGTCATGGCACCGCGGCACGAGGCGACGCGCCAGTCTGCGCCATAAGCCGTTATCTGATCACGCTTTAGCTCAGCAAGCTCGCGGTGTGTTGTCTGCACAATCACGCGACCGGTGTGCGTCACCTCGTCGGCGATTAAAAAGCCCTTTTCAGCCGGATAGCCAAACAACGCGCCCATCATCTCAATCACATACGGATAAGTGTGATCGTCGTCGTCAATGAGCACGACATTGTACGGCGGCAGTTTCTTCACCCGCCGCTCAGTGGAGCCTCTTCGTTCTCGCTGTTGTTCTGGCTGGACAGCAGGTTCAGCAACCATATCGCGCATAGCAGAACAATTGTGTTGCAAAGAATCAAGAGAAATTTCGTCGCTACGACTTCTTCAATAGCCGCCATGCCATCAACATCGGCCACCCCGCATATTTGATGGCGCGCGGGCAGGCAGCGATGGTTGCGTCATCCACCGCGCGCTCAATCATCTCAGCCATGTACCACCCGCTGTGACAGATTGCCGTGACGTAATCACTCGTAGCGTTCTGCGCGGTGCCGCAGGCAATCTTTGCACCGGTTGCAGGATCGGTGAAACGAGCCTGAACGCCGAGCAATTCCATGGCCGGGTGCATGACTGAAATCGCGGCCCGCGCGCCAGGCTTGCCGACGCGCTGCATCTCGCCGAACAACCCCTTGAGTGTGGAGATATGATCGATGACAAGCCCGCAGACGATGACATCGAACGTTCCATCAGGAAAAGGCAACGTCTGCGACAGGTCGTGAGTCAGGAACGTGACATCGCGGCATTCCGGCTTGGCCCGCGCACGGTCGAGCATGCCCCGCGAGAAATCGATGGCCGTCACCCTCGCGCCGGCCGCTGCGACCGCCGAGGTGTGTCTGCCGGTCCCGCATCCAACATCGAGCACGGTTCGCCCTGCAACATCGCCGATGAACTGTCGCATCACCTGCGTTTCCAGTTCAATAAGTGGGTTTTCGTCGGCGTCGTAGATTTGCGACCACCGGTCGTAGCCTGCTTGCGTGGGCAGCACGGATTGGGACATTTCCAGAAAATAGGCAGCCCCAATCCGGGCGTCAACCCTGGAAAGGCGGCGGGAGCGGTTCGGTCGGCCCCGCGGGGCCGCGCCCGCCGGGTGGATTTTGCTGTCGGCGGGCAAAGTTCTGGTATGCCGATGCAAACGCGTCTGCCATTCGCTGCGCATGCGGCGCCGAAACAAACACCCGCGCGCTGACCGCCGCGGTGGGGTAGAAGCCGGTGATGAAGTCAAAACTAAACTCCGCCGCGGAGTGGCCGATCATCACGCTGTTGCAGTATTGCCCGCTCCATAGCTCTTCCGGGAGCTTAAACTGCTCGTAAATCTCCTGAATCGTCGGCTTGGGCTGATTGGGAGGCACCGGCAACGGCGGGGGCGGGCCGAAACGCTCGGTGTATTTTCCGATGTTGTCCCGCAGCGCCGTGATGAACTCGTTCATCGTCTGCGGAGCCATCACCACCCGCGCCACAATCTGCGGCGGGCGCGCCAGAGACTGCAGGAAGTCAATAATGAACTCCTTTGGCGTATCCAAAATCAACTGGCCGGTGCTCAGCACACCCTGTTTGATTTTCTCCGGCACCCGTGCGCCGACCGGTTGATGCTGAAACTTCTGCGTAAAAATGGTGTTGTCGTCGCCGGGCTGGCCGGGATTCGGCCCGAGGGGAGGGTGAGAGAGTCCGTCGTTCATCGACCAGCAGGATACACGAGCGTGCCAAAACGCGAAACCGGAGAGTTTACCAGGCAACGCCGTCGGGCGAAGCGGGTGCCGATGCAGAGCGGCGGCCGACCACGCCCGACCGACGGCGTTCTGTCGGGTGCTTGGCGGAGTGGGCGATTTACGGTATCACCGTCTTATGCTCACGTGGCTCAAAAACATGCTCGCCACCGAGATCGATCCCCAGGAGACGCTCGGCCGCCGTGGCGAGAACGCCGCTGCGAAGTATCTGCGTGAACTGGGTTATCGCATCATCACAAGAAATTTTGCGGTGGAACTCGGCGAGATCGACATCATCGCGCGCGACGGCAACACGCTGGTGTTTGTCGAGGTGAAGACCCGCGCCGATGACGCCATTGCCACGCCCGAAGAGCAGGTGAACGAAACCAAGCAGCACCAGATTACGAAGGTGGCCAAGTTGTACATGAGCCGATACGGCGTGCCCCGGCCGCCGGCGCGGTTTGACGTGGTGAGCATCCTGTGGCCGCAGGGGCGTGAGCCGCAGATCAAGCATCTCATCGACGCATTTCCAGCGACGTTCTGAGCTGTGTGCTTCCAGCCAGGCTCAGAAGCGGCGCGACCCGCCGCCCCGGCGCGCAGTTTTTACTGCCATGATCGATTCGCATTGTCATTTAACCGACCCACGGCTGCTCGAACCGCTCGATGCAGTGCTCGCCCGCGCCCGCGCCGCGGGGGTGGAGCGGATGGTGACGATCGGCACCGACATCGGCGACGCCACCACCGCGATCGCGCTATGTGAAGCCAACCCCAACATTCGATGCGCTGTCGGCATTCACCCAAACTATTGCCACGAGTCCGAAATCGGCGATGTAGCCGTCGTCCGCGACTTCGCGGTTCACCCGACGGTCGTGGCGCTTGGTGAGATGGGCCTCGATTATCACCACAAGTTTGCGCCCGTCTATCGGCAGCGGAGGTTTTTTGAGGCTCAGCTGAACCTTGCCAGCGAGACCGGCCGCAATGTGATCATTCACTGCCGGGAAGCGATTGACGATGCATTGGCGATGATGCGCGGGTTTGAGAGGACTGCTGTCTTTCACTGCTTCACGGGCACGGCTGAAGAAGCAAACAGAATCCTGGCCGCCGGATTCTGGATCAGCTACACCGGCGCGATCACATTCAAGCGAAACGACGCCCTTCGGGAGTGCGTGCGCCTCACGCCGCGCGACCGGCTCATGGTGGAAACCGATGCACCCTATCTTTCGCCCGAGCCGTTCCGCGCGCAGAAGATCAACGAGCCCGCGCTGGTGGTTCACACCGCAGCGGTCGTGGCGAACGCCTGGAACGTGCCGCTGGGCGAGGTCGATCGAGTTACCACAGAAAATGCAGAGCGTTTTTTCGGCTGGCCGGCGGGCTAAACGTGACTCTTGTTCCAGCACAAGCTCCGTAGCAAAACAAAGTTAGATGCATCGAGAGGCCAGACGTATAGTAAAGGCGAGGGCCGTTCCCAGAGGCGCGTCAAAGATGTCAATCCCGGCCCCCGCCTTCTGTTCGTGAAAGGCTGCTCAGGCCGTCATACGCAACTGACGTTCCATTTGTTCGTTCGGTGCAGGCATGTCGATCCGAGTCGCCGCGACGCCCGCCTTGGCCTTGCCGAGTTGATCGAGCAGGAGCACCCAAGTCTCGCGCTGATAGCGCAGAATCTGCAGGGCTTCGTCGATCGGTTCCATCTGGTGGTGAATGCTCGCGTCGACCAGCTTGCGGAACACGAAGGTGTACAGGGCCGAGAGCTTGCCGCAGAGTTCCGGCGCGACATCGTGCTTCAGCCCACACTGTAACTCCGTGAGAATCTTCTGTGCCCGCGACAGGGCGTTGTAGACGCCTTCGTAATCCTTCTTTTCCAGGGAGGACTTGCCCTGGTCTGTAAACCGAATCGCGCCGTCATAGAGCATCAGCTGCAATTGCTCGGGGGTTGCGGTGAAAACCTTGGTTTTCAGGTAATTGTTGGCGGCTTGATAATTCATGATCGCAGTCGGCCAATTTCCGACGTTTATGCTATCGGCAAGCCGGGGGTGCAAAATGCAACCTTATCCGCCTGGGACCCGCGCCTGTCGGGGTTAGCGATCATTGTTGTTGGTGTTGAGTGATTGGATGCGCGAGAGACTCTGCTGCTGGCTTTGCAACCCGGATAGCGCGCTTTCGAGGCCCGAAAACTGCCGTTCGAGGCGTTCTCGCTTGCCGGCGATGAGGGTATCGAGGGCCTTGATGCGCGACTCGAATTGATCGGTGCGTGCTTCGAGTGTCTTGTTCTGACGGGTAATCAGGCCGTCGATTGGGTCGATTAGCCGGTTAATCTGCTGCTCGATAAGAAAGCCCAAGCCGGACACCGTCTGCTGCTGCGTGAGCTCGATTGCCTTGCCATTGAGCACTCCACCCACACCGGTGCCGGAGATGCCCAAATCCGCCGCTGCCGAGGACCCCGCAAGCGGTGAGACGACGAACGGCGAACTACCCGTGGTGTTGTCCTTGATTTGAAACGCCGATCCCAGTTCGTTGAGCGTCGCGGTCAGCTTGCCAGCGCCTGCGGTGTTGATGGCCCGGACGACGTCGCCCACAGTCGTAGCCGCCGCCAGCGAGAGATCGATTGCGGTCCCGTCGCGCGTGACGATGCGGATGTCGTTTCCCGATGCTGCGGTATTGATGCCTTTGCCCTTATTGAGCACGCTCAGCGACGTGCCCTCGGTCAGCCCGCCGGGTGCGCGGGTGAACAGTTCCCTCAGTGCGTCGGGGTTATTGCCGTAGGCTTCGCGGAACTTGTCTTCGTCAAAGAGCAGTTCACTGGATGGTCCCACGCGGATTCCCACATCCGCCAGCACGCGAAACTGCCCGCCGGTGGGAAGCGAGCGATTGAGCACGCTGAAGATCTGTGTCTGCACTTGCTGTATCGCGCTGTCGCCGAGCAGCAAACCCCGCTCGTTGGTCTCGGTGTCGAACTTTGTCAGGTCTTCAATCTTTGCGTTCAACTCATTGAATGTTGTTGTGAACCTGGTGATCTCTTCCACCACATTGTCAATGGTGTTGCTGACCGATACGGTCACGGGCTTTTCGCTGGTGCCTGTCAATTCGAGGCTGACCCCACGAATGACGCCGGCAATCTGGTTCTTGCTCGATGTGACCAGCAGCGGCTGGGTTGCGGTTGCGTCGCCAAAAAACACCGCGGCGTCCTTGGCTTCGACAAGTGTGTTAACTTCGAGCTTGGAGTTGCCGGCATCAAAGACAAAGCGGCCATCGCGGCCGCTGCCGCGCGCGCTGATCGAGAGCCGGTAGGGCGTGCCGGCCGTGCCGTCATTGATGATTTGTGCCGAAACGCCAAAACTCAGGTCATTGATCTTCTTCTGAACGGTCGTGAGGGTGTCGGTATTGTCGAGCGTGATGGTGCGTTCGAGCGAGCCGTCGATCTTGTTTTCGCCCGAAAGCGCGCTGGCCGACTCTGTTTCAATGCCCAGATCGCTGGCGGTGCTGCCCTCGACGTTTTCCACCTTAATCTTGACCGTCCCGGTGCCGGTGTCGGTCAGCAGCAGCCCGTCGCCCTTGGCATTGATGCTTGCGGTGATGCTCAGCCCGCGAGAATTGATTTCGCTGATTACGTCGCGCAGCCGCACCTCCGTGCCTTGCGTAAGATCCACAATCGACGAAGCCCCGCTCGAGTCGGTAACGCGAAATTTTCCCGCTTGCACCCCGCGGCCGCCGTTGTACTTGCTCAGCAGCGTGCTCTCCGTGACGTATTGCCGCTGGAGGTTCTTGCCTTGGATCGCCCCGAAACTGGCATCAAACGTGCCAAGCAGGCCCAGGTCTGCCGCGGTGGTGCCGCCCGACTCGCCGATGACGACATTGCCACTTCCGCCGGAGGTATCAGTGAGTTGGATGCCACTTCCTGACCGGTTTACTGCCGCCTTTACACCCGCGTTGGCAGCGTTGATCGTGTCAATCGCCTGTTGCACGGTTTTCGCGCCACTTAAGTTGACCGCGGTGGTGGTGCCCGATCGATTTTGAATACTCAAACTGCCGAGCGTGAGCCCTGCGCCGCCGTTGAGGCTTCGTAGAGAGACGGTGCCGAGCGTGGTGAGCACTTCTTGCCCGACCAGCGTCGCACCCGCACCGGTTCCAAGCAAACCCAGATCGGCCGCGGCCCGCGAAGTTCCGACCGCCGCAACGGTGATTCCGCCGCTGCCTGTGTTGTCCGTGAGTTTGAGCGCATTTGACCCGGCATCGAAGGAAGCCGTTACTTTCCCCGCGCCGGCAGTGTTAATGGTGTCAATCACATCGCCGACGGTGCGGGCTGCCAGCAACGAAACTTCGACCGTTGACGCGTCGCTGAGCGTAATGGAAAGGTCGTTACCACTTCCGCCGGTGCGCACCCCGCGGTTGTCATTTAGCTGATCGAGGCGCGTCCCACGGCCAATCGAGTTGATATCAGTGCCTGTGATAGTGCCAGCAGCAACATCGGCAACGATGCCCAGGTCGAGGGCCGTTGTGCCTTCGCCAATATCTTGCACGGTGAAGTTGTTCGTAGTTTTTCCGGTTTGGTCGGTCAAGACGAGTTGGTCGCCGTCCAGTGACGCGCGCACCGCGACATCAAGCGAGGTATTGACCTTTTTAAGGACGTCCTGCAACGAGACTGCGCCCGAGACATCGATGATCGAAGAGTTCCCCGATCGATCGGTGATGCGAAACGCGCCCCTGCGTACGCCATTGCCGCCGTTGAGTTCGTCCAGCAGATTCTCGGCCGTGAGTTCGCCGCCGCCGGTCTCGATGGTGACGGTCTGCGACCCGGTTGCCGGGCCGACTTTCGCCGAGGTGAAGTCGGCAAACCCACGCGAGACGGCCTGCTGTGTGGTGACAAGCCGCGCGACCTGAAATGTGTACGACCCGACCGCCGCGCCGGCGCTGGCATTGGCGGTGATTACGCCGTCGTCGCTTGTGGTTGCCTTTGCGTTCTGAAAGGTCGAGATCTTCTTCAGCGATGTTGCCGAAAGTCGCAGCGAGGTAAGCCGCGTGGAGAGTTCGGTGTAGGCGGTCCGCTGGCTATTGACGTTATCGACGCGTGACTGAAGTAAAGCCTTGGGTCGCGACTCGATGGAGATCAACTGGTCGATGATATCTCGACTGTTGATTCCGCTGACAAGCCCAACGCTGGAAGTAATGCGCGCCATAATCTATTTAATCGTCAAGAACCGACCCGCGGTATAAGCACTTCCAGTCGGCATTTCCCAGCAGGTGTGCGTCGGGGTCCGAGAATAAGTCGGATCGCGAGGCGCACCGTGCTGACCATTGCGACTCAAATAGCCGGGTGGCCTGCTGCAGCGCCCACATTGTCACAAAACGCTGGCGGGCATCGCGGACGGTGCGAAGGCGTTCTGCGGTGTTCCAGAGGGTCTCGGTCATGGTTCCTCCTGAAAATGCTCGGTTGTCCTAGTGGATTATCGGTCGTTACGGGTGCAAAGCATGAACTCTTCGCCCGGATGATCGTACTATGTTAGGTGTATCGGCGGGGTGCGCGCCCGATCGTTACTTTTCCGCCGTAAACCAGGAAAGGTCGAAGAGAAAGATTTTTTCGAGAATTGGCCGCAGCTTATACGGATTTCATAATCTCTTTGCCGTGCTTGGGGGTATATTCTGGCGGAGATTGAACTGTTGTTTCCGAGGAGAACCGCCTGATGTCGTCACGCCGTCCTGCAAGTCGTTCTGCTGTTGAGGTGCTGGAGATTCGTCGGTTGCTCAGCCGGTGGAACCTTGAGACGATCATCGCCGCGGGGGAGCATCACCCCGGTTGCTCGTGCGGAGGATGCAGTGGTGGCAACGGCGATGCCGAAGCGACACTGGCTTCGATACAAAACGTCGAGCGCGAGATTCGCCAACAGCCAACGCCTGAGCGTTCTCCGGCAATATTCTACTCTGACAACCAAAACCGCGCCGCCGCCGACGCAGCCGGGCCGGAGAGCGCATTTGGTGCTGTCGGGGCCCAGCCAACGGGGTCGCTCACGGGAAAGATTGTCTACGTCGGCGCGGGACATGGTTGGACGGTCAACAACACCGGTGCCGGCAACTGGTACACGCAGCGGGGCGAGACGTTTGAAATGATCGAAGATATGGGCAACCAGGACCAGATGATCTGGTACGCCAATTACCTCTGGAATGCGGGAGCGACCGTTGTGCCTCTTCGGCCAATCGGGAGCCAGGTGAACGAAGTCGTCGTCGATAATGGTGCTGCCACCTTTTCGGGCAGTTGGAGTAACGGCGGCAGCACGCCATGGTATGGCACGGCCGGCGATGCCGTGCGATATCGAGCCAGCACAAGTGCGACGACCGAGACTGCCGTCGCTACCTACACACCGAACATCCCGCAGTCAGGCTTTTATCCGGTCTACACCTGGGCGCTCGATGGCTCGAATCGCGCCACCGACCAGCTTTACCGGGTAAATCACTCCGGTGGATCGACCGAGGTGAAGATCAATCATCGTTGGGTCGGCAAGGGTTGGGTTTATCTTGGAACGTTTCATTTTAATGCCGGAACAAGCCAGAGTGTGCAAATCAGCAATAAATCGTCGGCAGCGGGGAGTGCGATCATTGCCGATGCCATTCGCTTAGGTAATGGCATGGGCGAGAAGACCAATGCTTCGGGCCAGAAGAGCAATGCGCCCCGAGAGGATGAAGCGTCGATCTACTGGTATGAGTTTAGCCGCGGGGTGGGCGTGAGCGATTTTTATCGCGGCGGCAGTGCAAGCGATGGCGATGCAAATGTGGGTGCCCCAAGCCGGTGGGCGGCGTACATGAACGCCGCGCCGTTTGGCCAATCGGTTCATCTCAGTTTTCACAGCAATGCCGGCGGCGGCCGCGGGGCGGTCGGGCTTTATAACAACGAAACGCTGTTTCCCAACACGGCAACACCCAACCAGCTTGCTTGGGCGACTTATGTCGGTCAGCAAACCAATCAGGACATGCAGGCCATCGGCTCCCCGCCTCTGGAAACGGCATGGTCCACCCGCACGTCACATACGTTTGCACGGAGCGACTTCGCATTTGGCGAGATTCGCACCAGCGCCAATGGCGATGAGTTTGACAGCACCATTCTCGAAGTCGCTTTTCACGATGATGCGGGGGACGCCAATCTAATGCGCGACCCAAAAGTGCGCAATGCGGTGGGGCGGTCGAGCTATCAGGCGACCGTGCAGTACTTCGCCAACTTCGGGGGGGTGAGTAACCCTGTCAATCTTCCCGATGCGCCAGCCAACGTGCAGGCCACCACCAATGCCGCCGGCGATGTCACACTTCGATGGACGCCGCCTGCCGCCAACTCGGTTGTTGGCGACGCGGCGACGGGCTATCGCATCTACTCCTCCAGTAACGGCTACGGCTTTGACGGCGGGCTGGCCGTCGCGGGTGGTGGGACTATTCAACACACCATCCCAGCATCGCAGTTGCCCGGTGGTGCCGATGCGATTTATTGGCGCGTCGCCGCAACCAATGCCGGTGGTGAGTCGCCGCCGTCACCGGTGGCCGTGACGCGGCGTGGCGCGTCCACCACGGACAAGGTTCTGGTTGTCAACGGCAATCCCAGGTGGGATCGAACCAACAACGTCCGCCAGACATTGCCCAATTCGCTGGTGATCGATCGCGTCCGCCCGCGGGCTAACAACAGCTTTGATTACGTTGTGCAGGCGGGCGAGGCCATTGAAGCATATGCAGCCAAACAACTCGGGATTGATTCGGCTACCTCAAAGAATGTCGAGCTTGGACAGATCAACCTCAGTAACTACAACGCTGTGATCTGGATGTCCGGCGAAACGTCAACCGTTGATCGTACTTTCACCGTGGGCATGCAGGCTTTCGTTGCAGACTATATTGATGCCGGCGGGCGGATCTTTGTCAGCGGCGCGGAGGTTGGCTGGGACCTGGATGCGCAGAACAACGGTCGAGCATTTTTCAACAACACCCTTCGCGCCGATTATGCGGCCGATGACGCCAACACTTATGCGACTACCGGCGTGGCAGGCTCAATCTTTGCGGGCATAAGTCCTTCGTTTGATAATGGCGCGCAGACCTACAATGTTGATTTCCCCGATGTACTCACCGGCTTCGGTGGATCGACAGTCGCACTCAACTACAGCAACGGCGCCGGCGGTGCGGCGACACAGTATGTGAATGCGCTGACGCAAGCGCGAACCGTTGTCATGGGCTTTCCCTTTGAAACGATCACAACCGAAGCGAACAGAAACGCGATCATGGCCGCGGTGCTCGGATTTATCACCGCCGATACGACGGCTCCCACGGTCAGCGGCGAGTCGTTCGCGTTTGAACAGGCACAATCGCTGCAGTTTACATTCAGCGAAGACGTAAACGCCTCACTTTCGGCCAGCGATCTGATTGTGACCAACCTGTCGACGATGCAGGTCGTCCCCGGGTCACAGTACCAACTGAGTTACAACCCCGTTACACGCGTCGCGGGTGTTGCGTTTAACAATGTGCCCGGCGGGTACCTCGCCGACGGAAACTACCGGCTCACCTTCGCCCCCGGCGGTGTAACCGACCTGAGCGGCAATGCAATCGCGCCGGCAACTGGAATCAACTTCTTCACCCTTGCCGGCGATGCCACGCGCGATCGTACGGTCAACCTCGATGACTTCACCGCGTTGGCAGCAGCGTTTGGGTCGGCGGGCGCGCTCTTCAGCCAGGGCGACTTTAACTATGATGATGCAGTGAACCTCGGCGATTTCACCATCCTCGCCGCCAATTTCGGTCAATCCCTGCCCGCGGGCGGAGATGTGCCCCGCGTCACGCTCGCCGCAGGGCGGCCCGCGCCGGCGGGCGAGAATCCGTTTTCGCAGTTGCGTGTGACGGACGATGTGTTGGAGCTATAACTGATGCGCGTCGCCGCCGAATTGCCGCGCGCAGCGACCAACGGGCGCGACAGTGATCCAGCGGTGCGTTTCCCGCGCGCCGGTTCGCGATTTGTTTCCAGTCACGCCATCATCTATTGTTTCAATAGATGATTCTGCCGATCCGGACCGACAACCCGCTGCGCACCAACCCGTACACAAACTGGGTGCTGATTCTGGTCAACGTTGCGATGTTCATTCTGCAGATTAAATCTGCGTGGATCAACGACAATTGCGCGCTCGATCCGATTGCGCCGAGAGTGTATCAGTTTGTCACCTACCAGTTTTTGCACGGCGGGGTGGGGCATCTGCTTGGGAATATGCTCTTCCTCTACATCTTCGGCAACAACCTCAACGACAAACTCGGCAATGTCGCCTATCTAGGACTGTACCTCGCCGGCGGCGTGTTTGCGGGGGTGGCATACATGTTTTTCGGAGGATATGGCCCGCTCATCGGCGCGAGCGGCTCGGTGTCGGCGGTGACGGGGGCATTTCTTGTGCTCCTCCCGCGCACGAAGGTGACGATTCTCTTCATCTTCTTCCTGATAGGCGTCTACGAGATCAACAGCATCTGGTTCATTCTCGCTTTTTTCCTCATGGACCTCGGCCAGCAGTTCATTCCAATGCTCGGCGGGGGGAATGTGGCATACAGTGCGCACATCGGCGGCACGGTCTTTGGCGTGTCGGTATGCCTGTCGCTGTTGGCAGCCAGGCTCTTGCCTCGCGATACCTTTGATTTCCTGGCGCTGCTGGACCGTTGGAACCGTCGGCGTCAGCACCGCGATCTGGTCGCCCGTGGGCACGATCCATTCGCGTTTAAGCCAATGTTGGCGGGACGGCAAAAGCCCAACCCACAGCTCGAGCAGATTCAGGATCTCCGCGCTACCATCAATGAATCGATCGCCCAGAGGCGGTTGGAGGACGCCGCAACGGAGTACACCCAGCTACTGGCAATTGACAGGGACCAGGTGATGGCAAGACAGACGCAACTCGACATCGCCAACGAGTTGTTCACCAGGCAAGACCACCCCGCAGCGGCGGCGGCATATGAGGCGTACCTGAAGCAATATCAGCGCTCAGGTAGCGGGCAGGAACAGGTTCAATTGATGCTCGGAATCATCTACTCACGATATCTTGCCAACCCATCACGGGCGCGCGAACTACTCCACACTGCAGCCGAGCGACTTACGGGTGAGAGGGAGCGCGCGATTGCGGCTGAGGAGCTGGCCAGGCTGAATCTGGCTGGCTGACCCGCTTTGATGACTATTTGGCGTGTTCACTCCACCCGCATTGCCACCATGGTCACGTCGTCGGTCGGCCGGGCGATTCCCACGAACTTTCGCATCTCCCACAAGATGCCATGCACCAGCGCGCCCGCCGAGTCGGAATTTCGCACCATCGCTTCAATAATCCGTTGTCGGCCGAATCGCTCGCCGGAGAAATTGCCAGCATCAAACAGGCCATCGGTGTAGAAAAGCAGCAGATCGCCCGACTCGAGTTGCAGAATCGATTGCTCGAACTGCTCTTCAGGATTGACCCCCAGCACCATGTTGATCGTATCAAGCTCATGCACGCTCCCCTTGCGCAGGAGCAGGCCCGGGGGGTGACCGGCGCTGCAGTATGTGAGCCTTCGATTACGCCCGTCGACGACGCCGTAGAAGAGCGTGACAAACTCAGAAGGCTCGCTGTCGCGCAACAACATGTGATTCAGCCGGTGCATGGCTTCGTATAGGTAGTAGAGATTATCAACTTGAGCACGCAGTGCCGATCGCACCGATGCCATGATGAGCGACGCGGGCACCCCTTTCCCGCTCACATCGGCAACAACAATGCCAACGTTGTCATCAGGAAACGGAATAAAGTCGAAAAAGTCACCGCCAAGCTCATAGCAGGGGACATAGATGCTCGAGAGTTCGATTCCCGAAACGACCGGCGGATCGCGCGGCAGCAGCCGACGCTGCACACTTGCCGCGAGGTGTACCTGCTTTTCAAGCTGTGCCGCAGCCACGCGGTCTTCGTGCAGGCGGCGGTTTTCTATCGCCGCGGCGGCCTGGGCGGCAATCGATCGGAGAAGATCGACTTTTTGTGCATCAAACTCTCGTTTCTCCTCTGTGTACACCCTCAAAACGCCAATCGCGGTGCCCTGATAGCGCATTCCCACCGCCAATACGGAAACCACCCCTTCGTCGCGCGCTGAAACGGGGTAGACCGTGCGGGCGTCGGCCTGCATATCGGCGACGTACGAGTAGCCCTTTCCCGAGAGAGCTTCAGTATCCACCGCAGAGTGTCTGAGCACGATCGGTCCTTTGGCGAGATATTCCCGCGAAAGGTTATGTGCAGCCTGAAGGCGCAACTCGCCGGTGTCGCGGTCGAGAAGCCGGATTGAACTCGATCGCGTGCCGATGACATCGCAAACGACTTCCACCGTCTTTTTCAGCACGCTTTCAAGGTCGCGCGACTGGCCAAGCAGCGATGTGACGTTGTAAATCGCCGTCAGTTCTTCCACCCGCTGGCGCAGCACAAACTCCTGATAACCGATCTTTGCGATCGCATTGGCCAGCAGGTAAAGGAATTGAATCGCGGCGGGCCGCTTGTCGGTAAGCTTGTGGATGCTGGTGTTGATCGACTTGATCTGCTTCAGTTCAAGCCCAAACTTTTCGCCCAGTGCCTGCAGCTTTGCTTCATCGACATCAACGGTGGGCGCTTTCATGCGAATGGTGCCGAAGCGGTGCGGCCCGATCTGAATCGGTGCGACATACTCCCGGCCCGCACGTTGCGGACCATCGGTTGCTTCCGTCTCGGCAATCGACCGCTGCCTCTGAAGAAAATCGCGGCTGGGGGCTGGCTGGGTGAGCGCCGTGCCCTCTGCATCAAAGATGCTCGCGCGCACGCCTGCAACAGCGGCGAAGCTATCCTGAATCTCCTGAAGAATCGTCGGATCGACGAAATCAGTCAGCTTAAGCGGGGGGCCATCCATGGACATATCGTTTGTCAGCACGTTCTAAGCGCGAAATCTCACCGGAGCAAGTGCCGGCGAACCAGGATTGGGTTTGTCGCCCGCCGATCGCTGGCATATGCTCTATCGACGATGTCGAACCAGATAAAACATAGAGAACGGGGATCGGGCGCGCCCCTCGTGCTCGTCCACGGGTTTCCGCTCGACGGCCGCGTGTTTGATGACCAATTAGATGCGCTGTCGGCGCGACACCGTGTGATTGTGCCCGATCTTCCGGGTTTCGGGCTTTCGCAGCCCTATGATGTTGCGGAGATGTCAATGTCGTGGCTCGCTGGGCAACTGCATTCGTACCTGCAGTCGATTAACGCCCTGCCCTGCGTCCTCGGCGGGCTGTCGATGGGTGGTTATGTCTCGATGTCATTCGTGAAGACGTTTCCCGCGGACGTAATGGCGCTGCTGCTCATCGATTCCCGGGCCGAAGCCGATACCGACGAAGGAAAGCAAAATCGCAACCGAATGATCGAGGCAGCCCGCGCCCGGGGCATGACCGCGGTTGTGGAGATGATGTTTGGGAAGATGCTCGCGCAGAGCACCACGCACCAAAGGCCACAAGTGGCGGAAAAGCTTCGGCAGATCATGCGCGATCAGCCGGTCGACACTGTCTGCGCAGCTATCGGGGCAATGCGGGACCGCGAAGATTTCACGCCGCTGCTTGCTTCGATTCGGACGCCCACGCTTGTCATGGTCGGCGAGTATGACGTGATCACTCCGCCGGAGGTGGCACAACGCATGCGAGACGGGCTTCCCCGGTCATGGATCGCGAGAGTCGAAGGAGCGGGCCATATCTCCACGATGGAGCAGCCCGAACGCGTCAACGCCGCGATCCTGAAGATGCTCGACGAAATCAAGTAGTGATGAAGGCATGCCTGTCTATCAAGGACTGTTGTGATGAAGCGAGAACGAATCCTCTGGACATTAGTGCTGTTTGCAGTTGTCGTGACATCAGTCACGGTGTCGCGCGGCGTACCCGGCGGGAGTCGCGATGACGACTTTTCCTTCGTCCGCACTCTGATCGACATCCAGCGGCAGGTGAGCAACAACTATGTGGAGGAAACCGATCCTGCACAGCTGCGCCAGGCGGCCATCACGGGGCTGCTGCACGAGCTTGATCCGTTCACCGTCTACGTTCCCCCATCGCGGCAGGAGGATTTCGATCGCATGCTCGAGGGTTCGTTTAAGGGCATTGGGGTCCAGCTCAACCAACTCGAAAATGGTGCGATTGAGGTCGTCACGCCCGTTGACGGCAGTCCCGCGTTCAAGGCCGGGGTCATGGCCGGCGATCTGATCCTGAAAATCAACGGCGAGACCGTGGAAGGTCAGCGATTGTCCGACGCCGTTAAGAAGTTGGCCGGCCCGCTCGGGAGCGAGATCAAGCTGCAGGTGCGACGAACCACCGGTGAGATTCTCGAACTCATTATGACGCGCGAAGAGGTGATTGTCCCCACCGCGCGCGGCTGGGGGCGCGATGAAGAGAATCAATGGGACTGGTTCATCGGAGATGATCCGAAGATTGCTTACCTGCGCCTCACGCAATTCACACCCGACAGCTACGAGGCGGTCAAAACATCTGTTGAAACCATGCTCAAGCAGGGCATGCAGGGGATGATCATGGACTTGCGATTCAACCCAGGTGGGAGGCTGGATCAGGCGATCAAGATTACCGACCTCTTTGTAGATAGCGGGACAATCCTTAGCACGCGTGGGCGGTATCGGGCCGAGCAGGTTGTGAAGGCGACGACCGAAATCACCCTGCCGCGATTTCCGATGATTGTCCTTATCAACGAGAACAGCGCCTCGGCCAGCGAAGTGGTGGCGGGCAGCCTGAAGGACAACAAGCGCGCCATCGTGATCGGGACACGCAGCTACGGAAAGGGAAGCGTGCAGGAAGTCGTCCCACTCGAACAAGACAGCGGTGAGTTGAAGATGACCGTTGCATATTATTACCTGCCCAGCGGGCGACTTGTGCACCGTAAGAAGGATGCCACCGACTGGGGGGTGGAGCCAAACATCACCGTCCGACTCGACGAAGAGTCGCAACTGGGACTGCAGCGGCAGCGATACGAGGCCGAGTTGTTCCGTCGACCAACTACAGCGCCCACTACCGGCACTGCAGCCTCGGCGACACCCGAGCCGCCCTTGGATGCGCAGCTTCAGCGCGCTGTCGATACCATGACGGCACTTCTCGTTCTCGGCAGCGAGAACGCGCCTCCGCGCGATCAGTAATCACCGGCGCAGGCGTCCGACGGCACCGAAAGCACGGAAAGCACGATGCTAATGCTCGGTATTGAATCAACTTGCGACGAGACCGCAGCCGCGGTGGTGGAGGACGGGCGGATTGTGCATTCTTCGGCCATTGCCACACAGTTTCAGTTGCATGAAAAGTTTCGCGGGGTCGTGCCGGAGATCGCATCGCGCGCTCACATCGAAAACATCATGCCCGTGATCCGCGAATCGCTGGATATGGCAGATATCGCACTCACAGAGCTTGATGCGATCGCCGTGGCGCATCGGCCCGGGCTGATCGGCTCATTGCTCATCGGCGTGACCGCGGCGAAAACGCTTGCATGGTCGCTTGGCAAGCCGCTACTGCCGGTCGACCATGTGCAGGCCCACCTCTACAGCGTGATGCTCGCAGAGAAGGGGCATTTGATACAGGGCAAGGGGCAAGAAGGCGAAGCGCTGTTACGGTCTTTGCCTTCGTCGGTTACCTGCCTTTCGCTGCCCGCTGTCGGTCTGGTCTGCTCCGGGGGGCATACCGCGCTTTATCTTGTGAACGATTGGCTGGATATCGAGCTGATCGGCAGCACGATCGATGATGCTGTCGGCGAGGCCTATGATAAGGTTGCCGCCATGCTCGGGTTAGCTTTCCCCGGCGGGCCGGAAATAGACCGACTCGCCGCAGCCGGCAACCCCGCGGCGCTGAAACTGCCGCGGTCTATGCTCGGGCGTGATTCGCTCGATTTTTCCTTTAGCGGGCTGAAGACTGCGGTGCGATATCAGGTCTTCGGGTACCAGGGAAAAGAGCGCACGTTAGACGATTTGACCGACGTAGAAATAAAGGATGTCGCCGCCAGCTTTCAGGCAGCCTGCGTTGACGCGCTGTTTAAGAAAGTATCGCGCGCGGTGAAGCAGTTTAATGCAAACTCGGTTGTTATGGGTGGGGGGGTGTCGGCCAATCGCGGGTTGCGGGAAGCATTTTTGGGTTTACCAGTGCCCGTTCATGCCCCGCCGATGCAATATTGCACCGACAATGCTGCCATGATTGCCGGGCTTGGATATGTGTTGTGCCAAGCAGGGCAAGCAGCAAGCCTGGACCTAGACGCCGTAACGAGCAGCTCGATACCGAGGCGATGATCGTGGCAAAACCGAAGCGAAAAGAGGAACCCAAATCACCGAGCGAGATTAGGCGCGTCTACGCTGTTCCGCCCCTGCCCGCGCGACCTGCGCACGGCCATAAAGGGATGTTTGGCAGAGTGTTGGTTGTCGGCGGCGATGAGGCGATGTTTGGCGCGGCATTGCTGGCGGCGACGGCGGCGCTGCGCTGCGGCAGCGGGCTGGTGCAGGTCGCGGTGCCGCGGGGGGTCTTGCCGTCTGCGATGTCGATTACCCCCGAACTCATCGGTTTACCACTGGATGAGAAGTCAGACCGCACTCTCGCTGCCGCGGCTTCTGCTGCTGATGCGCTGGTCGTCGGACCTGGAATGGGGCAGACCAATCGTGCAAGAAAGCGCATTCTGGCATTGTTAAAGCATAGGAAGCCTACCGTGGTCGATGCTGATGCGCTCAATATCCTCGCAAGTGAGAAGAAGTGGCCCAGGGAACTTCAGCACACAATTCTAACGCCACATCCCGGCGAGATGCTCCGACTCGGCAAACGTATTGGCATCGGTGCAATCCCCACCGACCCGCGCGGCCGTGTGGACGTTGCCATGACCGCGTCGCAGAAACTGGGCGCGATCGTCCTGCTCAAAGGCGAAAGAACGATCGTCACAGACGGAACGCGGGCGTATATCAACTCGACCGGCAACAGCACCCTCAGCAAGGCGGGCAGCGGGGATGTGCTTGCCGGGGTGATTGGGTCGCTCCTCGGCCAGGGAATGACCGCGTTCGATGCCGCCTGCGCCGGGGCGCGGCTTCATGGCAGGGCGGGTGAGATTGCCGGCGAGCATTTTGGCGCTCGCTCCGCGGTGGCGCGCGACGTCATCTCATCCCTTGCCGCGGCCTTTACTGATTATTCACTCTGATTAATGAGCCCCGGCAGCCTTTGCGCCGTCGAAACGCACCGCGCCTATCGCAGCGGATTGATCGTCATCCCGGTGGCAAGCTTGGGCACGAAAAAAGTGCTCTTCTGCGGCATCACCTCGCCCACTTTTCCAAGCTCTTCCAATGCATGCAGCGGCGTGGACTTTGTAATGAGGGCGATATGGTGGTTCTGGCCGTCGGTCATCGGCACGATGTCTTTTGCGTAGGCGCTATAGCCCTTTTTCGCTTCCTTACCGCCGGTGAACCTGGGCTGGATGATCTCCTCGACCAGATATCGCTGGAGAATCGCAACATCAAGCTTCCTCCACGCCGGCGATCTATCTGGCTCGTACTTCTTGAGCACATCCCCGTCGCGAAACTCGATCTTGTGCAGCATTCGCGTTGCGCCGTCGTAGAGGCCGAAGGTATGCGCCGGCAGCTTGGGAAGCTGCTCATCGGTCCACCGTTCAATCTCTTCTGGGGAGACCGGCACATCGGTTACGATTGCCGCCTCGCCAAGGGCGGCTTTGAACACCGCGAGGTCGAATGGGGTTTCCAGTTGTAGCATGCGGTGAGTCGGCAGAATCAGCAGGCCGTCATCTTGCATCGCAACGAGCACAAACATGCAATAGTTGGCAGGGTCACTTATTGCCAGCGGCTTGCCGCCGTTGCGTTGGATCATCTGCTTCTGGTAATGCAACGCGGTTGTGTACCGGTGATGGCCATCGGCGATGTAGATTTTCTTGTCGTCCATCAGATCGATCACCTGCCGCTCGATTTCAGCGTCGATGACGCTCCAGAGTTGGTTGGTCACGCCGTCCATGGTCGCGGTCGCCTGCGGCTTGCCGACCTGGCTGTAAAGCAGCCGGGTGACTTCATTGCGAGGGTCGCTAAACAGGCCAAACACCGGCGAGAGTTGCGCACCCGTGGCGTGCATAAGCTTGAGTCGATCTTCGATCGGCCCCGCGTACGTTTTTTCGTGGGGAATGACGTCTTCGCCAAACGGCGTAAGCTTCACAAGCACAATAAAACCCCGGCGGTGGAAGGTCTTGCCGTGGTGCTGGTAGCTCTGGGCGTAGGGGTACATCGCCGGGCGGCGGTCTTTTTGCAGGATTCCGGCGCTCAACCATGCTTGCATGGTCAAGTTTGCCTGCTCATACACACTGTCCGGCCCGACCGTCTTCGGCGGGGTGAAAGGGAGGTCAATCGTCACCACGTTGTTCGGGTGCTTGTCTTGCAGCGCCTTTTTAGGTCCGGCATCGAGCACATCGTAAGGCGGGGCGATCAGGTTCGAGTGCTCCGCCGCGAGCCGATCGGCGTAGCGAATCGCATGAAAAGGACGAATATCAGCCACAAAAATCTCCGGGAAACAGAATCAGTTGAGCCGGCCGCTCCCGACCGGCTGGGCCACAGTTTACCGATCGCCACAAAAGAAAAAACTGATGAGCAATCTGGTGGGTCGCGCGCAATACAGGGCAGGATTGCGTCGTGAGGCTATGTTGACTCGGAGTATCAAAAATGGCGAAGATTGAACCGCTGGAAGGCCGACTTTTCCTTGCAGCACAACAGATTCAGATCGTCCGGCAAGGCATCCCTTTCCAAGTCTTGGAGATCGTTGGCACGCCCGGAAATGACAGTCTGACGATAGACCTGGTCGGGCTTTCGAGCAACACCATGCGAGTTCGGCTGAACGGTGTACAGTCCGACTTCAATTTTCCCAGCCTTGATGAAGTGAAGATTTCGCTGGGCGACGGAAACGACAACGCATCGGTGCGCCTCGGCAAGAGCCTTCTCGACGCGGCGTTGCCGGCAACGGTTTCCGGCGGGAATGGCGACGACACGCTCGTCTTGCTCGATCCGCGATCCGCATCCGTATCCGATGGCCCGGGCAACGACAACATCCGTGTGGAGAGCAAGAACGGTCGAAACATCATCTTCGATTGTGGCCCCGGCAACGACCGCTACACCGGTTCGGTTGCCAATGACAGCTTCAATGACAACAACCAGGGTCCTGAGGGCGCTGATACCATCGTGCCAAACGGTGGCACGGACAGGGTAAGCTATCTCAGCCGTACCAGCCCGGTGTTCATCGACTTGAGCAAAACCACGCCGGTTCAGGGAGCGGCTGGCGAGGGTGACCAGTTTGGCCTGGGAATCAACAACGCAAATGGAGGGCTGGACAACGACGTCATCCTCGGAAACTCAGGCCCGAACACGCTCTTTGGCGGTGGGGGCAACGACACCATCGACGGCGGGCTGGGTAAGGACGATCTAAACGGCGGGGACGGCCTCGACAAGCTGGAGTATCGCGTCTCAAGAACATCGCAGGCAAACGCCGTCCGTGTCACCGCCGACACCTTTGGCGATGACGGCCAGCCAGGGGAAAACGACATTCTGAAGAACTTTGAGGCCTATACGCTGACCAATTTCAACGATACTTTCATTGGCGGGGACGGCAATGACATCGTTGACGGCGGGCTGGGTCGCGACTCGCTGGTCGGCGGCAAAGGCTCCGATTCCCTCACCACACGCGGCGCGGGTTCGACCATCAAAGGCGGCGATGGCGACGACAACCTCGAAGCCGAGAAACAGGCTACCATCGAAGGCGGCGGTGGAAACGATCGAATCACCGGCGGCCCAGACAACGATTTCATCGACGCCGGCTTTGGCGATGACACGATCGCAACCGGTGCCGGCAACGATCTCGTGCTCGCGGGCGTTGGAAATGATCGTGTGCTAGACGTCGGTGGTAACGATACAATCTTCGGCGGGCCGGGGAACGATTATGTCGAAGCAGGCGCCGGAAATGATCAGGTCTTCGGCGGGCTTGGCAATGACACGATCAGCGGGGGCAAGGGCGACGATCTCATCGGCACCAAGCTCGATTCCAATCTGTTTGACTCCCTTGATGACTCAGAACCTGAACTGGGCAATGATTCGATTATCGCTGGCGACGGAAATGACACCGTTCGGGCCGACGCGGGCAACGACACGATCACCGGCGGGGCCGGCAACGATATCATCGACGGCGGGGCGGGGAATGATTCCATCGTCGGCGGTGATGGAAATGACTCACTTGGCGGCGATCAGTTCCCGGCAAGCGGTTTGAGTGCCGGTGGTGGCGGCGCAACCGGGAACGACACAATAGCCGGTGGTGCAGGCAATGATCAGCTTAGTGGCGATGCCGGCGATGATTCGCTCAACGGAGATGATGGTGACGACACCGTCACCGGAGGCACAGGAAGAGACGAACTGCGCGGCGGCGGGGGGAACGATACGGCCGTTTTCATATCAGTTGGCGGTGCGGGCGTGCGCGTGACCATCGACGACGTCGCTGACGATGGAGCGATCGGCGAAGGCGATAACGTCCGGCTCGACGTCGAGAACATCTTCGGCACCTCTGGCAACGACACCATCAGTGGAAATGGTTCAGCCAATCGAATCTTCGGGGGTGGAGGAAACGATAGCATCCGTGGCAACGGCAACAACGACTTTATCGACGCCGGCGCAGGCAACGATACCGCCGAAGGAGGATCGGGGAATGACACGATCCTCGGGGCCGATGGCAACGACACGCTCAGGGGCAACGACGGAAACGACAGTATCGAGGGTGGTAACGGCGATGACGCCATGGACGGCGGCAACGGCACCGACACCCTGCGCGGCGGGGCGGGGGCCAACCAGGCTATCAATCCCGGCAACGGCAACGATTTCGTCGACCTCGGCGGGGGTTCCGCCCAGCCGTCCGGGGCCGCAGTAGAGACTGACAAAACCCAAGGCGTGATTTTTGACGGCACCGATGGCGATGACGTGATTGTCGTCAAGGCGATCCAGGGC
>DDRH01000022.1:176375-177113 GCA_002343075.1 Phycisphaerales bacterium UBA2421 | reverse complement strand
ATTTGTCGTCAAGGCGATCCAGGGCCGTCGCGGGACAACAATCATCTTCGAAACGAGCTTTGGCGATTTTCGAGCGGACCTGCTCAACTGCGAGACGGTGTTCGTCAACGGTGCGGGCGGCAATGACCAGATTGTCATGCACCCGTCGGCAGGCGCAATCTGGCGCGCGAACTTCGTTGGCGGGGCCGGTAACGACACACTCATCGGCGGGGCACGCTCAGACACCCTTTCCGGCGGCCGCGGCAAGGATCAGCTTCGGGGTAACGGCGGCATCGATACCTTCTTTGATCGAGCATGACAAACGGGATCCTTCGGCCCATCATCGAACTGTGAAGCGCCCGCAGGCAGGGGGGGCCGGGGTTTCCAGACAACGGGTGATTTTCGTATTGCCTTGCTCCCAGCGTTCACCTCACCGCCCTGAACGCGTACAATCGGGATCGATGAGAGTGATTCTAGCCAACCCGCGCGGGTTTTGTGCTGGCGTGCGCATGGCCATTCAGGTGGTCGATGAAGTCTTGCGCGCCAAGGGCCCGCCTATCTATGTCTTCCATGAGATCGTTCACAACAAGCATGTGGTGGACGATTTCCGCAGCAGAGGCGTGGTGTTTGTTGAAACAATCGATGAGGTGCCCAATGGGCACATCGTCGTTTTTAGTGCGCACGGGGTCAGCCCTGCGGTACGAAAGGCGGCGGCGGGGCGGCAGTTGCAGGCAGTCGACGCCACCTGCCCGCTGGTCA
>DDRH01000022.1:174783-176209 GCA_002343075.1 Phycisphaerales bacterium UBA2421 | reverse complement strand
TGCCCGCTGGTCACCAAGGTGCATAATGAGGTTGTGCGCTACGCACGCGATGGGTACCACATCATTTTCATTGGGCACCGCGACCATCAGGAAGCGGTCGGAACCGTTGGAGAGGCACCTGGACACATCACGGTGGTCGAGGCGGCGGAAGAAGTCCCCTCGCTGCAACTCCCACAGTCGCAGCGGTTGGCGTATGTGACACAAACCACTTTGAGCGTTACTGACGCTCAGCGGGTGATTGACGCACTCAAGGCTCGCTTTCCGCAGATCAAGGCTCCCCCGAAGGATGACATCTGTTACGCAACGACCAATCGACAGGAAGCCGTGAGCGTCATTGCGCCGGAGGCCGATCTGGTGCTGGTGGTGGGCAGTAAGAACAGCAGCAACAGCAACCGCTTAGTCGACCGCGCGAAAGATGCCGGCTCGGCGGCGCATCTGATCGACGACGCTTCGGAACTGCGGCCGGAGTGGTTTGCTGGCGTGAAGAGCGTGCTCGTCACCGCGGGGGCATCGGCACCAGATCATCTGGTTGATAACTTGCTGCGGAAGCTCACCGATGATTATGGGGCGACGGTCGAAACGCGCACCCTCGTGGAGGAAGACATCAGCTTCTCCCTGCCAAAGAGTGCGCGCGAATTGGTCGTGCTCAAATGAACGCTCAGATCCAGCCCCGTCGGCCGCGCGCGGGAATGCGCAGCGATGGGGCGCCAACCCTCGCACAAGAGTTACCCCGCACAACAGCCGATAAGGTTTATTCATGGAAGTGATCTCTCTCTCAATTCCGGATGTAAGAGTGCTGCTGCCGAAGAAGCATGGCGACCACCGGGGATTTTTTTCTGAAGTCTACAATCGTGCAGCGTTCGCCTCGGCTGGCATCGCGCAGACCTTTGTCCAGGATAATCACTCGATGTCCGCCCCGAAGGGCACGCTGCGCGGCTTGCACTATCAATTGCAGCCCATGGCGCAGTCGAAGCTGATTCGGGTGGCGCGCGGGGCGATTCTTGACGTTGCGGTGGACATTCGCCGGTCGTCGCCGACTTTTGGAAAACATGTTGCCGATGTCGTTTCGGCCGACAATTGGCGGCAGATTTTCGTTCCTGCGGGCTTTGCGCATGGGTTTGTCACGCTGGAGGAGAATACCGAGGTGATCTACAAGGTCGATGCGCTGTATTCACCCGAGCACGAGCGGGGAATCGCGTGGAATGACCCTGCCCTGGCGATTGATTGGCGCATCGATCCGGCTGCGGCAGTGCTCTCGGCGCGCGATACGAAGCACCCCCTGCTTGCAAACCAGGCTGATTTGTTCCCCTGAACGCGCATTTCTGCCGAAAACGCGCTTTTAACAATTCGCAATCGCCAACCCGCCGATGTATCAATAACGCTGCCGCGGGGCCGATGTGTTATCGGTCTATGGCGCGTGCATGGG
>DDRH01000022.1:137664-174647 GCA_002343075.1 Phycisphaerales bacterium UBA2421 | reverse complement strand
AAAGGCATCATCCTCGCCGGCGGGGCGGGCACCCGGCTGTATCCGCTGACCAAATGCGTCAGCAAACAGTTGCTGCCAGTCTACGACAAGCCGACGATTTACTATCCGCTGTCGGTGCTCATGCTCGCGGGGATCAAAGAGATTCTGATCATCAGCACGCCGCGCGACCTGCCTCTGATTGAGAGTTTGCTGGGCGACGGTGCCGATCTTGGCATGTCGCTGCATTACAAGGTGCAGCCTGAACCAAAAGGGATCGCGCAGGCATTTACGATCGGGGCCGAGTTTGTCGGCGATTCGCCTGTTTGCCTGATTCTGGGCGACAACATCTTCTATGGCGATGAGATGACCAATATGCTGAAGTCATCAGCAACGCTCACCGCGGGGGCGCGCGTGTTCGCGTATCAGGTGAAAGACCCGGAACGGTATGGCGTGGTCGAGTTCGGCAAGGACCGGCGCGCGTTGAGCATCGAAGAGAAACCCAAGCAGCCAAGGAGCAACTGGGCTGTCACCGGCCTCTACTTTTATGATGCGGAGGTCGTCAATATTGCAAAGAACCTCCAGCCGAGTGCCCGGGGAGAACTCGAGATTACCGATGTGAACCGGACATATCTCTCGCGCGGCACGCTCGAAGTGCAGCCAATGGGCCGCGGGGTCGCCTGGCTGGACACGGGCACCTACGACTCGCTCTTAAGCAGCTCGCAGTTTGTGCAGACGCTGGAAGAGCGGCAGGGGCTGAAGGTGGCGTGCATCGAAGAAATTGCGTTTGCGCGCGGATTCATCAACGCCGCGCAATTGGAGAAGCTCGCCGATGTCGCTGGCAAGAGCGATTACGGAAACTATCTGAGGCGTGTGCTAAAAGACGCGGCAAGTTCTTACTGAGTTGTAAAATGATCGTGGCAACCAACGACCGATCACGAACCCCTGGCAACTGACAACGATTTATCATGCGCACCATTTTAGTCACCGGCGCCGCCGGGTTTATTGGCAGCAACTTTGTTCGAATGCTCGTCCGCCGCAAAGAAGCGGTGAAGCTTGTTGCATTCGACAAGCTCACTTACGCCGGCAACCTCGCTAATCTGCAGGATTTGCTCAGCGAGCAGGTCGTCTTCGTCAAAGGCGATATCTGCGACCCCGCCTCGGTGCAGCGGGCGGTGGAGGAGCACCACGTCTCCGAAATCGCCCATTTCGCCGCCGAGAGTCATGTCGACCGCAGCATTCTCGGTTCGGGACCGTTTGTGCAGACGAACGTGGTGGGCACGCAGGTGTTGCTGGACATCGCCAAGGCAAAGCAGGTTGAAAAGTTTCTGTATGTCAGCACAGACGAAGTCTACGGCACGCTTCCGGAAGACCAGCCCGATGTAAAATTCACCGAAGAAACCCCGCTGCAGCCCAACTCGCCCTACAGTGCCAGCAAGGCCGGAGGCGATTGCCTGGTTCGGTCGTACTTTCACACGTTTCACATGCCGCTGCTCACGACTCGATGCAGCAACAACTATGGCCCGTATCACTTTCCCGAGAAGCTGATCCCGCTTTTTGTGACGAACCTGATGGAAGCCAAGCAGGTGCCCCTGTACGGCGACGGCAAGAACGTGCGCGATTGGCTGTATGTGGAAGACCACTGCGACGCCATCTGGACTGTGCTGAATAAGGGCAAGTTTGGCGAAGCCTACAACGTCGGCGGCAACAATGAGATGACCAATCGGCAGATAACCGAGACGATTCTGTCTGCGATGGACAAGCCGTGGGACAAGTTTGTGAAATATGTGCAAGACCGCCCCGGCCACGACCGCCGGTATGCGATTGATGCCGGCAAGATTAAACGCGAGCTGGGCTGGGAACCAAAGCATCGGTTTGAGAACGCGATCAAGACCACGATTCAGTGGTATCGCGACAATGAAAAATGGTGGCGGTCGATCAAGAGCGGGGAGTATCTGAAGTACTACGAAACGCAGTACGCAAACCGGTAGCACGGGTTTTCAACCCGTTCTTCAATTTTTGCAGATGGGTTGGAAACCCATGCTACGAATGATCAATCTGGATTCCATCCTGATAGTCGGCGACCGCGGGATGCTCGCGAGCGCGCTAAAGTCTGCAATTGCGGCGCGTGGGAGATCATTTCATGGCGTTGATCTTCCGGATTGTGATATAACCAGTGAAGCTTCCGTCGCCGCGGTGTTTGAAAGTGTGCAGCCGACTCTGGTGCTGAATTGCGCCGCGTTTACAAATGTCGACGGCTGTGAGACGAAGACCGACCTTGCGAATGCTGTAAACGGCGCTGGCGTGGGTCATCTCGCCGCCGCCGCACAAAGGCATTCTGCGAAGCTCGTTCATTATAGCACGGATTACGTCTTCGACGGATCGTTGCGCCGCCCCCTTCGGCCGGATGACCCGGTCGGCCCGCAGTCGGCGTACGGACGATCGAAGCTGCTCGGCGAGCAGGCGATTCAACGAGTTAATCCGCCCGGCTGGCTGATTATTCGCACGGCATGGCTGTACGGCCCGAACGGTCCGAACTTCCCGCAGGCGATGTTAAACGCCGCGCGCGGCGGAAGGCCGCTGCGCGTGGTGAATGATCAGGTCGGCGCGCCCACCTTCACCGCCGACCTCGCTGCGGCCACGTTGCGTCTGCTCGATCGCAATACCTCGGGCATCTTTCATATCGCCAACGGCGGCCAGACCAACTGGCATGAGTTCGCCGCCGCGATTTTTGAAGAGTTTGGGGTGACGCCCGAGATTTTTGAAGCCATCACCAGCGCGCAGTGGCAACAGATCAAGCCCGATGCAGCGGTTCGCCCGTCCTTCAGCGTTTTCGATCTGGCTCCGTACGAGCGGGCCACCGGCGAGCAGATGCCCCACTGGCGGGATGCATTGCGGCGATATCGCTCGATGATGGGCTAACCAACCGGTCGGGGCAGGTCGGACAATCAGGAGTGGGTCGGGGCACTCCAGGATCAGAGGGGATTCACAAGAGAGATAAGATCGCACAAACCGGCGATCAGGTGCCGCTTTGGTCGTCAGTGGCGGCGGTGGGGCCATTGGTTTTTACCGAACTGATACCATTTTCCATCGCCGCGGCGGAGGAATACATCTCGCTTCGGCCAATCACTTCGCCGTTTCCTGATTTGAGCACAAAAAACGGTTGATTCGATGCAGAAGTCTTTCGTTCATACATCGCGTCGTTGGGCGAATTGGTCTTGACCGATTCGATGCCATTGACCGCGCCAGCCTTGGCGACGTAACGCTCTGAGGTAAGGATTATCTCATGATTGGCGGCCTTCAGATTAAACATGAATTGGCCGTCGGCGGTCTTGGTGATGACATACTTTCCTGCCATGCGAAGCTCCTTTGGTTGAGGGTATGCTGCGATCGTAATGCCTCAAATGAGGTCGTCAAGCTACGCCCGCGTAAGTGTCAACGGCCAGCCCAAGCTGCTTCACTCCGGCAGCGATTTGCTGCAACTGCGACAATCCAAGCGGGGTGACATAGGCTTCGGTCGTATTTCGTGCAGTGGTGTAGATTTGTACGAGCTTGATCCGGCACCCCTGGCTGTGCAAATGCGACAGCCGGGCAAGGTAGGCCTCAACCTCCGGCGGCGGGGGAGGTTGGCCGTGGATGTTCATAAAGAGTGACTGGATAACAATTGGCCGCAATCGACCCGCGGCGAGGATGTTATCGAGCACGCGCTGAAACGGCACCGCTGTCCGCTCGACCAACTGGTAGTATGACTCGGTACCTGCATCGAGCTTGGCCCACAGTTCACCATTGTGGGCGTCAAGAAATATCAACGCAGATTGCACGCGCGCCTGATGAAGCAAGGTTGCGTTGGTGATGACAACGAGTTTTACGCCCTTCAAGGCAGGCTGTTCGAGCGACCGGGCTGCAAGTTGACACACTTCTTCAAACTTCTGATATGAAGTTGGTTCGCCATCGCCAGAAAATGCGATGTCGTTCAGCCGCCTCAATTCTTCCGGCGTCTGGTCAAACGGAGGCTCTTTCCAGAGCGATCCGCCGGCGACCGTTGCCAGCATCGACTCAAGTTCACCACGCAGATCGTCAAGATTCACCTCGACCCGGCCGGGCATGCTGCGGCGATCAACGCAGCAGTAAATGCAGTCAAAATTGCAGACCTTGTCGGGGTTGAGGTTGATGCCAATCGAAAGCCCCTTGCTTCGCCGGGAAACAACCGGGTAGACATACCGATTGTCGCGCCAGTGGCGAGAGTGTTGCGTGAAGATGTTGAGAGGCTTCGATGACATAAGAAATCACACTTTCCGATGGTCGTTGCCAGGCGAAACAAATCTCAACGCCGACGGATGATCACGCCGGTCCCGCCGCGCAGCGAACTGTATGATCATCAAAAGCGGGAAGAAAAAAAGAAGCTGGCCCGGGCAAGGCCAGCTTCAGGGGCTGGTGGAAGAGTCTTCGGGTTGGGGAGAGACTCCTCCACATCGGGGAAGGATGGATCGTTAATCAACTCTATGCATCACAAACTATAAAATGCCAGCCGAGTCGTTTTTATTTCATTGCAGAACCCGTAATATCCTCCCGCAACATCCTCGGCCCAACAGGAGCCTCCAGTGAGAATCGTCGTAACCGGTGCAGCCGGATTTATCGGGTCCAATCTCGTCAAACGCCTCGCCGCGGACGGCCATGACACTCTTGCCGTGGATGACTTCTCATCCGCCAGCTGGACCAACCTCGTCGATCACCACGGCGATCTGCTCACGATCGACACCTACAGCGACATTTCTACGTTAAAACGGTTCGGAAAGTTCGATGTAATCTTCCATGAAGCAAGTATTACCGATACGACCGTGATGGATCAGAAGAAAATGCTGACCAACAATGTCGAGTCATTTCGAAATATTCTGGAGTACGCCGCGGAATCTGGGGCGAGGGTGGTTTGGGCAAGCAGTTGCAGCATTTATGGCCAGGGTCTCGTGCCGATGAAGGAGGTGCAACCGCCGCAGCCGTTGAATGTTTATGCCTTCTCAAAGCTGCAGATGGAGAAGCTGGCGAAGCTGTATCAACCGAAACTGAAGCACCCGATCGTCGGCCTGCGCTACAGCAACGTTTACGGGCCGGGCGAGGCCCACAAAGGCAAGTTTGCCAGCATGATTCACCAGCTTGCCAGGCAAATGCGTGCGGGCCAGCGGCCCAAGGTGTTTGAGCACGGTCATCAGAAGCGTGATTTTGTTTACATTGAAGATCTGATGCAGGCGAATCTGAAGGCGATGGCCTCGGCGGTCTCGGGCAACTTCAACGCCGGCGCCGGAGCGAGTTGGAGCTTTAACGAGGTCATTTCCGAGCTGAATCGTGTGCTGCAGACAGACCTGCAGCCGGAGTATTTTAAGAACCCTTACAGCTTCACTCAGGACTGGACCCAAACCGACCTCACAGAGGCGGCCCGGTCTCTGGGATATCGCCCCGAGTTTGACCTTCGCCGGGGCGTCGATGCGTATTTTGCGTCGGGCGCGCTGGGCAGGGATTGACGGCCATTTCTTCCGCCTCCTTCCCGCCGCACTCGGTATTCTTGGCGTCCTTCGAGTTCTTCGCGTCCTTGGCGGCAAGCGTTCCGATCCAACCCGCTGCGCTACGAACCAAAGTTTGCAGTTGTCGTACGATTGGTTGCTTCGTATAATTGGAACGCTCTTTGAAAACGTAGTCTGTACGGGGCCGACCGGTTTCGACCGGATGGCGGTGGTACAGGTGGCATGCCCGGGAAGCCTACTTGGCCCGGTTATCAATGTGGGCAAAACATTAACTGCCAATAACAGTGATGTCACCGGTCGCGTCGGTTTCGGCGCCCCGGCGTTTGCAATGGCTGCCTAATATAAGGCGGTCTCGGCACAGTGCGGATGCTTGCGACGCGCTGGCTGAAAACAGCAAGCTGGCTCGCGCGTTTTGACTGAGGCGCACGAGCGAGAAACATCAGCCTGATCCGCCGGATAGAGTGTCGATGTTCGATCCGGCGGACGACAACAAACCATCGAATAAGCATGTAGAGGCCTGTTCAAACGTTGTCTTGGGACGCGGGTTCAATTCCCGCCGGCTCCACTTACATCAACCGCCGCCCGCATTTTCCTGCGTGCGGCGGTTTTCGTTTGGCGGGGCTGGAAGGCGATTCGCCTTCGGAGTTTTCCGCAGGCTGCGTACTTCAAGGTACGCGAGTTGGTTCGACCGGAACGAAATGCGGCTTAAGAACTGCGGGTGAGTTTCGCTTCGTTTCATCAGGTCCTCGAAAATCTGCGATTAACCACGAGTGAGCGCAACCTCGCCATCAGCCGACGCATCGGAGATCATGTAGAAGGCGACGGAGACCGCTTCAGCGTCATTCAGTCGTGGCAGACCGCATTCAGGCGGAAGAAGACTCCGTCTCGGTGGCACAAGATGGCGTCTCGGTGGCACAAGATGGCGTCTCGGTGGCACGAGACGGCATCTCGGTGGCACAAGATGCCGTCTCGGTTGAACGAAACGCCGCCGTCGTTGAGGAATTACTCGTCTGGTCACCCTGGCGAAGCCGGGGACAGCGTCCGAGAACGTTCGGCGGAGGGTTTGCCGGTTTTATCTGGACCACGTTGCCCGGGTGCGGCCGTTGGGCGGAGGTGGTTATCGTCCTTCATGGGACGTTGCGTGCGGTGCGTTCGGTGTCCACCTCGGTGATGAGGGTCTCGCTGCCGGCGGGGGGCGTGGCTTCGTTGAAGTTGGCCGGGGTCGTGAACTCGATGAGTTGGCCAGTCTTGCCTACGACGCAGTCTGCGAACTGACCGGGAGAAATCGGCGCAGACGATGTGCCGCCGGCATGGGTGAGGGTGGCGGTGTGGCCCTGCGCCGCGGCGCGGACGTATAGCCGTACGCGGATTTTGCCAGGCACTTCGGGCATCTGCTGTGCGATCATGGTGGTGCCGGACGCGCCGATGTCGACGTAGCCATTGGCAGCTACTGCTTGCGGCTTTTCGCCGACGAGGTAGATCCAGCCGCTGACAATGACGGCGCGCGCCGCGGTTGTGGGTGTGGCCTGTTCGACTGAGATGGCTTCCTCTGGGGCGAGGCATTGAAAATTCCCCTCGGTTCGTTCGATAAACACGCGTGTGCATTTCATGACTGCTGTTCTCCTTCGGGATGAGGTAGTAGTGCCCCCGCACCGCGTGCGAGGGTAAAGCTGATGGCGATGGCGAGGCAGAAGATGAGAGGACTCCAGAGCCAGCCTCCGACCTGATAACTGATGAGCGATGCCGCGACGGGGGCCGATACGAGCAGTGCGCCGGCCAGGGCGGATTGCCTTACGGGCCTGATGCGGCCGGCAAGGACGCCAAGGACCGCGGAGCCAACGAGCAGCGGAAACCGCACGCCGACGGTTAGCGGGCCGACTTCGACGTAGGGCAGCCAGCGGATGCTCTGGCCGTCGATCAACATCTGCAGTGCAACGGCTTGGGCATGCAGGCCGTGATACGGAAGCCCACTCGGATGCGGCAGCGGGCCGTCCTGTCCGACTCGAAGATCGCCAATCAACACAACGCGACCGGCGCAACGCTCGCGCAGCGCGGTGTCATCCAGCACCAGTGCGGTGCCGATGTCGATTGTCTCGCGGGCCAGCATGGCGAGCGGGGGCATTTCCACTGTAAACAGCGACTGCAAGTCCGCCTTCTGAAAACCCTGCTGCGGCACATCTTCGTGCAGCGTCTTGAGAAACGAATGGTTTGCGACGAATGCTGCGGCGGCACTTCCCATGCTCGTCAGGCCCGTTTCGATGGCCACATGGTTGCCACCCGACTGCGCGCGCGCCGCAGCGGCGGCGAGGGCGAGGCTGGGTCGGGCCGGCGCGTTTGGTCGCTGCGAAGCGAGCACGATATTCCAAGGCGCGCCCGGCGGGATCAACGCGGAAATGAACCCTGCGCGCGTGCGCGCAAGAGCAGGGTTGATGGTGACCACACGATCATCACCGCCGTCGAAGGGGCGGCGTGCCATCACACAGGCAATGCCCGACTCTTCCAGCCGCGCTGCCGCCGCGGCGAGGGGGGCGTCGTCGGGGGTTTGTGTGCTGGAAAAATGAATGTCAAACGCAACTACCCGCGCGCCGGACTGCGCCAATCGGTCCAACAACCGGGAGTGGAGGCAGCGGAGCGTCTGGTTGCGCTGCGGATCGAGCTGAGTGAGGCCGAACTGCGCGGCCAGGTGTGCGAACGGGGTCTGGTCGGTGAGTGCGATCATGGTGACATCGCGAGCGGGGCGGTCGGGTACGAAATTCAGCTCGGTTGTCACCCATGCTTCAAATGCATCCTGCAAACCGAGGGAATCGAGCTTGCTGCCCAGTGGATAGCTCGCCGCCGCACCGATGGCCATGATACCCACCCCCAGCCACCCGGGGTTGCGCACGCCCCACCGCCGAGAGGCGCGCAGCAGCCTTTCCCAGGCGGCGGGCCTGCGGGCTTCCACCGGCTCATCGGCCAACACATGGCGAAGATCGCGCTCGAGTGCGTCGAGGGTTTGATATCGCGCGCCAGGCTCGCTGGCTAACATTTTCAGCACGACGGTATCGAGGTCCCTCGGGATATGCGCGCGATGCACGCTCGGTGGCATGGCAACGAGTTCCCCGGGGCTGGCATCGCCGCCCGCCACGGCGGCGTGCGGCGTGGGGGGCAGCACGCCGGACAGCAGTTCGTATAGCACAACACCGAGGCTGTATTGATCGCTGCGCTCGTCGGCGGGGAGATGTCTGGCCTGCTCGGGGCTCATGTACTGCAGCGTGCCAACAAGGACCGATGGGCTGGTGAGCATCTCAGATGCATCGCGGTCGCCCAGGTAGGCGACGCCGAAGTCAATGAGTTTCACCACACCGGTCTCGTCGACCAGAACATTGGCCGGCTTCAGGTCGCGGTGAATGATCCCGCTGGCGTGCGCGTGCCGGAGGGCGTCCAGCACCGGTAGGATAAGCCCGATGCGCTCTTGCCAGGAGAGGCTCTTGGAGTTGGCGTAGTCTACTATTGTCGTTGCGCCGCGCACCCGCTCCATGGCGAAGAACGGGATTTCAAGCAAACCTTCGCGGTGCGTGCCAGACTCGAAAATCTGTGCAATATTGGGGTGCTGCAGCCGACCGAGCGCTTCACCCTCAAGCCGAAAACGCTCAAGCTGTTGCGCGGTGAGCAGCGTGGTGCGCAGCAACTTCACCGCGACGAGCCTGTCTGGCTTGGCCTGCCGGGCCTCAAACACCGATCCCATGCCGCCGGAGTTTAGAAGGCGAATCACCTGGTAACTGCCGACGCGGGTGGGGAGAAAGCCGTCGGCGGGATGGGCCGGGGCTGCAGGGGACGACGGGATGTATCGCGGGTCATCGTTCATCTTGTGCCAGACTGGCGTGCGCGTGCATCGTGTGCCCCGCATGGAGCATCCATCGAAGCAGCGAGCGGTCCGACCGGCGACTATGCCCGCGGCCGCTGCGATTGCAACCACGCCAGCGCCGACTCGACCAACCCGCCCGCAGCACCGGTAACCCACGGCTGTCCGGCGAGCCAGCAAAGATCTGTCTCTAGTTTGTACTCGGGCGTGGAAGAGATGCACGCGCCGTGCAGCCGGAGCGCGGTCACGATCGAGACGATGTAGAGATAAATGGCAATGGGTTTGGGAAGAAGCGGGTCGGTCGACGTAAGGCACTCCTTTGCAAACCATTTGACGATTCCCAGCACTTCGACGGTGGCGCCCCCCCTCGCCAGCGCCTCGAAGAATGTCATGGATGGCGAGCCAAGCCGGTCGAGCAGTTGCTGCGTTCCCAAGCCGCGGGCCGCGTCTAGTTGCGACACGCTTACTGCGAGCGACGTGCCAAGTTGATGTTCGAGCATCACCTCAAACTCATCTGGCAGCCATTCTTCCGCCGCCGCCGTCTCAACAGAAAGCAACCGACGAATCGCTTCAGTATTGCGAAACGGGGGAAGCACCATCGACGGCGGAACATCTTGGGCCATCTCACTGATTCCTACGCACGGCTGCCCCTCATCCTGCAGGCCGGGAGAAAATTTCTCTCAGATCCACAAGCTGCTGGGAAAATGCCTCGCCCGGCCCCGCCTGATCGGCCAGAATCGACTGTAACTGACGGGAAAAGACCCGTTTGGCGCTGGAAAGCAGGTTTGACGCCTGGATCGGTCCTTCCAGAGACAGTTCTGCAGCCAGGACCGAGTACGGCGTGGGTTCGCAATCGCCGAGAATTGGCTGGGCGATTCGCCTGTCGAACACCTCCCATGTGTCGGATTGGTCGGTGTTCAAGAGATAAGTTTGCGTGTTGGCCAGGGCTTGCTGCAAGACACTGCACGCCCAGGCGTGGTCGAACGCGTCGCTTTCCGCTGTCGGCAACGACGCCTCCTCCAGATGCGCGCTTGTGAGTGGCTCCTCGTGCCTGGCCTTGGTGCGACGATGGCGGTCGGTCAGGTAATTCTGAAGCGAACGCACCAGAAAGCTGCGAAACCGCCCACGAGTCGCCTCGGCACGATCAAACAGCGTGGTTGATTGCAGCAGCTTGTCAACGATGAAAGCCGACTGCAGATCGTCGGCGTCGGCGGCGTTCATTCCCTTGTTCAGGCGCAAAAATCGGTGAATCGCCGGTCCATAGCGGGTGAGCAGCACGCGAAGTGCATCCGACCTGTCGGGCGAGACTTCACTCTTCAACTGGATAAACAAATCCCAGTCGGTGGTGGGAAACAGGTCATTTTCACCTGCATGGGACACAACTTCGTTCTACAAAATGTCACGCTTTGCGCCAAGTTAAATCCGTTTGCAAAGCCTGGCCGGCTGTTTCGGCCCGACGGCAGCCGTGCCCGCGGCGGCACCTGGCGATACGACCGACTGCGTCCGAGATTGGCATCCACCCGCGAGCGCGATAGTGTGGGGGGCTAACTTATGTCGTCACTCGCCGGCCATTTTCTGGTTTCGCTTCCACAACTGACCGATCCAAATTTCTACCAGACGATCGTGCTGATTGTGCAGCACAACGATTCTGGTGCACTGGGGCTGATTCTCAATCGGCCCAGCAGGGCGAGTGTGGGCGAAGTGGCCGAAAAGCTGCTCGAATCAACGACAACCGCGATTGCCGGACAGGTGCATCAAGGCGGCCCCTGCGACGGACCTCTGATGATTCTCCACGATGAAGAAGCGGCGGCGGACTTGACCATCATGCAGGGCGCGTACTTCACCACCGACCGAACCAAGCTTGAGTGGCTCTTACAAAAGCATGACGGGGAAGCGATCGTCTTCGTCGGCTATAGCGGTTGGACTGCCGGGCAACTGGAGGGGGAACTTGAGAGCAACAGTTGGCTCGTCACGCCGGCTTCAATCGGCGAGATTTTCGGCCCGCCGCTCCGCTGGACGACCCTGATTACCCGCGCGTTACTGGGGCAGTATGTTCCCGTCGAACGAATCCCACCTGAAGCCGGCCTGAACTGACCGCGACCAAGCACGCGAACAATCAACCGCCCTCAATCCAACGCGTCCCACCTTCCAACTGCGCCTTACTCGTCATCTGGCAGATTCTGGAAAGCCTCATCCACTTCATCTTTGTCCAGCACTTCAAGCTCCTCCAGCGCCAGAAGAGCGGCCTTCTGTTCGGCCTGCTTCTTGTTTGGCCCCCAGGCACTGGTGAACCTGCGCCCATCGACCACGACGCATACCTCAAAACATTTGCTGTGATCGGGGCCTTTCTCATCAAGCAATTCGTACACTGGGGTCCCGCCGAGCGATTTTTGTGCGTGCTGCTGCAAAACTGCCTTGAAGTTTTGCTGGTGCATGGTTGAAGCGATCTGATCAATCTTCGGGTTCATGGTGCGCAGGACGTACGCCTTCACCACTTCAAACCCGCCGTCGAGATAGATGCTTGCCACAATCGACTCATACACCGCCGCCGCAAGACTGCTCGGCATTTGTTCGCGGCTATGAATTCCCTTGCCGATGATCAGGATATCGACGAGCCCTGTTTCTTTGCTCACCTCCGCACAGGTCCTTCGGCTGACGACAGCACTTTTGACCTTGGTCAGATCGCCTTCAAGATACGACGGGAACTTTTTGTACAGCGCCTCGCAGACAATCAGATCAAGCACGGCATCGCCGAGAAACTCCATTCGCTCGTTGCTTTTGAGTCGGCTGTCGGCAATTGAGGAGTGCGTCAGCGCTTCCTTCAACAGGTCGCCATTCTGGAACGTATAGCCGAGAATAGCCTCGGCGCGCGCACGAAGTTCTGAAGTCACGCGGTCGCTCGCTTACTCTTAAAATGGCGGCGCTGCCTGTGCGGCGATGTGCAATCAAACAAGCTAAGCCTGCTTGGCGGCGAACTGCGGTTTCATGGCGATGGACTGAACAAATGGCCAGAAGGGCCGGTAGCCATCGCAAGGAAACTGAAGCTCGAACGGTCACAGACTCTATCGCGAAAAACCAGCACAGTTTCGCAACGTCGCGGTCGTCGAATACTGATAGAGTCGCGTAGAAATGGCGGCCTGTCAATCAGAATGCCCGGAAACTGCACCCCGGCGATCGCGGGCTTGACGGAAGATGGCTAAGCGATACGATCTGCGACTCGATTCCCCGCGGCCGTGGCGGAATTGGCAGACGCGCTAGATTCAGGTTCTAGTGAGGCAACTCGTGCTGGTTCGACTCCAGTCGGCCGCAATCCTGGGAGAAAATTGCACGCAAGCCCGGTGGCAACACCGGGCTGCGTCGTTTACTGGCCGTGCCGCCTTACCATACTGTCTCATCCAGACGCCGCCATGGTCGGGGTCGCCCTCGCTGACAACGAGAAAATGACCAGGGCCACTACGGTCCTGGTCATTTCGAGTACGTCGCCTGTGCCAAACCGCCTGTGCCAGACGGCTGATGCTTCGGTGCGCTAATCCTGATGTAAATCCAAACACAGGCGACCGGCGGCGGCTACTTTGATTTCCGCGATGCCTTCAGCCGCGCACTGGCGTTATCCAGCCGCGCGATCAGCGTGTTAAACGAACTCACCGACCTGCGGCCACGACGCGGGGCCGACGAGAATCGTTTGCTGCTGACGGTGCGGTAAACAGTTTTGGTCATGAGTCACTGCTCCTTGCTGTAACAACCAAAGCACCTTACCCGCATCCGCGCTCGCCGGAGTCTCGAGCACATTTTCGCGACAGTCCCATAATCAACAACGCCAGACCCGGCGGGCGCGGCCGAGCGGGGCGCATTCACCGGACCGGCGGCACCACCCATTCGTTCCGATTCTTGCAGATCTCAATTCACCGCGCAGCCACCGAAGTTGCCGTTGGCAAGTTGCAACAGCCTTGCCTGACCGCACCGATAAGCCACGCGGCGCGGTGGGCACGCTGGCCAAACGACCAGGTCGAAACGATAAGCGGCTTAGACATTCAAGCGATTGTCCTCCCGCGTTCCTGGGAAGCAACCGGACAGTGACAACGCCGATTGCCACCGCCACAAGTGCCGCCGCACGACCCGACGACCACAACCCGCGCCGCAAGCCTCCTTTCGCCGGAGCAAAAAATTCTCAGACTAAGTAGAATCTGCTATTTTCAAAAATCGGGCATTTCCGGGCATTTCAGGGCACCCAGGCAAAGCGCGCAGCGACCTCCTCCATTCATCATTCATAATTCATCACTCATCCTTTCCTTACTACCCCCCGCGCTGCGCCAGCGGTGAACGGAAAGCGCAGCGCCGAGCACTTTTTTAACGAAAAAGATTATCCGGGTGCCACGATATGGCTCTAAGGCCATGTCGTGCTCTTCGGTTTCACGCCGCGGTTTCAGTCGCCCGCACTACTTGGCCCGAGAGCCAAGTAGTGGCACCCATCAATCAATAACTACTGGAAACTACAGATGAATGCCCCGGGTGGCACGACATGCGCATCCCGCCCATGATGAACTGCAGGCGGTGCCGGGATCAATCGGTTGCAGTTCATCACACCGCAGACACGGGCTGGATGCCCGTGCCACGTTGATCGTGGCCGCTGCACCGCGGCACAATCGCAGGTTCCGCCCCCGCGAGCAAAGGACCCCACCGCCCGTCCCTGGGAACGAGCCGGCAAAGATGGCCACAATCCGGCAACGCAAGCTAAAAGCGGCCATCATCGCCATTTCCGCGTGTTCCCCGCCGCCGCGGCGTGGCTGGTCCAGCGCAACGCGGCCCGCCCGCTGCCAGCGATGCCGATCGCTCCCCTGACGCTGAGAATCCGGCGGGTGTTCAGCACGCGCTCCGCCGGCATGTTGATTTGCGCGGGTTCGACGGCGTTAATCCCAATAGCCCGGCCCGGGCCGCGTTTCTGGGTGTCTAATCGATGCATGAACCCCGCCGGAGCGGCGTTGTCCCGTCCTGCTCCCCGGCCTATCGTGCCTCCGCGGGCAGCTCGCTAACCGAATAGCAATTGACGCCCTGACTTACGTGTGAGAACCTTACCGCGCCCGGCGAACGCTCATTGGCTTCGCGGGTCGGTTTATTCACTAGTTATCCATCGCCGGGACAGTCGGCGGACGATCGCGAGGAACTCAGTGGCGTTTGAAGTTTACGTCGGCACGAGGACCCGCTTTTACCGGCGTGACTGGGAGAACGTCGCACAGCGCATGGCCCGCGAACAAGGAATACAGTACACGATGATTTATTCAGGCGGGAAACCGGAGGCACCTCCGCCTGCTACTGACATTCGGCAAGCCGTTACCGGCTGGTGCCGCGCGCTCAGCGGAGGTTTGGAGGTGCACGGATGCGGACCGGCCCAATGGGACGAAGGGGACCAACAGCCGTACTTCACGGATCGCCCGGCATGGGACGGTTATTCAGCTTTGCTGGTGTGGGCTGCTCACGCGGAGCATCCAGACCTGCCGGTGCCCGGCGAAGTGCCAGAGTCATGGGTTGATGATCCGGCCTACGTGCGATCTACCGTGCGCGAATACAAGTCTCGCTTTCGCACGATCCTTGAACCCCAACTGTGGCTTCCGACCGAGTTCCCGTTCGTGTTCGACGCGCCGACGATCGTATCAGACGACAAGACGTGCATCGGGTCGGCGTTCACGCTCAAACTACAACTGGACGAGCTTCATGCGCAGACGGCGGAGAAACTCGAGCAACTGAAGTCGACGCGGCAAACCGTGCCGTCTTCCCCGAAGAAGGCAGGTCTGTTCGGCAGTCTGCTGCGGGGAAAGAAACGCGAGCCTGACCCCCCGAAAGCTGGCTTGGCTAAGACTGCGGCATTCGGGCTTCAGTTATTTCGGGATCTCGCAACGAAAGCATGCGAGCATCGGCTGCCGATCTTGCTGAGCTTCTGAGGCGGCCGAACAGCGGGCGATGGATAACCCCCCGACTATGAATCCCGCTTGGGGTCAAGTGTGATCTTGGCGCGCACCGCATTTGTCTTACCTCTTTCACCCGCTGTATTTAACTTCCGTGATTGACTTGGGTCGCTTTGTCCTGGCGGCCGGTGCGCTTCAGACGACTATTCGATGGTCATCCCTTGGACATCGCTCAGGGAGCCTCATTCACCGAGGCAAGAGCCCACGCCTCATTCGCTGCATCGAACGTCCCGGTCGCTTGCGCATCCTTCGCGTGCATTTGGTTAGTCGAGGTCATCGGGCTCGCACGCACGGCGTACGCCTTGGGCAAAGCGTTCCTCGTTGGCGTTGACGACGATGATCGACGCGGCCCGGGCGGTGCAGAGGTCATGCACCCAGCCGGCCGTCTCGCAGGTCTCGGACACGACAAGCGTGTCAGCCGGCGGATCGGTCAGCTGCCGCGTAAGCAGGTCGTGGACCGTTGCCGGGGACATCAAAATCGTTTCAAACGTGTGCGTGCGGGTCGCGGTGTCCATCACGCATGCGACGGTCTTGAACTTGCCGAGGTCGAGGGCGATAATCGTGGCGAAACCCGTGCAATCTCCTTTGGTAGAAGACTGCCGCCGATCTTCACCGGTCAGCGGCGGGATTGCATGGGTTCTCTGAACTGGACCGGCGCGGCACAACGGTCCTCGAAATCTGAAAGTTAGTCGGTGCCGGGCTGGCCAATCAATGTCAGTCTGTTATCACGCTCGCAGCTTGCATGAAGAATCGTCGAGATGATCTCAGCGGCACGTGGGCTGGATGATGAGTCTTTACCGGCGGAAGAAGATCGGTGGGCTCGACCCGAACGATCTGCAATACGCCAGGAAGCTCGAGCAGTTCATCAAGCGAATGAGTCCTGCGGAGCTTGATCGCTTGCTTCACGCCGGCGCATCGACCGCGGGATAACTTCAGTCCGTTGCCCGAGGCATTTCCTCGGTGCGGCAGTCCGACTTCAGGAAACTTGGGCATCCTCGCGCGGCATGTGCCTCGAGGTTCACCCGCGTTACACTGTGTCAAATGCTCAAAAGGAAACGCGAGGCATCTATGATTCGACCCATCGATTGCGCAACACGGTTGCGATTCATGACCTTTTGTCTCTCGACAGCCGCGCTCTTTTGCGGTTGCGCTGCGAGGGATCCATCAGTTTCGTCGCAGCTAGTGCAGGTCGGCGGAATGCACGAGACCATCGGCCAGCGCCAGTTCCAGCCGCGCGTGGATGTGGCTGATGTCGTCGGCAAGCCGCACTTTTACGGGGTGGGCGCTGCGGAGGGGCTCAAGGGCGAAATCACGGTCCTCGACTCCGTGGCGGTCGTCACCCGCGTAGCGCCGGACGGAACCCCGCAGCCGGTGGCGACGGCCGGCACAAAGGCGACCCTTCTCGTCGGGCAGTCGGTCGACAGCTGGACCCAGCATCCCCTGGCCGATGCGGTGTCACACGAACGGTTCGATGAAACGATCGGCGCGATGGCAATCGGCGCAGGGATCGGGCCGGCCGAACCGTTCGTCTTTGTCGTCGATGGTGCGTTCACAGACGTCCGGCTTCACGTCATCAACGGTGCCTGCCCGATCCATGCCCGGATGAAAAAGCAGGAAATCGCCGAAGGCGAACAGCCGTTCGAACTGAACGTGAATAATGTGAGCGGCACGCTCGTCGGCATCTACGCCGCCGACTCGGTGGGCCGGCTGACCCACCCAGGGACCGCGACACACACACACTTGATCTACACCGACCCTGCGACGGGCCATCGCGTCACCGGGCACGTCGAGCGGGTGGGATTGGCGCGCGGTGTGTCCGTGAAGCTTCCCGCAAGAGCCAACGCCGCCCGGTAGACCGTGATCCAGTTACGGCAGCCAGTCCCGCCGGCTGACGACTCTGAGTGTGGACCAACCGGCCAGTGCGGTGAACCGATCCGGCGGGTATGACAATTGTGGTCTGAGAGCCCGCGAGGCACCGGCTCGGCTACCGATCGGCATTGTGCTCCCGGTAGCACCGTCATGCACCTCGACATTGACGGCATCGCCGCTGGTCGGAGGCATCCACTGTGCCGCGCGGCGGTAGCCGGTGGTGTAGCAATCGGTTGCAGCGGACGGTCCGCTGCGAAGTTCGCCGCTGAACCGGAGCGATGGGCAGATTGGCGTATCGTCATATGAATGCTCCGGAAACTAAGGCCATTTCGATTCGCTGTCTAAGGGCTATTGGCGATCGGCGGGAGCGACGGCTGTCGGTGCCATTTATCAACGCTGGATGACCTACACACTTCTGGCAGTCGATCGCGACTCGGATTCATGGGCAGTTCCCCGCGGAGCAATTGTTCCGGAGCAAGCCAGGTGCCGAAAGTGCTCTCGTTCTTCGCACTATCGTTGGGGTGTTTGATGCAGACCAGGAGTGATCCGATGCCGGAAGTTCGTTACCTTGAGATCCCGGTCACCGACATGGATCGGGCCGTGGCGTTTTACGAAGCGGTGTTTGACATAAGGCTTGAACGCGTGACAGTGGACGGCTACGCGATGGCACACTTTCCGTCATCGCGCGAACGGGTCGGTGCGAATGTCACGCTTGCGCAAGGGGACGTGTATGTACCCTCAAAGCATGGGGCGATCGTGTACTTTCATCTGATCGATATCGACAGAGTGATGTCGCGCGCGACGGCGCGCGGGGCAGCCGTCTTGTTTGCGAAGAAAGAGGTCACGCCGGGCACTTGGGTCGCGGAGTTCGAAGACTCCGAAGGCAATCGCATCGCGTTGAGCCAGCGCGACGAATGACAGAGCCGGTCAGCGTGGCGGCCTGGTTCAACCCAATTCGGAAAGATCGGCACCGCGGTTGATGGGGAGGTTGATGTGGAACGGTTGGCCATCGATCACCGGGGCGGCACCGACTTCACGCCGGCCCGCCTGGCCTCGGCGATCCGGCCCTCGTGTTCGCCTAAGTGGATGATTTCCACCTTGAACCTGTTGCGATCAAGGCACTCGGCGGCCGTGCGTTCGGCGTTGACGCACACGGGACATTCGGCGAGGTAGATTTGTGCGTTTCGCATGACTAGGACAGGGGTGACGCGTGGTCACCCCTGTCCCGGGTTGTAAACAACGTTACGACGACTCGGCGCACCGGCGGGGCCTCAAACCAGTTAACGACGGCGACGCAGTGCCATCGGCAGGGCGGCGGCGAGCAGGCCTAGCGCTGCGGGTTCGGGGACAACCGGAATCACCGTGCCCGGAGCAAATGTGTCGCGGGCGAACACGACGGCGTCTTCCAGCACATCTTCCTCCAAGCCGTAGTTAAAGAGAATGAAGATGCTATCCGACGGCGTGATGCCCGGGGTGGTGGTGTTGAGTCGAGCGGCGACCATGTAGATGCCCGACGCTGCGGCGAGCGTGATTTCGGTATCGAGATGATCATCAAACTCGCCAAACTCGTCGACCGGCCCGACGAGCACATCGTTCGCGGGGATGGTCGTGCCATCGACCGAGGCGGCGCTGGAGCCAAACGCATAAGACAAGGTTGTTCCGGAAGCAGCGGGGGCGAAACTGATCGGGCCGACGCCGTTCCAGTATTGCAGCACGCTAAGGGTTTGGATGCCGATCTGCGATCCTTCGGCAAACCCGCTGCCAGGGAGCGGATGGAAGCCCGGATCGGGCAATTCGTTTGGCGGGAGAAGCACTTCTTCACCAAAGTTGTAACCAAAGACGGCGACGTTGCCGACTTCCACCTCTTCGGCATCAAAAAAGGCATTGGTCTTGATCACGCCTCCTTCAATCTTGGGTGAAACATCGTACTCAGCGAGTGCCGCGGACGTGACGACGGCGGTTGCTGCAAGGAAGCAAAGAGTGGATCGAACGCGCATATCAAACCTCCTGAAGAGATGAAGAAACCCTGGTGCGCCGACGCAGGAACAACTGCGAAGCAACGACCAGTGCAAATGTGAGCGAAGTGGGTTCGGGGATCGCCGAATCGCGCGGCAAACCCGAAGGGGCGGCAAGCCCGAAGTTGGCCGCGAGGGCGGTGAAGTCGTCGAGATTGACCTGATAATCGTCGTTGAAATCGCCGTCGTACCAGAACTGCTCGCCGGGCGAGCCGAAGTTGGCGGCGAGGGCGGTGAAGTCGTCGAGTGTCACGCTGCCGGAGAAATCGGCGTCGCCAGCGAACGGATTGGCCACATAGTCCAGGGCGCGGCTGAAGTCGGCGGGCGCGGCGCCGTTGTTGAACAGCAGAAAGAGCGCGTCAGAGGGCGCGGCACCGGCAGTATTGGTCAGTCGAATGGACGTGAAGTAGATGCCCTTCGACGGCGTTGCCAGGGTTCCGGGATTAAGGTTGGCATTGAGGTGACGATGCAGGCTGCCGTTGGCGGCCACGCTTGAAAAGTTGAATCCGGGTTGGGCGGCGGTGGTCGAAGAGATGCCGACGGTTCCCGCCCCGAACGAGAACGACAACGATTCGCCCGCAGGTGTCTGTCCGAAGCCGACGGGTATCTGCCCGAGGTCGACCGGCTCCGAGCCGCTGAAGAATGACAAGCCGCGCGAGACATTGAAACCGATGAAGCTGCCTCCCTGCAGGCCCGATCCGGCGACGGCGTTGAAGCCGGGGTCTTGAATGAAGTAGGGATCGCCGGGGATGGACTGGAACTGCCAGCCGAAGGTGCGGACGTTCTGCACGAGCGTGCTAGTGCTATCGTCAAAGGCATCGGTGATGAGCTTCCCGCCGGCGACGCGCGGGCGCGCGTCGGCGGCGATGACGAACGGATTGACTGCATGCAACCAGCTTGCATTTGCTGCCAAGGTTGTTGCGATCAAGAGGGGTCGAAGCATCTTATCTCTCCGGAAGACACGTGATTGCCGCAGGACCTAGTTGGCCAGCGCGGGGTCGAATCGGTTGAACTTGGTCAGATCACGAAACACTTCGCTGAAGCGCAGGCTTTCGGCATGGCCATCGAGAAAGCCGTAGTTGCTGATCGACTCGCGGCTGCGGCGCGGGCCGCCGTGTGAGTGAATCTCGAGCATCGTTGCGGCGACGATGGCGGGGTTGGAGCCGGCCCAGTTTTCGACATGCGGATGATCGGCCGCAGCGAATGGTCCGTTGTACGCCATTTCAACAAACTGGATCGTGCTGGACGGTTTGCGAACGCGCGTGATCTTGGCATACCACCCGCCCGCGGGCGCATCGAGCGATTGCCGAGGGCCCCACGGACACATCTCCCGATCGAGAAAGATGTTGATGCCGTAGCTCGTCCGTCGAAACGACGGCGGGTTGGTCTGCGGAACGGGCACGCCATCTACCCAGTGTGGGCTGACATCGCTGGGGCAGCGAACTGAGATCGACGGGTTGGCAAGCGTATCCGACTCGACATTGCTGCCCCGGTAGTACCGCTGCAGTGTATTGATCCACGCGACACCCGCTTCCAGGGCCACACCTTGATGCGACAAACCCGCCTGCACCAGATAGCCCCGGTTGTCATTGGCATACTGCAGCTGCGCCATCTGCATGGTACGCAGATTATTTAGACAGAAGGCGCGGTTCGCGCCCTGCTTGGCTTTTCCGAGCGCGGGCAACAGCAGCGAGACCAGCAGAGAGATGACGCCGATGACCACCAGCAACTCCACGAGAGTGAAGCCGGAGTCGGCACGCGGGCCGGTCGGGTTGAGATTGAACGCAACTCGCTTTCTCATGCGAACAAATAGTATATGCACTCAAAACGCAAATGCAATACAATTGCATTTCATTTGTGGGCGATGCCCGCCGTCGCATCGCTGGCTATAAACAGTTGCTAAAAAAGGGCTTATGCTTCTTGGGGTGCTTCGGCGGTGAGGCGGAAGACTGTCATTTCCGGGCGGCACCAGTGTTTCACCCGCTGGCCATATGACAATCCTCGGTTGACATAAAGATGTCGGCCCTGAATGGCGTAGTACCCGTGTGTGTACTCGCGCCGCTTGCTGAACGTGCGTGCCACCCGGCTGTCGGCGGTTTGCCGGCCATGCGTGTGTCCGGCGAGCATCCATTGCCACGGATACTCCAGCAATTCATGGCAGTTCGCAGGGTTATGGTTCAGGCAAAGTACTGGCAGGTCACCGCCGACGCCCGCAAACGCCTTCCGCGGATCAATCGCGCCGGACCATTCATCGTCGAGGCCGACAATCATCAGCGGTCGTGCGTTGGTAACATCGCCATCCGTATCGAGCGGCCGATCGGTGCGCTTGCCGGGTCGAATCTCCAGTACTTCATTGCGCAGCACGATCAGGCCTTCGTTCATCAGACACTTCTCAAGATAGTCTGCACGTCGCATTCCCTCGATGAGTTGCTTCTTTCCGTACATTGAATAGTCATGGTTTCCAAAGGTGCAGATGACACCGTGCGGCGGCTTAAGCCCGGCGAGCATTTTTGCGATCCTCGGCGCGTAGCGATAGCCGCCGGTGATCAGGTCGCCGGTGACAACCACCAGATCGGGCTCAAGCTCGTGAACCCACTGTAACATTTGCTCGAGATAGCGCTTCCAGACCACCGGGCTGTAATGCAGGTCCGAAATCTGCACGATGCGAAACCCCATCAGGCCGGGATCGAGATTTGGAAACGGCATGAGTCGGCGATGAATGTCGATCCAACGCTTGTTTAGTGGCAGCGCGTGCATGCCGGTGAGTCCCACCGTGTTCATCGCTGTCCACACGGCCCGCCGCCAACGGTGCTGGCGCTTCCACTTTGGCGTGTGCAGATAGTTCATCAACGCGTCGACCATGGTTGAACAGTAAATTGTGGAGCGATGTTGCGGGAATGCAAATCGGGGAATGCCTGAACCGCCGGGCGCGATCATCGCATGGCCGGGGAGAAACGGCCCCGGCGGCACTGGGCGTGGCAAATTGTCGCGGGGCGTATGGCGCGATCAGTCGAGCATATCAAGGGCTGCCTGCAGTTCGGATTGCGCATGTGCATCGCCAGCCATCTGCGCCGCGGCAATGCCGTCGATGTATGCCTGCCTGGCGTCGGTGGGGCGGTCAGATAGTTCGTAGGTTTGTCCGGCCTGATAGTAAGCGTAACAATACTTCGCGTCGGCGGAGATCGTGCGACGGAAGTACTCCAAGGCGCGCGGATGATCGCCCGTTTTCTTGTATTCCATGCCCGCCGCGTAGAGCAGAAATGGATCGCCGGGGGATTTTTCCAGCATGATCTGCAGCTTTTGCAGTCGCTCGGTCATCGTCAAGTCCCTCCTCACCGCATCCTCCCGCCCGCTGCGGAGGCATTATTGCGGCGTTCACAGCTTCAGTTCGGAATACTTCAGCCCAAAGCAATCGGCCACCGCCTGGTAGGTCACTTGCCCGTTGACAAGGTTGATCCCCTCAACCAGCCCCGGATCTGCCTGCGCCGCGGCCTTATAGCCCTTGGTTGCTATCTTGAGCGCGTAGGGGAGTGTTGCGTTGGTCAGCGCGAGTGTGCTCGTGCGGCCTACCGCGCCGGGCATGTTGGCGACGCAGTAGTGAACTACATGATCGATGATATAGGTCGGTTCCTTGTGCGTGGTCGCGCGGGCTGTTTCAACGCAGCCGCCCTGATCAATGGCGACATCGACAATCACCGCGCCATGTTTCATCAGCTTCAGATCGGCGCGGCTGACGAGGCTCGGTGCCTTCGCGCCGGGAATGAGAACAGCACCCACGACGAGGTCGGCTAGCTGAAGATGTTCACGGATGTTGTAGCTGTTGGAATAGACAGTGCTGACATTGGCAGGCATGACATCATCGAGATAGCGCAAACGGTCGAGGCTGACATCCATCAGCACGACATTGGCCCCCAGCCCGGCGGCGATTTTTGCGGCATTGGTGCCGACCACGCCGCCTCCGATCACGAGTACATGTGCCGGCGGCACGCCCGGCACGCCGCCGAGCAGGATGCCCCGGCCGCTCATCGGCTTTTCCAGATACTTCGCGCCTTCCTGTACGCTCATCTTCCCGGCGATTTCGCTCATCGGCGTGAGCAGTGGCAGGGTGCCGCGCTTGTCGGTGATGGTCTCATAGGCGATTGCTGTGATCTGACTATCCATGCACGCCTGCGTCAGCTCGCGGCTGGCGGCGAAGTGGAAGTAGGTGAAGATGATCTGCCCGGGCTTGAACTGGCTGATCTCGGCGGGCTGCGGTTCCTTCACCTTCACGATCATGTCGGCAGCCGTGAAGACCTCTGCAGCGGTGCCGACGATCGTTGCGCCGACTGCGGTGTAAAGCTCGTCTCCAAACCCTGAGCCTACGCCGGCCTGCGCCTCAACAAACACCTGGTGCCCGGCCCGAGCCATCGCCTCCGCCCCGGCGGGGGTCATGGCGACACGGTATTCATCAGACTTGATTTCCTTTGGCACACCAATCTTCATAGGTCTTTCCTCGAAATGAGTCGTTCCAGTATCGCGGAATCATATCCATCCTCGCCGGAAAGCAAAATGCAGCGGGAATGCATCAGTGTTGCTTCAAGGCAACACGCATTCTGGTCGATGATGAGTTAAGTGAACGCCGATCGCTGATTGCCGGGAGAAAATTGCCGTCGGGGCAACTCGGGCACCGTGATGTCCGCGGCACCGGCAATACTCAGCCGTCTGACGATCTGACCGCGACCAATTATGTCAACGCATACCCCTCGCATTCTCGTCCTTGATGAAGACCGGATCATGCAGGATTCGCTCTCGCAGTTTCTCAGGCGGGAGGGATACGTCGTTTCGACAACCGATAGCCCCGATGCAGCCGTGGCGAAGATGGAATCGGGGCAGATCGACATACTGCTGGCCGACTTGAACATCGCTGGGGTGAAGCCCGGTGCGTTTCTCCGGGACATTCGCCGGTCGCATCCGCAGGTGGTGGTGATCCTGCTCACCGGCTACGGCTCGATCGAGCAAGCGGTCGATGCCATTAAAGCCGGGGCGTTCGACTACCTGACCAAGCCGATCATTGATGATGAGATTCGCGTGACAGTAGAAAAGGCGGCCCGGCAACACGCGCTGCTGTTTGAAAACTATGCGCTTCGGCAACAGTTGGATTCCCGGTTTGGCTTGGAGAACCTGATCGGGCGCGATGCAAAGGTTCAGAAAATCGTCGATGTCGTCAACGCGGTGGCCGAAGGTCGGACGACCGTGCTGATGACTGGCGAAAGCGGCACGGGTAAGAGCCTGCTGGCGCGCGGCATTCACCAGCGATCGCCCCGGCGGGACAGGCCGTTCATCGAAATCTCCTGCGGCGCGCTTCCCGAGACACTGCTTGAGAGCGAACTCTTTGGCCATGTGAAGGGTTCATTCACCGGGGCGGTGAGCGACAAGCCCGGCCGATTTCTCTCCGCGGATGGGGGGACGATCTTTCTCGATGAGATTAATTCGGCCAGCCCCGCGATGCAGGTGAAGTTGCTGCGGGTGTTGCAGGAGCGGAAGTTTGAGCCGGTTGGTTCGACGCAAACAACGACGGTCGATGTGCGCGTGGTGCTGGCATCCAACTGCGACCTTCAGCAACTGGTAGCCGAGCAGACGTTTCGACAGGATCTCTACTACCGCATTAATGTGGTCAACATTCGCATGCCGAGCCTGCGCGATCGGAAGGGCGACATTCCGCTGCTGGCGATGCATTTTCTGCGGCTTTATTGCAAGGAAGTGGGGCGGGAGATCATCGGATTCACCGAAGCAGCTCTGGCTGCATTGACGGCCTATGCGTGGCCGGGGAATGTGCGCGAGCTTGAGAATGCGGTCGAGCACTCGGTGGTGCTTTCCAAGCGGCCTCAGATTGATCTGTCAGATTTGCCCGAGACGCTTCACGGGGTGACGGGTTATGACCCCTTCGCCGAGCCGCGCGCAGCACTGGATGGTTTGTTTAACGGCCTGCTGAACGACCCTATGCCGCTAGAGCGAGCGTTGGAGATGCCCGAACGCACGATCATCAAGGCGGCGTTGAAGCGCAACAACTACAACCGCCAGGCGACTGCGAGCGAACTGGATATCAATCGCACGACGCTCTACAAGAAGATGCGAAAATACAAATTGGATGTCGGCGGGGAAGAAGAGTGACCCGTACCACACGACTGGAGCAGCAAGCCGCACGACTAATAAAACAGGCGTGAGAGACAGCATCTGCCTCTCACGCCCGTTTAGTTTTTCCTGACAGTCTTTACACGCCGCCCCGCGGGCTTCAGTTTCCTGCCTTGTATGCTGCGTCCATCGCGGTGATGACATCATTGGTGATATCGACCGTGGCTGCGTTGGCGAACAGTACGTTGCGCTGGCCGATGATGGCCTTCAACTGGTCCACCTGAATTGCGTCGAGGTTATCCGGGAAATCGACCTTCTGCTCGGCGAGCACGACATCGATGGCCTTTTTGGTCGCTACTTCTGCGATGGTCTGTTCAATCTTCCCGAACAGCGTGCGCATCTGGATCTTCTGCTCTCGCTGCAGGTTGGCCTGCTGCAACTGGGCCCAAATCTCGAACTCGATTCGAGCCTGGAGCCACTCCTTGTTCACGTCATTGTACTGTGGTGCCTCGGGGCGAAGCTGATCTCGCTTGGCTTGAAGGTCGGTGACCTTCTGCTGCCGGGTGACGCGCTCGGTGTCCAGCAGCTTGAGGTCGTTATTGATCTTCTGATTGAGGTCCTTCGTCTCCTGTAGCTCATTGAGAATGCGCGCGGTGTTGGCGATGGCAATTCTCGGTGCCGACTGAGCGAGCGACGGCATGGCGAACAATCCGAGCGCCAGCAGGCTGATTACGAAGCAATGCGACAATTTCATGTGCGATGTTCCTTTCAAGTGGTGCATTGACCTAGCTACTCACAGGCATACCCCGCGGGGCGACGTCTGGCACCTGCCAGCCGACGAATCACGGTCTTGAGTGTCTCTTCTATCATCATCCCCACAGGGGGGGCAAGGTTGCAAGAGGGACAGTCTATCGATCGAATCCGAGCGAGAAACTGATGATCTGTGTATCGTCTTCGCTGTTTTTGCTCAAGGGGATGGCAAAATCGATCGCGATGGGCGTTTGGCCGAGGATAGGCAGGGTAAGTCTGATGCCTGCGCCGACGCTCGTACGCCAGTCCTCCAGTTGAAATGAGGGCTCAACGGTTCCCATATCGGTAAAGACAACCCCCCGAAGCTGCTCGCCGACAAGGGGAAAGCCGACCTCTGCCGACGCGGTGAGGATGAAATCGCCGCCGACGCGGTCATCATCCGGGCCTGACCGGGGGCTGATGCCTCGGAAAGCGAACCCGCGCACCGACCCGATGCCACCGCCGTAAAATCGTTCAAAAAATGGTGCGTCGCCTGCGATGTATCCGGTATCAACGTGCAACGCGAGGATCGTTCGGCGGTCGAGCAGGTCTTCCCGCAGGGAATAGTAGGCATCCCAGTTGGCGGTGAACTTCTGGAACGTGTAATCCCCGCCGAGCGCGCCAAAGGAATCCCAACCGACACTGGTGGTGCTCCCGCGGAAGGGCAAAATGCCTCGGTTGCTGGTGTCTCGGGTGACTCTCAACCCGACGCTGGTCAGGAGGTGCTCGCCTTCCTCATCCAGGATCTCTTGTGCGCGGATGGGGCGATCGTTAATGCTCCCGATATCCACCTCCTCGATACGCAGCGAGAGTGCGGCACTGTATTTCTCATCAAATCGGTGGTCGAGGCTCATCCTGCCGCCCAGCCGGCGATCGCGGTAGTCTTCGCGGATGCGGTCGCGCGCGTAGGCCTCGACTGTCAGGCCGTAGGGCTGATCAAACAGATACGGCTCTCGGAAGCGCACGCTCGCGTTGCTAATCTGGGTGCCCGGTTCGAGCGAAACCCGGAACGACTGGCCGGCACCGATGAATGCGTTTCCGTTAAAGATATCGCGGGGGTTGGTCGGCAGGTTGGCGATATCAAAATTGCGCTGCTCGTAGGTGACGTTCGCGCCGAAGCCGCCGTTGGAGTTGATGCCCGCCCCGATGTTAAAGCTGGCGGTGCGCTGCTCCTGCACCTCGACCAGCAAATCGCGTGAATCTTCGGCATCGCCGATGGGCGTAACCGACACGCCCTGAAAAAATGGCGTGCCGCGGAGACGATCCTGGGCGTCCTGTACGGCACCCGAGTCGTAAAGCTGGCCGGGCGCCATGCGCATCTCACGGAGGACTACCTTGTCCTGCGTCCGGCTGTTGCCCTTTACGAGGATCTTGCCGAGTTTATAGGGCTTTCCTTCGCGAATGTCGTAAACGAGTTCGACCGTGCCTGCTTCCCGGCGGAAAACACGCTTTACCGGTTCATTGCTCGACCCGAGCATGAAGTAGTTCGGGTCAGTTGCCTGAGGCTGGTAGATGAAGCCAAACGGACTATAGGCGCGAATGACTTCTCGCACGTCGCGGCGGAGGACATCATCGTCGTATGTCTCTCCTTCGAGCATTTTCAGGCTTTTTCTCAGCTCGACATCGCTCAGAACGCTGTTGCCCTTGAACGTGACCTGATCGACTCTGTACCGCTGGCCTTCTTCGACGAGAAATGTCACCTGCAGTTCGCTGTTGTCCGGCGAGAAAATCAGCTTTCTGCCGATGCGAACATCAAAAAAGCCCTTGCCCTCATAAAAGCGGCGCAATGACGCGACATCGTCTTCAACCTGCTCATTGTCATAGTTGCCCTGCCGAAGAATCCAGATCCAGTTGCGCGTCCGAATCTGACCCTTCAGCCGGTCGGCGGTGAAGGAGTTGTTGCCTATGAACGCTACTTTCCGAACCTTGACGTTGGGGCCTTCGACGACATTAAAGACTAAGTCGCCGCTTTCACTGAGGCGGTTCTGGTCGATTTCAACATTGGCGAAGGGAAAGTTCTTGCTGCGGTAAAGATTCTCTATGGACGACTTTGCCAGTGCGATTCGGAAAGGATCGATCGCCTCGCCCGATTTGAGATCGACGACATTTGCGAGGGTCGTATCATTCAGCTTGAGATTGCCGCGGAAGGCGATTGTGCCCACCTGCTTCTGCTCGCTGACCTGAAACACGACGATGACGCCAGTGTCCGTCGGTTCGACCTTGGCTTCAACATTAGAGAACTTGCGCAGACCGTAAACGCGCTGGTAGTCTTCCTCGACGGTGGCGGGGTCATAAGGCTCGCCCCTACGGGTGCGAATGACATTGGCAATAACTGCTGTGGATACTTCTCTGTTGCCAACGATGCGTACGTCTTCAACAGTCTTGCCCGCGAGCGGCGTTGCGGCCCCTGTTCGGAACGCTGCAGGGGGGGTGAGCGGGTTGGACTGTGCAATCGCGGTGTGTGCTGCGGCACCGGCGACACCGACCATCACCGCAAGTGCCAACTTCCTTGTTTGCCCGGCAAAGTGAATTGCTTTCACGCGTGCTTCCGTTCCCACGAACCCGTCGATACTGACGCATCCGTCGTCAGCTTGGGAGGGAAGTCTAATCCTCGCCGCGGTGATGTCAAAAATGAGGGCGGCCCCCGGCACGCCAATACAGCCCCCCAGCTCGACGAGGACGCAGCTTCTGCGCCGCCTAGTGCAGTAAGAAACTGACAGTCGCAATCGCGGCGATCGAACCGAACATCATCACGATAGTCCCGGTAATGCGGTGGTAGAGCCGCTTTCGGGGCGACTCGCTTTCATATGTCATATCTACAACGCTATTCTGCATGCTCCACCGTCCTGTCTTGCACCGCAACCGTAAGAGGTCTTCGAGCCAGCGCGGCCGGCGGTTGCACCGGTTCGATAAAAACGCCGCCCGGATTCACTATCTCCGAGAAAAACATAGCCCACATTTGGCCGCGGGCCAGTCGGGGGGCTGCTTATTGCTCGCCCGGAAAACTCCCCAAGTTCGTCAGGGGTTCATTGCCCGAATCCGCTGCTGTCGATACGGTTTAACCTCGAATGCCAGAACAACCGGCTTCAACGACTGAAATGATTGAAACGGCCCTGCAGCAATTGCAGGCAGGGCAGTTTGCAGCGGCTGAGGCAAGCCTGCGGGCCATTCTTGCCTGCGAGCCGACTCATGCTGATGCGCTGCACTTTTTCGGGGTCGCCGCCCTCCAGCAGGGGCGGTTGCAGGAAGCTTACGATTCAATTCAACGCTCGCTTGCGATTTCTCAGAATTTTGCAGCGTTCAATAATCTTGGCCATGTTCTCTGGCTCGCCCGAAAGGCTGAAGAAGCGCTCCAATGTTTTGATCGCGCCGCACGGCTGAATCCGGATCACCCCGACGCTTACTGGAACATGGCCTCCAGCCTCGCAGCGCTTGGCCGTCATGCGGAGGCGGTGCAGGTGCTGCAGAGGCTGATTAAAGTGTCGCCATCGCATCCGCGGGCACAATATCAGATGGGCGTGTCGCTGGCAGAGCTGAACTACCTCGAGCGTGCGGCGGTGGCGTTTCAGGAACATCTGAAGCTGGCGGCCGATGACGTGGAGTGTTACGGCCGCCGGTCGGTCGTCCTTGCCAAGCTCAAGCGTTTTGATGACGCGATCGCCTCCGCCGAGCGCGCGGTCGAGATCGGGGGCCCGCGGGCAGATGCACATAACAATCTGGCTTGGGTTTTGGAGCAGGCAGGGCGGGTGGTGGACGCGGAGAAGTATTATCGCCGCGCTATAGCCATCGATCCCAACTTTTTACTGGCGCTGGGAAACCTCGCCGCTGTGTGCGACCGTGCCGACCGGTGCGACGAAGCGCTGGAGTTCTTCGAGCGCGCCGCGGCGGTCGATCCGAAGCACGTTGAGGCGCAATGTGCGGTGGCGGGCATTTACAACAAGGTCGGCCGATATCAGGACGCGCTCGCCGCCGCCGACAGGGCCTTGGCGATCAAGCCGCACGATCCTGCCGCCCGCGGTCACCGGGCGCTGGCACTGCTCGCGTTTGGGGACTACACGCGTGGTTTCTCTGAGTATGAGTGGCGATGGCAGTGCAAAGATTTCACCACGCCGGCCCGAGAGTTTTCCCAGCCGCGCTACCGCGGGGGCGATGCGTCGGGTCGGACGGTATTCATTCATTCAGAACAGGGGTATGGTGATAACATCCAGTTTGCCCGTTTCCTACCCCTGCTTGCCGCACGCGGGGCAAAAGTTGTGTTTGAATGCCCGATTAACCTCCGCCGGCTGATGGAAACGGTTCCGGGGGTTGCCAAGGTGGTGCCAGGCGGATTGCGCCCGCCACCGTTCGATCTGGAGGCCCCGCTGCTGAGCCTGCCGCACGCATTTGGCATTTCGCTCGAAACGGTCCCGGCGACGGTCCCATACTTCACGCTACCCGACGCTCACGTCGAAGGCTGGCAAGCTCAAATCGCCGAGCATCGCAGTCGCTTGAATGTGGGGCTTCTCTGGCGCGGCAATTCCAAGCCGAATCCGAAGCGGTCAATCTCGCTCGCCGAGCTTGCTCCGTTGGCGTCCGGGGATGTGTCGTTCTTCAGTTTGCAGGTGGGCGAACACGCAAAGCTCCGTGCCGCACCGCCACAGGGAATGCGGTTGATCAGTTTTGCGGACAAAATCGTCGATTTCTACGACCTGGCAGGGCTAATCGCGTGCATGGATCTGGTGATTACGATCGACTCGGGCCCGGCCCACCTCGCCGGCGCGCTGGGCAGGCCGACCTGGACCATGCTCATCAAGTCAGCCGATTGGCGGTGGCTCTCGGATCGGGTGGATTCGCCGTGGTATCCGTCGATGAAGCTCTACCGGCAATCAACATCCGACGACTGGACCGCGGTCGTCGCTGATATTGGCCGCGATCTGCGAACATTCGTCCGGTAATTCGTCGCTGTTTTTCCATTGCATCTCAAACCGGGGGTTCACCTGTGCCGATGCTTACAGATATAGAGTGTTCTGAACTGACGCTGCGGGCGTGTTGGAAATGTCACAGGTGCTGCCTTGATAGAATTGACTCCTCGAGTTGCGAAGGCCGAAAGACCGTATCGGGCCGGTTGGCTTTGGCTCGCCTTGATAGTTTTTTGCGCTCTCGTGGCATCGGCGTGGGTGCTTGAGCAATCGCGGCAAGATCCGTTGGTGGTGCGCGAGTGGCTGGGCCGTGTCGTTGACGTCCCAGAGACCGTAAAAATTGAATCAACACTTTCGCAGGCCGTTCATTGGCTGGCTTTGATCGAAGCGAGCTTGCTGGTGGGTGCGCTGGTGATCACCAGCCGGACGGCCCGGCACCACCGAAATCTGCATCGCGCCCTGGAAGAACAGATGAAGCTCGCGCAGGCGACTTTTGATGCGCTTCCGGCACAAGTGGGAATTATCGACGGCACCGGGCGTCTGCTCGCGTCAAATGCCAACTGGAAAAACTGCGACCAACTCATCTGCGATACCCGCCTCCCGAGGCTGGCAGTTGGGGCAAACTTTCTTGAGACCTGCGATCGCATTCAAAGTGCGGAACAGGCTCAGGCCGCATCGGTGGCAGAGGCAATCCGCGGTGTGTTGGCCGGGAAGATTGGCTCGACGGTGATCGAGTGCGCTGCGCCGGTGAATCAGGGAGACTCATGGTTCGTTCTTCGCATCAGCCCCTTCCCTGTTAAAGGAGGCAATGGCGCGGTGCTGCTATTCGATGATGTCACCCAACAAAAGATGGCAGAACAGCAGGTGCAGCGGTCGAGGGAGGCAGCCGACCATGCCAATGCCGCCAAGAGCGCATTTCTGGCCAATATGAGCCACGAGATACGCACCCCGATGGCGGCGATCATCGGATATGCCGATCTGCTTCAGGACGTGCGCCAGTCGCCCGAGCAGCGGTCGCGCAGCGTGCAGATCATCCGCCGCAATGGCGAGCACCTTCTGGGGATTATCAATGACATTCTCGACCTCTCCAAGATCGAAGCCAACAAGCTGACGGTGGAGAAGATTCGCACGAGTCTGCCAAGTTTCTTCTGCGATGTTGCGGTCGTGGCGCGCCAGCGCGCTGAAGAAAAAGGCCTGAAATTCTCGGTTGTGTTTGACGGCCCAGTGCCTCAATCCATTCATGCCGATCCGCTGCGAATGAAACAGGTTCTGCTAAACCTTTTGAGCAATGCCGTGAAGTTTACTCAGCAGGGCAGCGTGACGCTTCGCGTGGCGTGTGAATCCCTCCTTGACACCTCGCGGCTTCAGTGCGATGTGATTGATACGGGAATCGGGATGAACGACGAGCAACGCGACCGCCTGTTTACGCCCTTCACCCAGGGAGACGAGAAGACCACGCGCCGGTTTGGTGGCACGGGTCTTGGGCTTTCAATCAGCAGGCGCCTGGCCACGCTTCTCGGCGGCGATATCGTGCTGCAATCGGCCCGTGGCGTGGGTACGACCGCATCGTTCTGGATCGACGCTGGACCGCTTCAGGGCGTTCCGATGATTGAAGAACTGCGCGAGCACGACCTCTCATTTGAACAGAACGGCCCCCGGCGGGGCCGGCTTTCGCGACCCGCGCGGGTGCTGCTCGCCGAAGATGGCGAGGACAATCGCGATCTGTTGACCGCATTTCTGCAAGATGCTGGCGTTGAGGTGGTTTGCGCTGAAAACGGCGCCGCCGCCATCGACCTGGCGATGAAGCAGTCGTGCGACCTTGTCCTGATGGACATGCAGATGCCCGAGGTGGACGGCTACACCGCCGCCACGCGCCTTCGAAAACAGGATTTCTGCAAGCCGATCATTGCATTGACGGCCAATGCGATGACTGATGACCGTCGCAAATGCCTCGAAGCAGGTTGCGACGAATACCTCTCCAAGCCGGTGGACCGCGATCGCCTGGTGAGCACCATTGCAAAGCTGCTGGGAATCAGCCTGGTGGAGGATCAGACGTCAACCGAATCGGAAGTTGCCACCCCAGAGGCGATCAGCGACCTTCCAAAGCTTCAGAGTAATCGGGCTAACGACCCGCAATTGGCCACGGTGCTGGCGAGATTCGTTGACCGGCTTCCAGCACGGGTCGCCGAGATCAACAGCCACCGCGATAGCAGCAATTCTGCTGAATTAAGCCGAGCATTGCATCAACTCAAAGGCGCTGCCGGCGGATACGGGTTCCCGGACGTGTCGGTGGCGGCAGCGGGCATTGAAGGCGAACTGAGAGCCGGGAAGTCGGTAGCCGATGTTGATGCGGCATTGACACACCTCCTATCGCTGATCGAGCGGATCCATGGTTATCCCGGAGCAGACGCAGCATCCAAGCCAAGGCTCGCGGATCAACCGGCAGCACCGCGCCCCGGCGGCCGCTTGCCACGCATCATGCTGGTGGACGATTCGCCGGATACCACAAGTCGGTTCCGAGCTATCACCGCAACGCTCAACGTCGAGTTGCGCACCTACTCCCGACCCGAAGCTGCATTGTCAGACGCCCGCGAGTTTGCGCCTTCTGTGGTGCTGGTGGATGTCAATATCGGGGGCATGAACGGCTTCGATTTTCGCGCGGCACTGGCCGAGATTCCGGAGTGCGAACACACCATTGCCCTGCTGCTCACCGACGCGGCGTTTGTGAGCGCGTCGGATTGCGCCCTGTTGCCAGATGACCGGCTCGTCTCACCAGAAGACGCGGCAAAGCTAAAGACCGAGATTGCCGCCGCGCTGGAACGTTGCGGGGCTGCGCGCGAGCTTGGGGCGCGCATTCGCGTCGATGCTGAAACCGGGTTGCCGAATCTCCGGTACGTTCAAAGCCGCCTGCCTACGGAGTTGTCAGCCTCAAGGCGGGATGGTGCATCGCTGTGTTGCATGATCGTGACACTGACCGACCCGGCGACACTCGCCAATATCGCACAGCCGGAAGGCGCGTCGCGGGTTATCGCCGCAGCCAGGGTTGTGGGCGAGGCATTCCCGCAAAGCACGATCGCGAGGATCGCGCCCAATGAATTCCTCATCGCCCAGATCGGCCTGGACCGATTCTCTGCCACCGACTCGGCGAGGATGATCGTGCAGAAGCTGGAAGCAGCAGCGACGGGTGCGGGTCAGATGCCCCTTGCGGCCGAGGCCAGGTTTGCAATGGCCAGCCAGCATGCCGCCAACGCCGACGAACTCATCCGTAACACCCGCAGCTCCGCACCCGTTTCCTCGGCTCAGAAGCGTGCTGCCTGATCCGTCCTGTGATCTGAGGCGGCGTGATCGTGTGCTATGAGCGGAAGAAACCGATGGTTGAGTGCATGACTCGTTCATGCAACGCCTTGGGTGCCTCATCGGTTTGCTTCTGTAGATCGTCCAGATTGGCCCGGCAGAAGCGGCAGCCGAGTTCATTAACGTGAAACTCGACGTAGCTCTTCCATGTTCCGTCAAGCGTGCCGAGCATCAGCCTGCCGATCGTGCTCCGCTTGGGGCAGGTGGGCCGCTGGGCTTCCCAGACCTGGGTCACCATTGACGCGGCAAACTCTGCACTCTCCCAAGCGGGCGACGCGAGCCATTGCGAGTCTGCCTTGTTTAGCCGGGCATGGGCCGTGATATGATCGCGCAACTCGTTGAGGCATCGATGTTTGATCAGCGCGATGGCTTTCTCATCCATCTTCATCACCGAAGCGACATCTTTATTGCGAAGCTGGGCATAAAAGAGCATTTCGACAATCTGGAGATCTCGAAAGTTCTCAGCTTCTCGAAATCGGCCGACCAGCGCATTGAGCGATGCGCCCAGCGCATCGGAGAGAAGGTTGGCATCTTCGGCGCGGTGCGCGTACCAGCTTGCGGTCATGCTCGGACCTTCGAGCCGGCTTGAGGCGTCTTCCATGTCGTCTCGGTCGCCGTGCATGGTTTCCTGCAGATAGGTCAGTTTGAGCCGCTTGCCGCGCAGGGCATCAATGATGCGGCGGCGCAGGATGGTGAAGAGAAAGGTTTCGAGGCTCAGGCGTCGGTCAAATCGCTTGATGGCCTCCAGAAACGCGATGAAAGTGTCCTGCACGAGGTCCTCTGCTTCGGCTTTGCGGGAGAGCCTGCTGCGCGCAAACGCCAGCAACCGGCCCTGATAACGCTGAACGAGCTGTGCCCAGCCGTCTTTGTTGCCACGGTCGATTTGCTCCAGAAGGTAACGGTCTGCTTCGGCTAATTCTGCCATGCGTTGTGGATTGTCCTCGGCTCGACGGTCTGCTTCAACTCGCCACCCACCATGACTCCGCGGGGCGGGGCATACCTGGCGGCGGCCACAAGCGCCGATCCTGCGATCAGGGCACATATCGCAGTGAATCGGAGCCGGTTGCGATAATACCCCTTTGTCAGCGCATTTGCAGCGAGATAGAGGATCGAAACTGTTGCAATCATCCCTGCAGCCCCGCCAAACAACACGAAATCGCGATGCCGGTCGCGCGCCGCCAACCCTGCGGCTCGGCGGGCGGTCTGGTTGAGCCAGTTGGGGGTGACATCGAGCGACAACGTGGCGTAGTAGACGTCGCCGTAAGGCCGGGCGTGTTTCTTGGCGCTGCTGTCAATGATTACCCCGCCGTCGCGCAGCGCCTCGGCCAACAGTCCTCGCATTGCCTCGATCGAAGGCGGCGCGGTGGGAAGCAGATGTTGCTTCTTTAGTAACAACTGGGCTCGATCGCGGACGATCGGCGCGAGCGTCTGCGCGGCCTCGTCGATGGCCTGGTTAATGGCGTCGGCTTCGCTCGCTCCGGGGCTTGTCGATTCAAATGTTGTAACGCTTGCATAGACCGGAGCGAGCGTGAAGACGCTGAGGATTACGAGGATTGACATGGCGCGCGGCAACATAAGCTTAATGTCCGATCTCGCCGGCGGCGGTTAAGGCAGCCTTATCGACGCTCTGTTTGCGCGGCGGCCAGCCCATCATGACGATCGCCCCCAATATCGTGACGCCCGCGAGAATCGTGGGGCCACTTTGCAGCACACTCATGGCTCGCTTGCTCATCGCCTGCATCGACGCACCGGCGGTGACTTCCCAGAACTGCGACTGGCTGACCGATGCGTGCAGCACACCCATCGCTACGATGATGCACGCCACCGCAGCAATTCCGCGAAGAAGGTGCGGTGCTCCATGCGACCGGCGGGCGATCACCAGCAGCGCTACACCCAGTAGGTAGAACAAACCCGAGACCACAACCCCGAAAAACCACAGCGGGGCCGCCACGGAGTCGGTGTCGTCATCCGCCTGCAGGCTTAAGTCTTCGGTGTATTGCTTCAGGCTTTGGGAAAAGTCGGGTATCTCGATGGGCTCTGCCGCACCGGCCGCACTTGCTTCTGCGTTGGCGGCTGTAGCTTGCGCGGGCTGCCGCGCGCGTTCGAGGGCGGCGAGGGAGTTGCGGGCATCTTCCAGCGCCTTCAGCGCGTCGCGCATAGCGATGGTTGCGCTCACGGCGGCCTTGATCTCGACCACCTGCCGCACGGGCATTCCCCCGCGGGTCGCGTTGCGGGTGGCATCGACAATGGCCCTGGCAAGCTCGCGGTCGAACCCTTGAAACTGGTTCTGAAGCGCCGCGGCCGCCGAATCGATTCCGGGGGTGATGCCGGGTTGCCTGCTGCCATCCTGTCGCGCGTGTCTCGACGACTGCGCCTGCGCGCGGCGTTGGTCCGACGCGCCGGACGAAGTGCCAGCGTTGGGCCTGCGATCGGGTGTGCCACTCGATTCAGAGATCAGGTTCATTTGGGTGAACGCTTCGACTAAATCTCGTTTCACCTGAGGGTGTGGCCGGCCCGCATCGATGGCCGCCGGGACATCAATGGCGAGCGCGAAGGCGGTCAACGTGCCTGCGAAGAGAAACAGTGCTGCAAGTGCGCTAGCGATGCCCCCGCCGGCCGTGCGGGCCATCTCGGCGGCCCTGGCCTTGTGC
>DDRH01000022.1:136583-137577 GCA_002343075.1 Phycisphaerales bacterium UBA2421 | reverse complement strand
TCTCGGCGGCCCTGGCCTTGGAGACATTTGCGCTGGCGATAGAACTGGAAACCGACCGCACCAGCCCGCCGAGCACATCGCTGCCGCGGGTGGGGTTGGTTGGTTCGCCGGGCAATGGTTCGTCGGCCCAGCGGACGAGCTTCTTCTTGTCGCTGTCCGTAAACTCTGCCGACAAAATCATGATGACGTCGATTATCGTGCCGATGTAAAACAACCCGCCCGTAATGAGCCAGAGGATGCCCGTCCCGACTTTTCCAACGTAGAATCGATGTAGCCCGCCGAAGCCTGCGAAGCCGATGACCGCCAGCAAGAGTGCCCAGACGCGCTTCCGCGGGGAGATGGCGTCGTCGGCGGCGGAAACCAACTCGGACTTTGCCGGAGTCGGCAGCGGCTGGGGCGATTTCCTGAGTTTCTTCGCCTGCGGATCAAACCAGTGCGGCGGGGAGACCGTGACAAAGAGCAAGATCAAACTCGAAAGGACGATAAAGCTCGTGAGCATGGCCTGCTGGCCGCCCTGTAGCGATGCGTTGCCCAGAATGATCCCGCTGACAACGATCGTGAGAATGCACGCCGTCCTGACGACGGGCCGGATGATGTAAAGCCACCAGCCGCGAAATCGCTTAGTGATCGCGCGGCCCATTGCAAAGACTGCCAGAACCAGCGAACCCACCCCCGCCGCGAGCAGTGTGATTGCCTGGGCTGACATTGCAGCTCGCGGATAGATAAAGTCCTTGCCGTTTCGAGTTACGACGTCGTTCCAGGTCCGCATCGGCGCGCTGTCGGCGGCGACGATGAGCGGGATGCCGACTGCCACCAGAGCGATGAAGATACCGAGCCACACAAACGGCACTGCTCTGCGGACGGGCGGATAATCGGGTTTTCCGCTCACGGCAGGGTATTCAATTCCGCGGGCCGGCGGGATCGGCGGTGGGGCGTTCAAAGTCGCAATGGGTGGCACCGCCATGGCGCGAGCCACCGGGGATTGGCCTTGACC
>DDRH01000022.1:0-136477 GCA_002343075.1 Phycisphaerales bacterium UBA2421 | reverse complement strand
GGATTGGCCTTGACCCCCCCGATCAGCCCGGATGCCCAGTCCGCCGAGCGCGTAGCGATCTTCCAGAGCGGGTTTGGGGGTAAATCGCAGTTCCGGGTCCCACGGGGATACAATCTGCACCGCAAGGGCAATGCCTGCCAGCACACCGACCGCAATCACGGGGCTGCCCTGAAAAATCATGGCGACGACAAAGGCAATCCCGCAGACCGCGAAGGCGTGCCCGGCATTGATCCGCTGAACGCGCGTCGGGCTTAGCCACGACCGCACATCCACGACAAACAGCGGGGCGGCGATCGCGATAACCGTCCAGAGTGCCTTCCGTTCGAGTCCGTCCTCGCCGAAGTAGATGGGTAGAGACAGTAAATTCGCGGCAATGGCAGTCGGCGCGATGATCGAGATCCGCTGCAGGGCTTCGGATTCGTTTTTCACCACGCGCGCCAGCCATCGGCAGGCGAAGAGCATCGTTGCAGTGGCACTGCTTGCCGAAAGTGCGACGATAATCAAGACCAGCACTGGATCGACCGACGGCCTGCCGCTCCTCCAGCCTCCAAACAGGGCTGCGGCACCTGCGCAGGCAAGGATCACTGATCCGGCGATCACCAGTCGTGCCTGAATCGGAAGCCGATCCTGCCCCAACTCGGCCCAGCCGTCGATTGCGAGCTTTTCGTCTGCATCTTCTGCGTCTGAGTCATCGACGGACTTGGTAGGCCCATGCGCGCCGCGATCTCCGGCTTCAGCAAATGCACCGTCGAGTCGTCCCGCGGTTGCGGTTGCGGTTGCAGTGGCAGTCGCGGTGGCTCTTCCGGGCATGGACGAAGGAGAGAACGCTCCGCTCCCGCCCCCGCTGCGGCCGGCCAGCACCTTCTCTGCCACTTTCCCGGCGACCATCGTTAGGTCTTGCGCGTTGAACTGGCTCATCGACATCTGCACATGTTCAGCACCAAACACCGACTCGACCATCTCCTGCACGCTCTGAAACCGCTCAGCGGGGTCCTTCGCCATGGCTTTGCGGATGGCCGTGCAGAACGGTTCGGGAATATTGCTGCAGTCCGGTTCGGCAGACAGGTGCTTCATCAGCACTTCTGTGGGTGACGCGCCAACGAAAGGCACCATGCCGGTCAGCATCTCAAAGAGAACGGCGCCCATCGCATAAATGTCGATCGACCTGTCATACTTCCCCGCGCCGATTTCGGGTGCCATGTAGTGCACCGTGCCGACAGTTACAGTCTGCCCGCTGTGCTGGCTCGTGCTGATGGCTTTGCTCAGCCCGTAATCACCAATCTTGACGATGCCGTTCTCGTAAAAGATGTTGCCCGGCTTCAAGTCACGATGGACGATGCCGCAGTCGTGGAGATATTGCAGGCCCTTGGCGATCTCGCGGAGAAAAAAGGCCGCCTTTTGCGTGCCCAGCCCTGCGGGGCACTCGTCGATCATCTGCCGCAGGTTTGGCCCGGCGACATACTCCATAATGACAAAGGGCCGGCCAAGCTCGTTATAGCGAACGTCAAAAATGCTCACCAGGTGCTGCGACTTGAGGTTCATGCACTGCGTGATGCCCCGAAGCTCAATCTGCTCGTAGCCCTGCACCACTTTGAGTGCCACTTCGCGGCCAGAGTCTGAGATGGCGTAGTAAACCTCGCCGAACCCGCCGCGGCCGGCCGCACGTTGGATGGTATACCCTTCCAGCGGGCGATCGCCGTGCTTGTATTGAAATGCCCACATCATGTTGACCCTTCAACCCGCAACAGACTTCCAAAAATCACACCTGCTGCACTCTATTCGACCTGCCCCCCAGTATATTTCCCACAACAGGGGCCAAACTACCACGCCAAGTGCGATTCACACCGAGACGCGCGCCATCAACCGGCACCGGGCAGTGGCATTCTACCAAACTCTGCTGCGATAGTAGTTTACGTCGCGCCACGGGGATCGCGATGGGATACAAGGCAGGCTCACGAACACCGGACAACGGCCGCGCCGGTTTGGAGCCGTCAAAGATACCGGAGAGGGCACATTTGGAACCATGAAAAACGGCTGTTCGGCGGCGAAATCGGGCTTCTCTGCATAATTGTTGCGAGTATGATGTAGAAATACAATGCCGGCCACCAAACACCTCTACACCATCGCCGAGTATCTTGCGCTGGAGGAGAAATCGGAGGGCAAGAACGAGTATCACGACGGCGAAATCATCGCAATGGCAGGGGGCTCGTATCGGCATAGCAAGCTGAAAACAAATCTCATTCGCACGCTCGGGAACCGGCTGATGGGCCACCGCTGTGAGCCGCTCGATAGCGACATGCGCGTGCGGGTGGAGAAACGGCTTAGCTATTTTTATCCCGACGCGCAAATCTTATGCACGCCCCCGACGTTTGATGTCGATGACCCGAAGAAGACGACGATCGTCAATCCCACCGTTGTTTTTGAGGTGATTTCCGAGTCTTCAGAAGCCTATGACCGCGGGGAGAAATTTTCGATGTATCGCGACATGGCTTCGCTACAGGAGTACGTTCTGATCTCACAGGAAACTCCGCGGGTTGAGGTTTACTTGCGGCAGGCCGACTCTGACTGGCTGTTTAGCCACTTCGACGGTCTGGAGGCCGTGGCGAAGCTGCGGAGTGTGAAGATCGAACTACCGCTGGCGGAAATCTACGCGGGGTTGGACTTTGGCCCGGAACGCGCCTGACCGTTCGATCTTGCCCGTGCTGGCCGTGTCGGCTGCGCGTTAACGACAAGTTGCACGACAGGCCGGTCGATAAACAACGGGAATTAAACAAATCCGCGACGAACACCCAGACGAAAAGACGTCTGGAGTTCGTCGCGGACTGTTATGCTGCGGTCATCAACTCCGCAGCCGGTTTTAGCTGGGGACGCGCCAGTTGGCGGGTCGTTAAAATTTCAACTGTTTCGAATTCGCTTCACGCGGCATGGGTGGCATACTCGTCCTGATGCTCTCCCTGGTGCGACGCGGTTTGCTGTAACACATCGGTGAGCTTCCGCTGTGCCATGCGGACGCCAAACGGTGCGACACCGGTTGCGCGGTACGCGAGAAGGCGATCCAGCCCGCCGGGCTTGCTTAGCGCATCCAGCAGCTTGGCATCAATGAGCGACTCAATCGCTTTGCGAATCTGATCGGCCTGTGAGGCTTCCATGGTGCATCTCCTGTGCGCCGTCTTAGCAGCAGCGTCGTGCCAGCTTGAACGAATCAGCACGCGCTGCGCCGAAGTCCCGGCGCGGGGTGAAGTTACGTTCCATCAAGTTGTACAATCACAGGATCGAGACGCCCGGTAGGAGCGTTGATCCCTTTCAAATGCCGACGGAGTTAGCTGACGGGCTGGGCCGTTGAAAGTCGCCCTTCGATGGATGCACCAAACTGGTGCACCTCGAATTTGCCCCTGTTCCTTAAAACCTTGCGGCTTTCGGAACGACCTCGTTCATCGAGGTTGGGTTCTCCGCGTGTCTGCTCTCGGGCAGACACTTAGGCGGTCAAGCTGACGAAAACTCTAGCGGTATGACGACGCGAGTCAAGGATCATTTCACAAAAAAGTTGTCGGATTGCAGTTTTGCTAAAGTTTCGCGCGTCCACGTAGCGCTAATCACCCCGGCTGCGTCGTCGGTTTGCGATCATGCCACGCCGCGAGCACGCGCGCTTCTTTCTCCGCTGTAATGCCCGCGCCCCATCTGTGGTCGCCGGGCCGCGTTCGGCTCCAGGCCAGCGTGTCTCGAATGGTCTCTGCGAGCGGTCGAAACTTCAGCCCCACGCTGATCGCCTTCTCGTTCTTCACGCGGCTAAAGCCATCGCTGTTCCCATCGGGTGGAAGCCACAGCGGCATCTCCATCCATGGGCCGACTCCATGTTGCACCGCATACTGCCAATCCACCCATGTGCATCGCGCGTCGCTCGTAGTCGCAGCGCGACAACCGTGAATGAGATCGGCCATCGTGTGCTCGTGCGACGGGCCGAGTGCGTTGTAGATGCCCGTGTGGCTGTCATCAATAGTATCGATGATGAAATCGGCGAGGTCTCGCACGTCGATGTATTGAATCGGGTTGTCGATTGGCCCCGGGCATAGCACCTCGCCCCCGCGCGCGAGGCGGGCGGGCCAGTAGGTGAAACGATCGGTTGGATCGTCCGGGCCGACAATCAGGCCCGGGCGAATGTTGGTAACTTTCCCCGGCATGGCCGCCTCGGCGGCCTGTTCGCAGTATGCCTTCAGCGGGCCGTAGGCTTCGTTGCTCATTTTGTCGATGGTTGGATCGGGTAACGTGCCAACGTCGCTTGTTTCATCCAGGCCGGGTTGCGCAGGATTCGCGTACACGCTGACGGATGAAACAAAGACGTACTGTTTCACCGTCGGGGCGAGCACCTCGGCGGTGAGGGTGACGTCTTTCGGAAAGTAGCCCGATGTATCGATAACGGCATCAAACTGCCGCCCTTTGAGTTGAGCCACCGACTCGGGCACCTTGCGATCGCCGACAATAGACTCAAGGTCGGGGAACATCCCCGGATTGGTCTTTCCCCGATTGAAAAGGGTTATCTTGTGCTTGCGGGCGAGGGCAGACTGAACTGTCTGAGGTCCGAGAAAACCCGTGCCGCCGAGTATGAGGATGTTCATATTGGAGAAACCCCGAATCTCGCGGAAAGTTGCGTGCTCGCGTGTAGATCCGTGCACGAAGTCCGGGGGGTTGATGCGCGCGAGACAATTCGGGTGGTTCACATTTGCATAATTCAGCAGATTGGGTAGCATTTTTGACGGTTGGTTCGTCGAGCAAAGCCTGCAACGCGCGGATGCGAAGTATGTCATGGTCTTCTGATCGCCTTCCACCTTCCCGGCCGGAACGTGCGGCCACTTTCACTTGCGACCCCGAAAGTAAGGGCGGGTCGCTGCCCAATTTCAAGAGATCAGGAGATCATCATGGGCAAGAAGTTGTACGTTGGTAACCTCAGCTACGGCGTTGACAGCTCGGCGCTGCAGGAACTTTTTAGCGCTCACGGAAACGTCGAGAGCGCCGAAATCATCGCCGACCGTGAAACCGGTCGAAGCAAGGGTTTCGGTTTTGTGCAGATGAGCAACGACGAAGAAGCGTCGGCGGCGATTGCGGCCCTCCATGGGCAGCAATATGAGGGCCGTGCTCTTACCGTCAACGAAGCGCGACCGCGCGAAGATCGGCCCAAGAGTGGCGGGTTTGGTGGCGGCCGTGGGGGTGGCGGCGGTGGTGGCCGTGGAGGCTACGGTGGTGGCGGCGGCGGTGGCCGTGGCGGCGACCGCGGTGGTTACGGTGGCGGCGGCGGCGGTGGCCGACGCGACCGCTACTAATCATCCCCACTAGTTTCTAGGGTCGAACGATATCGAAACACGTTCGATGTCATCAGCCTGAGAACAACAACAAAGGCCCCGCACGTTCAACCGTGCGGGGCTTTGCCGTTACTGCGACACGCGGGCGTCCAACAACCCAATCCTTCAAGCCCCGCACAGTACTAGCCCCGTTTCCCTCACCCGCTTATTCTCCACGACATGTTCGACGCACTCACCGACAAATTTTCAAACGTGTTCCGCTCTCTCTCCGGCAAAGGCCGCATCAGCGAGGAAAATGTACGAGAGGCGATGCGTGAAGTTCGCACGGCACTGCTTGAAGCCGATGTGAATTTCAAGGTCGTCAACGACTTCACGGACCATGTGATGCAGAAGGCCATCGGCACCGACGTCATCAAGTCGCTGCAGCCGGATCAGTTGATGGTCAAAATCGTCTACGACGAATTGGTCAACCTGATGGGGCCGGTTGACACGAATATCTACTTTGTCAATCCAGGGCCGACCGTCATCATGATGTGCGGCCTGCAGGGCAGCGGTAAAACGACCACTTGCGGCAAGCTGGCGATGTTTCTCAAGGGCAAGGGCCGCCACCCGATGCTCGCCGCGGTGGATTTGCAGCGGCCGGCGGCGATTCGGCAGTTGCAAGTGCTCGGCGAGCAGGTGGGCGTGCCGGTATATGCCGACGTGGCCAAGGCCGCGCCGCATGGCCAGGTCGCCCGAGGCGCCGCGGTGAGCGTCGCGCGGGCGGCAGTTGCCGAGGCTCGCAAGAGCGGCAGCGATGTCGTCATCCTCGACACCGCCGGCCGACTGGCCATCGATCAGGAGCTGATGGACGAACTGAAGGAGATTAACACCCAGCTCAACCCGCATCAGATTTATCTCGTGCTTGATGCGATGACCGGGCAGGATGCGGTCAATAGTGCCAAGGCATTTAACGAACAGTTGGAGTTGGACGGGCTGATACTCACGAAGTTCGACTCCGACACCCGCGGCGGGGCGCTTCTGAGCGCCAAGATGGTGACCGGCAAGCCTGTTAAATTCCTTGGTGTCGGCGAAAAGCTCGACCGGTTGGAGGAGTTTCGGCCCGAAGGGATGGCTCAGCGCATCCTCGGCATGGGCGACATCGTGGGCCTCGTCAACACCGCGATGGAAAAGTTCGACGAGGAGGAAACCGCCCGCATTACAGAGAAGATGCAGAAGGGCGTCTTCACGCTCGATGATTTTATGAGCCAGATGGGCCAGATCAAGAAGCTCGGGCCAATGGGCAAGATCATGGGAATGATCCCCGGCATGAGCGAACTGACCAAGCAGGCGGGAATGCAGGGTGACGATGTAGAGCGTCAGATGAAGCGCATGCGCGCCATCTACGACAGCATGAGCCGCAGGGAGCGAAATAACCCCGACCTGCTCGACGGCCAGCGCCGAAGGCGCATTGCAACAGGGGCCGGCGTACAGGTGCAGGAAGTTGGCGCATTCATGAAGCAGTTTGAAATGAGCCGTGACATGATGCGGGCCGTCGGCGGGATGGGCATGCTCGGGAAAATGAAACTGATGAAGCAGATGATGAGCGGCAACCTCGGCGGCCTGGGCAGCCCCGGCGGGCCGATGATTCCCACCAAAAAGGGTGGCTGGCAGGAGAAGAAAGATAGGAACAAGAAGGGCAAGCGGCGGTGATGAAGGGTTGGAGCGAGCAACGTCCCGAGTGGGCACGCCAGTTGGCGGAGAAGATTGTTGCTGAAGAATCGTCGGCGACGCGCACCGCAGACGCACGTTTGACGTTCCCATTCGGCCTGATCATCGAGGGTGACCCACCAACACGGCCAAAGAGCGGCGACGAATACAGAAAGGCACGCCGGAAGACAGAGTGGCGACGAGATCAGCTACTTGAACTTATCAAGGCTCGTACGCCTGCCCAAGAGATTCTTGACTGGCTAACGACCGACCGACTTCAACATTCGGTGGTTGACGGCTTGGTTGTCTCGCAGGTCCAGAACATTGATGATTTCGCCGGCGCGCTCAGGTATCGACCGGTAGGCTATGCATACTCCGCTTCGTAGATATCTGGTTGGCTGCTGCTGAGTTTTTGGCGAGACTAGTCGGGAGTGCCGTAGCATCGTTCACACCAATGCCCCTCATCACCCAAATCCTCGAACAAAAACGCCGCGCCAATCGGCGGAGTGTTTATCTCGACGGGAAGTTTGCCTTCGGCTGCAACCAGAACGTCATCGTTCGATTCAAGCTCAAGGAAGGCCAAACCATCACCGCGGGGCAGGTTTCGGCGATTTTACAGGGTGCAGTACGTCAGGAGTGTTTTGACGCTGCCATGAACCTTCTGCAACAGCGGTTACACGCGCGCGATGAAATGTTTCGAAAGCTGATAAAGAAGGAGTACAGCGCCGAGATGACCAACAACGTGCTCGACCAGCTTGCGGAAATGGGGTATGTGAACGACGAGCAGTTTGCCCAAGCCAGAGCATCACTCGCAGCCCAGCATCGTCAGCACGGCCGACGGCGGGCGATGGTGGAACTGCTGAAACGGGGCGTCAACCGTGAGACGGCGCGCGTCGCAGTCGAAAAGGTCTATGAGACGACCGATTCGCTTGCCATTGCGCGGCAACTGGCTCAGAAAAAGGCGGCATCGTTACGCCGCCTTGAGCCTATGGTCGCGCGTCGCCGGCTGGCAGGGATGCTCGCACGGCGCGGGTTTGAGTACGATGTCGTCAAGCCGGTTATTGATGAGGTCATTGGCTACGGTCAGGGCGAGCCACCCGACTGACCGAAGGAAGTAACTTAGATGATCGATCGCCCACCATCCACGCGGATAATCTGCCCGGTGATGTAGCTGCCCTCGGTGGCCAGATATCTCACTAGCCTTGCGGCGTCGGCGGGGGTGCCTGTACGGGCGAGAGGCGTTCGGGCCACATACGCGTCCTTGTCGTGCTCGGGAAAGCCCGGCGGCCACTCGAGCACGCCAGGCGCTACGCCGTTCACGGTCACCTCCGGCGCAAGCTCGCGCGCCATTGAGATTGTCAGATTGGCCAAGGCTGCTTTGCTGGCGCTGTAAGCGAGGTAAGCGGGCATCGGCCGGTCGATTCCGGCGTCGATCATGTTAATCACATGCCCTTTGCTCGCCCGCAAAAGCTGAGCAAATGCCTTCGTTAGTACAATTGGCACCTCGATGTGCACACGATTGACCCTTCGGATCAGCCGCAGGCTCGTGTGTGATAGCCGGCCGTCGTCGTAGATGCTCGCATTGTGAACGAGCACATCCAGCCGGCCGAATGATTGCTGAACTGTTTCGAGCAGCGCATCGGCACTCTGTGGAAGCGCGGTAACATCGAGGGTAATCGGTACAATGCGCCCCTTGCCGCTCGCAGGGGCGTCGGCGGCGCGCTGGTCGCGGGTGGTGTAGAGGACATCAAATCCTGAATCGGCCAGTTCCTGCACGATCGCTCGGCCAATCCGCTTACTTCCGCCCGTGACCAGTGCAACGCGGTTGTTTAGGTGCATATGTCGGTGCCCTTCTGTTAAGACACTAACTCCGCAACATCAAACTCGCAAAACCGCGCCGCGGGGTGTCTCTTGTTTCGCGCCTGCGGGCGGGAAGAAACATCGACCTTTCGCTTTTCCCAAACCCATCTGTGTCGTACACTTAATTGCGTTCGAGCGGGTACGAGAATTTCTTCGGTGCATGGGAGATTCATGTCACATCCGTTTGTGGCTTATTGCGACGATTTTTACATCAATGTCCGGCTGGGATCGCAGTTGCAGCTTTCCCACAGCCGGGATGTGATGCTGCACTTTTTTGAGCAGATGACCAAGGCGTTTCCGGGACTTTGCCGGTTTCGCAAGCAGGACAGCGGGGAGATGACCCTTGAGGAAGACCGATCCAGCAACAGCTACCGATGGGTGAGCCTCGAGTCCAAGCGGCTGCAAGCCGGCCATGTTAATCCGACCGATATTGCCGAATCCATGCGGCTGCACACAACCGTGATGCAGGCTGCCCCCTATCAGCTCGGAATCAGTCCGATCGAAATCGATTATCTTGATGTCCTGTTCGGCTTTGATATGGAGTTTAAGGGCAATCATGATGAGATCATCGCCGAAAGCCTGCTGCCCGATTCGCCGCTGTCATGTTTGCTCGACGAGCCGAACGCGCGCGCGATCGATTTTCAACCCTCCGTGACAGTATCCCTGAGCGACGACCTGCGCATGCAGGGCAGGGTTGACGTTGTTACGCGAACCAACAGCTATCAGGTGCGCACCGGTGAATATTCGGATGATGTGATCAGTGTTCACTTCGTGCTTCGGCGGTATTGGGGCGACCGGCCCAAGCAGCCGCTGGAGTCACTTGTGGTTGATCTTGCCGAGAAGGCCGAAAACCTGTGCGTATCGCAGGTCGCCCCGCGGGTGCTTCGGCCGATTCATGACGCGATCGCCTCACGGTCCTAGCGAGGTGTTACGATGAAAGAAGCCGATGCCGCAGAGCTTGCACTGCTTTCGGAAGCGATTTTGAAGGCGACAGCGTTATTTGAAGAACTGTCCCGCGCCCGTGCGGAAGCCGCAGCGTCCCCGCCGGACCTTCCAGCGGACCAGCTTGCCGAGGGCCAGCATGCGATGGATATGGCGGTTGAGTCGGCTGGCAGAATGCTCGAAGCCCTGCAATTGGCCGCAGCATCGCACCCGGTGAATGGTGATCAACCGCCGGCATGATATGATCTTGCTGATCGCCTGCTGAGGACGGCAAATCCTGCGGATACGACCAGAACCGAATCATGCGTCCGGACCAATGACGAGCCGAGCGATTGAAAAGTGAAGTAAGAGGACCTGAACCCGATGAGTGAAACGCACCTTCCCACGACCGAACCGGCTGTAACTGGCGACATCGTAGCCCGTGCCGCGCGATACTACCGCATGACGCGCTACCTGATTATAGCCATGCTTCTCGGCTGGGGTGGCTGGTCAATCTGGGATGGTTTCTTTAAGTGGCCAGCCGATAGCGCAAAATATGACCTGATTAACTCCGACATGATCGCCGCGGAGAAAGCCGGCAATCAGGCCCGAAAAAATGAACTTGCCGAGGAGTTAAAGAACTATAAAAAGCACACCGACCTGGACATTTTTCTAAACAAGCTCTTCGGCGTGGCATTTCCCCCGCTGGCGCTGTTCATGCTATGGTGGACTTTGCACAATTCTCGCGGGGAGATTCGTTTGTCGGGCGACACTTTGACAGTACCCGGCCACCCTCCTGTGACGCTGGACCAACTGACCGAGCTTGACCGGAAACTGTGGGACCGAAAGGGGATTGCGTGGGTCAACTACCAGACTGCCGACGGTAAGGAAGGGGAGTTTAAACTGGACGATTTCGTCTACGAGCGCAAACCGATCGATCAGATCTACGACCGCATCCTCGCCCGATTTGAGCCCGCCGGCGCGAGTGGCGGCGACGGCGACGCTGGTGACGGTGAAGCAGGTGATGCGGCCGCCTAACCAATGAGCTATCCGCCGAGCCGGCGCGGGGTGCCATGTCGGCGGCCCCCGGGGCCGGTTTCGATTTGACTCATAAAGTGAGGCAGATGCACGGGTTGCGTCTTCCACCCCGCCTGTACTTTGACACCAGCCCCATGCGGTTCTATCGTTCCGCGTTTTCGTCTGACGGATGCAATTTATGAATGATGCCATCAGCAAAGCCGCATCGCTTGTCGAGGCGCTGCCCTATATTCAGCGTTTTCAGGATAAGGTCGTCGTGGTCAAGGTCGGCGGGTCGATCATGGACGACGAGCAGGCGCTGTCGAACATCCTCACCGACATCGTCTTCATGAACTATGTCGGGATGCAGCCGGTGATCGTTCACGGCGGCGGAAAAGCGATCAACGATGCCATGGAAAAAGCCGGCTTGCAGCCGCAGTGGGTGCAGGGCCGCCGTTACACCGACGAGCGCACACTGGCGATCGCAGAACATGTGCTGTGCAATCAGATCAACCGGTTTATCGTGAATTTTATCAGTGCACAGGGGTGCGAGGCGATGGGGCTCCACTCGCTGTCATCGGTAGTGCTGTTTGCCAAGAAGGCATATCTGGCCGGCGAAGGCGGGCGGCGGATTGACCTCGGGCTTGTTGGCGATATCGCGATGGTCAACAGCAGGTTGTTGCATCTGCTGGTGCAGGCCGACAGCATTCCCGTTATCGCCACGATCGCCCGCGATGACAGCGGGGGGAAGCTCAACGTGAACGCAGACACCGCTGCTGGCGCGGTTGCCGCAGCCATGAAGGCCGAGAAGCTAGTGGTCGTCAGCGATACCCACGGCATCTACGCCGACATGAAAGACCCCAGCAGCCGGATCAGCCACCTGAATCTGCCGCAGATTGAATCAATGGTGCAAAGCGGTCAGATCGGCGCAGGCATGTTGCCCAAGGTCGAGGCGTGTATCACGGCACTCAAAGGCGGTGTCAACAAGGCACATATCATCGATGGACGCATTCCGCATTCCCTGATGCTCGAAGTGTATACTGAGGCGGGAATTGGGACTGAAATCGTCTTGTGAACGATGCGCGTCGCCGGCTGCAGGAGCACCATGAACCACTTTATCACCATCGCCGAGACGTCAACCGTTGAGATTCGCCATACGCTGGATGTCTCCCACGCTCTCAAGAAGCAACGCAAGTCCGACGGCCACAATAGCCCCATTCTGGCGGGGCAGACGCTGGCGATGATCTTTGAGAAGCCGTCGCTCCGCACGCGGGTCAGCTTCGCCGTGGCGATGCAGCAGCTCGGCGGGCTGGGGCTGCTTTTGCGACCCGACGAGGTGGGACTGGGCACCCGCGAACCGGTGCAGGATGTGGCGAGGGTGCTGTCGGGCATGTGCAATGGCATCATGGCGCGCGTTTTTGAGCATCAAAAGCTCGTCGATCTTGCAAAATGGGCCACCGTGCCGGTCATCAACGGGCTGAGTGACTATTCTCACCCTTGCCAGGCGCTGGCGGATGTGCTCACCCTGGAGGAGCATTTTGGCAAACTCAACGGTCGCACGATGGCGTTCATTGGGGACGGTAACAACGTGGCGCGCTCGCTGGCGGTGATGTGTGGCCGGGTGGGGATGCGGTTCGTGCTTTCCTGTCCGCCGGGCTATGCGTTGCCGGAAGACGACCTCGACCGCGTGATGGCACAGGTGCCCGAGATGGACTTTCAACTCTGCCAGGATCCATCCGATGCCGTCCGCGAGGCCGATGTGCTCTACACCGACGTCTGGACGAGCATGGGGCAGGAAGCCGAGGATGCAAAGCGCGTGAAAGACTTCGCCGGCTACTGCATCGACGGCCCGCTGCTGACGAAAGCGCCGCGACACGCCGTGGTGCTCCACTGCCTGCCGGCGCACCGCGGGATGGAGATTGCTGATGAAGTGGTCGAAAGTCCTCGTTCGCTCATCTTCGCGCAGGCCGAGAATCGGCTTCACGCGCAAAAGGGGCTGCTCGCGGTGTTGATGGGCGGTCAGTGAGGGGTGATTTGCTCGCGGGACAGGGCAACCGGGCAGCGGTTGAGGAAAATCAGCGGACGTTCCGCTTACCGCGCGTGCTTCGCCAATTGGTTAAGCGTCGCGCGAAGGTCTTTGGGCAGCGGGGCGATGACCTCCACTCGCTCATTTTGCATATCTGCGAATGCCAGCCGCTCGGCGTGCAGCGTGAGTCTGGCGATTAGCGGTCGTTCCGCTTCATGTTTCCCGGCGTGATATTTTTTCTTGAACGAACTGAGCAGCAGCGGAGACTCATTGCCATACAGCGGGTCAACCGCAAGCGGATGTCCAAGGCTGGCGAGGTGCACCCTGATCTGGTGAGTCTTCCCGGTCTTCGGAAAACATCTGACGAGGGCATACCGCCGAAATGACTGCTCTATGCGCCATTCGGTCACCGCCGGGCGGCCGCGCCTGCTCACATGCATGCGTGTCTTGTCGGCGGGGTGGGTGTCGAGCGGCGCGTCGATTGTGCCCTGCTGATCGCTCGGGTTGCCTGCGACGATCGCAAGATACTGCTTTTCAACGCGATTATTCTGAAACTGGTGCGAGGCATGCCGCTGCGCTGCGACATGCTTGGCAAACAGCAGCACGCCGCTGGTATCTTTGTCCAGGCGATGAACCACCCGAAGTCGCGGATCGGCATCGCCCGAAGCCGCAAGGCCAATCTGATGCGCAAGCTCCTGAAATGCTGAGGTGGTCTCCGCACGTCCCGGCATCGTCGCCAGGCCAGCGGGCTTGTCGATCGCGACGAAATCGAGGCTATCAAAGAGGATACTTAGCTTAGGCATTGCTTTGTTGGCACCGACCAGCAGATTGCGCCCGCGGTCAGTTGCCGAAGAGACTCTTCCCGCCCCATTCCTTCATGGCCGCGATCACCCGCGGCTGATTGGGGTTCATTTCAAGGCTCTTCTTCCACAGAGACATCGCAGCCTGTCGGTGCGAGTCTTCAAGCTGCATGCCGTCTTTGTAGAGCTTGAGCTTGAGAAAGCCCTTGTCAGAATATGCGGGCCAGAATCGCGGGTCTTCGGCGATGACCTGGTCATACTGAACACCCGCTTCACTCGGCTTATTGCAGAGAGTCAGCGCGTCGGCGTAGCGCTTGCGTGTCGGCGGGGATTGAGAAAACCGCATTGCCTCTTCCATCACCGTCAGCGCATCAACCGCCTTGCCTTGGGTGATGAGATTGGCGCCGAGATTCAGCAGCGTGGTGGGCTGATCACCATCAATCTCAAGCGACTTCTTGTATGCCGCCTCGGCGAGCACAACACTTCCGCGCGCATCGAGTGCAACGCCAAGGTTGGCCCAGATTTCAGAGTTGTCGGGTGAATATTTGCTTGCCCGTTCAAGGTAAGTCACAGCATCATCCAATTGGTCGAGCGCGAGATAGACCAGTCCCAGATTCATGTTGGTGCGCCAGTCCTGCGGATCGAGTTGAAGCGACCGGAGATATGCCGCCGCAGCTTCCTTCAGGCGGTTGAGGAGTTGGTAGGTCAGGCCCAGCTTGTAGTGACTGCTGGCGGAGTAGGGGTCGAGCTTGGCAAGCTTCTCGTAGTTGGGCAGCGCGCTCTTATATTCGCCCCGCGCCCGATAAAGGTCGCCGAGCATCGCGCGGGCCATGCGGAGTTCAGGGTTTTGCCGAACCGCTTCCAAGAGCATGACCACAGCCTGATCGTTGTCTCCACGGTTGTATGCCTCGATCGCCTGAACATACATGTTCAGGCCTGCCGGACGATCGGCAGCGGGGCCGGTGGTGCCGGCGCAGCCGAGGACAATCAACGGGACTACGACCAAGAGTAAGGCCGACGAAACGTAGGCGGCGAGTGTTCGGTGCATGGGATGCGAAAAGTAAGGCGGCGGCGGGGTTGGGGCAAGTGCCCGCTGGGGGAATGTTGCAGGCAAATTTCTGCCTGTAGCGCATCGCCGCCTCAGATTTCCATCGCAGTGGGCATTCGCCGTAGTCGGTTCGTCATTTGCTGGCGAACTATGGGGGCCTGTTTGACCCGCCCGCGCAACCGCTCTACGATCCGTGGCCCGAATCGGTTTCCGAATTTTGACGGGCACGGGAGGTTTGGTGTCGGTTCTCATTGCGATTCCCGTCTTCAATGAACTGAAGTATGTCGAGCAGGTTCTGGCGAAAGTAAAGCAGTTCTCGCCCGAGATTCTGTGCGTTGACGACGGAAGCACCGACGGCACCGCCGAACTGCTTGCCCGGCGAGGCGATATTCGACTCCTGCGGCACGACCGCAACCAGGGGTACGGGCGAAGTGTGATCGATGCCATTCATTACGCCGGCGAGCATCGTTTTGATTGGGTCATCACCATGGATTGTGATGAACAGCACGAACCGGAGATGATCCCGCATTTTCTGGATTTGATCGAGTCTGACCGGTGGGATCTGATCAGCGGATCGCGCTATCTTGCCCCCCGCGACGACGATGATCTGCCCCCGGGCGATCGTCGGAGCATTAATCTTGCCGTGACAAAGGTGATGAATGTGCTCTTTGGCTGGAAGCTGACCGATGCATTTTGCGGCTTTAAGGCCCATCGCGTGTCGCCGACGGTGCCGCTGATGCTCGACGAGTCGGGGTATGCGTTTCCGTTGCAGCTTTGGCCGCGCGTGGCCGCGGCGAAACTGCGGATTTCGGAGCTTCCCGTCCGGCTGATATACAACGATGCCAATCGCAGCTTTGGCGGCAACCTTGATGACGCCTATATCCGCATGAAACACTATCTTGAAGTGTTGCATCGCGAGTTGCAGCGCGAGCCGATTGCGAGCCTCGAACCCGAAGAATGTTCCGACTGTTTTTCCTGCACCGCCGAAGCAGTACAGCGATGAGTGGAAACGTCGACGTAACTTCACCCCCGGCGTACGCCGACTGGAAAGCGCCCGCAGACGACGGGGAAATGCTCATCTGGCCAAATCCTTCACTGCTGGTCGAGCAGACGCAGGCTAATCTTGTTCGGCTCGCTAGGATCGATTTCAACCTGCTGGGAACCGCATTGTCGCAACTCCGGGTAGAGGCGCGCGCCTGGGTAGGGCATCGCCAACCGGGCCAGCCGATCATCGCCACCGGCCACCAGACCGAACTTTGGCACCCGGGGGTGTGGGCAAAAAATGCTGTCATCCACGCCGCCGCCGCTGCGGTGGGGGGGCGGGCCTATCATTTTGCAGTCGATACCGATTCTCCGAAGCATCTGACGCTCCGCTGGCCGGGTGCGACTCTGCCGATCACCGACGACGACAGGCTGGCGACGGCGAGTTGGTCGGGGCAGCTTGACGCGCCTTCCCCGGCACATATCCAGTCCATTCGTTCACGCCTGCATTCTGCAGCGGCAGATTGGGGATATGATCCGGAGGCGTTTGGGCTGCTTGAATCACTCCAGCGGCTCGCGATGGAACAGCCGCGACTCTCCCTCGCCCTCTGCAATGCACTGCATGAACTGGATTGGGAGTTGGGCTTGCGGTACGACGCCATGGTCTGTTCCCCCATTTTTGAGTCTCCGGCATTTCTGCAATACGTCAGCTACATTCTCGCGCACGCGCGGCGGTTCGCGGGCGACTACAACCGCTCGTTGCGGGACTATCGCAGCGAGCGAGGATTGGTCACTCAGAGCCGGCCGATGCCCGATTTGTTTGTGAGCCATGAGGCGATCGAGCTACCGCTTTGGCTCGATGACCTGGCCACGGGTCGGCGGAGCAGGCCGAGCGTCTTTGAAATGAACGGTGCCACGATATTGCAACTCGTTAGCGGCGAGGAGATTGCGTTTTCGCCAGCGGATGATGGTGCCGACGCCGCAGTGCGGCTGGGGCAGTTTCTCGCTGCGACCGCGCACCGAATCGCCCCGCGTGCGCTCACACTCACGCTCTTCTTCCGGCTCTTCATCGCCGACATGTTCGTGCATGGCATCGGTGGGGGCAGGTATGATCAGGTGCTCGACAAGCTCATTTACCGTCATTTTGGCATCGTCCCACCGCCGTTTGCGGTGGCAACGGCGACATTGCTCTTTCCGACCGCGGCGGGGCGAGAACGTGCGTGCGTATCGTGTGTGGCCAGCGAGGGGCACCAGCTTCGCCATGCGACGCTCGGGCAAGACAAGACGAAGTTTCTGGCCGCAATCGACGCAGCTCCCCGCGCTTCGAGCGAGCGCGCGTCACTTTTTGCAAAGATGCACACCGCGATTCGCGAACATTGGCCCGCAGATCACCGGCTGAAGGACTGGGAGGCCCGCCTTGCGGAAGTCCGGCGGCAGGAACAGCGCGACGCCGTTGAGTTTGACCGTGAACTATTTTACGGCGTACAGCCGCGTGCCCGGCTCCAGAAAATGATCGCCGCAGCCGCCCGGCGGTTGAGCCCGGGGAGTGAGTGAGCCGGTTTGGGTACCGGTCTAACCAATCAACGATCGCTTAAACAGCGTTGCCAGGCCCAAAAAGCAGAAGAACCCCCCGACATCTGTTACGGTTGTTGCAAAAATCGTTGCCGACTGGGCCGGGTCGAAGCCGAGCCGTTTCATGATGAAAGGGATTCCAGCCCCAGTACTGCTGGCCAGCGTGTGGTTGATTACCAACGCCAGGCCGACAACCACCCCAAGCATCGGATTCCCCTGCCAGAGCACCGCGACCGCCGCCGTGATGATGCCGCAGACCAGACCTGTAAGCACCCCCACAACCAACTCGCGTGACATGACGTGCCGCAACAGCTTCCGGTCCACCTCACCCACCGCAATACCTCGCACCGCCACCGCCATCGCCTGCGCGGAAGCGTTGCCGCCCATGCCGGCCACGATCGGCATGTAGATCGCCAGCACGGCCATTTCTGCGATCGTGCCCTCGAAGATGCCCACGACAGCCCCAGCCATGAACGCCGTACCCAGGTTGATCACCAGCCACCAGACGCGCGAGCGAAAGCTGAAATGCCAGGGGCTGCTCAGTCGTTCTTCGGCACCGGCACCAAAGAGCTTCTGCACGTCTTCGGTGGTTTCTTCTTCGAGCACTTCAATCACGTCGTCGAGCGTAATCAGCCCGAGCAGGCGCTTGTTGTGATCGACCACGGGCATGGCAAGATAACCATATTTCTTCATCATCCGCGCAACCGCTTCCTGATCGGTCGCTGCTTCCACCGAACGCACATTGCGGATCATGATGCTCGAAAGGACAGTCTTCGGGTCGGCCAGAATCAGGTCGCGCATCGACAGCACGCCGACAAGTTCTTTGTGTTTGTTGATGACGTACACATAAAACATCTGCTCCAGTTCTTTTGAGAGCTGGCGAAGGATGGTTACCGCGTTATCGACAGTGATGTGCTCATATAGCGCCGTGACCTGTGTGGTCATGCGCCCACCGGCGGTGTCGGGGGGGTATTGCTCGAGATGATGGACTTCAGCGGCCTCGTGCGCGTCCATCTCATCGACCAGCTGATCATGCAGCGGGGCTTCGACGTGCTCTAGAATGTCGACCCGGTCGTCGGGGTCCATGTACGAAAGCACGGTCGATGCTTCCGGCGGTTCCATGTCGCTGATAACGGATGCCGCACGGACATGGTCCATCTCGGCAAGAATGTCGGCGGCGGTCTGCGGGTCGAGCGCCTCGGCGACACCGGCGGCCTGCGCGCTGGGCATGTCGGTGAGAATGGCCGCCCCGTCGGCGCTGGGAAGGTCTTCGACCCGCACAGCCATCTGCTCCGACCGCTCGACGGCCGCATCGGCGGCTTCCTTTTCGGACTGTTTATCCATGTTCGTCATGCGTAGTGGTGTTATCGGCTGAAATGCCCCTTCAGTGAAGCGTCCCTCGCCTACTCCAGCGGCAGACTCCAGAGCAGAATCGCTCGTTCCTTAACCAAATCATGGTTGCTGAATCGAAATGCATCAACGCCTGCCGGCTCGAAGGCCAGTTTACGCAGCATTTCCGCCGCAGGGTCGTTTTGCGTCGACGTTTCGGCGGTGATGGCTCGCAGGCCGGCGTCGCGGGCGTGGCCGATCGCCGCACACGCCAATGCCAGCCCCAATCCCTGCCGGCGATAATCGTAGTCCACACGCAGATCGACCAAGTGCAACGTCCCCAACTCCCCCCGCGGCTGGGCGATCAGGCTCGCCACCACCGCACCCGCCATGTCGATACACACCGCTAGTCCGTCTTCCACACCCGTCACGATTTGCTTGTACGCAAACTGCATATCATCCGACAACCGATTCCCATCGATCGACCTCTGGCGCAGCAACCGCCGCTCCAGCTTCCATGTGACTGACGTCTCCTCGATCACCCGGTTGACATGTGCGTAATGCGTCGACTCCACCGTGCCGTCAATCTCGGGCAGGGAAAGCAGGTCTGCGACTGTAATCGGCCTCGGCAGCATCGCGCGGTGAGCATACCAGAAAGATGCATGACTGCGATTGGTATAGGAAGGAACCTCATCGCAAGAGGTGCCTTCCCGGCGCACTCAGTCACCCGGCGCCATAGCCGTCTTGCCGCGCGGGATGCGCTGCCCTACAGTCGGTTCACCCGGCTCCGGAGTTGATGGGGATTTGTATGAATCCACCAACCCGATATTCTCCTCGTCACCCCTTTTTGTGAGGAACGACAAAATGCCATCGATCGACTGGCCGCTGGAAAAACTGATCGAGTACAAGCCGGCGCTATACCGCGAGCCCGATTTTGACGATTTCTGGAAGCAGACAATTTCCGCTGCGGGGTCGCAGGCGTTGAATGAGGCTGTCACACCATATGACCTGAAGGCAAAGGGGCTGAAGTGCTTTTCGGTACGGTGGGATGGTTTCGTCGGCGGGGCGGATGACCGGCCGGGGCGCATTGCGGGCTGGTATGTGCGCCCGGAAGGAAGCGGGAAGTATCCGGGGGTGATGTTTTATCACGGCTACGGCGGCCGAGGCGTACGCCCGCTGGATATGGTATCCCTCGCTTCTCAGGGGTTCTGCGTCATGAGCATGGACTGCCGAGGGCAGACCGGCGATTCGGCTGACCAATCCGCCCCCGCCAGCGGCCACTCGACCGGCTACATGACCAAGGGCATTCTCGACCCGGCGACGTATTACTATCGCTATGTCTATGCCGACGCCGTGCGCGCCCTCGAATTGCTGGCGACGCGCAAAGAAGTGGACGAATCACGCCTCGCCGTGACCGGCGGCAGCCAGGGCGGCGCAATTTCTCTTGCCGTCTCGGCTCTCACGCCTCGCAAACTCACGCTGTCCCTGCCCGATGTTCCGTTCCTCTGCGATTTCCGCCGGGCGATCAACATCACGCCACAGAACCCTTACCCCGAGATAGTGCGATATCTCAAGCTAAACATCAGCACCTTCGACCGCGTGATCAAAACGCTTAGTTACTTCGACAATATGAACCTCGCGCCGTGGATTAAGTGTCAAACCGTCATAGCCAACGGCCTGTGGGACGATGTCTGCCCGCCGAGCACAATTTACGCCGCGTACAACCACATCCCCGCGGCGAAGCAGATGTGTAACTATCCCTATCACGGCCACGAAACGCCCTACGAGCATAAGGAACTGCAGTTTCGGCTGCTGACTGAGTTGCTCAGGGCAGGGGAGTGATCAGTGCAGCCATCGACGGGGGCAAGAGCGAAGGCCCGCAGATCGTCAAGTGCCGGCTCAATCCCCATTCGCCACCGTCGGTGGGGGTTGCAGGTAGGCGGTGCCCCAGGTGTTGGGGCGTAGCTGGGTGACCGCCTCTTTCGGGGCCGACCAGAAGTATTCGATCGCGTGCTGGAAGTTGCGCGCGTGAAAGTTCACGGAGATTTCGCGTGTGGTTTCAGGGTCAAAGCCGTTCAGAGCCGCCGCGGGGATGAACATCTCGACCACATACCGATCCGGCAGCACGCGCACAGCATCCTTGATCGCCGGATGGGGAATCAGGTTGTCGCTCAATGCGTCGCCCGGGCGGTGCCATTGGCCGACCACGCCCGCCACGCCGTCGCTGCCGGGGTAATCAATCGGAACGAAGAAGAATTGATGGCAGTTCGGGTCATAGCGCACCTGATCCGATGCCACCGGCTTGGTCGCGATCCAGAACTCGACACAATCACGCGTCCACCACCATCCCTTGGCCGGCGCCGATTGAATGTCATCGTCAAACACTTCCATGCCGAGATACACGCCTTCGTGCGTCCAGCCCATGTAAATGTTCGGGACCGGCTGCCGCGATCGATCGAGACCGATCGTCTGGCTGCGCTTCATCCCCTGCACCTTGGCGGCGGGGGGCCAATCGCTCAGTTCGCCATTCAGCCTGGGTAGCTGCGTAAGGTATGGCACGTTGATCGTCGGCTTCACCGCAAAGCTCTCTCGCCAGATGTCGGAACCGGCGTCGGTTGCGCTGGCGCGGTGTTGTGCGTTCAGCTCGCCAGAGGTCGCCGCGATTGCACTGGCGAGCAGTTCATACGGGCGATCGTCAATGTCCACGATGCCAAAGTTCACATCTTCCCCGTCCACGCGCCGTCCGCTGGGCGGTTCGTCGCTCCATTGAAACCAGTCGGCCCCGATGATGAAGGGCACGCGCGCCAGCCGCGACGTGAAGAGCCGATAGCCATCCGCGCGCGCCTGCTGGTCGAGCACTTGCGCCGCAAACCCCACCGTGTTCCTGTTGCCGCTGCGGCCGTCGAGCGAGTGAAACGCATACTCCGTTATCATCACCGGCTGACCCGACTCCTCATACATGTAGCTGAACATATCCATGTCCAGCCGACCGTCCGACACATAATAGTTGATCGACTGTACATCGGTCAGCCCGCGGCTGCCGCGCACCACCTCGCGCGGAGCATATCCCTTAAACCGCACCCCCAGCACAAGATGGTTCGGGTCATACTTGCGGATCAACGATGTCGTCAGCGTGAAATAGTCGCGCGAGAGGCTCTCCAGCCACGCCGAGTAGAGCCTGCCGTATGATTCGCTGGGCATGTCCGGCAGCGACGGCAACTGCGCCAGTTCCTCAAACGTCGCAAACGTCGTGTTCCAGGCCTTGTTAAACTCCTCCACGCTCGGCCACACTTGCCGCACCACACGCATCACTGCTGCGCGGTTGGGGTCATCGGGCGGGAGATTGTCGAAGTAATACGCCGGCCCGGCGCCACCTTCGCCCCAGTCCAGTTCGTTATCAATGAAATAGCCCACGAGGTTGCGATTATCCCGCAGCGGCGTCACCTGCTCCTTCACCGCCGCCTCAACAGTTTCGGCCCACTGCGGCGAGTAAAAGCGACGGCAGTCGGTCGCGAGATAAGTCCACAGGTTCAGGTCGCGCGTGATCGGCACATCCAGCTCATGAAAGATATGATGGCTCCACGCGCCAATCCCCTTAAATCCCTTCGCTTGTATCCGGCTAAGCGTCGCCTCGGCCCAGGCGCGAATCGCGGCATCGCCGCCTTCGGGCGTGTAGTCCGTGCTGGTGAAATGCGGGCCGTCGGGGTCGCGGCCGGTCTGGTAGGGCACCACGGTTGTGACAGTGTTCAGCCAGTCCGGCTCATTGTCCGGGGAGATAAACCACCACACCCCGTCTGCGGCCCGCGCGATGCGCCAAAACCCCTGCGTCCCTCGTACCGTCTCCAGGGCGCGCGACGGCCCGTCGTCCACCCGAGCCACCGCCTGCCCGCCATCCGCCCCGCGGGCCGGCTCTACCGTGCGGGCACCGGAGTAAAACGGATGCAGCAGCGTGCCAACAATCACTAGGACTATTGCCGTGAGAACAACCGCGCGCATGAATCGGCTAAAGCTCCTTATCGTTCCGTATCGGCGAAATGGACGTTGCGCGCTCATTCATAATACATACGCCCCGTCCGCCGCAATGGTTGCAACCCCATATCTGACAATACATTGTGACGCTTCTCACGAAGTTGTGAATCTGGGAATTTGAGGCGCTTCGTGCAGGTGCAACGACCGCAGAATCAACAGCAGAAGCTGAACCGATGACGCCAATGAAATCGCTCACACACGAGCCCAAATCTTGAGCGGCCCCGCGCAGCAGTCTAGATTCGCCGCCGGAGATCCCGCGCTGGGATCGAAAGAGCGAGCGTTCCCGCGCGGTTCTGCGACATAACGGGTCAGCATTGAACGGCCAGCCGGGCGCCGAGCCGCGTTCGAATCACAAGGACCGCGCCGCCCGGCCGGTCCGTTCCGGTGCGGGGTTATTCGACGGCCGGTCGCCGCCTGGCCCTTGGCGATTGCCGGCATGGCTGCGCGGCGCGGAATGGTCCGCTGAGTACAGCGGGCCCTATGCAAGCCTCTACGCATATCTCACGGGCTGGAAGCCCGTGCCACGGGGACGCGCTGCAGGGGGCGAGTTCATCTCCCACGCCGTTTCAGTGGTCTCCCACGCCGTCTCCTTCATCTCCCACGCCGTTTCAGTGGTCTCCCGCGCCGTTTCCTTCATCTCCGACGCCGTTTCAGTAGTCTCCCACGCCGTCTCCTTCATCTCCCACGCCGTCTCAGTGGTCTCCGATGCCGTTTACTTCATCTCCGACGGCGTTTCAGTGGTCTCCGACGGCGTCTCCTTCATCTCCCACGGCATTTACTTCATCTACAATTGCTCCGGTTTTGGCCTCGAACGCGTTGACTGTCTTCAATCGCTTCTTTTCGCGGACGTGTGAAAATGTGCGGGAAATGACGCGCGGTTTGTTAAGCGGGTTACACCCTCGATCGATCTGATTGGCGTGCCTTGAAGTGCTTGGCTGGTTGGTTGTTGGTTATTGGTTGTTGGTTGTTGCTGGTTACTGGTTGCTGGGTGCTGGTTACTTGCGCTGATGGGGCCGCCGAGCTTCCCTCCCGCTGGCCCCTCCCAGAGTACTAGGCGGGGGAAGTTGTGCGTTGTTCCGCGCGGAACAATGTGCCATCTTCTCTGCCCACTGCCCACTGCCGACTGCCCTCTGCGCACTGCCGACTGCCGACTGCCGACTGCGAATTATTCCGCGCGGAACAATTGCGTTGTTGAGGGTTGCTGGTTGTTGATGTTTTGGGTGACGCCGATGAAGTGTTGGCCCTACTTCCGGCGCTGCTGCAGCATCCATTCCCTCAGTGCCGGATCGCGGTAGGCGACTGTCCACACGTCGTGCCCAAGCCCGCCGGGGGTGGTGAGTTTCGCGTTGCCGCCTGATGCGTTGATGCGCTTGACCATTTCCTTACTCGCCCCGCTGCTCACGGCCCAATCGGTGCTGTAGTGCCAGCACCAGATGGGCGTCGTGGTCAGCATGCTCACGCCCTCGTAAAACGAGTATCCACACATCGGCACGAGTGCGGCAAACCGGTCGCGATACTTTGCGCCAATGCGCCAGGTTCCGTAGCCACCAGTGGATAAGCCAGTCAGTATCACGCGATTGGGATCGATACTGTATTTTCGGGTGGCCTGATCGAGCGCGGTGATGGCGATCTTTTCATGCTCCGGGCTGTTCCACCCCCCGCCGTTGCATTGGGGGAAGATGACGATGAAGGGGAAGTTGTTGGCGTTTTTCTTGGCTTCGGGGCCGATGCCCACGGAAGTGGCTGCACGGCCATCGCTGCCGGATTCAAATCGGCCATGCAGAAAGACAATTGCCGGATACTTGTTCTGGGGGTTGTAATTGTTCGGGAGAAAGACCGCGAATTGTCGATCACCAAAGCCTTCGAGCTTGTCATAAACAAACCCGGTAGCCGTGTTAGACCCAGCTGCCGGGGGTGTGGTAGTGCCCGATGATGAGCACCCTGCAACCCACATCAAAAGACAAACCTGAACCGCAACGAAGAAATGCCGCATGAATCACTCCTGAACCAGAAACCTGACTCCTCGCCTCAACTATCCAATTGAGCGAGCGGGAATGAAAACAGGATTGCGGCCGATTTGCAAATTTTACCCGGGTTGCGTGGGTTGATCGAAACACCCCGGAGTCTATTCTAAAGCCAATGGCTCGACTCCGCGATTTGCCCCATGTGATGAAGACCGTCGGACCGGTTCAGTTCTGCCTTCGCGTCGGGCGGGAAACGCTCGATGACAGCGTGTTTACCTGGGCTGCAGCGCTGGCGTATTCCTGGATGTTCGCCATCTTTCCCTTCCTCATCTTCCTGCTCGCGCTGCTGCCCTATGTGCCAGACCAGTACAAGAAGCCCGTGCAGGATCAGTTGAACGAGCAGATCACCTATGTCGCGCCCAGCGAAGCGGGCAACGCGCTTCGTTCGACGCTCAACGAGCTCCTCAACCCCAACCGTGCCACCGGCGGGCTGCTGAGCATCGGCATCCTCGTCGCACTCTACGCAGCCAGCGGGGGAATGAATGCCACCATGGCGGCGATGGATCGGTGCTATGACGTGGAGATAGGCCGCAAGTTCATCGTCCAGCGATTCGTGGCTGCGGTGCTCACTGTAACGGTCGCGACGCTCATTCTGCTCGTGCTGAGCCTGGTCCCGATCACCACGCAGATCGTCAGCAGCGACACCGTTCGGCAATATCTCAACCTTGAAGGCGTCTGGGGTTACGTCTTCAACTTCTCGCGTTACTTCATTGCGTTGATGCTCTGCCTGACAATCCTGTCGCTGATTTACCACTTCGGCCCGAGCGTGCGATCGCATTGGTCATGGATTTCGCCGGGTTCGATCTTTGTAGTGCTGGTCTGGGCGGTGCTGGCGTTCGCGTTTCGTTACTACATCGATAACTTCGGGGCCGCGAGCTATGCAAAGACCTATGGGGTTGTCGGTTCGATTGCGTTACTGCTACTGGTGCTTTACGTCGATGCGATTGTGCTGCTCATCGGTGCGGAGATAAACAGTGAGATCGATTTTGCGGTATTGGGCCTTACCAGCAGCGCGAATCGAGCGCACATTACTCCGCCGCGGGAAGGCTTGAGCGACCGGGAAAAGCTGATGCTGCTGGAACTGCAACGCCGCCGGCCCGGTGCAACGGCCATGGCCGCCATGGCCGCGCGCGGGGAAGCCGTCGCCACCGCCGACGATCCGGCCGCGAGTGGGCCGATTTATCCGATGGGCAACAGCCTGAAGAGGGACCGTCCCACGGATGATCCTCCCAATGATCCGCCAAAAGCCAACGCCTGAAGAAGTCTACTGCGTCGCGACGCGCCAGATGTTCCAATCACCGCCGCGATTGCTACGGAAGTAGATGTAAGCGCCAGTCGGGTCCCACGCAGGGCAATCATCCTGACTGCCGTTGGTGGTAATCTGAATCGGCTGCTCGGGGCGCGTCAAATCGAGCACCCACACGTCGAGATTATTGCGCTTCTCTTCATCCACACCCCGATCGCTGACAAAAGCGATCTTGCTTCCGTCTTTATTCCAGACGGCATCAAACTCATCTACATCGGGTGTGTTGGTAAGATTCTCCGGCACCCCACCTCGGTCGCTCATTCGGAACAGATCACGCTTGCCAGTCTTTTCATTAATCGCGCTGAACAGGATCGAATCGTTCTTCGGATTGATCCTTGGCTGCGTACCGCCCATCTGTGTCAGGTCGGTTCGGCTCACGGTGCCAAGCTGCGTGGAGAAGATGCGGGGATCGGCACGCGTATCAATCAGCGACTGGTAAAACAACCGTGGCTTGGCATCGCTGTCGAGGTTGGGCCAGAGGTCGTTGCTTTCGCCGCTGGTAAGGTTGGTCACCCCGGGCGCGCCCACTGCCGACATAGTCCACACGCTCAGCCTCCGACCCGCGCGGTTGCTGGAAAAGACAATCGTCTCTCCGCCGGGCGAATAGGAGGGAGTGAGATCGAGGGACTTGCCATCGGACAGAAATTCGACCCCGCCCGTGGCATCGGTCTTGGTGGTAACCAGTTGCGAACGGAAGTCGGTTGGTTCACGCCCGAGAATGAGCGTGGTAAACAACAACCGCGACCCATCCGGGGAGACGGTGAGCGTATCGATCTGCGTCCCCTTGGGCATGCGCGTCATCTGCACCGGCGGTTCTTTGCTCGAACCCTCGGACGTATCCTTTGCGGCGATCGTCTGCACCCGCGTCGGGGTTGCCAGCCAGCCCTCATCCGATCGTTTCATCTCCGGTTCGAGCAGGCTCACGGGCATCGTGAGGATTTCCCGGAGGGTCACGGTGTAATCCGTCTTCCCGCCGTCCCAGCCGATGTTCAGATTCGCCGGGTACCATTCGCTTGTTTCGGTGCGCTTTAGCACGGTCGCCATGTACGTCTTCAAATCCCCGGCATCATTGGTCGGCGGGAAGGTGAGCTTGACGCTGGTGACGCCCGCGGCATCGCGGGGCAACTCGCGGCCGTCGATCGTGACAATCGCTCCGGCGGGATCGGTGGTGATCTTCACGGCCTTGCTCTTGGCAAGCAGATCGATGCTGTAGTCGCTCTGGCCGTCATCCCAACTGATGGTCTTCTCGATCGGATCGAAGCCCGCCTTCACAACCTTCACCGTCTGAGGAACATAACTGTTGGCTTCACTGTCATAGGGAAAGGCGCGATTGGACAGCGTCACCGGCGTCGTGCCCACATTCTCGCCATCGATGAACACCGAAGCGCCGGCCGGGCGCGTGTTGATCGACACGTCCTTGCGCATGGGTTCCAGCCGCAGGGTGTAGACCATTTCCGTGCCAGCCCAGGTGACCACCGCCTGCGATGAAGAAAATCCTGTGCGTTCTGCCGTGAGCGTGTGCGTATTCCAGTTGTTGCGCGCGTCCACAGTAAACTCAAGCTCGGCGGTGGTGGTACTCACGCGTTCGGGGCCGATCGGGCGACCATCCACCATGACCGTTGCCGGCACGGGCACGACATTCACCGTGACGCGCTTCGATTGCGGCTTCAACTCGACCAGCAGCGATGTGCGGTCAAAATCGCGCGTCAGATTGACAGTTTGATCTTTGAAGCCGAGCCGGGAAACCTGCACCCGCCGAACGTCGGTCTCATTATTGAATGTAAAGACTTCGGTGATCGGGCCTTTGCCCCGGTCCACGCCTTCGATCTTGATCAACGCATCCGCCGGCTTGGCGGAGATGGTTATCTCCTTCGAGACGGCGCAGCCGGAAGCAACAATCGGAATCACACATAACAATAGCCAGAGGCGATGCATTAGAGTCTCCTAGACCCATGAGAATGCAGCCAACCCCGCTCGGACGCAAGTACCCCCGTGCGTCGCGACATATTCACTCGGTCAAGCCGCGCGCCATCCTGCCTTGGTGTCCGCCGAGGCCGATGGAGATGGCAATTCGGCCATACTGCGCGCACATTCGCTCGATGAGTGTGCGGGATGCGACTCCTGCGTGTCAGAAACGATGCCGAGATTTGCGATCACGGCGGCTTTACAAACCAACAAAGCCCTTCCGATTACGGCTAATCAGCCCGACGAATCAGATTGAAGTGGGCGCCTCGGCAGGTTGGGGCATGAGGTCGATCCGCACCCGGTTCACCTTCTGGGGTTCGGCATCGAGGATCGTATATCGAACAAACGCATGTTCGATGACAGTGCCGGTTGGCGGGATACGCCCGATGGTCGTCGTAATGAACCCGCCGAGCGTATCAAAGCCGGCGTCTTCGGGCAGGTTGAGGCCGAACTGCCGGTTGAGTTCGTCGATGTAAATGCGCGCGTCGGCGTCTGCGGATTGATCGGTGAGACGCTTGAAGAGTGCCTGTTCGAGCGGCTCGTGCTCATCGCTGATATCGCCGACGAGTTCTTCCATGATGTCTTCGATGGTCAGCAGTCCGGCCGTTCCGCCGTACTCGTCGAGGACGATTGCGATGTGAATCTTCTGCACGCGAAAGTCGCTGAGCAGATCGCGGAGGATTTTTGTCTTGGGAACATACAGGGGCTGTCGCATCACGCTTCGGATATCAAACCGTTCGGCGGGCGCGCCGACATACTTGAGCAGATCGCGCGCATAAAGCACACCCACGATGCGGTCGAGCGTCGCTTCATAAAGTGGAATCCGACTGTGGCCCGACTCGGCCAGCGCGAGCTTGACCGATTGCAACGACGAATCGATCGGCAGCGCGATGATCTCGGTGCGCGCAGTCATGATCTGGCTGACAGTGGTATCACCAAACTCGATGACGGAGGTGATCATCTCGCGTTCGGTTTCATCGACCACGCCTTCCTTTTCCCCTTCTTCGACCGCCGAGAGGATTTCCTGCTCGATCTCGTCATGCTTTTCGGTCTGTTCGTCGCCCCGCGTGCGCGAACCACCGGCAAGCCGGCCGACGATGGCATCAACCCCGTTCATCAGCCGGGTGAGCGGGAGCAGTAACACGCGCCAACCCATTAGAAACCGCGCGTGGCTCGCGATGATGGCCTCCGCCGCGTGGCGACTGAGCGCGTGGGGGATAGCGACCGAGCAAGCCCCACATATCACCGCCGTCGCCCCGACCGCAATGCCATAGTGGAACCACTTGTTCCACTCGGGGTTGGCCGACAGTTCGAGAATGAAAATGAGCACCAGCAGATTGGCGAGCAACCGACCGACCGCCGTCGTGAAGATAAGATCGTTGGCGCGCTCGAGGAGCAGTTCATAGAGGTGTTGCTCGCCGCGCCGATTGAGTGCTTCGGCAAGCTTGGCGCGCGAGAAGTCTCTGAGGGAGTAGGTGAGGGTTGAAAACAGCATCGCAAGCAACGACGCGCAGAACGCGCCGAGGGTTGACCACACGTCGATCGTCATGGATGAAAGCCTTTGGCTCGTCGGCGGGACACCGAAGGGGGGTAGAACACTTTCCCAAGTCCCAGTGATTCCAAGATGTCGTCTTCTCTCCGATGCATTCGGTTGAAACCACGCTTCGTTCTATCGTCGTACCCGGCCAGATGCAACACGCCGTGAAGGCAATAGAGAAGTAATTCATGCCTGAGAGGCACCCGATTGGCGCGAGCACTGCGGCGGGCAATCGGCACGCAAATGACGATTTCGCCAGCGGTTACGCGTTGACGGGGGTCGTATTCAAGCTCAAAGGTCAGCACGTCGGCAGGGCCGGGCAACTGCATGAACTCCATGTGCAGCCGGGCACTATCGGCGTTGCCAACCAGAGCGATGGAAAGCTCGTCGAGACGTGATTGCAGCATCGCATGAATGGCCAGCATTTGCTTGCGAAGAAAGGCAGAATGCCCGGTGCGCTGACGGTCGGCGATTTCCAGAGTGAAGCCCATCGTGACTACATCGCCACCGAAGCTCCGGAGTCGGGCTGGGCCTTTGGTGCCGATTCCAGAATGCCCGCGTTGCTGGGGTAGGCAATCCGGCTGTGGTAGATCCCGAGAAGGCTCTTGAGCAGGCTTCGCTTGATGCGCTCGATGTCGCGCATGGTCAGTTCGCAGTCATCCAACTGCCCATCGTCGAGCCGACGTCGGGTCATCTCCTCGACGAGGTTTTCCAGCAGGCCGGGCGTTGGCTCGGACATGGCTCGCGCCGCCGACTCACAACAGTCGGCGAGCATGATGATGCCCGCTTCGCGCGACTTTGGCTTCGGGCCGGGATATCGATACTGCGTCTCGCTCACATCGGAACCGGCCTCGGCCTGCCGAATGGCACGATCATAAAAGAACTCGACAAGCGTCGTGCCATGGTGCTGTTGAATGAACGGGAAAATGCTCGTCGGCAGGTTGTACTCCTTCGCGAGTTCGATGCCGTCTTTCACATGTCCGATGATGATGAGCAGACTCACGCTCGGTGAGAGATTGATGTGACGGTTGACCCCGTCGTGCTGGTTTTCGACGAAGTACTCGGGCTTGTTAATCTTGCCGCAATCGTGGTAGTAGCTACCGACGCGGCAGAGCAAGCTGTTGCCGGCGATCGCCTCGGCGGCCTCTTCGGCCATCGCGGCCACTTGCAGGCTGTGATTCCATGTGCCCGGCGCCTCGGCGGCGATGCGCCGGAGCAGCGGCTGGCTCACGTCGGCAAGCTCGAGCAGCGTCATGGACGTCGTAATGCGGAACAGCTTCTCAATGAACGGCAGGATACCCAGAATGATAAACCCAACACCCAATCCGGCGGCACCGGCGTGGAGGCAATTGCGCACGATGAAGCTCAACGGGTCGGCCTGCAGAAGCCCCACCGCGCCCGCTGCCACGATCATCGCCACTGCAGCCAATCCACCCACTTCGATGAGCTTGCTGCGTGTACGAATCTCATCGAGCATCACACACGCCGTGGCGATGCCCGCCATCAAGATCAGCAGGAAGCCTGTATCTTCCGAAACTGCCAGCGTCACGAGCAGCGCGTGAATCGCTCCAATGCCAATGCCAAACCGGCGGTCATAGACGATTGACATGATCATCGACACGAGCAGCGTCGGCGCGAGCGCGAACACATAAAACGGCTGGCTCGATATCCCGGCGAGTTGTGCCACCAGCAGGGTTGCGAGGAGCAGCAGCGCGATCGACAAACCTCGCGCATGATTGCGGACAATGCGCGGCTGAAACTCTGCAATGTACGCACACAAGATGCCGGTCAGTACTGACACCAGCAACAGGAGGCCAAGCGCGTTGATCCAGCCGGAGCGGTCGTCTCCGGCATTGAAAGCCGCCGACTCCGCGCGAAGCACTTGCCAGTCGCGGTCGCGCACCTCGCCGCGCGGGACGATGACCTGATTCGCTGCAAAGACAATATCGCCGGCATTTTTCGGCACCGCTTCTGCGGCGCGGGCCATGGCCTGTGCCGTCGCCGACTCGTCGAGCGTGTGGGTCGGACGGAGCCACTTGAGCGTCAGCCGCATCACCACAGGCTGCATGATCGCCGGAAACGCCTCGACGCTGCGCTGCAGCCTCGCCCCGAGTTCTTCGTGCATCTTCGGCGCAAACGTCAGCTCTCCGCGCACACTCCCGCGACGAGGAATCACGATCGAACGATCAACCTCGGCAAGCCGGCTCTCATCGGGGATGACGATCAGATCAACCTTGCGAGCTGATTCTACAAACGCCGCTACCTGGTCTTCATAGCTCGCTTTTTTATTGTCGCTCGTGCCCGCCTCGCGCAGGCGGGTGAGTGCGGCACCTTCCACAACGCCCTGCAATTCCGGCGGCAACTCGGCCTCGCTCAAACCTGCCAGCCGGGAAGGGAGATCGTTCAGTTTGCCTTGGATGAAATCCCAGGGATTGGGTTCTTCGCGATAGACCCTCGGCTGATCGCTTCGCGCCTTGTTGCGCGCCTCGGTAAGCTGATCAATGTCATGGTAAACAAAAGCCGTGCGTGCCACGATGTCATGCGGCGCGAACTGCCCCGGCTTGAGCGGGATCACCTGCGCCCGCAGCGACATCACCACCATCACCAGTGCAACGAACACCACCGCGATCCAGAATGAGCCGACCGAACCGTCGGCGCGGCGCAGTTCCCACCACTGGCGAAAGGTGTCCGGCCGACCGGCGCGAATGTGCGCTCGACGGGTTCCGGGTTTGGCGGGCACTATAGGCATCTTGCTCTCACTGCAGGCTCACCCAGGCTCGATTCAGCATCATACCACGATCACTCTACGTCCGACGGTCTCACGGGGTATCGTTGCCTTCCCCGGGGTCGCCATCGGGGAAATGCCCACGGCTCGACGGTCTATCATTCGAAGTTCTGTCATTCGAGGTTCTGTCGTAGGCATCGACAATGCTCTGCACCAGCCGGTGTCGGACGATGTCGCCGCGCTCCAATTCTACCATCGCGATGCCTTTGATTCCCTTTAGCCGCTCTGTCGCGTCAATGAGCCCGCTTCGCTCGCGGGGGGGCAGGTCTACCTGGCTGGCATCGCCGGTGATGATCATCTTGCTATTATGACCCAGACGCGTCAGAAACATCAGCATTTGCGCCACGGTCGTATTCTGAGCCTCATCAAGAATGATGACCGAGTCGTTCAGAGTTCGGCCTCGCATAAACGCGAGCGGAATGACCTCGATCACATCGTTGACCATGAACCGCTTCACCTGCTCAAAATCCATCATGTCATGAAGCGCGTCAAAAAGCGGGCGAAGATAAGGATTCACCTTCGCCTGTAGATCGCCGGGCAGAAAACCCAGTCGCTCCCCGGCCTCGACCGCCGGGCGCGCCAGCACGAGGCGCTTCACCTGGTTTCGCTTGAGCATACTGGCTGCCGCGGCGACGGCGAGGTAGGTCTTGCCGGTGCCTGCCGGGCCGACGCAGATCGTCAAGTCGTTGCCGAAGATCGCTTCGATATACGTTTTCTGCCCGGCGGTCTTCGGCTTGACGGCGGCGGCCTTGGAATAAACGTCGATCTCGCCCTCGCGGGCGCGATCGTCTGCGCGCATCGCGCCGCTGAGAGCTTCGGAGACTTCTTCGACGCTAATCCAGTCCTGCTTACGGAGCTTGCGCTGCATCTGCTCGATCACCGCGGCAGCTTTGGCAACCTGGTCGGGCTCGCCCGATAACTTGACCTCGTCGTTGCGGTTCATCAAGGTCACGCCGAGGCTTTCGCGAATCATCCGCAGGTGCTTGTCGGCCGAGCCAAACAGGGCGAGCTTCTTCGAGGGTTGTTCGAGCAGGATGCTGAGGTTCATGAGTGCCGGAGTTTTCGTATCCCAGCGCATCGGGGCACCGCGATCGGTCGACGATTGCGTCTGTTACATACATTGTTGCCCGCGAATGGCCCGGTGTCGAGCGCCGCAAGATTGTCCACCGTCTGCAATGGTTCGCCAACAGGACCACACATGTTAATAACGCGACCTTGCTGCCGACGCAGTGGCCCGGGCAAGTCGCGGGCCCGGGAAGCGCCATCCGCTCAGTACGGACTCATAAGTGCATTTCTGATAGCACTTTATGTCATCCCAGATGGTGCCCTACCGGGTTGTTTCCGCCTGCTGGTGAAAGCAGCTATTTGAGCGTTATTGGACGATTGTCTGTCACCGATGCAGCCCGATCGCTGTGTTGGCAATCTGGCAAACATCCACCGTCGGTGACCGACAATCGTCCTGAATCGTCTGTAAGGCTTTGCGAACACGCGTCTTCCGGAGTCTGGGTGAAAAATGTGCCGCGAGCGTCCGGTTCGCGGCGAAATAGAACGGCGTGTTTTTGTGAGGCAGGGTCGAAATCGGGTCCGGCCAGCGATAAGGTCTACGGTCTGCCCGGGCGCAAGATAGCCGCGGTGTTTCGGGTTGGCCCGATCGCGCGCCTTGCATTGCGGCACGGGTGAGTTTTCGTTGGACGAGCCGCCCCACGATGCGCGCACACGAAGAAAGCCATTCACCGCCGCTGCAGCGGAACGACGATGAAGACATGTCGAAGCACATGGCGTCTTTCGAGCGCGCCGTGCAGGCCCATTCGCGCACGCTCTGGTCGGTTGCCGCGAACGTCCTGGGCCGGCGGGAAGGTGCGGAAGATGTCGTTCAGGAAGCGGTAGTCGTCGCGCTAGGTAAACGGCACGAGTTTCCGCGAGTGGAAAATTTTGTGGCGTGGATGGCGCAGATCGTCCGTTATGTCGCCCTGAACCGGCGGCGGTTCAACCGCATTCGCATTGCCGAAGGAGATGACAGGCTCTCGCAGGTCGCCGGTGACGAAGTCGGCGGCCCACCGCCCGACCAGTTGTTAAGCATGCAAGGCGCACTCAAACATGGCGAAGCGTTGTTCGACGACCAGGTTCTCCGCGCCGTCAACGCGTTGGATGAAACCCCGCGTGCCTGCCTGCTGCTGAGGGTGTTAAACGACCTGAGCTACAAGGAGATCGGACAGGTTCTCGAGATACCCGAAGGCACGGCGATGAGCCATGTCTTCCGGGCACGCAAGTTACTGATGCAGCGGCTGGGCGAGCGTTCGCCCGGCCCGGAGCGAATGGCATGACATACGACGATCCACAATATGAACTCATCGCGTATGTCGAGGGCGCATTGTCGCCCGAACAGGCATCGCAGTTTGAGGCGAAGCTCGCAGCATCGGAGAGCTTGCGCGAGCAATTGATGCTGCTTAAGCAAGCTGATGAACGGCTTCGGTATGGATTTGCCGCCCCCGGATTTGTAAAGATCGACTTCGCCGCCGCGCGCCGGGCTGCGGGGGTCGGCGACGGGGCACCGACAGAGCCTCGCCGAGCCAACTGGCGATGGGCGCGCGTCGCCGCCGCTGCGCTGGCCGCGGTCATTACGGTGGTCGCGGTGCTGCAGTGGGTTCCGCGCGGCGCCGCCCGGGTCGTCGCCACCGCCGAGGGGCTTTACGACGCCCAGGTCCGCAGCGGGTTCGTGCCCGACCACGTCTGCACCACTGACGAAGACTTCATCGAGTACTCGCGCAACATGCTCGGGGTGCCGCTTCTGGCGCAGAATGATGCATCGATCCAGATCGTCGGCTGGGTGTACGCCAACCGGACCATCTACCGCGATCTGGGTGTGAGTGAGCGTACCCGGATCATCCTGGCAAAGGTCGATGGCACTGAAGTGGTTTTGCTGCTCGATCCTGCCGATTCCACCGGCCCGACCCTCGACCCGGCCGCTGCAAGACGCCTGCGATTGTTTGAATCCAACGTCGCCGGGGTCGATCTGTTCGAGATCACGCCGCTCGATGCGCCGCTGGTCAGCCGGAAGTTCAAAGCCATGTGAGCCGCTCACCCGGGGAGACTCACCCCAAGCGAGGCAGGCGCCACCGCCATGGCGCTTTCTTCAGAAGTTTCTTTCATACGCACTTCGAGCGCGTTAGCATGTCACTAAACGCAAACTTTCCGTTCCTCTTCACCCTCGTGAGGCCGACATGCTTAAGTGGGTTTTTGCTGCCGTTATCTCGCTCCTGACGCAAGCGAGCTTCGCTGTCAGCCCGGCGGAATTGTATCTGGCGGGGTTGGACGCACTCGAAGCCGGCAAGTTCATCGATGCCGCCGGGCAGTTTGAGAAGGCGATTGATGAAGATGATGAAAACGCCGATTTCCGCATTGCATACGGCGTGGCACTCACGCTGGCGGAGAAGCTCCCCGAAGCCGAGAAGGCGCTGAATCGGGCGATCAAGCTCTCCAACAACGCGGACGAAGCCCGGCTGTGGCTTGCAACGGCACTCGCCATGCAGGGTAATTTTGACAAGGGCACGGAAATCTATCCATTTGCAATCGCGAGAAACGAGTACGTCAACAATATTCGGCGGATGTCTCACGCGTATGGACAAGGCGCGTTTGCGGTAGCCACCGCCGAGCGGAATGGCAACAATCAGGCCGATCTGGATTACGCCCGACAAGAACTGGCAAAGCGAGACGGACTGCGGGCTGGATTTGTGCAACTGGCGACGTCGTACTCACAGAGGATGAAGTCCAAACTCCCCGCGGGGCAGCGCGGGGCGGGGCAGCGCGGCATCGTACCGGCGCAAGAAGCGCAGGCAGTTTCTGATGCGCTCATGGCGCGCATCAAGGTGAGCGTCGATCGCGGCGACTACGCCGAGGCGTTGCGCGACATCAATCCGCTTCTGGCGGGCAATGCCGACAACACCCAACTGATCATTTATCACGGGCTATGCACGCTCAACCTTGGAGCACCTGAGATTGCGCGCCGTCAGTTCACCCGCGCACTTTATGCCATTCCGCTCGACCCCGAGTTACACGCGCTGCGAGCCGTGGCCGCCGCACAGACGGGCGACCAGCGCCGCGCAGCGTTAGATCTGGCGGTGGCCGAGGCGCTGGGGGCGACGCGGGCCGGCTGGGCCAGGGAACAGATCGCCGCAGCACCGCGCGAAGCGGGTGAGCCGGCCGCACTGCTGCAGGCGATGTTTGATGCCGCAAAATCGGGTGCTGCGTACCCCGAACTGATCGACCAGGCCACCCGACTCACGCTGGCCCAGAATGCGCGCCGGCTGCGACTGGATGAAGACTACACTGATAAAAAGCGGGATCTTCAGAAGGCGGTGAACGAGAATCCAAAGGACGCTGCGCGGCTGGCGGCGTTTGCCGCGTTTCTATATGACAACGCCGTTTCGCCGCGTGGGGAAGCAGTCGAGCTGCGCGCGCCCTGGCGACCTTACCGGGCTGTGGATGAAGCGATGGTGGCTGCGGAGTTGACTCGGTCGCTGAATATTGCCAACGAGGCGCTGGCGGTCGATGACGGGAACGTGTCGGCGATGATCACCAAGGCCGCGGTGCTGGTGCAGCGCATGCAGCTTGGCGATGCCGATTCATTTCTGAAAAAAGCACTATCACTTGCGCCGACAGAACCGCGACTGTTGCGGCTATTTGCCGAAGTGGCCGACCGCGCCGCGGCGGCCAAGCAGGCGCAGGCTAGTTCGCTGCGCACGCCCACTACCTGGGAAGACACGCTCTATATCTACACCCGCTACCCCAGCGCCGCCGACCGCGCCGCGGCTGATCAGCTTGAGGCACAGGCCAACCAGCTTTGGGCGATGGCGCGCGACGCGCTTCGACAGGCGGTCGAGCAAGCCAGAACCCCCGCCGACGCAGCCTTTTTCCGCGCGGTGATGGATCGCCGCGATGGAAGGGTTGATCAGGCGCTGGCCAGCGCGCGAAATGCCGTCGAGCTTGCACCGACCAACCTCGAATATCTGGATATGTTGAGTACCCTGCTGGTGCAAACCGGTCAGAAGGTTGAGGCCCTGCTGAACCAGGCGCGTGCGACAAACCTCATTCACTCCACCGCCGGACCGGCCCTGAAATGTGTCTGGTTCTCGCTGCCGAGGACAAAGTTTAAGACCAGCCGGGAGTATCTGGCGCAAGCGAGCGTGTTTGATGCCGCCGACCCGCGTATTGCGGCGTACTACGGTGCCGTTGCTGGCGCCGACGATAAGACCGATGTCGCCGCTGCGTGGTATTCGGTGGCATGCGCGATCTACGAGGCGCGGGCACGGTTTGAGGGTGTCTCGACCGATTCAAAGCAGCCCGCGCCGCTGCGCGTCGATGTTGCGGCGACGATGATGAACGTAAACCTGCGCGCCATAACCCTGCTGCGGGCAACGCGCCCACAGGATGCGCAAGTCCTAGCGCTGGCGAATCTTGGAATGGAGCAGCGGATTGACGCATCGGCACTCTTTGCGCCGGTGCCCGCGTCGATGCTGCCGGATGTGGATGCCGATCAGATTCCTGTTCCGCTCGCCGACAGTGTGGGCTACATGCTCTCGGTAACCCGGCTGGAACTGGGCCGCGTGCTGATGCGATTGAAACGATACGACGAGGCGGTCGCGCAACTGGAAAAGGTGCAGTCATACCGCGAGAAGGTCCCGCCGACGGTCGATGCCGGTTCGAAGATGCAGTATCCGATCAAGGCCGCGAGCATCTGGCGCATTTCCGCAATCCTGGCAAGTGGCAACCGTACGAAGGCGGCAGAACAGTTTCGCTATGTGGGCAGGCCTGTCGGGGTGGATGAAGAAACGAAGCAGGAATATCAGCGCATCTCCGCGATTGTCGCGCAGAGCAGCGCCGACGATCAGGCCCGGCAGGACGAAGAAGCGCTTCGCCAGCAGCAACAGATGCTGGATGAAGCCATGCGCGAACGGCAACGAAGAATCGAAGAAGCCGAACGCGCCCGGCGCCGCCCGCGGGGATGAGGGCGCTTCCCGGGGCGATATCGCTTCGCCGGGGCAACTTTTACACCCCGGCGGGGAGGGGCGTGTTGGCGTATCGACTGCTGGTTACGCGGATTCTTCTGTTCGGGTCGTCCGTCACCGGAATGAGCTTGCTTCCGAACATGATGACAACGAGCGTCACCACGTTCACACCGAGCAGGAACAGCGCCATCTTGCCGCCGACGCGCATGTGCGCCCGGCCCTCAGGGCCCCACCACCACACCGCGAGCGTGGTCGCCAGCAGCAGCAGCAGGCTGATGGGGATCAGGGCGCGCCAACTCAGGTTCATCAGTTGATCAAACCGGAACCGGGGCAGGCTCCATCGAACCCACATAAACACAAAGAGGACAAACACAGCCTTGCCCATCACCACCGCGGCGCGAACGATGCAGACCAGGAGCGATTCGGTCAGGCTTGGAAACGCCGGATCCACCCCGCCGCTGAACGCGGGCCAGATTTTATCAACGAACGGCAGGTGCCACCCGCCAAAGAACAGTGCCGCACAGACGGCAGCGGTGGTCACCATGCCGGCATATTCGGCTAGGAAGAACATGGCAAACCGCATCGAAGAGTATTCGGTGTGATACCCGCCGACCAGTTCGGCCTCGCACTCGGCAAGGTCAAACGGTGCCCGATTGGCCTCGGCATGAATGCAGATAAGAAACATGATGAACGCCAGCGGATGCACGAACACGTTCCATGCAGGAATGACGCCGCCCCACATCCATGCCTGTCGATCCACGATGACAGACAAGTCGAGCGTTCCGAACATCACCACGATAATCAGAATTGAGATCCCCAGGGGGATTTCGTAGCTCACCATGCTCGCAGTGGCGCGCAGCCCGCCGAGGAAGGAGAACTTGTTGTTGCTCGCCCACGCTCCCACCACCACGCCGTAAACAGCCAGCGACAGGGCTGCGAGAATGAGCAAAACGCCGATATCGAGCTTGGCGGGCTGAAAATCCCACCAGTAAGTGACATCCACGACAGTTTTCGCCGGTTCGAGCACCTCGCCGGAGGCACTTAACTCCGCCGCCTTGATGCGTGGCACGAAGGGCAGGGGTTCGCCGGTTTTGGTGTCTTCCAAAACCAGCCGGGTGGCAATCGGAATCGCGTTCGCCGCGGCCATCTGAACCGCAGCAGGATCGTCCACGTTCACCGTGGCCGGAATCTCCACGGTGCCATGGCTTTGCTTTGTCCCGCCAAAGGGAACTGTCGCCACAGAGATGATGATCACAATGATCATGATCATTGGTGCGATGGTGAACAGCACCTTGTCGACGTTTTTGGCGCGGTAGTCTTCCTTCAGCAGAAACTTCATCCCATCGGCGAGCGGCTGGCCGAGCCCGTATAGCCCCTTCAGCCACGCCAGAAACGGCAGGCCGAAGTCAAAGCCGACCCGGTTAGGCCCGAGACGATCTTGTGCATACGACGCGACCTTTCGTTCCAGCAGGATGAGGTATGCAACCATTCCCAGCACAGAAAAATGGATGACCACCAGCAACGGCAGCCAGCCGGGAATGGTGCTGGTGAGGAAATCAATCGCTTTTTGAGGGTTGATATCTGGCATTACTTTCTCTGTCTATTGCTTTATGCCCGCGGATGGACGCGGATAAGAGGAAGGTTTTTGTTGGCGAATCAACAGTAAACCCAAGTTCGTTTTAGACAATCTTCAGAACCAAGGTAACCTCGGATTCACATTCAATCCCTTTCTAAATTCATCTGCGTTCCTCCGCGTTCATCTGCGGCTATTTCGATTCGATTTTTAACGACTCGATCATCGCCTGACCATACGGCTTCAACTGCTCAAATGTCGCCGGCGTGGCGTTGAGGGTGATGATGTACAGCTTTGTGTTCTTGACGACAAACCACTGCGTCGCACGGATCGGCGAAAACTGCGTTGACACTTCGCTGACAATTTTCCTGCCCGGAAGTCCGGCGATGCTCGCCTGGTCGTCGCTTTTCTCAACGTAGCCGGGAAGGCCCTGGGCAAGACCCGGCTTGATCGCATCGACCAGTTCGTTCACGTCAGCGGTCTGGTTCATTTCCAGGACCTTGATCGTGAACTCTTCCTGATACTTGTCCGACTCGCCGTCGAGCGGCGTAATAAATCGCGCGACAACCCCCGCCTGCTGTCCCTCGGCAGGCTGCCAATCTTTGGGATGCTGGATGCTGATACCGGATTCGGCGTGTTCAAACAGCGCCATTTCAGCGCGAGCGGCGGCCGGCGACAGAAGCGCTGCGAAAATGAGCGGGATCAGCCATTTCATCACAGTTCTACAAACTCAAATGCCGGTTCGCCGGCCATCTCGACCTCGGTTGGCAGGACGGCCTGCACGAACGGCTCGCCAAGCGAAACCCGCACCGCGGCGGCGTCATACATGCCGGACCGGCCCAACAGCTTGTGAAACACCTTGCCCTCGACCCGCGCACCTTCCGGCGGGGGGACGGCGGCATCGAATGCCTGCATCGCACCCTGATAGTTTTCCCAGCACCCGGCCTTCTCCGCCCACGCCGCCCCAGGGAGCAGCACATCGGCGTTTCTCGTTAACTCGTTCGGAAGAATGTCTTGAACGACCTTAAAACCACCCTTCAGCGGCGCGGGAAGCTCGGTCCCGATCCAGTCGCTTAGATATCCGCCGGCTATCCAGCCCGCCTTCGTCGCGCCGCTGGTGCTGGCGATAAATGTTGCAAAATCGACGGTTTTGCCGCCCAGAATCTGCATCACCCGCTCCACACCACGGCGGTTGGGGACCTTTTCGCCCTGGATGCGGAAAGTCTCGCTTCCATCCAGATAATTCATAAACACGTCATCATCGCCCCTCGGCACCGGCCCGAGCACCAGTGTTGCCTGCGGGTCGATTGAACGGATGAGCGTGCCGAGAAGATGCGCTTCTTCACAGGGCATCATCGGTGAAAGCACGGCATAGAGGCTGCCCTGACCATGATCGACCACGATTTGCTTTAGTTTGGCTACGGCGGTCTCGGCGGCGTCGTTAAAACTGCACGCTGTGGGCATACCCAGTTCGGTCTTCATGGCCTGGCGAAGCCTGTTTGGGGCGTTGACAGCTTTATATGCGTATCGCGTATCGTCGCTGATCCACCACTTATTTACTCCGCTGTTATAGCGCGGCTTGGTACGGTAGATCTTGCCGTCATTCCACTCAAGATAGATGTTCTCCCCGCCGGCGTCGACGGGGCTGATGCTGGGTGTGCGTTTAAGCAGCCACACGCGCTGCTGAAACAGAAAATCTTTATCAAGCAGCGCACCGACGGGGCACAGGTCGACCACATTCCCGCTGAGCTTATTGTTGAGCGGCTTGCCCGGGAAAATGTCGATCTCTTCCTTGTGCCCCCTCCCGTCGACGTAAAGCTCGCTGGTCCCCGAGACTTCCCGGGTAAACCGCACGCAGCGGGTACACATGATGCACCGGTCGCTGTAGAGCAGCACGTTCAGACCGACGTCTTTCTTGGGCTTCTTGGCCTTGTCTTCCTCGAACCGCGACTGGGCCCGGCCATATTCATACGAATAATCCTGCAGCAGACACTCGCCGGCCTGATCGCACACCGGGCAATCCAGCGGGTGATTCACCAGCAGATACTCCATTGTCTGCTTCTGATTGGCGACTGCCTTGGAAGAGTTGAAATGTACCACCATCCCGTCGCGCACCTGCGTCTGGCAGGACGGGACGAGTTTCGGAATCCCCTCGACTTCGCAGAGGCAAATCCGGCACGATGCAACCACCGATAAACCCGGATGGTAGCAGTAGTAAGGACGCTCCAGACCGGCATCCAGACACGCCTGCAGGATGTTGGTGCGATCTTTGCACTCGATGTTTTTTCCGTCGACCGTGATCTTGGGCATAAGCGCGACGGATGGTAGCCGATGGGCCGGAAAACCCCAAACCTGCGCGCAGCAAAATCACCCCCGCAGGTGGCCTCCAGCGGGCGCTCCAATGCACATGCGGAGTGGCAGTTGGAGGCTTGCACTGATTATCTGACCTTGTCACAGAACTAATACTGACTGCTGGGAAGATGATTAATCTCTTATGGAGTGGGGTCGATACCGGATTAAAGCCTCCGCTGCGCGCAGAGCATTACCGAACGGTTGGATTAGGAAGGAAACTTGTGAACGTCTTTCAATCGCAATGGAACCCGGACACGGGCTGGAATCGAGCGGATTGTGGAAGCAGTGGGGCGCAACTTGTGCTGATGTTTGGCTCAACCGATGCGCTGTCGCGGCAAGAGCTGATCGCCGAGGTGCAGCAGTCGCATCCGGAGGCATATCTGCTGGGGTGCAGCACCGCCGGCGAAATCCTGGGAAATAAGGTGGCCGACGACTCCCTCACCGCGACCGCCTGCACGTTTGCTCACTCGCACATCCGCACTGCCGAAGTTGCGCTCGACCAATACCCCGACAGCGCCGCTGCCGGGGACGCGCTGGCGCGACAGTTGCGTGTCGAAGGCCTGGCACACGTCTTCGTGCTGAGCGACGGGCTAAATGTGAATGGCACAACACTCGTGCAGGGGCTTGCGCGCGGGTTACCAGCAGGCGTTGCGGTAACCGGAGGCCTCGCGGGAGACGGCGCACGGTTCGCCCGTACGCTGCTCTGCGCCGGGGGGCAGGTTCGCAGCGGTGCTGTTGCCGCAGTCGGGTTTATCGGCGACCGGCTGCGCGTCGGCTACGGGAGCATGGGCGGGTGGGACACCTTTGGCCCCGAACGCATCGTCACCCGCTCCCGTGGCAACGTTCTGTTTGAACTCGACGGCCAATCAGCCTTGGAACTCTACAAGCGATACCTGGGCGAACACGCCGCCGGGCTCCCCGCCAGCGGGTTGCTGTTCCCGCTAAGCATCCGCGCCGACGCCAACTCTCCTTCGTTGGTCCGCACCATTCTCGGCACCAATGAAACCGACGGCAGCATGACTTTCGCCGGCGATATACCCGAGGGACACCGCGCCCAGCTCATGCGCGCGAATATGGAACGCTTAATCGACGGCGCACTCGGCGCCGCACAACACAGCGACTCCATCACCGGAGGCAAGTCGGAGCTGGGCATTTTGATTAGCTGCGTCGGCCGCAAGCTCGTCCTGCGGCAGCGCGTTGAGGAGGAAGTTGAGGCCGTCGCAGAAGTGCTAGGGCACACGCGGCTAAGTGGATTCTATTCCTACGGCGAGATCTCGCCCCGGATGCCGACCGCCCGGTGCGAACTCCATAACCAGACGATGACCATCACGACCCTGCGCGAAGTCTGATTGAACATGACTGACCGGAATGCATAAACTTCTGGAGCGACAACTTCGCAGAGTCTTCGGTGCCGAACGGGATGTTTCCCCGGAATGCCGGGCGCTGCTGACGTTGATCGACGAAGCGTACGCCAGCTTCGACGCCGATCGCGCACTGGCCGAGCGGTCGATGGTCATTGCTTCGCAGGAGCTGACCGAACAGAACGCGATGCTGCTCGATGCCAAGCAGGTCAGCGATGCGCTCTACCAGATTGGCCGCACGATCGCCGCCGAGCTGGACTTGTCTTCGCTGATGCAGTCGGTGACTGCTGAAGCTGCCCGGGCCACGCACGCAACTTGCGGCGGGTTCTTCGGCGAGGCGGTCACCCGCAGCGGCGCGCCGCAGCGACTGGTAGCCATGACCGGCAAACCTCCCCCGGCGGCGGTCGATCAACTGCAGGCGACCGCAGCCGAAGTATTCGGCGCGGTGGGCGGTCCCCGAACCCTGCGACAAGCCACCGCGGGACCGTCGCTGCCTCTTCAGAGCGTGCTGGCGTCGCCGGTGCGCAGCCGACGAGGGGAATATCTGGGTAGCCTGATCTTCGGTCACACCCAGCCGTCGCATTTCACCGACCGCGACGAGCGACTGCTGCAAGGCATCGCATCACACACCGCCATCGCCATCGACAACGCCCGCCTTTATCAGGCGGCGCAGGATGCCAACGAACAATTGCTCCGGCAGGCAACATACGACTCGCTGACCGGCCTGCCCAATCGCGTGCTGTTTCACGACCGGGTGGAGCGATGCCTCGAACGCGCCCGCCGGACACCGGGGCATTTCTTTGCCGTCATGTTTATCGACCTGGACCGGTTTAAGGTCGTCAATGACAGCCTCGGACACGCCGTTGGCGACCAACTGCTGGTCATGGTTTCTGAACGGCTCCGGCAGTGCCTTCGCGCCACTGACAGCGTGGCACGCGACCCGGCGGTCACGGTTGCCCGGCTCGGCGGTGATGAGTTCACCGTGCTGCTCGACAGCGTACGAACGCCTGAGGACACCGCTTTGGTAGCAAAACGCCTGATCGATTGCCTGACCGAGCCCATGCAGATTGGCCCGAACGAGGTGCAGGTTGGTGCGAGCATTGGTATCGCAGTGGGATCGCCGCAATACGAATCTGCCGAAGCCCTGCTGCGCGATGCCGATGCTGCGATGTATTCCGCCAAGACTTCGGGCCGATCGCGGTTTGTGATCTTCGACGCCAACATTCACCACAGTTTCCTGAACCGCGCTAAACTGGAGGCGGCGCTGCGTCATGCGGTTTCGCGCGGCGAGTTGCGGTTGTATTACCAGCCCATCATCTGCCTCAGCACGCGACAGATAGTCGGCTTTGAAGCGCTGGCGCGATGGCACCACAACCAGCGGATCATCTGCCCGGGCGAATTCGTGCCGCTGGCGGAAGAAACGGGGATCATTCACGAGATTGGCCGATGGGTCACCGCTGAGGCTTGCCGGCAGCTCAAAGTGTGGCAATCGCGCCATCCACATTTGGCCGAACTGACGGTCAGCATCAATTTGTCGCGCAAACAGTTGATGAACCCGGGAATCGTCGACGAAGTTGTCGACATTGCGCGCGAGCACGAGGTTGAACCTCGACACCTTAAGTTAGAGATAACCGAATCGATGGTCATGTATGACCTCGATACGTCGATTGGTAAGTTGAACAGGTTTAAGTCACTGGGCTTCAGCGTGCAGATGGACGACTTCGGGTCGGGCTATTCCTCGCTGGGGCACCTGAACCGCTTTCCGCTGGATGGGCTGAAAATCGACCGCAGCTTCATCGCCAACGTGGCCGGAAGGCGCGACTGTGCTGCGGTCTTGCAGGCGATTATCACCATGGCACACAATCTCGATGCACGGGTCATCGCCGAAGGCCTTGAGGAGCCTGAGCAGGTCGTGCTATTGCAGGTGCTGGATTGTGATTACGGCCAGGGGTTCTTTTTCTCCCAACCCCTCACTCCCGAAGCGGCGGAGACCTTTGCGTTAAGCCACTCCACCACCGTCGCCGCGGCAGCGGCGTGATCGGCATTTCCGCAACGGTTGGCTTTTTCCAACATGGGTCGAGGTTCGTTATCTTGAACCGCGCGCGAGTCAGGGACGGATGCAATCCGCCGTGATTAATCTGCCCGCATGCGGATAGCCGGGAGGGATGCCGGGGGCGGTAACCTGCTTGTCCTGCTTCTCCATCGCCGCGACGGTCAGGTTCAGTTCCAGAAACTGTGCCAGCAAGTCCTTCTTCGCACTGAACCCGTACGCCGCCAGCACCGCGGCGTCGAGGGCCGCGTGGGCGTCCTTCAGCGGGTGCTTCCCCGGCAACTCCAGCGTCCGGTAGACGGCCCGCAGCCCGCCGGTCGTCACCTTCAACGCCTCCGCCCGCACCCGCCGAACCTCAACCGCCGCCGACGCCACCGACTCGATCTGCTTCGCCGTGGGGGACTGGGGCCAGGGGAAGGTTTCGTAGACCGATTCCGGCGTGTAACGAAATCGCTCCGTAAGTTTCGAACACTTCGTCACGAACCACAGCCAGTGCGTGTGGCTTTGGAGTATTCCGAAACTGTAATCGTCCTCAAAGGCGAACGCATAAACCGCATGGTCCGCGCGAATTGATGCGTCGACGAAGTTGAAGATCGGGCGTTTTGTAACGCCCGAGCAGACGATGTACCGAGTTAGATCCTTGAGGGCGCGGAGCATCACCGGTCGTGACCTCCACATCTCCCACCACTTCTCAAGATGCGCGTCACGACCTTCCGTGTTCTCAGCCGAATCCGATTCCGCTTTCGCCGCAACCTTTGGGAGCACATGCTGTTTCAAGTGCTGGAAGGCGCCCTGATACCTCTGCGCGTCCATCAAACTCATGCCGCCCAAGTCAATGACGTGTCTCGTTGGCGTGCCGTCACCCGTGACAATGTCGCGCCCAATCAGGAAGGGATGTATGACCTGCTTACTCGGTGCGTCCTCTGCGGAGATGCGCTTGAATTCGTCGTTGGATAGCACGAACCCCTCGTATCCTGGAATCACGCCTTGAAAGCAACGCGGCGGACTCTTCGACGATTCGAGAATCGCCGCAGTCGTGACATCAGTCTGATCCGACAAGGCCGGATTGATGACGGAAACTTCGCGAACGGCAAGCTCATACTGTTTCGAGCCGACGACGCCTTTGACGCGCGGTCGCTTAATGCCCGGCGTCGGCGGCACTTTGATCCAGAGTCGCCGATGCTTTGGCAAAACCGCGGCATCGTGGGCCTTTGCCCAATTCACGATCGACACGTGCACGTTGGCGTCGCCGCTCCACGGCTGATTGTCCACCGCTTCCAGAATTGTCCCAGTGGTGACGACGTAGTCGAGGCCCCCGACGCGGGATTGGTTGTTGCGGATGTTCTGTGTGCCGACTAGGCCCGCGCGCCCCACAAGCGGCTCGGCCTTCGTGCATTCGGGCAAATGATCGTGGGCACGGCGAATCCAGTAGACGCAGTAGTCAGCCATGCCCGGCACGTCTTTGTACAGCTTGCGCAGCGCGTTGACGTAGTCCGCCCCGCGCTCGGGTTTGAGTAGTTTCGCCCCAAGAAAAGGGGGATTTCCGATGATCACGTCGCCAGGCGGCCAAGGCGTTTGGATCGCTCCGTTCGCGGGGTCACCCCCGGTCGTGGTCATCAGCGCGTCGACCGCGGAAAAGTTCGCGTCGAGGTTATCCAGCGGCAAATCCTTCTCGTCCGCGATGTGCAGCTCGTCGATCGCGAGCTTCCTGCCGATCATCATGCTGACCTTGGCCAGCTCGATGGCGAAGGAGTTGATGTCCAGGCCGAAGAACTGCCGGGCATTCACGTGATCCAGCACGGGCTGGGAGCCGGGGAACTCGCGCGCCAGGCGTTCGCGGATGTGCGTCTCCAGGCGCTTCATGTCGCGGTAGGCGAGGTAGAGGAAGTTGCCGCTGCCGCACGCGGGATCAAGCACGCGAAGACGGGCCAGGCGGGCGAGCAGCTCGTTGAGCCGCTTTTCGGTCTTGGCGGCTTTGATCGCGGCGTCCCACGGGTCGGAGATCGTCGGCTTGACGATCTTCATGATGTCGACAGGGGAGGTGTAATGAGCGCCGAATGCGTGGCGCTCCTCGGCGTCCATGGAATCCTGGAAGATCGCGCCGAAGATTTCAGGCGAAACCTTGGACCAGTCGGACTCCGTGGCCCCGCGGAGTTGGGCCAGCTCGTCGGGATGAAGCTCGATGCGGGCGGGCTCGGCGAAGATGCCGCCGTTGAAATATCGAACGCCTTTGTAGCGACCGCCTTGGGGCGGGGATTTATCGTTCATCGCGTCGAAGAGACCGCCGAGCAGGTCGTAGCTGTCGGAGGGCTTTTTGCAGTCGGCGATGAGGCCGGCGAACAGGTAGCGGGGGAGCAGACCGATGTCTTCTGCGAACAACGCGACGAGCGATTGCAGGATGAATCGCTGCGCGAGGGGGCGTTCGACCTTTCGACGGACGAGCTTGCGGAAACATTCGGCGAGCTTGTCGGCGGCTTCACGCGTGACGGCTTCGCGATCGTTGCCGAACTTGGGCGGCTCCTTCGTCGGAAACAGGAACGCGAGCGGGCCCCAACGTGTCGACAGCTCGGCGAGCTTCACCTTGTCCTTAGGGGAATCGATCTGGGTGATGAAGTCATAGACCCAGAATTCATCGAAGTTGCACAGGACGACGTATTGGGGTCGGTCGGGGACGAGGCGGACCCAATAGTCGAAGGCCTGGCGGTAGTGCTTGGACAGGTCGGCCCCGCGCTTCTTCATTTCGATGAGCACGACGGGCTTCCAGACGTAATCGGCGAAGGAAGTGCCCCCGCCCGACTCCTGGTCTTTGCGGATGCGCATTTCCGCGGTGCCGCCGACATCCAGCGACCCCTTTTTCCGAAGGCTTGAAACATGCGGTCGAGAAAGATTTGCGCTTGGCCCTTCTCGTCGCCTGTAATGTGCGCGGCGGACCACGTCACAAAGTCTTGGAGTAGGGTTTCTCTGCTTTGATGAATGATTTGTCCCATGGCCCGCCGGAATCATACACATTCGGCTCGCGGCGGGATAACTTCCTTACAACATCAGCGCAGGGCAAGGCCGCGACTCGGCGGGCGACCAAGCAACGCTTTCACAAGTAGCGCTCATCGTGGCTTTCGCCGCCGGATTGCGACGGCGATCCCCATGCCCGCTGCTACCCCTGCCGCCCCCGGCTCTGGAACCAGCACCGAAACCGATCCGAACGGGTTGTAGCCAACCGCATCAATCCAGACCGTGCCGCTCCAGTTCGGTCCGCCGCTGGTGGCGGGGGTGCTGCTGAAGTAGATCGCATCGAGAAACGCGTTGGGGCCGTTGATGGCGCCGTTGCCGGCGTTGAAGTTGTTCCACTGATCGGGGTCCGCCAAAGCCCATTCATACAGGTGCCACTCACCATCAGCGATCACCTGCTTGAACCCGCTGCGCTCAAGCCCGTTGCTCGTCGTCGTCCCGTCATCCAGAAGGCTCGCAACCCATAACGGGTCATTGCCTGGCTCCAGCCTGAGCCAAAATCCGAAAAACCCGCTCGAACCCATCGCCTTACCATCGTGCAGGTTGTTCCCCGCCGTCCCGCCGCCGGAGAGGAGTCGCATCTGCATCCGTGATGGCGTTGCATTGGTGTTGACGATGTCAAGTTTCAAGGCACTATTGCCGCTCTTGCTGTAGGTGGTATCAACCGACGAACTCGTGGCTGCGGCGATATTGCCGTTCGAGCCTGAACTGGTCGACGTAAACCGGCCGCGGGAGCCTTCGAAGTCATCAAACATCGTCGGCTGCGTGATGTTCGGCACGACGCCGGTTTGCCCGGGATATGGAATGGCCGGCAGCGGCACATAGCCGGCGCGATGCGTCGCGAACACAGCCAGACTGTTGGCAATCAGGCGTTCGGTGCCCGGCCCGGTCTGTGACGACCCGTCCGCAGGGCTATTGATAACTCGTGCGTTTTGCGTGCTGTCGTTACTGTCGTCCATCACCATCGTGGTCGACCCCCCGCCGTCTACATTGATGGCATCCCACGCGCCAAAGTCTCGCATGAGCGACGCCATCTCAGTGGTGAACATCCCTTCGCTGTAATCGCCTTGACGCCCGTCGACGGTGAGCAGGAACACCCTGGTCTGATCCTGACTGACCCCGATGGCGGTGTGCGGATTGAGCGTATTGGTGTAGCTGTCATTGGGCGCACTGACGACACCGTTGGTCAGGATGCGCTGGTTGCCGCCGATGGCGTTGTAAAGCGAGAAACCGCCGCTCCCCGTCGTGCTTCCCGCTGCGCCGGCGGTGCGAATCGAGGGAACATTGTTCTGCGTAATATTAAACAACGCCTCTCCCCCGGCTGCTGGAGAATAAACGTCGCCATCGCTGGCATTAATGTGAACCACGTCGGTGAAAAATTGCCCGTTCTGCGACGGGTACGGAGGCGCGGTATCGTAAAAGTCGCCGTTGATACCGATCTGCGCTCCGGCGGAGTTTACGAAGGCGCGCGTCGTCTGCCGGGTGACCTCGCCGGGAAGCGCGCCGTTGCCCGGCTGCATCCTGAACGCTACTCCTGGCGTTGTGACATCCACTTCCAGGATGTTCACCACAATCTCGCGCGGAAAGATCGGCAGCGTGGTGGTGTCGCCACGGAGTTGGATGTATTGGTGATGGGTCACCCCAACGAAAGGCTGCGCTGAGCGAATGAACGCTGCATGGGCAACCGGCGCGGCCAGCCCAACTGCCCCAGCCGAGAGCAGAACATAGGCGCAGCGTGCGCCCTCAAAGCGCGAACAGTTCATTTCAACCTCCGTCCAGACCGAGCAGGTCCGGGATCAGGCACCAAACTAAGGCTTCAACCGGTGCGGCAGTCGCTAATTATAGCAATCTTATGAAATACCAACCCGGGTTCCAAGCAAAAAATGCGCCGTTACAAATTGAACCCTTCGCGGACTGTACGGCAACAGCGGGAAAGAAGGCTGTCAATCAATGGTGCGGGCGCGCCAGAATCCTGTAAAAATAGCAATGCTCGCCGCACAGCCCCCGACGGCCGCATGGAGCAGTATGACCGGCCAAAGCGACGACGGCAGCGAGTAAGCGACGTCCTGCCCCAGCACGGTATGACGGTAGATAATCGGCTGTTCGAGCCAGATGCCCAGTTCGGCCAGCCTGCTGTTGATGGCGATCAGAGGATGATAACTCGAGATGACATCAGCAAGAGAGTCGTTCATCACCGGCGAAAGCCACACGGGTGCAGCCAGCCAGCCGGTCAGCACGAGAATTGCCCCCGCCGCGGCGAGGTCGGCGGGCAGTCGCAGCGCCCGTAACGCGTGAGCCATGCCAAAACCCGCAGCCGCAAAGGCATAAAGCACCGCTGTGCACAAAAACCAGTCGAGCAGTGTCACCGAAGCCCCCGCAGCAGACAGCAACCATACGACAACGATGCAATCGGTCACGATTGCGGCGTCGATCAGCCGCTTCAGCAGTGTCGGCCCGTGCAGACACAACGGCGGCAGAAGCAACGCGACCACCCCGAACCCACCCAGCCATAGTCCCAGCGAATTTCCGACAGCGAGCCATAACGCCCCGACAGCGATGAGCGAGAAAATGGCGGATGGGAACGGCATGGCCTTCAACATCTTACCTTGTCACCGCCGAGGCGCTGAGGACGCTGTGCATTTTAGAAGACTCAATCTGCGCACAACCACATGGTAGAAGGACACCATGCGTCTGCCTCGGGCTGCTATTGTGCAGGTATGGTTTTGTTCATGCGTGCGTCGGAGTTCAATGAAGCGGCCAGGGCGCTTTCTCTGCCTCTGCGATGAATCACCATGGCGAATGAGTCGGCGGTCGCAAGAGTACGGCGATCGCGGCGCGGTGCTCGACGAAGAATGCGCACCGTGCCGACTGAGGGTCATCACTGTTTCGGATCACTGGCTTTAAGGATGTCGGGCCCAGGCTTTGGGTCTGCCTCGACAGCCCCGGGGCGGGGCGTGGTCATGTCCTGATATTTTCGTTCGATTTCGTCAATCAACCGTTGAATTCGGTCGGCTTCGTCAATCAGCCTTTGCTGCTCTCTTCGCAGCGCGCGGAGCACGTCGTATTGCGCCTGGGCCGCGGCTCGAAGGGCCTGATCATGAGGCGTGACGCGCTTCTCCCACAACTGCTGGAGTTGGTCGACCTTGGCTTGGTCGATTGTGGTGTCGGATAAATTTTGAGCCGAAGTTGAAGGCACGTCCGGGCTATCAGCGCCCGCGGGCCCGCCGACAGGCTCCAGGATCATTATCACTTTTTGCCCCATCTCGGGTGCCGTGTCGGGGTTGATTTGCCATTCGAGCGTATCGTTTGCGTTGGACGCGAGTTGGGGCACGTCGATCGGCGATAAATCAAAGTTGACAAGGCTCACGACATAACCGGTGACGTCCGCGGCATAGCGGCGGTCTTCGAGGATTCGGCTGCCTGTGAATACGAACGGGGCATCGGGCATGGGGGTCTGTTTCTGCATCGAGCGCAGTAACTTCCCCGCGGACAACTTCATGGTTTCGCCCGACTTGGCAAACTCGACCGACACCCGAACCGGCGGGCCATGGGGAGGGGTCCACCGCTGCGCCGCGTCGCTAAATGTCGCGGGCGCGCCGGGTTCCAGCCCTAGCATGAGAAGGGCCAAATGAATGTCAGAAGGTTTGGCCGGCGTGCGTAGGACCGACTCATGTTCCGGCCCCCCCACCGCGACGCAGAAAAACTCAAGCGGAGCGTCCACCCGAATTGCCTCGCACTCCACGCGCACCTGCTTTGCAGCCAGATCAACCTCGATAAACTTGAGCCTCGCTGGCTCCCCGGCCCGCGCGGCACCGGCAATGACGGCTGTGAGCACTAACATAGCAACCACGCATCGCTGTGACATCAACCGCCGGATATATGGAGATACCTGCATTCTGGGGAGTGTAACCAAAACGGGTGTAGAATTTCCCATGCACCTTTCAATTCCTGCGAACGCCGGGCAACCCCTGCATTTTGATGATAAAATCGGGTAGATTGATCGGTCCGAAACTACTTCGGAGGAGCCAACCATTATGAACGCGGATGAACAGAAGAAAATCATGGCCGACGTCGAGGCCTACTGCCAGGAACTTCGGCCGATCGAGGAAGTGTGCTACCTCGAGCATAAATTTAATGAAGCGATCGTCTCGCTCGCGAAGAAGCACAACATCATGGGCATCCCCGTGCCTAAAGAGTTGGGTGGCCGGGGTGCAGATTCCCTCACATACGCGCGCTGTCTGGCGCGCATTAATCAGGAAGGCACCGGCCCGCGCACGTTTTTCAGCGGGCAGACTTCGATCGGGCAGTTTCCGATCCTGAAATATGGAAGCGTGGCGACGAAGAAAAAATACATTCCCGCAAGTTGCAAAGGCGACGCGATTCTGGCTTTCGGGCTGACCGAGCCGGACGCCGGGAGCAACCCGCTTGAGGGCACGACAACCTACCGCCGCCAGGGTGACAAGCTGATTTTGAACGGCGTAAAGTACCTGATCAGCAACGGCACCATCGCCACCGCCGTCAACGTCTTTGCGTTCCCCGAGGGCGCGACCGGCGCCGACCGCCGGATGAGCGCGATTGTCGTTGACACTGCCGGCGCAAGCTTCGAGAAAGAGCAGTTGCACGCCAAACCCGGTATGTTTACCAGCGACACGGGCATGTTTCAGATGACCGAACATGAAGTGCCAGCGGAAAACATGCTCGGCGAAGAGGGCAATGGCTTTCGCATCGCGATGCACACACTCGTCAGCGGACGATTGAGCGTTGCGAGCGGCTGCCTGGGCGTGATTGAAGACTGCCTGATCGAAGTGCTCCGCTACGCAAAGGAACGCCATCAGCATGGCAAGCCGATCGGTAAGCATCAACTGGTGCAGGAACACATCGCGATGATCGAGATGGCGCGTGCAACCAGCGATGCAATGATCGAGCGCGCGGCGATGGCTAAAGAGGCCAGCGAACTTGATCCCAAGAACTCCGAAAAGCTGAAAGAGGCCGATTTTCGCGTCGCGCAGGCGAAGTTTCATGCGAGCAACGCCGCGTGGCAGGCCAGTGACCACGCGGTGCAGGTCTTCGGCGGCCGCGGGTGGAGCGAGCTTTACCGCCCCTTCCGCCACCTTCAGGATTGCCGAGTCTGTCGGATTTATGAAGGCACCGACGAAATCATGAAAATGAAAATCGCGACCGCGTTGCTGGGGAAGGAATATGAGGCGTTCAAATGATCTCCTCCACTCCCTCGCCCGGTACTCCGGGAGAGGGCCGGGGTGAGGGTTCTTACGGAAGGCTCATCAACAACCTCTTCGCCACCAACATGCCTCGTTCTGCCGTATTGCTGCGTGCAGACCCCTGTAAACGGCTGGCAAGTCGCGTTGCTTGTGAGTGCTCCGTTTCCTCTCTGCGCAATCTGGCTCATCAACATCATTGAAGCCGTAACGGGCGATCCTCCAAACAGCCTTTCTTGAATTTAAGCTCTATCCCTATTTAACGGCGGTTGCGATAGCGAGTTCCCTGGCTTGGCTGGCTGCAGCGGTGTGGCAGGTGAGGCACCTCAAAAACCGGCGTATGACAATCATGATGCTTTGCTGTCTGTTGACTGCATTCACGTTAGTTTTCGGCATCGAGTTCATTCGCGGCCTTAACATTCATCGGGCGGGTGAATACTATCGCGAACTCTGGAGCAGGTAATGGAGCTTTGCAACTGGCAAAAAATCACGCCCGAGCAGACCGCAGTGGGCGCTCGGCGCGATTTTTTCAAAGGTAAGACGGGCACACTGGAAAATCTGTCAGTTCATGTGTCCACGCTCAACCCCGGCAACACGCCCCATCCGCCGCACCAGCACCCAGACGAAGAATTGATCATCGTGAAAGACGGCGAACTCGAAGCAACCGTCGAGGGCCGCACCTTCGCCGTGCCCGCCGGATCGATGCTGCTCATCGCCCCAAACGAATTGCACGGCTGGCGCAACGCCGGCACCACGGCGGCGGTCTATTACGTGATGCGATGGGTGACAGCGGGGCAAGCAGAACCATGAATGCTCCCGCCTCGCCAATGCACGTTCGTAAACCTCCGGGGCGATTAAGTCGAATCCATCAAACAGGATGCTTCCATCGCGAATGTACGCGGCACAATGCCTCGCGGGTCGGTCAGATAGGTTTGAAACAGGATTCGCCTACCACTTCACCAGCACCGCCGTCGCGTCGTCGGCTAGTTGCGTGGTACCCGCATGATTGACCACCGCGGCAAACAGATCGGCGACCGTATCGGCACCTTCAGGAGATGCCATCAGTGCCGCCTGAAGTCGCGGGAGGTCAAACTGATCTTGCACCAGCCCGCCGGTGGCCGATTGAACGATGCCGCACTGTTCCACCAGTCCGTCGCTGACGATGAGTAATCGCCCGGAATCGGGCAAAGGCCGCGTGACGGCGCGATAGGAAAAATCGACATCCACGCCAATTGGCAGGCCGTCGCCCCCGCGAAGGTCGATCGGTTCTTCACCGTGGGGTTGGAGCATGGCATATCCGTGACCGGCATCGATGTAGTGTATCGTCTTGTCGCGCAGGTTGAGCACGCCCACCCATGCGGTCACAAACCGCTCATCGGGCGTCCGCAGTGCCACAAATCGGTTGACCGCGGTCACCGCGCGCAGCACATCGCCATGCTCGCGCAGGCAGGCATGCAGATAGCCCTGCGTTGCGGTCATGAGCACGCCGGCCCCGACGCCTTTGCCGGTCACATCTCCCAGCGTCACCGCAATTCGCGCGTCGCCCAGATCGATAATGTCAAAAAAATCGCCGCCCACATAGCGCCCCGGCCGCGACTCGCCCACGCACTCAATCGCTTCAAACCGCTGCGAGCGAACCGGCAAAATCCACCGCTGCGTGGTTGCCGCGGCACTGAGTTCTGATTCGAGCATCGCTTGTCGAATCTCGATTTCCATGCGCTTGAGATTCGCCAGCGCCAGCCCGGCCATGCGGCCAAGTGCCACGCAAAACTGTGCCGCGTTCGGCCGCGGCCGGGGGGACCCGCTGCCGCGCGAATCGATGTAAAGATATGCCGCGATCGTTCCACCGGCTTCGCTGCGGGCGCCGATAATGATCGGCACACAGAGCGCCGCGCTAATGTTCATCATCATGATGCTCTGCGCGATATCGCCCGCTCCAGTTTGCAGCTCGGCCACCTGCCCGGTGGAGGCGGCATTGAGAAGTGACCGGCTATAGCGCGGATGATCCTCCACCGCCGACGCGCCGGGTTTGTTCGCGGCGACGATCTGCACGCGCCCGGCATTGTCCACGGGACGAAGGACTGCGGCATTGGTCATCCCGGTGCCACGCAAGGCGGCGTCGATGAGCAGATCCGCGAGCGATTTCTCGTCGGCCGCTCCGTGTATCGCCGCCATGCTTTCGAGCAATACATCCAGTTGCTCGTCGACAAGTCTGGCGTCGGGCACGTTACGAACAAGCGTTGGCATGCCGTCGTCAGGTTGCACGCTGTCCTGCCGGGCGGCCGCGGCGCTGAAACTGAACGTCCAGGGCGATATCCGCACCAGATCGCCCTCCCCCAGCGGCAGGTCCTGATTGGCATTGATGCGGCAACCGTTGACATGCGTGCCCCAGCGGCTGTTGAGATCGGTCAAACGCCATCGACTTCCGTCAAAATCGAGGCGGGCATGAAACCGCGAAACACGATCCTCTCGCACAGGCAGCAAAATCTCGCACTGTTCATTCCGCCCAATCCGCAGCGCCGTTGTCTTGGTCGAATCAAGCACAAAAGGCCCAACCGGCGGGCCTGCAACAGAGACGAGATACATCGGCGCGGGTTCAGACATCGTTGCGGGCTAGTGTAACGTCAAAACGGCAGGTTGGTAACGCGTCTCGCCCGGGCCATCTGCAATCCAATGACATGGCCCAGAGGGTTGAGAACGCGCCGTGGCGGGCAATCAACCCAGAATGTCATCGCTGATTCGCGATATGCTAAACGGCACAATCTTCGCGCCCGCCGGACGTGGCGGCGCTGGCGGCGGGAGCGTGTCGCCGAACCGGCTGGCCAGAATCGTAAAATCCGTCAGATTGACCGAGCCCGAGTAATTGAAATCGCCCTGACTGAACGTCGTCCCCGTACCAAACCCCGCGGCCAGGGCGGTGAAGTCGTTCAAGTTTACAACGCGATCGTGATCCGCATCACCGGTGAAATGAAAAAACGCCTGCTCCACATCGGCGGGCAACACATTCCCCGCGGCGTCGGTTACACCGGCGGCGAAGACCGTGGCGGTGTAGTTCCCATCGGCCAGGGTCCCGCCGACGCTCAGAGTCGCGGTGAAGCTACCCGGGTTGTACGACATCGTTAAAGGAAAAGTCTGATTGGTAGCGACACTGCGAATCTCGAAATCGATCGCAGCCAGGCTCGCGCCGACGTTTTCACTGAACTGGAAAATCACCCGATGAGGCGCAGTATCGAACAGAAACGCCGACTGCACGACCGCCGGCGGGAGCGTGTCGGGGGTGCCGACGATTCCGGTCACCGCGAAGTCAAACGGGTTGGCCGTCGGGTCGTTCGTGCTGAATGAGATACTTCCCGCCTTCACGCCAGCCACAGCACTATCCAGCCTCACGGTAAATGTATCGCTCGCGCCGGCAAGCAGGCTCGTACTCAGCCCTTCGGTAATCGTGTAACCCGCTGGCACGGTGACCGTTCCGAGGTTCAACCGCTGCTGCCCGTCGTTGCGAACGGTGAACGTGATGCTGGAGGTCGCCCCGCCGGGGGTAACGGTCCCGAAATCGATGGCCGATGTCTGCCCGTCTGCAATGGCGGTCGCACCCTGCAGCACGGTCGCCAAGGGCGGTTTGATGACGAAAACATTGGTGAACGAAGCAAGGTCGCCGTTGTATACGTTCAAATCGACATTGCCGGTGATTCCCGGCACGCTCCCGCTGTCTGTGTATTGCCAGATGTTCCAGGTCGGCCAGGGGGTGGTGCTTCCCGGGTTCTGAGTTTCGGGGTTCACGGTCCCGCCGGGGTAACGCGCGATCCAAAGCGGCCATTGCGTCACGGTCGAGTTGAAGTTGCTGGATGCGAAAAACTGGCCCGTGTAGATCAGCGGCGCGATTCCAGTCACGTCGCGCACCCGGCTGCAGAAATCATTCACCCACTGCGACATAAAAGCCACGCTCCCTGCATCGACCTCAATATCGAGCACCGGGCGAACATAACCTGCTGTCAGATAAGGACTAATAACACTGACAAACTTGTCGGCCTCGGCAACGGCGGCGTTATTGTCGGGCCGACCGAAGTGGTAAGCCCCGATCAGCATGCCGGCGGTGTGGGCGCGGGTGATATTGTTGGTGAACGTGGATGCATTAAAGGTGAGGCCTTCGGTCGCCTTGGCAAACACGAAATCCTTGCCCGAAGCTTTGATCGACTGCCATTGGGCTACGGTGATAGTGCCCTGAAAATCGCTGACATCGATCCCCAGCGCCCGCGCCATCATTTGCCGCGGTTCGAGCAGTTCAACCTGATGCAAAGGTCGATTGGACATAGTGTTATGACTTCCGTTACGCCAATGGGCACCGGTCGCGCGGTGCGCAAGACTTCCCCGCGATTGAGGGTCGTTGCGCCGGTGCTGGAACAATCCAGTTACGGAGTAGTTTGCCCCGAAACGCCCGCCAGAGCAACGAAAATCCGGGGCGGACGGAATTCCAGCACCTCGCCTTTTGCCCAGCTTCCCCGACCGGATAAACCTACACAATTGGGGGCGTGGCTGGCGGCAAAACCCTTAGCAATATTTTAACAGTTCGTAGTACGCATTCCACATCCGCCGTGTTACACTCTGGTGCTGCTTGATGCCGAGCAACCATCTCGCGCGCCAAGCCAAACCGCGGGAGCGGAGAGTGCAACGGGTACATCGTGCGCCCGTCTTTGTTCCCACCGAATTCGCTTCGCAAACTGCTTCGGAGCCTGAACATTTTTTCTGGAGAGGGATCTATGATTCGCAATGCTCGCAACGGTCGCCGTGCGTCGATTGGTCGTGCTGTTCACACCGCAGTGGAGTCGCTTGAAACGCGCCGCCACCTGACAGCGGTCTATCAGTCGCTTCCCTTCAGTGAAAACTGGACGGACACAAGCCGACTCAACGCCCAGGTCAACGCCGCCCCCGCGGCCATCATTCCCCCCAACGATCTCGGCTGGGAAGCAGTCCCGGGCTTCATCGGCTACCGCGGTGATGATCTCACGACCGTTACCGGTACTGACCCGCAGACCATCCTCGCACCCGGCGACACGACCCACAGCAACATTTTCCATAATCAGACGAATCCCAATACCTTCGCCTCGGGCGGTGTTGCTGAGTTTGAAATCGCCGACCCCGTCGTCGCGCTCAATGGCTCCGGTACCGCCGACGCGCCGAGCCTGCAGTTGCACCTCAACACCACCGGCGTACCCGTCGTGCGCGTGCAATACACTCTGCGGGATATTGATGGTTCAGTCGACAACGCGGTGCAACCGATCGCGCTGCAGTATCGCGTCGGTACGACAGGCAATTTTATCAATGTCGGAAGCGCCTTCGTCGCCGACGCCTCGGCCGGCCCAAGCCTCACGCTCGACACACCCGTTGTCGTCACGCTTCCTCTCGATGCCGGCAACGTTTCGCAACTGCAGCTTCGCTGGATCACCGCCAACGCGCCCGGAAACGATGAATGGATCGGCATTGACGACATCAGCGTGACCGCAGGCAGCCTTAACGGCACGCTTGGCTTCAGTTCCACCAACTACGCTGCACTGGAAAGCGATGGAAATGCCACAATCACCATTAACCGAAACGATGGCTCGCAGGGGGCAGTGAGTGTTCGCGCACGCACCATCCTCGGCGGCACTGCAACGGCGGGCAGCGACTACACGGCCTTTGATCAGGTCATCAACTTCGCCGACGGGCAGACCACCGCCACCTTCCAGGTCCAGATCCTTCAGGATCTTGATCAAGAAGGCGCGGAAACCGTATTCCTGCAACTATCCGATGCCACCGGCGGCGCGGTGATTGGGGCCAACTCCGGCGCAACACTCAGTATCGGCGATGATGATGTCACCGCGCCGACGGGCGTACTTCTCAATGAATTGAACGTCAACACTTTCGGCACGGATAACCCCTTCGAGTACGCCGAATTCAGAGGCCCAGCGGGCACTTCGCTTCGCAATGTTTACTTCGTATCCATCGAAGGCGAAGGCGACACCGCCAACACCGGCAATGCCAGCTTTGTCGCAGACCTCAGCGCATTCTCGCTCGGAAGCAACGGCCTGGCGATCCTGAAAGCCGACACCGGCGGGCACACCATCCCCGGTGGCACCACTGTCATCCCCAGCGCAACCCTTGCTAACGCCAACGGAGGCGCACTGCAGAACGGATCCAACTCCTTCCTCATCATCTTCAGCCCCCTGCCCATCCTCGGAAGCACCGATCTGGATGTGAACAATGACGGCGTGCTCGAACTCGGACCGGGCGCGGTTGTGCTCGACGGCGTAGGCTGGTTCGACGGCTCCAACCTCAGCGGGACCGATCTCCTGTACGCCCCGCAATTGCCGTTCAGCGCTGTCGGCCTGCCTGCCAATGGCACGCGCGACGAAGCGCCGGACATCGCCACCCGCTTCCCGACAGAAAACGGCGCCCTTGACGCCAATGCCTGGTATTACGGCGAACCCGATCAGGTCAACGGCGTGAACAGCGCGGTCGAATACCTGGCCGGCACCGTCACGACCACCAACCCCAACGGAATCCCCGCGGGCACGGTGGTATTGACGCCGGGCGCTGCCAACTTCCCCAGCACCGGCGACACCACCCCGCCGACGCTCGATAACAGCCTGTTTGTGTTCGACGCGTTCCCGATTCTGCAGACCATCAATCTCACTTTCAGCGAAGATGTGGCCGCAAGCCTTTCTGTCAGCGATCTCACCCTCACCAACACGACGACTGCAAGCGTGGTACCGGCGGGCAATATCGCTCTCAGCTACAACGCTGGCACCAATGTCGCCAGCTTCACCTTCCCCGGTTTCGCCACCGGCATTTTGCCAGACGGCAACTATTCGCTGGCCATCACCGGTGCGGTCGAAGACGCTGCAGGCAACGCGCTGGTCCCCTCGGCGCCGTTCACCTTCTTCACGCTCGGCGGCGATGCCACGCGAAACAAGGCCGTCAGCCTCGACGATTTCACCGTGCTCGCTGCCAACTTCGGCACATCCGGCCAGAAGTTCACGACTGGCGATTTCACCTATGATGGCTCGGTGAACCTCAACGACTTCACCGTGCTCGCTGCCAACTTCGGCGCAAGTCTGCCCGGCGAAGCGCCCCGCGCTTCCGGCGGAAGCACCGGGTTTGCCGGCGCGTTTTCCGCGACACGAATCGGTGACAATTTCAAGACTGTCCGGGAAGACGTCATCGGATAAGCCTCACAGGTAAGTTCTGTTCGTCACAGTTCGGCTGCAGTTTTCGCAGTGCAGCACAACAAAACTGAATCACGACCGGTTGCCAGTACCCACGGCAACCGGTCGTTTTCGTTCGAACCGGATGGAACAAACTCGCCAGCCGTGACGACGTTACATGTGCTAGAAGTTGCCTTGCTTACCAACTTGGCGTGAGGCGAGATGCCGCTTCGGTTGAGGCACAAACTGAGGTATACTTCAGAGTCGCAAGTGGAGGGACGGTCGTTGTCCGCATCCTCCGCTCTGCTTTACACATCGTTGTTTTCGAGCCACTGAGGAAAGGGCGGTTTTCAATGCGAATCACTGGAAGAAAATCTGTCGAGGTCGTCCGTCGCGCCGCGGTCGAGGTGTTGGAGCAACGTCGGATGCTTGCAGGCGATCCGGTTCCTCCTCCGGTGATTGAAGTCAACGTCTTCGCAGACCTTAACGGCAATGGCGTGAACGACGAGGGGATGGCACACACCGGCGACGTCACCGTCTATGCCGACGTGAACGTAAACGGAATCTACGATGAGGGGTTCGAACCTTCCGCTTTCATGATCGCAGGCGGTCTATATGAGTTCACGGCCAACCAACTGCCGCCCGGCCTTCACTATGTGCGCCTGGACCTTTTTCCATCCCACCAACAGACCTTCCCCGTAAGCCTTGGGGCGTACCCAGTTGAAGTGACTGCGACGCAGACCGCCCCGAAGACGATCGAGTTTGGCGTCCGTCAAGTGACCGGCCAAGGCTCGGTCAGCGGAGTGGTTTACGAAGATGTTAACGGCAACGGCGTTCGGGATGCTGGCGAATCAGGCAACTCAGGTCGAACCGTCTTCGCCGACTACAATCGCAACCTCACCCTTGACGGGAACGAACCCTCCGCAGTGACAGACAGCAACGGCAACTACACGCTGACAAATCTCTTTGCCGGCCCGGTGTCGATCAAGACGATTCTCACCGGCATCAATGTGTTTACCGCTGCGGCAAATGGTTCGACGCGCGTGAACGTCGTTCCGAATCAAACAGTGACCGCGCCGACGTTGGGAACTCGCAAGTTCGACACAAGCGTCTATCTCACCCAGAATTTTGGCACAAAGGGTGAGGCGTTCATCAGCGCCACGACGATTTCTGCCGCCGCCACTCGCCAACTGGCCGATGGCAAACTGCTCATCGCCGGCCAGCGCAACGGGGTGGCCACGATCTTCCGCACAACCACAACCGGCGCCCTCGATACCACCTTCGGCGGCGGCCTGGGCTACGTTCAGCCCAACCTGCCCAGCGGATTTGTCATCAAGAACATGGTGCTTCTCTCCGACGAACGTATTGTGATCGGCGGTCAAACGCCCACCAGCGGCAATCTCGAAGTGGCCGTTCTCACCAGCACCGGCGCCTTCGACAACAGCTTCGCCGGCAACGGCTACCAATCGGTCGATTTCGATAATGCGGTTGACAACTTTGTTGATGTTGCCGTCATGCCGGGCAACAAGATCGCGCTGCTAGGCTGGCGCACCAACGTCGCTGGAACGGACCGTGAAACCGAGATCGCGGTGCTGCAGCCCAATGGGGCGCTGGATGTCAACTTCTCGGGTTCTGGCAAGGGCATCTACAATTTCAATGCTTCGATCGATACGCCGGTAGCCCTCGCCGTTGAGAGCGACTCACAATTGGTGTTTATTGCAGACCGACCCTTGCCAGCCAAGAACGTGACGGTTGTGGGCCGGGTCAACCCGACCGGCCTGATCGACAACGGGTTCGGCAGCGCAGGGAGCCGCGTGCTCGAAGTCATCGACGAATCACTTTTTGCCGGCAAACTGCTCATCCAGTCGGACAACAAAATCCTCGTCTCCCATCACGGTTCCTCGGGACGGCTTTATGCCAATCGACTGGCAACAAACGGCACCTCGGACAACACCTTCGGGACCGCCGGGCGGGTGTCACAGTTGTATCGCAATGGGCGCTCAACGTTTTTCGCAACCAGTACGAGTGTGGCTGTTAACGCATCTGGGAATGTGGCCCTGAGTGGCTTGCTAAATGCACCGGGCGAAGCAACCTTCATTGCTGCGGCCCTGGTTACACCAGCAGGGATGCGCAACGCGATGTTCCTGCGGAATGGCCAACTTGCCCATTCCATTACCGGCTCAGGCTCCAATGACACTGCGGCCAATGTGGTACTGCAGGGTGACAACAAGCTGATCCTCACCAGCACCCTCACCACCGCCGGTAGAATCGGGATTCTGCAGACCGGCGAACCGCCGGCACGAGCGAGCGTCAGCGGCAACGTGTTTGACGACCTCAACGGGAACGGCATTCGCGACGCCGGGGAGAGCGGAGCAGCCAACCGCACGGTGTTCCTCGATTTCAATTTCGATGGAGTGCGCCAGTCCAGCGAGTCATTCGCTACCACGGACGCATTGGGCAACTATACAATCAGCAACTTTTTCACGGATGACTATCTGGTGACGCTTACGAGGCCCCAGGGCTTCGAGCAAACCTACAACGCTGGCGGTTTCAGCTCGTTCGCAGCGTTTCTGCCGTCGCAGGCACTGACCAACCAGAATTTTGGTTTGCGGCAGATTCAGCCAGTCATTGTTTCAAGCCCCGGCGGGCCGTATGCCGTAGCCGAAGGGGGTTTCGTGCAGTTGCTCGGAAGTGCTACCGGCGGTGCGATCACCGGCTGGGAGTGGGACCTAAACTACGATGGAACGACTTTCACGGTTGACTCGACCCAGCAAAACCCGGCGTTCGCCGCTGGCGACCTCGACGGCCCTGGCTCACAGCTTATCGCGCTTCGCGCGAAGTCGGGCCCGCTGGCAACCAGTCTGATCTCAACTGCGATCGTAAATGTCACCAACTCCAATCCTACTGCCGTATTTACTAACAACGGCCCCGTGGGAATTGGCCAGAGTGCTACCGTTGCGTTCTCGCAGATGAACGACCCCTCGGCCGCCGACCGCATCGCGGGCTTTAAGTACAGCTACGACTTCAACAATGACGGCACATTCGAGATCATCGACAGCAACAACGCCACCGCCACCGTGCCATCCACTATCACCGCCGCGGTTGGCACCTACATGATCCGCGGTCGAATCAAGGATAAGGACGGCGGGTTCAACGATTACATCTCTACGCTCACCGTCAACACCACCCCGCCGCCGCCGCCCCCACCGACCGGTGGCGCGACGCTGCGCGGCACGGTTTTCCTCGATACCGACCGCGACGGTGTGTTTGATACCGGAGAGGCGGGTGTGGCTGGGCGCACGATCTACCTCGACCTCAACAACAACGTGCAGCGCGAAAGTAATGAGCCGCTGACCACCACCAATGCCAACGGTCTATACGAGTTCACCGGCCTCGCCGCGGGTACTTACAAGATTCGCCAGGTGCTCCCGAGCGGGTTTACCCAGACGACACCGAGCAACAATTTTGGCAACAACGCAACCGTTTCAGGCAACCAGGTACGAGAAGGTCTAAACTTCGGAACCATCGGCACTGTCACCCCTCCGCCTCCCACAGGCGGCGCAACCCTGAGCGGCACCGTCTTCCTCGATGCCGACCGCGACGGTGTGTTCGATACCGGCGAGTCCGGCGTCGCCGGGCGCACGATCTACCTCGATCTCAACAACAACGTGCAGCGAGACGGTAACGAGCCGCAAACCACCACCAACTCCGCGGGTCAATACACGTTCACGGGGCTGTCTGCAGGAACCTACAAGATTCGCCAGATTCTGCCGTCAGGGTTTATACAAACCACCCCGAGCAACAATTTCGGCAACAATGCGACCGTGACGGCAACCCAAACCCGCACCGGGCTGAACTTCGGCACCAACACCAGCACCGTCACACCCCCACCGCCTCCCTCGGGCGGGTCAATCTCTGGAACCGTCTTCTTCGATACGGACCGGGATGCGAAGTTTGATACCGGCGAACAGGGCGTCTCTGGTCGCACGGTCTATCTCGACCTGAATAACAACAACCAGCGCGACAGCAATGAGCCGCAGACAACAACCAACTCTTCAGGCCAATACTCCTTCAGCGGCTTGGCGGCGAACACATACAAAGTGCGGCAGATTCTCCCGAGTGGGTTCATCCAGACCTCGCCGGGCAACAACTTCGGCAATAATGTGACCCTGGCCACTAATCAGTCGCGAACAGGCGTTAACTTCGGTACATTCTCGTTCAGCGCCCGCCCGATCCTCGCGGCTGGAGCCGACGTCGGCCTGACCTCAACGCGCATCCACACCGATCTGTTCGGTGCTGAGAACGTTGACTGAAATCAGGGCGAAGCCAGCGCCTCCCGTGGCGGAGTTGGGGGCGGCGAAACCCCTCACCGGATTTTCCGGGAAGGCCTCGCGCGCACTTTTTTGGTGACTCAGCCCCGCCCAGCCGGTAAGATCGATACTCAGCCGTCATTCCCCGGGGTTTCCGGTGGTGACGATTCACATCGCCGCACGTCGCCTGCAGTCGCCTGACTCAGGCACACGGCCGCCATCGCCAATGAAGTGCTCGCCCGGACGCGACCCGTCGGTGCGAGGGCTTCTGGTCGGGAGACATCGCAAATGCAGCTATCGCCCCGTTCGCGTCGAAAGATTTCCTCTGCACTGTTTGAAAGCCTCGACTTCCGTCGCCTGCTCGCCGCGGCGGAGATCGGCCTCGATCATGAGGATCTGCATTCCCACGACGATCATACGATCACCTATTTTCCAGAAACCGTGGTTTTGCGCTCCGAAAGCGGCTTTTTAACAGGGAGCCAATCAGGTCGGCGCGCCGACATGGCCCGCAAGTTTGCCGCCGACTATGCGACGCAGTTCGGGCTGCTGCCCGGCGATGTTCGAGGTGCGATCATCACCGATCAGTACACCGACACGCCAACGGGTGTGACGCATGTATATATGCAGCAGACACTTAACGGCCTGCCAATCCAAAACACCTCACTCGGAATTCACTTTGCCGGCAACGGAAGGGTTATCAGCGCATCGAGCAGTTTTGTTCGCAATCTCGATCAGCAGGCCGAGGCCCGCCCGTCGCCCAGTGCGATGGTTCATCCCTGGCTCGCGCTGCGCTCGGTGACCAACGCACTGGAAATGGACTTCCCGGCGCAACCTCCCCGGCTGGAATTCACCGGCGGCGAACAGTTGATTTATTCCGCCGATTCCGCTGCGATTTCGCTCGATCCGATCGACATTCGTGCCCACTACATCGCCGTCGAAACCGGGGTGCAGCTTGCGTGGAAGTTTGTCGTTCGCCCGCCGGACGGTAGCAATGACTGGTTTGATATCTCGGTGGACGCCCGCACGGGCGATGTCATTTTTCTGAATAACTGGAACAGCCACCTCGCATCCTACAACGTTTTCCCCGCCCCGCTGGAATCACCCACCGACGGGGGCAGACAAGTCGTCATTGACCCGCACGACCTCACTGCCAGCCCCTTCGGCTGGCACGACACCAACGGCGCCGCAGGGCCAGAGTTTACTGACACGCGTGGCAATAATGTCAGCGCGCAGGACGACGCCGACGGCAACAACTCCGGCGGTACGCGCCCCGACGGGGGCGCGGGCTTGAACTTTGATGCCCCACTCGATTTCAGTCTGCAGCCCATCGGCTACCGCAACGCCGCCACGCTCAATCTCTTTTACTGGAACAACATTCTGCACGATGTGCTCTACCAGTACGGCTTCAATGAAGCTTCGGGCAACTTCCAGAACAACACCTACGGCAGAGGCGGCACCGGCAACGACGCTGTGCAAGCCGACGCCCAGGACGAAGCCGACCTGCCCGCGACGTCAATCAACCGAAACAACGCCAATTTCGCCACCCCGCCGGATGGTTCGCCGGGACGCATGCAGATGTATATCTTTACCGGCACCAATCCGAACCGCGACGGCGATTTTGACGCCGGAATCATCGCGCATGAATATGGTCATGGCGTCTCCAACCGCCTCACCGGCGGGCCGGCCAACGCCAACGCGCTAAGCAGCACACAATCGCGCGGCATGGGCGAGGGGTGGAGCGATTTTTACTCACTCATGTTCACTCAAGTCGCCGCCGACCAGCCCAACGATGCCTACCCGGTGGGCACTTACGCACTTGGTCAGCCGAGCACCGGGCCGGGAATCCGCCGCCGACCGTACAGCTTTGACAAGAACATCAACCCGCTGACCTTTGAAGCGTTTGGCACCTCCGGCACAACTTCCTACGGCGTGACCCGATCAACGCAAGTTCACAATTCAGGGGAGTTGTGGGCCAGCGCCCTCTGGGACCTGAACTGGCTGCTGGTGGCCAAGAACGGATTTGATGCCAATCTACACAGCGGCTACGACGCCAATGGGTCGCCCGCACAGCGCGCGGGGAACAAGCTGACCATGCGCCTGGTAATGGATGGAATGAAGCTGCAGCCGGCCAATCCATCGTTTACCCAGGCACGCGACGCCATTCTCTCCGCCGACGTCGCACTTACCGGCGGGGCCAACGCACGTGAAATCTGGCTCGCGTTCGCTAGACGCGGCCTCGGCGTCAACGCAGCCACCGCCGGCGCAACTTCAACTGCGATCACAACTTCCTTTGATGTGCCCGCAGCACTCTTTGACCCGATCATCAGCAGTTCCACCCCTTCGGGCGGCACGCTCCTTTCGCCACTCACCAGCTTCAGCTTTGTCTTCAGCGAACCGGTTAACCCCGCGAGCTTCAGCGTTGCCGATGACGTGCAATCATTCACCGGCCCCGGGGGCGTCAATCTGCTAGGTTCAATCACGGGTTTTGGGTTTAGTAATGGTGATCAAACACTCACCATCAACTACATCGCACCCGCAGCAGTAGGCAGTTATGCGATGACCATCGGCCCCAACATCACCGCAATCGATAACGGGGCGGCGATGGATCAGAACATCAACGGAACTCCCGGCGAAGCAGCCGATGCTTTCTCAACAAGTTACACTTATCAGCGATTCATCGGCCCCGACTCAGCCGGCTATCTTGCGGGTGAGTATCCGTATCAAGCGATTGACCTTGTCATCGGCCAGCCGGGCGTCGTGACACTCGTGAATGGCACCGACGATGGCAACGCCCTGCTTACCCTTCCGGCTGGAAGCACTTTCAACTTCTACGGGACCGAGTTCAGCAGCCTGAGTGTCAGTGCCAACGGCCTTATCAGCTTCGGTGGCACGGTCACTACCAGTGCGGGGAACGGAAATTTCACTACTGCCCCAGTGCTCGCATCGATCGGTGCTCTGTATGATGACTGGGTCACCAACACCAACACCGCCGGTGACAGCGCCGTGCTCTATCGCATTGATGCGACCACCAACAGGCTGATCATCGAGTGGAGCGATGTGCCGCATTTCAGCTTCAACGGCGCGGGTAGCACGCCGGCGACGTTTCAGACAATTCTACAGCTCAACACCGAAGGCGTGCCCGGGCGGATCATCAATAACTATGTCGATCTCGACGTCGGCAGCCCAACCTACAACAACGGTGCCAGCGCCACCACAGCAATCAAAGATGCCGGCACGCAAGGCACGCGACGGCTGCTGCTTAACCAGAACTCGGACGGCAATGCGTGGGTGCAATCGGGCCGCGCCAATGTGTTTGCTCTCGATGTCACGCCGCCGACGGTCGAGGCCGGTGCCTTTTCAGTCGACGACGCAGCGCTCGCGGTTACGTTTGACGAGAATGTAAGCGCCAGCGTCACCACCAGCGCGTTTGCGGTGCAGAACCTGACGACCGGCCTCCCACTGGCAGTGTCGGCGACGGGCTATGAATCCGGCACGGATACGGCCAGCGCGTCGCTGCCCATCTCGCTCGACGACGGCAACTACCGCCTGACTGTCAGCGGCGCACTCGACGGCTCGGGCATCGCCGACGCAACGGGCAACGCCCTCGACGGCGATCAATCCGGCCTCGCCGGCGGCGATTTCAGCTACGACTTCTTCTTCCTCCGCGGCGATGCCAACGGCGACCGCGCCGTTAACCTCGACGACTTTACGGCGCTCGCCGCCAACTTCGGATTGTCCGGTCGGCTTTTCAGCCAGGGCGATTTCAACTATTCAACGAACGTCGATCTGAACGATTTCACCATCCTCGCAGCAAAATTTGGCACCACACTTGCCCCGGCAGGATTGCCCAATCGGCCGGCGGCAGGCCCATCGGTCGCCACAGGGTCGCGCCAGGCAGGCGGCATCGCAACCGAAACCCCGAGTCGACTCGTGGTGAAATCAGTGTTCGCGAACGATCGGCTGGTGGAAGACGTACTATCTGATCGTCGAGCCGATCAGATTCTCTGACGCTCGGCCGCATGTCTTTAGAGCCGTCATGCTGGAGCATCGCTAGTAGCTCATGAATCGCTGCACATCGGCACGTCGTACGTCGTGTCCCGATTCTGCAGCACCGATAGAAAGTGAAACTATGAAAGCCAGGTCGTCGTTCGCCAATCGCGCACAGTTTGAAGGTCTCGAAATCCGTCGGCTTCTCTCAGCCGCCGCCAACAAGGTCATCGGTGATTCGGTTTATGAAAACGATGACCACGACGGCCTTTCCGTCATGTTTCTCCCGCAAAGCACCGTCGTGCAGGAGTTGGGAAAGTTTGTAACCGGCAAACAAGCAGGCCGTCGGGCGGATGTCGCACGATCGTTCTTCGTTGACCGAGCGACCGATCTGGGCATTTCACCCGCCGACGCGCAGGCGGTGCAGATTACATCCCAATACACCGACGCCGACACCGGGGTGACGCATGTCTACCTGCAACAGCACGTCAACGGCCTGCCCGTCCAGAATGCGACCGCGGCGATTCATATCGGCCCCGGCGGGCGGGTTATCAGCGCGTCGAGCCGTTTTGTGCCCGGTGCCGGCGCGCTTGCCGAGGCGCAGCGGGCGGCTGCTTCCCAGGGAGTCGATCCGCTGTCACCCTCGCACATGATTCACCCCACTCACGCCCTCCGCGCCGCAGCCTCCGCGTTGGGTGTTGCATCTTCGGGCGCGCCGCAGCTTAGCTATGTCGGCGGCACGCAGCGCGAGTATCAGGCGATTGACGCAGAACTTTCATTTGATGAGATTCCGCTGCGCGCACAGTACATCGTCACCGAAGAGGGCATTCGCCTGGCGTGGCAAACTGTGCTTCGCCTGACCGACGGAAGCGATAACTGGTACGACATGTCGGTCGATGCCAGCAGCGGCGAATTGATCCTCTGTTCCAACTGGACCGACCACCTCGCTTCTTACAATATTTTCGATCGCCCGGTGGAAGCCCCTAATGATGGCTCGCGAAGCATCGTCACCGATCCCTGGGATTCAACCGCTTCCCCCTTTGGCTGGCATGATACCGACGGCGATATCGATCCCGATTTCACAGACACACGCGGCAACAACGTCCGCGCGCAGGAAGATGCCGACGCCAACAACACCGGCGGTGCCCGGCCCGACGGCGGGCCGTCACTCAATTTTGACTTCCCCTACAACGGCGCACTGGCCCCCATCAACAACCTCAACGCCGCCACAACCAATCTCTTTTACTGGAATAACATCATCCACGATGTGACCTACGCCTACGGCTTCAACGAAGCGGCAGGCAACTTCCAAACCAACAACTACGGCCGCGGGGGCGTGGGGAATGATGCGGTCAATGCCGATTCGCAAGACGGCAGCGGGACAAATAACGCCAACTTCTCCACCCCACCCGACGGCACGCCCGGCCGCATGCAGATGTTCATCTGGACAACGCCCAATCCCGACGCCGATTCTTCGTTTGATAACGGCATTATCGTCCACGAGTACGGCCACGGAATCTCCAACCGTCTCACCGGCGGCCCGGCAGACGCCAGCGCGCTCAGTGCAGTGCAATCCGGCGGAATGGGTGAGGGCTGGAGCGACTTCCTCGGCCTCATGTTCACCCAGAAAGCCTCCGACACACAAGACGGCGGCTACGGCATCGGCACCTACGTCCGCGGGCAGCCTAATACCGGCTTGGGCATTCGACGCAAGCCTTACAGCTTCGATAAGACCATCAATCCGCTCACCACCGAAGTGTTCGGAATCGGCGGCAGTGTCACCTACCCGGGGCATGCGCCGATCACTCGCAGCACTCAAGTACACGCCACCGGCGAAATCTGGGCAAGCGCGCTCTGGGATATGAATTGGCTGCTGATCAACAAGTTTGGCTTCGATGGCAACTTGCAGACCGGCTACAACGCAACCGGAACCACCGCAGAGCGCGCCGGGAACAAACTGGCGCTCCAACTCGTGCTCGATGGCATGAAACTCCAGCCGGCCAACCCCACCCTCGCAGACGCGCGAGACGCAATTCTGCAGGCCGACATCATTCGCTCCGGCGGGGCCAATCAGAATGAAATCTGGCAGGCTTTTGCCCGCCGGGGCATGGGATTGAGCTTTTTCTCCGGGCGATCAGCCATTTTCACAGAAGTAACGCCGGCTTTCGATTTGCCCAGCAGCAGCCCGGCCATTCTTGGCGCGTTCACACAATCCACCTTCGTCGCCCCGCCGAGCACTCTGGCGCTTCGTTTTACCAAATCGATGGACACGGCCAGCTTTTCCCCCGCAGCCGACATTTTGAGCTTCACCGGCCCCGCCGGGCAAAACCTGCTGAGTGACGTCACCGGCTTCACTTGGTCGGCCGACGCACGCACGCTGACCATCACCTTCACTCCGCAAGCCCAACTCGGCAGTTACAGCCTCACAGTCGCCCCGACCATCCTCGCCGCCGACAACGCTTCGCTGCTCGATCAAAATCTCAACGGAATTCCCGGCGAAGCGGGCGACTCTTTCACCGCCAGCTTTAATCACACAAGCCTGCTCGGCCCCGATGCCGGCGGCTACCTCGCAGGGCAATGGGCATTTGAGAACATTAATCTCCAGCCGGGCGATTCCGGGGTGACCTCAATCCTCACCAACATCGACGACGCCGGGACAGCCATCAACCTTGGCGACAACACTTTCACTTTTTACGACGTTACCTACGCCTCGGAAGCCAATGCCGTCGTCGCCAGCACGAATGGGTTTGTCTCGTTTGGCGCAGTCTCAACCGTTGCCCTCAATACCGACCTCACCAGCCCGCTCGCCCCGCGCATTGCCGGGCTTTGGGACGATTTTACCACCACCCGCGACGCCGACGATCAGATTCTCTTTACCTTTCAGGACTTGAACAACGACGGAATCAACGACCGTCTGATTGTCGAGTGGAACGAAGTCGGACATTTCGATAACCCGGCCAACGGCGGGACATGGCAGGTCATCATGCAGCTCAACACGAGCGGGCCGGGGACTGCGATCGTCAACTATGTCGATGTCAACTTCGCCGACCCGCGGTTTGATAACGGCGCGAGTGCCACCGTCGGCCTGAAGGCCAACGGATCCCCGCCGACCTCGCGATTGCTGGTCAGCGCCCAAGACGGCGATTTCCCGTGGATCGGAAGCGGCAAGGCGATTCGGTTCAGCCATGACTGGATCGCGCCGACCGCGAACGCTGCGTTTGCCTTTGAGACAGCCCAGCAGCTTGGTTACACGTTCAGCGAAAACGTGTCGATGAGCCTGACCACCGCCGACCTGAGCGTGGTCAATCATACGACCGCTGCCGCTGTTCCTTCGGGAAATCTTTCATTGAGCTACAACGCTGGTTCCAATGTCGCCACGATCGGCTTCCCCGGCCTGACGCCTCTGCCCGACGGCAACTACACCGCCACCCTCGCCGCCGCCGGAGTGACCGACCCAAGTTGGATGCCGCTGGCCGGCGACAATGTGTTGAACTTCTTCGTCCTCGCCGGCGACGCCACTCGCGATCGCAGCGTGAACTTAAATGATTTCACCGTGCTCGCGGCTAACTTTGGTGCGTCCAATCGTGTGTTTAGCCAAGGTGACTTTGACTATTCCGGTAATGTCGATCTAAACGACTTCACTGTTCTGGCCAGCCAGTTCGGAAAATCCCTCCCTGCCCCCGGCGACGCGCCGCGCAGCGGCTCGGAGGTGATGCGAGGCCCGCTTCCGCTGACGTCTGTCGCGCGCCACTCAAATCCGTTCTCAGATGATCGGGTTGCGGACGATGTGCTCTAAGACCGCTCGAAGGTCTACAGTCGCAAAAAGTCGTGTTTTGGGAAGATGGGAATTCTGTATCGACCCTGCACAGAGACTGCTGGGGGCTCTTTCGACTTCTATGCATTTGTGAGAGATTTTTCGCTTGACGCGATGCAGCAAGTGAGGTTAAATTCCCATTCAGGTTAGTTCACTTCTTTTTTCAGATTGGGAGAGAATCAGATGAGTTCCATTTCTTCAGCGAATGTTCGCAAACAGTTGGGCCTCTGCGCCGCCGCCATGGCTGGTGTTGCTGCCGTTTCGGGCGAGGCGAAAGCCGTGCTCGTGACGACCAACGAAAACACCGTCCTGCCGGTCCCGCAGACGCTTGCAGGCGTTTACCTCAATTTCATCACCGGCGCGACAGGCACCTCCGGTGCAAGCACGGCCGGCTGGGATTTTAACCCCTACAACACCGCTTCGGGCTTGGGTATCTACTGGAACCCGGCCACCGTTGGCGGCCTCCGTGGCGCTGGCGTGGCAACTGCGCCGGCATCGGTGGTGTACGCCGACCTCGCTCCGGGCAGCGTGATCGACGCCACTTCGCCGTTCACCAGCTCGATCCAAGGCACTTCGCTCAACTATCGCAATACCGGATCGAAGTTTCTCGGAGTTCGTTTCGTGAATGAAGGCACCGGCGCGATGAATTTCGGCTATGTCAAGATTGACACCACCGCAACAACTGGCTTCCCCGCCACCATCAATGGCTGGGTGTATGACGATTCGGGTGCCGGCGTCACCATTCCGCCGATTCCAGAACCGTCGACCGGTCTGCTCGCCCTTGCGGGTGGTGCACTGGCCGTTCGCCGGTGGCGTGGCAAGGCTGCCTAAGCAGCCTGCATCGTTGGTCAAACAGTGGACTTAACACTCGAACCCACCCGTGCCGACGTTTCGGCGCGGGTGGGTCGTTTTATCAACTAAGACTCGATTGAGATATATTGAACTTGTGATGAAGAACCCGAACGCTCTCGCAAAGAAGGTGCTCCTCGTCGGCTGGGACGGGGCCGACTGGCAACTGATTCATCCGCTGATGGACGCGGGCAAGATGCCCAACACACGGCGGATCGTCGAGCAAGGCGTAGCCGGGAATATCCTTACGCTGCAGCCGGTGCTCTCGCCCATCCTGTGGACCAGCATTACCACGGGAAAACGCGCCTACCAGCACGGCATTCACGGTTTTGTCGAGCCGACGCCGGATGGCGCAGGGTTGCGCCCGGTGTCGAGCAGTTCTCGCACGGCCAAGGCACTTTGGAACATTCTCAGCCAGGCCGGCTTGCGCTGCCATGCGGTCGGGTGGTACGCAAGCCACCCCGCCGAGACGATTCGCGGCACATGCGTCTCAAATCAGTTTGCCGTAGCACCGCCCGATGTACGTCCCGATAGCTGGCCCATTGCCAGCGGTAGCGTTGAGCCCGCATCCGTGGGCGAGACGCTGGCTGACCTGCGGGTGCACTCCGACGAGATTTTGACAGAATTCGTGGCCAACTTCATTCCCGCAGCCGAACGACTGAGCACCACCCGGCCAGCGGTTGCCTACCTCGTGGCGCACCTGAAAAAGCGACTGGCCGAACTGCTCACCACGCACGCAGTGGTGACGGAACTGATGGAACAGCAACCGTGGGATTTTTGCACGGTGTATTACGAAGCGATCGATCAGCTTGGCCACGATTTCATGCTCTACCACCCCCCGCGGATGGAACACCTGCCGGTCGAGGTCTTTGAGGCATTTAAGCATGTGATGGCAAAGCTCTACGAATTGCATGATGCGATGCTGGGCCGCCTGCTCGAACTCGCCGGCGACGATGCACATGTCATTATCCTCTCCGATCACGGCTTTCTGAACGATCACCGGAGGCCCGTTGAGCAGGTTGAACCGGCGCGATGGCACCGCAACCTCGGCGTGGTTGCGATGTCCGGGCCGGGTCTGAAGCGCGACGAACTGGTTCAAGGCGCAACGCTGCTGGATGTCGCCCCGACGATACTCACGCTGTTTGGCCTGCCGGTGGGGCAGGATATGGAAGGAAAGGTGCTGATCAACGCATTCGAGGACGTGCCGTCGATCGAGCGCATCGCGTCGTGGGAAACCGTGGACGGCGAGTTTGACGGCAAGCGCGCGTTATCCACGGAAGAAGACCCCGCCGTCGCCGCGGAGGCGATGCGGCAATTGGTCGAGCTTGGCTACCTCGAAGCGCCCGGCGAAGATACGCTGCGCAACATAGCCCGGGCCAGAGCCGAACAGCGCTACAACCTCGCCGCGGCGCTGCTGGAGGGCAAGCGATCGACCGAGGCTCTCGCGATCGCCCGAACGCTCTCGCATGAGTTTCCCGACGAGATTCGCCACGCACTGCTCCTTGGACAGGCCGCGGTGCCCATCGCCGACGCTGCGGCGCTGGCTGAGGCCATTGCTGCGGTGGAACGGATCGACCCCGTCAATCGGCAGATCAACCTCTTCCGCGGGTTTTTGTCGATGATCCAGGACGACCCCCAACAAGGCCTGGCCCATTTCCTCGCCGCCGCCGAACAATCGCCCGATGATGCGTGGGTTCACAACCGCGTCGGTCGCGCATGCCTCCGTCTCCGGCGATGGGCCGAAGCCGAGAAGGCATTTAATCGCGCTGCATCGCTCGATAAGGAAAATGCCGAATCATCCTACGGCTTGAGCGTCGCAGTCGCGCGGCTGGGCCGGCCGGAGGAAGCGGTCGAACATGGTCTTCGCGCGGTGGGTCAGTTACACGATTTCCCGCTCGCACATTTCCAGCTTGGCGCAGTTCTTTCGCGGCTGGCAATGTTCGACCGAGCCGCTCAGGCCTTCGAGATCTGCGTGGCGATGCGCCCCAACTTTGCCCTGGCATATCGCTACCTTTCGCGCGTTTACCACCGGCTGGGTAAGGTGATGGAATCGAAGCACGCCCATGATACCTGTGCCCGGCTGCTGATGACCAAGGTTCCACAACCGACTGTGGATTGAGTTTGCCGGGCGATCGAGTTGAAAATCAACCGATTTTGCCTGTTCAATAATCGCCCAGCATATCGCTTCACCGGCGGGAGCGCAAAATTCGCGCGTAAGATGTTTGACATTGCGAGCCGCACTGGCGACATTGATAATGACGATTCATGCACGGATGCCGCAAAGCCGACAATCTAAGGTTGTCCTTAGTCGCAAAAGGAGTTGACTCACATGTCACAGGGAAGTTCAAAGGGTCGTTCACAAGATGATTCCGCGGAATTCGCAGCCGACAATGGCCCCAACGGCGGTGTCAGTGCGGCCACCAATTCACCGCTGGCGACCGTTTTTCAGGACGCGTACCAGAAGGCGATGACGATCCGCCGGCTGGATGAGCAGATCGGACAACTCGCGGCCCGTCGCAAGGCGATGTGTGAAGAGTTGAAGCAGATCCAAGGGTGCCTGAATGAAGAATTCACCCGACTGCTCGACACCGAAACGCAGATCTCCGGCGATTCGCCCAATGGTGCGCGAGTGATGGTGAGCGTTCACCAAAACACCTTCGCAGGCCGCAACGCCGAAGCCGCGGCATAGCGCTCTTTCACTCTCAACAAGCCGCTCGCGGGCTTGGCACTTCAGCCGATGCCCCACGAATCTGCCGCTGCGCCTGCGGCGCAGGCTGAAAAACTTCGCTCGGGGGAAACTGCGCCGCGGCGCGGTATACTGTTTATTGGCGGACGATAGCGTGTTGAACTACTCCTTCGACGACGGCGTTGTTTCGCGCGCGATCACACATGATCATTCGTCGGTGAGTCAACAGGAGCGAACATGCCGATCTATATGAAACTCGGTGAAGTCCCGCGGAAGCGCCACATTAAGATGCCTCGCGACCCGCACACCAGCTTTCGCGGGGAAGCGATCGCCTACGAACACGTCGTCACCACGGCGGGCTTTGATCGGGCGTATTCGATCATGTACCACCTGCGACCGCCGACACGCGTGCGCAACACTGAAGCCGCCGGCGCGGTCGAACTCAAGCCCGCCGAAGGCCAGGCGCTGCGGCATCATCATTTGAAAACGTTCGAGATGCCACGCGGCGGGTCCGCGATCACCGGGCGCGTGCCGATCATGTTCAATGAAGACTGCGTCGCACTCCGCTGCCGCCCCGCGGAGCAGCAAAGCACGCTTTACCGCAACGGCGGTGCCGATGAAGTCATCTACATTCACGCGGGAAATGGTGTGCTCGAATCGCCCTATGGCAAGTTGCCCTACAAAGCGCTTGATTACATCGTCATCCCGCGTGGCACGACGTATCGCCTCCTGGCAGATGACATTGCCCGCGAAGACCACCTGATCCTGGAAAGCGTGGGGCCGGTTCGTCTGCCGAAGCGATATCTCAACCCCGACGGTCAACTTATGCTCGGCGCGCCGTTTTATGAGCGAGATTTTCACGGTCCGTGCGAGCTTGTGCCCGTTGATAAAGAGGAAGATACGGTGGTCATGGTGAAGGACGGCCAGCGAATCACGAAGGTGACGATGGCCAGCCATCCGTTCGATGTCGTCGGCTGGGACGGGTTCATTTATCCCTATACATTTAACGCGATGGACTTTGAGCCGCTGACCGGCACCGTGCACCTCCCCCCGCCGTACCAGCAGTGTTTTGAGTGCCGTGGGTTTGTCATCTGCACGTTTGCCCCGCGTTATCTCGATCATCACCCTGAGGCCATCAAGGTCCCCTATGTGCATAGCAACGTGGAAGCTGACGAGGTGCTGTTCTACAGCCGCGGGAACTTCGGCAGCCGCAAGGGCATCAGCCCGGCGAGCATCAGCCTCCACCCCGCAGGCATTCCGCACGGCCCACACCCTGGCACCATCATGGCATCAATGAAGCACGACCGAACGGAAGAGCTAGCGGTAATGTTTGACACCGAACGCCCACTCAAGCTCACCGCGGAAGCGATGAAGATGGACGACCCAAACTACCCGCTAAGCTGGCTGGATACAGGTTCCACCAGCCCCGCGGACGGCGCTGGGCAACCGCGGTGAGGGATTTCGGCATATGACACTCACAGATCACAAGGAAATCGCCTCGCGGCACATCGAGTCACCGAAAAACCCAATCATTGGCAGCGATATCGCGATTGCCAGCCATGAGGTGAGTTCACCGCGGATCATGCTCTTGTGTGCATCAGGCCGGCATGACACGCATACTTACCGATCACCCGGAACGGTGATGAGAATGGGTTTCTAGAAACTCAAACTGAGCTGGCTGGATGTGACGGGTGTTGCCACGCGCACTAACCGCCTTCCCCTACCTGCTCAACCGAGGATTTGACAATGGACAACGCCCGCGTTTTTGCGATCAGGTTTTCAAAGCTGTATCCGCTCTATGTACAGAAGGCGGTGAAGAAGAACAGGACACAGGCCGAGGTGGACCAAGTCATCTGCTGGCTCACGGGTTACGATCCGGCCGGGCTGCGGCGGCAGATGAAAGAGGAGAATGACCTTGCGACTTTTCTTGCCCAATGCCCAAAGTTTCATCCAAACGCGTCATTGATAAAAGGCGTGGTTTGCGGCGTGCGGGTGGAGGACGTGAAAGACCCGCGGATGCAGAAGCTCCGATATCTCGACAAGCTCATCGACGAGCTGGCGAAGGGGAAGTCGATGGAGAAGATCTTGCGGGCCTGATCGGCAGCACGCATAACACCGCCAACGTGCCGACGCTGATGCATGAGAGCAGCAGCCCCGCGAGCCTTCCTGGGGTGCGGTATCGCAGCCGCAATTGATGCTGCCCGGGAGCCGCAATCGGCACCGCCATCATGCCATGATTCGCTGGCAGGATCGAAGCGGCCTCGCCGTTGAGCGTTGCAGTCCAGCCGGGGTCGAAGGTCTCGATGATTCGCACTGCACCCGGTTGACCGGTAACAAGATTCATCTCAAAGACGTCAGGCGTCGGGCGGGAATACCTAATCGCCTCGACAGTAGCACCGCCCGACGCTTGAGTCCCCACAGAAGAACGCACCAATCCCGCGGCGGCTGTTTCGGGGAGAATCATTCCGCTGGCCAGATCAAAGTTGCGGTCGCGCAGGCGGTCGAGGGTCGATCGATCATCGAGAAATGAGATTGCCTGGGCCGGAACAAATGACACGCGCGACGCGGCATCGTCGAACTGATGAACGAGCAGCCTATCGTACGATCCAATGAGCCTTCCGTTTGGCCGAGGAACGAAACCAACCGTGATGCGCACCGCGCAGGCACGCATGGCCCGGGCCGGCAGCGAATCGCCATTAAGCGTTTCCAGATACACCGACCGCCGCTGCTGGCCCAGCGCGGTGATCATCTCGTAGTATCGCGCCATCTGGATCGAGTCATAAAAGCCGATGTCGTCGTATCGGCGGTTGCTGGTGCTGATGAGCCATGTATCAAACGCCACGCGTCCGTCGCCGACGGCGGTCAACCACGCGTCGTCGCGACCATCGAGCGCAACAGCAGGCGTTTCACGATGTACAAACTGCCGGCTGGTAGTGGTCAGATCGATCGCGTGCCACGCCAGCGGGACTATTAGTAGCCCGATTGCCTGTGACCGCCGCAGATGCGCGATGGCAAGTTGCACCGCGCCGGCGAGCGCAAGCGATAGCGCCAATGTAACCGGATAAGTCAGCCGACAGGGCGCGCGAACCAGCGTCCCGGGCATTTGCCGCGCCAGCGCCTGTAGCCATGGCAGCGCCATTGAGAGGCAGACGACGCCCATCAAAACGAGAAACAGCACCGCCCCCCGCGGCACGTTGCGCCGCGCCACACACCACCCCGCCAACGCCACCGCTGCAACCCAGGGGGTCCAGCCGACGTAGTTGAACGTATCCCAGAAATATGCGTCATTCGCATAACCTGTGAAAGGCCGATGCGGGATGCGGGCGACCGATTCCGGCCAGCCGTCTATCCAAGGCGCGAGGAATGCGCCGGCAAGTCGGGAAACGGGCAGCGCAAGGTCATTCGGCGAATGGGCCAGGTCGCCGATCACGCGTGTGCTTCGGGTAACCAGCATCGACATCGGCACCAAGGCAAACGCTGCGCAGCCCGCTCCCGCGGTAAGCACAGCGACCGTGCGAATGCGCTGCCACCCGCGCAGCCGCCAAAGGGCATAAAGCCCCGCGATGGCCAGGGCATACATGGGCAATTGAGGGTGGCCACAAAGCGCCACGCAGCCCGCGGCGAGGCCAAGGGGAAGAAGCTGTCGCCATGCCAGGTTCGAGCCGGCGTACGCCCGCAGTTTCGCCACACATCGCTCGATCAGCCACAGCAGCATCGGCAGCGAAGGATACGCTTCGAGCAAGTGAAGGTGGCCGGCGAGCAGGCGTGACGCGAAAAACCCCGCCGCTGCGAAGGTCCATCCACCCACTGCCGCCGCGAACGGCCCTGCCCCGAGCGACCGAGCGTAGAGGAAGGTAAACAGCGCCGCCAATACCGCCGAGAGAAAGATCGCCCCGGTGTACAAGTCAGCGGCACCCAAGGGCAGCAGTGCCAATCGCGTCGGCACAAATGGAAAGTTCTGAAGATTCGACCAGAATGGCGTGCCGAGTTGCTCGCGGGTAAACCACCCGGGCAACCCGCCGCCGCTGGTGATACCATCCATCGCGTACTGCACGCGGTGCCGATGCAAGACAGGATAGTCCAATGAGTCAAGCCGCAGATTGCCGTCCAGCAGCCCGGACGGAGAGTAAAGTGCGACAACCGCGATCACCATGACCACGCACCACCGTACCGACGCTGCCTTCGTGCTGGAGAACCGCGGCTGCAAAACCGGTTCGTCGGCGGGAGAATTGTCTGAGAGTGGCAACCGCTGCATGAACATGGCAAGTGTAACACGAGACCGGCGCACATGACCAAACATCAACCCACGAAGCTCCCGGATTAGCCATGCAACCAGACATTGCCCCGTTACGGTCAGAAGATGTTCCCGCAGTCACAAGCATGCTCGCCGCAGCGATGCCGGTGGAAGCCATTACGCCGGAGAAATTCGCGCGTCATATCCTGCTCGACCCCAATTATCGCGCCGATGGCGCACTCGTGGCCAAGGCCGGAAACTGTGTGGCGGGATTCATCTATTCGGCAATGCGCCGGGAACCACTAAACGAGGCTGATGCACGCAAAGGGTACATCACCGCGATCGGGGTCGATCAACGATATCTCCGCCAGGGAATCGGCACTCAACTCATTGCGGCGGCAGAGGCGCAGCTCCAGCAATCCGGCCGCACAGAGTTGCTGGTGTCGCCCTACGCCCCCGCATACTTCACCCCTGGCGTCGACCTCGCGGCCTACCCCGCGGCTATCGAATTGTTTACCAAACAGCGTTTCGAGCAAGTCAGCCGCCCGATCGCCATGCAGGCCAACCTGTGGAAACTCACCGAGCCGCAGTTTGTGGCCGACGCCCGCAAGCAACTGACGCATGACCATGTTTGCATCGAACCCTACTCGCCGCCACTCACACAGCCGATCCTCCAATTCGCACGAAATGAGTTCGGGGCCGACTGGGAAATCGTCTATCGCGATGCGATGCGGTCAATCCTCCGCGGCGAGGCCAGCGCATCACGAATCGCGCTCGCTCACCGGGCCGGGACGGTGCTGGGCATCACCCATCATGACGGCGAGCGCTTTGGCCCCATCGGAGTCGCAGCATCAGCGCGAGGCCGAGGAATCGGGCAGGTGTTGATGTACGAGACCCTGCAAACGCAGCGCCGCGCCGGCCTGCAGACAGCGTGGTTCCTCTGGAGCGACGACCGCACGGCCGACCGGCTATATCGCGGGGCGGGCTTTTCGGAGTTCAGGCGGTATGTGATTTTTAGGAAGGCACTCCGTTCGCGATGATGCTAGAATTTCTCTCGATGGCGAAGGAGTTTGGCAGCATTGATAAATCGTCAGTTTGGTTCGGTACTTTAGCCGAGTCCGATGCAAAAGATATTGAGTATTGGCGCTCGAAGAGTCCGTTCGACCGGCTCAGGGCGCTCGCATACCTCAGACAAGAGCTTTACGGTCATGGGCGAGGCAAATCTGGACGACGACTTCCGCGAACTTTTCGTCGCGCTAAACCTGGCGAAAGTTAGCTATCTGATGATTGGTGGGTACGCAGTCAATTTTTACGGACACCACCGCGCCACCAAGGACATCGATGTCTGGATCGCTGCCGATGCCGAGAACGCCTCAAGGGTGTCGGAGGCGCTTGTGAAATGGGGCGGGTTTTCAGCCAGCCGAGTGGCACCTAAACTGTTTGTGGAACCCGACAAGGTGTTTGTAATGGGCCGCCCTCCAACCCGAATCGATCTTTTGACCGGCGCGCCAGGGTTGAACTTCGAGGCATGTTGGCAGCGCCGCAATTTGGCAGCGCCGCAATGTCGTCATGATGGATGGCGTGGCGGTCCCGGTGATTTCGCTCGCCGACCAACTGACAAACAAGCGAGCTGCCGGCCGACTGAAGGATCTTGCCGATGTCGAAACACTGTCCGCGATCGAGAGCAGACCCACCGGTAAGCGCCCTGATGAGAAACGGCGGGCGACCAGGCGAAGACGGTAATCACCCCACCGCCGACATGAACGCTCGCACGCGTTTGACGTCCACTGGCTGATCGACTCTGCCATTTTTCTTGAAATGCGTCCCGACGATCGCGCCATCGCAGGCGTCTCTGAAACTCGGCAGCGATTCGATCGTCACTCCGCTGCCGATGAATACCGGCGAACTCCCGGCCCGTTTCTTCACCCGCGCAACTTTCTCAGGGTCGGTAGCTTTACCGGTGCCGGCACCGCTCACAACTAGCGCATCGGCCATCCCGCGGTGGAGTGTGTCGTCAATCTCGTCTTCGATGGACCGCGCCGCCAGCGGTGCGGAGTGCTTCACATCCACATCAGCCATAATCTTTATGTGTTCTGCGCCGAGGCTCGCGCGGTCGCGCAGCAGGTCGTGCGCGATGCCGTGTAGCAACCCCTGATCCGCCACACGCACCCCGCAGAGCACATTCACCCTGATAAACTCAGCGCCCACCGCCTGTGCGATTGCCAGCGCGCTCCGGCCATCGTTGCGCAGGCAGTTAATGCCCAGCGGAAGATCAATGCTTGACCGCACCACCCCTGCGATCGATGTGAGATGCGCAACCACATGCGCGGGTACGCTGCCGGGATAAAATGGCGCATCTCCAAAATTCTCGATCATCAGCGCATGCACGCCGCCCTCTGCGAGCAGTGCCGCATCGCGAATGGCGGCCTCGGCGATCGCACGTGCGTTGCCGGCGAAACGAGGGGCACCTGGCAAGGGCAAGAGGTGAATCATTCCGATCACACCGAACCCACGGGCTAAAAATACGCTGCATGTTTTGCTAGCCATGTCGGCGAGCATAGCATGTAAGCATGAATGCGTCAGTCACACCGGCCATGGGAACCACGCCTGCAGGAAACTGGCAGGACCGACTTGAGCAAGTCCGTCAGATGATGCTCGAGATGAGCCAGCAAACTGATGCACAGGCGATGGTGCAGCGATACGCGGCGCGGGTGCGGACGACTTCGCCGAATGACGGCATTCTGTCGGTCAGCCGGCGCGGCGTCCTTGAACCGCATTTTAAGATCACCCGCAGCTTTCGATGGGGGTTTGACTTTGATCCCTGGAAAAACGCGCTGTCGCTCCCCGTGCTTCAAGGTGGTCTCCTTGGCCGGCTGCTCTACGAAGGAATGCCGCGGCTGGTCGAAGATTTGCGCGTTGAGCGGGATGACCCGGCCCACGAACACCTGCACGAAGCTCGGTCGCTCTTCGCTATGCCCGCGTACGACGGCGGCGTGGCGCTTAACATGACATTTGTCCTCAGCAACCAGCCGCGGGGGTTTGATTACGATTCGCTGCCGAATCAGTTCTGGATGTCCAGCCTGTTTGGCCGGGTGACGCATAACCTGCTGCTCTCACGCCAACTTCAGGACGCTTATGACTCGGTCGATCGCGAGTTGCAGGTCGTCGGTGACATTCAGCGATCGCTCCTGCCAAGCAAACTCCCGAGCATCCACGGGCTGAAGCTGGCGGCGCATTACCTTACCAGCAGACGCGCCGGCGGGGACTATTACGACTTTTTCCCGCTTTCTGACGGCCGATGGGGTATCTTCATCGCTGATGTCTCAGGACACGGCACGCCGGCAGCGGTGCTGATGGCGGTCACGCACTCGATTGCTCACGGCGTGCCCGGCGACCCCGACCCGCCGAGCCGCCTGCTCAAGCATGTTAACGAGCAACTCACCCGGCTGTACACCAACGGCAATGGAACATTCGTCACCGCGTTTTACGGGATCTTTGATCCGGCGACTAAACGCCTCGCCTACAGTTGCGCCGGGCACCCCCCGCCGAGGGTCAAATCATGCAGCGACGGACCCTCCAGGACCATGCTCGACGAATCGCTGAGTCTTCCCCTCGGCATCATCGACGACGAAGATTACACAGACGCAACCGTACAACTTCATCCGGGCGACGTGCTCGTGCTCTTCACTGACGGCATCACCGAATCGCGCAATCAATCGGGCGAGTTGTTCGGACTTGATCGGCTGGATCATGCCATCGGACGCTGTAGTAACGATACTGAGTTGGTCATACGCAATATCCTTCTGGCAGTGGAGGATTTCTCCGATTCTGCCCCGCCGAACGACGATCAGACGTTGATCGTGGCACGCGTGGAATGACAGAGAGGGTGGGAAATCTGCCCTCTGATGATTCGTTTTTCTGCTTCTCCCGTGTAGGCTTTCGCCCACAATGTCCTTCCGCCTCCTCGCTCTTGGCGATCTTGTCGGCCGGCCCGGCCGGACGGTCGTTTGTCAGAAGCTGCCCGAGATCGTTCGTTCGCGGCAGATCGATTTTGTGATTGCCAATGGCGAGAATGTCGCTGCTGGAACAGGAATCACCGCCAACTTGTTTAACAAGATTCGTTCGTATGGCGTTGATGTCGTCACGCTCGGCGATCACGTCTTCAAAAAGCAGGAAATCACTGCAACGCTCTCCAACAGTGAACGGCTCATCCGCCCGGCAAACCTTTCGCATCAGGCCGCCGGCAAGGGTTGGACCGTGGTGACCGCCGGGAACGGAGTGCAGGTTGCGGTAATGAACCTGCTCGGACGAATTTATATGAGCCTGCCCTGCGATGATCCCTTCGCGGCGGCCGATCGGATCATCAAGGATCTGCCAGCAAGCGTGAAAGTGATTGTGTGTGATATGCACGCCGAAGCGACCAGCGAAAAGGTGGCGATGGGTTATCACCTCGACGGTCGCGCAAGCCTGGTGTTTGGCACTCACACCCATGTGCCGACGGCAGACGCGCGCATCCTCGCGCACGGGACGGGTGCCATTACCGATGTGGGTATGTGCGGGCCGTATGACAGCGTTCTGGGCCGGCGGAAGGATCGAGTGCTGAAGTACATGACCACCAACATGCCCCACAGCTTTGACGTCGCCACGCACGACATGCGGATGTGTGGCGTGCTTACCGAGATTGACCCATCGACCGGCAAATGCAAGAGCATTGAGCGCATCGACATCCCCGGCGGCAACCTCGATCAGGCATACGACTCCGACGACAAAGCCAACGCCGGCAATGACTGACAGGCAGGCGGACTTCAATGCTTGATTTTCTGCAGACATACGCCCGCGGCGTTCGCAGACCTCGCGTTCGCTGATATAATTCGGTAACCGGATCATTACGCCCGCCGGCGCGACCCGCTCGGTGGGCTAGCTCGACCATGGGCCGCACCATCGGCCGTATGAAAGGACGCTCGCAATGCCGACCACTCAAGTCGCCTCAGGCCTGACCACCAACAAGGCCCCTTTTATAGAGCTACAGCGCGCCGAAGGGAACATTTACATCGAGCAGCCGTATGGGCTGTACGACGAGCAAAACCAGGACACCTGGCGTCGCCTGTACGCGCGCATGCGCCCGCGGTGGGAGAAGTATGCGCATCCGAAGTTTCTAGAGGGCGTTCACAATCTGGCCCTCGACCCTGACGCAGTCCCCCGGCTGGAAGACATCAACCGATTTCTCTGCCCCCTGAGCGGTTTTTCCGCCAAAGCGGTCGCGGGTTACGTGCCAGCGTATGTGTTTTTCGATTGCTTGCGCACGCGCGCTTTTCCCACGACAATCACCATTCGCGACGGCAAGTTGCTGGATTATCTCCCCGAACCCGACATTTTCCACGACGTCGCCGGCCATGTGCCCATGCACACCGACAAACGCTTCGCCGATGTGCTGGTGCGCTTCGGCGAAGTGGCTCGCGAGGCCGCGGTGATGGTGCAGGGTATTGCTGACAAACAACAACAGCTCCGCCACGTCGAGAGCATCATCCGCGGCATGGCGCGGTTCTTCTGGTTCACCGTCGAATTCGGCCTGATGCGAGAGAAACCCGGATCAAAGAACCTGAAAGTCTACGGCAGCGGCCTGCTCAGCAGCTACGGCGAAATCGAACACTGCGTCACCGCACCCGAAGTGCAGCGGTACCCCATGCAACTGGAATGGGTCATCAACCAAAGCTTCGAAATCGACCACTACCAACCGCTGCTGTTCATCGTCGACAGTTTTGATCACTTGTACGAGCTGACGCATCAGCTAGAGCAGTGGATCAAAGCCGGTAAACTCGAAAATCTCGCCCCATGCGAACCGGCGATCAGTGAGGCGGATCTGAAGAGCTTTTTGGAGGCGGGGGTTTAGTTAACTGAATCTTCCAGCGATGACGTATCGACAAATCAGTAAGTGCCGATTGACCTTCATCGCCAGTTTGCATCACAACCCGCGATACGCTTCCTTGCGATGGAGTACGGACATCCGTTCCACAATAAGGGTCGCGTCGTTTACTTCGTAGAGGCTTCGAGACTCACCGATTCGCACCACACCAAAGGTGTTGATGCCTGGTCAGCTTGACCGCGGCCGGCAACCGTGGGTGGGTAGCCAACTTCAAAATTGCCAAATCGACCGTGCGGAGCACATGCTCTGGCAAGCGGCGCATGTCGCGATCAACACCGGGACGAAATCGAACCTGGTAGGTCACTCCAGCCCCAGTTGCTTCCGAAGCTCGCCATACGGCTTGCTTGATCCCTTTGCATTGCGACGCCGGGCTATGGCCGAATCGGCGGCGTCCTCCCGTACTTGTCGACGAGCCAACGTCTCGAGTTGGTCGTGATCCTCTTTCGGCACGATGACATACTTATCCCTGCCGAGGTTTAGCAACCACGCACTCATTATCAGAACGTACTTTCCTGCCGCGCGGGAAGCTACGTAAGAACTCAATGCTGGAGTTGCAAAACCCTAAAATTTTGCCCGTAATCCCTCCACCGCCGTCGGGTTTTCAAGGCTGCTCAGGTCGCCGGGGTCCTGGCCGAGGTACGCGGCGCGAATCACCCGGCGCATTACCTTGGCGTTGCGGGTTTTGGGCAAGTCGCGGACGAAGCGGATTTCCTTAGGCGCGAGCGGCTTGCCCTGCTCGGCGATGATGCACCCCTTGAGTTCGTCAATCAGCGACGCGCACTCATCTACTGGAGCTTTGCAGACGACAAAGCACACAATCGCCTGGCCTTTGATCTCATCGGGGACACCGATGACCGCGGCTTCTTTTACCTTTTCGTGCGCAACAAGGATCGATTCGATCTCCGCAGGCCCGAGGCGTTTGCCGGCTACTTTGATCGTGTCATCGCTGCGGCCAAGGATGTACCACTGGCCGTTGTCATCGACTGCAGCGAAGTCGCCGTGTACCCACGTGCCCGGCAACTTGCTCCAATAGGTGTCGAGGTAGCGCTGGCGGTCGTTCAAGAAACCGCGGGTCTGGCCGATCCACGGCTTTCTGATCACAAGCTCGCCCACCTTCCCGCGGACGCTCCTGCCGCTCTCGTCAACGACATCAACAGCCATTCCCGGCAGCGGACCTGCAAAGCTGCAAGGCGCGCTGGGGTGAACGACGCTGCCCATCAATATCCCACCGGAGATTTCCGTCCCGCCGGAGTAGTTAATGATCGGCCGCCTCCGTTCACCCACGACATTAAACAGCCACTTCCACGGTTCCGGGTTCCACGGCTCGCCCGTACTGGCGAACTTTCTCAGCTTAGTAAGGTCTTGTTTGCGCACGGGCGCTTCGCCGTGCACGAGCAGGCTGCGAATGAGCGTAGGTGAAACACCCAGCGTGGTAACTTCATACTTCGCGGCGATCTCCCAAAGCCGACCCACATCCGGGTAGTCCGGCCCGCCGTCGTAGGTCACCATCGTGCAGCCAACGCTCAGTGCGCTAAACACCAGCCACGGTCCCATCATCCAGCCCATGTCGGTCATCCACCAGATAGTCTCATCAGGCTTTAAGTCCAGCCCAAGCCACGCATCGGCTGCGGCCTTGATCGGGAAGCCGCAGTGCGTGTGAACCGCGCCCTTGGGTTTGCCGGTCGTGCCCGAAGTGTAGATCAGCATCATTGTTTCTTCAGCATTCGCAATATACGTCTCGACCGGAGGACTCTGCCCGGCTGTGACGAGCGCCGCGTAATCGAGGACGTCAACTCGCCGGCCACTCGCGGCAAGCGAGGCGCCGACCTCATCGACAATAGTGCGCATCGCCACAAATTTCCCCCGCCGGTGCACACCATTGCAGGTAATGACGGCTTTTGCGTTTGAGTCGGCCAATCGCGTGATAATCGCCCCGGCGCCATAACCGCTGAACAGAGGAAGGAAGATCGCGCCGATGTAGATAACCGCGAGCATCGACACCACGCAGTCGGCGTTCATGGGGAGGTAGACGCCGATCACATCGCCCGGCCTGAACCCGCGCGCAACCAGCGCCGCTGCCACTCTCTGGACTTCATCTCTAAGGCCAATGTACGTTCGCGAGTCACAACTGCCGTCGTCGTGAACGGCGATAATGGCGCGTTTGGTCTCGGTTGTTGTATGCATCCACCGATGCAGCAACGACTTAACGACATTCATCCGACCGCCGACACACCATTTCGGCCACTCGATGCCTTGCGACGCGTCCAGGATCGTCTTGTAGGGCGCATCGAAGACGAATCCCATATCTCCGATGACGGCGCTCCAAAACCAGCCGACGTCCGCGGTGCTGCGGCTCATCAATTCGTCGTACGAACCGATACCGTGACGCTTCATAAACGCTGTGACATTGGCCGCGGCGATGGTCGCGGCGTCGGGCTGCCAGGCGATCTCGCCGCCGAAGTCGAAATGATCCATAGTCTACTCTCCGCGGGAAGGGTGAAACGAGAGATTAACGCAGATCAATATAGTTTTGAAAATCGGCACTTTCATCTCGCCCGATCTACGTTAACTTATTGTAGTGGAGGACCTTATGCAGCAGATCCGGCTCGGCGAAGTCGCCTATGCCCGAAGCGGTGACAAAGGCAGTGGCGAAAACATCGGCCTGCTCGCTCACACGCAGGCCGGCTACGATTTTCTCGTCGCGAACCTCACCGCGGAGAAGGTGCACGAGTTTTTCAAACCTTACGGCCCGACGAAGACCGTCCGGTACGAGTTACCCAACCTGCTCGCGCTCAATTTTGTCCTCAGCGACGTTCTCGACGGCGGCGGGAGCGTCTCGCTGCGGATTGATGCCCAGGGCAAGGCGATGGGGCAGGCTCTGCTGGAGATGTTGATTGAAGCCCCGCAGGAATTGGCGAAGATGAAACCAGATTAAACTGCTCCACTCCCCCTCCCGGAGCACCAGGAGAGGGAGAAGTGGCAATACTTCGTACCAGTCTCTGGGTTTGCGCGAGTTGGCTGGGGGCATGCTTTGTCGTTCAGGATAAAACATCTGACACACATCACTTCCGATTCCGAGTCTCACAAGGTCAGCACATGCCAAACCCCGTCATCACAACCGACATCTCCAATCCCGCGGTCGCTGTCATCTCAATGAACCGGCCCGAGAAGAGAAACGCACTGTCACTGCAGCTCATCACAGAATTGACGCAGGCTTTCGCAGACTCCTCGCGCGATAGAAGCCGCCGGGCGGTCATTCTGCGCGGGGAAGGCAAGGGTTTCTGTGCGGGGTTGGATTTGGATGAAATGTCGCAGGCCGGCAATGCTGAAATGGCGGCAACAGCGCTCGCGGAACTGTATGAAGTCATGGCGACCAGCCCGGTCGTCACGATCGCCGCCGCCCACGGCGCGGCGTTCGGCGGCGGTGTGGGGTTGATCGCTGCCAGCGATATCGTCATCGCCACCGACGATCTCAAGATCGGCTTCCCCGAAGTGAAACGCGGGCTGACCGCAGCGCTCATTACGACGCTGCTTCGCCGCACGGTGCCCGATCGCGCGCTGCGAGAGCTGATCGTCCTGGGTCTGACCATCGACGCAAAGCAGGCCCAGTCGCTGCAGATGGTCAACCGCATAGTCGGCGTCGATCAGTTGATGCCGACCGCGAACGACTATGCAAAACAAGTCATCGCCGCGGCGCCCAATGCAGTGGCGCGCACGAAAAAGCTGCTCGACGACATCCATGTGCGCGGCGTGCGCGACGACCTGCAGATGGCGCTCAAGTTTCACTTCGAGTTCAGGCACGAAGGCGAATTGAAGGAAGGCGTTGCAGCGTTTCACGAAAAGCGCGAGCCACGATGGGGCTTGCGCGATTCGTGATCGCGTCGGCATCCGCGGAAGAACTTACACATGCCGGCGGTACGAACCCGGAGTCTTTCCCACTTTCTCCTGAAAAACCGCGTTCATGTAGCTTTGTGATCCGAACCCGGCGCGGGCAGCGATCACTTTCAGTTCGAGCCTTGTATCCGTAAGCAACTCGACAGCCCGGGCAATTCGCAATCGAACAATCTCATTATTGATCGATCGACCCAGCAGCTTTCTAAAACGGCGTTCGAGCACGCTCCGCGAAAGCGGAACGATGCGCGTCACGTCATCCACGCCAATTCGGTCGCATGCATGCTCGCGGAGAAATCGCAGCACTTTCACAATTCCTTCATCTTCAATCGCCATCACGTCGCTTGACGCGCGCGATTCAACGCCCACCGGCTGGATATAGATGGTTTCGGTCGGGGCAGGTTCGCCGCGCATCATCCGATCGAGCAGCGCCGCGGCGTCGTAGCCGCGCTGGGCGTCGTTGATAATCACGCTAGACAGCGGCGGGGAACAGATTCGGCAAATGGGTTCGTCGTTGTCCGCCCCCACGATCGCCACCGCCTCAGGCACATTGATCCGCATCCGCAGGCAAGCCTCGAGCAATTGCTGACCGAGAAGATCGTGCGTTGCCATGATCCCTACGGGCTTCGGCAGGTCGCGCAGCCAGGCGGCGATGCTCGATTGCTGCTGCTCCCATGCCTCTGGACCGCCACGGCCGGGGCCGGGTTGTTCGAGGCTGTAGTCGAAATAGTTGACCCGCGCCCCAAGAGCGACATCTCGAAACCCCTCCCGCCGGGCCGCCGACCAGAACGCGCCCGGATAGCCGCAAAACGCGAGATTGCGACACCCCCTGCTCACAAGGTGCTCGGCCCCCAGCCTGCCCACTGCGTGGTCATCGGTGTGCACCAGGGGCACACCCTCGTGCCGCTGCGCACCCATGATGTCAACAATGGGAATCCCCCTGCTGGCCACATGTGCAACGTCTAAGTCTGACACTGCAGCGATGATTCCGTCGCCATGCCAGCCCGCCAGCCAGGCCGGCAACGATTTCTCCACGCCGAAGGGCTTGAGGTATACGGCCCAGGGTTGGTGCTCCTGGATATAGCGAGCGACGCCGTTGAGCATCATCCGCCGAGGCGCTACTGCCGACTCGACAACCAATGCAACCTGCCTCACAGAAGGATGATGAGCAACCTCGTTTTCCCTCTGTTTTGATTGATTTTCGCGTCGCGCCATCAGACCTCCTCCGTCACTGCCCGGAAACTCAGATCGGGCCAAACAAGGGCATTGGCTTCGGTGTAAAACCTAAATACTCAGGTTCAAAACCATAACCACAAATGCTTGCGAAAGGCAAGTTCACAGCTATTTTTACAGAAACGATCGATTTCAGTGACAGGCGGAATACTGAAATGGGGATCGAGAGAAACGAAGGTAACGAGCCTGCATGCGGTCGCGGCTCAACTCATACCCTTGGAGGACAGGACGATGAACAGCACTTTTCGTCCCCAGTTTCGTTCGCAGCTTCGGGCGTTCACGCTGGTTGAATTGCTTGTAGTCATCGGAATCATTGCTCTTTTGATTTCGATTCTTCTACCAACGCTTGGCAAGGCTCGCGATTCGGCCAACACGGTCAATTGCATGTCGAACCTCCGGCAGTTGCATAACGCATTTGTGCTCTATAGCACGACGTTTAATGGCTACTGCATGCCAGGCCAGGCATCGAACAGCACGTTTGATACCACACTGTCATCGACCACCACCGAATATTGGTGGCCTGGCACGCAGACCCTCGGCAGGGCGCTTGGCATGAAGGGCAATGACCAGACCGCTCTTCTCGACCGAATCGCCAAGATGCTCGATTGTCCCTCGCTGAATCGTACCAAGATTCCCGGCAACGCATTCACAATCGACTACACCTACAACGACAATATGGGCAATATTCGAGGTCAAAACCCGAATGATCCAAGTTATGCATCATGGTCGCCGGCCCACAAGTTTAAGAAGTGGTCACAGGTGCCCAACAATGTGCTTCTGGCAGTCGATGCAGGCGACCCAGTGCTCACCAACGACGAGCGATTCGATAACCTCGCCGAAATCACCTGGAAAAAGGGGTATGGCGGCAGCCCCCACCGCAAGGGCACCCGGGGGAATGCACTATTTCACGACGGCAGTGTCTACACCATCAAGGTCTGGACTCGCCCGCAGGGCATGGCGCGCGTCCTCGGTGCGGCACCCACCACCGGCTGGCCGGAACAATACACGGACCTGCGCGACTGGATGATTATGCATCCGGGTCATCGCGACCCTGCGAGCGTCAACCGCGCCAACTCTGATGACGATGTGTGGAAACGCGGTCGCCCGCTTCCCAATTTCTAGTCGCATTCACCTGATTGCAAGCTCTCTTTCAGGAGAGTGGGTACTTGATGAGTCGGAAGATCAACGTCGCCTTGGTCGGTATCAGCGGATACGGAGAGCAATACCTCGACTCGCTGCTGTTTGACCCCCGTGCTGCGGCTGTCAATTTCGTGGGCGTGGCCGACCGCGCGCCCAACCGCTGCATCAGGCTCGATGAGCTGCAGGCGCGGCGTATTGCCGTGCACGACAATCTGCCCAATCTGCTCGCTGCGGTGCCGGTCGAGTTGCTCATGATCGCCACGCCGATTCACCTGCATGCCCCACATGCATGCCTAGCCGCCAATCGTGGTGCTAGCGTAATGTGCGAAAAGCCCCTCGCGGGCAGTTGGCGCGACGCGCAGCGGCTGCTCGCCTGTGAACGGGCATTCAAAGGATTCATCGGCATTGGCTACCAATGGTCGTACTGTAAGCCCATTCAAGACTTGAAGCATGACATCATGGCCGGGTTGCTCGGCAAACCGGTAAAAATGAAGTCGCTGGTGTCGTTTCCTCGCGGATATAGCTACTTTGCCCGAAATGACTGGGCCGGAAAAATCCGCACCGCAGGCGGGGAAGATGTGATCGACAGCCCCGTCAACAACGCCGCTGCACACTATCTCCACAACATGCTCTATCTGCTCGGCGAGACCCGCGAAACCGCTGTCACCCCGGCAGCGGTGCAGGCTGAGCTTTATCGGGCGAACGCGATCGAAAACTACGATACCGCGTTCCTTCGAATCACCACCGGCGCCGGCACCGAAGTCTTGTTCTATGCCACGCACTCAGTTGCAGAGCGCATCGGCCCGAAAACCTCACTAGAATTTGAAAATGCTACAGTCACCTACGATTTCCTCGGCAGCGGCACCTTCGTTGCCCAGTTCCGTGACGGTACTGTGAAGAATTACGGCAATCCCAACCTCGATCGGAACGAGAAAATCTGGCACGCCGTCGAGGCGGTCCACACGGGCCGGCCGCTGCCTTGCACGGTGAAGACGGCCATCCCACACACCATGTGTTCGGTTGCAGCCCAGCGGGCGACGATTCACGAATTTCCTGAGAGCCTCCGAGGCCCGGCGAGGTCGGATGACGACCAGATGGTCGTTGTCCACGAACTGCAAGACACTCTCACCGAATGCTACAACCGCGAATTGCTGCCCAGCGAGATGCGACATGTGTCCTGGGCCGGCCCCAGCGAAACGATCGACTTCCGCACCAACGACCTCATCCGGCAGGCAACCGAATCCGGCGAATCGCAGGCCGTCCCGGCCTAGGCGACCGACGCCCTCTCACCATCTCCACTCGACAGAACACGATTCCGCATTCCGCTCGTTGGCACCGGCGAACCCCTGACGCCCGGTGCTGCATCCGGTGTCCCATTTCTTCGCCATCGAGAGATTGATGGCTGGTGCTTCGCTGCCGACACTGCCCGCAGCGCAGAAAAAAGCCCGGAACGGTAAAGCTCCGGGCGATGATCTATCCAAATGTGCGCGTTCGCTGCGTTAGCAGTTACCGACGACGACGCACCGCCATCGCCGCAACACCTGCCAGAAGGCTCAGCGTGGTCGGCTCAGGAATGGGGAAGTACTCGACCTTGAACAGCGATGTATCAAACACCGCAGCGGTCGTCGTTGCGCCCGACGGGCGGATGGCGAAAGTATCAAAACTATACGCGCCATTGTTGGCGGTCGGATCGGTGAACGACACTGCAGCAGTGCCCGAGTTATTCAGGTTGCCGCCGGTCATGGAGACGTTGATTTCCATCGCATCGGAACCGTTACGAAGAATATCCATGATGAATGAATACTCGACGCCAGCCGCGTAGCCTGCGTTGCCCGACGTCGCTCCATTGGCCAACGGGGACCAGTCGCCACTGCCCGAGAGCAGCGCGCCGCTGGCTCCTGATCGCTCCATCAAACGGAACGGATTGGCGTTGCCCAGTGTCCCACCCATGTTCATGAACATGCCATAGCCGGTGTAAGCACCCGACCCGGGCGCGCCGTTGGCCGCAAGCCGAGCGGCTGCGGGCGAATCGACAAGTGCCACGCGGAAGTTCTGGCTTGTGTTTGAATTGTTCACGCCGCTGAGAGCGAAGTTCCATGTGACGCGGACACGTTCGCCTTGCGCGAGATTCACTTCGCTTCCTTCAGCCGTGAAGTAGCTTGTCCATGAGGCCGACGATGTTCCACCGACACCGAGGTCGCCGCGCAGTGGGCCGTTCGCGCCAACCGGGTCGAGCGAGCCGGCGCCGCCTTGATACCAGGCCGATTCAAGATCGCCATCGGCATCGGCATCCACGCCGGCTTCTGAATAGACCGGTGCAGCGGGATCGCCGTCGGTGCCGTCGCGCCATGTGTCGTTTACGAGTACGTCGGCTTGCAGTGCCGAGGTAAAGCAGAACAACGATGCGCCGCATATGAGCGCGCGTTGCCAGCCGTGAGTGTTTCTTCCAGACATGTACCCTCCGAACCAAAAAGATGTGAAACGATTGCTCGTCAGCCGCCGCACCGCGACGGCTCCGCTAACTCAGAAACATACAGCATGAAAGCCAAAGTGCCACGGAAATGAGTTGCAGTTTTGCCGCATGATGTTTCGATATCGCGTCAGCCGGATTCCCGAGCTTTTGCCAACAAAACACACGTTTCATCCATGTTTCACCTCGGCGCAACCCATCGCTATCAGAAATTGCGGATGCCCGATACGACGGCGGCCCCCGGGACTCCACGCCGCGCGTGTGCACCGGTCGAGTTTTGAAGTTCGACGAAGGCATCGCTCGACTCCGAACCGCGCGATCCGCAGATCCGCAGCATTCCCTACAACCCGCGCCGCGGCCTCGCGGCGGCTCAATCTGCCGCAAAAATGCGCATGGCGGTTCGGGAAATCACCTCGTCACGTTTCACTCTTGCGGCAAGCTTTTTCGGTTTCACGGCAATCCTCAAACGGTGCCCGACTCGCAACCGCCTGCGACGAAACCAGGCGGTCGGAAATTCATTCATCGCGATTTTGCTACGCTTTTTCTGAATTTTCGCAGGCTCGGCGGCTGCCTCCCCGGCCGGCTTTTTCTACCCAAACTCACCGGGCAGCAGTGGATCGCTACAAGTGAGCCAAAATAATCTTTTGGAAATCCGGCAAGGGCCATGATACCTTATCATCGTGGAGCTTCGCAGGCGCAGGGACTCTTGTCCGGCCCCTCGCATAAGGAGCAGCGCACCGGCGGTTCTGGCGGACCCCAACGGCAATCTCAAAGTTGATCGATCGACTAGCCACGGAGGAACACTTACGTGCACACTCGCAATCACCCTCACCATACCTTCCTCGCGCGCGTTGCCCTCGCAACCGCAGCGGGTCTCGTCGCGGCGCAGGTGTCACTCGCTGCTTTCCCCGGTGCCGAAGGTTTTGCCGCAGGTGCCACCGGCGGCCGCGGCGGCGACGTTTATCGCGTCACCAACCTCGAACCCGACCCCGGCCACGTCATCCCCGGTTCACTCTTTTACGGATTGTATGAAAAACACGTTCCCGGCAGCGGGACCGTTCCCGGTGTCGGCCGCACCATCGTCTTCGACGTCGGCGGAACGATTCACCTTGATGAAGGTCAGACACTCGACATCAAAAACATTCGCAACGTCACCATCGCTGGCCAAACAGCGCCGACGCCAATCACTATCATTGGCGATACCGTCCAGATCACCAGCAGCAGCAATAAGACCACCAGCAATATTGTCATGCGGCATCTCAACATCCGCAAAGGCACCGGTAATGGCGAGGATGCGCTGAGCATCAAGGGTTCGGGCCCGACAACGAACATTCTTATCGATCACATCTCCGGCTCGTGGAGTGAAGACGAAGTCATCTCTGTCACCCAGAAGGCGAGCAACGTCAGTATTCAGTACTCGATGATGAGCGAAGCGCTCACCAACTCGCATGCCTACGGCTCGCTCATCCGCCCGAATGTTGATTCCAACGTGAGCTACAGCCACAACTTCTACAGCAACCAGAAGAGTCGCAATCCCCGGCCGGGAACCTACGACGGAAAGACGCTCAATTTCGAGTTTAACAACAACGTCGTCTACAACTGGTCAGACCGCGCCGGCTACGCCGGCGGCAGCAGCGAAGGCAATACCGAATACGTCAACATGAACATGATGGGCAATTACTTCATTGCCGGCCCGTCAACCCCCGCAGGCAGCAAACGCACCACCGCGTTCACGCGTGACGCAAGCAACTCGCCCATCGAAATCGGAATGCACCAAAGCGGCAACCTGATTGACTCCACCGCCGGCGCAACGCGCGACGGCGTGGACACCGGCTGGGGCATGCTCGCCAACTGGAACGGCACCACCACATCTGCCTGGCCAACCAACACCGCTCAAAACACCGATCTTCGCCGCGAGACACCGTTCGCGCACTCGGGTACCGCGGTTGATTCTGCGGAAGACGCCTACGCACGCGTCATCGCATCCGCAGGCGCGTTTCCGTGGGCACGCAACGCGATCGATCAACGGCTAATCAACGATGTGCTTAACTACACCGGCTTCGCCCCCATTACCGCCCCGCCGGCCGCAGAATGGAATTCGCTACTCACCCAGCCAATGGTCAGCCGCCCGGCAGGGTGGGATACGGATAACGATGGCATGCCCAACCACTGGGAAGCCGCCCGTGGGACCAACCCCGCTGTCGCCGACAACAATGTCTTCAACGCCAACGGCTACACCAACCTCGAAAACTATCTCAACGAGCTTGCCGCGCAGGCCACCTGGAACTTAAACGTGAACGGAACCTGGTCCGGCTACATCAACTGGCTGGGCGATCGACCGAACAGCAATCTTGCCTCGGCGACATTCCCTGCCGGCAACACCGCGCCCCTCACTGTCTCCGTCGATATGCCCATCACCGCGGCGCAGCTTAATTTCAACAGCAACATGGGATATGCCCTGGCGGGCGTGAACCCAATCACAATCGATGTCGTCGGCGGTTATGGCGCGGTCAACGTGACGCAGGGTGCCCACATGATCTCGGCGCCGCTCGTGCTCAGCGATGCGACACACTTCAACGTCGCCACGGCGTCCTCGCTCCTGCTCGTGGGCGACGTTTCCGCCTCAGCGGTGAACCTCACCAAGAACGGTGCCGGACAGTTGGCTACGAAGAATATCCGCGCCAATGCCCTGAACATCACTGCTGGATCGGTCGTGCTCATCCCCGGTGCAGCGCCCGCAGCCAGCGATGGCACCAGCGTCGTGAAGTCGCTCTCCATCGCTGCAGGCTCGCAACTCGATCTAACCAACAACGCCCTGGTGATCGACTACACCACTGTCGGATCGCTGTTAGCCGACACGCGCACGAGGATCATCGCCGGCCAGATCACGAGCAGCACCGCCGACGCGGCACACGCGCTGGGTTATGCCGATAACGCCATACTCAACCGCACTTCTTTCGCGGGGCAGTTGGTGGATGCGACCAGCGTTCTGGTTCGCTACACGCGCAAGGGCGATGCCGATTTGACGGGCACCGTCGATCTCAATGACTTCACCGCGCTCGCGGCGAGCTTTGGGGGTACGGGCATCTGGCATCAAGGCGATTTCAACTACGACGGACAGATCAATCTCGACGATTTTACCCTGCTTGCCGCCAACTTCGGCGAATCGGCAACCGGTGGCCTGCCGCGGAGCAGCGCCGTACCGGAGCCGGCAATGGGAGTGTTGTTACTTGGTTCGGTTTTGCTTCGGAGGAAGAAATGAATGCGCGTCCAAATCAGCGTCTTAGAGTAATGAAAGCGATCATCGCCGCCAGCGCGATGGCCACCGTCGCGTCGATCGCCTCGGCGGCAGACGGAACATGGGCCGGGACCGGCGACGGCCTCTGGCCTTCGGCGGGCAACTGGGTCGACGGAAGCGTGCCAGGCAACACCAGCGGTGCCGCAGGAACTTCAACCGATACCGCAGTCTTCACCGGCGTCCCGGCGCTGCGGGTGGTTGGTGTGGATGCCAATCGCAACATACGCTCGATCCTCTTCGAGAACATCGTTCCCGATGCCGGCGTGCAGATAAACCACACAATCGGCGATGCCGGCGTGAACGCAGGCAACCCGCTGTACCTCAGTGGCGGCGGATTCCTGCGCACCGCTGCGACCGTGATTGGATCGGGCACGACCAATATGGCCGTCGTCCACGCGCCGATGGTCTTGACCGGCACCAGTTTCACTTTCGACTGCCAATCGGGCAGCGTCACCGATTCGCTCCCCGGCATTCAGCTTTTCGGCAACATCACCGCCGGCGCGGGCGCGCCGACCACCATTATATTTGACGGCGTCCACGGTGCCGCCGCCTCGTCTCGTTGTGAGATCGAAAGCTCCATCACCGATGGCCCCGGCGGGGCTATCGTCAGTGTCGTCAAGAACGGCCCGGGAACATGGGAAATGAACCAGGGCACCCTCGCCGCCAACACTTACTCGGGCGACACAATCATCAACGCCGGGATCCTGCGCGCTTCCGACGGAGCGGATGGGCTTGGCGGGTTCTCCCCCAACTCACATTACATTGTCAATAACACCGGCCTGCTGCGCAACAGCGTTGTCGGAACAACAGTCAACAAGATCACGATCAATCCGGGTGGTGCAGTCAACGCTTCATCGGCAAGTGCGACGACGATGAATGTCGCCAGTACGAATGGCCCGTCGCTGCACCTGAATTTCCCCGGCGGGGTCGGCGGTGGAACCGTCGTCATGGCACGCCTCCCGCTCACGCTCACAGGCACCGTGGCCGGCGAAGGCGGGGTGAAGCTCTCGGCCGATGCCGATACACCGGCAATTCGAATCGGGGCAAGCAACAGCAACTTCGATCTCGGCAGCGTCTCCCGAACTTTTGATGTTGCCAAGGGCAATCCCCTCAACAGCTTCGATCTGCGCATGGACGGCTTTGTCATCGGTGGCGGAGCCAATGGCGGCGTCGTGAAGACAGGCTTGGGAACACTTCGCTTCGCCAATTCGGCTAACACCTTTGTCGGAACCGTTACCATCAACCAAGGCACCCTCGCTGGCGACGTAGATAACGTCTTCGGCAGCGGCAACCCACTCAACATCAACGGCGGCACCCTTCATGTGTTTGGCACCGCTGGCACAAACGTGCAGACCTTTGGCCCCGTGGTTGCCACGAAGGGCGCGATTACCGGCGGATCAACAATCGCCAGCACCGTTGCTGCGCCCAGCTTTACGCTGAACGTCGCCGCCGGCGATACATTTAGTGCAAGTGCCGTTCTCGCTGACAGCGGCGGCGCTGCCACCCTCATCAAGACTGGTGCCGGGGTCGCCACCCTCACCGCCAACAACTCCTACACCGGCGGGACTGTCATCAACGGCGGCGTGCTCTCAGTTAACACCAACGCGGAAGATGTCATCCGAGACGGCGCCGGGGCCGACCTGCAGAAGGGCAAGCTCATTTTTGACTACACCGGCGGAACATCACCCGCCTTCGGAACCCAAGGCATCGTCAACACGATTCTGGCTCCGGGGTTTGCGGGCAACTTTGCGACAGGAAACGTGCGCTCTTCGACCGCCATTTCCGGCGTGACCGGCCTCGGTTGGAACGACGACGGGGTGGGCAACTTTACCGTCGCCCATGTTCGTTATGGCGATGCCAATCTCAGCGGCAGCGTCACGCTTGACGACTTCACAGCACTGGCTTCCAACTTCGGAAATGCCGGCGGGTGGGGCCAGGGTGACTTCAATTACTCTGGAACTGTCAACCTCGACGATTTTACCGCGCTAGCGGCCAATTTCGGCCTTTCGACGCCGCTTGCACGTTCAGCGGTGCCCGAACCGACCGCGATGGGCGCGATCGCGCTTTGCACGACGGCCCTTCTGCGACGCCGTCGGCACGCGTAAGAGTTTTACCGACCCTCAGCCCGGCTCCGTCAGGTTCCGGGATTGACTCAACTGCACCGGGCCGTCGCTGTGGAAGGAGCGGCGGCTCGGTCTCATTTGGGACAACAGGATCGGATCCCGACAACGCGATTAACATTCGCCCCGCTGCATATGAATCGCCACCAGCGTGACATCTGCCGGGGTGATCCCGCTGATGCGCAGTGCCTGCCCCAGCGATCGCGGGGTGAATGTGATCAGTTTTTGGCGTGCCTCATTTCGCAAACCGGCGACCTTTGCATAATCCAGATTTTGCGGGATGAGCTTGGCCTCCATCTTTGCAAATCGGCTGATTTCGGCGTCCTGCCGCTTGATATACCCGTCATATTTCGCGCGAACCTCGATCAGCCACGCCGTCTGATTGTCCAAGGCTTCAATCGAACTTGCGGATGCCGACGTGCCCGCCAGGTTTGCCTTCAAGCCTTGGATGTCGTTCCCCTCACGTCGCAGCCATTCGTAGCCCGAGGTGCCGGAAACCCGACACGCCTTCAACTCTGCCACTGCTCCGTCCAGCTTGAGACGGCGCGACTCGAATGCAGACCATCGTCCATCGTCGACCAAACCCAGCTCGCGGCCGAGCGGAGTTAATCGGCCATCCGCGTTGTCGCTGCGCAGCGCCAGCCGATGCTCAGCTCGGCTCGTGAACATGCGATAGGGTTCCGTCGGTGGCTTAGTGACCAGATCATCAATGAGCACGCCGATGTACGCCTGATCCCTTCCTAGGATAAAATCCGGTGCTGCAGCATCGGCCGCCCCAGATTCGGCCCAGAGCGCGCGACGCGCTGCGTTGATTCCGGCCATCAGCCCCTGCGCGCCGGCTTCTTCATAGCCGCTGGTGCCGTTGATTTGCCCGGCAAGATACAACCCACCGATTCGCTTCGTCTCAAGCGTGGCGCGGATTTGGGTCGGCCAGACCATGTCATACTCCACCGCGTAGCCGTGTCGGAGGATCTTCGCCTTTTCCAGCCCATCGATCAGAGGAATAATCTGTTCCTGCACGTCGGCGGGGAGGCTGGTGCTGATGCCGTTGACGTAGATCTCCGGTGTGTCCAACCCTTCAGGCTCCAGGAAAATCTGGTGCGAGAGCTTTTCTGCAAAGCGCACCACCTTATCCTCGATGCTCGGGCAATACCGCGGGCCGGTGGAGTTGATCTGCCCGGAATACATCGGCGCCCGGTGCAGATTCGCCCGGATGATCTCGTGGATCCGGGAATTGGTCGCGCCGAGCCAACATTGAATCTGCGGCAATGGCGGCGACCACCCATGCCCCCCGCCTACTGTTTCGGTGGCCGCGCGGTACTCATTCAGAAACGAGAAAGGGAGCGGTGGATCATCCCCGGCCTGGCTCTCGAAACGGGCGAAGTCGATCGTATCGCGATGCAGCCGTGGGGGAGTGCCGGTCTTCAATCGACCAAGCTCGAGGCCGAGCCGCGCGAGGCAGCCCGATAGGCCCTTCGCAGCCGCTTCCCCCACGCGCCCGCCTTCTGTTTTCCGCTCGCCGGTGTGCATTAGCGCGCGCAAGAATGTGCCGGTGGTGACGACGACCGATCGCGCGCGCAGCAGCGTTCCGTCGGCGAGCCGAATGCCGGTCACCGTGGCATGGGCATCCAGCCCATGTTGTTCTGCGCTAGCACAAAGACCGATTTGACTCGCAGAACTAGGGATCACGGGCTGGAAGCCCGTGCCACAATTCATCACAGGCTGAAAGCCAGTGCCACGATTGTGCGTTTCAATCTCCGCAACTTCTCCCTTGACGACAGTGAGGTTGCAACACGTCGACAGTAAACGCTGAACCTCTGCAGCGTACTTGTATTTGTCAGCCTGCGCGCGCGGTCCCCATACGGCCGGGCCTTTGCTGCGGTTGAGCATACGGAATTGGATGCCCGAATTGTCGATCGCGAGGCCCATCAGTCCGCCAAGCGCATCGATTTCGCGCACCATCTGCCCCTTGGCAAGCCCGCCGATCGCCGGATTGCAGCTCATCGCGCCGATTTTTGTTGCGTCCAGCGTCACCAGTGCGGTCCGCGCACCAAGCCGGGAAGCAGCCCACGCCGCCTCGGCACCCGCATGCCCGCCGCCGATCACGATGACATCAAAATCCGTTCGCACGATACGCCAATGATAGAAGCCCCGGGGGCTGCATAAAAGCCCGAGCCCGTTCTGCGCGCCGAGCACCGGCGCGGTATCGCGGGATCACCTCGGGTCGTCAAAACGATCGCTCGACGGGTCATTCCGACTATGCCGGATGCGCACGCTGGCCAGAAACGCTGCAAATGCCCCCACTGCTGCCGCTCCAAGCGCTACATTCTGCCAACCGGGCCTTCCCGGTCGGCGGTTTTGCAGCCCTTCAGAAAGTTCAAATCCACACGCCGCCGCCACGATCAGGAAGCTGAAAGTCAGTCGTGACAACCACTTACGCATAGATTCACCCTTTTCGACCGATTCCAAAAAACGCTTGCAATTTTTCTGGGCTTGACGGTGCTCAGTCCATACCATCACTCATGTTCATTCGCTCCACCGGCACCGGCGAGCTTTCAAGCTGGCGAGTCCGAATGGCGATTATTGTAGTGAAGTAATGCGACGCAGACTATCTTCCAACTTCCTCGCGATGGCCGTGGCAGGCATTGTCGCGCTCGGCGGGGCATCGGTCGCCGACGCGGGCACCCGAATTAACTGGGCTGCCGTCAACGCGGCTTCTCGGCAGATCGACCTTGCCAAGGCCGAACTGCGCCGTGCCGCCATCGAAGCCCGGCGGCACATCGAAGCCTCGCCCGAGTTTGCCGATGCAATCGACGCCCTTCGCAGCGCACATGCCGATCATCAGCGAGCGGTCGCGAAGGTCGTCGCAGGAGTCGAGGCGTCGCGCGAATTCATCGCGCTCGATATCAAACTTCAGGCCGCGGTCGCGAATGTCGAAAGTCTCCACGCCCGGCCCGGCATCACCGATGCCCAGATTTTCGCCGCGGCGACCGAGGTCATGGCCATTCGTGCTGAGCAGACCGAGGTTCGAACCGCAGCCCTCGCCCAGGATCCCGCCGTCGAAAGCGCTCGCTACGCATTGATCGACGCCAATATGCGCCTGCGACTGCTGCGCGAGGAGGCGCAGGCGCGCGTCACCCAGAGCGCCCAGTGGCAGGCCGCCCGACGACAACTCGACGCCGCGCGCAGGCAATATGCCTCGGCGGGTTGATCTCAATTCGGCGGCCGCACGCATTGCACACCAACAAATTCTTGCCTACTCGTTCAGAGCGTTCAGGCGTTCGCGTGCCATCTGATTCGTCGGATCAATACGCAGCGCACGTTCAAAGCTCTGCACGGCACCGGCTCTTTGGCCAGCCAACTGCTGAGCGATGCCCAGGTTGACCAGCACATCGACCCTGTCGGGCGACAACTGCAACGCCGCCTCAAGCTGATCGATCGCCAGCGGTGCCTGTCCTGCCTGCAGCAGCGCGACGCCTAGCTGCAGTCGGGCCGAGGTATCGCCGGGTGCCGCCTGCACCTGTTCATCAAACTGGAGAATGGCCTCGGGCAATCGGCCATTGCTCTGGAGAAATCGGCCATAGTAATGCAACGCCGGGGGGTAGCGCGGATGAATGCCGATCGCTTCCTGATACAACTGCTCGGCCTTAACAGGATCATGCTCATGCAGCACCGCGATGCGCGCCAACCCGACTATTGCATCGAGATTCACGCTCGACCAGGGTTTCTGCTCACTTAATGCGCGGACGCGCATAAACGCGTCGGTCGCTTCCGCCCATTCCTGCCGGGAGGCATGCACCGCTCCCATGTTGTACCACGTATCGGCGACACCCGGCGCAAGCGACAGGGCCTGTTGATGAAACCGGATGGCGAGGGGCAGTTCGTTTCGTTCGGCGGCCAGTTTGCCGAGGTTTGTGTGCGCCACCCACGACCGCGGAGACTTGGCAAGCGTGTCTTCCCAAAGTGTTCTAGGGGATTCATAAGCAAACCCCTGTCGAAAAGTGAGCGCCCCCAGCACGGCCACCACGACCGCCTGCACCGCAATACACACCCCGAGCCGGTTTACCCGCCGCAACCACAGCCCAATGATCGCGCAGATGAGCGTAGTCAGAGCGATGCTTGCAAGATGTTGAAAATGATCCGCAACGAACGAATAGCGATGCGGAAAGACATTAAAAAACCCCAATGCCGGGAACAGCGTGCCCCCGAAGAGCAACGCAGCCGCAAGCGGGCCTCTGCCAATTCGATTTCGCAGCACAAAGAGAGCAACGATAACGACCGCCGCGGCCGCCGGGTAGAGCCATTGCAGCCAGTCGCGCGGGTCGATCGTCCACCGGTCGTACATGAACGCGACCGGGTGCGGCCAGACAAGCTTGCCGAAGTAAAACCACACGGCCCGGCCGGCGATGAGTGTCCGCGCGGCGAGCTCGCCGTGCCACGTGGGCGAATAGTCCCATTCCGGCCCGATCGCCCCGACGTGATGCCGCTCCAACCCCGCGGTCACCAGCCCCATGCCGATGCCCATGAGAAACATGGGCACCAAAGGCAACACATCTGCGCGATCAACCCTGCCCCGTTTCCACCAGATCAGCACTAACACCGCAGCGGGGAGACTGGCGGTGACTGTCTTGCTCAGTAGTGCGGCGGCAAAGAGCGTGAGGGCAACCAGGTACCATTGTCGATTGATCGCGCCGCCTTTGTGGCGTTCACCCGTCGGTTCCAACGCCGGCTTCCAAAGCCCGATCGACCGGAAGTACGCAAGCATGGCCAGCAGATAAAACACCCCCGAAAGCGCATTCTTTCGTTCTGTGATCCACGCCACTGATTCCACATGCACCGGATGCAGCGCAAACACCAGCGCCGCGAGGTAGCTCCCGGGGACTTCCAGATTCCGCAACAGCCGCCAGAGCAAGAGTGCCGTCGCAATGTGCAGCGAGAGGTTGGTAACCTTGTACACAACTGGCCGGAGTCCGAAGAGCTGATACTCCACCCAGAAAGTCGTGTGCACCACTGGATACCACTGCGGCAAAGAATGGATGTCGGTCCACATCGCGCGTAGACCGTCGACCGAGCGTAACGTGGGGTTGTTCACCACATAATCCGGATCGTCCCAGATAAACCCGCCGCGAAGTGAGGGCCAGTATGCGGTGACCGTGACGGCGGCGAGGACAAGTGTCAGCAGCGCAAAGCGTCCCCGGCTGTGCTTTGTTGCGGCGATTGAATCCCGGCGATTTTCCAAGCGCATCGACGCAGGCTACTATCGGTGAGTTCATTCAATTGTTCAAACGCGAGGTGCCGCATGAACCTGCTTGTGTCCGTCTTCATCCTGTCCCTGCTCGTTCAGCCCAGTACCCAGCCGGCGGCGGCAGACTCGCCGTCAGATGGGTCGGGGCGGGCGATTGCACAAACCATCGTTGAAGCCTCCGGCGGGAACGTGTGGCCGAAGGTGACGCGCATCCAATTCACGTTCAATGTCGAGTCAGAGGGGGTCCTGAAGATGAGTGCGAAGCACGATTGGAATGTGCGCACGGGCGTCGACACAGTGACGGTCGGTGGCAAGACCACCGCCACCAATGTCTACGAAACGACAGACCGAAACGAAGATGAGTTGGTGGCTTTCAAGCGATGGACCAATGACAGCTATTGGCTGCTGATGCCCCTGAAGCTCCTCGATGGCGGGGTGAAATTTGGGCCGGTGATGATGACGCGAGACATGCCACCAAGTCGGGGAAGAATGACGATGAGTTTCGACGGCGTCGGCCTGACCCCCGGCGACAAATATGACCTTTCAATCAATCTGAAAGAAAACCGAATTGACCATTGGACTTATCGCCCGAACGATGAAACCAGCAGCGGCTTCACATGGGAGAATTATCAGGACTTCAACGGACTGATTCTCGCCACAGAACGCAAAAGCGACGACGGAAAGCGACGGATTTATTTTACAGATGTTCAAGTTGAGAGAGACTGAGAAGCCCGAATCTGTGGTTGGAACAGTATGGCAAAAGCAATCGTCATAGGCGCCGGGTTCGGCGGGATCGCTGCGGCACTTCGGTTGCGCGCCAAGGGGTATGAAGTCACCCTCATTGACAAACAGGACAAGCTCGGCGGACGCGCCTATGTGTGGAAACGCAATGGGTTTACGTTCGACGCCGGGCCGACGGTTATCACCGCGCCGTTTCTGTTTGATGAACTGTTCGAGCTTTTCGGAAAGAATCGCGAAGACTACGTCAAGTTCGTCCCGCTGTATCCTTGGTACCGCGTGCAGTTTGCCGACAAGACTTTCTTCGACTACGGCGGCACGCTGGAACAGACGCTGGAGAACATCCGCAAGTTCGAACCCCGCGACTGCGACGGCTACCTGAAGTTTCTGGAGCACAGCCAGCGCATCTTCGACATCGGTTTCGTCAAACTCGGCGATGCCAAGTTTGATACTTTCATGAGCATGATCCGCTGCGCCCCCGACCTGCTGAAACTGGGCAACTGGCGCAGCGTGTACCAGATGGCCAGCAAGTACATCAAAAGCGAAAAACTTCGCCGGGTTTTCTCGTTCCAGCCGCTGCTCGTCGGCGGGAATCCGTTCAACACGACGTCGATCTATTCGCTCATCCACTTCCTCGAACGCGAATGGGGCGTGCATTTTGCGATGGGAGGGACGGGGGCGATTGTCGATGCGCTCGAACGGCTGATGCGGGAGGAGGGGATCGAGATTCGGCTGGGGGAAGAGGTGACACGCATTCGTAGCACGGGTTTCCAACCCGTTCTCACTCCTAATCACAAGAATGGGTTGAAAACCCATGCTACGGTCGCCGGTGTCACACTTCCGAACGGCGAGTTGCTTGAGGCGGAAGTAATCGCAGCAAATGCCGAGCCGCCGTGGGTCTATGCAAATCTGGTGGACAAAAAGCTCCGTCGCGGTGTCGCCGCCCGCCGGATTGATTCCACAGTCAAACCGCTCAAGTACAGCATGGGCTTGTTCGTTCTCTACTTCGGCACGACGAAAAAGTATCCCGACATAAAGCACCACACGATCATCCTCGGCGAGAAGTACAAGGGCCTGCTCACCGACATGTTTGATTCCAAGTGTCTGGAATGGAAAGACTTAAGCATCTACCTGCATCGCCCCACCGCCACCGATGAATCGATGGCCCCGCCGGGATGCGATTGCTGGTATGTGCTGGTGCCCGTTCCCAATCTGCAAGGCGGGCAGGATTGGCAGGAGATCGGCCCGAAATATCGCGATGCGGTCATCGATTACCTCGAGCGCACCGCCCTGCCGGGGTTGCGCGAGTGCATCACGGAAGACTTTTACGTCACCCCCGAGCATTTTCGAGACAACCTCAACAGCATGCACGGCGCGGGTTTCAGCATCCAGCCGACGTTCGACCAGTCGGCTTGGTTCCGCTTTCACAATAAAGCGCCGGGGATTGAAGGACTGTACTTTGTCGGCGCGGGCACGCATCCGGGTGCCGGCATGCCGGGAGTGTTGTGCAGCGCGAAAGTGCTGGATCGGTACCTGCCGCCGCTGAAACCAGAAACTCGAAATCAGAAATCCGAATCAATGACGAATCCCGAATGACGAACCGCAGCATTTCAGAAAAGTCGTCATTCGTGCTTCGTCATTCGGATTTGATTCGGGTTTCTGGTTTCGTCATTCGAGTTTCCGCCTTACAACATCACCCGATACAATCTCGCTGAAATGAGCAAGTCGCACAACAAACCCCCGAAGGATTTCGAAGAAGCCATGGCCGAACTCGATCGCATCGTCGCCGACATGGAAGAAGGCAAGACTTCGCTGGAAGAATCGCTGGTGAGGTTTGAGCGCGGCAGCTTCCTCATCGAGCACTGCCGCAAGGTGCTCAGCCAGGCGGAGCAGAAGATTGAAGTGCTGACGCGCGGCAAGGATGAAGGCGCAGAAGTGAGAGACGATCCAGAGCAGAACGATTGATCGATAAGTCTATAGCTTTCATCGTTCATAGTTGAATGACCCCCACTGCCCCCGAAATCCTCACGCGCCACGGCAAAGCAGTGGACAAGTATCTTCAAGGCGCGCTCGCCCGGCTCGATGGCGCGCCGTCTCGGTTGATCGAGGCGATCGACTACAGCGTCATGGCCGGCGGTAAGCGGCTGCGGCCGGCGCTGGTGCTGGAATGCGAGTCGGCAGTGGGCGGTCGGCAGTTTGCAGAGAAGCAGAACCCGTCCACTGCCCGCCGCCCGTTCCCCACTCCTTCCGCACTCGCTGCCGCGGGGGCCATTGAGCTTATACATACGTTCTCGCTGGTACACGATGACCTACCCGCGATGGATAATGATGATCTGCGCCGCGGGCGACCTACCAATCATGTGGTTTTTGGCGAGGCGACCGCCATTCTCGCAGGCGATGCCATGACGACACTCGCGTTCGAGCTGATCGCGAACGCAGCCCACCCCGCCACCGCGCCAAAGCTTGTCGCCGAGCTGGCCCGCGCTGCAGGGCCGTGCGGGATGATCGGCGGGCAAATTCTGGATATGGCCGGCGAAAGTCAGGCGTTATCGCTCGACCAGCTAAAGAACGTCCATCGAATGAAAACCGGGGCGCTCATTGTTGCCTCCTGCCGCATGGGTTGCATCTGCGCGGAAGCGAACCCGGACAGCCCGCGGTCGGCAGGTGATGATTCCTCCGCACTCACCCCTCGTCCCTCGCCGCTGTCGTCTGTCACTGCCTACGCGCAGCACCTCGGTCTGGCTTTTCAGATCATTGATGATGTGCTCGACGAGACTGCCACTGCCCAGCAAATGGGCAAGGCAACAAGAAAAGACGCCGCCCGCGGGAAAAACACTTACACCTCACTACTCGGCCTGGCAGGTGCCCAGCGGGAGGCCACGAACCAGCTTCAACTTGCCCTCGCAGCACTGGTGGACTTCGGCCCAGAAGCGGAAGGCCTGCGGACGCTGGCGCGATTTGTTGTTGAGAGACATTCTTAACGGAGCAACCCGCCACCAGTTGCTCCGGCGGCACGGTCACCTATTCCAATTACCCCATCTTCCCGATACAAACTCGTTACCCAACTGCAGTTCTGAAACTTTTGATATCGCCGTGCGTAGACTACCTCGTGCGATATCCTCGGATACAATCCGATATCGAGAACTTTTCATGGCCCTTCTTGACAGCATTCATACCCCTGACGATCTGAAAAAGCTTTCGATCGACCAACTTGAAGCGCTCGCCGGCGAACTGCGCGACCGAATCGTCACGGCAGTGAGCACCAACGGCGGGCATCTCGCGTCCAACCTCGGCGTGGTCGAGCTAACCATCGCGCTGCACACGATTTATGACTTCGGAGCGCATCCCGACGGCCCCGATCGCCTGCTGTTTGATGTCGGGCATCAGTGCTACGCGCATAAAATGCTGACCGGCCGGGCCGCGCAGTTTGCGCGACTGCGAAAAAAAGACTCGGTAAGCGGCTTCCCCTCGCCGGAGGAGTCGCCGTACGACCTTTTCGCCGTAGGCCACGCCGGCACCGCCATCAGCACCGCCGTGGGCGTTGCGCGCGGCGATTTACACAACGGCCGGAAAAACCATGTGGTGTCGGTCGTCGGCGACGCGTCGATCGTCAATGGTCTGGCATTCGAGGGCCTCAACAATGCCGGAACCCTCCCCCGACAATTGCTCATCGTGCTGAACGACAATGGCATGAGCATCAGCAAGCCACAGGGCGCATTCAGCCAGTACCTCGAACGCGTGCGTGTGAGCACAACATACGAAGAATTCAAGCGTTTCAGCGAGCGAATTGTACGCAACCTGCCTTCGAGCCTCGGCCATACCATCGAGCACGCATGGGATGCATTCTGCGGCGGACTCAAAGGGGCGATGTTTCACGGGCAGATGTTTGAGGCGCTCGGCATCAAGTACATGGGCCCGATTGACGGCCATGACCTGCCCGGCCTCATCAACTTCCTTGCCGAGATCAAGCATGTTGACCGACCGGTGTTGTTGCACGTTAAGACGGTGAAGGGTCAGGGCTATGAGATTGCCGCGCAAGAGCCGACCATGCTGCACAGTCCCAGCCCGTTCACCATCAACGGATGCCGAGTTGAGCTGAACAAAGGGGCAGGCAAAAGTTGGACGACCGCGTTTGCCGACGCGATGATCGCGATCGCCAAAGACGACACCCGCGTGGTTGCCCTCACCGCCGCCATGCCCGACGGCACGGGGCTGAGCAAGTTTGAGAAGGCTTTCGAGGGTGTCACTCCGCCGAGGTACATTGACACGGGAATTTGCGAGTCGCACCTCGTGGCGATGGCTGCCGGAATGGCCAAGACCGGGCTACGGCCGGTCGCTGCGATTTACTCCACGTTTATACAGCGAGCTTTTGACCAGGTGTGGCAGGAAGTGGTGCTGAACAATCTGCCAGTGATGTTCGCACTCGACCGCGCCGGCTATGTGGGCGACGATGGCGCGGTGCATCATGGTTTTCTCGATCAGGCCTTTTTCCGGACGATGCCCGGCATGGTGCTGATGGCACCGAGCGATGAAGCAGAGCTGAACGCCATGCTGCGACTGGGACTGTCGCTGGACGTCGCGTGTGCGGTGCGTTACCCGCGCGACAACGTGCCGACCGAACACTTCGACGCCGACACCAGCGCATCGCTTGAGCTAGGCAAATCGCGAACACTCCGCGCAGGGGATGATGCGACAATCCTCGTATACGGCGCGCTCGCCGTGAACGCGCTGCTCGCTGCCGAGCAACTGGCCAGCGAGGGGATGGATATCGAGGTTATCGACGCCCGATTCTGCAAACCGCTCGATGGGGCGATGCTGCGGCGCGTGCTTCAGGCCGGGCGACCTGTTCTGACGGTCGAAGATCACCATCACATAAACGGTTTTGGCACCGCGGTGGCGGAGTTTGCCGTAGCCAACAAGCTTCCGACCGAGCGGCTGGAGATTCTGGGCATGCCCGACAGCCTGCTGCCGCATATGACGCGTCCACAGCAGTTGGAAGCCACGGGACTGGACGCCCCCGGGATTGCCGCCCGCGTTCGAGCCATGATGGCCGCGAGCGCGTCGCTCGCCGGGCCCGATGCGTTCGCAAAATCGCGGCGGTGAATCTCTCCATCGACGCCCTGGATCGCATCACGGGCTGCTACCGGATTTTTTTGCGCGTCCGATAGCGATACACTGCCAATGACAGTCGCGGGTTAGATCACGCCGTCCCGTGAATCAGCCGATAACAAGAGAGAGCAAACATGGGATTGAGTGAGTCCATACGAAAAAAGGTCGAAGGCACCCGGCTCGAGCCGGTGGTTGAGGGCATGCGCCGGGCGCGCTGGCCGAAACTATGGCGCGTCGGCCGGAAGGACCACGAAGCCCTCCACATCATCCTTCCGTTCTTGCTTCGCCGTTCGAGCAATTGTGTGGATGTGGGCGCGAATCAGGGCGAGATGCTCGAAGAGTTTTGCCGGCTGGCACCCCACGGCACCCACGTCGCCTTTGAGCCGCTTCCCCATCAGGCAAAACAGCTCCGCGAGCGGTTCCCGGGCGTAACAATCAACGAGGCCGCCGTCAGCGATTCTGCCGGGGAGACGACCTTCTTTCATACCTTGGGCGACGATGCCTACAGCGGGCTGAAGCGCACCGACGGCGCGCCCAGAATCACCGGCGTGCAGGAAATCAAGGTGAAGCTGGCCACGCTGGATGATGCGCTCCCCGAAAACTACCTGGTTGATATGTTGAAAATCGACGTTGAAGGTGCCGAGCTGGCCGTGCTGCGAGGAGCAAAACATACGCTCGCCCGCTGCCGGCCTGTCATCATCTTTGAGTTTCAGAAAGAGCGCGCCGACAGCTATGGCGACTCGCCGAGGCCCTACTTTGATCTGCTCTGCACCGACCTGGGATACACGCTTTTCCGAGTCGACGGCAAAGGCCCGCTAACACTTGAAACCTTTCAAGAATCTTTCGACGCCGGCGATTGCTTTAACTTCATTGCGAAACAAACCTAGCCCGTCAGGCCGGGCAGGTCCGGGTGTATGCCGGCCTCTCGAATCTGGCACGGCGCAAGCAGAACTCGATCATGTCGTTGAATCTTCGATGGGTTGGAGAAGAATCGTTTGAGCGCGTCGCTGAGACGCGCATGCGGTGCTACGCCGCATCAGCCAACCTGCTACCGCGTTTTATCGACGGCCTGGGAAAGATTCGCCGGGAGCAACCGGGTGACATACTTCTCGCAGAGAAGAATGGAGAGGCCGTCGGCACGAGCACATCGCTCTCCATGCACATTCACATGCGCGGCGGGCGCATCGCCTGCCAGGGTGTGGCCTATGTGGGCACGATCAAGACCGCACGCCGGCTCGGGGCGGGCGAACAGCACGGGGTCGCGTCGCAGTTGATGCGCGAAACACTTCGAAAGGCCCGAGAACGCGAACAACCCATCAGCGCCCTCATGCCATTTCGCGCAAGTTATTATGAACACTTCGGTTACGGCAATGCAGAACGCCGCGCCGAATGGACTGTGCCCCTCAGCATTCTCCCCAAGGGCGATTTCGCCGGATACCGCTTCTACCGCGATTCCGACTTGCCCAGGCTAATGGCCATGCGCCACGCCGAGTGCCAACGCGGGCAGTGCGACATCGAAACCTCGCCAGAAGCATGGCAGATTTGGATGTCTCAATGGCCTGACGGCATGGTCGCCGTCGATGCCGGCGACAGCACCAGCGATGGCGACCTGCAATCGATGGTCTATTTTCTGGAAGACCGCTCTGGCCCGAGTGCCACAATCAAGATTGCCGATTGGTGCGCCGACTCGCCCACAGCGATGCTCCGACTCTTTCGCTTTCTCGCGAGCCTGAAAGATCAGTATAGCGAAGTACGGATCACCCTCCCCGGCGATTTCCCGCTCAACCGCATCTTGCGCGAAAGCCAGATTCCACACCGCCAGGTCGACCACCCTGTCCCCGCGGTCCGGCCATTCACGCGCATGCAGATTCGTATCCTTGACCATGCCAGGGCGCTGCAGGCGATGAAACTGCCTAGCGCCACGTCGGGGAAAACGACGTTGCTAATCCGTGAGTGCGAAGGGACCGAGTCGCGGTTCACGGTGGACGTAGATCAGGGCAGCATCGCCGTCGTACCGACTTCGCAATCGCCTGCCCTCGAAATCTCTGACGTGCTGTGGGCAAGCATCGTCAGCGGGGATCTGCGCGCAACTGCCGCGCAGTGCGTCGGGTTGCTTCCCGCAAGCACCTCGCCGGCCACCCTCACGCTGCTCGATGCTTTCAGTGACGGACCGACACCATTCTGCCAGGAATATTTCTAGGCTGTTGCCCCCGTCGGCAGGCGCATGGCTCGCTCGATCGATTACTTCAATGTGGAGACGAGCCGCACCACCAGTTCCGTCGCGGTGGACGGCGAGTATCCCACCACGCCATCAACCGGATTGCCCACCATCCCCGCACTCAAATCTTCCCGGCTATAGATGATCGCAACCCGCTCCCCCTGCTTCACACATTTCAGCCGTGGTTCGTTTCGCAGGTCGCCAACCAGCTTTCGCGCGTAGCCCCGAAACGCGATCTCCATCTTCTCGCCCCGTGGTGTGAGCAGCATCGGATGACTGTCGGGCAGCGGTTCGAGTTTGGCGTCGGGCAACAACTCGGCCAGCATTGGCTCGACCGCGCCGGCAAACGCACTGCTTCCGCCGGCGCAGTCAATCAGCAACGTGCCCCCCGCGGCGATGAAGCTCCGCAGGGCGTCGAGCTGTTGTGTCGAAAACACCGCGGCATCCGTACCGGTGAGATGCGCCACATCCACCCCCGCCAAATCCTCGCCCATTTTTACTGTTTTCATCTCAATCGCAGTCTTCTCCCGATTCCGGGCAATCGCCGCAACGCGATTCCAGCCGGCTGGCTCAGGATCCCAGTTGCCCTCGTACTGCAAGCGGGCCACCTGAACAGTCTTGCTGGTGGCGATGGCTGGATCCGCTTCCACCACCCACGATTCGCCACGAAGCCGCAGGTTCTCCCGCCCGGCGGCGTATTGGTGAATGTCGGAGGCCAGTTGCCAGAATTCTTCCTTGGACGACGCATTGTTCGACTGCCACCAGCGCGCCGGATCGCCGAAGGGCAGCACAACCATCAGCTCCCGAACGCCGTTACTCAAGCCGAGCACCACCGGCTTGCTCTTCCAGGCGGTGCGCATGAACTGCTGATTGGTGTAGATCACATGCTCGGCAGGTAGTTCGCGCCACTCGCGGCCGGGGAAGAGATCGGCGCCGAGTTTTCTCATCGAGTCGGCAAACGCCTTGCTCGACAAATCCGCCGCACAGAGCAGAAGCCCACCCTGCTCGACAAACATCCGCAACTGCGCCTTTTCCTCGGTTGAAAAATCGACCGGCTTGCTGCCGGCGATGTAGAGCACCGGCGCGCTGTGCCAATCCTTCACCGGCGCATTGAGATTGATAACCTGCCAGTTTAGCTCGCGTTCGGTGACCCGGCCCATGAATCGCACGACGTTTGCGATATCGCGCGGGCGGGCGTTCCAGTCAAGGTCGTTGGCGCTTGCCGGCGCGTAATTGAGCTTGTTGATTGCCACGGGCGCAACCCCGCGCGAGAGCGTGAGAATCGCAAACGCCGTGTCGCTGATGCTTCCCTGCCCGCGGTTGTCGCGATGCCACCCGCCGGAGGGCCGCTGCCTCGAGAGCAGGAAGCCGGCAATCTTTTCGTACCAATCGTGCTCTCCGATGTAACGCAACCCGCCCGCCAAGCCGACGCGCTCGAGGGCATACAGCGTCGGATAGGGGAAGTCGCGGTCGTAGCGGGAATCGCTAATCACTTTATCAAAGTTGTCACTGAGCCACCTCACGCCCTTATCAATGCTCTTCCGGGCCGGTGCGGTACGCGCGGGCGAGCCATCGGGCACGGCATAATCGAGCGCAATGAAGAGCGTCGCCACACCCGCCGCCGTCATGCCGGGGGTGTGGGGGTAGTCGGCGTCCTGCCGGGCCTTGTATGTCCACCCTCCGGCGGGGTCTTGATGTCGCATCCAACCTTCAACGATCAGCTTCCATGTCGAGTCGGGAATTTCCACATCGCTTTGCGCCGCCGCCCACAAACCGAGCACGGCGTAGTTGGCGCGGGAGTGGCTGTAGCCGTCACCGGTTCCGGGCAGATAGTCCCAGAAGCCCTTTGCGCGGCCGTTGGTCTTCATCGCGCTCAGCAGCCGCTGGGTGTCCTTGCGAAGCAACTGCTTCACTTCGGGAGATGCCGGCAGTTGCGCCCAGACCTGGCATCGCATGGCAACGGCATAGACGCCCTCAAGCTCCGCCTGTTTCAGGAACTTGATCGCATTGGCCACGCGCGGGTCGCTGGCGCTCTCGCCCCCGACGAGCAGCGCGTAAACCGCCAGCGCCGTGTTGCCACCCCACTGCCCGCCGGATTCGTTCCAGGGTTTATCATTCGGGTTACGCTTCGGTTCGTACTCGAACGACCCATTGTCTTTCTGCTGCGCGTAGAGCCACTTTTTCCCCTTCTCGATCGACTCACGCACCTGTGCGGTTGACACCCCGGCATGAACAGCGGCAGCGGTGAAAAACGTGATGAGGGTTATGCGCAGCAACATCGTCGGGATTGTACCGCCGATGGGTGCCGGACGTCTCACAAATCCGCGGCGGGCATGCGATTGTGGACGATTTTTCATTGCTCCATGAAATGCTAGAGGTGTTGCGCACCGATGATCGCTCTGGCGCAGCGCGCCTCTTGATTTCGCCGATTTCAGCCCCTCACGACAGAAGAATTTTTGAGAACTTCAATCGGCGGCGCTGCGCGCAGCGAGCGGTGAACCTGCAGCGGCACCTGCAGGCGACAAACGACGCAAGCGCGTCCCCCGCCTTGCAGCGAGAGAACGCGCCTGTGTCATTTCGAGATCGCTTCTGCCGAACGACCACAGTCAACGTCGCTTACGTAACATCACCGCAGCGGTTATGGCCAACAAGCCGGCAGTCGAGGGTTCCGGGATGATCGGCAAGATGGCAAACCCGCCGTCGAAATCAAACGGGCTGGCGGCAGGCCCGACCAGCGCGCCGTTTGTCGTCGCACCGGTGCCGAGATTGACCGTGTACAGCAAGTAGGCACCGAGCGGGCCGCCAATCGGGGCGTCAGGCCTCTTGAAAACTGCCCACCCGGCATCGCCGCCTATCGTCGGATCGGCATCACCCGGGGTGGTGTAGATATCAAACCCGATCCCGGCCTGCACGTTGCTGATCCCAAAGCCGAACGGACCCACAGTACTCACGACGCCATCGTTTGGAGGGTTTTGTAACAGCAGTTCGTTGTTGCGCGAGTCCATGTCATACAAGGCAGTCGTGCCACCCATCGCCGGCTGGTTGTTAATGTACGCAGCACCGCTGATAAACGGCGCGCTACCGTTTCCGAACGCAAGATTGCCATCGACCAATGCAATCTGGCCTGTGGCCGAGTTCAGCCGAAGGTTGGTATTGTTCGTGGCAACCAGCCTGATGCGCATGCTGTTGTCGGCCTGCAGTGTGGTCGGATTAAAATCAAACCCATAGCTGCTGTTGCCTGTCAGATTATAGCCTGGACCTGATGACGCAAACCCCGCCCCCACCGGCGTTGAGGCGCCCGTGGCAATGTCGACGGTGTACAACTGCGTCGTATTCGGCCCGACGTCCAGCGCGTAGAGCGTGCTCGTGCCGGGGCGAAAGTCGATGCCTTCGGGCACGAAGCCCACCGGGCCGACCGTCGTCACGTTTGACGGCGAAGCCAGATCAAAGCTGAAAAGATTTCCCTCGGCGTTTACGCCATACGCGATCTGCGCGCTGGCGGTGCTAAGAGTAATACCCATCGCCGCGAGCGCGGCACAACCCGAAAACCAGAACCTTCCACGCATTTTCTCCTCCTTAAGTTGAGAAACGTGTGAATCAGAATGTAGAAAAGGTGAAGTCCACCGCCGCCGAGCAAGCGACGACAAACCCACAACGCGGGCGTGCTGACCATCAATGCGTTACAGTTGAAAAAACCTGTCCCACCGCACTAACTGCCCGTCTGCCCGATGTGAATAATCTAACAAGACCCCCGCAGACAGCAACGAAAATCTGGACCTCTCCGCACTTTATCTCGCAGAGCGAACGCAAGCCACCGCACAAAAAGCGACTTAGTGGTGTCGCCAAGTCGTTCATTATCAGGTGTTTGCAGACGAACCGACTAAAACTCCAGCCCGCCTTTAAGCGCCTTGCCCTTGCGCTTTTCTTCGCGCTTCTTGCGGTCGACCTCGGCCTTGTCGGCGGCGGCTTTAAGTGCGGCCCTTGCGGCGTCGCCTTTGGCGCCGGCTTGTTTCAGGCTCAGGCTCACCCGGCGCGTCTTGGCATCAACCTCCAGAACGCGCACCTCTATCTGCTGCCCCACCTGCACCGCATCGCCCGAGGCCCGCACGCGCTGGTCGGATAGCTCGCTGATATGAATCAGCCCTTCAAGCCCCGGTTCAAGCTCCACAAACGCACCAAAGTCGACCAGCCGGCTTACGGTGCCAGTCACGGTGGTATCGACGGCGTACTTACCCACCGCTTCGCCCCACGGATTCGGCCCGGCCTGCTTCAGGCTGAAGCTGACCTTCTTCTTATCGGCTTCGAGACTGATGACGACGAGCTTGATCGTGTCGCCTTCTTTAACAACGTCGCCGGGGTGTTTGATGCGATTCCAGCTCATCTCGCTGATCGGCAACAATCCTTCCAGGCCTTCTTCCACTTCAACAAACGCACCAAACGGCGCGAGGCGCGCCACCCGGCCCGTGACTTCACTCCCAACGGCATACTTATTCTCGGCACCCACCCACGGATCGGCCATCATCTGCTTCAGGCTCAGGCTTAGTTTGCCGGTTTCGCGGTCGAACTTAATGATTTTTACATCAACTACATCGCCGACTTTCACAAAATCGCTGGGCTTGCTTCCCCGGCGGTGGGTGATCTCGCTGACGTGAAGCAATCCGTCAAGCCCGCCGAGATCAACGAACGCGCCGTAATCGAGCACGCTGCGAATCGTCCCGCGGACCACCATTCCCTCGGCGAGTTCGCTGATGGCCTTTTGCTTGGCCGCTTCCTTCTCGCGTTCCAGAATCGTTTTGCGGCTAACAACAAGCTTCTGCGACCCGCGGTCGAATTGAATGACCTCGACCGCCAGCTTCTGGCCGAGATAAACGCTGATATCTTTCTCAAAAAATAGCGCCACCTGCCCCGAAGGCATGAAACCGCGCATGGTCTTGATCTGCAGTTCCAGCCCGCCTTTGTTCATTCCGGTGACGGTGCCTTCCACAATCTGGCCGACTTCCAGATTCTCCCATGTCACCTGGCTCGAGAGGGCGCCCTTGGGCATGACGATGAGCAACCCTTCGGCGGCGTCATACCGATCGACGGTGAATTCCATTTCTGCGCCAACCGCAGGCAGTTCCTGAAACTGCATGACCTGCGCAATGCCCTGGCTCTTGCCGCCAAAGTCGATGAACACCTCGCCCTTGATCTGATCGACGCTGACCACACGGCCGCGCTTGGGGCCTTGCGCAGGGCCGGTTTGCTCGACGCGCCGGTCAGCTTCGCTTTTGTCGTAGAGCGCTTCGAGCGAAACGCCTGCAAGTGCGGCGTTCACCTGTTCTTCCAGCGCGGCGTCGGTGTTGGGGCGAAACTTTTCCTTGAGCTGATCGTCACTCATACGACTTCTCGGATTCCATCGGACCTTGAAGATTCGCCCGCCTCGCTCGCGGGGCGTTGGTTTGCGAATTCTTCAGAAAAGAGCGGAAAGTCTAACCTGCCTGCAACCATTCGCAAACCGGTGCATGTTGCTGGACGAATCGACTTCCCGCGGCGCACAATACACCCATCATGAACACACCAACCCCCGCTTACGACAAATTGCGTACCGAGCTTCGTGAGATCGGCATCCTGAGTTCCATCGGCAGTTTATTGGGGTGGGATCAGCAAGTTATGCTCCCCGAAGCCGGCAACCCCTACCGGGCCGGGCAGATGGAGTTTCTGGCCAAACTCATCCACGAGCGGTCCACGAGCGGGAAGCTGGGTGATTTGATCGCCGCTGCCGAGGCAGAGGCCGGGGGGCTGGATCGCCATTCCGATGCCGCGGTCGTGGCCCGTGACGCCCGGCGGGGGTATGACCGAGAGACCAAGCTTCCCGGGGAATTGGTCGCTGAAATGGCAAAAACCGAGGTTTTGGGCCATCAGGCGTGGGTTGAAGCGCGAAAAAACTCGTCTTACGCGTCGTTTAAGCCTTGGCTGGCCAAGTGGCTGGACCTGAAAAAGCAGGAGATCGCGTGCGTCGGCTACAAAGATCACCCCTACGATGCCCTCCTCGACCGCTACGAACCTTATGAGACCGCCGCCGGGGTGACGAAGGTGTTTGAGTCGCTTCGGGATGAGCTGGTCTCGCTGGTTCAGAAGATCGCCGGATCGAGCAAAAAGGCACCGATTGAGATCATGGAGCGATCATACGATGTAAAGGCCCAGGAAGCCTTCGGCCGCCTCGCCGCAGAGGCCATCGGTTTCGACTTCACCGCCGGCCGGCTGGATGTGAGCGTCCACCCATTCTGCTCAGGCCAGGGCCAGGGCGACACGCGCATGACCACCCGCTACCACGAGAATCATTTTAATGACGCGTTCTTCGGCGTGCTGCACGAAACGGGCCACGCGCTTTATGAACAGGGCCTGCAGAAGGAAAAATACCTCGGCGAGGCGCTCGGCGATTCAGTTTCGCTTGGGATTCACGAAAGCCAAAGCCGCATGTGGGAAAATCTCGTCGGCAGAAGCCGGGCATTCTGGAAATTTTTCATGCCCAAGGCCCGCAACTCATTTCCTCAGACGCTCAACGGCGTAACGGACGATCAATGGTACGCCGCCACCAACGCGGTGCAGCCGAGCCTCATTCGGGTTGAAGCCGATGAGATGACCTACAACCTGCACATCCTCATCCGTTTTGAAATGGAAACGGCGCTCACCAGCGGGCAACTGGGCGTGGACGATGTACCGGCGGCGTGGAATGAGAAATACAAGAAGTATCTCGGCATCACCCCTCCAAACGACGCCAAGGGCTGCCTGCAGGACGTACACTGGAGCGCCGGGCTGATGGGCTATTTCCCGACCTACACGCTCGGCAACCTGTATGCCGCGCAGTTTTACGATCAGGCGACGAAGGACATTCCGGATTTAGAGCAGCAGTTTGCATCGGGCAACTTCAAGCCGCTGCTGGGCTGGTTGCGGGAAAACATCCATCAGCACGGCCGACGGTACTCGGCGCGCGAGCTGGTGAAGCGCATCACCGGCACAGAACTCTCCGCGCAGCCGCTGCTGAACTATCTGCGGGGCAAGGCCAGCGAAGTGTACGGGGTGTAGCAATGACGCGCCGTGCATACCAAGCTGCACTGATGCGCGTTAACCGGGCGTCGGCTTGATTTGCGCCCCGGAAGCCCCGCAACAGACCCGGGCACGAAGACCCCCCATGCCACTCACCATGCCGGCCTTGCGGGTGTAGTGAATGCCAGTTGTTGAAACTCCCGCTGCACTGCGGGTGAAGACCGGGCAGAGGCAGATCAGAGCCGGCCTGAGGTTGCGCGCGAAGGCGACGATAAACCGACGGCCCCCGGGAACCGATCTCACCCGGCGGCGAACAGACTTGCGAGCTGCTCCGCCGACCGACCGACGCAATGCCGCGCGAGCACATTCGCCCTCCCGACGGCAGCCATACCGCTTAAACTTTGAGTTGAAGCCTGCACACAACTTCGTATCGCCTCGACCAATGCGGGTTGGTCATGCGGCGGGATGAGCCATCCGGTTACGCCGGGTTGAACGAGCTCGCGCACGCCGCCGACGTTGGTTGCGATGACCGGGCGCCCCATCGCAAAGGCTTCCATGATCGCGACGGGCAGCCCTTCATCACCGCTGGAGAGCACCAGCGCCCGCGAATCGTGCAGGAGCCAGGCAATCTGCTGCTGTGTCTGCCAGCCCGGAAGCGTCACGCGATCGGTGAGCTTTAATCGCCGGATCTCCCGCTCAAGCCCGCCCCGCAGCGGGCCGTCGCCGGCGATCGTCAAGTGTATTAGGGTGCCGGCGTCGCGCAGTGCGGCGATCGCGCGGATGAGCAGTAACGGATTCTTTTGCTCATCCAGCCGGGCAATGGAAACGAAGCGCGAATTGCCGGGGATGGGCACGGTTGCGCTACTCATCCAAGAATCGTCCAGCCCGCAGCGGATGAGATGGATTTTTTTGCTGTGGTGAGGGAACCGGTCGTGCATCAATTGCCGGCCGTGTTCGCTGACCACAACAACAAAGTCGGCGGCGGCAATTTTGCGGTCGATGCTCAATCCGGCGGGATCGGCAAACTCGTGCGGACCGTGCGCCGTGAAACTGAATGGGATGTCGAACAACCCCCGGCAGTGCATGGCGACTGAAGCGGGGTTGGTCCCAAAGTGGGCATGCAATCGCCGGATGCCGCGTTTTCGCAGCAGCCGACCGAGCAGGCATGCGAGGATGACATACCCCAGATTGCCGGCGAGCCGACCATCGCGTCCAGCCATCGTCACCGCTGTCGTCAGGGCATGGGCGAAGCGAACCGGGCGTCCGACTGCGGTTCGTAGTACGGTGCCGACGACTTTCATAACGCCAGATGAAATCAACACTTGCGTACGGCGCAATTCGATCTGGTCGGCGGCTTCCAGTGGATGAGCGTTGATCGGGCGATGCGAAAACCGGTGTACGGTCAGGCCGCGCTTCTCAAGTGCCTCAATCTCCCGCCGAATGAAGGTGTGGCTCTGCGAGGGGTAGCGGTTGACCAGGTATGCGATATCGTCCATGTGAAATTCTCGGACGGCGGTGGAGACTATTCATTCGGGATGTCAATAGTATAATGTGGCGAAGCAAAGTTTTTTTTGCCGCTTTAGCTGTTCCGGGGAGATGTTCATGCCGTCAAGACGCGTTCTGCTGGTCGATTTAAACAACTTTGCGCGCTATCCCACCCTACCGATCGGCTACCTCACGGCGGTGCTTCGGCGTGCGGGGTGCGCGGTGCAGGTTTTCTCACCGCTGGCGCTGGGCGTGCAGGGGGTGGCACGCGAGCGGCGCCCGCACGCGCTGAGCCTTCCCCTCGCCAAGCTGAACTATCGCGCCGCCGTCAGCACCAACCGGCTTGTGCGCAACCTGCGCGACGGTCTGGCCGCCCGCCGGCTATCGCAGCTCACCGCCGAGCACGACAAGGTGCTGCAGGAGTTCGATCGCACGCTGCAACGCGAAAAGCCAGCGGCGGTGCTCATCAGCACCTATCTCATGTACTTCGACCTGTGCACCGCGATGTGCGCCGCCTGTCGCCGCGCGTCGGTTCCGGTCCTGGTGGGCGGGCCCTACTTTGCTCAGCCCGAAGTCGTTGATGAATGGATCGGCATCGAAGGAATGACCGCGCTTGCAACCGGCGAGTTGGAGCTGCGCGTGCCGGAAATCATAGAAGCGATGGTCGCCGAAACAGATCTGACGGTGTTTCCCGGTCTGTTCGTCCGCGACGAACACGGCCGTGCGAAAGGCTCGTTCGCGGCGCCGCTGAAAAATCTGGACGACGTGCCCATTCCGGATTACAGCGATTTTCCGTGGAAATGTTACCCGAACCGCATTGCCCCGATCATCACCGGCCGCGGGTGCGCCTGGGGGGCGTGCACGTTCTGCAGCGATGTCACCAGCACCGCCGGGCGAACGTTTCGATCGCGATCGCCCGAGCAGGTGATGTCGGAAATTGCGCTGCATCACCGCACTTATGGTGTTTCGCAATTCGTGTTTACTGATCTGAAGCTCAATAGCAATGTCGCGATGTGGCGGGCAGTAGTCGCCGGCATGCAGATCGCGGCGCCCGGCGCTACCTGGATTGCCGCGGTTCACGTCGGCGCGCAAGCGGACCGCGACAACGGCCTGACCGCTGCCGACCTTCGGGCTGCGTCGGCGAGCGGCTGCGTGCGCCTGACGACCGGGTTGGAGTCGGGGAGCCAGCGAATGGTCGACCGGATGCACAAGGGAACGAATATTGAGCGCACCAGCCGCTACCTGATCGATGCCGCCGCCGCCGGAATCAGTTGTCGCTGCACGCTGGTGCTCGGCTACCCCGGCGAAACCGCCACCGAGGTGATGGCCAGTGCCGAGTTTCTCCGCCGACATCATCATGCCATCGAGAGGGTGTCGTTGAACCGTTTTGCGATCATGACTGGCACGGGCTTTCACCGCATGCTCCAGCGGAACGCGGGCGATTTTCCGGATGCCATTCCGCTGACCGTCAACCACCGAATGGCGCACATTGAACATCACAACACCGCCAGCGAATCGCCCGACTACCGCCGGGCGGTCATGCGGCTGCTCGAAGCCGTCCACGGCATCAACGACCGCGACATGAACCGACGCGCTGCGATGTTCGAAGGCGTGATGTAAATCCTTTCTCGAATTCGAGTTACACGCAAAGTGTAATAGTCATATATAAAAATAATGGTTTAGCGCTTGACCGCCGATCGACTTGAAGATAATGTCTGTTCACTATGTCGCTGCTCATCCGCGCCCTTCTCACGTTCCTCCGCCAGCCTATCCCGGCGGCATGTCAACGCCGCTGCGTGCGACGTTGATTGAAGCCTGCTGGTTTGATTCATGCGAATGTGCGAGGTGGTTGAGATGTCACTTACTGGTGCACTGGTGTTGTCGTCGGATTCGGTGGTAGAGGAAGAAAGCCTTCTCAGCCGCACATTTCAGCGCGGCTTTGCGGCAGGTGAAGCGGTGAGTTCACACGAAATCACCCAGCTACTGCCGGCGATCCTTGATGACTTCAAATCGCGGCACGCCAATAACATCGAAGCCAAGAGGTGGGCCACTGCTTTCGCCAGTTTCCTTCGGCAGCGCGTGCAAAACCGCGCGCGCGACCTCAACCTGGCATACCTCGCCGAGGGGGCTGGAATCTAATCGATTGCTAACGCAATCCATTCACAGCCTTTGAATGGTTCATCACAATGCACGCGGCGAAGCAGCATCAGTCGATGGGTTGGTGTCGTTGGAGTGGAGAATGTGCCACCATCGACGGTGCTGCTTTGCCGCTTGTGTAAAAATCTGATTCTCGTCCTCCTCCGCCGGGTCGGGCTGGTAATCCTCCTCCGCAACCAGCCCGGCCCTTCTTCTTTTTCATGCTCCCTTCAGCGGTGGTGCATCTTGTGCTCGCGATCGTTCTTACTTCAGACGTAAAGCCGCCCGTGTCATCCCGGCCGCGGGGCGAGTTTGACCGTGACGGCCTGCTTTTCGCCATCGCGGACGATATCGAACGTCAACTCGTCGCCGGCGCTTGCCCGCTGGAGCTTTCGCACGAAGTTCTGGACGTTCAGGACGGGCGCGCCGTTGATCGACACGATGACGTCATCGGGCTTCAGCCCCGCCGCCGCTGCCGGGCTGTTGGGGGTGGGGTTGACGACCATGACACCCTGCGTGCTGGCGAGCTTCAGCCGGCCCACGTCGGCCCCGCCGAGATTTTCCAGTTGCGCACCGAGCATGCCGGGCTTGCGTGGCGTGACGGCGGGCCTGGCTTGTGCGATGGCGATGCCGTCGGGTGTTGCCCCTGCGTCGATCGAGCCGATCACCTTCATTTCCTTCAGATCAACCGCGACCACCTTGTGTGCCGCGGCGCACGAAACAAACGCCTTGCTCCCGTCGGCGGTGATGATGCAGCCGATGGGAATCTCATCGACCTTAATCTCGCCGACGCGCTCTTTTGTTTTCGCATCGAAGACGACCAGCGAATGATTTTTTGCGTCGCTCACAAGCACTTTGCTGCCATCCGGGGTAAACGTCATGCGGATCGGCACGCCATCGAAATCGATGGTTTGCTTCACCGTGTCGCCTGCGGTCTCGACAATGCTGATCTTCTGCCCCGGCAGCCGCGGGCCGGCCCATAGCTCGCGGCCGTCGGGCGAAAGCGCAATCCCTTCCGGCTGGCCAGCAACGTCGCAATGCGAGGTGAGCGCGCTGCCGCCGGGCCCGCGTTGCGGATCGATGGCGCTCACGGAGTCCGAACCGATGTTGGTGGTGTAAATGCGCCCGTCGGCAGGGTCGATCGCGAGCATGTGGCTGCCCTGCTGGCCCGTGCCGACGATCAAATCAACCTTGTCCTCTGCAGGATCATATCGCCCGATCGCCGCCGAGGTTTCGCTCGTAAAGTAAATTTTGCCCTGAAACTCCCCAATCCCATGCGGGCGGCGCAACGGGGCGATATCGATCGTGCGGATCACCTTGGCCGCGGGGATATCGATCATCGTAATGGTGCTGCCGGGCACGGATGCGCCGTAATCGGCAACAAACGCGGTATTGCCGTCCGCCGACACACAAACCTCGTGCGGCGAATTGCCCGTCGGCACGGTCGCTTTCACCTGCAAAGTCTCGAGATCGATTATCGAGAGCTTGCTTTCGGTTTTCGAGAGCACGAGCAGGCTCGGGGCGACCTCAGCCAAAAGCAGACAGGGGAACGTCAATAGCGAGATAACGGCCAATCGCACCATGTTTTCCATCCTTCGTAGAACCCACGGGTAGAAAACAGCGAGACGCCGAAAGTTTCACCGCGGCAGCGGGGAAAGAACCACCGGTTTGATGCCTCGCTCGGCTTGGCGAATCAAGTCGTCGATCCGAGACTTGGTAACTGGCCCTCCGTCGACCAGTGTTTCGACGCGGCAATCGCCGAAGAGGACAAGCATCATTTTGCCGCCGTGATTTTCAGGGGGCTCATAAGCCAACACGATGTCAGGCGACATTTCGTTCAACTTCAATCCGCCAGCAACGTATACATAACTGGCTCCGCCGGCGCGCTGCAATGATGTAGGCGACGATTCCCGGCCGGTTGGCAGCACCGGCGATACGGCACTTGAAGTACACAAGAAGTCACCTGTAGAGAAGGCGTACTCGGGTTCATCGAAAAGCAGTTGGAGTGTGTGTGGCAAGGCTCCGTCGCGCGATGCGTAGAGGTGCAAGGCCATGCCAATCTGACGCAGATTGTTCTTGCAGCGCAGCAAAGGACTAGCCCTACTTGACCGATGACTCAGTGAAGGCAGTAGTGCGAATGAGCCTGCAACGACAACTAACCCGATCAAGGCAAAAATCAGCTTACGAAATCGTCGTGAAGGCGGGGCTAATCCGTAGTCGAGCGGCTGCTCAGGCATCGAAACTCCGTGATCGTCCTAACTCAGCATATCTATTGTTTAACTCAGCTCCGATAATTTGCATCAGCGCGATCAATCGCAATACTGTGGCGCAGGCCGCAGGCAAGGATGCGTCGGGGAAGACGAGTGCGGCCGGCAGTTAACAACTTTTGTTGAAGTGCCCTGACGGATCGCGACTTCAGCCATCCAAGAAATTTACGCCCAAAAAAATCATACGCATGGAAACGCCAAGCGAACACAGCGGTTCCCGGCCCGCCGCCGGGGGTGTGGACTCTACTCAAACTTCGATTGCAACGCTCAACGACGCCGCAGCGATTCTCGCCGACCGCGAGCGCCGGCGCGAGCATCGCCGCCCGGCGATGGTGAAGGCATCGATCATGCTGCTTGACGGCCCCAGCGCCGGCAGCAGCCATGATGTGCTCACGCGAGAATCGGCCCACAACGGCGTTTCATTCCTTCTGCGCGAGGGCCTGACTGTCGGCTCCACGCTGAAAATGGTCATGCAAAACGGGAAGACGACGACCTACGTCGCCGAAGTCATCCGCGCGCGGCCGCTGAGCAATGGAAAGCACGAGATGGCGGTGACGTTTAGAAAGTGATCGCCGATCGATCTCCCCGCGAAGGGCCGAAGTGCAGAGCCCGAAATCCGCATAACCCACTCGCGCTATTTTTTCAGCTTCGCCAGGATTGAATCAATTCGCTGCTGGGCTTCGAGTTGTTGTTTGGGGCGCAGATCTTTCAGAACGGGCACAACAACATCGCCGATTGCGATCAGTTGCTGCTCAGCCTGTTCCCGCTTCGCGAAATCGTCGTCGTTCAGTTGCAGAACGAGCTTTTGAATATTCTCAACCGCGGTGCCCGAGGGCATCGGTTGCGGCTGGGTGTATTCCGCAAGCAGCGGCAGCGGGACCGAAAGCGATACGTCGCCCGCAAGAAGGCATTGCAGTGCACCATCGCGCAGCTGCCCGCTGACCGTGGTTTGATCCCATAGTGTCACCTGCACATCAAATCCGCTTTCTTTTAGCGGCACCACCGAGGTGATCTCGGCAGCGTTAAGCGATAGCGTGTCAAAGGCTGTGTCGAGCTGCATCTTGCCTTGAAGCGGCGCAACCAGCAGATCGCCACCCGCCAATTCAAGCGTCGGCGCGTCAGTGGCGGGCTCGGGGAGTTCGGCCTGCATCTGTAAAAGCGCGATCGCGCCAACTGGCAGCGAGATGGCCTGCCCGGTGGCCGCAAGCCTGACCGAAAGCTGTTCGGCCTGCAGCAACCCGCCAAACCGGCTGCCATCGACAAGCGTCGCGACATGCACTGCCGACTCGGTGCCGCGCAGATCGATCGCGGCAAACTTGCTCATCGGCAGCCGGACCGTGCCAAAGCGCGTCAGCAACTCGACAGGCTCGGCTGGGGGTTCAAATGCCAGCCTGTCGCCGGTGCGGAGGACGATCATAGGCTTGCCAAAGGGCACCTCATCGACCTCTTCGACGCCCTTGCGATACCCCAGCCGTGCAACCTGCGATAAGGGCACTGCAGTTGCCTGGCCGCTTGAGAGTTGGATGCTGATCGTCTCGGCGCGAAGTGTACCACCGATAATCTCCCCGTCGCGCGTCACGAGTAACTGCCGCGGGCGGAATGAGCCGGACGTGATCATCCCCAGCACCCGCGCCGAAGGAAGCTCGATCGTGCCGAAGCCGGTATCAACCTGGTAGCTTGCCGGGGCCAGCGTGCCACGCAATTGATCGCCCGTCCGCAGCTCAATGACATCCAGCACATCGCCGCGAAGCAGCTCGCGGTCGCCAAGCATCATCCCTGTGGCGCGAAAGTTGACGATAAGCTTGCGCAGCTCGCTGCCGACCCCGGCCAGCAAATGCTGCGGGCGGGTCTCCTTCACGAAGGCCGCCGCGGCTTCATTGGAAGGGTGTACGCCATGAAAGTGCGCCAGCGCCGCCTGCCCGTTGGCAGGAATGGAGAGCGTGTAAGTGGCCTGCACAAAACTATTGCCTTGCTGCCAGTTTACTTGCGGCGCAACCTTGGTGCCCGGCCCGGCCCACAGTTCGAGCACGCTCGCACCCCCGCCAGTCTGCGCGATCCAAGCCAGGCTGCTCCCCGGCTGCTTTGGGTCAGCGATTAAGTCGCCGGCGTTCACGCCAAAATTGAGCGACGTCTGCATCATCACCTGCAACTGCTGTTCGGCGTTGCCGCTGTTGTTGAAAATGTCGATGTATCGAATGTAACTTTGCTCACGGTTGAAGCTGATGCGCCGGGTAAAGGTGACTCCCCCGGCTTGCAGACCTTCGAGCACGAGTTCTTCGGTCTTCGGGTCGATGCTGCCGCGGTTGAAATTCCCCTGCAAACCCTGCCCGTTGATGGTGATGTTGGCCGCCTGCCCAAACAGCGGTTGATTGCCCTGATGTTGAAACCATCCCCCCCGCTGGATGATCCACTGCATATCGCCCACGTTGAACGTGTAAGGCAGATTCACCTGCCCGGCGGGCATTGCATTTCGGGGAGCCTGCTTTTGTGCCATTGTCTGCGGGGCGCACAAGGCAACAGCGAGAACGCCAGCCAGAAATCGAATAATCATTCTCAAACTCCAAATACGGCCATCGCACCCGCGGCACACCATCACCTTATCGACGCCAGAAACGCCGACAAGTTCCGAGGCACCTACAGGAAAGGATTGTAGTCGCCCCCGCCGGGAAAAGACCGCGCGTTTCCGCCCGCGGCCCACGATCAAGGAAAGTACCGGTAAATCTCACGCCGGTGAAGGCATCGAGCAAAAACAACCGTACTGCCGGCCATGACCAAACCCGGCCGCCAGTCTCCGACCCGAATGCGATACAAGTCTCGGTGGCCGGCAAGCCGTTTGAGGTGGGTCAACTCCGACTAGTCCACGGCCGCTTCACCGCGCTCGATGACGGATGCAACTTGGCTGCGGATTCTTCCATCGCGAAGCCGGCGCAGATCTCGCTCAATGCTGGCGAGAAACCTGACCTTCACCGCTTGCTCCGAAGGGCCGTCATAAACTTCGCGCGCGATACAGGCTTGCTCTTTGCACCTTCTCGAATCGCCGTAGCCAGTGCAGCATCTTCGAGCACCTCGGCAAACAAGTCGGCGAACAACGCGCGATTTTCCCGGGTAGACTCAATCAATGCTGATTTCAGGGTCTCTTTGAGCGCTGCTTGCGTCATGTTATCGCTGTACCCACGCTGCGCAGGCTGAGAAACCCAAACCCGTCAATTCGATATCCCAGCAGGCTACAAGTTGTAGTGCGTCCCCTGTGAAACCTCGCTGATCGAGTCGCCGGCCTTCTGAAAGCGGTTATCGGTGCTCAACCGCAGGCGGTCCGACGTGAGGTTGGGCAGGGCCTTATGAATTGTGTATGAGTGAAACAGCACGAAGTCGCCCAGCTCAAAATCATTACACAGCCAAGGCCCCGATGCCGGGAGTTGAGCTTCAGTGAGGCCCATTGATGCATATTTTTTGCTCTTGTCCTCGCTGTGCTCGATGAAACCCTTCGTATGCGTGGCGGGCAATACCGTCAGCGGGCCGAGATCGAGCGGGCAATCGCCCAGGGGTTGCCAGACCGTGTAAGTCGCCGGCGTGCCGCGAATATAGTGAAAATCCTGATGCGCCGCTGTCGTTTGCCCGGTATTGCTGGGGAAAGTGATGCGCCCGATCCGAAGCCGATGCAACATCGCATCCCCGCCGACGATCTTGCTCATGAGTTGCATGAAAACCGAATCTTCCGGCACGGCCTTGAATGACGGCAGATGGATGATCTTTCGGTACACATCCATGTAAGCCTGCTCGCCCTCCGTGTAAGGCCCGGCACCGCTCCAGCGGGTGGACATCGGGTCGCGCGGGTCGATCCAGCCGGCGGCGGTCAGCAACCCCGCGACGTCGCGCCGCGCGGCAAGCAGCTTTTCCTTCGGCCCGCAACCCTTAAAGAACAAATAGCCATCTGCTGACAACCGCGATTGTAGCGCCGGCGCATCACCGATGATGTCGTTGGAAACTGTGTAGGGCTGAGTCGCTTCCTGCATGAGGTCCTCCGCACTCAACAGCTTGCCGCGCGGTGCCGAAGGGTGCAAGGAACTGTCCCGTTCAACGATCAAATGTCCGGGAAACAAACCCGGCGGCGAAGGCTTCAATCGTGAGCAGCAAACGACGCCAGGACCCGCTCTGGCTTACGCCGCGACGGCGCTGGCGGGCACGCTGCGGGCGATCAGGTTGGAATGATCTTCGCGGGGGAGTTCCAGCGGGCAGTAGTCTTGTTGGGCCATGTTTGCCCGAAAGCCGATGCGGATGCCCAACTGTCGCAAAATCGCGAGCGTATAGGGAGAATATGAATTGCCAGGATGCGACATCGCCCGCGGCGCAACCCCTGTCAGATGCCGCACATAGCGGAAATTCTCATAATACTCATCCCGCTGCTGCTGCGGGCTGAGCCGCTTCATGCGCGCGGGGTGCGTATGCGAGTGCAGGCCGATCACATGCCCTTCGCTGTGCAGTTGTCGAATCTGCTCCGAGTTCATCCATAGCCGCCGTCCCACCGCTGCGGCATCGAATTCATGGGCTGCCACCATGCCCTGCATCACTGCGTGATACGCTTCCGGCCCGAGGACTTCATCGCGAACAAACCGAAATTTGCGATCGGCCGCGGTATAGAAGGCGTACTCGGACAGATATTCTCTCGGGTTAAATCGCAACAGCGCCTGCCGCACGCGGTGGCTGTTACTGGTCTTGGCGACGACTTCGTAGAACGCTTCGTAAAACGCCTCGACCGATCGAAATCGCGTCATGCGGAAGTGCCGGTAAACTTCCAGCATCTCCAATTGACCCGAAAGCACCAAGGTGTGAACAAAGAAAAACGCGCTGATGTTAAGATCGCGCAGCACCGGCACCGCAATATCAAACTGGCACCGAAGCGAGTCGTCGAATGTCAGGCAGATATCATCGGCCTGCAGCATGTTGCGTCCCGCGCGCTCGAGCCACTCATGGGCCGGCAGAATCTTCTTGCGGCCGATCGATTCAATCATCGCCACCAGCTCACCGGCGCCAATCGAGCCTTGCCCCGGTGCATGGCAATCGTCGTGGAAATGATGAAACATCACGCCATGTGCGACCATGGCTGTTTTATCGGTACTCTCAAGCAGAAAAGTTTGAAAAACCGCCGCGCCATTTCGATTGATCAGAGATCAATAGGGCGCAATCCCATCGGCGGTGACCAGCAGCAGTTTTTCGCTGATACTGTTGGGCATGCCGCGATAATCCTCGCCAATCTGCGATTTCAGCCGGGCAAGATTCTCCTGTTCGTTACGAAAACAGAGCAGGATATCCCGGTTCGGAACACCCGCCACAAACGGGCTGCCCAGGTGCTCTCTGAGCCGATCGTGCAGGCTTGGGAGCAGCAAACGAGTGGCGTCATAGCCGTCCATCGTCTGAAACAAGATCAGGTTCACATTTCCCTGCTCGTCGGCGGCGGCGTGGGCCTGCAGTTGCTCGCTTCGGGCCACGAGATTTTCGATCGCCTTGTCGTGCAGTTGATCTATGTCCACCTGCCAGCGGGAAAGCGCGGAGGTCGGGATATAGCTCATCGCACGGTCGCTATCGATCACATAGGCAATCGAAAGCTCACCCACCAGGGGCTGCGACACCATCGAGGTCTGCGCTGAATGCACCTCCGGAGGGGCGGTAACCAGCAGCGGCATGATCCGATCGGCCACCTCCTGATAGTCGGCCGTCTGGTCCGGCGACCCCTCCGCCGCACGGAGCAACTCCAGCGCCCACCGCTCGACATGCCGCTGCATTTCCTCCGGCCGGAGCACCGACGCGCGAAACAGATTCTCCAGCGACGCCACATGCCCGTTCATCCGCAGCGAAAACTCCTGCTCGGCGCGCGAAAGCTTCACCAGCGGAAACTTCCCGCGGATGATCTTCACCACCTGATCGTAGAACTTTTCGCGCGTTAACTCGGCCATTCCACGCCTGACTTTAAGGGAAGCCACCCCATCCGCCAAGCCGGGGGCATGAGTCCAGCGCACGCCGCGGAACACGGCGTGTATTGAGAAACCGCGCGATCGGCGATACGGTCACCCTCCGCAAAAGGAGTTGCATGTCGTCCCAATCCATTCGTCTCGGCATCATCGGTGCCGGTTGGCCCGGAAAGAAACACGCCGAAGGTGCCAGGCAGAGCGGCGGTTACCGTGTGACCTCAGTCGCCGACCTCATTCCCGACCGCCGACGCGCCGTTATGGCCGAGTTCAGCGGCGCAAAAGAGTTTGAAGACGCCGAATCGCTCATCAAATCAGCCGACGTCGACGCAGTTACCATCGCCCTGCCCAATCATCTCCACGCCGCAGTCGCCTGCGCCGCGCTGAAAGCCGGAAAGCACGTCCTGATCGAACGCCCCCCCGCCGGCACGGTGAAAGATGCTCGAAAAATCTCGGCCGCGGCCGTGAAGGCGGGCAGGACCGTCCTCTATGGCTTTCAACGCCGATTTGGCGCCGCAGAGCAGGCCGCACGCCTGGCGATCGGCAAGCATTATGCCGGCGGCGTCTATCATGTCCGATCCTCATGGCTGCGAACGCGCGGCGTCCCCATCGGCACTGGCTGGTTCACACGCAAAGCCGAGTCCGGCGGCGGCGCGATGATCGATGTCGGCATCTCCATGCTCGATCTTGCGTGGTTTCTTCTCGATCAACCCAAGCCAACCACCATCTTCGCCGTGACACACCGCAAGCTCGCCCCCGACGGCCACCCCACCGATGTCGATGTTGAAGACGCCGCGTTTGCCATGATCAGGTTTGAAACCGGGGCCACCCTCGAACTGGCCGCAAGCTGGGCGCTCAACCAGCCTCCACAGCAGCAGGGCACCCTTTGCCGTGCCTTCGGCGATGCCGGCTGCGTCGATGTCTATACGCCCAACGGCCCAGTGATTTATCGTCAGTTCGATGCCAAGGGCCAGTCCAAGCCCACCCAGCTTAAGCCGCCGAGGCTCGCCGGCCATGCAGCGCTCATGCGCCACTTTCGCGAATGCATCCTGGGAAAGTCCAACCCCGCCATCGGCGCCAGCGAAGGCGTCACGCTCATGGAAATGATTGAAGCAATCTACAAAAGCGCAGAATCCGGCAGGAGCGTGGCGATATGAAGGGATGGGGGCAGAACGGTTTAGGATAAAAAAGGCAGCCACGACGGCTGCCACTTTTTTTGACATTCGTCTTTCAGATTTCAGCCTTCAGCCAATCACCCTTCCGCGCCGCCGAGTTCGCGCGACTCGAAGAGCAGCATTCCCACCGCCAGCGCCGCCGTCGCATAGCAGGCGGCGTAGAGCAGGCTCATGCCGGTGTCGGCCCAGATGCTGCTCAGCCAGACGGCATTTAGGTCGCCGGAAAACACGCTTCTCGGCATCGAAATGCCCGCAAACGTCTCTCCCCAGCGCACTTTCGCGTAGACACTCTGCCCCCGAATATCAAAAAGGCTCAGATAAGGCAGCACACTGTTAATGACCTCCGCTGCCGCCCGCGACACCCCGCCTCGGTTTGCCACCGCAAGATCGAGAAACCGCGTGAGATTGCCCGCAATGTAAAGCAGGATCACCACCGGAAGGTTCACCACCAGCGACACCCGCGTGCTGATCGCCACACTCACCGCCGCCAGCACCGAAATCTGCATCCACGTCGTCAGCAGGCTGGGGATAACACCCAGCAGGTGCATCATGCGATAGGCGCGAATGGTATTGATCTCGCCTTCATCCACGCTGCGCGTGCTAAGCTGATAATCCGTCGGCACCCGAAACCAGATGCAAAGCCCCATGATCAACCCCAGCACCAGCACCGCCAGCAACGCCGACGTGATAATGCCGAGATATTTACCCAGCAGCACTTCCCACCGCTTCACCGGCTTGCTCATCAGCGTGAGCATCGTGCGGTCTTCAATCTCTTCATAAATCGACTTGCTGGTCGCAAAAAGCGTCGCCACCAGCACAGGAAGCAGGATCACATCCAGCCCAACGGCCTTATACATCACCGCGTCTTCGCCAAGAGTGAAGAACGGCAGCATCGCAAACACCATCAACACCGCAGCCCCAATGCCAAGCAGGAGCGAATAGATCGGCTGCCCAACCGACTCGCGAAACGTGTGCCGAGCAATGATGAAGGTTCGATACATAGCGGTTGCGATGCATTATAAAGCCAAGTTGTATCAGCAGTTACACCAAATCGAAGTCTATCGCCCAATGCACGGCAAATCCAGTTTGGGCAATGATCCTAGCATTGGCTGCCCCTCAATCAATTCTGACACTGGTTTAACATCACCCCGCACCCGCCTACACCCCGGTGATTTCAAGGTCAATCTCAACCACCGCATCAATCAGATCATCCGGCATCAGCGTTTTTGTAATCTCCAGCAGCAGCGTCTGCCCCGCCGTCACGTTGCGGTTTGCCGTGGTGCCGTTCAGGGTGAACGCCGCCAACGCATACGCAGTCAGGCCCGCGCCGCCGTTGATGCCAGTGCTCGACTTGGTTGTATTCGCGTCCGTTGCAGCCAACACCTGCGTCGTTCCCGAACCGCCGGTTCCTTTGTTGATGATCTGAAACGTCCAGTACCGTGTGCCGGCCCCTCCAACCGCGCCCGCCACTACAATCCGCGCCCCGGTGACCGTACCCGCCAACCCCGGCACCGGCGGCAGGAGGAACGACGACGATGCGTTCACCGTACCGATGGGCGCGAAATCTGAATCGTCCGCGCCGCTGTCGGCACATCCGCCGTCGCCATGGCGCGAAACGTCGGCGCGCCGCTGGCGGTCGCGGGGGAGGCGAGCAACTGGTTTGCGGCGATGCTGCCGGTAATTGTCAGATTGGAAACCGAAAGATTCTCAGCGCCGACAATGTCGCCGCCGTTCACATCGAGCGTGGCATTCGCCGGCGACATCGTTACATCGCCATCAAAATCGACGAAGAACACACCGTCCACTTCCAGCGCTTTAACGAATAACTCACCCGACTTGTCGATCGACGCGGTGGGAACCAGTTCACCAAAAGAGTCGCCCACGCGGATATCCAGCAGTTTTGATTCAGACGAAGAAGCGGTGTCGACAACTTCCATCTTCAGCCCGGCATAGTCAGTCGTTCCGCTTTCCCACGTCTGCCGCATCAGCAGCGACGAGTTGCTACGATTCGACACCGGTACGCAGTTAAAGTCTGTGCAGTCCGTTCGCTGCCAGAACCCATCGCTGTTGGTGATGATGGTATCCGCCTCGTCGTACATCAGCCGGCACCGGTCGAGGTGAAGCGATGACTTCTCACTTCCATCGCCGTCCACGCTGGCGAACGGCCCTCGGATCAGCGCCCCGCGAATTGTGCAGTTCGTCAACTTCTCCAGCCGCACCGGTCGCACCCAGT
>DDRH01000030.1 GCA_002343075.1 Phycisphaerales bacterium UBA2421 | reverse complement strand
CCTATCAACCCGAACGCTCCGGTGTGCTCCATCGCTGAGCGGCGCACCCGCACTGGAGCGCCGCACCGCCGACAACTTCAGGATCCGCTACGCCAACGTGCGTGAGCGCGGTTCCGACAATTACGCGGTCGACCGCTCCGCAGGCATCATTTTGCTCGGCCCGGACGGCCAGTTCATCCGGAGGTTCGCCTTCGCCATGCCGGTCGATGAAAACGCGGCGCGACTCGTGGAAGCGCTCGGCGCCGGAACCGGACGGATGTCCTGAGCCAATGGACATGAACCTCTTCGGTATGTGTATCATGATGCCGTTCGAGTGTCGCAATCCACCATTTGTCAGGCAACGCGGGCGCGTCTAGCGGCTAAAGGCGGGTTGTCAGGCACTGCGGTTTTTGGCAGAGACAATTGGATCAATATGTTGGCGACCATTCTTGATTCTTATACATCGGCTTGGCTGGAAGTAGACACCTGCCAACGCGTCTACTGAACGTTCGGCCACAGAGGGCGCCAGGTTGCCTGGAGGTGTGGGATGAGTGGCGGCGACAACGAGGTGTCGATGGAAGGACTCCGCACGGAGATCATCGAGTCTCAAAAGACGCAAGCAGACTTTCTGAAGTGGAAACTCATCTCGGTCGCCGCGGTCGCCTCGATCTCACTGGGGCTCGCACCAACCGGCGGCACCGCATTGGAAGGTGCCAAGCTCCTGATGTGCTTGGTGCCCTTGGTCTGTGCCTACGTCGATCTGATAAGTCTGCACCTCATGATTCGAATCCTCACCATCGGTATTTACCTGAAGAATTCCGGGGACCCCTATGAAAAGTTCGTCTTCGGCGTACGGGAGAAGACCGCGACGAACCCGTTCGTGTTCGAGGCCGTGGCCATGCTCGTCTCGAGTGGGGTGTTTGATGCGACCATTGTCGCGCTAGGCTTTGCGCTCCCCAAGGGGCCGGGCAACTGGCCGTCGGAGTACCTGGCCGCTTACATCGTGTCGGGGGTACTCGGGATCGTCGCGACCATCGCATTCTGGCTGATGCACTCGAGCCGTACGCGAGAAGTCATCCGAGTTGGCGAGAGTGATGACAAGTAACGGGCCGACCGGTCGCTTGGGAGGGCCGAACCAGGCGCTGCACCTGACCCGGCCCGCATGATGGCTTTCCGAGATGTGTAGCTCACCTGAGCGGGCCGGGCAGGTGAGCCTTGGTCGTTGGGCGGCTCGGACTGACGCGCAGGAAGGAGCCTTTACATGACTGAAGCTGAGGCAAGAAATGTCAGTGCGGTGCGAAGGTACTTTGACGGCTGCAATTCCGGAGATCTCGAAGTTCTGCTCAGCACTCTCACGCAAGACGTCGTGCACTATTTCCTCGATCCGAAGTTCCCTCCAATTCGGGGGGCGGAGCACCTCGCCAAATATTGGGGCAAGTACAAGACGGCTCTCAACCCGATCTGGTCGATAGACCGCATCGTTGCTCAAGACGATCAAGTCGTTAGCGAGTGGAGTTGCATTTGGACGCCCCCGCAAACGCAAAGACGGATACTCACGCGCGGTTCGGAGTGGTACGTCATGCGAGATGCCCGCATCGCAGAGGTGCGGGCGTACTTCGCCGCCGACGACACGGCTACCACTGAACTAGTCGGGTTCCCCTATGGCGAGCGAAGCTATCTCACTTTCTAATCTCACTGGCCATGCTGCTGCCCAACCACCGGCTCGAGCGGACCGGCCGCCAGCGGCGCTGGCGGCTACCCTCGCGGCTTCGCCGCTCGGCGGCCGCTCAACTGGAACGTTGGGCGTCACAAAACATTGTGGCGGTATGACGCCACGACCCCGGCGTTTGACGATAGGCGTGTTTCTGATGGGCGCGCAATTGATCGCCTGCGGGGACGTTATGAGCGCTCGGCGAGCCAGCCACGACGCCACAGAGGTCGCGCCTCAGGAGAAACAGTGCATGGCGCGCGGCTGGCAGCGTGTCGTAGTACAAGTCGCCGGGGTACCGCGCCAGTTGCTTTGGCAAGCGCCCGCCAGCCCGTGGTCGAGGGGCTCGATAATCGTCCTACACGGCGGTGGCGGTCAGCACTTCCAGTGGTGCGTGGCCAATGCGCCAGTGGTCGCGCCGCAGGTCAGGTTCAGCGAGCTTGCTCTAGCCGAAGGCTTCGCGGTGTTCCTGCTCAACTCTTCGGATAGGGTGACCGACAACGGGGGCCAAGTGTGCGGGAAAGTATGGGACGACGAAGTCCGAAACCGCCCGAATCTCGATCTGCCCTTCATCGGGGAGGTCATCCGGGAGGTCATCCCACGACTGCGCCCAGGAGGCAGCCGAAGGGAAGTCTTCATCACCGGCCTGTCTTCGGGCGGGTACATGACCGTGCGGGCGGCGACGCATTTCGATGACCTCATCACGGCATTTGCGCCCGTTTCCAGCGGCGATCCGTACGGATGGCATCGTCTCTGCGAAGCCAGTCTGACGTCCCGGACCACGGTACACGGCGCCGGCTTCGACAACGAGACCGGCAAGCAGATCATCGAGCAGGGTTCCTGCCGCGCGCAAGCTTATCCGCACGAAAAGACCTGGGACAGCGCACGCCCGGCAGTCAAGCCCACGTTTCGAATCTTTCACCATGAGATGGACGGAATCAACGACCTTTCTTGCAGCGAGAAAGTCGGCAAGCTCCTGCGCCAGCACGGCTATCCGGGTTCGTCGGACTTCTTGCTGCGCGGCGGGCGCCGAAGCCTGGCCAACCATCTCTGGCAAGACGCCTATAACCGCCCGATCCTGGACTTCTTCTCCAATCAACCCGATGTGAGAAAGAAATGACGCCCAACAATGCGCTCCAGCCGACGTCGGCGCTGGCGCGCCGCCGCGGCTGAGCATTATCGTCAGGCATCTCAACACTGAGGATCGCGCGAATGCAGCAATGGATCTTTCTTTCGGTGGCTATTGTCAGCGAAGTAGTCGCAACTTCGGCGCTGAAGGCATCCGAAGGTTTTTCTCGCTTGTGGCCATCGCTTATCGTTGCCGCAGGTTATCTGTCCGCTTTCTACTTCCTGTCGCTCACTCTCAAGACCATCCCTGTTGGTGTGGCTTATGCCATTTGGTCTGGCGCGGGCGTCGCGCTGATCGCGTTGATCGCATGGGTCTTCTTCGGGCAAGCACTGGATGCTCCGGCAGTTGTCGGCCTTTCATTGATCGTTGCCGGAGTGGTCGTCCTCAACGTATTTTCCAGGACAGTCTCGCACTGATCCGTGTGCGGCCCAACCGATCGTTCCATCGCACCTGCACACCTCCGGCGTGGCGGTCAGGCGATATTGCAGTCGCCGCCTGATGCAAGCGAGTCCGGTCGATTCGGCAGTCGACGCCCGGTTTTCATGCGCTTTTGACCGTTTTCAGCCCTAGCGCCGCCGTGGCGCGGTCTCTCTTGTGGCCGGAACCTGCACGGCCATCTCCGCTCCTCCTGTGCATTTCCGAGCGACTCGCGACTCCCGGAGATCGGGCGAGAGGTTTGCCACCGGGCTGACCTGGATTGACTTTTCGCGACCCCCTCGGTATCGTCCGCAGCACGCTGGGACGCCAGCCGCGCCGATTTGAGATCTGCTTGCGGGCGCTTCACAAATACTGCTAAAACGGGATCTGCCCGGTGTTGGCCAACCGGGTT
>DDRH01000020.1 GCA_002343075.1 Phycisphaerales bacterium UBA2421 | reverse complement strand
CTGCCCACCGCCCACCGCCGACTGCCGACTGCCGACTGCCCACTGCGCATTGTTCCGCGCGGAACAATGCGGGGAAGCACGAGCCGGATGTTGATTCGGCCGGCCTACTCCGCACCGGAGTCGCTCATGTCGCGGGGGTTGGCTCGGCGGGCGGCGGGTCGTTGGGCGATGGTTCGGGGGTGGTGTCTGTGGTGGCGTCTGGGGGCGATTCGTCTTCCGGTTCGACGCGTGCCAGCGCTACGAGTCGGTCGCCTTCGTCTACCTTGATGAGACGCACACCCGAGGCCGCGCGCCCGGTTTCGCGAATCTCGCTGACCTTCGTGCGGATGAGGATGCCCTTTTCAGTGATCATCATCAGCTCATCATTGGGATGGATGAGCTTCACGCCGACCACCTCGCCGTTGCGGTCGTTGGCATCGATGTTGATGACGCCCTGCGTGCCGCGGCCTTTGACGGGGTAGTCTTCGAGGGGCGTGCGCTTGCCGAAGCCGTTGGCGCAGCCGGTGAGCACCTGTGCGGTGTTTTCGCCATTGGGGATGACGATCATATCGACGACCGCATCGCCGTCGCGTTTGAAGCGCACGCCGGTGACGCCCCCTGCCGGCCGGCCCATGGCGCGGACGTTTTCTTCTTCAAACCGGACGGCAAGCCCTGTCTTGGTGCCAAGCAGGATGTGGTCCTTCCCGCTTGTCACAGCGACGCCGATCAGCGCATCGCCTTCTTCAAGCCCGATGGCAATGATGCCGGTCTGCCGGATGTTCTCGTAGGCGCTCAGCGCCGTTTTCTTCACCACACCCTTGGCGGTGCAGAACATGAGGAATTGCTCCTCCTTCGAGAAATCTTTAATCGCAAGCACGTTGCGCACCTTCTCGCCGGCCTGCAGCGAAAGCAGGTTGGCGACGCTTCGGCCCTGGCTGGTGCGGCTCATTTCCGGCACGTCGTAAACGCGCTTGTCGTAGACTCTTCCGGTGCTGGTGAAGAACAGAAGATGGTCGTGGGTGTTGGCGATGAAAAGATGTTCGACGAAATCGCCTTCGCGCGATTCCGTTCCCTTGATGCCGCGCCCGCCTCGACCCTGGCTGCGGTAGGTGCCGGTGGGGATGCGCTTGACATACCCTTCATGGCTGAAAGTGACGACGACATCTTCCGGCGCGATCAGCGCCTCCATATTCATATCGCCGACGGCGCCGGTGATTTCGGTCCGGCGGTCGTCGCCATATTTTTCTTTGATCTCAAAGGTGTCTTCGCGAATGATATCGAGCACCATGCTTTCGTCGCGCAGAATCGCTTCGTAGCCTTCGATTTCGTCGGTGACTTCGCGGTATTCCTTCACAAGCCGGTCGATCTCAAGACCGACCAACTGAATGAGCTGCAGCCGGCCAATCGCCTCGGCCTGCACCTGCGTGAGCAAGACATCGCGCGACGCCCTTTGCATGAGCGCTTCAGGAATCTGCGGCGCGGCAGGATGCGCCGGCGCAATCCGGAAGGCGCGCGTGCGCAGTTTTTCGATCGCTTCTTCCCGCGTCTTGCTCGAACGGATGAGCTTCACCACCTCATCAATGTCGCAGACAGCGAAGATCAACCCTTCGAGAATATGCCCGCGTTGCTGGGCCTTCTTCAGCAAGTGCCGGGTGCGCCGGGTGATGACGACCCTGCGGTGTTCGATGAAGTGTTGAATCAGTTCCTTCAACCCCATCGTGCGCGGCTGCCGGTTGACCAGTGCGATATTGATCATGCTCACGGTGATCTGCAGGCTGGTGAACTGATACAACTGGTTGATGACGATATCTGGGTCGGCGTCGCGCTTAAGGTCGACCACCATGCGGCACTTGTGTTCGCGGCCGGAGTGGTCGTTGGCGTCGCTGACGTCGCTGATCCGGTCATCCTTCACGCCGTCGGAGATCTGCTGCAGAATGTCTTTTCGGATGACGTTGTACGGCAGCTCATCGATGATGATCGACTTGCGGCCGTTCTTGTTCTCTTCGACATGAATCTTGGCCCGCAACGTGAGCCGGCCACGACCGGCGGTGTAGGCGTCGATGATGCCGTCGCGGCCGCAGATGATTCCGCCGGTGGGAAAGTCCGGGCCGGGGACGATCGTCAACAGCTCCGGCAGTGTGATGTCTGGCTTGTTGATGACCGCGACGATCGCATCACAAATTTCCCGCAGGTTGTGCGGCACCAGATTGCACGCCATGCCGACGGCAATGCCCGTCGAGCCGTTGACCAGCAGATTCGGAAATTTGCCCGGCAGCACGGTCGGCTCATCCTTGCCCGGCCGCTCGTCATAGTTGGGAACGAAATCGACGGTGTCGAGTTCAAGGTCGGCGAGCATGTCCACCGTTGCCGCGGTCATGCGCGCTTCGGTGTATCGCATCGCCGCGGGGGGATCGTCATCGGTGCTGCCGAAATTGCCCTGCCCCTGAATAAGAGGATGGCGCATGTTCCAATCTTGGGCCATCCGGACAAGCGTGGGATAAATGACCGATTCGCCATGCGGATGGAAGTCGCCGGACGTATCGCCGCAGATCTTGGCACACTTGATCGGCTTGCGACCGGGCGTGAGGTTAAGGTTGTGCATCGCAAACAGGATGCGCCGCTGCGAAGGCTTCAGCCCGTCGCGCACGTCGGGCAGGGCACGATCCATGATCGTGCTCATGGCGTAGGTGAGATAGGAATCCTGCAGTTCCTGTTCGATCTGCAGGTCGTCAATGCGTTCGTGAATCGGGTTTTGTTCGGACATTTTTTCCAGTTTGAGAAGCTGGAAATTCTACCGGAACTGGTCGTAAAGAGCGAGCGAGACCGCTGGGACGTGAGCGCACGTTGCAATTGACAGACGATGCAATGCGGAATAATCGTCCGCTTGCCCTTGAGCCTTCAAGTTGCGCTTCAGCTTGCAAACCGGATAAATGTACACCACCGCTCAGCCACGCAACGCTTGGCGGCCGTCCCCTCTTCCGACGCCTCGTCGGCTTGCAGCATTCTTTCCCTGACTCGCCACCCCGCACCTCTGATCTCCTCTTAGCGTCTTCGTATGCGATCATCGAATTGGTGGAGTGAGAGTTTCTCCGAGGTAGAACGCGCCTCCACATGCCCATCGGCGAAGAGCAGATTGGAGGAATGCCGATGACGCGCCGGATAGATACGGGGCGTTGCGCCCTCCGGCAGATGGTCCGGAGTGCTGACGTAGTGGGTTATCTCAAAGAAAACGTCGTCAACAAGTGCTTTTGCAACCGTGAATGTCTTGAAAAAGTCCGGCGCTTCCAGCAACCAGGGCAGCGAGGCTGGCGACCTGATTTTTGAGAGCTTCGTCGCACCCGCGACAGAATTCCAGCCCGGGTCGCTGAAGTAGAAGGCGTTTACAACATACGATGTGGGCACTTCCGGTACGGTGTTAGCAGGACAATGAAACGCCTGAGTTGCGCGCAATTGAGCCCAAGTGCTTGAGGGCCGTCCGAGGTGTCGGGACGCAGCCTCCATCCATGTAGGCCCGCGTGAACCGCCGTAGGGGGCTGCCCGTGGCAGTACTCCGTCGTTCTCGCTCGCGTATGCATTAAATGCGTTTCCGAGTTGCGCCAAATGCATTGCACACTTCGTCGCCATGGCATTGATGCGCAGCCGTGCCAGCAACGGCAGGGCGATCCCCAGGAACACCGCGAGAATTCCGATGACAACTGCCAACTCGATGATCGAGAATCCGGGATTTGATTTCGCCTCATAACTGTTCATGGGCATCACCGTCTCGCAAAACTCGCCTGCTTGCCGCAGACTGACTTACTCTCCGCGTAGTTCCCAGAATTGACGCCAAACCTGTGGTCGCTAGAAGCACGTCGGCACTGGCGAGGATCACCAGGAAACTTCTGTTTGGAAGACCAACGGTTGAAGCGCCAAGTGGTCCGAAGCACCCGCATTGCACCGGCGTGGTCCGGTGCAGTTCGCCGATCAAGATGCCCGCGAACAAGCCGAACGCGAGAGATGCTATTCCGGCGCACCAACGACTTCCGACTATGCAACCAATTCCCAGCGCGATCTCGCCCACCGCGAAAATCGGAGTCACACTGGCATGACCCCCAAGCCACCGGCTCACGATCGTGTCATTTGAGTCCGGCGCATGCGGTCCCCAGACAAAGTCCCACAGTTTCAGACCGCCAGCCAGAACCAGCATCACCCCAATCAGCTTAGAGACAGTCGGAAACATGGGCCACGACGATCAGTCATATGCCGTGCTAGAAACTCGGCTTAAACGAATCAACGCCAGAAAGATTCCCGATTCCAGAATTCTTCGGTGATTCGCCAGAAATCAAAAGAATCTCCTCGGCCGACTTCTTCTCGGCTCCTTGTCGCGCCGGCTTTTGCCGGAGTGCCTCGACCACGGTCGTCACTCGCCGTATTGCTTGCTCATCATGGCGAGCTTTCGCCAGGCAGTGAAGTCGCCACAGAACATTGTGCGACTTCCAACGGAGATAGATCTGCCCCCCGTTCGAGCTTAGCGCTTTATGAATCTTTTCGACGATCACATCGCAATCGCTCGGGTCCAGTTGTTTTGTTCGATCCGTGGCAATCAATGAGTCCAGGATCGGCCCGACTATTCTAAGTGCGGACAGCATTTCGTATGTCGAGTCATCATTGAAACGCCCTAAGACTGCAAGCAGGTCGTCGGCTTGTTTCTCCGATAAGCCGGCGAGCTTGCGAAACTCCGGGTCCTTGAGAAGCGATTGCATTGCCGACGGATTGCCGCACGATCCCCCGTTGGCATTGAGCACCAGGAAGGCTCTTGCGATCAGACTCGCGAGATCGGCCTCACCCCGGGCGTGTGCGTCTCTAGCAGCCTTTGGCATTGTGATCACGAATGGGCCGAAGAGGTGAGGCTCACCAAATGGCCAATCGACCCCAGACTGTCCAGCGCGATACTCAGCGACCGTCGTTCGAGCAAGCTCCCCTCGGATTCGTGCACCGGATTCAGTTCCCGCGAGAACTGTGCTACAGAATCGCTCCTAAAACGCCGCGGGAAGCTTTCTAGGTTTGCTCTCGGGGCCGCGGGCGGCCTCATCACGGAGCATGCGCATCGCGTCAATCAGGCCAGTTCCTCGATCCGGGACCCCGAGCACCTGCTGCACCTCGGCCGCGAAGATTTCATCGGGCGTCGGCTCCGCTGCAAACGCACAAGCCAAGCCCGCAAAGTAGCTGATAAAAAAAACCAGTGTTCGCATGGTCTTATCCTTCGCGTCGTCGCAATTGCGTTTCACCTGACCGGCTATTGCAAGCCCCATTGGCCCCCACTGCAACATCAGCCCGTCGCAATCAAAGCGTAGAACGAACAGCCCGACTGGGGCGGGTAAGGCAC
>DDRH01000031.1:54921-61803 GCA_002343075.1 Phycisphaerales bacterium UBA2421 | reverse complement strand
ACCGCGCAGCGGTTTAGTTCAACCACTTATTATACGGACCGCTCGGTCCAGATAACACAACCATCCCGCGACGCCGCGCGGCGGCGCAACTGCTTGTATTGTAAGCACTTTGCCCCAGGACGGACGAAAATAATGAATGGAGCAGAACCAGACGCAATGTTAACTCTTCACCAGCAGCAGTGGCCCGCAGAGTCGTGCTGACCTTGCTTGTTGTTTCCGTCGTTCGCCTTCACTTCAGCCGCTCCAATCGTCCTTTTCTTCGTACGATGTTCTTGTAATCCCACTGGATCCTCTTCGCCTTGCGCAGCCACCGCTGCAGGGCAGTTGTTTTGATCTCGGAGGCGCTGGTGTAGAAGATCGAGGCGTCTTTGAACTTGTTGCCGACCACAGCGAGCTTTGGCTCATCGAAGCCGGCACCGCTCCAGAACATCAGCCGGATGCCGGCCTTTTGTCTGCTGTAGCCGACGATGGGATTGCCATCCAGAAACCAGACCGGGTGGGCATGCCACACTTTCCCCTCCGCCCCCGTCAGCCCGCCAACAATCTCGGCGGCGAGCAGATCGCAGATGGCTTTGTCGTCGGCTGACAGCGATTGATTGTATTTGAGAATGTCCGGGTTCAAGTGCTTTCTCCGATGGGATTTAGCGGCGGCAGGGCTCACGAGACAATAGTACTACCTAAACTCCGCAAGGTAACCTTCCGCATCTCCTGCTGACGCTCCACCTGTGCATTCTAACGCCGCGATCCCGCATAGTTTACCCAGCTTTGCAATTCGCCGGTTTCCGAATTTTCCGCGCAGCGTTTGCGTGAGCGTTTGCGTATATCAGTCTGAATGAGACGCCCGCGGTCGGGAGATATTTCGACTGTGTTTACGGGTTTGTGTTATTCTGCGACCACTCTCGCACGTCACGCCTAAGTCATAGAGAAGGAGAAAGTCGATGAAAGCCGTCCGCAAAACTGCGTTGTTGTCTGCCGTCGCCGCGTTGTCGTTGGTTCCTGCTGCTGCCAAAGCTGCGGATGCGTTCTGGGTTGGGGCCAATCCCTTCGGTGCCGGCTTTACCGACCCACTCAACTGGCAACTGTTCTTCGTCGCGGGTGCGGGCGATCGGGCGGTTTTTTCAACCGCCCTGCCGGCTTCTGGCCCGGAATTCGGCTCGGGCACGGTGACGATTAACCAACTTCTCATTTCCGGCCGTACCACAGACGGTGGTGGGAACCTGACCGATGTCTGGACCTTCTTCGGTGTGTCGAGCAATGAACGGTTGCGGGTCAACACCGACGTCACCATCGTTAACGTCGGCTTGGGTGGAAACCTTCGAACCCAGGGGCTGGACGTCTTTACCCCGCTTACCAACATCACCGACACGACCAGCCTGGTGGTCTCTGGTTCGTCGACCTACGACAGCGGCATAGTCAGTCTCGGCGGTAACGGTTCGTTCACCGTCGATTCCGGCAACACGCTTCGCGGAAGCATCCAGCACTCCAGCACCTCCGCCTCGTTCGTCAGCGGCCTGCTCGACACCAGCGCCACCTCGATCAACAACGGCGGTGTGCTGGGCATCGCGCCCAACGGCCACATCTTCCTTAACGGTGGAATCCACACCGTCAGCAGCGGCGTGCTGGGGTTCCAAAACGCCACCGGCACGATGTCGTTCAACTTCGGCGCCGAACTGCGCATCACCGGCTCAGGCTCGCTCGATTTCCTTTCCTCGCACGAGTTTGAAAACGGCGCGGCGATTCGCGTCACCAGCGGCGGACGCGTCGTGGGCGCGAGCTTCCTCGATCTGGGCATCAGCGGAACAGGCTCGCTCAGCGTCGACGGTTTCGGTTCGAGCATCTCGGCGGCCAGCAGCTCATCGTTCTGGGGCGGTGGAACGAACGGCGTAGCGACGGTCAGCTTCTCCAACTCCGGCGCGGGCACCATTTCCAATCTGAATGTCGCCCAAAGCAACGGTTCGCGCGGAGATGTCCAGATACTCTCCAGCGCGCAGCTTACCACGAATTCCAGTCTGCTCGTCGGACCTGGCACCGGAACGAGTTCGCTGGCACGCATCACTGTTAATGGCGGGACGCTCGATAACACCGCCAGCGCCACGTTCCGCAACGGCGGGCAACTGGTGATGTCCAGCGGCGGTGTGAACTTCACCGGCGACGCCACGTTCTCAACCGGTTCGACCTTCACCATGTCCGGCGGAAACGTGAACCTCACCGCGGGCCGAACGCTCAATATTGCCGGCGGCATCGTCAACCGCACCGGCGGCAGCGGGTTGTCCTCGCTGCCCAATGGTTCGACGCTCCGCATCACCAACGGCGGGCAATTCACCACCAACAGCTTCTACGACATCGCCAACGGCTTCGCCACCGGCACGATGCTCGTCGATGGCGCGGGTTCGCGGTTCAACTCCACCGCCAGCACCACCGACTGGGGCCAAAACACAGGCAACTTTGCAACCATCACCTTCAGCAACGGCGGCGTGGGAACTTACACCGGCGGATTGCAGATTTCCGACAATGGCGGACGCGCGGTCGTCAACCTGCTCAGCGGCGGACAACTCAACGCCAACAACCTCATCGTCGGCAGCGCGGGCGCTGCGGCCACCATCACCATCGCCGGCGGGACGCTCAACACCCTCAGCGCCGCACAGTTCAATAACGGCGCACTAGTCAATCTCACCAGTGGCGGGCTTCTCCTCAACGGCAACACAACCTTCAACACCGGCGCAACGTTGAACAGAACCGGTGGAAACCTCACGCTCGCAACCGGCCAAACGCTCGCATTCAACGGCGGCGTGGGAACGACTAATAGCAGCCTGGGTTTGCCGAATGGTGCCTCAATCCGTGTCACCAACGCCGGGCGTTTCGATTTGGGCGGCTTCCTGGATATCGGAAGTGGTGTCGCCACCGGTTCGCTGGCGGTCGACGGGGCCAACTCGCGTATCACCGCCCTGGGAACGAGTGACTGGGGTGCCAACAGTGGCAACACCGCAACGGTCACGTTCAGCAATTCCGGGGCGGGCACTTTCAACACCCTGCGCCTCGCCCGATTCGGCGGGACGGCCAACTTCAGCGTCAACAGCAACGCTACCGTCACCGCAGCCAACTTTGAAGCAGGCACGACCGGCGCCACCGCGCTCATTCAGGTCAACGGCGGAACGCTCCACGCGACCAACCAGGCCATCTTCGCCAACGGCGCGAACGTCAGCACCAGCGGCAACGGCGTGCTGCTAATGGGCGGGAACAGCACGTTCTTCACCGGCTCGACCTTCAACGGCACGTCGTCCGCCAGCAACAGCGGGCTTCAGTGGGCCGACGGCACCACGCTCGCCTTCGACGGCGGCGCGGGAACCATCGCCGCAATCGGGTCGGGCGTCCCCAACAACGGCTCGCTGCGCATCACCAACGGCGGGTCGTTCACCGCCAACGAAAACTTCAACGTCTTCAGTGGCACGCAATCTCTGCTGGTTGATGGAGCAAACTCAAAGCTGTTCATCAAGAACACGACGTCGACCTTCAACTTCTGGGATGGGGGGACGAAGACGGTCGAATTCACGAACAGCGGCGCAGGCACCGTCACCGGCGGAATCGGTTTCGCCAACTTCGGCGGCATCGGGACGCTCAACATCTCCACCGGCGGTGTACTCACCACCGGCCAGATGTTTGTTGCAGACAACGGCGCGGCAACGATCAACATCAACGGCGCAACATTGCGGTCAACCTCATCGATCCTAATCGGTCGAGGTACGACGGGAATCGGTACGATCAACATCACCGGCGGCGGCACGCTGCAGGCGGATGGCGGCATCTTCACTACAGACCAGACCGCGACCAATCGCGCCATCATCAACGTCAACGGCGGAACGCTTCGTAGCAACACCAATTCCAATATCAACGGCGGCGCGACGCTCAACTTCTCGTCCGGCACCGTCAACATCGCTGGCACCCTCGGTGTCGGCATCGTCCAACAAAACGCCCGCGTCCTGCTCACCCCCGGCGGAAACAAAGTCCTCCGCGTCGGCGGGCTGAGCATCCCCGCGGCCAACGGCGGCAAGGTCGATCTGTCCGACAACGCCATGATCGTCGATTACACCGGCACATCCCCCTTCGCGTCGATCGGCCTTCTTATCGCCACCGGCCGCAACGGCGGGCTGTGGAACGGCAACGGCGTGACAAGCTCCACCGCCGCCGGCAACCCGCTGGTGACGCTGGGTATTGTCGAAGCCAGCGAAATCGGCGGCCCCTCGTCGTTCCTCGGCCAGCCGATCGACAACACGGCCATTCTCACGCGCTACACGTTCATCGGCGACGCCAATTTGTCCGGGCAGGTAAACTTAGACGACTTCACCGCGCTTGCCGCCGGCTTCGGTCTACCGAGCACCCGGTGGGCCAGCGGCGACTTCAACTTCGACGGCTTAACAAACCTCGACGACTTCACCGCCCTCGCCGCCAACTTCGGCCTGAGCCTGCCCGCCGAACTACCCCGCGCCGCCGCTGTGCCCGAGGTATCGGCGTTCACGGCGATCATGGCCCTGCTTGGTTCGGCCGGCCTGTTTGGTCGATCGCGATGCGCTCGCGCCTAACGCTATCGCAGCGCAGAATTTGCCACTTTTTCCGCGTATTGAGGCGGGTTACGCTGTACACTCGTGCTTCGGGGCGTTTGCGACGACACGCCGTTTGAATCACACGGGAAGGGAGAGGCAATGCGTTTTAGAACTCGAGTTATCGTAGCGGCGCTGATGACGGCAGGGTTCTGTGGCAGCTCTGCCGAAGCGCAGATTTTCACCTGGACCAATGCCGCTGGCGGAACGTTCAACGTCGCCGGCAACTGGTCGCCTGCCGGACCGCCGACCGTCAACACGCACACGGCGCTATTCAACCTCAATTCGACGTATGGCGTGACACTCACCGCGCCCGCGACGAGCGGCACCCTTTCGATGTCGGCAGGCTCGGTCACCATGACAGCGAACGCGAGCAGCGGCACGTACACCGTGGATCGCATTGTGCTCAGCGGCGGATCGCTCAATCTCGGATCGAACATTCGTCTCACGCCGGCGCTGTCGACGACGATCAGTACCGGGGCGACTCTGAACATCGGAACGTCGGCGCTGCTGAGCACATCCGGATCGATCACGGTTAACGGCGGGACTCTTATCCGGTCAAGTCCTTTTTCCAGCAGCACGTTCTCGCTCGGCACAGCCGGCCAACTCAACGTGCAAGGCGGCGGAACAGTTAGCTTGGCGTACAACTTTGACGTTGGCTTTTCTCTGAACTCCAATCAAGTCGTCAACGTTACAAATGGGTTGTTCACGGTAACGAACGGAGGCGGGATCAACGTTGGCGATGCATTTTTCATTGCCAACGGGGCCAACGCACGCGTGCTCAACAACACCGGGGCGAGTTTTTGGGGCGGTAGCGGCACCCAAGCAAATATTTCCTTTTCCAACGGGAGCGCTGGCACCTTCGCCGCCCTGCTGATGGGCAATAGCGGCAGTTCCTCGCTCTCGATCAACAACAGTGCCGTTTCAAGCTCTCGAATCACGATGGGCGATCTCAATGGCGGTTCGGCCGCCATCGAACTTGCCGGCGCGACGGCCACTTACGCGCTCAACACCGGAACCGTTACTTCAAGCATCGGTTCAGCCGATCCAAACCTGACCACCACCGTCGGAACCATCCTGATTTCCGGCGGCACGTTCACAAACACCGGAACGACGCTGTTCGTCCGGCGCTCCGGGCTGATCGATATTCGTACTGCGGGCGCGCTTGAAGCGCAAGGGCCGATCGACGTTACCGGCACACTTTCCACCGCGGGTCGCCTGAACCTTGCTGCTGGCAACACGATCACATTGCAGAACCATGGCCGGCTGAGCCTGACCGGCGGGACGCTCTCCGGCGGAACGGTGCTCATCAACACCGGTGCCGTCTTTAGCCAAACCGGCGGCGCGATTGCGCCTTCGACCAAAATCAATCTGAACGGCGGCACCATCGAAGCGATCAACAACACCACCGAACTGATCTACAACGGTGGTGCCGTCGGCACGTTGAATAACTCGGCGAGCATCACCCTCAGCGCATCGCCGATGACTGTTGGCGCGCTCACCAATCTCGCTGGCGGCAGCGTGAATCTCACCGCCGGGCGGGGAATCGCTGCTCAGCAGTTTACGCTCACGGGTGGCGTGGGGAGCATCTCCGGCGGATCGCTCAACGCCTCAAACCTATTGGTTTCCGGCGGCAGCTTGGTGCTTTCCAGTGGAACGCTCATTTCCACCTTGCCCACCGTGGCAGGAGGAACCTTCATCTTCAACGGCGGCAGAATCGTCACCGGCGCGTTCAACCTGACCGGCGGCACATTCTCATCCAACGGCTCCGCGGGCCTCGATGCCAACTTCAACCAGAACGGCGGCACGGTTGTCGGAACGTTAAACACCAACGGCAATCTGAATCTGTCCGCCGGCACGTTGCTCGGCACCGCCAACGCGGCAGGGCCGGTTTTCATCACCGGAACGATCACCGGCACCGGCTCGCTCAACGTGAACAACACGGCGCTCATTGACGGCGGATCGTTCGGCGCGGCCAGGCTGAATGTCAACGCCGGAGCAATCATGTCCGGTGGCGGAACGATTTCGGCGGTGGTGGAAGTTTTTGGCATGCTCGCTCCATCGGGTAGCTTGACCCTCTCCGGCCTTTCAACCAATCGCGGGCTGATGGTGGTCGAGGCGCCGTCGGTGGTTCGCCCCACGGGTTCGCTCGCCAACTTCGGCATGATTCAACTCGCCGGTGGAGCGTTCACTTCGGGTGACGTGAGCAACTTCCCCGGCGGGGGTTCCATCCGAGGCTTTGGCGCGATCAACTCGCAGTTGAGCAACAACAGCCTGCTCATCGCCG
>DDRH01000031.1:330-54868 GCA_002343075.1 Phycisphaerales bacterium UBA2421 | reverse complement strand
AGAACAACAGCCTGCTCATCGCCGAAGGTGGTCTGCTTGCCATCGGATCGCTGACCGGCAACCAGATTTCGGGAATCATTCAGGTTCGCGACGATGCGTCGATGAATATCGCAAATGCGTTTTCTAGCGACGGCGCGATCGATCTGTTCGGGCCGGGGGCGCAGCTGTCGGGCGCCACGATCACCATCAGTTCCTTCGGCATGCTGCGCGGTGCGGGAATCGTTCGAAACACAGCCGTCGTCAATAACGGGTTGGTCTCCCCCGGAGATGGCCTGTTAACGTTTACAAACCCCCTGTCGAACAACGCCGCGGGTGTCATCGAAATTCCCACCGGCGCGCGGCTGCGAACGAATACAGGATTTGCTTCGCAACTCGGCCAGATCATTCTCGGCGGCGGAACGCTTGATAACGCCAATCACCCGCTGACCAACGCAGGAGTCATTGCCGGCCGCGGGGCGATTCGCTCCGGGTTGCTGACCAACACCGGCACGATCACCCTTTCAGGAGGAACCAGCGACATCTTCCCGTCGCTCACGCAAAACTCCGTCGGCAAGACGATCGTCACCGGCTTCGGCACCACGACATTTTATGGTAACGTCTCCAATAACGCCGGCAGCGAACTGCGCGTCAGCACCGGCTCGACCGCGATCTTTCTTGGAAATGTTGGCGGCTTGAGCCTGATCACCGGCGGAGGCGTGAAGGTCTTTGAAGGATCCGCCTCTGGAGGCCCCCTCGTCACCGCTGGCAGAAGTACTGTTGCGCCCGGAGCATCACTTGCCGTTGACGGCATTCGCGAGAGTTCGCTCGAAGTGAACGGCGTCGCCAGCATCGACGGCTCCGTCGTCAGCCGCCTGACGCAACTCACCCTTGCCGGTGCGCCAAACGCCTGGACCGGCCGGCTCGGTCTGACCGACGACCGGCTGATCATCGATTACGTCGGCGCATCCCCGCTTGGCACGATCGCCAATCAGATCAAGCAAGGTTACAACGCCGGCGCCTGGAACGGCGCGGGCATCAGCAGCTCCACCGCCGCCGTCACACCCGGCCGCGGAATTGGCTTTGCGGAGGCGAGCGCGCTCGGTTCCCCCATCATGTTCTTCAGCGAACCGATCGACGCAACCACCCTGCTGCTCCGCTACACCCTGCAGGGTGATGCCGACCTGTCCGGTTCAGTCAATCTCGACGACTTCACCCGCCTCGCCGCAGGGTTTGGGAGCGGGACTGTTTGGACGCAGGGCGATTTCACCTACGACGGGTTGGTTAATCTTGACGATTTCACCGCCCTGGCCGCCAATTTCGGCCAAACCCTCCCCGCCGACGCGGCGCGGGCGAGTGTGCCAGAGCCGGGTTCATGCGCTGGCGTTCTGGGCGCGGTTACAATCGCCTCACTGTTCAGTCGCGGCCGACGGGCGACAGGCGCCGCTGCAGGCTTGCGCGCACGGCGGCCCATTCCGATGCGAGGATAGAATACTGTGCCGTACTCCGTACAAGGTTATCGGATGAGGGCATGTCGGCTCTTAACACGCCGTCGAGCTTGGCACCCAGCCGTGCGATCGCGGTGCGCGATTGCCGGTTGCGCGCATCAGTCCGCAGCAGCACGGCGTGAACCTGCCACGATTCAAACGCGTGCGTCAGCAGTGCCAGCTTTGCGGTGGTGTTGCACGCGGTGCGCTGCGCGCTGGCTGCAAGCCACGTGTAGCCGATTTCGACGATATCGGGCCGATTGGCGCGCTGGCGCTGCGATCCGAGGGGCCACTCCCACGGCTGGTAGCGCATGTAGCTTGTGCTCCCGACGACGCGCGCCTGCCAGATGATGACCATGGGAAATCGGGTGCCAGCCGACCGCATCGCCAGCGCGTGATCGACGTATGCCCGGCCTGCGTCGGCGGCATCGGGAACCGTGGTGAACAGCGTCTGCCCACGGAGCCCCTCCGCTGCCTCTGCCAAGGCGGGGGCGTCGCTGTGAGTCAGGGGGCGCAAGAGCACCTCGCCGTGCTGCAGTGTGAGATCGCCGGGGTCGAACATGACGATGAGGATACCGTCATTCGCCCCGCCCGTGTCATGGTGGCGATGAGAATTATGCCCTGCCGGCATCGCCGAGGAGCACATCGCTGCCCATCGTCATTCGACTGCCTCCTGCCGGATTGCTCGCCGGTCGGGGTTGCGCGAGCGATGAACGGGCAATGGGTTGGCTGGCGAATGTGCCGCCGAAGTTGGAAGCCAGAATCGTGAAGTCGTTAAGGCTCACTTCGCCGTCAAACGTAAAATCACCCTGGCTGAAGACACGCCCGGGCACGCCGAACGAGGCGGCGAGTGAGGTGAAGTCGTCCAAGTTAACGTTGCCGTCGAGATTGGCATCGCCACCGAGCGTCGCACGCAGCAGCACGGCGGTGTCGTCCACGTCTACGCCGTGCCACAGGGTTGTACCCGGCGACAGCACGGCGGCGGCTTCGGCGTAGCCGACCGTCAGATTTGCCGACATCGCCGCCAACTGGCTTCGAATGCCCGGCCCGTTCCATGCGCCTGCGTTGAAGCCCGCAAGAATGTCACTGCGCACCTGCGCCTCAAGTGACGCGCCTGCATAGTCATAGACAACCGCTGCCGCACCGATGTCAAAGTGACCATTCCCGGCGAAGCTGAGCGACTGCGTCCAGATGGTGCCGGCGCCGCTGGCTTGAACCATGCCGGTGTTGCGGGCGCTGATCGACCCGCGATATCCGCCGTCGGCGATCGCAACCCGCGCGTCTGCGCCGAAGCTGCTGATGCCGGCATCGATGAAGTCATAGCCGGTGGAGCCATCGCCGGCGGCGACGACACGCACCCCGCTGGTGCTCCCGGTTTGGGGAACATTGATGAAATCCGTTGCCGCCCCGCTATGAACCACTGCAGTCAGGTTCGGGTTTAGTGTGAGCACGTCGATTGTTGCACCAGCATCGGGCAGGGCGACATGCAGTTCGACCACGCCGAAAGTCTCGATATCGGGAAAGCTCGGCCGCTGCAACCTACTGCCGAGAATCGAGAACACGCCCCCCGCCAGCGGACGATCCTGCTCGTTGAGTTGCACATGTTCAAATCCGATCGTGAAGACCGAGTGCGTCACCCATTGGCTGGTGCGCGAGCCGGGCACATCGTCGCGGCCGAAGTGGATGGTGTCGAAGCCGGTCGAGCCGACGAATGTCGTGTCAGATCGGAGCGCGCCAACCCGAATGTCGTTATTCCCCGATCCGGTAAGGAACGTTCGCAAACGAACATTCTGCGTAAACCGCACCAGCCCGGCTCCGAGGCCCGTCAGTTCGGTGGCGCTCGGCGTGACGTGATCGAACTCATCAATCACGATCGATCGCCCCGTCGTCGTCGCCGTATCGTCGATCTCGATGGTGGAGTTGTTGTTGAACGAGCTTATGTCGAGCAAGGTGCCCAGATCCGGTGCTGACGCGCCCGAGCCAATCGTGATCAAGTTGGTGCTACCGGTGGTGCCAAGTATGTAGATCGCCCCGCGGGTCGATCGCACGTCAATGGTGCGGGAGCCTTGCCCGGTGTGAAATGACGCCGACGCCATTTGCGTCGGGTTCCATGCGAAGGTGGTCCCCCAGAAGTTGATGCCCGTCAGCCGCTGTTCGCCGGTGCCGGCATGAAACTTCAGCACCGGGGCGTCTGAATCGGTCGAGCCAGTATCGCGGATAAACAGATTGCTCGCTCCCGAACCGTTGACAGTCACCTTCTGCACGGCGATGTCCTGTGTGCCCAGCGGCGCTTTGCCGATCTGTACCACGTCCGACCCGTCGACACTATCGATAAACAGTTGCCCGGCGTCGGCCAGACCGATGCTGTCGATGGAAAGATCGTCGGAACCCGCACCGGTGCGAATCGTCACATGGCTGGTATCGCTGGTCCTGAACCGGATGTCGGCCGGCGCGGACGCGCCGAAATGCTTGAGCGTGTTCAATCCGCTGACGTTGGTGAGTGTCGCGACGCGCTGATTGCTGTTGCCCGTGTCATCGATCACCACCGCGGAGAATGACGGCGAGTTTTCGATGGTTACGGGCGCGAGGATCTGGCTCAGCCCCCCGCGTATCGGCGAGCCGACAAAGACCGTATCGCGCTCGCCGGCACTGTTAGCGCGCAGCGTGGCGCGCGTGCTGGCGATCGTTCCGGTATCGACACCCTGTCCGGTCGTGATATTGACTGAGGAAATGTCGCTGACATTCCAGAGAATCGAAGCCGGCGCCAGTCCGTTCAGCCGGTCGAAGTTTCCGAAGCCTGCATCATCAACCGACCAGCCCCGCCCGAGCGTGTCGGCACCGGAGTTGGCATTGATGGTGGTAAAGCTTGGCGAGTTGGAGATGCGGATGTTGGCGTTGATCGACCGCATTCCGTTGGCCACGTTGCCGAGGTTGACGACATCTGCGCCGCCGGCCGAAGCGATATCGATCGGCTGGCCGGTAAAGGTGCTGGGAACATTGACAGTGTCGGCACCTTTGCCGGTGACGAGCGTAAGCGATTCGATATCTCCCGCGTAGCTGAACCCGGCCCAGCCGGGCCGGTCGAACCGGGCGAGCGTGATCGAATAGGTCTGCGCCGAGAGCGTGTTGTGGTCGTTCACGACAACAGTGTCAAAGTCGTTACCACCGGACCCGCCCGCCAAGCTGATCACGCCGGCATTTTGCAGGCTGAGATTGCCCGAAGCATTGGAGAACTGAATCCGATCGCTGTCCGGCCCGGAGTTGATCACGAGATTGCGGCCGGAGGTGTTTTCGATGTAGATGTAGTCATCGCCCTCATAGGTGTTGACTTCGATTCGGGTTACGCCTGCGGTATCAAAAAACTGGTGAACCGTGCTGCCCGAAATGAATGTGCCGGCGAAGTGCGGACCGTAGGAGACGCGGAATTGCGATCCAACCGTATCGATGACAATGCAGTCGCTGGCGCTTTCGAATGGATTGGTGTTTCCCAGGACGAACAACGTGCCGTTGGAGACAAACGCCCCAACCGCTTCCGGCCCGCCGGCCAGCATCCGCCGGGGTTCCAGTGATTCTGCAAGCGTAATTCGAGCCTTTGACCGTTTCCTTCCCATGACAACACCTCTGCGCATCGACACAACTCCCCCTTCCCCCGATTCAGCGACAGATGTCCGGCGACCCTGCCAACAGCGCTCGCTCGAAATCGAGATCGAAGGTCAGTTAGTGGGAAGCTGCCCGGCGTGGATCGAGCCGTCCATGCTGATCATGAGGACCACGCCATTCTCCACTCGGAAAACTGGGTTGGATAGGAAGCTGGGGTCGAGTGGCGTATCCAGCACCCAGGCGGGCCGCGCGGTGGCGGCATCGAACCCAACGAGTTGATGTCGATTGGTTCCGACGACAACCACCGTGCCCCCCGCGGTCAGGCTGGCTGATGTTACTACGTCCGTTGTCTGAAAACGCCCTAGAATTTTCTCGCTCGAAAGATCGAACAGCGCCGTTTCGTAGCCGCCGCAGATGAGTAGCTTGCCTTGCGTGCGATCGATGGCCACCGAAATGAGGTTCGCCGCCGCCTCGCGATAAGCCGTGACGGTCTTGCCGTCGTCGGCGTTGATGCGAATGACCGTGGCTGATTTGTCGTTGCAAACCACTGTCTGGTCGTCCCCGGTCGCCAGCAGGTAGGTCGGGGCGAATTCACCGCGCCAGACCGGCCCGCGGGCGATTAATCGGCCTGTTTTCGACTCAAAGAACGAAACGTTCGATTCCGACTCGAGCTTGAGACTAATCGCCACCACGTCGCCGGCGGCGTCAACGAAATCGAAGGCGTAGATCGCGCCGGGAATGTCAAAACGGCCCGTTTCGCCAAGAGTTTGCGCGTCGAGAATGATGATTCGCTGGCCCGCACCACCTGGCTCCATGGTTGCCACGGCCAGTCGGTTGCCCGCGGCGCTGAGCGCACACCGAATCGCCAGCCGGTCGTCGGGGCGCAGCCGCTGCGTGGTGGTGCCGGTGTCGGCGTCAATGACTTCAAGATAGCGTTCATATGAAACGCCGTAGAGCACGTGCGAGGAACCAGCGGACACCAGCGAATTCCAGCCACCCGAAGCAAGCGGCGGGCGCTTCCAGAGCAATTGCATCGGCCGGGGCGCGGGAAACACCGCGTCGGCGGGCGTGACGACCGCCGAGCCCGCGAGGCGTTCCAGGTTCCCAGGTCGATCACTCTCGCGGCTACCCCGAAACAGCAGAAAGATTGCCAGTGCAGCCAGAATGAAAGTGGCAATCGCCACGCCGGCAATTTTTGCGGCACTCGGTCTTCCGGTGGGTCGTCGCCGGCGCACCGCGACCGGTTCGCCTTTGAGATATCGATCCAATGCCTGCGAAAACTCCGCCGCGGAGTTGAATCGGTCTTCTGGCTGCTGCTCGGTCGCCTGTCGGACGATGTTGCGCAAGTCGCGATCGACCCCCCGGCCGGCAAGTAACCGCTCGACCTGGCTGGCTGGCTCATGATGCGACACGCGCCGCCCAGCCAGCAGTTCCAGCAGAATTCTTCCGACGGCGAACACGTCGCTCTGCGCCGTCACCACGCCCCCGGGCTGAAACTGCTCCGGGCTCATGTAGGCCGGCGATCCGGTGGGAATCAGCGAAAGCGTCTGCGGGGCATCGCGATCGGGCGCAATCATCCGGGCGATGCCAAAATCGATCACCTTGACCACATGCGCCGCATCAACTTCGCTCACCAGTACGTTCGCTGGTTTCAAGTCGCGATGCACAATCGCATGCCGGTGGGCATGCTCAACCGCCCGCAGCGTGTCGGCCACAAGTTGCGCCACCGTGCGATGGTCGAGCCGGCGGCCGAGCGCGTAGGCCGTGATGGGCTGGCCCGGAACGTGCTCCATTACGAAGTAGGGCCGGCCCGAAGCGTGAATGCCGGCGTCGTAGATGCGACAGATATTCGGATGCTCCAGCCGGGCCAGGGCATCGCGCTCGGCGTCGAAGCGCTTGGCGATGGTGTGTACGTCCAGCCCGGGCTTCAGCAGCTTCAGTGCCACATCGCGCTCAAACGGTTCCGTCTGCCGGGCCAGCCAGACGACCGAAAACGAGCCTTCGCCGAGCCGGGAAATCAACCGGTATCGCCCCACCGGTTCGCCGGCGTGCTCCGGCCGGGTTGTGTCGCGCAACAGGGGTTCGAGCGATGCGATGGGCGATTGCAGGAAAGCGCCCGCCCGGTCATGCGCGTCGAGCAATTCGCGCACCCGCCGGGCAACCGCGGGGGCGGATTCGGTTAGCGCGTCGAGTGCGATGCGGCGATCGGCCTGCGGCAGTTCGACGAGGTCTTCAAAGTGTTTGCGAACAGAATCTTGTTCCATTGGCTGTACCAGTCAGCGACGGATGCGCTCAGTCCCTGCCATGCCCTTCTTTGGTGAGTCGGTCAAACAGCCACGCCCGGGCAAATGCCCAGAGCCGCGCCGCCGAACGAGGCGAGATCGCCATAGCCTCGGCGGCGGAGTCGACGGAGATTCCCGCGAAAAATCGTAGATCAACCATCTTGGCAGCGTCCGGCGCGATTGCATCCAGTTCTTCCAGGGCGGCGTGCAGATCCTCCAGATCGATCTGGGCGTCTGTATCTTCTGTATAGACAAGGCCTAACAGCGCCATGTCTGACCGCGCCACCGCGTCTCCCCCGCCGCGCTTCAGGCGATTGCGCGTGCGCGCGTGGTCCACCAGCACCCGGCGCATGGCCTGCGCCGCAGCAGCGATGAGATCGGCGCGCGGCAGTTCGCTCGCGCTCAGCCGCGCACTGAGCTTCAAAACCGCTTCGTGCACCAGTGCGGTCGCCTGCAGCGTATGATCGCCGCGCTCAGACTGCAGATAGCTGCCCGCCAACCGGCGCAGCTCGTCATAAATCTGTTCCGAAATCGGCCACATCAGGGGTGAAGATAACCCATCGCGTGGTTTCATGCCGATCCGCCACCTCACCGCACCGCCGCGCCATCAGACTGCCTGAAGCCCCCGGCGTGGGGGGGCTATCGACAGGAGCGACCTATCCCCCGTCCAGCACTAACCTCCGCCCCGGAAATCGCCGCGAGGTAACGGGCTTCGTGGGATCCTGGCGCCGGACGCACCACCGCGGGGGTGTTCGACTTGCCGGGACGAGCCTCAAACCATGAAGTTTTGGCAATTTCCGCCGGAATCGCGCGCATTTTCCTTGACCTTTTCTGTCCAGTTTATCCATAATTGCGAGGCTTCAGGGTCCCGTGTCGCCGTTTATTTGAGGTCTTCTCCAAATGACAAGCTCATCCCCGCTGCGCGCCCGTCGCGCGACTTTTTCTGCAGTTCTGATGCTCTCGGGCACCTTCGCTTACGGTGCCGATCGAACCTGGACGAACGCGAGCGGCGGTACGTTTACCACCGCGGCCAACTGGGCCGGGTCGCTCGTTGCTGGCGCTGCAGACCGTGCGATATTCAATGCCACGGCTTCCAACGCGCTGTACGGCGTCAACTTCGCCGGCAACGTCACCAACGACCGTCTGTCGGTGCGTGACAACGTGCTGTTCTCGCTGGGTGGCTCGACCTACGCGCTCACCGGCTCCAGCCCAATGGTCATCGGCGAAGGCGGAACCGACGCCGGGTCGCTCACGATCGGCAACGGAACCATTTCCACTGCAACCGGTCTATCGTCGATAATCGGCGGCGCTGCCGGCAGCAGTGGAATGCTGACTGTGCAATCGACCGCAACGCTGTCGATGGGCGCCTCGTTGTTTGTTGGCCTGCTAGCCAACGGCACGCTCAATGTGAGTGGGCGATACACCGGCACCAGCCTGGTCGTCGGCGGGAGCAGTTCTGCTTCTGGGGTTGTGAATGTGACGGGCGGGATCGCCGATGTCAGCCTCACTGGCACCGCGGCCATCGGCGATTTTGCTGACGGAACCCTGCTGTTCAGTGGCGCTTCTTTTTCAGCGCCAACCATGAATATCGGCGATCAGCCCGGCGGAAACGGTACATTCGTACAGACGGGCGCGGCAGGCATCACGACGGTGACGACCACTCGCGTGGCCCAGTTCAACAACACAGGTGTGTTGCAACTCACGGCCGGCACCTACAACAGCTCAAATACTTTTGTGGGCGGAAGCCTTAACGATGTCGCGGGCAACGGAACCGTATTTATCGGCGGGGGTGTCTCGGCGGCGCGGTACAACAACACCGGCGTCATGCGCGTGGGCACATCCGGATCCTCGGTGGGCGGAAATGGAACGCTCATCGTCACTGGAAGCAATGCCCAGCTCACCACCGGGTCGCTGGCCGTCGGCACGGCAAGCTCGAACGGATACGTTCGAGTGCAGCACGCCGGCGCGATCATCAACAGCGGCGTGGTCAACATCGGAGGCAACAGCAGGGGAACGCTGGAGATACTCTCTGGCGGAGTCGTCAACGCCACGACGGTGACGATCGGGGAAGCAATCAACTCCATCGGCGTGCTGCAGATGAACGGTGCGGGAAGCGCGCTCAACGCGGGAACCAGCCTGTTTCGAGTTGGTGCATTTGCTGGAAGCACAGGCCTCGTGGATATCACCGGCGGCGCGGTTCTCACGAGCGGCACGGGATCCATTGGCGTGGGCTCCGGCGCCGCAGGCACGGTCAACGTCAGCGGAACCGGAAGCGGGTGGGTCGCCAGTTCCAGCATCGGCGTAGGGAGCATAAGTTCTAACGGCTACCTGCGCGTCGGACCCGGCGCAACGGTGAGTGCCGGGAGTTTGTCAACATTCTCGATCAACGCTCTCGGCACCGTCGAAATCGACGGCGGAACGCTCCGCGCTGGCAACCTCACCAAGGCTGCGACAGGCATCCTGGACTTCGCCTCCGGTACGCTGCAGCTCACGAGCGGCACGTTGAGTATTGCCGCCGGCGGGCCGCTCGGCGATCAATTGCAACTGAACCCCGGGCAGAATCTGCTCGGCACGACCATCAACATCAGCGGAATCGCCGCCATGCAAGGCGGGCGACTTTCCGCCGCAACCATCGGTGTGCAGCCCGGCGGGCAGTTGCTGCTCCAGAATCCGTCTTCGGTCGTCGCGGGTCTTGTTGCCAACCAGGGCAAAGTCCTCGGATCGGGCGCAGTCGCGGGAACGCTTTCCAACAGCGCCGCCGGCGAAGTGCGCGCCGGCCTCGGCGAGCGAATCGCCTTCACCGGCACCGCGACATCCTTCAACGGCGGGCAGATCAACCTCCTCGGCGGCGAAGTGGAGTTTGGCGGTACGTTCACCAACCAACTCGCCGGTAGAGTCAACGGCCGCGGGTTGCTCCGCGCCAGTGTCATCAGCAACTTCGGCACGATGACATTCTCCGCCGGTATCAGTGACGTCTTTGGCGATCTGACCAACATCGCAAACGCCAAGACGATCATTACCGGCGCGGGAAACGCCACCTTTTACGGCAATGTAACCAACGCCGTGCCGACGTCGGAGTTTCGAGTCAGCCCCGGCTCGATCGCCAGCTTTCTCGGAAACGTCACCGGCCTGAGCCAGTTTACCGGCAGCGGGACGACGATTTTTGAAGGCCCGGCCAGCTTCGGCCGCATCAACAAGAGCGGCGCAACCCGCGTCGGCCCGTTCGGCAGCCTCTCTGCAGAACACATCCGCGATGAGGCACTGTTCATCGAGGGCGCGACATCCATTCTCCCCAACGGCACCAACGCCGGGGCAAGCCGGGTCAACAAGCTTGATATCGATTCCGGTGGGCGGTTTGACTTGTCGAACAACGGCTTGATCATCGACTACACCGGCGGCTCTCCCTTTGCCACCATTCGCGGGTATATCATCGCAGGCCGCAACGGCGGCGCTTGGAATGGCGACGGCATCAACTCCACAACGGCTGCAAGCAATCCGGTTGCCGCGCTGGCGCTGGCCGAGGCCAGCGAAATCGGTTCGCCGGCGGTGTTCTTCGGCCAGTCGATCGACAGTACCGCCGTCCTCGCGCGGTACACGTTGTTGGGCGATGCCGACCTATCCGGTGGGGTGAACCTCGACGACTTTACCGCGTTGGCCGCCGGTTTCGGCCAGCCGGGCAGCCGATGGTCGCGCGGCGACTTTAACTACGACGGCGTGACCAACCTCGACGATTTCACCGCATTGGCTGCCAATTTCGGTCAAACCCTCCCCGCCGACGCGCCGCGGGCGGCGGTGCCCGAGCCGGCGGGGGCGATTCTCGGGCTGCTCGCCGTCGCAGCCTCTATGCTACCGGCGCGCCGGCGGCGATGACGCTCGACGCTCTGGAAGCCTCCCCCAAGCGCCCAGATCCCCGCCGCCTTCCGGCTGCATAGCGCGCCGGCGATTCGGCTTTCTCGCGCCGACGTCCGCAAGTTGCTGTAATTCCAGGGCTTACAACAGTCCCACAATCTCGCCGGTGTCCGGTTAGCAAGTCGCCAACCCTCGCCTAATGCTCTTCGGGGCCACAACCTCCAGCGCCGAAGGTGTGCTATGCGAAGTACGGACAAATCAAGGCAACGAAAGCATTTTGGGAGACTCTGGATTGCGATGAACGGCCTTCTGTCGCTGCCGACTCTCACTTTGTTATCCGAACCCACGCTCGCCGCCGACCGTTCGTGGAGCAACACCGCCGGTGGAAACTTTAGTACGAGTACCAACTGGCAAAACGGTCTGTTGCCTGGCGTCAATGACGTTGCGAACTTCAGCAATTCCTCTGTCTTCTTCCCGCCGGGCCTGGCCACCTACACGATCACTTTCAACGCCAACGCGCAGACGCAGGCGGTGCGGGTCAAGAACGACTTTGTCACTTTCGACCTTACCAACCGCACCTTCACCACAACCGCCATTACTGGAAACGAAGTCGGAAGCGTCGGCGGTGCGGGAACCATCCTCACCGCGCGCAATGCGCGGTTGACCATCACCGGCGGGGTATTCAACTTCAACAGCGTACTGCCAGCGCAGATGCTCATCGGTGCAGTGCCGGGCGGCGTCGGGTCGCTTACGGTAACCAATGGAGGCTCGATCGTTGGTTCGCCGCGACTATTCGTCGGCACCCCGTCCGCAACAGGGTTCTTCAATCTCCCCTTAGGCGGCGGGACGGTGACCACCAGCTTGTTCGACCTCGGCAGCGGGGCTGGCGGCCACGGCACCGCCGTCATTACTGGCCCCTTCTCGCAACTCACCACCGGGTCCCTACTCGTCGGCAACGCGGGCGCAGGAACGATGACGGTTGATACAGGCGGCACGTTCCTTAACAACGGGGCGGCGGTTATCGGCAACCTCACAGGCTCGGCGGGCAACATCACCCTCGACGGTGCTACAGCACGGTGGATTCAGACAGGCTCCATGGTCATCGGCAGCTCCGGTGCAGGCACCGTCAATGTCACCGGCGGCGGGAGCCTCAACGCCGTCGGCCAGAATGTCACGGTCGGCAGCAATGCCGGAAGCATTGGACGCCTATTCCTCTCCGGAAACAGTTCCCGCGCCAGGGTTGAACAACTTGTCGTCGGCAAGGACGGCATCGGCATCATGCATGTTTCCGGCGGGGCAAGCATCAGCAGCAGCACCAGCACCAGCAACATCGTTTCCGACACCGGCAATGGCTTTGTGGACATCTCCTCCGGCGGCGCGTGGTTTTCCGGCAACGGTAGCGCAACGATCGCCAATCAACTCAACGCCGTCGGCCGGGTCGACGTACGCGGGTTCGCCTCCCGATGGACCACCAACTCGTTGATCGTCGGCAACCGCGGCAACGGCGCGTTGAACATCACCGACGCCGCAAGCGTCAGCACGAGCGGAGGTGCAACCATTGGTTCGAACAGCAGTGGCAGCGGAACCGTCAGCGTCGATGGCGTCGGGTCGATCTGGAACATCTTCAGTGGCTCACTGTCGGTGGGACGCAACGGAACCGGACACATGCAGATCACCAACGGCGGACGTGTGCAGAGCCTGGACTCGACAATCGGAGTATCTTCCAGCGTCCTGGTTCAGGGGCAGGATTCGACCTGGGTTACCGACGATCTTGAGGTGACCGGTAGCGCCGGAAACTTCGGTACACTGGTCGTGAATTCCGGCGGAATCGTCGACAGCCACCGCGGCCAGGTCGGTCCTGTCATCGGCGGTACCGGGGCTGCTACCTTCAGCGGAGCAGGGACCCAGTGGCGCATTGCAACCACACTCTCGGTGGGCGATAACGCATTCAACACCACCGGCTCAGTTGGAACGCTAACCATCGAGAACGGCGCGACTGTTGACGTCATTCAAAGCGTCATCGTCGGCGACAACGGCACCATCATTCTCAACGGTGGGACCCTGCGATCGAGCAATCTCACCCTCGACAGCACTGCTGCCTTCCAGTTCGACGCGGGCCTGCTCCGCATCACTGGAAACCCAAACCTGACCGACCCATTTCTCGACAGGCTTTTCGGACTCACTCACACCCTCGCCGCCGGCCGGCATCTGTCCATCGGCGGGACACCAACGCTCACCGCGCCGCTTGTGCTTGACGGCGGGATTCTCACCATCCCCACACTCGCCGTCGGTTCGCCGCTCCAATTCGACGGCGGGACCCTCAATCTTACCAGCGCCAACCTCACCGTCGGCGCCGGCGGGCTGCTGGGCAGTTCAATTACTTTGGACGATCGCAGCATCAACGTCACGAATGCGACAACGATCCAGCCCAGCGGACAGTTGGTCTTCGCCGGCGGAAGTTTCACGTCCGGCGGCGGTCTGATCAATCTTGGCGAGATTCAGGTCGTAACGGGTGCGTCGGCCAATTTCTTCAACAGTGTAACCGGCGCTGGCAGCTTCACCGGCGGCGGGACAAAGGTGTTCCAACCCGGCAGCACGTCGTCCGTTGGCGCGATCGATTCGCCGGGTACCACAACGGTCGAGTCCGGCGCAACACTGACCGCGGCACGGATTCGTGAACAATCGCTTACGGTCGGCGGCAGTATGAACATCATCCCCGGCGGCACGGATGCCAGCACCAGTCGGCTTAATGCACTTTCAATCACCGGCGGACGCCTCGATCTCGCCGACAACGCCCTGATCATCGACTACATCGGCACATCTCCCCTGACGCAGATCGCCGTCCTGAGTCAAACGGGTTTTGCCGGCGGAAGCTGGAACGGCGCTGGCATCAACAGTTCGATCGCTGCGGCGACGCCCAACCGTGCCCTCGGTTTCGCCGAAGCCTCGGCATTATTCAGCAGCTTTCCCGCCACCTTCGCCGGCCAGCCGGTTGATGAAACCAGCGTGCTCATTCGCTTCACACTCCCCGGCGACGCCGACATGTCCGGCGGGGTCAACCTCAACGACTTCACCCGACTCGCCGCGGCGTTTGGAGCATCGTCTACTTGGGCGAGTGGCGACTTCAACTACGACGGCGTGACTAACTTGGACGACTTCACCGCGCTGGCTGCCAACTTCGGCTTAACGCTGGCCGACATGCCGGCGCGCTCGGTTCCTGAGCCGGTAGCGGCGGCCGCGCTTACCATCGTCGCGGCTCACGTTTCCCGCCGGCGGCGCACGTGATCGCAAATCATCGCTTCGAACAGCGCGCTCTCACTCAAGCCGAAGTCGATGGCGCGATGCAGCATTGCAGTTGGAGGCAGGTCATGATGACAAGGATTGGCTTAACAGGACAAACACGGAACTCGCAGCGAGTACTGCTGGCAGCGCTGGGTGCCATCGGACTGACAGCGCTGTCAACGCCGACGATTGGTGCGGATCGTTCGTGGAGCAACACCGCCGGTGGGAACTTTAGTACGAGTACCAACTGGCAAAACGGCCTGTTGCCTGGCGTCAATGACGTTGCGAACTTCAGCAATTCCTCTGTCTTCTTCCCGCCGGGCCTGGCCACCTACACGATCACTTTCAACGCCAACGCGCAGACGCAGGCGGTAAAGGTGAAGAACGATTTCGTCACCTTCAACCTCGGCGGGCGAACTTACACCGCCACGTCCATCACCGGAAACGAAGTCGGAAGCATCGGCGGCGGCGGGACCATCCTCGTTGCGCGGAACGCGCGGTTGACAATTCAGAACGGAACTTTCAATTTTAGCTCAGCGCTCACGCCGCAGATGTTGGTCGGTGCCGTTCCGGGCGGCGTCGGATCGCTGACGGTCACCGGCGGCGCGACAGTCACCGGACTTCCGCGCTTGCTCATTGGTGGCGCGTCCGCGACCGGCACGCTCACAATGGACCTCGGCGGCGGCACCATCCTGGCGAGCACGCTCGAAGTGGGCAGCGGAACAGGCAGCATCGGTAACGCTGTGATCGGCGGGCCGTTTTCGCAGCTCACAACCAACTCGCTGCTGGTCGGCAATGACGGCAATGGAACGATGCTCATCAACATCGGCGCCGTTGTGCAGAACAACGGTACCGCAATCCTTGGCGATGCAATCGGCACGGCAGGCGTCGTTTCCATGGACACCTCCACTGCTCGGTGGAATCAAACCGGAACGCTCGTGATTGGCAACTCTGGCTCGGGCACAGTCAGCACATCGGCGCGGCTTCAAGGCGGAGTCGCAATCTTGGCGCACAATCCCGGCGGCTCTGCAGGCGTGCTAAGCGTCATTGGCTCGAGCGGAAGTGCGAGCTTTACCGATCTGACGATCGGCCGATTTGGTTCGGCTTCTCTGGTCATTTCCAGCGGTGGGCGAGTGGCCTCCACCGGGGCGCGCACCATTGTCGCCGAAGCGAACGTCAGCCATGCCAGCGTCGATGTGTTCGGTTCAGGTTCGCAGTGGAGCAACGCCGGTACGCTGGAGATCGGCGTCAACGGCAACGGCACGTTGAACATCGGCAACGGCGGATCTGTAAACAGCGTTCGAGGGCACCTGGGTTCAGCCGGGACCGGAACCGTCGATGTAACGGGTGCCAACTCCCGCTGGTCGTGCACCGGCACGCTGCAGCTTGGTGGCTCGGGCAATGGGCGGTTGCGCATCATGGACGGCGGCTTGGTGACGACGAGCCGGATCGACGTTCGCGGCCCTACTTCCAGTATTCTGGTGAGTGGACTGGGCTCGAGGCTCGACGTTGCGCCATTCTTAAGTCAAGGGTCGATCGCCGTGAGCGGTGGATCGCTTACGATCGAGAACGGTGGGCGTGTGGAGACCGACAGCGCCGCCATTCCCTCCAGCACACTCGGTGGACGGGGCGAAGCAACCGTCGGCGGCGCTGATTCACTCTGGGACATATCCGACAGCATGACCGTAGGAGTCCACGCAACACAACCCACCGGCGCGATCGGAACGCTGACGATCAACGCCGGCGGGGTCGTCGACGTGTTCAACGATCTACGCGTCGGCAATCAAGGAACCATCGTGCTCAACGGCGGGACGCTTCGATTGAACCAACTCTTCTTCGACCCGACGGCCGAATTCAACTTCAATTCTGGCACGATGGACTTCGAGGCATTCCCAAATCTCACCATGTCGGCGGCGTTTCTCGACAAACTGCTCGGCCCGGCACACACCATTGGGGCGGGCCAACATCTGATTTCGCAAGGGTTTACGATTGCCAGCGCGCCGCTCGTGCTCGATGGGGGCAACCTGACTGTGGCCGCTTTCAGCGCCACGCCCCCAATACAGTTTGACAGCGGGACGTTCGGCCTGACGTTCGCGCCGCTAATCATCGGTTCAACCGGGCCGCTTGGAAGCGTGTTGTCGCTCGATGTTCGCAATGTCAATGTGACCAATTCGACGACGATCGAACTCGGCGGCGAACTCCACTTGCGCGGCGGGAGCTTTGTCTCCGGAGGGGGAATCACCAACGGTGGATTGATCGCTGTCGACGCACCCCTGAGCTTTACTCTTCAGAACCCCATCACCAACAACGGTGAGCTTCGCGTCGCCGCGGGTGCAACGGCAAGCTTTGTCAACAGCATCACCGGCACCGGAAGCATTACCGGCGGCGGAGCAAAGATCTTCCTAACGGGTGGCATCTCGTCCATCGGTTCAATCGATGGTACGGGTAGCACCAGCGTGCAGGCGGCGGCAAGTCTGACGGCGGGCCGAATTCGCGAGCATTCACTCAGTGTGGGCGGCATTGCGCGAATCGCGCCGGGCGGCGCGAGCGATAACTCCAGCAGGTTAAACACGCTTGCGGTCGTCGGCGGCTTTCTTGATCTGGCCGACAGCGCGCTGGTGATCGACTACACCGGCGCTTCACCATTGACGCAGATTGGCGGGTTCCTTCAAAACGGTTTCGCCGGTGGCAGTTGGAACGGCGCCGGCATCAACAGCTCCATCGCCGCCACGACGCCAAACCGCGCTTTAGGCTTTGCCGAGGCCACCGATATCGGTTCGCCTTCGGCCTTCGCTGGCCAGCCGATCGATAGCACCGCCGTTCTCATCCGCTTCACGCTGCCCGGCGATGCCGATCTGTCGGGCGCGGTTGATTTGAACGACTTCACCCGCCTCGCTGCGACGTTCGGTGGCGCAGGGTCGTGGGTTCACGGCAACTTCAATTATGACAGCTTAGTGAATCTCGACGATTTCACTGCCCTGGCAGCGAACTTCGGGCAAAGCCTCCCCGCCGGCACGCCGCGGGTGAGTGTGCCGGAGCCGGGCGGTGTTGCAGGTGTTATGGCGTTTATGCTGTTGGGGTCGCGTCGCACGCGCCGATGTTTACTCTTACACAATTAACCTTGCCCAGCCACCGCGGGGCTTCGCTGGAGCGCCGTCGCGATGCGTACCATTTCGGCCATCCGTTTATCGCCCTCGGCCGACTTCCATTTGCCGCGCCGGCGGACGTCCGTAAGCGTTTGGCGCACGCCTTCTACGAACCCAATCTCGCACTTAAACTCCGGCACATCGTGCTTCGCCTTTGCTGATGTGTAGGCGCCGTGATATCGAAAAATTTCCTGCAACCCGACGAACCGCTGCGGGTCGTGCGCGACGATCCAATCGGCCGGCATAAAAAGCAACCGCGGCGTGGTTCCCAGCGCCTCGGCGGCCTGATGATAGTAGTCGCGCCAGGTAAACACTTCGTCGCGCGTCGCGTTATAGCATTCACCGTAGGTCTTTGTGTTGAGCGCCGAATATGCAAACAGCTTGCCCACATCATCGCGATGAGTGGCCTGCCAGAGGCCAAGTCCATCACCCGCGCAGAGCACGGGCAGGCCCTTCTCCATGCGGTCCCACGTCGGCGGATCAAATTCGAGGTTGTCGATCAGCGCATTTCCCGGACCATATGTACAACTCGGGCGAATGACCGTCGCGGCAAACTTGCCGGTGCGATGTGCATCAAGAAACAGTCGTTCGCAGGCAAGCTTGTTACGCCCATAATCGCTAATCGGCTCCTGAGGAAACGATTCATCCACCAGCACCCCCGGCGGCACCTTCACGCCGTAGGTGCAGACGGTCGAACAGAAGATCAATTGCGCACAACGCTTGTCGAATGCTTCGATGGTCTTGACGGCCTGATCGGGCGCGAAGCAGATCATGTCGATGACGACGTCGTAGCGTGTCTCGTTTGCCACGCGCGCGAGCGTTGCTGCATCATTCCGATCGCCCACGATCGCCCTCACCCCCGAAGGCAGCGTGCTTTCGCGCTGCCCGCGGTTGAGCATGGTGACCGCCGCCCCGCGCGCCAGCAGGTGCGTGACGATTCCGGTGCTGATCAAACCTGTGCCGCCGAGGAGGAGGGTGTTCATTGTCAGATGCTCCGAGCCTTCATGACTGAGGCTTAGTGGATATGGAATGCCCGCGCGCTAAACCGGTCGCACTCGTTCGCGAAATCGGCGTCCACCTCCGGCAGGTCAATCCATTTCGGCCGGCCGACGGCTTTGGCTATTTCTCTCTCCAGCCGGCCTGTACGGCAGAGTTCCTGTGTGTTGGTGCTGGCGAAGACGGCTCCACCCGCCGCGAGCAGGCCCGCGGCTTCGCCGACCAGTCGTGCGTAGTGGTCGAGCGAGCTCCACGGCTTGATGCCCTTCTTCTTCGATCCCGACGCAAAGCTCGGCGGGTCGAGGATGATCAGGTCGTACTTCCAACCTTTCTTGCGCGCAAAACCGAAGAATTCGAATGTGTCCATCTTCGTGAAGAAATGCTTCGAGCTGTCGATGCTGTTATGTGCGAAATTGCGGCGGCCCCATTCCAGGTAGCGCGGCGAGATGTCCACGCTCGTTGTCGTGGCATGCTTCCCTGCGGCGACCGAAAACGCGCAGGTGTACGCAAAGGTGTTCAACACCGCCGCGGGCTTTCCGGATGATCGGTGAAACGCTGCGCAGAAGTCCGCGACCCACCTGCGGTTGGCACGTTGATCGAGAAACACGCCCGTGGAAAGTCCGTCGTAAAGCCGCACTTCCAGGGCCCAATCGTGCTCGCGTACCAGCAAAAACTCCGGCAGCACCTCACCCGCCGCCGGGCGGGCATTGGTCACGCACTCTGGCAGCGCGCCGCCGAGGCGCGAGCGGTCTCGGATGAACGGCTTGTGATACACTGCGCGCACCCCGAGTGGGCGAAGCGCTTCAAGCGCCAGTTGCGCGCCCGCTGCCGCATCAAACCCTGCCGGCGCACGGCCTTCATATTCGATCATCACCGCACCCGGGCCGTAGATGTCGATGTAAACGCCATCAAGCCCGTCGCCGTCGCCGGAAAACGCGCGGAATGCCTGCGTGATGCCGGCGCCCAACAACCCCCGCCGACGATCCACCGCCGGCGCGAGCAACCGTTGAAACTCTGCCACTGCCTCCGCATTTGACATGCGCCGGGAAGGATATCGCATTTCGCTCAAGAATGCCGTTTGCCGTGACGACTCTTTTCCCGCCCAGTTGACGCCCCGCCGCGTTCATGCGACGAATGCAACCATGACGCCGCAGCAAATCCAGACCATTCAGGACTATCTTCAGCAAAACAACCTCGATGCGTGGCTTGTCTACGATTTTCGTGGGGGCAACCCTGTCTTTAGCCAACTGCTCGGAGGGAAGAAATGGACCACCCGGCGCGTCGCCCTGCTCATTCCGAGCCACGGCGAGCCTTTGCTCGCGGTGCATCGGATTGACGCGCCTCAGTTCGACGCCCTGAATGCCCAGAAGACGGTGTTCCTCAGTTGGCCCCAATGGCAGCAGTGGGTGCGCGAGCAGGTGTCGCCGCGCCGGCGCATCGCCATGGAATGGTCGCACCACGGCGACCTGCCCGCGGCCAGTTTTGTTGACGGCGGGGTGATCGATCTGGTCCGCTCGGTCGGGTGCGAGGTTGTTTCGTCCGCCGACCTCGTGCAACTCTGCACCGCACGCTGGTCGCCCGAATCTCTCGAAGCCCATCGCAGGGCGGCTAAGCTTGTGAATCAGATCAAGGACGAGGCGTTCGCCCTCATTCGCGGCCGGCTGGCCGAAAAGAAGAAGGTAACCGAGTACGGCGTGCAGAGTTTCATTCTCCGCCGGTTCGCCGATGAAAAGCTTGACCCCGATCATCCGCCCATCGTCGGCTGTAACGAAAACAGCGCCGACCCGCATTTTGAAGTCGACGCGCAGCGGCCGAAGGAAATCCGCCGGGGCGATTGGGTGCTGATCGATCTCTGGGCACGCTGGCCCGGTGAGGAGCATATCTTCAGCGACATTACCTGGGTCGCTTTCGCCGGCGAACAAGTGCCCGGCGAACACCACCGCATCTTCAACACCGTCAAAGCCGCCCGCGATGCCGCGCTGCAGCGGTGCGTCGATGCGTGGAACAATCAGTCACCCGTCATGGGCTGCGACGTAGACGATGCCGCGATGAACGTTTTCCGGCAGGCCGGCGAGGAACCACACATCATCCACCGCACCGGCCACAGCCTCTCGCCGGGCGCGAAGATTCATGGCCTCGGCGTCAACATCGACAACTTCGAAACTCACGACACCCGCCTGCTCCTGCCCCGGCTGGGCTTCACCATCGAGCCAGCCCTCTATCTCCCCGGCAAGTTTGGCTGCCGCAGCGAGATTAATGTCTACATCGACGAGCACAGCGGACCGGTTCTGACGAGCGAAATCCAGGGAGATGTGATCCTGGTGTAAACAACAGCCTCTTCCAGCCGCCGCATGCATTTTGAACGATGATTCGGCAGATCAAATGTTCATCATCTACAGCCTACTATTCGGAATCGCCGGTGCCCTCGTTGGCTTTGCTGCGGGGATCGGTGTGGGGCTGCTCGTTGTGCGTATCACGCAGATGTCGAGCTTCGAGGGCAAATCTGGATTCTTCACCGCGTTTTGTGGTGTGGCTGGGGGTGTGATCGGCTTCCTGGCAGCGGGCATCACCGCAGGGGTTTACCTCTGGTCGCCACCGTAGCACGGGTTTCCAACCCGTTCCGAACCCGCTTCCACCCAGTCCCTACTCACTCACAGTCGGAAGCTGCGATGTGCCGTCGAAATGTCGTTATCAGATCCGCGACAGGGACACGAAGTTCACGACCGGATTCGACATGATTTTTAAGGCTATCGGGATTGCTGCCTGCAAGCTGCCGCCGAGAAGTCCAAACCTGAACGCGTTTGCCGAAAGATTCGTTTTGTCGATTAAGAGCGAGTGTCTCGACCGGATGATCTACTTCGGCGAAGCGTCGTTGAGACGCGCCGTCACCGAATACATTGACCACTACCACGCTGAACGCCTGCATCAGGGAATCGGGAATGTTGCTCCCTTTCCGACAGAGCAGGCGCGCAACACCCCGCGCGACGGACCGATTGTCTGTCACGAGCGGCTTGGAGGATTGTTGAAGGCGTACCATTGAAAAGTGGCCGCATGATGCCTGGATGAGTTTTTTACCTCACGGGTTCCTTTGAGAAAGGGTTGAACATGAGTCAGCGGATCGTAAGGTACGATCCCACCGACGGGAACCGCCGCTTTTTTCAACCTTCAACTGTCAGGGTGCAACGTCACGATGTTGCCGTTCGGGTTGAAGGCCAACAAAACCAATTGAAGTTTCTGTAGCACAAGTTAAACCACGGCCTCTGCTGCTAAGATCCAGAGCAAAAAGTCAGCATAAGATTCCGCGATCGTCTGCATAGGCTCCCATGTTTCAGGATCAAGCCTTAGAACTGTTGTGGTGCCAGCAGGATCTCCCGTGATCCAGACAAATGTTCCTCCAAGTCCGTCATCCCCAATGGCAGTCATCTGTAATAAGCTCTTAGGACTCCAAATAGGCTTTCCAGCGGCCGTCCGAACTTGCGCGCAAAGTCGACGGCACTTGCCGCTCATCCACGGCAGTTCTGCAGAACCACGGTTGCTTTGCGGAACGCGTGAGCCAGCGACACCGAAGGTACTAAATCGCCCACGCTGAAATCCGTTCGCGATCAAAAGATATCTTGCCAGTTCACCAGCATCTGGAACCCCAATTACCCTAGCTGTTTCATCAACGATGTCTTGGGTGGTTCCTGGGCCAACCACAACTAGTCGTTGTTTGATAGCTTCTTCGAGTGCCAGTTGTGCATTGGGTTTCATCGAGCGCTTCCTCATACGACATGGCCAAATTTGCCTGGCTGGTGGTATGCCCAAGAAAAGAGTCGATCAATTTCCAGGAGAGGATAGGGGGTCACTACCGATATCATTTATCACCCGCCTCCTTCTAGTCGCCGGCCTATAGCACGTCCGGCTCGCGACATCGGCACGCGGGGGATTCTAGCATGTTTGGAACCGGCGGGAGACTGACGCACTTTCGCAGCGGGGCGGGCTTTGACGCGTTCGTTCGCGTGCTTGGGGAGGGCCGAAGCACCACTGGCTGCTTTAGAACTCGTATGTGATTGTTTATGTACATTCTGGGAGCAAGAGGCGGGTTGGAAACCCGTGTTACGGGTGCGCGGCCCGGCGGGTCGCCGACGCGTGAACTACGGCGGGCTCCGCGGGATGGGGGAAGCCTGTTCCTAACAGAAGGTTAGGGTGTGGTTAGTACTTAATTGGGTTATAAGTTGTTTCGGGATAATGGGTTAAAGGGCATGTTGCAAAATGTTCCGCGCGGAACAACGGATGGTTCTCCGGCGGGGTTGCGGGGACCGTTCGGGTGGCTCGTGCGACGCGGGGGCTTCTCGATGGGGGTTAGAAGATTGACTTGACGATGTCCAGGATGAACAGCGCCACGATGGACGCTTCGAGGATGAGCATCCACATGTTCATCTGGTCTTGGCGCATGATCTGGTAGAGGTCGTCAAGGGTGCGCAGTTTTTCGTCGATCGACTTCTGCCACTCCTGCAGGTGAAACCGGGTGGCCAGGCCCTGATAGATGCGGGCGAGGTGCCAATCGCCGAAGAACTTGGTGATGTTGCCGAGTTCATCCTGCAGGCGGGCGAGGTCGATGCGGATTTCGCGCAGTTCGCGCTGGGTGCTGCTGAGGCGCAGGCTCTTGAAGCGCTTGCCGGCCAGATCGCGGTAGCTGGTTTCGACGGCATCGTCGAGGATGCGGTCGTAGGCTTCCAATTCGGCGAGTTGAACATTGGCAAGCTCGATGATGTAAAGCGTTTCGTCGAACGACCGGGGGTCATCGACGACGACCGCGGCATCCCAATCGATGACGACGATGTCGTTTTCGTAATAGCTGAAGTACTTCGCGCTGGATTCATCGGCTTCCTGATCGGAAAGCTGCTGCAGATCAGGCTCTTCGGTGAGCAGCGAAGCGACCGCGCGGCGGTTGCCGAGAAACCAGTCTTCGGCGCTGAGCGCGTTGCCCTGTGCGTCGCGCAGAGGGGCGTTGAAACAGAAGACGGTGTAGGCCTCTTCATCGCCGAGAGTTTTCACGGGGCGGATCAGGCCCGGCGCGAGTTCCTGGCGCACCTGCTCGGCAAGATCGCGCACCTCGTCGTAGAGATAGCTGCCGTCGGTGAAGCGAATGTCGTGGTAGCCGACGAGGTCTTCAATCTTGTCGACGCTGAACGGGATGCGCACCATCACGCTGATGGCACCGACCGGGAGAAGCTTGATCGATCGCTCGACCCGAATCGGGCCGCGCGGGCCGAAGCGTTCGATTGGAGGCAGCCGGACCATCTGCGGGCGGTAGAAGAAGAGTTGGCGCGGCGACTTTTTGGTTGCGTCGGGGATGAACTGCGCCACCGGCTGGCCGAGCAACTCGCGGAGGGGCGCGCGGGGAATCTCATACGCAATGTCAAACGCGTAGAGGTAGACCGCTTCCCCGGTGATTTTGGCGGCAGCGGTGCCAGTATCGCGGACTCGGGGTTGTTGGCCGGTGACGCTCATCGCCCATGAGTTTACCCCGAAAACGAGGGCCGATGTACGAGAAACTCGCGGCAGAACCCGGTACCCACCAATTGGCTCAAAACAAGCGATTTTCCCTCAAAAAGAAGCCGATGGAGTCTGGGCTGGCGAAGGCCGGACTGGGCGGTTTACGGGATTGAATCGATGATATCGTCAATGTCGCTTGAGCCGAGGGTATCGGTGCCGCTGCCGCCGGAGACGGTGTCGGGTCCGCCGTCAGCGGCGAAGATGAGGTCATTGCCGCCTTGGCCGGAGAGCAAGTCTTCGCCGATGCCACCGGTGATGACATCATCGCCCCCGCCGCCAAAGATCTGGTCGTTTCCGCCATTTCCGATGAGCACATTGGCTCTGCCGTTGCCGGTGATAATGTCCGAGCCAGATCCGCCGACGAGATTTTCGATCGATCCGGCGATGTTATCGGTTTCGCCGGGTCGTCCGTCATTGGCGATCCCGTCGATCGACAGGTTGAGGTTCTCCGACTCGGCCGAGTAGTCGATGGTGTCTTTCCCGCCGGAGCCGAAGTAGACGTCGTTGCCCTCGCTGGCGATGAAGACATCGTTGCCGTTTCCGCCGGAGATGGTGTCATCTCCGCCGGCGCCGTCGATGGTATCTCGCCCGCCGGAGCCGAAGATGAGATTGGCAGTGGGGCATCCTCGGATTCGGTCCGGCCCGCTGCCACCGATGATGGTCTCGATGCAGAGCAGGAGGTTGTCGCCTTCGCCGGGCAGCCCGTCGTCGGCCACACTGTCTACACTGAGCTTCATCCCCTGGGTTCGGTGTGAATAATCGACGGTATCGCTGCCAAGTCCAACGTCGAAGGTATCGGCGCCGCGCCCGCCGCGCAGGGTGTCGTCGCCATCGCCGCCACGCAAAGTGCCGGGGATGTTCACGGTGTCATCGAGTAGGAGTTGATCATTACCCGCCAGCCCAGTGATCTCGTAACTCTGCACCGCCGAAACCGCAAAGGTCTGGTTGAGCGACTGAGAATCGATTGTCACGCGAAAGAGCGCGCCTTCGCGGGTGAGCGTAATCACGTCATTCCCCGCGCCGCCGACGATCTCAAGCAGGCCCGAACCATTGACGCTGGCCGAGAGAAGTGTGCGCCGGTCGAGCGATTCGATTATCAATCGGTGTTTCAAGAGAGGTTGTTTTAGAAATCGTTGTTTTGACAATCTCGTTTTTGATCGCATTTTCTACAGCTCCACAGGCGCACAACTTTTGGCAAAGAACGCTAGAATATAGCCGGTCGGTCACGGTTAAAGCCACACTATTATCTTAAGAAACGCCGCCGAAGTGACAAATGTTCCGCAAAGTTCGCCTTCCCGCCGCCTGCGTGTGCTACACATCATGCTTGAAGCGGCGTGGGGCGGGCTTTCTCGCTATGTGATCGACCTTGCCAATGCGATGGCCCCGCTGGGCGTGGAGTCGATCGTCGCCGCCGACGATGGGGAGTGGCGCGCCAAGTTTGACGCCGCCAACCTGGAGTTCATTCAGGTTCCGCTCTTGCGCGAGAGGCTGTTACTTCGCGATTCGCGTCGCACACTTCTGAGTGCGTTGGCCGGTCGCAGGATCGATCTTGTGCACACGCACTATCGCAAAGCCACAGTGCTGGCCCGGCGGTTGAAGCTGCGAGGCTCGCCGGATTTTCCCGAACCAACTTCGTCCACCAGCCCCGTGGCCACCCGACAAGTGCCACGGACAGCCGGGCGTGTGCCGATTGTTTACACCGTTCACCTCTCGCACATGAACATGTCGGGCCTGCGGAAGTGGTTTACCGATTTTGGTGATTACACGCACATCGCCTCGGAAGACGCGCGCGACTGGTGTGTCAACGTCGGCAAAGTGGCGGGCGAACGCATTCGATTTGTTCCGCATGGAATCGATGTTGAGAGGTATCCGATCGCCGATGCTGGCATGAAGCGGGACGCGCGGCGGTCGCTCGGTTTGTCGGACGAAGATCTGGTCGCGGTTTTTGTCGGACGGCTGGAGTATCCGAAGAACGAGCACTGGCTGCTCGACCTCGCCGCAGCAAGCGCGGGGCAGTTGCCGCGGCTGAAGGTGCTGCTTGCGGGCGACGGCCCTAATGCCGCGATGCTGCGCGACCGGATCGACGCCGAAAACCTGCACGACCGCGTGCGTCTGCTCGGCGAGATCGACCCGGTCCCCCTCTACCACGCCGCCGACGCGCTGCTGCTGCCTTCGATTCGCGAAGGCTTCTCGCTGGTTTGCGCCGAGGCAATGAGCTGTGGCCTGCCCGTGCTGCGCACGCGCACCACCGGCAGCCGCGAGACGATCATCGAGAATGCGACAGGCCGGACAACCGACATCGACCATGATGCGTTTGTACAAGGCGCGATTGCGTTTCTCTCCGACCGCGCCCGGCTCGCCGAAATGGGTGCCACCGCCGCGGCGCATGTGCGCGCGCACCTGACTCACTCGATGCAGGTGACCCGCACGCTGCAGCTCTATCGCGAGATCAGCGGGTGTGCGCTGGAGAAAAATGGCGCGGGTTCAGCTAGACTCGGTTAAGCGAGTTGCAGGCGAGCGTGCGATCCTGCGGATGATGTGACTCGATGCCGTTATGAAAATCGACTGGCCAAAACTCCACAATAGTGCCTTTGCAGGGGTGCCGTGCCTTGTCACCGGCGGTGCTGGATTTATTGGTTCGCACATTGTCGATGCGCTGGTGTCGCTGGGCGCGAGGGTGACGGCGATCGACGATCTTTCCGGGGGCAACCGGGCCAACCTCAACCCCGAGGCGCGGTTTATCGAGGCGTCGATTCTCGATGCGGCCGCAGTGAATCACGCGGTCGAGGGCGCGCAGCTCGTGTTTCATCAGGCAGCGAAGGTATCGGTGCCGGCGAGCGTGGCCGATCCCGTGCTCTACAATCGCGTCAACGTCGATGGGACGGTCAACGTGCTGGATGCCGCGCGGCTTGCCGGCGCGCGTCGGTTCATGTTCGCAGCAAGCAGCAGCGCTTATGGCGATTCACCCGAACTGCCCAAGATCGAGACCATGCCCCCGCTCGCGGCCAGCCCCTACGCAGCCAACAAAATTGCCGGCGAGCAGATGTTGCGCGCCTACGCCAGCACCTATGGCATCGACACGGTGAGCCTTCGCTACTTCAACATCTTTGGCCCTCGGCAGAATGCCAACAGCGCCTATGCGGGGGTCATCGCTGCGTTTGCCAGAAAACTGCTCGCAGGGGAAGCGCCTGTCATCACCGGCGATGGCAGCGCAACACGCGATTTTACGTTTGTGGCCAACGCCGTCCACGCCAACCTGCTCGCCGCCCGTTACTCGACGCGTTTTGCGGGGCAGATCATTAATATTGCCACCGGTCAGGCGACCAGCGTGAAGCAGCTAGCCGAAGCAATGGCCCGGCTGCTGGGTTGCGGGCACCTCAAGCCGCAATTCGCCCCCCCACGGCCCGGCGACGTGCCGCACTCGCTGGCCAACCTTGAGAAAGCGGCGCGCGTGCTCGACTATTCGCCGATCGTCGATTTTGAAACGGGTCTGAAAACCACGGTTGAATGGTATCGCGCCGCAGCGCGCGGCTAAGCTCGGCGGTTGCACGTCTGGTGGGATTTGGGGCATGCGGCTTTTTCGTCCACGAACGATTGAATCCAGACCTGACCGTCCGCTTTTTCCCTCTTAGGACTTCGGCATTCGACATTTTATCGGGCGTAGGCAAATCGCGTGGCGACGTTGTTAAGTGGTGTTGCATAGTCTCCGATGCCTCTGTTGTTGTATTGTCGCCGAAACGCAGGAGACGCACATGGAAGCGAAGACTGAATTCAAAGTGGGCGAACAGGTACAAATGACCCGTCCGCGGACGTGGCAATTGTTCGTTCTGTTTGGCATCGTCGGCATTTCATTGCTGACCATGCTGTAAAACACGCAGGCAGATAGCACACCCGAAGCAAGAATGCGGCGATCGCGCCCGGGCTTAGGCCCGAGCCGCGGTCGCCGATTCTTTGTTTTCCGAAACCGTCGCGGGCGTGAAATGATTTTCCGCTGGCAGTGGCGGGCGTCCATAATGGGGGGATGAGCGAGCATCCTCGCGATTCAGCCGCCGAACCCGTCCCGCCCGCTACCGACGAAGCGGCCGACCACTGCTTTCGTTGTGGGTACGACCTGCGCGGAATTATTGACAGCCAGCCGTGCCCGGAGTGCGGGCTGCTCGCAGAGCGCAGCCGGCGCAAAAGCGAACATCTCGCCGATGCCAGCCCGGCGTGGCTTGGACGGGTTTCGGTGGGCTTGCGACTGATTCTTTGGGGTTGTTTGCTTGTCATCTTCTGGAGCGGGTTGCTGTATCTCAACAGCACGGTCTTCAAGAACCTGCCATTGTTGGAAATCACGAGGATAACCACTCTGGATGGAGGCAGCGTTGCGCTCGCGGGCTACGCAGTCGCGATGGTACTCGTCCTAGTCGGCCTCCTTCTTTTCACGAGCCCGGAACCTTCCGTCGCAGACGATCGGTGGATTAATCTCCGCCGCCGCTGGTTGCGACGGCTTTCGGCGGCACCGCTGCTTCTCTCTGCGTTGCTTTGGGGATACGTTCATTTTGACGATAACATTCCGTCGGTGCAAGAGTACCATCGAATGACCGCGTTGTCCGCAACTGTCGCCGCCGCGACTCGGATCGAAATGTTTTGCTTGATGGTTGCTATCGCTGGCATCTTAATCAAGATCCGGCGCTCTTCGCGAAAGTGGCGATGGCACCTTGTGTTGTCAATATCCGCTGCTGGCAGCGTTTGCGTTTTTCTCAAGCTTCTGGCGACCGAGTTCGAGATTCGGAATGTTGACATTTATGCATCACTCCCGGTGCAGTACTTCCGTCCCCCGGGCATGGCGTATGGCCTGCTCGCATTCGTGGCTCTGGTTTTCAGCTTCCCAGAGTGGCTTTTTACCATTTGCTCGATCGTCTTGATTTCTCCGCTGCCCATCCTGATTTTTTATCACATTCGCGCGCTTGCGCGGCGCACGCTGCGCTTAAACCTCGCAGAGCATTGTGCAATTGTCGGCATTGGAACTTCCGCCACATTCTGGTCGGCTCCCCTCTTCGCCGCTCTCATTTGGGGAATTGAAGCATGGCTCGGTGAGGGTAAGAGCCGTAATTCGCAGTTCATTGCCTGGGTGATCGTCCTAGAACTCACAGCGTGGATTCTGTTCGGCGCGTGGTCGCTGCTCACTCTGGCACGCGGGACACGCACATTCCGAAAAGCGGCGATCCAACGCAAACGCGAATGGCGGGCCGCCGACCGGAGTTTGGCAGCATCGTAGCCAGCAAGCAACGACCCTCGAGGGTCGCCCACGAACCCCGCCAATCTCCCGCTCGCGGCGGTTTCATTGCAGCAATTCTTGCGCGGTGTCCGATAAGGATAAAAGTCAAAATGCCGCCAAGCCCCGGCGGCGAGTTTTCTTTTGCGCGGAGTGTTGATGAATCAGTCTACCCATCGCCGGAACGCTGCGCCGATGTCGCGCGTCATACACGAACCTCTCGAAGCACGCAGGCTCCTCTCTGCCGGGACATTGGATGCCGCCTTCGGCAATGCCGGAAAGGCCGTCAATGCATTTGACCCGCTCTTCGTTCCACGCGACATCGCGGTGCTGCCCAACGGCCAGACTCTCATTGCCGGCGGTGTCAGTGCGCTCGGTGGCGAGCGCGATTTCAACCTTCTTCGGCTGCACGTTGACGGCAGCATCGACGACTCGTTTGGCAGGAAAACCTTCGATTTTGACGGCAGAACCGATGATGCGTCGAGAATCCTGCTGCAGCCCGATGGCAAGATCATTCTCATCGGCACCAGCTTTGCCGGCGAGTCCGGCCGCATCGCCATTCTGCGCCTGACCGCAGAAGGGAACATCGACACGACCTTCGGCGGCGGAGATGGCCGGAGCCTCATCGACCCGGGCAGCAACTCCAATGCAGAAGTCGGATCGGCGCTGCTGCTTACCAACGGGCAGATTGTGGTGGGTGGAAACAACGCCATTTTCCGAGTGACCGCGACGCAGGGCGTGCTCGATCCCACCTTCAGCGGCGATGGACGCATGTCACTGCTTGCCGACGGCCGAGCCGGCCTGGTGCAGTCGATGTTTGTTGACGGCGCAGGCAATCTCTCCGCGGCGATGTATATCACCGGGTTTCGCACGGAATACGGCATTTTCAGGGTCAAAACCAATGGCGACCTCGACGAAACATTCAGCGCCGATGGCCGGGCCTTTGCAACCGCGGGCGGGAATGACGTGTTTATCCTGCCCGCTTCTGGAAATCGCACGGTCATCGCCAACATCGGCGGCTTTGGCGATGCGATCAACGTCCGACGCATGAACGCCGACGGCGGGCTTGATTCATCCTTCGGAAACAACAGTGCCAACCCGCTAAACAACGGTACAACGCGCATCGTCATCCCCGGCGGCACGCTTGGACTTCGCGCCGTGGTGCCGACGCGCAACGGCGCGTTTCTCGCGCTCGGACAGGTCGGGGCGGGCAACGCGCGCAACGGATTCGTCACGCGCTTCAACCCGGCGGGCGAGGCCGATGCCGCGTTTGGCAACAACGGCGTGGCAAACATCGACGCCTTCGCGGGTGATGCATTCAGCAGCATCGCAGTTGCGCCAGACGGCAAGATCGCAGTTGCCGGATTTTCGTCAGAATCCTCGGAGAATGACGAGTTTGCCTATCGCACGTCTGTCGCCCGGCTGATCGGCACCAACGCCAAGCCCGACGTCCGCATTACGCAAACCGGCACGCTGCTCGTCAATGGCAGTGAGCTTGCCGAGACGATCATCATCTCCGACACCAGCGCGGGCCGTGTAAGCGTCAGCATCAACGGCATTACGACGACATTTCCGGCGCGCAACGTCAAGCGGCAGTCAGTCTTCGCCGCCGGGGGAAATGACGTGATCGAGATGCGATCGACCGTCGGCAAGACGTTTGAAGCAAACGGCGAGGCTGGAAATGACCGCATCACCGGCAACGGGAAAGCCAACATCCTGCGCGGCGGTGATGGGAACGACACGCTCATCGGCCTGGGCGGCAACGATGCCCTGATCGGCAATGCCGGCGATGACAGCCTGCTGGGCGGCAGCGGCGATGACTATCTCGAAGGCGGCGACGGGAACGACACGCTCCACGGCGCCGCCGGTGCCGATATCCTCGCCGGCGGGCCAGGCACCGACTCCGCAATTGACCCCGCTAGCGATTTGCTCACCAGCATCGAAGCGTGAGCCATTGATGGTTTCTGTTGACGGTTTTCTGTCGTCTGCGGCTCCTGACGACACGGCCCGAAGAGCCAATTCGCTCCCTCGCTCGCACGGAATTTTCTAACCGTGCCCGGCGTCTCTGTTTTTGCGTCCGTTGCCCCGTGCGATATGCTTGCGGCGCAATGCATTTTTGGGAGCCGTCACGAATGAAGCGAAGAAAGAAATCTGCTGACTCAACTGTGCGATCTGGGTCACACATCGTCCAGCCGTTGGAAAACCGTTGCCTGCTCTCGGGGCTGACGATTCCGCTGAATCCGGTCAACGAACGGCCCATCACCGATTTTGAGTTTACGCAGATTCCAACGCCCCGGCTGGTGCTCGGGCTGCGCGGCACCCTCGAGGTTTTTGCGCCGAACACGAGCGATCGCATTGATGTCAGTGTGCAGAATATTGATGGGGCCAACCGGATCATGGTCACCGTGAATGACCGTTCGCGGGCCGTTCGGCTGCGCGATGTGAAGCGCATCACCATCATCGGCGACGGCGGGTTTGATGATCCCCGGTTTTTCCCGCAGCGGGGTGCCGATCGCATTACGGTTTCCGGTCCGGTTGAGTTTCTGAACAACCGGCGCGTGCTGATTTTCGGCGACAACGTCAACCCGGCAGAGGCACAGGTCGATCAGTTTGGTACCCGGTTTAACTTTGACGGCAACGATACCATCTTCGGCAGCGACGCGCGCGATACGATTGTCGCCGGCGGGGGCAACAATTTTGTCGAGGGTGGCAACGGCAACGACAGCATCACCTCGCTCGAAGGTGCCGACACCATCGGCGGGGGTGGGGGAAACGATACCGTCAGTTCGGGACCGGGCATTGATTCCATCACCGGCGGCAACGGCAATGACTCGCTCGATGGCGGGGCTGATGCCGACACCATCGAGGGAGGCAACGGCAACGACGTCATCAACCTCGGCGCTTTCTCCTCGGGCCTGATTCTCAACCTCGCCAACGGCGGGGATGGAAACGACACCATCGTCGGATCAAACCAGGTCGATCGCATCTTCGGAGGGGCCGGGGATGACAGCATCGACGGAGGCACCAGCGACGATTCGATCTTCGCCGGGCCGGGCAACGACAGTGTGCACGGCGGAATCGGCAATGACACAATCTACGGCGAAGAGGGCGACGATACCCTCAAGGGCGATCAGGGCTTTATCAACGGCAGAAGCCAGCCCAACGATTCAGAAATTTCCCACGACCGAATCTACGGCGGGCCGGGAAATGATTACCTCTGGGGCGAGAGCGGCGATGACCAACTGAATGGAAACGACGGATCGGACATCCTGCTCGGCCAGTACGGAAACGACAGCCTCGACGGCGGGGCTGGTAACGACTACCTCAACGGCCACGAAGGCTTCGATCGAATCGTCGGCGGGAGTGGTCGAGACACCTACAACCGAGCCGACCTGCAGCCGGCCAGCGAAGACGGCTTTGGCTTTTCCGATCCGGCTTTTCGAGCCGGACAGACCGACTTCCGGTCGCGTCAGGACAACCCAAACCTCGATGTGCGGCCCTACCGGCTGACTTTCCAGATCGATCGACCGGACAACACAAAAGAGACGCAAGGCGTCTTCGAGTTTGACATTCTGCCGTAAAGCCGGCGCAGACGCCGCACGCCGACCCGCTGCGGGTGTGGGGGGCGCTGGCCTCGGGTACGGCGGCTCCGGTCGAGGGTTTTGGGGCATTTAATGGGGTTGACGGCTGCGCTGACGGGCGGGCCGGCCGATTCTAGACAGGAAAAAATCGGCGATAAACGACTGGATTCCAGCCCGCGGGCGCCGTTTGCGTGATATAATTTGCGGGAAAGTAGTTCCCGATCGCCCTTCGGCGCGTGACGGTCTAACCCCCGGGCTTTGCCCATCGTTTATTTTGGTTCATCGGTTTCTGGCTTTTTTGTTGTAGAGGCCCGGTCATGCGTAACACCTTTGTTGAAAACCTCGAACACCGCCAACTGCTGGCATTTAGCTCGAACATCAACTTCCAACCCGACGGCGTAACCCCGCCGGGCGGCTATCGGGTGGATACGGGTGCGGCGTATGGCACGCGCGCCAACGGCATGGTGTACGGCTGGTCGGCCGACAATCGAACCAACGCCCGCGACCGAAACGTCCATTCCGATCAACGTTTCGACACCTTCAATCACATGCAGCGCAACGGCAGCGTGCGATGGGAAATCGCCGTGCCCAACGGGCAATACAGCGTGCGCCTCGTGGCCGGGGACGCATCATTCTTTGACAGCAATTTTAAGATCAATGTCGAGAGCACGCTCGCAATCAACGCGGCGCCGACGAGCGCGGCGCGATTTGTCGATCGAACCGTCACCGTGAATGTCACCGACGGCCGGCTAAGCATCAGCAACGCCTCCGGTGCTGTGAATAACAAGCTTGCGTTTGCCGAGATTCGCCAGATAGAAAATCCCACTCCCCAACCGCCGCCGGTGCAATCGGGGTGGACGCGCGGCCCCGAATTGCCCATCGCCCTCGGCGAAGTGGCCGGGGGGCAGATCGGCAACAAGCTCTACATCATCGGCGATGGCAGCGGCGCGACGCTCTCCTACGATCTTTCCACCAAGAAGTGGAGCAGTAACCTCGCAGCCCGGCAGTATCGCGCCAAAGACCAGGTGGCAGAGGTGTTTAACGGCAAGCTGTATGTCTTCGGGGGCATTCGCTACATCAACGGCGTTCGTAACTTTTACAATTATGTGCAGATCTACGACCCGTCGGCCAACCGATGGAGCCTGGGCGCGCCCATTCCGTGGAAGAGCGCTGCAGGCCAGAGTGCGCTCATCGGCGGACAGATCTACTTCGCCGGCGGAATCACCGAAGGCAATGTCACCACCAATCGCGCCGCGCGCTACAACCCGTCAACCAATTCCTGGACCAGCATCGCCAGCCTGCCCGGCGTGGGCAGAAACAGCGCCCCCACCGGCACCGACGGCACGCGCATGTATGTCTTCGGCGGGCGCGTCACCGGCGATAACCCCGAAAATGGCCGCAGCGATATCCTGGTCTATACCCCATCGACCAACAGTTGGAGCACGCTATCGCAAAGCCTGCCCATCGGCCGCGGCGGGACAGTCAAGGCGCCATTTGTGAACGGCGAGTTCGCCCTGATCGGCGGCGAAACCGCAACCGCACCCATCGGCCGTGTCGACCACTTCAACCCCACCACCGGCGCCTTCCGCAGAGGCCCCGACATGCTCACCCCCCGCCACGGCATTTATCCGATCGCGGTAGGCACCAACATCCACGTCGCCGGCGGCGGCGTGGTCGCGGGGTACAGCAACTCGCGGGTGTATGAGGTGTTGGGGGTGTGACTCCGCTCACGCAGAAGCCTCAACTACTAGTTTGGTACGATTTAGTATGAAACTGGTATCTGAGCGGGCAAGACTTCGCCGCAATTGCGACTCTCTTGCAGGCGTCCGCCGGCATGCTTGCAATCGCGTTCTCACCGGCTCTGACGAGCCGCTTTTCCAACTTCTTCCTTGCCCCCCTTTCCGCTATCGTCTTCCGTCCCATGACCTCGAACCCCTCGCTCGCGCCGACTGATAACCTGAACATCGCCGACACGCGCGCCATCATTGCGCCGCGGGTGTTAACCGGTGAACTGCCGATGACGCCGGCGGCCAATGAAACTGTTGTGCGCGGGCGCGAAGCGATTCGGCGGGTACTGCGCGGGGAAGACCCCCGGCTGCTCGTCGTCGTTGGGCCGTGCAGCGTACATGATGTCGCCGCGGCGCGCGAATATGCCCGGCGGCTGGCCGAGTTGAGCGCCGCCGTCAGCGAGCGGTTTCTCATCGTCATGCGCGTTTACTTTGAAAAGCCCCGCACCACCGTCGGCTGGAAGGGTTTGATCAATGATCCGCACCTGAACGGCACCTTCGATATGGAGCACGGCCTGCGCATGGCGCGCTCGCTGCTGCGCGACATCAACGAGATCGGCCTGCCCTGCGCCACAGAACTGCTCGACCCTGTCATTCCGCAGTACATCGATGATCTGATTAGCTGGGCCGCGATCGGCGCGCGCACCACTGAAAGCCAAACCCACCGGCAAATGGCCAGCGGGCTATCGATGCCGGTGGGATATAAGAACTCGACAGACGGCAATCTGCAGATCGCGGTCGATGCGTTTAAGAGCGCGCAGAGTGCGCACCATTTTCTGGGCATCGATGATGAAGGCCGCGTGGCCGTGGTCAAGACCCGCGGCAACCCCGACGGGCACATCATTCTGCGCGGCGGGCAGGGCCGGCCCAACTTCGACATGGAAACCGTCGCCGGCGCATCGGCGCTGCTCGAGCGCGCGTCGCTGCCGTTGCGGCTGATGATCGATTGCTCGCATGCCAACTCGAGCAAAAAGCATGAAAATCAGATGGCGGTCTGGCGAAGCGTGCTCGAACAGCGGCGGTCGCCCGGCTGCCCGATCATTGGCGTGATGCTCGAAAGCAACCTCGTCGCCGGCCGGCAGGATATCCCCGCCGACCTGAGCAAACTGGTTTACGGCCAAAGCGTGACCGATGCATGCGTCGGGTGGGATGAGACGGCGGGGATGTTTGCCGATGAACTGTAATGCGAGATCGGTCCCTCGGCGTCTCGAAGAAACGGAAGCAACATGACATCGAAGCCCGCGGGCGATGAAATTTTAAGCCGCGCCGACTCCCTGCTGCTGGAGTTTTTGCAAACGCACGACGCCGACTGCCCGCTGTGCGGCTACAACCTCAAGGCACTGACTCGTCCGGTTTGCCCGGAATGTGGGCAGGCACTGGTGCTGACGGTCGGCACGACCCGCCTGCGTCTCGATTTGCTGCTGGCGGCGCTGGCGCCGGGCTTTTTCTCGGGGATTGCGGCGTTTTTCGTGTTTATTCTGATCGCGGTGCACCTGATCATGCTCGGCTCGACCTGGACGATCATCGCCGCGGTCGACAGTTTCGGCTGGCTGAGCGGGATTTTTGCGATCATCCTCGCCCGCAAGCGGGCCGCGTTTCTTGCGCAGCCGAGAGCAAATCAGTGGTGGTGGGTGGCGGGAATCTGGGCAACCCACATCGCGGCGCTGGGCGGGTTTATCGCGCTGGGGCGGATGCTGTAGGTTGGAGCTTCATCGCCGCGATTCTGACTACTTCCCCGCCTCAGCCTTCACAAACCCCGCCGCGGCGATGGCGCAGAGTAGTTCTGCGGTTTCGGTTTGTTCCGGCGATGCGTTTTGTGGCAGCATGATTTTCAGGGCTTTGCGGTTCCAGCCGACCAGGTCTTTCACGTGGTCGGGCGGGTTGGTGGTGTTGCCGTCGATGGCTTCCACATAGATCGGCTGCTTGGCGCTCTTGATCGTGTGCATGTGCGGCTGCGAGGTGTCGGGCTTGAGGATGCCGGCTTCGACGGCCTCGGCGAGCTTGTTGGGGCAGTAGACGGTGATGGTGCCGTCCTGCAGATCTTCCAGTGCGAAGACCTGCATGCGGTATTTGCCGTCGGGAATGTAAAACTGGATCGTCTGCTTGCCGACGAGCTTGCACACCGGCGCCAGCGTGGTGAGCGTTGCGGCCAGGCGGCGCCAGAGGCTGGCGCGGGGCTCGCCGGCCTCGGTATCGATCGTCGCGGCGCGGCGTTCGGCGTTGGTGCGGTCTTTGGGGGAAAGCTTGCTGAGGAACCCTTCAAAATCCAAAGGTGATTCGAGCATCTTTCGCGCGGTTTTGACGACGGCTGGGCTGGGCATCACGAGCGATTATACAACAAAAGCGCGTAAAACGCATTCCCGTGCGCGTCGGCTGCGAAGCGATGTCTGCGCCGCGGACCGCCGGCACCGGGGCATGTGCACGGTACGCAAACATCGCGCGATCACTCCGCCGGGGGGAGGGCGAAGACGTATTCGTAGGTTTGTCCGTCGGGAAGCCGGCCGGCAGGCTCGTCGGTGGTGACAACCAGCCGAATGAGCCTCGGGCGGTTGTTATCACTCGGGCCCCAGGCGCAGGTGTAGCTATGGCCGAAGGTCATCCCGGTGGCGTAATTCGGCTGGGTAGGAAGATCCGTATTTACGTCTTTCTCAAACGTAGCCGGCCCGCCCCCGCCGAGGGTGAGCAGGTCGCGCAGCGGCAGCACATCGGGGCAGTTGTTGGCGTTGGCTGCCGCGAGAGGCCGGGGCACGGATGCATCGCCGTTGGTATCGCGGGGCAGGCCATACCAGCGTGTCACCTTCCGCTGGGCGGGCGTGCCACGGTTGAGCACGACAAAATCGACCTCGCCATCGGTGCTTGGAATGCTGGCGTTGAACGCTCCGGTGATATCGCCGTACGTCGAAGAAACCGGATTGTTGTCCTGCGCAAGAAAATCGCCAGCGTATTCGACGATAAACTGGGTGCAGTTCTGCATAAAAATTGGCGCCTGCGCCGCCACCGTCCCCGCCTTGACTGGTCGGACGAGGGCGGGGTTGGTTTCGAAGCGCTCGCTGAGCATCATTCGACTGTACCAGTCGTAAGTGAGCGGGTTGGCGACATTTGCCAGAACTTGATTCAGAATTGCTCGATATCCGGAGATACTGGTTCCCACCAAGTCATATCTGGAATCTCGTAACTGGATTGGCAAAGCGGCAGACGGTCGGGACACCGTCGCGCCCGCCTGCTTCTGGTAGTAAGCCGAGGAAGCAGGGGTAAGTGGCGAGCCACTGACACTGTTTAGAGGTTCGGTGGGATCGCGTCCGATGAAAACCTGTTGCGCGCTGCCCGTGTACTTATCAAGGACTACGTCTGCAGCCCCATTTGCCGCGTTTCCGTCGTCGTACGGTTCGACCAGCAAGTGGGCCAGCCTTCCCAGCGTCCATTGCGAGGCGAAGAAGTTGTTCGGGTTTGAAGTCGCGTTGCCGTCGCCGGGCTTGGTTTTGGGGCCGGCTGTCCCACTCAGGTAAAAAAGCCCGTCATTGTTCGGCAGCACCAAATGCCCGTACCAGATCCACGCCTCATTGGCTGACATATCCGAAACCAAAGGTGCATCGGGATCGCGAGTGGGATCGCCGGGGGAGATACTGTTTCTCCCTACGTCTCCGCCGGTGGCTCTGCGGAATTTGCCCTTTGCGAAGTACGAGAAAACGTCCTGCCGGTAACTCCGCTGGCGCGGCAGCGCGGGGCGGGCGATTTCGCCGGCGCTGGTAAACAGCCCGTCGCCATCGATGTCAATTGTCGAGGGATCGCCGTCGCTATCGCCATCCTGATCGGCCCGGTTGCGAAACGCGAGCTTGGTTTGCGAGCGGAGCAGCAGGGCCGGGCCGTCGGGGGCGTATTTCGAGAAGTCATCCTGCAGCACCGCCTGCGCCGCGCGGTGATCGCGCACGGCGGAGTTGAGCGCCTGGCCGGCGGTGATGGTGTCGCTGGTCATCTTAAAAACGAAGTTGACGCCCAGCATGATGATGAGCACCAGGCCGATGCTGATGATCAGCTCGACGAGGGTGAAAGCGGGGGGAAGAAGCGATAACGAACGGGGATTGCGGCACGACGCGGGGAACGAACGAGCCAGGAAGCTGCACGCATTTTCCTTCGTCGCTTCGTCGCTCTGTCGCTTCGTCGCTTGCCGTTCCGCATTCATCATCATTTCACCTTAATCACTGTCGTGTACACACTTACGTCCATCGGGAGACCTTCGTATTGCGGGGTGGTGCCAGCGGCGGAGTTGGCGATGTAGGCCTCGGTCAGCCCGCGGCCGATGATCAGGCCGACTGCGCCCTGGTTTGCAGGGGTTCCCTCGACTTCCACGGCGCTGGCGGTTTGTTGTGCGCCGATGATGCCGGTGCCGTACCAACTCGGGGGCGGGGTCATCGATACACCGACCGCAACAATGTCATCCTTAAACTGCGTAGCGTCGGCGGTGAGGTTAAACACGCCGTTGGCGCCGGCTTCGGGTTTGAATTCGTAGCCGGGATATAAATCCCAGAGGGTTGATCCGCCCGTTGGCGGCGAGGGGTTGGCCAGATCAGTCCGCTGCGCCCCGACGCGGAAAATGCGGCCATTCAGCGAGCCGGCCACCTTGGCATTGGGAGTGGAAGCGGTCGGCGCGCGGATGATGCGGTCATCGGAAATCACCACGAAGCTTCCCTCGGCCATGGCGTTGGGTGCGGCATTGAGAATGCGCGTGTAATCGGCCCCGGCGGGGTAGCCGCCCCGCTGCTGGCCGGTTGTAAGCTGAGTGACTGAAAAGACTTCGAGGACGTAGGTCGAGTTATCGAACCCGCCGTATGCTGTTTCGGGCTGAATGCGCACCGCCACGGGTCTCGGCTGCAGGTTGTACTGCTTGCCCTGGTTGTTGGCATGAAACTGCGGCGTGTCGATGAAAGTGCCGGAGTTGCTGAACCGGGTTCGGTTGCGAACTTCGACGCCAAAAAGCACGATCTGTGCCACCGAAGCATCTTCGTAGGTGATGCGCGGATCATCGATCGGCAGATTGCCTGAGGTGGGGTTGATATACGTCCGATCGCGTCGGTAGAGCGGCACCCAGGCAAAGCGGTCATCGGTCGGGACGATAAAATCGCCCGCGATGTCGTTCCGCTGCATGTCTCGGAGGAAATAGGGATTTTCGTCGAAGATGCGCGGGTCGCCGACGGCGACAAGCTTTCCCCGGCTGGTAAGCGAACCGCGCGCCGGCACAGTCAGCGCCGGCGCGCCGGTGACCGCAGACGCCTTGGGGGGCAGTTCGCCGTTGTTGGCTTCGATGAGAAGATCGGTGCCGAATAGCATGGGGACAACGGCCCGGGTGCCGGTGGGGTCGAGCGTGCGCGGGTTGCGCTGGCCGAGGGGCGCGAGGTAGTTCGCGCCGTTGCGCGCCACCGCTGCGGCGAACGATTCTTCGCTGGTGGCCTGCCCCTGCTTGATCGCCACCGGAAACACCGCCGCCACCATGATAAACCCGATGCCAAGAATGACGACGGCGAACATGACTTCGGCAAAAGAGAACCCTAAACGATGAGCGGCGCAATACGTCGCGCGTCCATCGTTCGCATGATTCATCATTCCGCATTCATACTTCATCGTTTCTTCCTCATTGTCCTTTCACCACAGTCCCGTTGTAGCGGTTGATGAGCATCGGCGTGGCGTTTTCGTCGAGCCATTTTTCTTCATTTTCTTCAAGCGAAAGTCCATACGCACCGGGCGACGTGGCCGCGGTGATTTGCGGATCGCCGGGGCTGCCTTCGGACTGATTCTTGAACTGTTCCAGATCGACCAGCACCAGCCCGAGCGCGCTGCGCACGGGCGTGCCGCCTTCGCCGGTGCGCTCGGTGGGGGTCATGTCTTTCGCGGGCGCGCCATTGCCGGTGAAGATGGGGCTGGTCTGATCAAAGTCGGCATTGTTCGAGAGCGTTTTGCTGAGCAGTGAGCCCATGCGCGTGAGGCGCGTGCCGACGGTGGCACCGCTGCGGGCGTCGCTTAATCCGCGGAAGCCGTACGACTGGGAGATGAGCCGGCCGCTGCCGTCGAAGAGAATCACCCCTCCGTACTGCACAGCGGTGACGTATTCGCTGACGTTATCGCCGGTTTCGCTGTGCTGGAGCATTCGGGTGTTAAACCCGAGATAGCGATCGGTACCGACGGTGACTCCGGCGCGAGTGCCGTCGTTGACCAGTTGCACGTCGATTCCGTTGGGCAGGAAAATCGGCTCGGAATCGAGCAGGTCAAGCCAGACATCAAAATCGCCGCGGACGGTGTCCTGCGTGCGCGGGTCGGTTGCCTGCACGATGGCCATGGCCCTGCGTTCGGTGGCCGGATCAATGTAGAAAAACACGCCGGTGGTCCGCTGCGATGTCAGCGCCTCGCCGCGGGCTCTTCCGATGAAGGCCGAGACGACGTTGGTAGCGCCATCAACACTGCGCGACCCGGTGATGAAGTTAAACGCCGGCAGGGCCAGTCCCATGATGACGACAATCAGGCCGATGACGACGAGAAGTTCGACGAGGGAGAAGGCGGCGCGGCGGAGGGAGAAGCGACAAGGGGACGCAGGGAAATGGCTTCCCTTCGTCGCTCCGTCGCTTCGTCGCTTCGTCGCTCTTTCAAGCATCGCTTTGTCGCTGATCTTCCTCATGCTCATTCCTCAAACGAATAAACATTGTCATCGCCGGTGGTGAAATCTCCGTCGGGGCCGGCGCTGGCGAAGAACGGGCGGGCGTTGGCGGGGGTGCGGTAGTTGGTGCTGTACGGGAAGACTCCTGCGCTGGTGATGACTTGATCGGTGCCGCCTGCCTTCAAGGCTATCCCGCGCAGCCCCGCCGCCGGGACGAGGATGATGGGGTTGTTCCAGGCATCGACCAGAATCGCGGGGCGCAACGGCGATTTGCGATTGCCAGCGGCCTGGTGCGTGAACAGTCCGTGGCTGCCTGCGGGGATACTTGGGTCTTTGCCCGGGGCTTCCATGATCGCGTTCTTGGGCAGTCGTTCGAGGGCGCTGGCGTTGTTGGGGGCCTTGAGCATCAGGCCCATGGCAATCTGTGTATTGAGAATGGTCGAGTGGGCCGACCGGTCGCGCGTGGCGGTTGTGCCGGCCTGGAAGATGTCGAGCGAGACATTGCCCGGCGCGGGCGCGGGCAGGAGCGGTTCGTCGGGCGCGTGGGATGAGGGATCGCCGTCGCGCCAGATGTCGATGGGCGACTCCGCGGTGGCGGTTTTGTCGTAGTTGTATTGCGAGGGAGGCGACCCGCCGACCCACATCACGCTCGGCTGGCTCTTAAGCCCGCCGAGGGCTTCGAGTTCGGAGAGCATGGCTTTGAGCGATTCCATGCGCACCTTGGTCTCGCGCTGCTTCGCCCCGCGGGTGATGCCCGTGAAGGTAACGGCGACAATTCCGATGAGGATGACGAGAATCGCCATCGCCACCAGAATCTCTATCATCGTGAAACCACTGGGTTTACGCATAATTGCTCGCTCTTTCATTGCCTGCGTATGGTACGCGATGTCTCGTCGCGAAGGCAGTGCACGGAGGGGAGGAAGCCGAGAGCAGAGAGCGGAAAGCAGAGAGCGGAGAGAACGCGGGGTCGAGGGTGAAACGGGGCGGAACGTGGCAATCCCCTCTTTCCCGCCCTCTGCCGACCGCCGACTGCCCACTGCCACTGCCCACCGCTACCTCCCTTCATACGAATACAGGTTGTCGTCACGGGTGAGGTAATTGCCGTCTGGGCCTGCACTTACGAAGAACGGGCGGTTGTCGTCGGCCATTCCGATCGCAGGGTGCATCGAGGGCATGAAAACGATGGGGCTGCCCCAGGCATCGCGAAGGGTTTGGTCGTCATACATGCTTCTCGGAAGTTGGGCGAACAGCTCATCAATAAACCCCCCGCCGGTGCGGATGGCGAGGACGAAATCTTCGTTATTCCTGCGTGCGGCCCTGCCGAGGGTGGCCGGGTCGCCCGGCTCGGGCGTGCTGATGAGCGGCGCGACTGCCGGGAGCGTGCCGGCATGCTGTTGCTGGTAGCGTCGGATGGTGGTTTCCAGCTCGGTAAGCAGTTCGCGGGTAACCCCATCCGCACTCCGCCGCCGCACCTCCCGGGCGAGGCTGACGGCAAGTCCCATAATAATGATCAGCGCAGCAATGGTGACGAGGACTTCGATGAGGGTAAAGGCGCGGCGGCGGGGGAGAAGCGACGGAGCGACGCAGCGACGTAGCGACGAAGCGACGAAGAGACGGGAGTGGGGAGAGAAGCGGTGCATGATCTGGAGGTAGTGGCGACAAAGCGATGACGCCAGCAGCCGCACGGCACGGATTTCGCTTCGTCACTCCGTCGCGCTGCAGCTTCGTCTCTTCCTCACCGCACATTCGACACATCATCACACGCGGCGACGGCCTGGGCGTTAACTTTCCAGTCGGCGGCGTCGGAGGGATTGAGGTTGAGCGGGTTGGTGGCGAGCGAATCGGTCGGCACGTTCGGCCCAAAATTGCCATCAGGCCCGGCGGTCCAGAGGATGTAGCTGAGCGTCTCGGCCCCGCCGGGGTCGGTTTCCATGGTGCCTTGCTTGTTGATCGCGCCGTCGAGGCCGTAATCGCCGAGGAAAGCGCGGATGCGTTTGACCGCGTTGGCTTCATCGATATCGGTGCCGAGAGGGGTTTTGCGGATGAAGAACCGGGCGTTGTTGTGGGCATTAAACAGCCCGCCGGGGCCAGCACCGACGTAACCGCCGTTGCTGATCGGGGCGCTGCCGCTCTCGGGCGTTGAGAGTTTTGGCCTGTTGGTCGCTGCGGGGAAGTAAAGAATCGGCTTCCCGCCGGCATCGACGAAGAAGAGGGTGTCTTTGTTAACCTTGAACTTTTCGGGTTGGACGTAAGGCCCGAAGACCTTCCCGCCGGGGCGCCCCGAACCTGGCACCGCGGGGTTCACATCAATCACCTTTTGCCCGACACGAAACCCGTTCTCGCGATAATCAGGGAATTGGCCGTCGTTGCCGTCGAGATTGCTGATGGGAGCCCAATCGTCATCCAGGCCCTGCGCGCCGGATGGTGTGCCCATTGGGGCCGAAACCAGCGCGACATAAGGTTGCGGCGGAAGCGACGGTTCGGTGTACGCGGCCTGATACATCTCGCCAGCCTCGAATGGCCCGGTTGCCTTTGTTTTCGGGCTTGGCCCGAGCAGCGCCTTGCACAATACCGCAGCGCCGGTGTTGGGCGTGGTGACCAGCGGATAACTCCCAAAATCCTGCTTATACGCTTCGAGCGCCGTGGCGATTGATTGCAGATCGGCCTTGGCCTTGGTGCTGGCGCCCGACTTGCTCACCGCATTGACCGCGACGAGCACCATCCCTGCCAGCAGCGCGATGATGAGCACGACCACGAGCAGCTCGATCAACGTAAAGCCGCCACCCACTAAAAATCGCACGGAAAATCGCACCGGGCGACCCGCGGGCGACCGTCGATCAGCGTACGGGACCGAAGTTGGTGATGTCGTCATTGGTGCCATACACGCGATCCTTTCCGGCGCTGATGAGAATGAACCCGTCCTTGTTTCGCGCGGTATTGGGCGACTCGGGGCTTTGGAAATACGGGTAGGCGTCGTAGGGATACTGGTAGTTGGTGACATCAGACTTATCAAGCGTGCGCGCCACCCCCACGCTCCGAAGACCGTGCGGCCTTTGCTCGGGGGTTGCGCCCGGCGGATTGTTCTTGTACTCGCCCGGTTTGATCACCCTGCCGACGCCGATGGAATTGCCAAGGGTGTCGGGCCGTGTGTAGCCGAAAACCTGGGCAAGGTCGTACTGCTGTGGCGCGTCGTACTGATCCCACTGGTTGATCACGCCGTTGTCGTCGATCGTCGGCGCGACGCTGGCGGCGGTGGTTTTCTTTGCGCCCTGACGAGCGCGCAGATAAAGAATCGGCATAGGCCCGCTGCTGAATTTATCGACGAATTCGGGGATGATGGTATCGGTTGCCTCGGTGCCGGTGTCATCCTTGAATTTGCCTGTTTTCAGGCCGTTTTCGGTCCGCCAGGAAAGGTTGTTCGGGTCGCCAAGCGCGCCATAGCGTTTGGGGTTGGCCGGGTTGAGGCTGGCCGGGCCGTTGCCGACAAGGGTGGGATCATATTCCAGCGCGACCGGCGTGGCCGAGGTGTTGAGCTTCAGCCCGCCGAGCAGGCCGAGCACGAGATTCTCGGTGCCGGTGATGTTCTGGTGCAAGTTTGTTTCGTTGGTTGCCGAAGTGTCAAACCCGCTTCCCGGCGATTGGGTGATTTTGAATCCGCCTGGGAAGCCGAAACTGGTGCCGGTGGCGGCCTGGTAGTAGACCAGTCGATCGGGAATCGGCCCCGGATAGGCCTTGAAATTGCTGTAATAATTCTGAATCGCACCATCGAGTGCCTGAATCAGGCCCTTGGTGTCGGCCTCCTGCGCGGCGCTTTTCACTCTGCCCACGACGGGAATGGTGATGCCGATCAACAGCACGATGATGCCGATGACGATCAGCAATTCCACCAGGGTGAATCCGCCTCGGGGTTCAGATTTAAGGTTACGGATTGAATTCTCCATTGCATACCTCATCGAAATCATCACGGCTACACCCACTGTGCAAACAGTGTGCAAACTTGCCGGAACAGACTCCTGGGCTTGATCACACCGCCGAAGACTTTTGTTAACCACGAAGCTCACTAAGCTCACAAAGATTATGAGACAAGCTTCTATCTTCCTTCTATCTTCTTCGTGTTCTTAGTGAGCTTGGTGTTTCAAATCGAAGCCCAATTCGTAACCAGCTACTTCTTACCCGGGCCGCTGATGCCCTGAATGAGCGACACCATGGGCATGAACAGCGCGATAACGATGAACCCGACGATCACGCCGAGCACGACGACCATCACGGGTTCGAGAATGCTGATGAGCGAGCCGACGAGCACATCGACGTCGTTGTCGTAGTTGTCGGCGATCTTCATCAGCATCTTGTCGAGGTCGCCGGTTTCCTCGCCGACGTCGATCATGTTGACGACGATCGCGTCACACACCTTGGTGGCGCGCAGCGGATCGGCCATGCTTTCGCCTTCGCGGATTGCATCGTGCACCTTGCCCAGCGCGCGGGCATAGACTTCGTTGCCGCAGGTTTCGCGGGTGATGTTGATGGCATCGAGAATCGGCACGCCGGCGCTGATGAGCGTGCCGAGTGTGCGGGTAAAGCGCGCGATCGACGTTTTGCCGAGAATGCCGCCCAAAATAGGGATTTTTAGCAGCACGGCGTCACTGAAGTAGCGGCCGCCTTCGCTCATGCGGATGAGCCGCCAGGCTAGCACGAGCACGATCGGGCCGAAGAGTATGTAGGCCCACCCATATTGCTCGGCCATGAAAGTGCTGATGTTAATGAGCACCTGCGTCACACCGGGCAGTTCGAGCTTGAAATCCTTAAAGATTTCCTTGAATTTCGGCACCACGAAAATAAGGATCATGGTGACGATGGCGACGGCGATGAAGATAACCACCGCCGGGTAGATCATCGCGCCGATGACCTTTTTCTTGAGCTTGGCGGCCTTTTCCATGAAGTCGGCCAGGCGGTTGAGAATGATATCGAGCACACCGCCGGCCTCACCGGCATTGATCATGTTGACGTAAAGCTTGTTGAACGCCTTCGGATACTGGGCCATCGCGTCGGAAAGGGTTCCGCCGCCTTCCACTTCGTCGGCCACCCCTCCGATGACGGCCTTCATCAGCCCGGGCTTCTGCTGTTGTTCGAGAATCTGAAGCGAGCGAAGGATGGGCAGGCCCGCGTCCTGAAGCGTGGACAACTGCCGGGTGAACGTCACCAGCGTCTTCTGATTCACCCCGCCGATGGCAAACGGCATTTTCCGCTTCTTGGTAAGCGGCTGGTTTTCCTCGGCCTTTTTCTTCTTGACGTTCTTCTTGCCGGCCTTTTCCTTGACCTTGGTGGGGAAATAACCCTTGCCGCGGATCTTTGCGATCGCATCTTCGTTGCTCGACGCCTCAATCTCGTCCTTCACCTCTTGCCCGGACGAATTCATGGCTTCATACGCATATAACGGCATGGACGTACCCTCTTACAAAAGGCCGAAAGCAAACCGAACCACAGGATTGTAGCCAATGTCCAGCAAAATGCAGCCGACGGGCGGCTTTCGGCCACCGATCGGCGTCTAAACCCGCACTTCCTTGCCCGAAGCGGCGCTGGCGTAGACGCCGTCGAGCATTTTCTGCACCATCAGCCCGTGTTCTCCGGGCGCGCGATTGGGTTTTCCCTCTCGAATAACCTCAACAAAGTGCTTGATTTTCTGCTCCCAGATCACATCCCACCCGCCGGCGCCGATCCAGCCGGGGGCCATGTTTACCATGTAGCCATTGTGATCGGTAAAGAGCAAAGTCGGCTCCCAGCTCGCGCCGCCTTTCTCGCCCATGAGCTGGAATGTCCACACGTCCTTCTCGATGTGGGCAACAAAGCTGGCTTCGATATTGAGCATGGTCCCCGAATCAAACCGAATCATCCCAACCGCAAGGTCTTCGACGGTGTAGGTCTTATAATCCCAGTTGGGCCACATGCTGGCGATGTCGCTCTTCTTGTTGCCGTGATACGTCCAGCAGTTGCCGGTGGCGCTCACGGGGCGCGGGCTGCCGATGGCGTAGTGGGCCATTTCCAGGCAGTGCACGCCGATATCGATCATCGGCCCGCCGCCTTGCAGGTCTTTCCGGCCGAAAACGCCCCAGTTGGGAATGCCCCGGCGGCGCAGCGCCTGACAGCGGACGTAGAGCACCTTGCCAAAGTGCCCCTCGGCCACTTGCCGGCGAATCATCTCCGTGCGCGGATCAAACCGGAACTGAAAGCCGACGATCAGCTCTTTGCGGGCGCGCTTGGCGGTGTCGATCATCTTCTGACACTCCGCAGCGTTCATCGCCATGGGCTTTTCCACCACCACATTCACCCCCGCACGCAACGCCGCGAGGGTGTTGTCGGCGTGGGCACCGTTGGGAGAGCAGACGCAAACCAGATCCAGGTCCTTGGTCTGCTTCAACATTTTGTGGTAATCGTCGTATGTGACCACGCCGGGCACATCGGCGGCAAAGGCTTCGAGGCTCGCGACGGCAGGATCGGCGGCGGCGACCACCTCCAAACCCTCGAATTTCTTCATATATTTGATGTAAGTCCGTGCAATTCCCCCAGAACCGATGAACGCAATACGCATCGCTTTAGCCAAGTGAAGGCTCCTGATTTCGTTAAAAAACAGCCAGAAAACGCCCCTTCCGAGTGGCGAAAACATGGCCCGACCGGGAGTGTAGGCAGCGCCGCCGGTAGATCAAGCCGCCAAGGGGGCCGCAAAGGCCGATTCCGGGGTGATAATGAAAGTGGGTTTATTGGAAGATTTTCCTAGACATCGGCTAACCGCTGGGTTATGGTCTAGATTACATTTCATCCGGGCAGTGAGTGATCGACATATCGGCCCGGGGAAGAGAGTTAGAAGGCAAATTAGGATTTTGAAGCTTCACGCTTGCTGGTGCGGCTGTGGCTCGCTTGTGACGCGACCGTGGCTCAACCATGGCTCAACTGTGGCCCAACTGTGATGCGATCGGATCAAACCCGATCGGCGTTCAAGGCGCTGAATACTGGCAAGGCGTACTCAACCTTGCGTGAAGCAGATCGAACTTTTCGCACGTCTCCGCATGTTGCGGGTCGAAAGATGATTGGTTTCGGGGAGAAACCACAACCGGTGTGCCTTGCCAGAAGGTATACAGGGAATGAAACCTCCCCCGCACATCCGTTTTTTTCCTCGCAAAGAGGAAGGGAGTTAGATTATGGCAGAGAACAGAGCACTTTCAGCGAAGCTCAACAAGCACTTCGCTGCGATCGGGGCCGCAGCAGCGGCTGTCACCGGCCTGGGCATCGCCCAGCAAGCCGAAGCGGCGCTGGTTTACAGCGGCGTGGTCAACCTCAACATCCCGTCCAGCACCAATGGGCTGTATCTCAACGTGGTGACCGGTGCCAACAACCTGCCCGCTCCGGGCACCGCTGGTTCCACGGTTCCCGGCTGGGATATCAATCCATGGTCGAGCACGGCCATGAACTTCTTCACCAGCGCAACATCGGGTTCGGCAATGGTGGTGTCCTCGGGCACCGTTGTAGCCAACCTGACGCCAGGCGCGATTGTGGATGCCACGAGCACATTCCAGGCTACGGCTGGCACCACCTCCGCGTCGACCACGTTCGCGCTGAACTCGTCGGACAACCTGTTCGGCTTCCGGTTCCTCAATGAGAACACCGGCCAGACCCACTTCGGGTGGGGTCGTGTCAGCCTCGCTGGCGGTCTCGGAACTCAGCCGCGCAGCTTGGTTGAATACGCATACAACGACGTTCCAGGCGCTGGCGTTGAAGCTGGCGTTGTGCCGGAACCCACGGGCCTTGGCCTTCTGGCCATCGGCGCTGCGGGTCTGGTGGCTCGTCGTCGAAAGTAATTTCCACACGTGCACCCCTGCCGGTTGCGGGGGTGCCGTTTCACTTGAGCGCAATCCGTGCCGCTTGCAAAAGCGGCACGGATTGTTTTATCTACTGTCTTCTTTTTCTACCGATTGATTGATCGACCTGTTGTTTCATCGACCGACTGTTTTATCTCTGCTGGCTTCATGGCTTCCTCCACCGGTTCACGCAAGCTCTTAGTCATCGGCTTCGACGCTGCCGACTGGAAGATGATTCACCCTCTGGTCGATGCGGGATTGATGCCCACCTTGTCAAAGTTCATTGATGAAGGCTGCATCGGCAATCTTGCCACGTTGCACCCGTCTCTCTCGCCGATGCTCTGGACGTCGATCGCCACCGGGAAGACCGCCGACAAGCATGGCGTGTGTGGCTTTGTCGAACCGCTTGCCGATGCATCGGGCGTGCGACTTGTCGGCAGTGCAACACGCACGACCAAGGCGTTCTGGAACATCACGTCGCAGGCAGGACTCAAAACGCACGTGATCGGGTGGTATGCGTCGCACCCCGCCGAGCCAATCAACGGCGTGTGCGTTTCCGATCAGTTTATCGACGCTGCGGCGATTGAAACTCTGGGCGCGATCTCGAACCCCGATGCCCATCCGCTGGCGCGCGAGGGTTCGATTCATCCGGAGTCGCTTCGCGAGCGACTGAGCGGGTATCGCGTGGGCCGGCGCGAGATCGGCGCCGGCGACCTGCTGCCGTTCATACCGAAGCTCTCGGAGGTCAACCCGGCCGACCCCCGCCCTGCCCGGCTTGCCTCGGCGCTGGCGGCGTGTGCGTCGATTCACGCCGTCGCCACCGATGTGCTGGCCACCGAACCCTGGGACGTGGCTGCGGTCTACTACGACGCGATCGACCGGGTGGGCCACGACTTCATGCCCTTTCATCCGCCGAAGCTGGCGAATGTGACCGATCGCGATTTTGACTTATATCAAAACGTGATGAGCGGGATCTACCGCTTTCACGACATGCTGCTCGACACGCTGCTGCAGCTCGCCGGGCCGGAGACGACGGTGGTGCTGCTCAGCGATCATGGCTTTCACAGCGACCACCTTCGCCCCGCGGTGCCGGCATCAACGATGGAAGCCGACGCGGCGCAGTGGCACCGACAGTTTGGGATCATCGCGCTGCGCGGCCCGGGCGTGAAACAGGACGACCGGGTTTACGGCGCGACGCTGCTCGACGTCGCCCCGACGCTGCTGGCCATCCTCGATTTGCCCGTCGGCGACGACATGGACGGACAGGTGATCGCGCAGGCGTTTGAGCGCCCACCGACGACAACGCGCGTGGGGAGTTGGGATACGGTTGGAGGTGCGTCGGGCCGGCACGCGCCACGGCCACGCCCCGACGCCACCGCCGCCATCGATGCCGCCGCCACCGCCGCCGCATTGCAGCAGTTGGTGGAGCTTGGCTATCTCGCGCCGCAAGCCGACTCGGCCGCTTCAACGGTTGATCAGGCGGCGCGCGAGTGGCAGTTTAACCTTGCCACCGTTCACGTTCAGATGCGCCGGCACGAGCAGGCCGAGGCGATTCTCGCACCGCTGGTGGCGGCGCATGCCGATGAGGTGCGGTATGTCGGATTGCTGGCACACAGCCTGATCGAACTGCGCCGGCACGAGGAAGCGCAGAAGCTCCTGTCGGCGGCAGAGTTGAAAGCGCCGGAGAACATCGACGTGCAGCTCATGCTAGGGCAGTGCGAGCTTTCACTCGGGCTGGCCGATCAGGCGCTCGCCCGCCTCGAGCGGCTTGAAGCGCGCGAGGTTACATCGGTGGGATTGTATTGCCTTCTCGGCGACACCTATCGCACGCGCGCCCTCTACGGCAAAGCCGAGGCGGCGTTTAGGCGCGCCATCGCCATCGACGCCGAGAGCGAGCGGGCACAATATGGGCTGTCGCTGGTTTACCTGCTCACACAACGCTGGGAAGCCGCCGCCGAACATGCGCTGGCGGCGATCGGGTTGCTTTACGGTTACGCGTCGGCGCATTACGTCCTGGGTGTTGCGCTCGATGAGCTGCAGCAGACGGATCGCGCGATCACGAGTTTGAAAGTAGCCACGCAACTCGCGCCCAATTTCCCCGAGGCAACCGAACGACTGGCAGCGATCCTGCTGCGCGAGGGGCGCGTCGAGGAAGCAATGCGATATCGCGCGCGTCCCGGCGGGCCGTTGTAACCAGCGCCATCCGATCACGCCGGGGGGCGCGCCGCTTATCTATTCGTTTACTACCGGATTGGTCAGGGTGCCGATCTTTTCCAATTCGACCGACACGGTATCGCCGTCCTTCAACCACACCGGCGGCTTGCGCGCGAAGCCCACTCCCTGCGGCGTGCCGGTGAGGATGACCGCGCCCGGCCGAAGTGTCATGGTGCTGCTGAGCGATTCGATCAGCGATGGCACATCAAAGATCATGTCGCCGGTGGTGTGATCCTGCATCACCTGCCCGTTGAGAATGCACTTGATTCCAAGCGCGTTCGGATTGGGTATCTCATCCTTTGTAACAATCCACGGGCCAAGCGGGCAGAAGCCATCGAACGACTTGCCGCGCGCGAATTGTCCACCACCCAGGCTCGCTTCTCTCTGCCAGTCGCGCGCCGAAACGTCATTGGCGCAGGTGTAGCCAAACACATACTGCAGGGCGTCGGCTTTGCTGACGTGCCGTGCAGTCCTGCCAATGACGACAGCCAGCTCGGCTTCGTAATCGATCTGCGAACTGCGCTTCGGGATCGGAATCCCGTCGCCGGGGTTGGTCAGCGTATTGCTGGCTTTGATGAACAACATCGGATTCACCGGCACCGGGCTTCCCGACTCGGCAGCGTGCTCGCGGTAGTTCAGGCCGATGCACAGAATGTCGGTCGGCACAAACGGAGCAAGCAGCTTGTCGATCTTCACCGTTTCATTGGTGACGGTGAAGGTGCCGAACAAGTCGCCGTCGATGCGGCGGGCAGTTGTATCATCGATCAGCTGCCCGTGGACGATCGTTCCGTTTGATAAAAAGCGAGCGATTCTCATGAAGACGAAAATAGCGGAACGGAGCTTGCGAGGATAGTGGCGCGCATCGGCCCTTAGCCCGAGCATCGCGACAACCGTTTGGCAGGACGACGCGGCAACGCGGCAGCGGTCAGCCGGCGGTCACTGGTCGACGGCGAAATCGGCGCGCATGCTCTCCGACAATAGCGCACACGCAGCCAGCGCGCGTCGGTCGGCGGGGTTGTCGCGATCGTGGTAAAGCAGCCGATTGATTCGCGCGATGGTCCAATCCAGACACGGCCGCTCGACGCGCTCGATGGTCATCGGTGCTTCCGGCGTGGCTTGAATCGTGCCTTCCCTCAGCACGCGCAGATACCAGCCGCTTTGACCGTTGGCGATCACCTGCGCGGGAAGGTCCTTCCTCCCCCACCGCCGCGCGAGCTTCCAGCACGGCTGGCGCGGCTGACTTACCTGCAGGCGGACTTCACCGATCTGCCAGACATCCCCGACGCACACATCATCTTCATTGGTGCCTGCTACGGTGAGATTTTCCCCGAACGCGCCCGGGTCAAACGAATCAATGCCGAGCGACGCGCGCCAATGAGGATAATGATCGAACGAATAGGCGAGCACGGCCTTATCCGCCCCGCCGTGGTGCTTTGAATCGGCCTGACCGTCGCCGGCAAGCCCTGTCGCGCCGACACGCACCGGGCGCGTCACCGGCGATTTATAGAACCCGCTGAACCAAACCCTGTCTTCCTCTGACTTGCCATGCTCATCGACAATGGTGCGCGGCTGGCCGATCTGGATGGTCAGCAGGCGCATCATTCTCCGTTGCCCGCCTTCGGCGCCGCTGCGGTGTAGAGCCGGTCGCGCTCGGGCCGGGGAAGGTTGTTGAAAAACGCCAGCAGGTTCGGCGGTTGCAGCTTGTCGGCAAAAGTGTCCTTGTCTGCACCCGACGCAAACGCCTGATTGATCGCAACGATCATCTCTTCATCGCTGAACACGACACGTTGCCTCATGGCCTGAGTCTCCTGAAAAAAAGTTTAGTGTGACACTTGCGCGGGCAGTTCCATATCGCTGCTGTGGCCGGGGAAAAGCTTGGCTTTCGGGTCGATCATCGTCTTGGCAAAGTTGACAGCGATCGCCGCCTCGCCGAAGCCGGTGGCGATCAACTTCAGCTTGCCAAGATAGGTACACACATCGCCAGCGGCGAAGATCCCCGGACGGCTGGTCTTCATCGTTGAGTCAACCACGATGGCGTTCTTCTCCAGCGTCAGCCCCCAGTTCTTGATCGGCCCGAGGCTGTTGGCAAAGCCAATATTGACCAGCACCGCATCGACCTCGATCGACTCGTCGGCGTTGGTGCGATTGTCGTAGATCGTGGCGCGGGCGATCCGCCCATCGGTGCCGGCCTCAATGGCGCGAAGCTCGTAAAAGACACGAATGTTGACGGCGTTACAGGCTCGCATCTTCTCGACCGAATCTTCGTGAGCACGAAACCCGTCGCGCCGGTGGATGAGCGTCACGCTGGCGGCGATGGGGTGGAGCATGTTGGCCCAGTCGACAGCGCTATCCCCCCCGCCGACGACAAGGACGCGCTTGCCCCGAAACTCTTCCATCGACTTTACAAAGTAATAAAGCCCCCTGCCGATGAGTTGCGGCTCGTTGGGTATGGGGAGTTTCTTCGGGCTGAAACTGCCCATGCCGGCACAGATAACGACCGAGCGCGCGTGATGCGTCGTGTGCGAAGTCGTGATGGCAAATCCGCCGGCGGGGTCGACTTCGACGGTCTGCGTCTGCTCTCCGAGGCAGGCAATCGCGCCGTACTGCATCCCCTGCTCCACCAGCGACGCGGCCAGATCTTTGGCAAGCACCTTTGGAAACCCGGCGACATCGTAGATGTATTTTTCCGGGTAAAGCGTGACCAACTGCCCGCCGAGGCTTTCAAGCGAGTCGATGATCTTCACGCTCATCTGCCGAAGCCCGGCATAAAACGCGGCGAACAGGCCGACCGGCCCGGCCCCGATGATGGCGAGATCAACAATATCGGACGATGGTGGAACATTGGTTTCAGTCATAAGCAAGCCGGGGATTGTAGAGCCTGAAGCGAGAGTTCCCAAGTGCGACAGGCACGCAAAATGGTCGCGTTCCAGAACGCTCGATTTGAGTCTTTCATACCTAACTTTTGTTAGGGTCGATGTTGCTTCTTTGCGCGTCATAAGTATCTGTAAATAATGAAGTTAAATGCTATTTTTGCAAATTGTTCCGCGCGGAAC
>DDRH01000031.1:0-228 GCA_002343075.1 Phycisphaerales bacterium UBA2421 | reverse complement strand
ATTGTTCCGCGCGGAACAATTGTCAAAATTGAGTCGATTCGGTGGCGATGTTCCGCGCGGAACATTTGCTGAAATGGTCTTTAACCAGCATGAATGTTCCGCGCAGAACAGCGGAGGGGGGGGCGTTGAGTGGCCCCCCGGCCCTCCGCCCTGTTTTTCTTTTTTTTTTTTTTTTCTTGTTCTTCTCCCAGCCGGCACAGCTCGACTGCACAGCGTGATGTGCGCGCA
>DDRH01000059.1:18399-41631 GCA_002343075.1 Phycisphaerales bacterium UBA2421 | reverse complement strand
GCGATGGACGGTGCCAGCAAGTTTGTGCGCGGCGATGCAATCGCTGCGGTGATTGTGACGGTGGTGAATATTCTCGGCGGGTTTTATGTCGGAATGGTCGAGCACAAGTGGCCCATTCTCGACACGATGAAGATGTACACGATCCTCACCATTGGTGATGGGCTGGTGAGCCAGATTCCGGCGTTCATCGTGTCGCTCGGCGCCGGTCTCATCGTCACGCGGTCGAGCAGCAAGACCGACCTGGGCGAGGAAATGTTCGGTCAGCTGCTTGCCAACCCCAAGCCGTTGATGGTCGCGGCGATCTTTCTTGGGTTGATGTCGGTGACGGGCCTTCCCGCGGTGCCGCTGCTGATTCTCGCGGCCAGTTGCGGGGGGGTTGCTTTCATTCTCACGCGCAACCAGAAGCGCGCCGCCGTCGAGGCCACCACCGCGCGCCTGAAAGAGGCCGAGGCGAAGAAAGAGCCTGAAAAGGTCGAGAAGCTGCTGGACGTGGACACGATGGAACTCGAGGTGGGCTATGGACTTGTGAAGCTTGTCGATACCACCAAGGGCGGCGATTTGCTCGACCGAATCAGCCTCATTCGCAGGCAGGTAGCGATGGAACTGGGCATCGTCGTGCCGCCGATTCGAATTCGCGACAATATTCAGCTTGGGGCGAACGATTATCTGGTCAAGATCAGGGGCAATACGGTCGGCAAAGGCGAGACGTTTCCCGATCAGTTCCTCGCCATGGATTCCGGCGCGGCCAGCGGAGAAATTGCGCATGCGACCCTCACAAAAGAGCCTGCGTTCGGCCTGCCTGCATACTGGATTACCGACCCACAGCGGGCGGCGGCGGAGATGATGAACTACACCGTCGTTGAAGCGTCGGCGGTGCTGGCGACCCACCTCACCGAACTGGTGAAGAGCCACGCCTACGAATTGCTCACGCGGCAAGAGGTGAAAAACCTCATCGAGAATCTTAAGCAGCGGTGCCCGGCGCTGGTTGAAGAAGTGATTCCGACACTCGTGAAGCCCGGGGAATTGCAGCGGGTGCTCCAAAACCTGCTGCGAGAGCGCGTGCCGATCCGTGACCTGGAGACCATTCTCGAAGCCATTGGCGATTGTGCGACGCGGACCAAAGACCTTGATGTGCTGACCGAATATGCCAGAAATGCCATGGCGCGCACCATTTGCAAACAGTATGTCGATGATTCAGACAAGATCTGGTGTGTTACCCTCGATCCGACGCTGGAAGAGTTTGTAAACGGACACGTCGATCGGGAGCGCGGCGGGGCGGTATCTCTTCCGCCGGCGACTCAGCAGCAGATTGTGAAGAGCATCGCCGAGAAAGTGGGCGAACTTTTGCAGGCAGGCCGCAATGCGGTGGTGCTCTGCAGCCCGCAGATACGTTCTGTCGTGCGGCGGATGATCGAACCGGCCCTGCCCCAGGCGGCGGTTCTGGCTTACAACGAAGTGACGAGCGATGTCGCCGTCGAAGCAGTGGGGATGGCAGGGTTAAACGGGTAGATAACGGGAGCGACCGGCGGTGACGAAACCGTCGGTCGAAGTAAGTATGGGTTTGAAGACGTTTAGAGCGGCAACCATGTCTGACTGCCTTACGCTTGTTAAGAGCGAACTAGGCGGCGACGCGGTGATTCTGCACACGCGCACGGTCGCCCAGAGGAGGTGGCTGGGACTTCGACGGATCGAGATCGTTGAGATCACCGCCGGGAGCGGTGCCGATGTGCCGGTGCGTCGTCCGGCGGTTGCAAAGAAGCCGGCCGCAGCGGCCTATTCCGCCGTCGCCTTGGCTACGCCGCCGGGCAAGAAGCCGGCCCCCGGTGCAGAACTGCTCAAAACCGCCGCCGTGAGCAACATCACCACGCTGGCGCTGCGCAACGAAATTGAGACGGTCAAGGTGCTGCTGAAGCAGTTGAGCATTGATGTTCGCTCAGGATCATCACCCGATTTGCCGGAAGATCTGTTCGAGCACTATCGGAAGCTCATTCAGCACCAGGTGGCCGACGAACTGGCCCGCGAGGTGCTGCGAAAGATTCGCGAAACGGTTCGCCCGGAACACATGGCTCAGACCGAGTTTGTGCGCGAGAAAATTGCGGAGCAGCTCGAAAAACTGATACCGGTGAGCGGTCCGATCGTGCGGACGAAGGCGATCGGGCCGCATATTGTCGCACTGATCGGTCCGACAGGCGTCGGCAAGACAACGACGATCGCAAAGTTAGCCGCCAACCTGAAATTGCGCGAAAGGCGCAAGGTTGGCCTGATTACGATCGATACCTATCGCATCGCAGCGATCGATCAGTTGAAAAAGTACGCAGACATTCTCGGCTCGGCTTTGAAAGTCGTCGCCACCCCGGACGACATTCGCGAAGCCGTCGCCGCGATGGCTGATTGTGAGTTTGTTCTCATTGACACCGCCGGGCGAAGCCCGAACGACACGATGAAGCTGAGCGAACTCAAAACTTTCCTCGCCGCTGCGGGCGTGGATGAGACGCATCTGGTGGTTTCGAGCACATCCAACCAGGGGTGTGTCGAGCTTGCGGTGGAGCGATTCGGCGAGGTGAAGTTTGACAAGATCATCTTTACCAAGCTGGATGAAGCGGCGCAGATGGGCGTAATTCTGAACGTGGTACGGAATTTGAACAAGTCGATCTCGTACGTCACCACCGGGCAGGATGTGCCCGACGATATCGAAGTTGGCCGCGGGCGCAGGCTCGCTCAATTGATTCTTGGGATGGGCATATGACTGCATTGATGGACCAGGCCACGCATCTGCGATCGCTCGCCCGTGCCACGGCGCGGCAGGCGACCGTGATCGCCATCGCCAGCGGTAAGGGCGGCGTGGGGAAGAGCAACATCGCGGTCAATCTCTCCATCCGGCTGGCGTCGGCGGGGAAGGATGTCGTGCTGCTGGACGCCGATCTCGGGTTGGCTAATGCCGATGTTCTCTGCAATATCGATTTGCCCTGCAATCTGGCGCACGTTATCAGCGGCAAGCGCGATATCAACGAGGTTATGGTGAAGGCACCGGGCGGGTTTCGGCTGATCGGTGGGGCATCGGGTCTGGCAAAAATGGCCGATCTCACCGAATCAGACCGCCAGCGATTGGTAGATTCGCTGCAGCAGATAGAACAGCAGGCCGACTACCTTGTGATCGACACTGGTGCAGGCATCAGCCCGAATGTGCTATCGTTTACACGGGCGGCCGATCATGTGCTGGTCGTTACCACGCCTGAACCCACCGCGATTACCGATGCGTATGCCGTGATTAAAGTGCTCAGCCGCGATCAATCCGACCGGCGGGTGAGCCTGCTGGTCAATCAGACCCTGTCGGAGCGCGAAGGCGAACTGGTTTACGACCGGATTGCGCGAGTTGCGAGGCAGTTTCTCAATATCAATCTGCTCGACGCCGGCGGCGTGCCGGATGACGAGCATGTGGTGCTTTCGGTGCGCAAGCGAACGCCATTTGTTCTGGCATATCCGAAATGTCCGGCGAGCGTTTGTGTGAGCCAGTTGGCGATGCGTCTTGCCAGCGGCGTGGCAAGCCCGGTTCAGCCGGAAGGGTTTTTTGATCGAATGAGCAGGTGGTTTCGTCGGTAAAGGATGAGGTATGAAGGAGGAAGGATGAACCAGGATCAGTGGCATGGATGACCCTTCATCCCTTGTTTATGGTCCTTCATTCTTGAATTTATGTCCAAACGCCTCGCCGCGGGAGTCTCGCTGGTAATTTTTTTTGTGTGCCTGCTAACGGGTGCACAGGTTGGGAATTCGTTTGGTACGACGGTTGGCCGGGCGCTGTTGGCAATGGTGGTCACCCTGGTTATCGGACTGATCATTGGAACAATGATTGAGAGCGCGATCGACGAAAACTTGAGTCGATCGGGAGAAAAAAGTGAAAAATCTGGAATGGATTCCAGTGCGGGTGACCGATAACGGGATTGTGACGGTTCAGCGATGCCGCTGCGCCTGTTACGACGACCGACTGTCATGTCACACGCGTTTGATGTGTGGATGCGAATGAACCCTGGTCAATCATTCGCCGCTGCAGTGTGCACATAAACGCCCATGGATCGGGAGGCCTGATGAGTCTGACATCGAGAGCAAGTACGCGGGATATCAAAGAAGTCTGGATTGACTATAAATCGACGCGCGTGGACATGGAACGGGCCGAGCAGGGCAAGGGTGCCGAGCTGGCGTCGAAGTATCAGTCATTGTTTCAGAAGTGCGAGCTGCTTCGCAACGTCATCATGGAGCATTACCTCCACCTGGTGCGTTACAACGCCGAGCGGATTCACATCAAGCTGCCCGATGAGGTTGAACTGGATGATCTGATGTCCTCCGGCATCTTCGGCCTCATGGACGCCATCGAAGGCTTCGACCTCGACCGCGGGGTGAAGTTTGAGACTTTTTCTGCGCCGCGCATCCGCGGGGCGATTCTCGATGAACTCCGCTCGATGGACTGGGTTCCACGGCTTGTCCGATCCCGTGCTCATAAGATCGACAATGCGACCAAACAGCTTGAATTAGAATTGGGCCGCTCGCCCACCGATGAAGAACTGGCTACCCGGCTCAATGTTTCCAAGCCCGAGTTTGAAAAAATGTCGAAGGACGCCTCGGCGGTCGGGCTGGTGAGCCTCTCGCGGAAGTGGTTCGAGACCGACAGCAACAAAGATGTCCGTGAGATTGACGTCCTGGAAGATAAACGCGGCGCCGACCCGGTGCGTGAAATCCATCGCAAGGATCTCAAGGAGTTGATGACAAAGGGCCTCAGCCGGGCCGAACGGCTTATCATTGTGCTTTACTACTTTGAAGAAATGACGATGAAGGAGATCGGTGCCACGCTCGATCTTTCTGAAAGCCGAGTGAGCCAGATGCATTCTTCGATTCTGGCACGGCTTCGGGCACAGATGGCAGACCGCAAACAAGATCTCAGCATGCAGGTGGCGGCGGTTTAAGCGCGGCCTGCTGGTTACAGAGTTTTCGCACAAGAGGCCCGTTCGCGGGTCTCTTGTCATTCATAGATAGGGCGATTCACCTTTGTTGGCCCGGCTGAGGTTTGTGATTATCTCAGCGACAGTCAGGCAGAGCTTCTCAAAAAACGCCTCGCCCTTCGCCGCGGTGGCGTGAGTGGGGTCGCCGCTGCCGGTATCGGGGTGTGTTTTGCCCCAGGGACGAGGCGTCCACACCCCGGCGGCGGAAAGCCCTTCGATCGCAAAGGGGACGCGCGCCCCGGTGCCCGCCTGATCCATCTTCACCCACTGCGGGCAGAGATAAAGGCAGAGACTGGTTTCCATTTCATCGGCATGGTCGCCGGCGTTTGCTACGGCAGAATCAAATGGATACGGGTGTAGCTGGAACAGATTGACCAGCACAATCAGCACGCCAAACTCCCCCTGCAAATCGCGAATCAGCGGCTTAAACTCATTGCCGCCGTGGCCGTTGATGATAATCAGCCGGTCGATCTGCTGCTTTCCCAGTGATCGTACCACATCGCGCAGCAATGCCACGGCGGTGGTGGTGGTGATGCTGATTGTGGCGATCTGATCCAATTGCTGCTCGTCATTGCCGAATGGAATCGTCGGGAGCACGATTGGCTTAGCGCCCACCGAAGCCGCTCGCGCTGCTGCGGCGATGGCGAGTTGCGTTGCTTCAATAACGTCGGTGCCGTGAGGCAGGTGAAAGCCATGTGCCTCTGTTGCGCCCCACGGCAGAACGGCAACATTCGGGCGGCGGTCAAGCAGTTGCTTGTAGTTGGCTTCGAGAAGCACAAACTCGCGCGGGCCGGCAGATTCGGTGGTCATACCCCGAGTTTAGTGCTACGAACGGCGAGCGTATATATCCGCGCGACCGAACACATCAATGTGCCGATCGTTCACAATCTCCACCTGCAGGCCCTCCAGCGGTACCGCGCCCAATTGTGCCCCAATCTCCTCAGCCGAGTAGGCCGACAGCAGCGAACGATAAAACTCTTCTCGCAGCAAGTCCGATTCACCACGGGCGTGCGATTCAACGATCGCCCGCGCCGCAGCTTCGTCGGCGGGCCGATAAAGGTCGCGCAGGAAGATTGTTGCCCCGGGTTGGGCGATGCGCTTGATTTCCCGCCACACAGCGGTGGCGTCGGTGATATGGTGCAGCAGGCTATTGGAGTAAATCACATCAAACGAGCCGGCATCAAATGGCAACAACTTGGCGTCGGCTTCCTGCCAGACGATTTGGCTGGAAAGGCCGCTTCTGGCCGCTGCATCGGAAGCGCACTGCAGCATTGGCCGGCTAGCATCGACCGCGGTGATGTGCCAGTGTGGCCGCGCGCGGGCCACACGCATTGCAATGTCGCCCGGTCCGCAGCCAAGGTCGATGCAGTCGCACTTGGCGCGATCGCCGGTGAGTTCCAGCAGGCGGCCGACAAATCGCTGGTTTACCTCGTCAAATCCCGCTTCCGCATAGGCCTTCACCTCGGCCTCAAGGTCCATAACTTCAGGCTCGGGTTGTCGCTGCATGTGCACCTCGCGTGGCTAGTTCGGTTTAATCGGATTCGCCGCTGCATATTGCGCCGCAACGCTGGGCCGCAGCAAGACAATCAGCGTAAACACGCCTAAGACCGTTCCGAATGGCATAAACATGCAGCTGATCCCCGCCATGACGAGCGTAAACAAACGCCACCTTCGCCAGCGAATCGCCCGGCCAGCGAGCGCTATACAAATGGCGGCCGTCCAGCCAATCAGCACGGCAAACGAGCCACCGACAATGAAAAAATATCCGAATGCGGCGTCCATCTGCTGGCTATTCGGAGCGTTGGCAGGCTGTTGAAACTTCCCCGAGACCATCATAACGCCCAGAATAATGTGGATGATCGGAACGCAGGCGAACAGCGCAAGCATGCCGCCGCAGACATAGTGGAAGATCGAGAGCAGATTCAAGTGCGAATCGTCCGTAATGCGCTGGATATCGTATCCCGCATAAGGAAGCGCACCGCCGGGTGGAGGCGGATACTGCGGCGGGTAAGGCGGTTGGTCGTAAGGCCCGGTCGAATAAGGCGGCGGTGGGGCGGACATGCCGCCAGTGTGCCGAAAACTCAATCGTGAATCAATTCTGTCAGCTTCACGCCCATTGCTTTGGCGATCTTCCGCAGTGTTGCCACGCTTGAACGATCTGGGTTCTTAAAAATCCGATTAATCACCACCGCGGACACACCGACGCGCTTGGCGATTTCTTTCTGAGTGAGATCTAGCTGCGCAGCAAGCCACTTCAGCTTTTCTGCGGCGAAACGTGCGGGTGCGCCTTCGTCGAAGTAATAGTCCGCGTCGTCGCGTGCAGAAACATCGCCCGTTGAGGTCACCTCGTGGTCGATGTCGATGCCGTCGACCGGATCGCCCTCCTTGACCTTCTCGATCGTGTATTTTCCCTTCTCGGTATGACCCCACCGGCGAACTTCCGCTTGTAGCTCATTCTGCGGCAGTTTTGCCTGCCCGCGCGGGTAGGGATAGACGGGGCTCGGAACATTGCGAACTTTGGTGGTGCGAACTGCCATGCTTAGCCATTAACATAAATGCTAATTTTGTCGACCCGAGCTTTTGCCCAAATCTAGCCTGCGAGCACCGCGATTCGGGTGAGGTGCACTTCTTCAAAGCTGTGGCGAACAAAGTAGAGTCGTAGCGCGGAATCGCCCGGAACTCGCACTCGGATGGTCTCGCCGATCGCGATTGCCTCAAAGGCCGCCGCTGGCGGCGAGGCCCTGGCAGTGCTTCCATACGTCCGAAAGTTGCAGCTTCCGCTTGAGCGATAATCTTGGCCAGTTATCCCACGCCCGTCTGGCTTGATCGATGGGTCGAACTGTGATCATGCCTCCTCCGGCCGCACCAGATCCTCCAGCGTTTCCCGCTTTCTAATGACCGTGTATGTCGAGCCACCAACCAGCACCTCGGGCGGGCGAGGGCGGTTGTTGTAATTGCTTGCCATCGCAAACCCGTATGCCCCGGCGGTGAAAACCGCGAGAAGGTCGCCACGCTGCGTCGGCGGCAGGCGGCGGTCGAGCGCGAAGTAGTCGCCGGTCTCGCACACCGGGCCGACGATATCCACCACCTCCGCATCCGCCGGCGGGGCGTCTTTCGTCCGCGATCCGGGCGTGTCGATATCGCGAATCTTCGCGGGCCAGATGTGGTGATAGGCCTCGTACAGCGTCGGCCGGATCAGGTCGTTCATTCCTGCATCTACAATCACAAAGTGCTTGCTGCCGCCGGTCTTTCGATACTGCACCCGCGTGAGCATGATCCCCGCGTTGCCGGCGATGTATCGGCCCGGCTCAAACGCGATTTTGTACGGTTTGTTCTTCAGCAGCGGCACAAGGAGCTTGGCGTGCTCGCTCACTGGCTTGGCTTGTGTGAGTGAAGTGTAATTGACGCCAAACCCACCGCCGACGTCGAACCACTCGATCTTGTGCCCGCGGGCGGTCAGGCGGTCGATTAGGTCGATCACCTTCTGTGCCGCTTCCACGTACGGCTGCACTTCGAGCACCGGCGAGCCGATGTGGGTGTGCACACCGGCGAGCCGGAAGTGTGCGAGGCTGCGATAGCGCTCGAAGACGCGCTCGGCGCGATCGATATCCACGCCAAACTTGCTTTCCTTTTTACCGGTAGTGGTTTTGGCATGTGTTTTCGGATCGACATCGGGGTTGACGCGCAGCGCGCCAACCACGGTCTTGCCGAGCGCGCCGGCGATTCGGTCGATGTTCTCAATCTCGGCTTCACTCTCGCAGTTAAACGCAGCGATGCCAGCATTGATTCCCGCGGCGATCTCGTCGTCGTTCTTGCCCACTCCGGCGAAGATAATCTTCTTCGGATCGCCGCCCGCACGCAGCGCGCGGAAAAGCTCGCCGGCGCTGGTCACGTCAAACCCGCATCCTTCGCGCGCGAGCATCTTCAAAATGTTGACGTTTCCGCAGCATTTGATGGAGTAACAAATCGTCGCTCCGAGCGGCGCAAATGCGTCGGCTACCTGATGATAATGCCGCAGAAACGTCGCCTTTGAGTAGACATAAACCGGCGTCCCGACTTCGGCGGCAATCCTCGCAGCGGGGATGTCTTCGCAGTAAAGCTCGTTATTCCTATAGTTAAAAAAGTCCACTCTCTAGCTCGCCTTCGATTCGGGAATTTCAGTTCCGCATTCTGGGCATCGGCCCGCACTGGCGCGAAGATCGTAGCCACATTGAAGGCAGTATCCACCAATTTGTTTTAAAATCGCTCGTGCTGCGCGGGCTTGTGCGGGGCGCATAACAAACAAAAAAAACAATCCCCAAGTTGCAGCGATCAACGCTATTTTTGTCACGATCCTGACGCTGGTGGGCCCGTAAGCGGGTACTAAAACTGCAGCGATGTGCACTGCCATCCAAACAATAAAGGCGAGCTTGTGTCGCCATGTATCGATGCGGCCAGCACTAGCGGCGGTGAGGCGCGTGCGCTCCTCTTTTGAGAGCGAATTGATGGCTGGATGCCGTAGTGATAGGTGATACTGATGCGGTTTCGCCCTCACGCCTCACCCCTTTCATCCCTCACGCCTGTTCAAGTGTTCCCAAGCCAGCTTCGCCACCCCCGCAGCGGTGGTTTCGTAGGGGTAAAGCTCGACCGTCACGTTTCCGGCATACCCAATGTCGTGCAACGCAGCAAAAATTTCGCCGAAATCGATGACACCCTTTCCCGGCGTGAGGTGCTGATGCACGCGGTTGGCACCGATGTCTTCCAAATGGACATGCGCCACATGCTGTGGCAGCTTGCGAATCACCTCCGCAGGGTCGTCGCCGACGCAAAACAGGTGGCCGATGTCGCAATTCATCTGAACGCAATCATCGTGCTTGAAAAACGCGTTCTTAAACCTCAAAAACTCGTCCGCGGTCTGGATCAGCAGGCCCGGCTCTGGCTCGACAGCGATGGTCACGCCGGTTTCTCGAGCGGTCGCCACGCACTGCGACAGTGCTGCGGCGAACTCCTCCGCGGCGTGTTCATAACTCTTCGCGAACCCGATCATCGGCCCGCCCGGCTGAATGCTCACCGTTCTGCACTCAAAATCGCGCGCCATCTTCAGACATGCGTTGGTGTGATCAATGCGCTTTTGCACAAGAGATGGGTCGTTTTCAAGCCAGGTAGGGTGATAAGTGTCGCCGTCGATAAAATGGGTAAACGCGTTGACGTTGGTTACGGTCATCCCGTGTTTGGCGAGCAATGCGCGTGTTTCGGCGCGGGCCTGGGCATCAAAGTTTGGCGGGTAGGCGTGGTGTAGATCGGCCATGAGTTCCACGCCGGCATAGCCGATGTCGGCGATGAACTGGATCGCCTGGTGCAAGGTGTTTTTCTTGAAGGCGTTTGTGGAAAAAGCGAGGGGCATTTGCACAAGTCAGAGTCTACCGCGGCGGGTGTCGCGCGCACCAGCGCCTGCAAAATGCCGAGGCAAGAAAGACGCGGCGCGCGAGCTTATCGGTCGGCCTTCTCCAGTAAAAAGCGCTCGGCGCTGCGCAAAACGAGTACCGCCAGCGCAACGCGGGGGGTGAATGTAGGATCGAAGCGCCGATCGCTATGCCAGCGGGTTGGTCAGGCTGGCTCGAAGGAGTCGGAGCCTTGCAAACTCGAAGAAGCCTCGATATTAATTGAGATTTAGTCTCAATTAAATAGAAATTCTATAACCTGACGGGTTTTTTGAGTGAGTTTTGAAACCGAGTTGCTAAAATTCCGAGCAGCAAAGGCCGGCAGGGGAGGCAATCGAAGCGCGAAGGTCGCGCTCTGGGTTTGTGTTCGTTGCCGTGCCGGGTCGGGTGTCGGTTCGTTTCTGGATTGGAGTCAACATGAAAATGCAGCGGGTGAAAATCGCGATGGGGCTTGCTTCATTCGCCGTATTTTACGGTGCGGCGATGGGGCAGGTGGATAACCTTACGATTGTACTGCCAGAGGTGGCCACCGTCGGTGGGGTGCCGTCGCCGTCGCCGCTGGCTGCTTTTGGGTACGATCCTGTCAATGATCGCATGTTTGTGGCCGGCTTCTCGAACGGCGATCAGGAATTGCGGCGGGTTGACAACCCCACGGCGAGTTCGGTCGCGTTTCAAACTCAAGTGTTTGCCACCTCGTGGCTTCGATTCAACCGGGACAATGATCTCAACTTGGGCGGCGGATCACCCACGCCAAGCGCGATGTTGTTGAACCCGCTTCCGATCAATCTCCCGGGTGGGGGAACACTGCCTGCCTATTCGATGGCGGCGATTACCGACGCCGGAGCCATTGTCCAATCTGGATCGGGTGCTACTGCGGTTCGATTTCCCGAAAAATCAAACAAAGTCTACACATACAATCTGCAGCAATCGGTCGGCCCCATAGCCACCGATGTGTTCACGCAGCGTGTGACAATCGCCGACTTGCAGGCTGCCACCGGCGCGGCAGTCACCGAGACATCGAACAATATCGGCCGACAGCCCGCTTGGTCAGGCGACGGTCAGTCGATCTATTTCATCGATACGGCAGTACCGTTCGGGGGTGTCTGGAAGTTGGGTGCCGTCACTGGTGCGCCAGTTCGTTTGCTCGCCACGAACACCGACTTGAACACCGAGCCTGCGGTGATCGCCAGTGGCGGGGTCGATTCGATCTTCTTCCGTGGCGGCGGGGCAACCGGTAACGTGGGCGGGATCGACAAAATCACCCACGACGGCACCACAACCTCTGCTCGAACAGTTCATGTCCCGGCTTCGGAGATTGCTTCATTTTTTGAGCAACCGACTAGCGACATGACGTCATTCAGCATGGCCTCAGATGGCGGGGGGAATCTATACTTCAACAACACCGCCACCGCTAGGCGGGGCATTTTCAGGCTCGATCCCGAGGGGCGAGTCGTCAAAGTACTGGGCTACGAAGAACGCCGCGCCAATTTTGCCCCAGAGGCAAGCCCGAGTGTCAACTCGAACACCCTGCGGATGCAGATTCGATCTACAACATATACGGGCAACGCCGGTTCGTTTGCCGTACCTCAACTGATGTACACTGAAGCGAGCGGCGTGAACCACGTCGCCGGCGCGTATTTATTCAGAATCGGCGATTTCAATCGTGATGATGTAGTTGATCAGGCCGACATCGGGCTGTTCAAATCGGCACTGACGTTGTCCAGCGCCACGCCGCTAAGTGGAATCATCGCTGCGGATCAGCCCAAGCTTCGGTTTGACCTGAATGGCAACAACGTTGTGTCGTGGAAGGACGTTAAGATATTGCAGCAGTTTTACGTGTTTCCGGACGGCGATGCCGACATGGACAAGTCCGTCAATCTCGACGATTTTACCGCATTGGCTGCTAATTTTGGCTTGCCTGGCAGGCTTTGGACGCAAGGCGATTTTACCGGCGACGAACTGGTCGACCTCAATGACTTCACCACGCTCGCGGCCAATTTTGGCGCCACTTCCCCCGCCGGTGCAGCCCGAGGCTCCGTCCCAGAACCAACCGCTGGTGCTTTGATCGGGGCGCTGTGCTTTATGCTTCGGTTGCGAAATCGCCAGTTCGCTTGAGATTGCCAGATGGGAATCGCCGAACAACAAAAACTTGCAGACACGACTCGCGCGTTCACTCTGGTGGAGTTGCTGGTCGTCATCGGGATCATTGGAATTCTCATCTCGTTGCTGTTACCGATGTTAGGGAAAGCGCGCGAACAGGCAAACCTCGTTGCCTGTAAGAGCAATCTGGCACAGATCGGCAATGCGACGCGCATGTTTGCTAACGACAATAAGGATCGCTACCCGGACAGCTACGCGGTGGGTGGTGCGCCGTTCCGTCGGGGCCCCGGCGAGGTAAATCCTGCCGACCCGACCAGTACACCCGAGACCTACGGATTGCCGGCGCTGTTTGATGAGCGAGGTTACATGAAGTTTGCCCCCGGGGTTTGGACTTGCCCAGCTCAGGGCGAGAAGATGGTCTCGTACAAGAACACCTACATTTGGGCCACGACGACCACTGGCTGGACAAGCGCACAGCGAAAGAACGTCAAGAATCAGAACGTCTTTTGGGTCTACGATAACTTTGCAAACGAGCCGTTTCGAAGTGGTGCGAGGCGTGGTACGGGCGATCAGATTCCGGTGTTGCAGGCTATCGAATGGCGGTTCCCCCATCGATACGGTCGGAGAGTGACCGTTGGTGTCGAGGAGGGAAACAGCAATCGTCGCCGTGGGGCGATTAATGTCCTGTACATGGACGGAGCTGTTGGGATGGCCCTTTACGTTCAGGACTCCGGAAATCCGAATCCGAACGCTCCCCCGAAAACGATCAATATACGCGGTTGAGATGGCACAAGTATCAGATTATATGCTTCAAAATATGAGCTGTTTCGTTCTGCTTGGCGTGGTCGCGCACGGATCGGTGTGCGTCTTTGCCGAACAGCGGCAGGCGCAGCCGGATATCATTCAACGCTCTGAACGGCTTGACGGGCTTGGAGTGCGCGTTCGCCTCACCCCCGAACAATACGCCGCCCAGGCCGCTGAGCTTCGCATTACGTACTCCAAGCCGCCCGCGGAATGGCCCAAGCCTGAGTTGGAAGAACATCCCGACCTGAAATTCGCCGAGATCGGCCGGCTGCCGCGCGAGGCGCCGCATCCGGAGCGGAATCCGTTTACGAAAGAGAAAGCCGAACTCGGCAAGCAACTGTTTTTTGACCCCCGGCTGTCGGGGTCGATGCAGATTGCCTGCGCATCCTGCCACGATCCCGACCTCGGCTGGGCCGACGGGCGCACCGTTGCTTTCGGGCATGATCGGCAAGTGGGCACACGCAACACGCCCACGATCATGAACAGCGGCTTCGGCGAATCGTTCTTCTGGGACGGGCGGGCGAGTTCGCTGGAGAGTCAGTCGCGCCAGCCGGTGATCAACGAAATCGAAATGCACTCCACACCTGACCTGATCGCCGAGCGTGTCAACCAGATTGCGGGGTATCGGGAGGCGTTCAAGCGGGTGTTCGACGTTGACGAAGTGTCGTTCGACGAGATCGGAAAGGCGATTGCCTGCTTCGAGCGCACAATCGTCGGTGGGCGCAGCCGCTTTGACGCTTTCATGGACGGTAAGACCGATGTCCTCTCCGACTCGGCGGTGCGCGGGTTGCACCTGTTTCGGACCACGGCACGCTGCATCAACTGCCATAATGGTCCAAATTTTTCGGATAACCAGTTTCATAATCTTGGCCTCACATATTACGGGCGGAAGTTTGAAGACCTCGGTCGCTACATCGCGACCAAGAAGCCTGAGGATGTGGGCCGGTTTAAGACCCCGACGCTGCGCAATGTCACCGCCACCGCGCCCTACATGCACAACGGCCTGTTCGAGCTTGAAGGCGTGCTGAACATTTACAACGCCGGCGGGTTTGATCCAGAGCCTAAGAACGAAGCGCAGGCGAACGACCCGCTGTTTCCAAAGAAGTCGGCCTTATTGAAGAAGTTGAACCTAAGCAAGCGGGATCTGGCCGATCTGACCGAGTTTTTGAAAGCGCTTGAAGAACCCAAACAGCGCGTTCGCCCGCCGGTGTTGCCGAAGTGAGGCCCGGAGCGTTAAGCGCTATGCGACGGCGGCGACGGCGGCTTCGCGTTCCTGCTCAAACAGATCGACCACGGCAAAGGGTGCGGCCTGCCGCCAATGTGCCAGGCGCGTTGCGGCGTGGACGGGGGATAGGTTGGCTATGATGGCGCCGTCGACGTTTAGGGTCATTGCCTGCGCATCGGTGATGACGGGCCAGTCGCCGTAGCGTTGCCCTGCGAGCGATTCATCGGCGATGGCGACGACCTGAACGCCCGCATTTTCGCAGGCAAGCCGGTATGCCAGCAGGTTCTTTCCCCAATCGACCAACACGACGCGCCTCAGCCCGCGGTGGCGGGCGGTGCTTTGCAGGAGCGTTTGGGTCTGATTGATCCGCGAAAACTGCTCGAACGCGGCATCGCTCACGGGTTGATCGATCATCGTCACGGTGTGGCGTGCCAGCCCCCCGGCGAACCCCAGTGCCGCAGCCGTCCGGCGGTGCGACTGGGCCGCCATGGCCCAGTAACGCGTCATCCAGTCGCGCAGATACGCATCACGCCAGTCGCCGGGAAACCGGCGCATCACCACGAGCAGATTGTTCCGCACGTCCAGCCGCATCTTCTGGGCGCTTGATCGCGTTGCCGGCGACTTGGCATGGTGCACATGAAGATCGTCAAATGTCTGTACCTGCCAGCCCGCGTCGAGAAGGCGCAGTGAAAGGTCATACTCCTCGGCTTGCATGAAGAAATCGTGCGGTAGCGGGCCTACCTCGATCAGTGCCGACCGCCTCAGCCCCACGCCGCAGCCGATGAAAACATTCGGGTACGCGCTGCACTCCCGGCGGCCGTTCGGCAATGTGACGGTAAACCCGGCGGCGGCGAGACGCGGGTTGAGCTGAAAGTGGCGCACCATTCGTTCGACCGAGCCGGGCAGGGGGAACGAATCGTCATCAAAAAATGCCACATATTTCCCAGCGGCGCGGAGAAGACCGTGATTTTTTGCCACCGAACCCTCGTTGCGATCGAGTCGAATCAGGCAGGCGCGGCGAAACTCGCGGGCGATGGCGTCGGGTGTGCCGTCGCGGCTGGCGTTGTCCACCACGATCAGCTCGTACGCATGATCATCCAGCCCGCACGCCTCGATGCGCGACAGCGTCTCGAGGGTGGTCGCGCAGCGGTTTCGCGTTGAGAGGATGATGGAGACGGTTGGAAGCACAATTCACGCCGCTATGAGCTGTTCGGACCGCGAGCCTCGCAGGGTGCAGGGCGTCATGGGATTGAAGTCGTTTCCCGCCAGGTTCTTGGGGGGCAGGTTCCACTTGGCAAAGAGTTTCTCGTTGTCCTCACGGAAATGCTGGTTGTCATCCTGCCGGCGGAGATCGGAGAATTCGTCATGGTCAATCATCGTGCCGTATGCGGGCACCACCTTCATCCCGGCATGCCATGCCTTGAGCGACAGGTCGGGATCGGCACCAGCGACGAAGAAGCGTTCATCGAAGTAGTTGAGCTTTTCAAACGTAACCCGCCGACCAACTGGGAAATTGGCATACAGCGTGCCGCGGACATGGCAGAGGCGATATACATGCCCCTGATGGGTCAGCTCGTAGGCGACATTGCGCTGTGACTGCCAAGCATGAAACATGGCGACAAAGGCGACATCGGCCGGCGCGTGATCAATCTGATAGACCGCGGCGTCGAGTGTGCCGGGGGTGACGCGCGCGTCGTCATTAAGCCAGGTGAGGTTGCGGCCGGCCGCGGCGCGAAAGCCCTTGTTGGTGGCACGGACAAATCCTTCCCGCTTCTCTTCGCGGATGATCTTCAGCCGGTCGCCGAGGTCGTGTGCCGCTTCATTGAGGGTGGCTTGTGTGCTGTCGGTGCTCGCCCCATCGACCACAACAATCTCGAAGGAACATTTGGTGTTGGCGATGATGGATGCCAGGCATTTCTCCAGCAGACGTCCGCGGTTGCAGGTGGGCAGGACAATTGAAAGATCGTACATACGTTACCTTTATCGGTAATCCGGCCCGCGCATCGCCAATCGGCCTAAGCGGCGGCGAGGCGCGCCAGACGTTCGTGAATTGTTTGCATCAGTTCGTCGGTGGTGATCGGGACATTCCCGAGCTTCTCCACCTCAATTCCCGCAGCGGCCGAGCCGAGGTACGCCGCCGCTTCGATGCTTGCGCCGGTTGCGAGAGCGAGGCTGGCGATCGCCAGCAGGGCATCGCCGCAGCCGAGTGGATCGACGCAGCGCGCGCTCATCGCGGGAAGATAGTCCGACCGAAGCCGATAACCCGAGGCCGCGGGGGTGTTCTCCGGCCAGCGGAAGCTTACCAACCCCTGCTTACCCAGGGTTACCAGCGCATGCCTCGCGCGCGTCACCTGCAGCAGGTGTGCTACAACCGCCCCCAGCCCGCTGGAGAAATCTTGCAGCGTTTCGCGCATCTCGCGTTCAGTCGGACAAAGCAGGTCCACATCCTTAAAGCGGGCGAGCGTCGCCTGTTTGCCGGACACATCTGCCGTGATGATCGGGACGGTGGCGCGCAAGCGCGGCATGATCTGGTCGAGCAATCCAGTGGTGATCAGACCATAGCCAAAGTCGGCAAAGATGACCGCCGCCGCTCCCTGCGCCGCGGCGAGGATCTGGTCTGCAACCGCTGCTTGTGCGATGGAGTCGGTCGGCTGCGCGGCACCTTCGTCGAGTTTGAACAATTTGGTTTCGTCGGCAAGAAAGCGGCTCTTTGTAACCAAGTCTCGCCGATGCCTTGAGGCGACGACCTCAATTCCCGCCGCGCGCAGTCGAATCTCTGCCTGTCTTGATTCGTCATCGTCTGCCAGCGCCGTAACCAGGATCGGCTCGGCACCGACAGCGGCGAGGTGGGCGGCAATGACGCCGGCGCCGCCGTCATAATCGCGGCGGTCGAGCGATCGGAGCGCCATCATCGGCGCTTCCCCGGCCACGCCTGTCGCATCGCAAAAGTGGTATCGATCAAGGATATAGTCGCCGATGACAACGACCTTCTGCCCGCGAAACCGATGAACCGTGTTGGCCAGCGAGGCCGCCGTCAGCCCGCCTTCGTCGCAGAAGCGGCGGAGCTTTTCGTCGCTGAACGCGTCCTGCCGCTGCATCTGGCTGATCAGTGCCGTGGAAGAGTAAACGATGTCGCCGGACGAGAACACGATCCGCCCGCCGGCCGATGTAACGGCATCGCGCTCGGCGAGGAAGCGGGGATCGTGGTTGTGCTCATACTCACGCCCCTTGACGTAAATGTCCGGCTGAAGCGCGCCCAGCAGTTCGACCGCGGTCGGGTCGGGGTTGAGATAGACCGCATCGACGCACTCCAGTGCGGCGAGGCTGGCTGCGCGAAGGTCATCGGGAATCAATGGTCTGGCGACCCCCTTGTTTACATTCGTATCGCGCGTCACCGAGACAACGAGCATATCGCCCAATGAGCGGGCATATTGCAGGTGATGAATGTGGCCGGGATGAACGATGTCAAAGCAGCCGTGGCAGTGGACGACCGTCCGGCCATCGGCGCGCGCGCTCTGGCGCAGGTTGAGCAGGTCTTCCAGGGAGAGAAGTTTGGTTGTCTGTGCCATATCCGCGAAGTTGGCCGCGCCGGCGACCGAAGGAAACATCGGCGGAATCGACGGCGGGGCATGAATTATCGGACGCGAATCGTCAAGAATCGGCGCAGATTCGCCGGTCCTGCCCGCCGGGGGTTGCCGTGTTGGGTAGTTTGCAGGACATTCGATGGTGTTGAGAGCATCCATCCGCATTCTCGGGATCGACCCCGGCCTGCAGCTTACCGGCTACGGTGTGATCGATTTCTCCCCCGCGAAATCGCGCCTGGTTGATGCTGGCGTAATCAGGCTTGAGGCTCGGCAATCCATCGCATTGCGGCTGGTGGAACTGGAACGCGAACTGACCCAGATCATCGCTGAACACGCGCCGGAGGTGATCGCGGTCGAGGAACTTTACGCGCACTATGCACACCCGCGCACCGCCATTCTGATGGGGCACGCGCGCGGTGTCATTTTGCTGTGTGCGCAGCGGGCGGGGATCGAGATCGTTGCCCTGGCAGCCAACCGGATCAAGCAATCTGTGACAGGTCATGGCCATGCCTCCAAGGTGCAAGTGCAGCGCGCAGTGCAGGTGATTTTCGGTTTGAAGGCAATTCCCGAACCGCCGGACGTTGCCGATGCTTTGGCGGTGGCCCTTTGCTGCGGGCGCATGAGGCAGACTCAGCCCTGATTCGTCACTTGAGTCGGCCACGAGAGGCCAGAGGTGGAAACCCCCACGGCGCGGCGGTTCATTTTCAATCGTCGCCCGGTTACTCTCGCAGGCATGATCAGTGCCTTGACAGGCAGACTCGCAGCGGTGCACGACGACCGGATTGAAGTGGATATCGGCGCGATGCGCTACGAGCTGCTTGTCTGCGCCGGCGAGATCGAGCCGTTGCGGGGGCAACTCCATCAGGAGCTGACGCTTCATACATTGTGCTATCTTGAAGGTGACGCCAACAGGGGCAATCTCGAACCAAGACTGATCGGATTCCGCCGGCCGACGGAGAAGAAGTTCTTTGAACTGTTTACCAGCGTTAACGGCATCGGGCCGAGGAAGGCGCTGAAGTGTCTGATCGAACCGATTGAGGAAGTGGCCCATGCAATCGAGAGCTGCAACACTCGATTTCTGATTGAGCTGCCGCAAATTGGCAAGCGCATGGCCGAGACGATCATCGCCAAACTCAGTGGGAAGATGGCGGCGTTTCTTTCGGCCCCGGTTGTCGAAGTGAAGCAGGCGAAGCGTTCGACGGAAGATGAGACAGCCATCGCCCTCGTCTGTGGCCCGCAGATTGGCCTGCGGCGGGTCGAGGCTGAGAACTTACTTGAAAGAGCAAAGCAAACCGACCCAAAGCTCTCCCGCGCCGAACAACTTGTGCCGGTTATGTTAAGATTGCATGCAGGATGAATGTCGAGCGAGAAGTGATGAGTTGCACGCGATTCATACTTTATCATTGACGCTTCATCCTTTCCCAGATATGGCTCGCGAAAGAATCATCTCCGCCGAGGCTCAGCACGACGATGAACCGTCGCGCGGGCCGACGACGCGCCCGCAGAAGTTTGATGAGTATGTCGGGCAGCAGCAGGTGATCACCAAGCTGAGCATTGCGGTGCAGGCCGCAGTCAAGCGGAAGGATCCTGTGGAGCATGTGCTTCTGCACGGTCCACCGGGGTTGGGGAAGACGTCCCTGGCGCATGTGATTGCCAATGAAGTAGGGGCGGCGGTTCACGTCGTGGCCGGGCCAGCCATCACCCGCGGGGCTGATCTGACTGGCATTCTCAACCGGCTGAGTCATGGCGATGTACTGTTCATCGACGAGATTCACCGGCTGCCCGTCGTGGTGGAGGAATCGCTCTATTCTGCGATGGAAGATTTCAAGATTGATCTCACCATGGAAGCGGGTGTACATGCGCGCACAATCACGGTGCAGGTGAAGCCGTTTACGCTCATCGGCGCGACGACTCGCATCGGGTTGCTCACCAGCCCAATGCGATCGCGATTCGGCATCGTGGCCCATGTTGATTTCTACCCCCCGGAGGACTTGCTGCAGATTCTGCATGCCAATGCACGCAAGCTTGATTTGCAGGTGGAGGCGGCGGCCTTGAAGGAGCTTTCAACTCGAAGCCGTGGTACCCCGCGCGTCGCGATCAGGCTGCTTCGCCGTGTCCGCGACTTTGCCGCGGTGCAGGGTGACGGCACGGTGAATGTCTTGATGACGCAGCGGGCGCTGGAACTAGAAGGCATCGATAAACGTGGCCTGGATGATCAAGACCGAGCGTTCCTGCGCGCGATTATCGATGTTTACGCCGGTGGGCCGGTGGGCATCGAAGCCGTCGCCGCAACGCTCGGCGAAGAGCGCGATACTCTGGAGGATGTGGTCGAGCCGTATCTCCTGCAGCAGGCACTACTTACAAGAACTCGGCAGGGGCGCCGGGCGACGCGCGCTGCATATGAGCACCTGGGCATGTCCGCGCCGAACGACGATGACAGCAATAACCTCTTTGATGAGTAACCCTCAGCCCCGGCCAACCTGATGACCATTCACATTCGTCCCGCCAACTCTTCAGATGCCCAGACCATTGCCCACTTCAACACAGCCATGGCGATGGAGACCGAGGGCGTTCAACTTGACGTCGGCACCATTCTCGCAGGCGTGCAAGCTGGGTTGAGCGACGCCACCAAGGCCCGCTATTTCGCGGCCGAGATCGATGGCCGTGTGGTCGGTTGCTGCATGATCACCCATGAGTGGAGCGATTGGCGCAACGGCGATATGTGGTGGCTACAAAGTGTCTATGTTGCCCCAGATTACCGGCGCACGGGTGTGTTTCGCGAAATGTACAAGCATGTCCAGTCCGCAGCACGAGCGGCGGGAGCGGTTGTGCTTCGGCTTTATGTCGAACGAGATAACATTCGCGCGAAGCAGACATATGAATCGCTGGGCATGTATATGACGCACTACGACGTGATGGAAGCCAAGTTGACAATGTTGAATGACGCCGGCACCGGGTCAAATCACTGACTCGCAACAAGCCCGCGGCGCACGCCGAGCACACTCCCGTGGTCTGTCACCTGCATTGTCGCAATACTCTCAGTGCATGTGCCGAACTGACAGCAGAATTGGGCAGTTCAGCGCAGTCCGCGGTCACCCAGCCTTTGTAGCCAGCAGCGTCCAGGTTGGTGAACACCTCGGGCCAATCCACACTTCCCGCGCTGATATCGCATGAGAGCACCCGGCCACCGGCGCCTTTTGCGGCGTCGCGGGCTCTCACATGGCGAATCTGCGCGCCCACCGTTGAGAAGACCGCGTCGGCGGGCCATTCGTCGGCGAGCATGTGTATGGTGTCAAGGTCTACTCCAAACCACGGACATTGCACGCCGTCAAGCAAGAATGCGAGGGAGGCAAACGAGGCAAGGCTCGAACGTGCGGCTATTGCAATGCTAAAGCGATCGGCAATCTGGCCCAGTTCCGTCATGGCGCTGTTGATGTGCGATTCAAACGCCGCATCGCGCGGTTCGGAGTTTGAACGTTTCGACACATTGACATCGCTGGCTGATGCGCCAGGTTCGGGTCTTGGGATGATGATCAGCCCCGCGAGTTCGGGCGTGATGGCGGGTTTCGGTTGCTCAGAAACCGGCGCGGGCGGCAGGGGGCCGAGGTCGAGGCAGACCGTAGTGCAGCCAAGACCCGCGGCGGCTTGCAGGACTTTGCCCATTCGCGCCAGTGCGCGGTCGACGTCGGCGGTGAGGGAAAAACCGGCCTTGCCGAGGGAGCTATCGATCGCAACAAGTATCTGATCGTAGGACGCGAGGATGTGGCGGAAGTCACGGGTGCCAGTTTCGCCAAGCTCTGTCAGATCAAGCGAGGCGGAGCGCGAAGGTACAACCATGCCATCGAAGCCAATCTTGCGTGAGGCGCCCGCGGCGATTCGGATGTCGTCATGGAGCGAGCGAGCGGTGACCGCAAGTTTGTTCATCGGATGAATTGTATACGCGGCATCGAGCGAGAACACCGATGCGAAGAGTGGGCAGCGGATTGGCGCAAGTACGTCTCTGCAAGAGCTTTACCTAGAATCAGGCCTGCCTGCCGAGCACAGTTTCCAGGATCGCTGTGTAACGCGCCGTTACATCGTGCCGGGGGAGCAGCGACTCGGGCGTGAAGCGCTTATTGATGATATGCAGGTGATCCGTGGGCCAGGTACCAAGAAACTGGCCCCACTTCGCGCTGTTCAGGCTCACCACTCCGTCATTCTCTCCCTCGCAGCGGAAAACCACACTGTGCGAGTGGAGCAGAAACGGCGCGCACTTTGAGGCGTTCTGCACGCCCGCAACGGAGAAATAGTCGACGCCCGGGGCGTTGGGCGTTTGGCTATTGAAAGTTGCCATCGAGCCGGTGGTGAGATCGGCGAGGGCGCGCAAGTCGATGCCAAGCTTGGAGATAAGGCTTTTGCCACCGAGGCGATCGCCGAGGTTCTGCACGACCCAATCGGCGTAACTGCTGCCGCGGTGGGGAGTTGCGAGCGTGACAATCGCCTGTACCCGGTCGGCCATGCCGAGGTGAGTGACCATGTAGCGTGCATCAAGCCCGCCGAGCGAGTGTGCGAGGATGATCACACTTTCATTGGCCCGCCGGAGCGATTGCCGGTCTCGGATGATCAGTTGCTTTAGCTGCCGAGCCCGAAGTTCAATCGGGCCCGTTGGATGGCATCGCGCGATGATCAGCGGATGGCCCATTTCCGTGATGGCGCGCTCGATTCGCCCTGCAAAGTAGCGCAAAGGAAACGGGCCAATGCGAATGTTGCCGAATCCGAACAAGCCATGATGGAGCACAACTGGAGGCACCAACGTCATTGTTAGTAAATACTATTTCATGTCAATAATGCGGTCATTGAGGTGGAGGGCTGAATCTTGCGGCAGGGTTTTAGCTTTCCTCGCGCTGCCTGTAGATTACACCCACGGTTCAGACTCGCATTAACTCAGGACAAAACTACCCACGATGCCCAAGCGCACCGACATTCATTCGATTCTCATCATTGGTTCCGGCCCGATTGTCATTGGTCAGGGCTGCGAGTTTGACTATTCCGGCGTGCAGGCGTGTCGCGCGCTGCGCGAGGAGGGGTATCGGGTCGTGCTGATGAACAGCAACCCCGCCACGATCATG
>DDRH01000059.1:15505-18327 GCA_002343075.1 Phycisphaerales bacterium UBA2421 | reverse complement strand
GCGCTGCGCGAGGAGGGGTATCGGGTCGTGCTGATGAACAGCAACCCCGCCACGATCATGACCGATCCGGAGTTTGCCGATGCGACTTACATCGAACCGATCACCCCGGAAACGGTGGAGAAGATCCTCGTTCGCGAGAAGCAGCAGGGCACGCCGGTCGATGCGCTGCTGCCGACCCTGGGCGGGCAAACCGGGCTGAACACCGGCATGGCGTGCTGGGACAAGGGCATCTTGCAGAAACACGGCGTGCAGATGATCGGGGCGGATCGGGAAGCCATCTACAAGGGCGAAGATCGACAGGTCTTCAAAGACCTGATGCTCAGAATCGGCCTGAATGTCCCGCGGAGTGGGGTCGTTCACACGATGGATGAGGCCCGAAAAGTGCTGGACGAGATCGGCCTGCCGCTGATTATCCGCCCGGCGTTCACCCTCGGCGGGACGGGCGGGGGAATTGCGTACAATGTCGAGGAATTTGAGGAGATTGTCACGCGGGGCCTTGATGCGTCGCCGGTGACTGAAGTGCTGATCGAACAAAGCGTGATAGGCTGGAAAGAGTTTGAGATGGAGGTCGTTCGCGATCGGAACGACAACTGCATCATCATCTGCTCGATCGAAAACATCGACGCGATGGGCGTGCATACAGGCGACAGCATCACCGTCGCGCCAATTCAGACGTTGACGGATAAAGAGTATCAGCGGATGCGCGACGCCAGCTTCGCGGTCATCCGCGCCGTGGGCGTGGAGACCGGCGGGAGCAACATCCAGTTCGCCATCAACCCGGACAACGGCGACATGGTCGTCGTCGAAATGAACCCGCGCGTGTCGCGATCTTCCGCGCTGGCGTCGAAGGCGACGGGGTATCCGATTGCAAAAATCGCGGCGAAGCTGGCGGTGGGTTATACGCTGGACGAGCTTCCGAATCCGATCACATCTACCCAAGACGGCCGGCTGCACACTAGCGCGTGTTTTGAACCCACGATCGATTATGTCGTGGTCAAAATTCCGCGCTGGACCTTTGAAAAGTTCCCGGACGCTGATGAAACGCTGACAACGCAAATGAAGAGCGTCGGCGAGGCGATGGCGATTGGCCGCACTTTTAAAGAGGCGCTGCAGAAGGGCATCCGCAGCATGGAAGTGAAGCGGTTTGGGTTTGGGTTGGATAAGAATGACAAGTGGCTGAGTGCGCAAAGTAGCACGGGTTTCCAACCCGTTCTTCAATCCCGAGAAAAGAATGGGTTGGAAACCCATGCTACGGTTTGGCCGATTCCCGAAGAAACGCTGCGGCGCAAGCTCGCGGTGCCGTCGCAGGGGCGGCTCTACTATGTGCGATATGCTCTCAAGATGGGGTGGAGCATCGAGCAGATTCATGAGTTGACGCACATCGATCCGTGGTTTTTGGGGCAAATGAAGGAGCTGACAGAATTCGAGGGCGCGCCCGAGGAGGCCGCAAATCATTGGTCGCTGCGCGACTCTCGGCCCGAAGTGTTTGCCGCTGTCGTGCGCGGTGCCAAGGAGTTTGGCTATAGCGATGTCCAACTCGCGAACCTCTTTGGCGTGCTGCCAGGCGAGGTGCGCAAGGCACGGCAGCATGCAGGGGTTGAGCCGGTCTTCAAGCTCGTCGACACCTGCGCCGCAGAGTTTGAAGCGTCGACGCCGTACTATTACTCGACATACGAAACGCCGTTTGCTTCACTGATCGACGAAGAGACAAAGAGACAAAGTGACGAAGTGAAGGGCGCTCCCGGTGCGCACTCGCTCTGTTCATCTCTACGGTCCTCCGTCTCTTCCGAAGATGAAATCCGCCTTACCGACAAACCCAAAATCGTCATCATCGGCGGTGGGCCGAATCGGATTGGGCAAGGAATTGAGTTCGACTACTGCTGCGTGCAGGCGGCGTTTGCGGTGAAGGAACTCGGCTTCGAGGCTGTGATGATCAACTCGAACCCGGAAACGGTTTCGACGGATTATGACACGTCCGACCTGCTGTTTTTCGAACCGTTGACACACGAGGATGTGCTGAATGTGTGCGAGCGGGTGAATGGCTCGCAGTTCAATAGCGACGAAGCGACGGAGCGACGTAGCGACGAAGGGAAGAAGGAGTCGGCTGTCAAACCCTCCGTCGCTCCGTCGCTACGTCGCTCTGTCGCTTCTGGTCTCGTCAAAGGCGTCATCGTCCAACTCGGTGGTCAAACCCCCCTCAACCTCGCCCGCGGCCTGCACGAAGCCGGCGTGCCACTGCTCGGAACCAGCATCGATTCTCTTGATCGCGCCGGCGATCGAGAGCAATTTCGTAACCTGTTGCAAAAACTGGGGTTAAAGCAGCCGCCCAACGGCATCGCTCGCACCATTGACCAGGCCCGTGCGATTGCCAAGGAAATTGGCTACCCGGTCTTAGTTCGCCCCAGCTTCGTCCTCGGCGGGCGCGCGATGGAGATTGTTTCAGACGAAGAACAACTGAACCATTACATGGCGCACGCAGTCGACGCATCCACGATCGCCGACGCGCCGATTCTGGTCGATAAGTTTCTGGATAATGCAGATGAGTGTGATCTGGATGTGATCGCGGATTACGGTGCAGAAGGCACGGAGCAAAGAGATTCAGGCTCTTCACTTCGTGCCCCCTTGTCTGATGCCTCAGTGCCTTCCTCAACAGCCATTGTCATCGGCGTGATGGAACACATTGAAGAAGCGGGTATTCACTCCGGCGACAGCGCCTGCGTGCTCCCGCCGTACACCTTCAGCAAGGATATCGTCGCGGAGCTGAAACGGCAGGCGAAACTGCTGGCCAAGGAGCTGCGCGTCTGCGGGCTGATGAACGTGCA
>DDRH01000059.1:0-15401 GCA_002343075.1 Phycisphaerales bacterium UBA2421 | reverse complement strand
CTGATGAACGTGCAGTTTGCGATTAAAGACGGCGAGATTTACGTCATCGAAGTCAACCCGCGCGCCAGTCGCACGGTGCCTTTTGTGGGCAAGGCCACCGGCATCCCGTGGGCCAGAATCGCGGCTAAAATAATGGCTGGCAAGAAGTTAACCGAACTCGGCTACACGCAAGACCCGCCCGACCCGAAACATGTGAGCGTAAAGGAAGTGGTCTTCCCGTTCAGCAAGTTTCCGGGGGTTGACATCATCCTCGGCCCCGAAATGCGCTCGACCGGTGAAGTCATGGGCATCGATGCCACATTCGACCTCGCTTTCGCCAAGGCGCAGCTGGCCGCGGGGACCGATCTGCCGCTCAAGGGCGCGGTTTACATCTCTGTAAGGAATGACGACAAGGAGTTGGTGCGTCCGATCGCGCAGGAGTTTGCGCGGCTCGGCTTCCAGATCATCTGCACGGAAGGCACTCGGCAGTGGCTGGCGAAGCACGGCATCAAAGCTGAACGTGTGAGCAAGCTGGCGGAAGGTCGGCCCAACATCAGCGACTTGATCAAGAACGGCAACGTGCAGCTTGTCATCAACACGCCGACAAGAAAAGGCCCCGCAACCGACGAGGGAAAGATTCGAGCGCTCTGCGTGGCAAATCGCGTCCCGATCTTCACCACCCTCACCGCTGCCGAGGCGGCGGCGCGGGCGATCGGTGCGATGCAAAAGGGTGGATGGGACGTCAAGCCGCTGCAGGCTTATCACGCGTCGGTGTGATGCACCGCGGCACGCCAGAATCGGTGAATGCTGCGCGATAGCTGCGTCAGTTCCGTCCGCCGAAGTCGCCCCACGGGGGCGGCAGCGTCGAGCTTCAGCCACTCCATCGCGCGATTGACGGCCAGCTCGCAGGCACCGGTGGCCTGGTGCAGGTCGATCATCACGTCGCCCAGCCGACGATGCGGGCGGACAAACTGCCGCTCGGTGAGAAAACTCAATATCGCTTCAGAAGTAGCGCAGACCGCGCGGGATCGAAGTTGTTGCATAGAAGCAGACCCTGTTCTTAGCCGCTAACCGACTTGTCTCGACCGGAGTGTAGGCGCCCCAGATTCATCCGGCTACTGAGGCGCGCTTATTCAACAACTTCGATGCGTCGCGAAGATTCGTCAATCGCGGTGATGCGGATATGAATCGTCTGCTCGGGCAAGATATCACGCACACGCGCCGCCCACTCTACAACGGTGATGCCGCCTTGCGCGAGCAGTTCGGTGAATCCGATCGCCTCTAGATCGTCTGCGCCCGCTACCCGATAGGCATCGAGGTGGAACATTTGCACATCGGCGCATGCATAAATATGCAAAAGCACATAGGTCGGCGAACTGACTGACCGGGCATCGCCCCCCAGCGCGCGAACCAGCCCCCGGACGAACTGGGTCTTCCCTGCGCCGAGCTCGCCATCGAGTGCGATGCAGTCGCCCGGACGCAGCCTCTTGGCGACCTGCCCAGCGATGCCTTCGGTGTCGGAGAGATTGCACGAGTGGTAGACCACGATAACAGCTTAATCGCCATCACCTCTGAAGGGGACGGGCGTGCGCTCAGAACTGGTGCTCCCACGCTCTCGGTTCAAGAGGTTCTCTCCGGCCGTCAGCGGATTGCAGAAAAATGCCCGGCTCATCGGTGATCGTGCCGATCCAGTTTAGCGATGGTTCGCCGCTGTGCGTCGGCCGCGCGGCTTGCTCGGTTGGCATCCCGTCCATGGTTAGCAGCAACTCGTAATCCTCGCCGTCATGGAGTGCATGTTCCAGGGGCGAGAAGCCGTCACGACTCATCTCTATGGCGTCGGCATGAACGGGAATCTTGTCGGCAAAAATCACCGCGCCTACGCTGCTTTCTCGGCAGATGTGCTGCAGGTCGCGCGATAGGCCGTCGCTCAGATCGATCATCGATGTGATCAGGCTCGCCGCCGGCGCATTCAGGCTTTTCGGCGACTGGGCATGCTCCCAGGCAAACATAACGCGCGGGGCGAATGTCATATGGCGGCCAAGCAGGCTCCCGCCGAGAGGGCCGGTAACATGTATATGATCGCCCGGCCGAGCGCCATTTCGGCGCAGCGGACTTCCTTGCGTGCGCGCCAGGATTGTCACGCTCAACGCCAGCATGCCATTCCAACTGCTCGTATCCCCTCCGATGATCGCGCAGCCAAACTTGTCGCCCGCTTCCTGCAATCCGAGGAAGAGTTCCTTCGCATAGTCGATCGGGGTTCCCTTAGGCAGCGCGACTGTCGCCAGCGCGGCAGCCGGCAGGCACGCCATGGCGGCGCAATCGCTTAGGTTGCGGTTCATCGCCTTGATGCCGATCGCGCGAGGTGAATGGACAGTCGAATCAAAGTGTACGCCGTCAAGTACCTGATCGGCGCCGGCCAGCAGCAGGTTGTTGCCGTCCCACTTCAGGGCTGCGAGATCGTCCCCGATCGGCACGATCAGTCTTCGATCGACCCGCTGATGCGACCTTAGCCATGCAATGAAATCAAACTCGCCGGACATTACTTGAAGTCTCCACGACGCGCGAACGGCGACGAAGCGAACGGAGGCTGCGGCCCGGGGACGGGCGCTTTACTTCTTTTCGCTCGCCTTCTTAACCAAGTCCTGCTGCGCCGCGACCTGATCTTCAAACGCAGGAATGGGCGAAACGCAGCTTCGCGGCAAAGCCTGCAGCAGTTCCCGGCTGTTCTCCAGCGATCGATCATTCGGCGTGTTCTTTCCGACCTGTACCGCTCGGGCTTGCAAGTCGCGGAAGCGGGCAGCGCTCGCGACCGGCTCGCGGCGCCAGTCGGCGGCTTCGGGGGGCAACTCGGCGGCGTATTCCCTGGCCTTTTCGACCCGGCTCCGAAGCGTCGGGTGGTCGCTGACTATCGCGGGGGTTTTGTCATACCCTTTGTCGATCATGCTCTGAAAAAAGTCGCCGAATCGTTCCGGATCCCAGCCGGCGCGCACATAGAATCGAAAGCCGTACTTGTCTGCCTCGGCTTCGTCTTGTCGGGTGAATCCCATGTTGAGCAGCGACCCGCCCGCCAGCCCAAGCCCCCCGCCGATGGCGGCACCTTCGGCCCAGTTGTCCTTGCCTCCGACCGCGGCTCCGGCTACAGCACCGCCTGCGGCGATTGCCAGCACCTTCAGCCGATTATCCATGCCCTTTTGCACATGCCGGCCATAGATGTGCGCAAACTCGTGCGCCACCACCGCCGCCAGTTCATCTTCACTCTTGCAGTTTAAGAAAAGCTCGGTGTAAATGTACATATGCTCGCCGCCAGTGGTGAATGCGTTGAGCGTCTTGGAATTGACGAAATGAAATCGCATTTCCTCGCCGAACATCCAGGTGTTATCCGTCGCAAAGTGCTTCGAAGGCCCCTTACCGTCGGCTGACATTTTGGCCGCCTGCTCAATGATTCGATCGCCGACTTCCTGCAGATAGTTGGCGAGCACCTCATCTTTGATGACCGCCTTTTCGAGGCTGCCATGTACCTGGTCGGCCTGATCGATGACCTTGCGGTCTGACGCGCAGCCGACCGACAGCACCGCCAACAGAGACACCGCCAGGACCATTCGCAATGCCGATTTGAGCCGCATAAGCCTCTTCTCCGATTTTGAGTAGTCAAAATGATAGACCCATGAATTGTCGCAACGGTTGGCCGCGACTGCAACAACGCGATTACGCGCAACAAACGGGGATTTGGGGTAGAAAACTGCGGCGTGAACTTTCGGAAGCTTCTCTCATCGCACCGATTCGCCGCCGTGGTGGCGATTACGCTGATCTCGGCGGTTCTGGCAATCGCGCTCGATCGAGCGCCGGGTACGCGCGTCGCGATGGGGCTTGCCGATCATGTTTTCTACGACTGGTACTATCGAAACCGGCCCATCGAAAGCCAACTAAACGGCGACGTTGTGATACTGGCAGTGGATCAGCAAAGTCTCTCGCAGATCGAAGACGGATTCGAGTTTGGCTGGCCCTGGCCGAGGGAGTACTGGGCATTGCTAGTCGAGCACGTCGAGCGTGCCGGTGCGCGGGCGGTGGTGTTTGACATCCTTTTTAGTGAAATCAGCGCGCGCGGTCTGGATGACGACACAATTTTCGCATCAAGGCTCGATGAAACGTCGATTCCGGTTGTGTTCGCAAGAACCATCACTTCGCGGGGGGAGTGGGGCCGGTTTCGCCCGCCGGTGAGTCGTGCGGTCACCTTTGGCGGGGTGGATGTTACCAGCGAAAAGGTCTATCGCGACTTCATTCCTCAGCGGCATGGGAAGCCGTCGGTGGCACTGGCGGCGCTTCAGTCGGCCGGCATCACGTCGCGGCTGGACGTCTCACGGGGGTTCTTACTGCATTATTACGGCCCGCATCGGAGTGCTACCGGCGAGCCTACCTTTCCTGCATGGTCGGCGTCGAGTGTCATTTCCGCTGCGGTTTCACCGCCGGAGGTCGATTTTGGAATCAAACCTGAGTGGTTTAAGGACAAGATTGTGATCGTCGGAACAACGGCGGAGGGGTTGCACGATATCAAAGCCGCGCCCAACGCGCCCAAGATTCCCGGCGTGGAGGTGCAGGCGACCGCGATTGCAAACATGCTCGCCGGGCGTGCGGCCTGGCCGGTGCCAGCGGTGGTGACCGCGCTTGTCGCGCTGACTTGCGCCGCCCTGACCGCCGTCGGTACGATTGCGATTCGGGCGGCGGCGGGGAAAGCAGCGACCGTCGCCACGCTGGCCATCGCGATTGTGATCGTCGGTTACCTGCTTTTCGATCGATCCACAATTATCTGGCTCTCCCCGACAACATCGTTGCTGGCGATCGTCATCGCGGCGATTCTCGGCATCTCGTGGAGTTACTTTCTCGAAGACCGCCAGGCTCGCTTGCTCTTGCGCGCCCTCGAAACGTGCCTTTCGCCCGGCGTGGCGGCAGAGCTTGCCGAGAACCCCCGGCAGCTTGCCGTCGGCGGACGGCAACTTGAGATGACCGTTATGTTTACCGACCTCGCCGGCTTCACCTCGCTTACCGAGAAGTTGAAAGAGAAAATTGAGCCCGCGCTGAACTATTACCTCGGCGAGATGTCAGAACAGATTCTTGAGTTGGATGGCACGCTCGATAAGTACATCGGCGATGCGATCATGACGTTTTGGAACGCGCCGCTGAGCCAGCCCGATCATGCCCAGCGGGCCTGTTCTTCGGCGCTGGCTATCCGGAGGCGAGAGCGAGAGATCGCACCTGAGATGGCGGCGCTCGGGGTGCAAGACACTATTACCCGCATCGGAATCAACTCTGGCTCGATGTTCGTGGGTTTTACGGGTTCGCAGCGGAAGCTGAACTACACAGTAATCGGCGATGCTGTAAATCTCGCGGCACGACTGGAGCCGGCCAACAAGCTCTACGACACGCAAATCTGCGTTGCCGAAAGCACAGTGACGCAGGCCCGCGACCGATTTTTGTTCCGAAAGCTCGATCTGCTCGAAGTAAAGGGAAAAACCGAGCCGATTGCGGTCTACGAGCTGATGGGGGAAATCGAGGCAGAATCCGGTCCGCTGGGCCGACTGCGGCGGGATTTTGAGCGTGCCTTGGAGGCATATCTGCAGCAGAACTGGGATGCGGCAGACTCGATTTTACTTGAGTTAGCTACAGAGTTCCCGGAAGATGGCCCAAGCAAGATGCTACAGCGGCGGATCGGCGAGTTCAGGGAAGCGCCTCCACCGTCGGATTGGGATGGTGTGTATCATGCCACGACAAAGTGAGGGCGGCGGGTGAGCCGGTTGAGATGATTGGGTAAGTGCGCGAAAGGACTGTCATGCGAGCGATCATTCTTTGCGTCGTCATCGGATTGGCTGCGACCATTGCACAAGCGGAAGACATCACCGCCGGGAGCGATGCCGTGCTTCGCGCGGGACGCAGCAGTGCCACGAAAGTTGTTGCAAGTGTGAAGAAGGGCGAGAAGATTCCCGTCCTCGAACGCGTGACTGAGCGCAACGTAAAATGGGTACGCTCGGCAAGCGGCGGAAGAGAGGGCTGGACCACCGAGAACTCGCTCAAAAAGGCCGGAGGCACTGATCTCAGCAAGGTAGCCAGCGCCGCAACAGGCGATGCCCAAGCCAACGCCGCCACCGATGCGGCAGCGGCGAAAGGTGTCGAGCCACTTACCCTTGCCTACTCCGGTGCAAACGGCTTGGATACGTCAGGCTTGGACCGGCTCATGGCACTCCGTGCGAGAATCATTGATTCGGGCGAGTTTGAGCAATTCAGCAAGCAGGGCAATGTCGGGATGTACCGCAGATAGTCGCTTGTGAATACGCGCACAAAGCTTTTTCTGCTGTTGCTCACGGCGCTGGCGGTGCGGGTGGGGTGGTGCTGGTCGGTGCCGGTTGACGAAAAGGCGATGGCACGCTCACTGCCCGATCAGTGGGAATACCTGCAGATTGGGCGGCACGCGCTCGCAGGCCAGGGATTTTCTTTTTTCGACTTTCGCTTTCAACAGAGACTCTACGCGTTCCGCACACCGGGCTACCCCGCATTCATCGCGATTTGCGGGGGCAGTGTGCGGGGGGTGCAGATGGCGCAGTGCGCGATCGATGTCTCGACGGCCCTGGCGACGTTTTTGCTGGCGAGACGGTGGCTCAATGAACGCGCTTCGCTACTGTGTGCCGTCGCGGTCGGATTCAACCCATTTCTCGTTTTTTTCTGTGCCCTGATACTCACGGAAACGCTGTTTACATCGCTGCTGGTCTGGGCCATGGTGCTCTTGGTGCGGCCGGTGCGCTTCACGACAGCCGGCTACGTTATGGCGGCGGTGATCTTGAGCTTCTCGGTGCTGGTTCGTCCTTCCGCGCTAGGGTTGCCCGTCTTGTTGGGCTTGGGAGCGACTATTGTGGCGAATCGGTCGCTCAGATGGTTGGTTCTCGGGGCGGCGGCGTCCGTGGCGATCACCGTCCTTGCGCTTCTGCCATGGGCAGCGCGAAACCGGGTCACGTTGGACAAGTGGGTGTGGACCGCCACCAACTCGGGTTTCACATTTTATGATGGATTCAGCCCGACAGCGGATGGATCGAGCAATCAGTCGTTTGTTGCTCAAATGCCCGAGCTGCTGCAGATGAATGAGACGCAGCGGAGTGTCTATCTGGCGACGAAGGCTCGGGCATGGGCGGTGGCGAACCCCTCTGCGTCGATGCGACTTGCTGGCCGCAAGCTCGCACGCACATGGAGCCCAGTGCCGCTGAGCAGCGAGTTTGGGAGACTTCGATATGTCCTCATCGGTTCGGCCTACAGTGTTCCGCTTTTTCTTGCGGCAACCGCGGCAATGTTTCACCGGCGGATTAGCTGGCGGGCAAAGGTTTTCTTGCTGTTACCCGCGATATACTTTAGCGGAATGCAAGCGATGTCGGTCGGTAGCCTTCGTTATCGAATTCCTGCCGAGCCGATGCTCGTGGTTCTGGCGGCGTCGATCTTCGTGGCTCGAAGGGATGAAGTAACCGGGACTGGGAGTGAATCAGATTTGATCGCGCGCGATTTTTGAGTGTGATGATTCGACTGGGTTCAACTTCGCCTACCTTGCCAGAAATTTTATGGCAGAAGGGCATCCCCGCGCGCCGGCGACACTCCAAGCTACGGCGATACGGAATGACGGTGCTGCTGGCAGTGCTGAGCACGGTCATCTTCGGATACTGGTATGTCACCGACTCCGCGCGCGTGCGAGCCTCGGCAGAGGAATATCTTTCGCGTATCACCGGCGCAAGGGTCAAGGTGGGTTCGGCCAATCTATCCATTTTCGAGGGGCTGCGCCTTGACAATGTGCAGATGTTCGTCGGCGGGCCAAGTCGGGGTGATTCGAGGCTTTTCAGTGCGCAGAGCTTTCGGCTGCGAGTTGATCTCGCGCAACTTGTTCGCGGCAAGATTGAGGCAGCCTCAATTCTGGCGATCGGCCCGAGCGTGCTCCTGGCAGAGGATGTGGATACCGGCGAGTGGAACTACGAGCGATTGCGGAGCCGTCCTGTGGGCGAAGGCCGACCGTCGAATTCGGGCAAACTGCCCGAACTGCCCGAGATTCGCCTCCGAAATGCCCGTGTGGAATACGGTCGCACCGAGGCAGGGCAGTTTACCCGCACTGGTAGCATGACGATCGAGGCGCAACTGATACCTGATGATGCCAGCAAGGCATATCAGTTCCGTGTGCAGAGCCGCGGCGAAAGCGAGCTGCTTGGGCCGCGCGTAGTCGGCTCGTACAATCTCGCCAATCGTCGCGTTGAAGCCCGGCTGGACAATTTCGAGTTTGATCGCGACATGCGTGCGATGCTTCCGGAACAGGTGCAGCAGTGGTGGCGGGATCACGCGCTGGCGGGTCGGGTGGATGTGCCGCAGCTTTCTTACACGCTCGGGGAGGAAGGCGCGTTTGCGGCGCGTGTGTCCCTCAACCGCGTCACGCTGGTGGTGCAGCCGCACGAGGCTCAGAGTGCCGACGAGATCTGGCGGCGGACCGAACTGGCGGGCATGTTTGGGCTGCTGAGTGCCACCGGTGCCAATTCTGGCAACTGGCTCGCACGGGCGAGTTGGCTGATCGAACCTCAGCCTGTCACACTTCACGACGCTCAAGGAGTGTTCGCATTTACCAATGCTGGAATCGAGCTGCGCGACGTGATTGGCCGGATCGAAGGTAACGCCGTGAAGATCAACGGACATGTCACCGGCTATTCACCCGACGCGCCGCTTGATTTGAAGATCTCCTCTCTCGAAGGCGAGCAGATCGTGTTGCCACAGGAGATTCGGTGGATCAACTCGCTCCCCCCGGTGGTGCGCGAGACATATGACCACCTTCGCCCCCGCGGTGCCGCTGAGTTGAGCATCGAACTAAACCGCGCCACCCGGGGCGATAGGGTGGATGTGCAGGGTGCGATCAACATTCGAGACGGGGGCTTTACATTTGACAAGTTTCCCTATCCCATCGATCGGGCGACCGGACGAATCATCTTTGGGCCGGATGCAAAACTAGGTGTCGACGCACTCGAGTTGGTGAATCTTCAGGGTTACGGCGTGCGCGGCGGACCTAATGAAAACAGCGTGGTAAGGATCGATGGACTCATTGCACCACTTAAAGGTGATGCGGGCGTTGACATTCGCATCAGCGGGAAGGGAATCGCGACGGAACCGATGTTGATGCAATCGTTCCCACCCGTTACCCGGCGGGCGTTAAGCTCGCTTGATGCTCCAGGAAAGGGGGAATATCCGACCTTTACCGGTGATTTTGTCTGCAGTGTGCTCCGCCCGCCGGGACCGCGGCAGCCTTGGAGCACCGATGTGGATATCGATGTCCGCGATGGACAGGGGGCGGTCGTAGCTTTTCCATACTTCATGAGCGGTATTCGCGGGCAGGTGAAGGTTCGCAAAGATCATGTCGAAATTGTGCAGGCCACCATGGAGCGCGACGGTGCCCGGCTGGTGATTGATGGAAAGGTGGAGTGGGGGGACATTGATGGTGTGCCGCGCCGAGCGGGCGAGCCAACAATTCGACCGAAGCTAACTATCACCGCACGCAATGCGCCGATCGATGATAACCTGCTGAACGCACTCCCAGAAACACACCGCACATGGTTGCAGCGGCTGGGGTTGAGCGGTCGGTTTGATCTCGCTGGCGTTGTCGAGACAAGGTCGAGCAGGTCGGGAGAGAGCTTGGGAACGGGCTTTGAGTTCTTAGTGACGCTCAACGACGCGACTCTCTGGCCGAAGGATGGCACCTTTGCCGTTACGCGCATCAACGGTGATATTGATTTGAAGCCGGAATCGATGACGCTCCGTAACCTCACTGGTCGCCGTAATGATGCAGACATGTCGGCGCGTGGCACGGTCGCCTGGCCGAACAACCAGCCGTCGATCGACCTGAGCGGCGAAGCGACCAATCTCGAACTTGATTCGCCCCTGTACCAGATCCTCCCGCGTGCCGGACAGGTCGGCTGGGAGATGGTCGCGCCTCTGGGCACCGTCGATGCTCGCGTGGCATTCAAGGGCAATATGGCTGATGGCAGCCGGCCGACTTACGCCATTACCCTCAAACCCCGGAAACTTGCCGTTCGGCCGAATGTGTTTCCTGCGAAGTTCTCCGAGGTGACGGGAGACGTGAGTATCACCCCAGAAGCGGTTGTACTCAGCGACCTGATCGCACGTCGTGGCGAGTCGCGCATCAGTCTCGCCGGGGCGGGCGACCTGGCCAGCGGGGTTTGGGATTTAAAACTCAGCGCTGATCGGGTGAGCATTGACCCCGAGTTGGTCGCGGCAATGCCCGCGACTGTTGGCGAACTGGTCAAATCGGCCGAGATGGCGGGCGTGTATGATGTGCTATTCAGAAAACTCCGGTATATCGCGCCAAAGGAGCCATCTCAGGCTGAAAATGCCACATCGCAGACCGCAGAGGGGAAGGAGTCGGTGGCGGCCGGCGATCTCGAGTTTGATCTGAGATTAGAGACCGCGGACGGATCACTCATGGCAGGGGTGCCGGTGACCCAGTTGGCGGGTTGGTTCGACATGGCCGGTGAAAGTCGCGGCGGGCGAATGGGGGCGCTGGAGGGTCGGGTGAACGCCGATTCTTTCCTGCTCGGCGGACGTGAAATGCGGCAGTTCACCTCGATTTTTGCCAAACACCCCGATTCGCCGATCATCAGCTTCACCGACCTCCGCTGCAGCACAAGCGGCGGGGAGATCGCCGGGCGCGTGGATTGGGCGTCACCCGAAGACGGTCCCTCGCGATATGGCATGTCGCTGGTATTGCGCGATGCCGACGTTACACAACTGGTGGCCGATGCCGCCCCGCAACTACAGGGACGGCTTACCGCCAGCCTCTCGATCGAAGGCGCGTGGGATGATCCATTAAGCCGGCGCGGTCGAGGCGATGTGGTGGTCGAGGGGAAAGAGCTTTACAAGATTCCGCTACTGCTTGGGTTGATGCAGATCACCAACCTATCGCTGCCGGTTACAAAGCCGTTTGAGCGCGGCTCGGTCAGCTATGGGGTTGAAGGCAACAAGGTGATGTTCGAGTCGATCGAGCTTGCCGCAGAGCAGATGAGAATGACGGGCACTGGATTGCTCGATTTCGATCGAAAAAACGTGGAGATGACTTTCGTCACCGATTCGACCCTGTGGCCCAACGTTCCGATCGTCGGCGACCTTCTGCGGGGCGCGCGACACGAGTTGTTGCAGATTCACGTCCGTGGGAGCCTTCAGGAGCCGAAGGTGTCCGCCGGTTCGATGCCGACGATCACCACGACAATCGAAGAGGTCTTCCGGGACGATGCCCGGAAGAAGAAGTAGGCCCGGTGCACTCCCTGCGTAACGAGCCTTGCGGAGGCGCGTTGGCCATGAGATGGGGGCGATGATCACCCGCGATGCAGTGATCGGGGTTAATCTTTCTGGCGAATCGTCCCGCTGCCGGACACCTTCTGCTGCAATTGTGGTGCGCCGGCATAGCGTACGCTCCCGCTTCCGGCGATGGCGGCACTCAGGCTCTCGGCTGCGTTGATCTCCGCATCGCCGCTACCGGCAATTTTGATCTCAGCCGCCTTGGTGGCGAGGTTGAACAGCCGCAGCGAACCCGACCCAGCAATGCTCGCCGAAAGATTGTCTGCTGTCCCGCTCGCTGACACATCGCCACTCCCCGCGATCGACAAATCGAGCGATGGCTCGGTGAGGCCGGCGAGCGTTGCCGATCCCGAGCCTGACAACGCCACGCCCTCCAGCACAGGTATGACGATATCGACGCGCAAGTCAGTCCTTGCCGAGATCGGCTCGACTGGGCGAATCCGCAACTGGCTGCCGACAAGCTTGGTTTCAATGAGCGGCAGGAGGTTGTCGTCGGCAGTCACGCGGACGGACTGCTCCGTGCCAATGGTGATGCTGAGGTCCATCGACCCTGAAGACGAAACGCTTTTGAATGCGCCGACCTCCCGCTGCTCGGTCGCACTGATACCCGAGCCTGCTACTTCGGAGATCCCAGAAAAGCACCCCGTGGGCAGAACGAGCATGCCCAACGTTCCGATGATCGTAACTATGCGCCTCACAAACCCTGCCTTTCAAAATGACCTGTTGCGATCCAAGCTTCCCTACCGAAGGGTTCGGCTGAAGCCGCTTGCTATTTCCGACATTTTTAACCACTCGGCCTAGAATTCGCACATGCGATACCGTCGACTTGGCAGCACCGACCTGCCCGTCTCAGTGATTGGCGTTGGAACATGGCAGTTCGGAGGCGAGTGGGGGAAGAGTTTTACTACCGATGAAGTCAAGGAGATGTTTGCAGCGGCGGGCGAAGCAGGGATCAACCTCATCGATACCGCAGAATGCTACGGCGATCACGAATCAGAACGCCTCACCGGAACCGCGATATCCGGCCAGCGCGATCGATGGATCATTGCGAGCAAGTTCGGGCACAAGTTTCACGGCTACATGAATCGTACCGAACCACGCACACCCGCGGACGTGGTGGAACAAACCGAGGCATCGCTTCGGGCATTGCAGACCGACTACCTCGACATCCAGCAGTATCATAGCTGGGGCGACAGCCAGTTTTTTCAAGACGATGTGATGGAATCGCTCCTGCGGCTGCGCAGCGAGGGCAAGATTCGGTATCTCGGCAACTCGATTGGGAATAACCAGAACGTCAGACAGATCGGTGCGAGCCGCGAGCGGCAGATTTCAGTCATTCAGATCGTTTATAACTACCTGAGCCGTGAGCCTGAAGGCACGACGTTCCCCCTCTGTGTTGAACAGGATCTGGGCGTTTTGGCACGCGTGCCGTTAGCCAGCGGCATGCTTAGCGGAAAATATGAGCCAGGGCACGTCTTTCCCGGCGGCGATGTGCGATCGAGGAAACGCGCGATGGCACACGGCGACGAAACGCATCGCGCGATCGAGCGCGCTCGAGCCGAATCGCCCCACGGCACCGAGTTAGCCACATTCGCCCTGGCATGGTGCCTGCAACACCCAGCAGTGTCTGCGGTCATTCCGGGTTGCAAGAGTGTGGCGCAGGTGCAAGCCAATGCCAAGGCGGCTGAGCTGACAATCGTTGATAGCAGACATCCCCAAGCAATGGCGTGAGGCTTCGCTCATGTTCGATCAGGAACCAGCGAACTTTGGTCCACGGGGTGCATTTCAAGTTTATCGCGTTTCCGCTTGATTTTTCGGCGCAAGATCAGTGCCGAGCCATTCCTGAGCAGCCTCGTCTCCAGTATCATCTCTCGGCTTTGTAAAAGGAGACGATGCTCGAGAAACAAGAGATTGACGGCAAGGATTCGTGGCGAATTTTTCGGATTATGTCCGAGTTTGTCGAAGGCTTTGAGGTAATGGCCGAGGTTGGTCCTGCGGTGTCGATTTTTGGTTCGGCCAGAACCGCGCCAGACGACAAATATTACCAGGCTGCCGAGGAGACGGCGCGCCTGCTTGTGAAGGAAGGCTTTGCCACCATCACCGGCGGGGGGCCGGGCATCATGGAAGCCGGGAACAAAGGCGCATTCGAGGCCGGCGGGCAGAGTATCGGGCTGAACATTACCTTGCCTAAAGAACAGGAAGGCAACCGATATCAGACAACCAGCCTCGATTTTCACTATTTTTACGCGCGCAAAGTCATGTTTGTGAAGTATGCCGACGCCTTCATTTGTTTCCCCGGCGGGTTCGGAACCCTCGATGAGTTTTTTGAGACCATGACTCTCATCCAGACTACGAAAGTTGATGCCTTTCCGGTCATCCTCTACGGCAGCGAGTTCTGGACTGGTTTGGTGGAGTGGATGAAAAAGACGCTCATCCCCAATTTTGTCGATCGCGAGGACGTAGACATTTTCCGCATCGTCGATTCTCCCGAAGAAGCGGTGAAGATGGTTGTGGAGGGCGTGAAAGAGCATTGGTGGTCGCCGAACGACGAGCCAACCGAACCCGATGCAGGACCGATGCGCCAGCAAACCCCGCTGAGCGGTTACAAGGCGCAGGATACCGGCGAAGGCACGCGGTATGGCAAGCGGCCTCGGATTACGACCAAGGAACACATCAATCCGCCGAAGAAGGGCAAGCCGGCTTGAGGCCCGCTGGCTAAGACTGCGCGGGCAACTGCGCCGCGGGTGGGTGTTTCATCGTTGTTCGCGAGCTTCCTGTTCCGCGGATGCTCTTGCGAGCGCTTAGGGCGCATCGGCATGGACCCCCGGCCGTGTACTTACCCGGCAGGCGGGGGGGCAAGCAGGCGCTCGGCTGTCGAGATCAGCTTGTCCAACTTAACGGGCTTATTGAAGTACTCGTTTACGCCAAGCGTCTCGGCAAACATCTTGTGTCGCCCACCTTGGTTCCCTGTGATCATTATCACAAAAGGCTTGCTGCCCCGGGGCTTTTTGGCCTTGATCTTTTCCAGAACGAGAAAGCCGCTTCTGCCGGGGAGCATCATGTCGAGAACCACCAAATCGGGCTCGTTGGCCTCGGCGAGCTCGACTGCCTTGTTGCCGTTGGATGCGCTCTCGATCACGGCACCCGTCGGCTCGAACGCCGCCTGCAGGCTGGTGAGAATATCGCCGTCATCATCGACGAGAAGGATGCGTTTACCTTGAAGTGCGGAACTCATGGTGTCTCCAACAGTTAAGGACAGTAGTGTCGTCCGTTTTCGGTCGAATTTCAAGGCCAACAGTCATGGCGTCCGATAAGAAACTGTGTCTGATCCTCGACCGATTGCCGTCATCGACAGCGGGCTGGGTGGGTTAACGCTTGTCCGGGCGATCCACCGCGCGCTGCCCTGCGAACAGATCATCAGCTTCGCCGATACCGCGAGGCTGCCCTACGGCCCGCGCACGCCTCAAACAATCATAGGCTTCGCGCGGCAAATCGTGCGTTTTGTCCAGTCTGAAAATCCGAAACACGTGTTGCTGGGCTGCAATACGCTCTCAGCCATTGCCCTTGACGCGATTCGGGCAGAGTTTCCGGATATCTCCATCTCCGGCGTAATTGAACCAACCGCCCGAGCAGCGGTCGAGGCGGCGGGGGCGGCCAACGCGCCGTTGCTCGCAATCGTCGCAACCGAAGCAACTCTTCGTAGCAAGGCATACGAGCGCGCACTCGCCCGCCGGCGCAACCGGGCGACTTTGCTCCTGCGGCCCGCGCCGCTTCTCGTCCCGATGATCGAAGAAGGCCGCGATGCGACCGACCCGCTCGTGCGGCTCGCCCTGAGGCAATACCTCCATCCACTCATGGCACGCGGCATTCAGGTGTTGATCCTGGGGTGCACGCATTACGGGGTGTACAAGAGCGCGATTGCCCAGATGGTCGGCGGCGGGGTGGCGGTGTTGGGCGCTGCTCAGCGATGCGCCGATGATGTGACGCGACGGTTGCGGTCAGCGAATCGCGTCCGCGCGGGAGGCGGTGCGCGGCGAGATAGGTGTGTGTCG
>DDRH01000014.1:48624-101567 GCA_002343075.1 Phycisphaerales bacterium UBA2421 | reverse complement strand
GACGCCCTGACTTACGCGTGAGAAACTTACCGCGCCCGGCGAACGCTAATTGGCTTCGCGGGTCAGTTTATTCACTAGTTATGCCTCCCTCGGCCCCACCCGACCCGCGCGAGAAGGTGATCCAGATCGTCGCCGAGCAATCAGGCGTTGCGCGGGACAAACTCCGGGACGACACGCGGATCGTGGAGGACTTGCACCTCGATGGCGACGACGTCGTGGAACTCGTCGAACAGGTCGCGACGACGTTCGGCGTCGAGATGACGAACTATCGTTGGTATCACCATCATGGGCCGGAGGGGTGTAACCCACTCTGGCTGCTCTTCCGCCCGTGGTGGATGCGCAAGACCCACATCCCGATCCGAGTGGCCGACTTGATCGAAGCCGCGCGTAGTGGCGCCTGGCCCATCACTTATCCCGAGTCGGAACGGGAGGCATAACCCGCCGCTGGAGCGGACCGCGGCGGCCGTATACTTCACTTGCGGTCGAGCGTCGCGCGTGCGCCGCCGCGGCCGCTCAACGGCCTTACGTTATCTGCTGCGAAAGACATCTGGAATGAAGGAGATTGGAATGGGTACGACTTGGAAGCACCCGCAGTTGGGGACGTTCGAATACGACGGCATCGCTTGGGTTGCGCGTGTTCCCATGCCCGAGTTCAAGGCGTTCAGATTCGATCCCGGCTATTCCAATGCAAAGCGGTCGAAAGGTATCCATGAATTAGCTTTCGAGGCAGCGGATGAGCACGACATTCCAAGCACGGAAGCCATCGCACTCGCCAACAAAGTACTCGAGAACCAGAAGCCGCTGGTTGCAACGATCGCCAAAGCGCTCTGGTCCGACTTCAATGGCCAGGGGCCAAAGTCGGGCATGTGGTGGCACGGAGGTCTGGATGAGGTCGCTGAAGCGTTGTCAGACACAATTGATGTCGATGAGCCCCCTGAAAGCGCGAAGGACTTGCTCAAGTACCTGTCCGTCTCCAGGGTCACCGTGCGCAAAAAAGTGGACGGCGCGAAGGGGCTTGTTGTCGAAGTCAGCTTTCATGCAGGCTTTGAAGATGAACATGGTGTCGGTGTTTTGACGGACGGCGAACGGGTCATCGGCATCGGCTACACCTCTGACGTGACGGCCTTCAAGTCCTAGCGAAGCCACCGCGGCTCGGCGGCAGCAGATAACCCCCCGCTGCAGTGGACGGGCCAGTTTGGTATTCTGTAGTTCGAAGGCGTGCGTGTGGCCCGCCACTGAACGGTATTACGTTATCTATCCAGTGAAGGGCCTTCCATGTCTGTGAGTTCGCCAACGTCCGACGTGCGGCAGGAGTTTGAGAAGATTATGCCGGAGTTTCCGCTTGCCGATGTTGCGGCGGGTGTAGAGTACTATCGGGATGTGCTGGGGTTTTCGGTCAACTACCAGATGGAAGGCTTTGCGGTGATTGATCGGGACCGGGCGCGGATTCTGTTGATCGCGAAGACCGCGCAGCACAAGGGCATCGCGTCGTGCTATGTGTATGTTGCCGACGCGGATGCATTGCACGCTGAAATGACGGCCCGCGGAGCGAATGTCGAGGGCGACCCGGTCAGCCGGCCGTGGGGCCTTCGCGAGTTTCGCGTTTTTGATCCGGAGGGGAACATCCTCACGCTCGGCCAACCATTCGAATGACCCGGCGGCGGGGGGAGTTTTGCTGTTTATCAGGACCGCGAGCCGAAGCCCCGGACCGAGGCGAGAGGTAGCCGATTCGGAGGCGGGGCAACGCGTTTTTTGTGTCGCTGAATGGCCTGGCGTGCTACAACTTGTCGCATGACCGTCGACGCTGTTTTTGCCCGTTTACGCCGCCGGCCCTTCGTGCCGTTTCGGATCATTCTCAGCAGTGGCACAACGTATGATGTGCTACACCCGGAAATGCTGTTTATCTCCAAATCCGGCATGACGGTCGCAATTTACGACAGGGATCAGCGCCCCTCGCCAGATGAGATTCCCGTGCGTGAGTCGCTGGTCTCATTCCTTCACATTGCTGAAACAGAAGATCTTCCGCAGCCGACCCTGCGCGCGGGTTGATGAACGGCGGGTGTCGGAGAGCCACCCATCGCGCCATGCCCCGATGGCGCGCGCATGGTTCGCTGTTCGCATGCTGCCGCCCACCCGGCTAAGCAAGAAAATCAAGCAGAGACAGGTTGAGCGTCGAGCCGGCGGTTTGAAGGGAGGCCTGCAGGGCGGTTTGCAGTGTTTGAAAGCGGGTGATGGCTTCTGTGAAATCGACATCTTCCACTTCGCTCAGCAGCTTGCGCGTGGCAATGTTCTGGTCTGCGATGCGGTCGCGGCGGCTTTCCAGTTCCTGCAGCCGGGCGCCGGCTTCGCCTCGCACCTGCACCGTGCGATCATAATCCCCTTTAATCTTCTCAGCGGCGGCGGTGATGGCGCTTTGGTCGCTGGTTCTCAAGGCATTCTGTAATGCAATCATGTTGGCAAACAGGCCCTGGCTCTGGACGGCGTTGACATCACTTCCCGTAATCACGCCGGCGCTGGCAGGCTGGTTGAGGCCAAGATCGTCGGCGGCTTTGCTGAAAGGCGTATCGCCGACGGCCAGCACCCCGCCCCCGGCGGCGGTATCGGTGAGGACAATGCCGTTGCCGGTGGTAGCAAAGGTGGCGCTAACCCCCGCCCCGGCGGCGATGGCCTGCGTGGTGATTCGGTTGAGCACATCCTGAATCGTTGCTGCGCCATCGACATCGACGCCGAAAGTCACGCCGGCGGAATCGGTGATGAGCAGATCATCACCGTCCACTGTGCGAACGCCTTTGCCGAAGTTGAGCTGGCTCAGCGGCGACGTCGATGCGTAGCTGCGCAGGCCGAGCTGCGCCGCGGTCTGTCCGCCATTTTCGGCGATGGTAAGGCTGATGCCTTGGGTCGGGTTGAGCAGGTTAATGCCGTCGCCGGTTTCGTTGATCTCGGCCAGCACATTCACACCGGCGCCATTGATTGCGTTAAGCATATCCTGCACGGTGACCGCCGCTGAGAGATCGACGGTCTTGGTGACCAGGCCGTTGGTGATGGTAAAGCCGGAGGTGTCGATGCCCGTTCCGCCGCGCAGGCTTGCGAGGGTTGTCAGGGGCGTGATCTGGGCGGCGAGATTGGCACCAGCGACAGGCGATCCGGCGCCGCCTCCGGTGGGCTGTAGAATGCCGAGGTCGGCTGCAATCGCCCCCCCGCCGACTTCGTTGACGCTGATGTTATCCCCCCCGCCGCCGGTGAGCGCGATGCTCACGCCGTCGCCGCCGAGCGCCGCGGTAATGCCCCCCACCGCTGCGGCGTTGATTCGGTCGATCACGTCGCCCAGGGTGTCGGCCTTTGTGAGATCGATAGTGGTCGTGGTTGTACCGTTGCTAAGGGCGAGTTGGCCCTTGCGAATGCCTTCGCCGATCGCCCCTTTGAGGTCGGCCAGGCGGGTGCCGGCGCCGACGGTGGGTGCCGCGAGCGTAATGCCTTTGACGCGGGTGGAAAATGCGCCAAAGACCGAGTCGCCATTCACGGTAAACGGCAGCGTGGCATTTTCGTCGAAATCATTTTCCAGGACATTGCGCGTGGCAACAAACTTCACCCCCCCGCCGGCCTCTTCAAACGGCGGGGCGGTGGAACGGTCGCCGGCGAAGAGATACACGCCCTCGACCTGACGGTTGCCAAGAGAAAGCAGTTGCGAGTAGATGCGATCGATCACCGCTGCCGCCGCCGTGCGGGCTTCGGGGGTTACGTCGGATCCGACATTGGCGCTGGCGATTTGCTGGGCTTCGTTGAGCAGGTCGCTCACGTCGGCCAGGGTCGAATCGACCGCCCCAAGATGATTGCCGGCGGCTTGCAGGTTTTTGAGGAATCCGTCGCGCTGTTCGAGGGTCTTGCGTATCGACTGTATCGCCGCCGCGGCACCGGGGTCGTCGCTGGGGTTGCTCAGGCGTTTGCCGGTTGCAAGCTGGTTCTGGACCTTAAGCAGGCCGACCTGTGTGCGCGTCAGATTACCCGTGGCGATGCTGGTGCGGAGGTTGTTGCTGACGCGCGAGAGATTGGAAGGAATGGCAGCCATGATTGCACCGCGGGGTTAGTTAGCGATTGGCACGATGTTCCTGAATCACGGGTTCGATCGTCTCTTCGCCGGTAAAGCTCACGAGCCAGAACGAGACGATGAGAAAATAGCTTGCAGCAAGCAGCACGAATCACCTCACGAGCGCGAGTACGGTCTGCAAAAGTTCGTCCACGGTGGAAATCACGCGCGCCGCGCCCTGAAATGCCCGCTGGCTCTTGATCAGATTCACGGCTTCCTCATCCAGGCTCACTCCGCTGAGCGCTTCGCGCTGCGCGGAGAGGGTCTCACGAATGCTCGCGGCGGCCTCGGCGTCGCTTTGGGCGGTCGATGCCTTGCCGGCGATGTCGTTTACAAGCCCGGCGTAGGCGTCCTTGATGCTCACTCCCTCCAGCCCGGCGACGGCCAGTGTCTCCAGCCGCGCGATGGCCAATGCTGTCTGATTGTCGCCCGGCTCACCATTCTTCGCCGCGGCGAGCAGGGAGGGGCGCGATTTGAGGTTCTTATTGACCGCGATGTTGCCGGCATCGCTCCCGGTAAAAAACGTGTTCACGCCCAGCGCCGCAAGAATGCCGGAGCTATCCTGCGAAAAACTTAGCTCCACCGCATCGCTGTCCGTGGCGATGTTCAACCGCCCGGCGGTGTTATTGGCGCTGATGTTGGCGATGCCGTTGATCGACGCGACAAGATCATCAAGCGTCGTATCGTCGCCGTTGAGGTTATCCAGATCGACCTGAACCAGCGTGCTCGTCGTCAGGCCGGAGAGCTTGTTTTTGACATGAACGACAAAGCTGCCGTTGCCGGGATCAAACTTCAGCCCCGCGTCGGGGTTGCTCAGGGCGAGGGTGGTATCCGCCACCGCAAACCCAGACTGCACCGCGTGCACGCCTTCAAGACCCTGCCCGGAGGAATGAACTTTGTTCAGCTCGAAGATGAGATTGTTCGCCAGCGAATCAAACTTGTCCAGCGCGCCTTGAATGGTCGTCTTGACGGTGGCAAGACCGCCGAGTTGCCCTTCGCGCGCCGGCAATTCGCTATCGGTGCGTTGAAAGATGAGCGTGCGGACCTGCTTGCCGTCGATAATCTGGTCGCGGACGCCGATGCCGGTGCTCTCGCCGTTGGTGACGAGCGGTTCGGAGTTCACAAACACGTTGATCGCTCCGCTGGGCTGTTCTTTGGTCTGGATATTGATGAGTTCAGAGAGTTTGCCGAGCAACACATCGCGTTGGTCGCGCAGACCGTTGGCCTGTCCCCCGCCGCCGCCCTCGGTTTGGGTGATTTGGGTGTTGAGGTCGGCGATTTGCCGTGCCAGCCCGTCTGCGGTGGTGGCGACTGCCTTGATTCGATCATCGACATCGGCATTCAGGCCCGACAACTGCCCTCTGACATCAGAAAGCCATGTCGCAACCGATTCGCCCGCCTGCAGCACCACCTGGCGCAGGCCAATATCCTGCGGCTTATTGGCGAGATTGCTCCAGGAATTGAAGAAATTGCTCAGCCGAGTGCTGAGATCTTCATCCGAAAGCTCATTAAACGTCGCTTCAACCCGCCCAAGCCATTGCTTGATGACGTCGGCGGCCTCGCCATCGCTGGTACTGGCGCGCAGACGACCATTGAGCGATGCGTCGATCGCGCGGGTGATCGAATCGATCCCCACGCCTGTGCCGACGTACAAATCCGGACCGATGCGCTGATCGCGCAGCGCCGCGAGCTTGGCTGTCTGGCGGGTGTAGCCGGGTGTGTTGACGTTGGCAATGTTGTTGGACGTTACCTGAATCGCGACCTGATGGGTCGAGAGCGCGCTTCGTCCGACATTGAGTGCTCCGGAAAGTGACATGAGTTACCCCACCGCCTCCAGCGCGCCGATCCGTGGCGCGACCCGGTGAACACCCGTTTTCGTATACACACCCGCATTCTGCACCGCCGACGCGATGAACTTAACGGCGGTGTTGAGGTGGCCGAGCACTGCGCCGGCGAGCTTGCTGCTGACATTGGTCCGAAGCGCCAATTCACCGGCGATGCGTCGCAGGCTGTCGCGTTTGGATAGCAGGCCCTGCGCCGACGGCGGATAGAGCACTGCAATCTGCGACAGCGTCGGCTCGGCAGTAAACTTATGCAGCTTCATCAGTTGCTGGGCAATGTTCTTCCGGCGGCTGTCAATGCCCTTGATGCGAAGCCGGCATGCCTCCTGCTGCGCGCGCGCCTGCTCCATTGCGCCGAGGTTCATCTCTTTCATGGCCGCATGATGCAGATCAACGTATTGAAGAAGCTTGCGGTGCTCGACAACCATCTGATCGAGCAGCACTTCCAGATCTTGCGCTTGACGAGACATCGCTACCCTCGCAGGTTAATGGGTGCTGGCGCGCGGGTCGTTGCGCGCGGTTTGCCTTCACGCTGACGGGCGTACGCAGGCGCAACCTGCTCCGGGCGAATCGTGTAGCCCCGGGCTTGCAGCTTTTTCATAAGTTGGTCGGTCTCAGGATCGAGCCGGCGGACCATCGCACTCACCAGCGGCGAACTGGCGGCACCACCCATTCGTTCGGCGAGCACGCCGTCAAACATGGCCTGAAACGCCTGCCCACCCTGCCCGCCGGAGAAAAGTTCGCTTTTGAAGGGGCTTGAGCGCATTGCCTTGAACATAGGCATGTAAAATGCCTGCGCGACAAACTTCTGCGCCTGCTTCTGAATCGCGTCATAGCGCAAAATCTGCTGGTCGGTCGGCATCGGCAGCCTGATACTGGGGTCAATCCGCATGGCTCCAGTGATGGAGCAAGTACCGTGCCAATCCCATCCGTTTGAGCGACGGCTCATCGCTTAGGCGAATCGGCCGCTTCCCCGAGAGAGATTCTTCCCATCCTCACACCCCCGTTACCTCCAGGTCCAGCTCGACCACCGCATCGACAAGGGATCCCGGACTGCTCGGGGTGGTGCAGTCCAGCACCAGTTGCTGCCCCGCCTTCACCTTGCTCGTCCCACCCACCTGCAAATCCATCAGCAGAGACCCGCTGGCCGATGCCGTGTCGGTCACGTTCAGCTTCCTCGCGGTAAACGTCGTCCCGCTGCTGTTCCAGGTCTGCGTCAGCACGTTGGGCCAGTTGCCAGTGTCGGCGAGCGGTACGCAGTTGAAGTCCGTGCAATCGCTGCGTCGCCAAACTGCGTCGGCATCGGTCAGCACCGTATCAGGCTCATCATACTGAATCCGGCATTTGTCAAGGTGCAGCGACGACTTCGCGCTTCCGTCACCCTCCACATTCGCAAAAGGCCCTCTAATCAGCGCCCCGCGAATCGCGCAGTTGGTCTGCTGGCCCAGCCGCACCGGTCGCACCCAGTCGCCCAGCCAGCGCCACCAGCTCGGCGATGTCGCGGGCGCGTGGTTCGTGTTACCGGCCTGCAGACTCTCATAAATCGTGCTGCCGACGCGCGTCTGCTGGCCCAGTGAATAGGTCGTGCCTGAACCATATTCGCTCGCCGGATACTCCACGCCCGTCCATGCAAACCCGTCAATCAGGATGTTCTTGGGTTCCGGCCCGCTGGTTTCGATCAGCGAGGGCTTGCCGGCTTTCATCTCCAGCCGGATGCCGGAAAGCACGAACGCCGAAGCGTTGGGCCCTCCCCCGGCAATGCTGAGAAACGTCCCGCCGGTAAAGCCATTCATCGAAGCACCAAACACGCGCAAGTCGCCGCCTTTGGCGTGGTCGATGCCGATGTCGCAGTCGTTGAGATCGCAGTTGATGACCGTGTTGTTAACCACCTGCTGCCAGTTGGCCTTGATCCCTGCCTTGCACTGCGTAAAGCTGCAGTGCATGATCGTGTTGTCGGCATAGTTGTGCGTTTCATCGGGCGGTGGGCGGTCGAGCTGCAGGCCGTTCTCAGCGTCAAGGAAAGTGCATTTCAAGAACAGGAATTGGCCAGAATTGAACGACGGCTCGACGATGCTTTCCTACAAAACCAGCGCGCCGGCGCGATCGCGAATCGGATCCTGGCGGCTGCAGGTCAACACCACGGGATCGAGAGCGCTGAACGAACCTGTCTTGTAAATCTCCGTGACAGAGATTGTTCGGAGGTTAGTGCTCGCTGTCACCCCCGTCACCTTCGCAACCACTTGCACCGCATCGCTGGTCATTCCCGTGAGCGTGACGCGCATGTCCGGGCCGGGCAGGCTGTCGAGCCAAGCGGATACGTTGAAGTTGGCGGCGTTGAGGTTGCTGACAAGAATTTGCGTCACATCGCCAGACCCATTGGTAACTATGCGCAACTGCCCGTCATCCGGATCATAAGGATCGGTGAGAATCTGGAATTTTTGCGGCGTCCCACCACTGGCGACGAAGCTGACGATGAGGTGTTCATTGTTCGTAAATGTGCCCTTGGCTTGCACCGGGGTGACGTTAATCGTACGCCACAAACCAGACCCGCTCACGCCACCAGTCACGTCAAAAATGGCGAATCGATCGAACAGTTCGCTATAGATTGAAAGTCTGCCAGTAGCAGCATTGTCGATCCTATCCAGCCAATCGGGAACTTCCACCCCAAAGAAGTTCTCAACGCTGATGTAAATCTCGGACACATTCGCGAACGTGGAAGACTTGAATCGGAGAAATCTCGCGCCCGGATCGGTGGCGGAGTTGCTGATGGAGAACTGATATTTCTGTGGGGTCGCCCCAACGAATGTCATGTTCTCGATGGAGCCAGTGTTCGAGCCTTTGATCTGCAGAAGCGTTCCGCCCGGGGGTCCATCCCAGAATAGGATCGCGCCTGTCAAGCGCTTCCCATAGTCTTTGAGGTAGTCCGGGGAACTTGCAACGTTGCCTGCACCGACAATCCGCACGCCCATTGTCTTGTCTAAGACCAGCGTCCGCGTGATCCGGAAAAACCGGGTGGTGTTTCAATCCAATCGTGATCCGGCCCACCCGCAAGGGAAACCTTCGCGAGCGCGTCTTCAAACGCTCCCGTGTCATCAGTCGTACCGTCACCCACGGCACCACAATCGGTCTTCACATTGATTGGCATCGACTCCTCCCAAAAGAAATATTCAACACTTTACAGGTTTTATGAACGTCTGCGGCCCAAAAAGAATGCGAAAGCGATCACGCCGCTTGCGGCAGTTGGTTCTGGCACAGTTCGAACGATCAACGACGTTAGATCGCCGCGCAGATTTACATTCTGCGATGGTATAAACGCTTCAAAACTCGTCCTGGTCGCCAGCTCCAGGTTAAGGGCTGTCGGTAGCGCGTCTGTCGTAAATGTGCCTGGAGGAAACACCACAAAGAGGCCGTAGGAAAAGCCGTTATTGACGCTCCACGCGCTGCTGATATCACTGAGGGAGGTGCGAATCCCACCAAACCCCCCGAGCCCTCCTGTGAAAACTAGCGGGGTTGTGGACGTCGGTGCGGGTGCAGTCCAAGTCAAATAATCATATTCTCCACTCGTTGGGGACGGCTCGGTATCTGGAAACGTAGGATCAAACCGCACGACTGTCACAAACGAATCGCCGGGAGAGTAGATCGTCCCGGATGTTTGCGTGTAAACCCCGGTGAACTCAAACTCAATCGGGAGCGCCGCGTTCGCGCGTGGTGCAGCGACTAGGCTCAACACCACCGCGAACAACCCAGCCAAAACAGCTTTTGAGAACAACATGGCTCACCTCACAACAAAAAGGATTGGCCCCTTTGAAAACGCACCCGCAATTTAGAGCGAAACGCAGCCCTGAAACCCGCTGCTAGACAGGACGCTAACGCGCCGTTTCACCAAGTCAAGAAAAATCTAAAAACAAATCCGCGTACGTCGCCAGCCGCGCCAGTGCAGCCCCGGCCCAACTGCCCGCCTTCCCGCATTCGTCGATCCACGAAAGCCATGCACGGGCTTCGCAAAATCTCAAGATTGCAGCCCCTTCGACTCCCTGGAGATATTCTGATCCACTTTTGTACCATCGCGCGCTGCGCTTTCGGCGCACCGCGGGCGCAGCGCGGGGGCGTATGGGGGAAAGGATGAAGGATGAATCTCGGAGGAGACGGCGCGTGGTGCGCGCGCTCGCACGACATGGGCTGGACGCCCATATCGGGGCACCCCGCGAACACTTGTGTGGACCGAAAATCTTTCGGCGCGCTGCGCTTTCGGTGCACCGCGGGCGCAACACGGGGGGTAGAGGGGAGAGAATGAAGGATGGAGGATCGAGGAACACAGGGACGGAGGCACGCAGGGACGGAGGCACGCAGGGACGGAGGATGAGGAATGAGGGTAGCGTTCGTCGGTGCATGCCCGGAAATGCCCGAAAATGCCCGATTTTTGAAAATACCAGATTCTACTTAGTTGGGGTCGCTCGCGCCCCGGCGGGGCGGTGGGCGTGCGGCCTTGATCTTGCTGCTCGGTTGCCGGAGTCATCTTCGCGACAGCAGAATCAGGCGACCGAATCGCGCCCGCTCGGCGTAGTTTTGTTTGATCCAGTCGGCGAGTGCTTTGCCGTAATCGACATCAAACCCGCGCGAGCCATACTCGGCGGGATCGACGGCGAGATTGATGACCACAAAATCGGGAGGGGCATCGATGTAAGCCTGCGTGATGCGCTTGCTGCCGAACATGAGGTATTCCGGAGGTTGGAGTGTGATAAATGGCGTGGGGTTGGGGCGCCGGGTGAGGAAGTTGATCATCGCGCCTTCGGGCACTGCGGCGAGGGTGGCGTCTGCGGGAACGATCGACGCGAATCGGTCGAGCAGCGCCGCGAGCGAATCGCCGCGCGACGGCTGACCGGGCAGCCCAGCCGAGGCGAAGAATGCATTCGCGCCAGAAGCAACCTGCACGGGTTTGCTGGCGAAATGGTGGCTGTAGACGATGAGGTGAACAACGATGAACGTCGCCACGACCGACAGGCCAAACCACCGCCACGCACTGCTGTCTCGCGCGGCGACCGGCGATGGAAAGATGGGCCGGCCGACGAGCACAGTCGCGACGACCATGACCGCCGGCATAGCCAGCGCGAAGCCGTAATGTTGTAACTGCGTCGCCAGGAGAATCTTGGCAAGGAGCACGAATGAAAAAACGAGCAGCATCGTCCATGCAGTTGCCGAGGGAGTTTGTAGATGGCGCCGCTGCAAGTAGATGTGATGCGCCAGCAATCCTGCGAGGACCAATGGCAGGCCGCGCAACGCCATGTGCCAGGGGAAGTCTGGCCCGACAGCCCACGCTCCGGCGGGAGGGATGGCGACGGCGAGAATGGCGAGTGCCACCGGCGATTTCACGGTGTTGTTCCGGCGAAAGACCGGTTGCACGAGCAGTAGCAGGGCGATGACGATCGCAGAGGCGGTCATGTGTCCCATGTTGATCGCGGGAGAATCGAAGCCGGCGATGCGGCGGTAGAACGGCAGCGACGTCAGTTGCGAGTCGAAGATGTAGAATGCACCGCCGAGCACGCCGCGCAGGGCGGTGCCGGGCGGGAGTGGAATCAGTAGCAGCAGAAAGGCGACCGCAACTACCAGAAGCATCGCTCCAGCGGTGATAGCAAGAAGCTTCTGCGGCGCAGCGGGCAATGGGTGGCGTGCGTCTGTCGATGGTCGAAGGAGGATTCCCGCCCCCACAGCGACGGCGGCGGCGAGGAAGATTTCCAGCTTCGTCAGCCATAGCAATCCGAGCAGCGCGCCGGTCGCGGCTGCGAAGATCAGCTTGCGCGTTTCGATGGCCTTGATGCAACACGCGATCGCCACCAGTGCCAGCAAGAGGCCGTGCGTGACTTCGTGCGAATAGGGGGTGATGAAGTTGAAGTTGCCTGTGTCGACAAACTGCGCGCATACAAACAGCGTGGTGAACGTCACGCCGCAGGCCGTCGCGGCGGCAGGCCCGCCGACTTGTCGAATCAGCGAATAGAGTATCGCCACTGTTGCAATGGCGATGATGATGTTGGCGTACGCGAGCGTTTGAAGTGTCGGGCTAAAACAATGAAAGAGCAGGGCGTTGAAATGAACCGACAGAGGGCCGTTGAAGTGTTCGACGTCTCGGTAAAGCGTCTTTCCTTCCGAAACTTGCCAGGCGAGATAAAGCTCGCGGCCGAAATCGGTGAGCGGGTCGGGCCACTTCAGCCACGTCCACAGGAGCATGATGAAGAGCGACGCGGCTACAAGCAGAGGCCCAACGAGAGCAGGCAGAGCCGAACGCTTGCCGCCGAGTTCCGGCGCGACGATTTCCCTCATCGTGTTCAAGTGGCATTCTCCACGACCGCGGGCGCGAGATGGGCAAGCGGGGTGCGCGATCGTCTGTGAAGCGCGACCATCCACGCGCCCACGTACAGCAGAATCGCTCCTGCGATGACAAACGGGCCTGAAACATGTCGGGCGAAAACCGCGCCCGCGATCAAAGGGCCAATGACGCGCGCCAGCGACATCATGGCGTGAAACACGCCAAAGGTGACGCCCTGCGTGTCGCGCCCGGCGGCGTGGCTGATGAGCGAATTGAGCGTCGGAAACCACATGGACCTTCCCACCGCGTTCAGCAGCGCCGCGGGAATGAGCAAGGCCAGAAGCGGATGCCAGGTGGTCAGCGCGTACAGCGCCATGGACGTGACTGCGATGGCTGTTCCCAGCAGGTTCATGTTCCATTCACCAAACCGGCGCACCAGCGGGCCGATCAGTCCTGCCTGCACGACCATGATCACGACCCCAACCATCGCAAACAAGAGATTGATCGCGGTCTGTCCGTAGTGGAACACGTCCTTCAGATAGAGCGCGAAGACCACTTCGAGCATGACGAACGCCATCATCGCAAGGCATCCGCCGAACAGGAGGTGGCCCAGCAGGGGGTTGCGCAGGACGGGCATGAAGCGTGAAGGGTGCAGCCAGCTTGATTCGATGGGGCTACTGCCGCGCCGGCGCGATTCGGGAAGCAGGATGATCGTCATCGTGCACGCGACGGCGGCAAATGCTGCCGCGGCAAAAGCGGGGCCGGCAGCGTGCCATAGAGAGAGCAACCCGCCCAGCGCAGGCCCGGCGCTGAAGCCCAGGCCAAATGCTGCGCCCAGCAATCCCATGCGCGCGGCACGGTTCGCCGGAGTGGAAATGTCGCCAATATATGCGTGCGCCGTGGAAATGTTTCCACCGGAAATGCCGTCGATCACGCGCGAGAGATACACCAGCCAGAGTGCCGTTGAGACATTGTCCCACTGCACGAGCATGGTCCATCCGAGCAGCAGATAACCTGCCACCGTGCCGAATTGCGACAATACCAGTACCGGCCTTCGGCCGTAGCGATCACTCATCGCGCCCAGAACCGGCGAAGCAAGAAACTGGCACACCGAGTAAAGGCTGAAGAGCAGTGCCACCTGCATGGGCGATGCGTTGTAATGATCGGCGTAGAGAGGCAGCGAGGGCACAATCAACCCGAAGCCCATCATGTCGGCAAACACAACCAGCCACAGAATGCTCATCGCCGATTTCGGCGGCGGGGGCGGGTCGGAGGCGTAGTCGATGGGACTTGCTGAAGGCATCGGCCTCAAATCTATTCGTGCAGGCCAGAGGTGTCACTTTCGCGCGTCGCGTTGTCGGCCATCGACCGCATCGAGACCGGCGCGCGTCCGGCGTCGCCGGCGATGTAAAGCGTCTGCGTCGGGAAGGCGAAGTCGATCTTCTCATCATTAAACCGCCGTAGCAGCGTCAGGTTGATCTGCTCGGCGTGCGCCATGTAGGCCCAGTAGTCGGTGCCGGGATGAAACCAGTACATCACGCGAATGTTCAGGCTCGATCCGGCGAGCTCCTCGAATGCCACTCTCGGCGGGAGCTTCTCCATGTCGAATGCTTTGCACACCTCCGGGTCATTCAGCACCTCCCTCAAGATCGCCACCGCCCGCGCGACCTTCTCGGGAGGCGTGTCGTATGTGATACTGATTGCCATGTTGCGGCGGATGTTCCTTCGCCGCGTGACGTTCTCAACCGTCGAGTCGACGATCTTACTGTTGGGAATCTGTACGACGTTTCCGGTCGGTGTGCGAAGTTTGGTTGATCGAAATCCGATCTCCTCCACAACGCCTTCATGTCCAGCAAGAAGAACCCGATCCCCGAGGTTAAAGGGCTGATCAACGAAGATCGTCACGCTGCCAAAGAAGTTCTTTACTGTGTCCTGCGATGCCAGCGAGATAGCCAGACCGATGATACCCAGCCCGGCGAGGAAGCTCTTGATGTCGGCCTGAAATACGTTGTCGGCCACGAATAAGCTAAGCGTGACAACCAGCATAATGCGGAGGGTCTTCCGCACGAGAGGGACGAGTTGATCATCCAGTGGGCTTTTGGTTTTCGAGGTGATTCCCAGGAGGATGAGTTCGACCAACGCGACAAGATTGTAGAGCGCCCACCCCGCGGCGGTGATGAGAAGCAGCTTGCCGATCTGCCAGGTAAACCAGCGCATCTGATCGTCAAGCTTCAAAAAGCCAATCCCGATCAATGCTGCCATGGTGAAAGCGATTAGCCCCAGCGGGCGGCTGAGTGACTGAATGACGATCTGCCTGCGCACCCATCCAGATTTCAACGACCGATCCCCCGCGGCGCGAAAGATGAGGGAAATTACCTTCGCCGACGCAAGTCCGACAAAGATCATGCCGGCGAAAGAAAGCCAGCCCCACCACGGCGTCTGCCGGAACGTTGATTGCAGGCGTACGCTTTCCCAAAGTTGATTCACATCGACCGCAGCCAGAAGCGAGGGCACATTCATACCAGTAGTTTTGCCACAAATGTCATGAGGATGCGAGCGGCTGATGCCGACGGGGATTGGCCGAGGGGCATCCGCTCGCATCGACAGGCCGCAGACGTAGAATGCGCCGCTCGATTTCAACCGATGCAGCCAGGCGAATCACAATACGCAAGTCACCCACCCCCGCGGACGTCGTGGTGGCGGCGTGCCTGGCGCGCGGGCCGCGCTGCGGCGAGCGGCAGTCTGGTCGCCGCGATCCTCATCCTGGTCGTGGCGCATGTGGTTGGTGATCGCGCTATGTGGTTGCAGTTTTGCCTCTACACGCCTTTGTGGGCGGTAGCGCTGACTGCGATCGGCTGGGACTTGCTCAATCTTGGCAAGGCCCTTCCGTTGCGATTTTTGCTTAGCATGTTGGGTTTGGGCCTGGGGGTGATGTCGATCGGCATGATGTGGGCACCGGCTCGGGCACCGGAAGGTGATTCGTCGCAATCCGGTGTGACGCTGGTTCAATGGAACATGCAGTGGGGTGGGTTGGCGGGGCCGGCATCGCTTGAGAAAGTGGTGTCAACGGTCCTGGCGCACGATCCGCAAATTGTGTGCCTGACTGAGGTTCCTCCCCAGAGCTATTTTGGTCACTATTGGAAAGAGCAAGCCGGCCCGGGTTGGCACGCGGGCTACTCTGCGGGCAGCGAGCAATACATGTCACGAATGGGCGTGCTGAGCAAATCGCCCGTGCAGAGGGTGGGGCAGTGGTTGCTGGACCACGGTGAAGCGGCGCTGTTCGAGGTTGCGATCGACGATGCGCCCGCGAAGCCATTCCGAATCTTGATGGTGGATATTGAGAGTGAGCCAAGTCTTCCCCGCTCACCGAGCATTGAGCAGGCGGCGCGAATTGTCGAAGCGCACGCCGTCGCGGGCACGCCGATCGATATCGTGGCGGGCGACTTTAACACCCCGGCCAGGTTTCTCGGCTTCAAAACACTCGCAAACGCCGGCGAGCGCTACGAGCGGGCGTCGCTCTGGAGCGGGCAATGGCGGGCCACTTGGCCGGCGCGGCTGGTCGTTCCGTTTCGAGGGTCGATGCGCGAGATCCGTCATACCTGGCGGCTGAGCACTTTTGACATCGACCACATCTGGGTGCGTTCGGGTCTGGACGTCGCCAGCGCATCGATCTTCACGACCGACGTCGTCGACCACCGGGGGCAGGTTTGTCAGCTGCGCCTGCCAAAACGCGAGCCTTGACTGTCGGCGCCTTTCCCGGCAACGTTTATTGCGATGACCTTGTTCCAACAACTTCTGCTTGTGCCCTTGCTGATTGCGATGAACGCGTTCTTCGTCGCCGCCGAGTATGCTCTGATTGCCATTCGCCCATCTCAAATCGAATCGCTGCGCGCCCGCCGAAAGTTCAGTACGGTTACAGCGATCGAACGACTGAAATCCAACCCGGCGAGCTCGATCGGCACGATCCAGATTTGCATCACCATGACCAACCTGATGCTCGGCTGGATCGGTGAACCGGCGATGACCGCGGTGCTGCAGAAGCTGTTCTCACCGCTTGTCGCGCTTTCGCCCACGATCATGACAGTCGTGAGCACCGCGCTGGGATTTGTCATTGTGACGCTGCTCACGGTTGTACTGAGCGAACTTCTGCCCAAGGCACTAACCCTGCGTTTCGCGACGGCGGCGGCGCAGTTCACTGCTCGGCCGATCATCCTGATACAGTCGTGCCTTCGCCCGCTGGTCTGGGTGATGAAGGCGCTGGCCAATCTGGTCATCAGGCCGCTGGGAATTGGGGACGTGGATCAGTTGGAGGCCGATCAGGTCAGCGTCGATGAGCTTAGGATGCTCGCCGACCGCGCGGCAGCATCCGGCGTGCTTTCTGATCGTGAGCGGTCGGTCATTCTCACCGGCCTGACCCTCGGGCGGCGCAAGGCCGAAGAGCTGATGGTTCACCGCTCGCGCGTGCAGTGGATCGATGTAAACAAGTCGATGCAGGAGAACCGGGCAATTGTCGAGCAGATGCTGCACACGCGCTTTCCGCTCTGCGACGGCGACTTTGATCACTGCATCGGCGTTGTGAAGGTAAAGGAGTTCCTCACCGCCGCCGATGCCGGGGGGGAAACTGCGATGTTGCGCCTGCTGGCCGATGCGCCGGCGTTCGTGCCGCAGATGGTCACGCTCGATCAGTTGTTGAAGTCATTTCACGAGTACAAGACTGAGATGGTGTTTCTCGTAACGGAGTATGGTTCAACCGAGGGGATCGTGACGATGCGCGATGTGATGAACGAACTGCTTGCCGACGCGACGGCGGGAGATCAGCCATCGCCTCCGCGGCAGGCGAGTTAGCTGGTCACGGTTTCGGTGTTCCGTGCTTCGGGGGTCATTCTGCGGCGAATCATGAGAGAATTTGTCGGTTCGCGCCGGCCCGTTATCGCTGTATGATGCTGTTTGACATGAACTCCGTCACCCGAACGCATCCGGATCTGTCTCGCTGTCCCACGATCGATAAGGTGGGTGTGGAAGAGCGCATTGACCGGCTGACCAAGCGCAGCATCAAGAAAGCCAGCAAGGTCCATGCGCTCAAACTTGCGTTGAGCATGATTGATCTCACAACGCTCGAAGGTGCCGACACACCCGGCAAGGTTCGGCAGCTTTGCTACAAAGCCGCCCACCTGCATGATGCGATGGAAGGCGTTCCGCACGTCGCAGCCATTTGCGTCTATCCAACCCTTGCCGCGGTTGCGAAAGAGGCGCTCAAGGGCACAGGCATTCACGTCGCCGCGGTGGCGACGGGGTTTCCTTCCGGGCAGTACGACATCGCCGACCGGATGAATGACACGCGTTACGCCGTCGAGCAGGGGGCTGATGAGATAGACATGGTTATCTCCCGCGGGCGGTTTCTGGCGGGCGATTACAGTTATGTGTTCGACGAAATCGCCGCGTGCAAGGAAGCGTGCGGCGCGGCACATCTGAAGGTGATTCTCGAAACCGGCGAACTGGGAAGCTACGATGAAGTGCGCAGAGCCAGTGATCTGGCAATGCACGCCGGTGCCGATTTTATCAAGACCAGTACCGGAAAAGTTCAGCCCGCGGCCACGCTGCCAGTGACGCTGGTCATGCTGGAGGCGATTCGCGACTTTTACTACGCCACAGGCCGCAAGATCGGTATGAAGCCCGCGGGGGGAATTGCGACAGCAAAGATCGCAATTCAGTACCTGGTAGTCCTGCGCGAAACACTCGGCGAAGACTGGATGACCCCCGACCTCTTCCGCCTGGGCGCGTCTCGGTTGGCGAATGACATTCTGATGCAACTGGTCAAGGAAAAGACTGGGGCGTATCAGTCGTTGGATTATTTCTCGAAAGACTGAACTGTGTTTCCGACGAATCGGTGCGAGAGGCTCCCGCGGATTTCTCTCGGCGTGTTACTTGGCGTTCTTGATTGATCTGCGAGGTTTTGTGGGCAACTCTGCAAGAAAATATAAACGTGCAAGCAGCGCCGAACATCGTCCTTATGTGATCAAGGGAAAGCTTGTGGGCCTGAAGACGCTGCACAAGGACGATGCTACCGTCGCCACGCCGTTGTTTCAGAACATGGAGCTCATCACCTATCTCAGCACGCGCCGGCGGCCGGAGACGGTGGAATCGGAAGCGGCTTTCTTTGAACGCGCGCTGAAACAGGAGGAAGGGGAACTGCAGTTTGGCATTTTTGAGTTAAAGAGCGACCGCTGGATCGGCGGGGTAAGTCTTCGGGATATTCAGCCCAACAATCACGCCACGCTCGGAGTCGCGATCGCCGATCCCAAGTGCTGGAACAAAGGCTACGGCACCGAGGCGGTACGGCTGATGGTCGAGTTTGGGATGTTTTTCCTAAACCTGCACAACGTCAGGCTCGGTTACTTTGGCTACAACGCGCGAGCCCGACGCGCGTATGAGAAGGCGGGATTTAAGGAAGTGGGGCGCTTTCGTGGGACGATTCTGCTCGCGGGGAAGCGCTACGATGATATCTGGATGGATATCACCCGTGATGAAGTGGACCTGTCGCGCATGTGGGCGATGGTTCCGATGATCAAGTAGGTTGCTGCGAGCGCGCGAGCCGGTTCAGGCGGCGCTCAATCAGTTTGCGGCGAAGTCGGACAAGCCGTGTTCGTCGAGAATGGTTCGGATTTTGACGGGCTTCGCGGTTTCGAGACTTCTTTCCATCGCCGCCATCACCGCGACCGTCACGATGCCTTCGCTGATGTCGGGTTTCGGTGTCGAGCCGTCGATGATGCAGCGGGCGAAATGCTCGATGTAATTCTGATACTCCCCCGCGTGGTGACTCTTGCCACCGAAGCGGAAGTAATAGCTGCTGCGGTGGTCCATCCGGTACTGCACATGTCCCTGTCCGGCGAAGTGTGTGCTGTAACGCAAGTCGGAGTAGTCCGCCTGACTTGTTCCAAGGGTTCCGCGCAGCACACAGCTCATCCCGCTGTCGCGATCACTGTTGCCGTACGGCCCGGAATAGTGCCCGCTGATGCGCGCAATCTTGCCCCCCCGCGACGTGGCAATGAAATGCATGCTGTCGGGATGGGTCAACCCAAGTTCCTGACCATTGGTCGTGAGCATGCCGTAACCCATGACTTCGGTGATGTCGGGTAGATACCAGCGCACCAGATCCACCGGATGCGAAAGCCCGCCGTACAGCCACTTCAGTCCGCCCGTGCGGGCCCATCCTCGTTGAAGAAACCACCTGTTGTCGGCATTGTAGTAGGCCTCGACGGAGTAGACCTCGCCGTGCTTGCCCGCATCGTAGTCGGCGCGCTGCCGCTGCATGGATTCAAAAAATCGCGTGCTCTGGCCGACGAAAACGCATTTTCCCGCCTCGCGTTGTGCTTCGATGACGCGCGGTGCGTCTGCGAGGTTGTCGATCAGGGGCTTGGTGCAGATCACATGTTTGCCCGCACGCAGGCAGGAAATGATATGCTCGGCGTGGAGGGGGTCGGGGGTGTAGATGCCGATTGCGTCGATCGAGCGATCGGTGAGCATTTCATCGAGCGAAGTGGTGTAACGCGGGAACTTAAACTCGTCGCACCGCTGCTGGCAAAGTGTTTCATTCAGGTCGCACAGTTGCGCCAGTTCCCAAAGGTCGCTGTTCATCGCCGCAGAGATGATTGAGCGGCCTTCGCCCAGCCCGAGCACACCAAGTTTCAGTTTTGACATTCGCTACCTCTCGGCCGAAGCGTACACGATGGGTAACGCGGCACGAAGAAAACGAAAAGTGAAAAGATTGATCTGATCGGCCTTTGTCATTGGCGAGTTAGGATCCCGTACACCTCCACCTCGGCCAGACCCGCACGATCGACGGGCACCTTGGTGAATGTCAGGCGCAGGTACCTTGCCGACAAGCCCGGATCGAACACATCTGTACGCGCCGCGGCTTCGTTGATCGATTCCCGCCGGTTGATTGCCGGCCGCCAGTCGGTGCGATCGAGCGACGTATCAATGATGAATCGCCAGTTTCCACTGGCAGGAAAGAGCAGACGAATGCTCGCCAGATCGTAAAAGCCTTCGAGGTCAAGCGTCCATTCCGGCCGCGAGTCATCCCCGGCGGCGTGCCAGGCGCTGATTTTGTTGCCATCATTGGCCAGGCGGGCAGGCGAATCGGGTAACTCGCTGCTGGCCCGGCTCGGACGATTGAGCGCGATGTTGACCGCGTTACGAAGCGCAGCCCGAGCCGCTTCCGATTCGACCGGCGGGAAGTATGGCCGGTCGTCATTCAGGGGCGTCACGCTCTCGTCAAATGGCGGCCCGCCGAGCGTTTCAATTTCAATGGCCGCATCTCTACACCCCTCGGCGGTGGCTCGGATGAGAGTTCGGCCGGCGTGGTAAGACCGAAGGGCGACCGCCGCCTGCCCGTGGAAGATTGCAATGTCGGTTGTCGGATCGAATGTAATCGACCGACCGGTTGGAAACTCCCCAGGGCCGGATTCGATCGTCAGTGTGACCGCCGGAGAGAAGTCGATGTCGTGGCCCGATACATCCTGAACTGTCACGGTGATCTGCGCATCGTCCGTCGCCTCCGTGCCTTCGATGAATCGTTTGTCGGCCGCCAGATCCAGCCGGAGTTGCATGCCCGGCCGATGTTGCGCTGGCACCGGGGGTGGAGCGATTGCGAGGTTTTGCTGTCGATACCAGTGCCAGCTTCGCTTCGGAACGCGCGCGTGCGTGACGATGCCCTTCAACCCCTGCTTGCCTGCAATGGTTCCATAGTCGCAGCCGCACCAGATGGCCTCGCCGGCGCGCCAAGGAAACTTCTCGGGTTGGAGGTCGCCAAAGAAGGGATCAAATGCGTCTGGAGGTTTCCCAATTGCGCCGTACTCGCTGACCATGTTCGGCACGCCGGGGTTCATGAACAGCCGCGCGCCATCGCCATTGTAGCCCGCAACGTCGCCAATGCGATCGATCCCCCCCCGCTGAGCTCCGCCGATGGCCGCGGGGCGGGTGGGGTCGAGTGTTCGGCTGACCGACACCATTTGCTCCATCAACGCCTTGGCCCGGTCGAGGTGGTATGTAAAGAATGCCTCATTGGTCATGCTCCAGCAGATGATGCTCGGGTGATTGCGATTGATGCGAATCATCTCCTCAAGCTGCGCAACACAAGACTGCTCAAATCCGGCTTCATCATGCTGATTGACCGGGTAAGCACTGGCATTCCAGAACCCTTCCGGCCCAAAGCCGCCCTTTCCCCAAAACGTGGCCTCGCTCCAGAAAAGGATGCCGAGCCGATCGCACGCATCTGCAAACGCCGGATGATGCGGATAATGTGCCCCGCGGATGAAATTGAACCCGGCTTCCTTCATCAGGCGCACGTCGCGCTCGCAAGCGGCGCGCGTAATGCCGATGCCCCAGCCGGCGTGATCCTGATGCACATTCGCGCCGCGCAGGTAAAGGTGCTCGCCATTGAGAAAGAAGCCCGCGTCAGAGGTCCAGCGGATGGTTCGAATGCCGAACGTTTCTTCGATCATGTCGACGGCGATCTCATCGACACTCACGGTCGTTCGTGCGCGATACAGATATGGGTGCGCCGGGCACCAGAGCATCGGATCGGCGACATCCGTCGATTGCCTCACCACACACCGCACTTTGCCCGGCGGAACTGAGCGTCGGTCGCGCACCAAGCCCACGCAGCGGCCGTGCGGATCGAAGATTTCGGTTGTCACGAGGCAATCAGTGCATGTATCGGTCGAGTTGACGATAGCCGTCTCGATCGCGACGCTCGCCCGGTCGAACGCTACTTCTGGCGTCGCGATGGCGTGGCCGCACCACGCGATGTGTATTGGATGCGTGATGACCAGTCGCACATCACGGTAAATCCCGCCGGAGAAGATGTGCTCGCCGGCGCGCGGGGCAAGCTGTGGATTCCATCGATTATCAACGCGAATCGCGATAATCGGTGTTGGTCGATTAATGGCTGGCGTGATGTCGATCGAAAAACCCGTGTAGCCTCCCTGATGCGAGCCAGCGTGCGTGCCATCAACGAAGACATCGCAGCGTTGAAATACGCCGTCAAACTCCATTGTCACGCGTCGATCCGTCGGGAGGTTCTGCCCTAGATCGACCTCCCGCCGGTACCAACCCTCGCCGACATAGAACTCGGGTGTGCGGAAGTATGGCGCATCAAAGCAATGTGGCAGGCCGATGCGTTGCCAGTGGGTGTCATCAAACTCCGCCGCGGCCGCGGTGGGGCACTCGCCTCGATGGAATCGCCAGTTGCTGTTGAGAATGGTGGTGATGCGCTGCATCGAAGGTCGGCGGAGTTCCGCGGTGCGCTGAATGACGGCTACTGATTGGTCATTGAAGCCAGGTGTTCGATCGCCAGTTTCGGGCTTGAGAGAATCGGCACGGGCTTGTCCGTCGGGGCGAGTGCGTCAACTACTCGCGCCATGGACGCCTGGGCCAGCACGATGACATCGACCTCACTCGCCATCGTTTTGAGCGCCGCGGCCACGAGCGCATCGTGCCTGCCGCCGTCGCCACCGATGACCGCCGCGAACGCGCCTTCGACCACCTGCGAGCGGATCGTCACCTTTTGCCCTGCGCCAGCCGCCTTGGACTCTATCAGGGCCACCGTTGGTTCGAGCGTGCTGGGCAGCGTCGCGATGACGCCGATTCGCTTTCCCGTTGCAATAGCGCATTCCGCCATCGGCTCATCGACACGCATGACGGGAACGCCGCAGAGCGCGCGCGACGCTTCGACCGCCCGGCCCATGCTCGAACACGAAACAAGGATCACTTCTGCCCCCGCGCTCTCGGCGGCGAGAACATGGCCTACCAGTCGTTTCGCGGTGTTCGGCGGGCACCTTCCGTCTCTGATGATGTCGCAGAGCAGACTTTCATCAACCATGTTGAAGATGGTGCGACCCTTGAGATGCTCATCGGCGAGCGCCTTAAAAACAGGAATCATCGATGGGGAAGTGTGAATGAGTGCGATGGTCTTTGACATCATGATATCCTTCTTCTGTACGCGTTCTCCTGCACAGGTTCAGGTGCGACGGAGTGTGGATAAGTCCGGCGTCATCGTGTGACAGCGGTCCGTAGGCGCGCTTCCTCGGGCGATTGAGTCATGTCGTCTCCCTGATTCCGTCGCGCACGGAACTGAAGAAGTCGGGAGGGCCGATCTGTCCGCCTTTGAAAACCATTTCGACGGCATCGGCCGGCGAGCCGGGAGCGGTGACGCGCATCAGCGGCGCGCCGCGGGCGAGGGTGGCGATCATCTCCATACTCTCAATCTCGAGTGCATTTGCGATCTGGCCCGAAGTATCGCCGCCTGCAATGACGACCCGACGGACGGAAGTTGCCTGAAGCAGTTCTCGAAGCACGCGCGCCAGCCTCGGCCCGATGCCACTGGCTGCGGCAGGGGCAAGCCGATGGTCGGGCAGTGTCGCCCCGGCGGTGTGAAGTACGACGCTTTTCCCGTCGCGCAGCGCGGAAGTTGCGGGTGTGATCGCATTCATTGCCCTGATGCTTGAACCAACGTCAACCTTCACTTCCGTAAAGCCACCACGCGAAGCATGTTCGATCTGCCCCGCGGTGATGGGGGAACAGCTGCCGCAAATCGCGATGATCGGCCCCGGCGCTGCGCCGGCGGGCTGTAGCGCATCGTCATCGCGGACCAGATTTTTCTCACGCCAGCAGGTGCAGAGCGACTCGCCGACACCCGATGAGCCAACTACAAAATGAGCTTCGCCGCTCCCAACCCCGCGATGCAAAAGCGCTCCCACTGACCGGAGCTGTTCCCGCTGCATAAGGTCGATTAGCAGCACTTCGTTCTCGATGGATTGTGCATCGTAGATATCAAAGAGCTGGCATTCGCCCAGCGAGAGCTGCGTCGCATCGATCAGTCCGATGGACTTTTGCGTTTGCTTTGCAAGATGCAGCCGCAGATCTGCTTCGGTCATCGGCGTAATGGGGTGACGGCTCATCGAGGGGTGCCGGTCGAGCCGAATCGGTTCCGAGCCAGTGCCCGACCGTGCAAACAAGTTTCCAAAGGCACAGTATCGACCCAGAGACGGCGCACCTACCACCACCGGCACGCAATGCTGTGCAAACACGTCGCTGCCGACGTCAATTGCCTTCCCGATGCTGCCGACGGCAGGCGAAGAATCGAATGTGGAGCAAACCTTGTAGTGAACGATTGGCGCGCCGGCTTGCCTCATGGCCTCAAATGCGGGACGAAGCGTTTGCTCCATAACGGCGGGCGGTTGAGCACGGGTGACTCCCGCCACGCCAAACGCGCGCAGGCAGGGAAATCGCCCTAATTGGGACGGCGTGGGCGGGGCCGTGAACAGCACGGTCTTCACCCCGGCCAGGCAGAGCGATTCAGCGGCGTCGGTGGAGCCTGTAAAATCGTCGCCGTAGAAGCTGATGAGCAAGTCGTTCATCTGAGCCGGCTACTTTCCAAACTTCTTCAACTGCCCGCGCAGCTCGACGTGTTCCCGCGCGTGCTCGTCCAGAGTGATGCCGCTGACCGCTGCCTGCCATGCCTGTCTGAGTGCTGCGACGCCGGCGGCAGGGCCGAGAGGGTGGGCCATGATGCCTCCGCCGGCCTGATAGAGTACTTCGATTGTCTGCGTGCGGCGGTAGGTTTCGGGTGCCTGGAGCCCGGTCTGCCCGCTGCTGATGACGGGCAGCAGGCGTTTGAGGCCGTTCATTGGGGCGAGGCATGCTTCGATGGAACGCACGACGTGATCATCAGGTTCCCAGAACTTGTTGGCGATGCCGTTGACGTGCAATTGATCGACTCCCGCCAGCCGCCAAATGGTCTGATACGCGGGGAACTCCATGCCGAGCATCGGATGCCGGTTCATCATGCCAAATCCGTTGCGGTGTGCGTGAATGGCCAGTTGGCCGCGGTCACAGATCGCCTTGGTCGCGGACAGGCCGACATGGTTGACACTCAGCATCGCGCAAGTGCCTCCGGCGGCGAGAAGATGATCGTAATTGCGTTGCATGGCGTCGAACTCATCGGTGAGGTTGAACGCTACCATCACCTTCCGCCCGGTGCGATGAGCGTGCTCGTTGATTACTTGCATCACCGCATCGACGCGCTGTTTGAAGGGTGAGTGAGGCGGGTTGGCCAGCAGTTCATCATCCTTGATGAAGTCAATTCCGGCTTCAACGAGCGTCCGCACCAACTCGGCGGTCTGATCGGGTGATAGACCGATGCTCGGCTTGATGATGGTGCCAATCATCGGCCCTTTCACAACACCGCAGAGCGCGCGTGAGCCTTCTGCACCAAAAGCCGGCCCGCGAAAGTGGCGCGCGAGCGAGTCGGGAAGTGCAATCGACAACAGCTTGATGCCGGAAAGCTGCGACAATTCGTAGAGGTTACCCTGAACGGTCGCGAGTAGTGTGGGGAGGTTGACGCCGATGTTTTCGACCGGCCAACTCACCGTGATCTGAGCACGGTTGAACAGGCCGCCGGGGACGCCACCGCGGCACCCGGGCAGGCTGGCGGCGGCGGCAGGCTCCAGCGGGTTGATGAGTTCGACTCTCGCGCCGTATCTGCGCCTGAGATCGTCGGTTTCGCCAGGCACTTCGACGAAAGTTCCCGACGACTGCTCGCCCGCCAGAACCGCCGCGGCGCGTTCTACGGGCAGAGGCGTCTCGATTCGATAGACAGCTTGGATTCGTTCTGCGGACATTGAAGTTGAGGATTGTGCCCCGAGGTGTCGGTAAAGTCATTAGCGTTTGAGATAAAGACGTTGCACGAATCGAGCCTTGCCTCTCAAGAGATAGCATCCGTGCCAAGTGCGAAGTTCGTCGTCAAGCTGCTTCCAACAGCAACGGCGGTTCGAGGATGCCGATCGGCTTGAAATGATAATCATACGACCACCATTCTCCCGAACTGCGCCACGCGGCCGGGCCGACCCACGTGAGGTCGCGCTTGGTGTGGTGCAGCGGGCCGAACGCGTTGTGGCGGTTGCCAAATGCGGTCAGACTGAGCATGTGCGTCCCCTTGAGCTTGCCGAGTTCGATTTCATGTGGCGCAAATGCCACCGGGCCTAGTCGTTTCTCATCAATCGCTACTGTCAGAAGCGGATTGCTGAAGCGAGCGGCGCGCAACCGCATCGCTCGGCCCTGGCCACGAATCGGAATCTCGTATGTCACATTCCCGGCGTAGAACGGAAGGCCCTGGTGTGTCCAATCGCCGAACTTAAGCGTCTTGGGTGCCTCAATGATCGTAGCGCGCCGACCCTTGACCCGCACCCCGAAGCTGCCCAGCAGATAGCACCATTCGACATTGGTCCGCCGGCGCATCGGGATGCAGATTTCGAGCGTGTGTGCGCCGGGCTTCAGACTGGGTAGTGAGACCGTCCGGATCGCCTCATCCACCCACCAGCCGACGGGCTTGGTTGCAACGCGCCGTCCATTGAGCGTGAGGGTTGCGTCTGCCGGGTTTTCCATCGCCAGTTGCGGCGCAGTGACGGCAACCTTGCAATCGATTGCGAATCGAAGGTGCAGCAGGCCCTTGACTGGATCGGGCGCGGTATCGACCCACGGCTGCGCATTTCGCCCGCCGCGGCTGGGGAGGCCCACGTGTTGGCGCACGAGGTTGTCCAGTCGCAGGATTTCTTCTTTTTGACGCCACTTTCTTTCGCCGTCGAGTTTCCATTCGGCCTGATCGAGCAGCAGGACATTGGGTTCGCTGAGAATGACTCTGGTCCGCGCGGGGAGAGGTCTGGCAAAGAGGTTTGGCTCTGCGCGCGTGACGGCGGCCGTCTTCGCCAATTGATCGTTGCTCTGACGCGTCCGCGGCGTGAGCCTGAGCAAAAGATGACCGTGCGCAAGGCATCGCCACGGGATGACAGTCTGTTCGCCCGAGATCGCCGCCGTCATCGACGAGATCATCCCGGTGAACGTGTTGAATTCTTCGACCTGCCATCGACCGTTCACTGTAATGGCGACGTCACCCACATCCTCCCGCCGACGGGTGTTGCACAGGAAGAGATATCGCGCTGTGCCATCATGGCGGAGTTGATGCGCGATGCTATCGGTGGGAGCACCGTCGGCGAGCGCAATGCGAAGCTCACGAAAAGGAGCGACTGCGGCGAGAATGGAGGATTCATCGAAAGATACCCTGCGACATTTTGCTGCGATGGCAGCGGGTTCGGCAGACGGCCGGGCATCGACCAGGGAAGGAATAGTGCCGGCGAAGATGATGGTGCCTCCCAACCTTTGAAACTGCTTCAGGCGATTGAGCGTGGCTGTGCGAATTGTCTGACACCCAGGGACGATCACTGCGTCGTAAGCCATCTTGCCCACTCGAAGCCCGTCCTTCCCCGCTCCACGGCGATGCACACCCCCGCGAGGGGCCAGCGATGATTCACTTACGAAGTCAAAATCGATTCCGCCGAAGGTGAGCCAGTGGGTCAGGTCTTTGAACTCAGCTTCCCGGCGCGCCCACTCATCGCAATTGTCGTCGGCGGGGCCCCAGTGAAGCCAGAAGCTCTCGATGGGGTGAATTACGGCGACTCGCACGACCGGCCGCCCGCGTGTCATCGCCACCGCGACGCGCGCGAAGTGGTCTTCGATGACCTTATACTCCCGATACCATGGCGACTGATATCCGATAGCTGCGGGGTAGTCTCGCTTGCTCTCTCCGGCCATGCTGACCCACGCAAGGTGTGGCACGCGCACCGTCACCCCGAGCGCCGCCTGCCAATCACCCTGTCGCTTGTGGCCGGCGAAATCAAAATCCCAGTTTGTTACGCCGTAGAGTTCGCTCACGACACCCGGCCGGCCATTCTGTCTCGCCACGCTCTGCGCCTGCTTAGCGGTGGTCAGTTCAATCTTGTCTTCCAGCATATCGATGCCAGGAAGCTGGAACGATCGCAACCCGCGCATCGCTTCGCCCACGGCGCGGGTTTGTCCAAAGAGCGTTGCCTCACTGAGCATGTGACCGGTGAGGGCAAGACGATTCCTGGCACACCAGCGCGCGATGGTGTCGCCAAAACTTGATGCAAAAAGTTCTGCGGTGTGCTCGTGATATTGGTATCGAGTGAGAGACGGGCGGGCATCGGCGCGATCCCAGAATAGCTCGGGCAGACTGTCCAGAAGGTCGTGCCGGAACCGCTTCTCAAATGTGGCGCAAAACAGATCGCTAAACGGCAACACCACCCCTTGCGGCGCGCTTGCCACGGCAAGAGTTTGCTTCTTGGTGAAGTGGGGCTCATCGGTGAAGATTGCTGGCACAGTTGTGCCAAACGAGCTACCAAGGCACGCGCGGTAGCGTTCGTGCGTGATTTCGATGAAACGGGCCACTGCGGCGGGGTTGAATGTGTCGATGTAGGTCTGGTGATTAAACCACGATTCGGGCTTGGCGGTGTGCAGGTAGGCGTACCAGGTGCCTTTGGGGGGCAGGTCTCGGATTGCCAGTCGCTCAAACGCGACCAGTCGGCCTTCGCGGAGCGTGACAATGTAGCGGCCGAGGAGTTCGCCTGTTGACGCATCCTGGTTCTGCGTCCAGAACAGCGTTTTCTCGCGAAATCGCACGTCGGAAGAGACAAGCCCGCCGGCAAACCCACTCGGCCACCGGTCTTCGTCGTAGAGCCATGTGAGCATTCCGCGCCGTTTGAGCCTGGCGTGACACTGCTTGACGAGCGACATGAAATCTCGACCGAGGTATTCAGTTGCCAGCCCGGTGCGCGCGTGGATGTGTACGCCGCCGAAGCCCATTTTCTGAAGATGGTCAATCTGGCGGCTGAGTTGCGAAAAGTTCAGGCGCGTGTTCCACGACCAGAACGGCGTACCGCGATATTCGGAGGTTGGTAAGCGAAAGAGCCCGCGGTCGAGCCGGGTTGAATGACTCCGAGGATATAGCTCCCATTTCCGCCGCGCCGCTGCCATGTGCGCAAGCATATCGGAGGCGATGCTCCACGCCACAATACGGCAACCATTTCTGCAAGCGTTTACACGCTTCACGCACCATGCGTTTCGTTAGAATGGTTGAGGATGCTTCGGCTAGTCGAGTTCAAGGTCATTCTCATGGCTGCGGTCGTAATGGGTGCTTACGACGGCTGTGTGCGTGCGCAAATCCCAGCGCAGGACGCGCAGGTACTGAATTGGGAGAGCGTCACCGCGGAGAAGCCACTTCGTGTCGAGCTGATTCTGCCAGATGTCCCTGGTCACCATGCTTCCCCATTGCCAACGGTTGTTTACCTGAAACATCTGAACATGGAGCGCGTTGGGCGGGATTCGGATGAACAGATTCTTGGCCGCCTTCGTGCCGAGGGGTGTTTGCTGATTATCGTAGATTATGCCCACGACCCGGCGGCTATCTCGCCGGGGATCAATCAAGACCTTTTGAAGCTCCGTCGCGATCTTGCCGACAGCAAGGCGCGCACGCTTTTTCTCGAGCAGCCCATCGATGGCAACCGGTTGTTCATCATTCCTGAAGGCTTCACCTTGCGGCGCGACATCGAGTTCGCGCGCGACGGCGAGCGCGTGCTGGGCATGGATGTGATTTATCCGTCAAACCCGTTGAGGCCAGTCGCTGCGGTGATGGAGATTACTTGCGACAACGTGAACCGAATGAGTAGTTTCTCGTTGCTGTTTTGTCGAGACACCCTGATAGAAGGGGCGGCGTTTGCCGGATTTGCAAGTGCGATGGTCGATCATCCTGTTGCGCCGCCGTATAAGGGGCTGGACGATCCGATGCCTGCGTCACTCTTACGCGCGGTGAATGCCGTTGAGAAGTTGCGATCATTGAAGGATGAGCTACCTCTGACCGGAAAGATCGCTGCCGTGGGCTTCAGCCGCGGCGGGCCGTTCTCGGCGATGCTCGCGGGGCTTGGCGAAGTGGATGCGGCGTTGATTCACGGCAATCGATATGATTACCTCGATCTGCTGCCTGACGATCCGATGTTGCCGCGGTTTGAGAAAGCCTGGGGGCCATTGCATGGTAACGGCTCGCGATGGCGCGAACACGGAGCGATGGCATATCTGACGGATCGCGCTAGCCCGATGTTTCTCAACACAAGCGACACCGAATCAGCGGAGTACCGCGATGGGCTGGCGAAGTTTGCCAAGTGGCTCGACGTGAAAGAAATCGAGCATGTCTACAGAGAGGATCGCGACGGCAGGGGGCACACAGTGACGCTCGATCCGGCCCGGCTTCGTGAAATTTATGAGTTTCTCCGTTCTCATTTGATCAGCAAGTGACGCACCCATGTACGAAACCCCCGAATTCAAAATCGCCGACGGCCCTTTCATTCCCGAATGGCATTCGCTGGAGGCTTTTCGCGTGCCGCAATGGTATCAGAATGCCAAGTTCGGAATCTTCATTCACTGGGGGCCTTACAGCGTGCCGGCGTTCGGGGACGAGTGGTATTCGCGCAAGATGTACATCAAGGGCGACCCGGCTTTCGAGCATCATGTGAAAACCTGGGGGCCGCAGAACAAATTTGGCTACAAGGACTTCGTTCCGTTGTTCAAGGCCGACAAGTTCGACGCCGACGCATGGATGGATTTGTTTGTGCGAGCGGGCGCGAAGTATGTTGTACCGGTAGCCGAGCATCACGACGGGTTCGCGATGTACGACACGGAGTTCAACCCGTGGAACGCCCGCAACATGGGCCCGCGGCGCGATGTTGTCGGGGAGATCGCGGCGGCGGCGCGACGACGGGGGGTTGTTTTTGGTGTATCGAATCACCGCGCGGAACACTGGTGGTTTATGAATGGGGGGCGCGAGTTTGATTCGGATGTGAACGATGCTGCGTTCGAAGAGTTCTACGGGCCTGCGAAGCAGCAATCGGAGACCCCCTCGAAACACTTTAAGGAAGATTACCTGGCCCGATTGTGCGAGTTGGTTGACAACTATCAGCCGCAGTTGTTTTATTTTGACACATGGGCTGAGCGCCCGCCGTTAAGTCCGTACTTGCGCTACTTCGCCGCGCACTACTACAACCGCGCCGCTTCGTGGGGGTTGCCGGTGGCGATCAACTACAAGAATCACATGTTCGCACCCGGTGCGGCAGTTCCGGATGTGGAGCGCGGACAGTTGGGGGATATTCAGCCCTTCTTCTGGCAGAGCGATACGTCCGTTGGCATGAAAAGTTGGTGCCATATTGAGGGTGAAACGTATAAGTCACCAGATTTGCTCATTGGCGATTTATGTGACATCGTGAGCAAGAATGGCACACTGCTGCTGAACATCGGTCCACGGGCGGATGGGTCGATTCCCGACGAGCAAGTGGCGATCCTGGAAGCGATCGGTGCATGGCTGAAAACAAACGGCGAAGCGATCTACGGCACCCGGCCGTGGAGGGTCTTCGGAGAAGGACCGACCGTTGTGCCTGAAGGGCATTTTACTGACGCAAAACGCGTGTCCTACACATCAGCCGATATTCGTTTTACTACGCACGGTCAGAACGCGCTTTATGCGATTTGTCTCGCCGCGCCTAGCGGGGAAGTGGTGATTCGATCGCTGGGCACGACGCTTCGTCTGGCCCAGCGTGGCATCAAGCAGGTGGAGTGGCTCGGAACGAACGAAAGCGTGTTGTGGAAGCAGGACGAAACCGGGCTGCGCGTGGCATGTCCGACGGGGCCGGGTGGCATCGACGCGCGGGTGATCAAAATCCGATTCTGACTCGCGACGGGTCCGGCCGCATCGCAGTTTCGTTCACAGCGATCTCCCGGGTCTGCCCCTTCTCTTTCGATGCCGAAATGGGTCGTGATGCGTGTTAGACGTTCGCATATCGAGTCTGCCTCATGGCGGTCAGATACATCAGGAACAGATACGCAGCCGACGCAATGACCACGCCGCTAAGCGTGTAGGCGAACGTTACGCCGGTGCCACGAGAGATGATGCCGACTTCAATCATCCACCGGTAGCTCCAGACTACGATGTTGGCCACGATGCCAATCGGCAGATAGCTAGCCGTGTGGTAGTGAAGGCATCGCCTGACGACCGGGATCGGCAGCCGCATGCCCCAATACGCGCTCTCCAGGCTGCTGAGCCATCCTGCAAAGCGAGTCAGAACGCCCATGAAAAAGAACAACCCGATCGAACAGATGAAATAGAGCAGCAATAACGCGAGGAAGTCAGAGGCTTCAAGGTCACGCGGGCGTCGTGAGATTGATTCCAGCCAAAGGCCGTAGCCGATGGCCGCCGAGCAGAAGAGGAGCGAGGCGATAAACCTGTGCCGTTGCGCAAACCAGGCGGCGGCGGGGTGATCGGTGCGTGTGGCGAGGGCGCGGTAAAAAAGCGTCGGTCGCAGCAAAACGGCCAGCGTGGTCGTGATGAAGCTGCTAAGGCCGCTGCGCTCCTCGAAGCCAGTGAGTCCTCTGCCGCTTTGGGTTGTTGATTGTGAGATGGCAGCACCGCACTCCGGGCAGTTGGAACTGTCGGGTAGGCCATTCAGGGTGTACCCACACGTTTCGCAGAGGATATCGGACTCAGAAGGAACCGCACCGGCCATGATTGTGTGGTATAATAGGCTTTGGCGATGAGGTTTGGGAAAATCATTCTAGGCGGTTGCCTTTGCGCGGGATTGGTCTCCGGTTGCGATGGTAACACTGCCGGCGACGCGCCTCCCGTTCTCACTGAGGCGCACGCGTCACCGCCGAATCACGAAACTAAATTACCCGAGGGGCCGGTTCCACCCGCCGATCAGGCCACCACAAGGCCGACGGTGGTGATTCTGGTGGATGGCGAGCCACAGGAGTTTCCGTCGTCCCGCCTCATTGTCGACGATCGCAATGGGAAAACCATCGCGCTGCTGATGAGCGAAGACCCGCCCGCGGCGATCAATGACGATTTTCTGGGTAACAGCTATTACCTCGAGATGGAGTTTGACGACCTGCTGCCGACCGTCCGCGGGCAGGTTTGGCAGTATGAGGCGCCCGACTCCGAAAAGCAGCACACGCCCAGCGGCCTGTTCTTGCAGGGAAACCGGTGGCAGTTACAGCCGTTCCAGGTGCAGGTGCAGTTTCAGCAGCTTGATGGGACCGATGTGGCCTGGCTGAGCGGCACTTTTAGAATGTACCGCGCCGGTGAGCACCCGGCGATGCCGCGCGTGGTCGCGGTTACGGGTCGCGTGCCTGTTGTGTTGCCGTAGCCGGCCCGCGCGGCGCGACGCGCCCTTCACTGATAGTCACCACCTCGGGGAAACTCGTACCGCCCAGCGGCTGAAACCTGGGGATGTGTTGCGGGGCATCAGCGTCGAACCAGTTGGCCACGATCCATACGCGCCGAGCGTTGGCAAGCTGCATTGCCAGTTGCTCGTCGGCGGTTCCTTCGAGGAATAGACAGCGCACCATCGGCTCGCCGCGATAATGCGACCATGTGGTGTAGAGAAAGCCGGCCATCCATTTCCAGTTGGGGTCGACGGGGTAGACGACGATATCGTCGGGGCCAACCTGCTCGTCCAGGAACTTGGCGATCGGCCGGAAATCCGGCTCGGTACGCTTGTTCGCATCGGGCAAAGCCGTCACTTCTGCCAGTAAGATAGCCAGCGGCACGACCCACGCGCCCCAGCGTTTCCATCCTGCGGCGCCCGTCGGCACCAGCAGTACCGCCAGCGCCGCCATCGCCGGTGCGGCCGGGGTGAGATACCTCAGATAGCCGAGCAGGCACGTCCTTTGAACCAAATCGAGCACTGCTACAAAACCGACGGTGGATGCGAGGAGGTAGAGCCACAGACGCAGTTCGGTTCTTCGCCATGCAGCCACGATTGCGATCAGGATCCAGACGATGCTTAGCTGCGTGACAAGCTTCGCCGATGCCGGCGGGGCGGCGAGAAGTCGAAACGGAACATCGAGCAACCGGTAGAGTGTTGCGAGACTCGGATTGGGATCGACATCGCTCATCCATGAGGTGGCGGCGTCGGTCATCATCGCTCGCTGTTGCAGCATGACGGGGAGCCAAGCCAGGGTGAACACCATCGCCGCCGCCGCGACGGCCACGGCGCAGCGGCGGCGCGAGGTTCGATCCATCCGCAGCCCGGCAAATCCCGCCGCGGCCGCGAGGAAAACCACGGAGAAGTAGTGCGTGCAGACCGTGGCAAGGCAGACGGACGCGAGCAAGATCGCCGCCGGCCAGCCGATCGGACGATTGCTCGCGCGCACCATGAGATATACCGCAGTGTATTGCAGGACGATTACCAGGTTGTAGGGGCGAACCTGTTGAGCAATGAATATCGACGATGAGGCCAGCGAGAACACCGCCGCCGTCAACAGCCCGGCGCGTCGTCCGGCCAGCATTGCCACGGTTGCGTAGAGCGGCAGGATGGTGAGCGTCGAGAGCACCACACCAAACATTCGCATCGGAACATCACCGTCACCAAACGCGTCGCGCCAGAAGCGGAGCAGGATCGAGAAAAGCGGCGGGTGTGTGAGATTGGTGTAGTGGGAAAGAATATTCCACCAGCCTGGCGCGCCCTGCAGCTTTGTAGGGGCAGGGGGGACAAAAATGACATTTCGGGGCATGGTCTCATGCAGGGTGCCCCAGCCGGTGGTAAGCTCGGCATTCCAGAACTCGTCCAACTCCAGGCTGTAGTAGTCAAGCTGGTTGGCGCGCGCCGCAAAGCCAATCACCAAGAGACAGATTAACGCTACGGAGGTGGCCCAGCGGCAACACCACTGCGCGGCGGGGCTTGGTGTGTCCTTAGATCGGGGGATGTTGGGTTCATGCACAATCAACGTGACGCCGATACAATATCATCGTGAGTGAAACTGCCGCAAATCCGCGCGTATTGGTGTTCATCGTCTCATATCAGGCCCATCGCCATGTGTCCCGGCTGCTCGACAGGGTGCCGCCGGACCTATGGGACGATCCCTCGGTCCATTTTCTCATGATCGACGACGCCTCGCGGGATGAGACCATCTCCGTCGCCCGCGACTGGGTGACCGCGCGCGGGGTGAAAAATATTACACTGCTGCGTAACCCGGTGAATCAGGGTTACGGCGGCAACCAGAAGCTCGGCTATCGCATCGCCGCGCAGGCGGGGTTTGATTTCGTCATTCTCCTTCACGGTGACGGGCAATATGCGCCTGAAATGCTTCCGAAGTTCATTGAGACTTTCCGAAATACGCGCGCCGATGTCGTGCTCGGCTCGCGCATGCAGCAGGTGAAGGACGCAAGAAAAGGGGGCATGCCCTGGTACAAAGTCGTCGGCAACAAGATGCTCACCAGTTTTCAGAATCGCATGACCGGCCGAAAGCTAAGCGAGTATCACACCGGCTACCGCGGATACAGCACTCGCTTTCTGAAGTCTGTGCCTTTTGAGACGAACACGAACGAGTTTCATTTTGATACCGAGATTCTGCTGCAGGCGTTTCATGTTGGCGCGCGGTTTGAGGAGTTTAGCATCCCGACGCATTACGGCGACGAAGTCTGTCACGTACAGGGCTTCAAGTATGCGAAAGACGTGATTCGATCGACGCTGCAATACAAGCTGCACCAGATGGGCATGCTCTGTACCTTAAAATATCGCAATCTCGCGCCCGAGCGATATCGCGATAAAACATCGGCACTTTACAGCAGCCACACCATGGCACTGAATGTTGTGAAGAAGCGAAGCCCGTCCCGGCTTCTCGACATCGGCTGCGGTCCGGGGCATGTCGCGCGCGAGTGCGAGCGGGCCGGTGTTCGCGTGACGGGGCTTGATTTCCATCCGCCGGAAGCGGACACGATGTCGCACTTTCACAAGCTGAACTTCGACGAACATCGGCTGCCCGTTGATGCGTTTGATTACGATATGGTGCTCCTGCTCGACGTGATCGAACATCTCGCTGATCCGGAGCAGTTTCTGCTTGACCTGCGCAACACGAGTCAGGCCACCGAAGCCGTGCGGAAGCCGCCGACGGTTGTGATCAGCACCCCCAACATCGCGTTCGCGGCAATGCGACTCAATCTGCTGCTCGGGCGGTTCAGCTACGCCGAGCGCGGCATTCTGGATATCACGCACAAGCGGCTGTTCACGCGCTCATCGCTGAAGCGTGTGTTGCGCGATTGCGGGTACAAGGTCGAGAAAATCGAAGGCGTGCCGGTTCCATTTGAAGTAGTGGTCGGCGGCAGCATGGGGCGCATGCTCGGGCATATCGCAGCGGCACTGGTCGCGGTTTGGCCGACGATGTTCGCGTTTCAGTTTCTCGTGACTGCCAAGCCGTTGCCGGGAATTCGGCAGTTGCTCCAGCAAAGCGAAAAACATCACGAAGCCGACGAGCGGCTCCGCAGTGCCATCGCCGCGGAGCAGCACCGAGTTTGATCCGGCCCGGTTGCGCGACTTGTGCCTGGGCATTGAGTTGGAGATGGTCACGGCAGCTTCAACTGAGTGCATACCGCCACCGGTCGATCTTTAGAATCGATGATGATCTCCGATCGAAGCACCTCGCAGCCGGGCATCAACGTTGCCATGTCATCCACCGGCCCGGAAAACACCCACGCGGTGCCACCGCCGAGTGAGTGAATCAATCTTGGCGTGGCAGGCTCGGCGAGTTTTACGATGTGGCGCGGCCACAACGAAGGCTCGCGGCTGGCTGCGAGCATCAGGATTTCGTTGAAGTAGCCCTTCACCGCGGGGCCTGAATAGAAAACCATCGGCTCAGTTGGCATCGCCTGCGACACCATGAACCGGCGCAACGGGCGATAGTCAGGCTCGTCTTCAAAAAACGCCTTCTCATTGAGCAAGAGCAGCAAGAGGACGACTGCAGCGCCAACAAAGTGAACTGCAATGCCCTTTCTCTGTCTTGCGAGCAAAATGAGCATGACCACCACCGCAGGGCCGGCTGCGAGGCTGTACCGAATGTACACAAGGTGCCGTGTGGTGCGCGCCAGATCGAGTGCCAGCAGAAACCCGCAGACCCCTGCAAACCACAACAGCGGCAGACGCAGGTTGGGTTGCTTGATCGCGCGCCAAGTGACGAGCATCAGAAATGTAAGCCCGATCGCAGGCCAGAGAAATGCCGAGTATTCATGGTCGGTCAGCGGTCGGCTGGGAAGCTGATCGACGAAGAGGCGAATCGGCATCGCGAAGAACCGTGCGACCGCCAGCAGGTAGGGTCGGTCGCCTGGCTCTTTCAGCCACGGGTCGGCGGTGTGACCGATATCGGGAATCTGCTGAAGTGCAATCGGTAGCCATGTGACGCAGAAAGCCAAACCCGCGCCGGCAAAGACGACCCACAGGAGGCCGAGATTTCGCCCGCGAAATCGCATGCAAGCCCAGAGCGCAATCAGGGCGCACACCCCGACTGCGAAATAGTGTGTGAGCATCATTGCGAGCATCGCCGCACCGAGGGCGATTGCCCGGCGGGGCGTCACGCCGTGTGAATCCATCCGCGCGGCGGCCAGCATCGCCACACACGTCAGCCCGGCGAGCATGCTGTATGCTCTAAGTTCTTGTGAAAGAAGAATTTGCGTCGGCGCAACCGCCAGGGTCGCGCCCGCCCAAAGCCCGGCCGGGGCGCTCCCGCCAACCGCGCGGACGATCTCAAAAACCAACAGGATCGTCACCAGCGACCAGACCGCGGTATACCACTGCGCGGCCACGTCGCTGCTGCCAAATCCCTCCCGCCAGAGCCTGAGTGACGTTACAAATAGCGGCGGATGAAGCACGCGCTCCATGTTCGCCCAGCATGCATACCAGGGTGGGGCACTGTCGATTTCTGTCCACGATCGCTCGACCGAAATCACTTCATTCACAGGCCATACCATCTGCGGCGAACCGCGGCCCGTCGACAGTCCCAGGTGCCACATTTCATCGAGCGAGATGGAATCGGCGCCAATGCGATTGTGGCGCACCACTATTCCAGCGAGGAGGATTGCAACTAACGCTGCCCAATGTGTCAGTCGAGTTGTGTCGCCTCGTTCCGACATTACACCCCGACGGGCGCAGGCTTGGCAGCGCCGGAGGCCGACGCTTCCTTTTTTCCGTAAGTTCGCGCGCGCGGCGGGATAAGGCTTGTATCGACCGGGCCATACTCAATCGTCACCGATTGATCGGCGGGATTAAAACCGGCCAGCGTCGTTTTCAGGAACGCGCTGTCATCGCGATCAGGGAACGCAGGCTTGTAATGAGCGCCACGGCTCTCATTGCGCAGCAGCGCCCCACGGACAACCGCCTCGGCGGCGATGAGCATGTCGCGTAATGCTCTCGCAAAAGACAGATTCTGATTGGTGTAAAGCCCCGTGTCGCTGAGCTTGACGCGCCTGTAACGCTCGCGCCACTCGCCGCATCGCTCGAGGGTTTCCGCCAGTTTCTCGTTGTGGCGAACCACCGTACACGTTTCGAGCATTGTCTTGCCCATCTCCTGCCAGAGCTTGTAGGGGTTTTCATCACCCTTGTTGGTAGTCAGCCATGTCTGGCGGTCGGTCTCCTGCTGGACGATGTCCTGGAAAACCGACTCAGGCAACTCCGCAGACGATGTTGTGGCGTCGTCGGCGCAATAGTTCTTTACACATGTGCCGCCGAAGAGTCCGTCAAATATGCAACTCAGAAGGCTGTTTGCGCCCAGACGGTTGGCTCCGTGGTAGGCGAAGTTACATTCCCCCATCGCATACAAGCCCTTGATGTGTGTCATCATGTTTGCCGGATCGCCAAACTGCAGCCCGCCGGTCTTTTCGTTCTTCTTAAAGCCAACCGCCAGCCCACCCATCGTGTAGTGGACGGCAGGGAAAATTTTCATCGGCTCATCGAGGGGATCGGTTCCGACAAACTTTTCATAAATCTCGAGAATGCCCTCAAGCTTGCCCAGCACCTTCTCCCGGCCCACTTCCTTTACCTTGTCGCGCAGGTCGAGGTAGACCATGTTTCCACCCCCGACGCCGTAGCCTTCGACGCAAACCTGGAAGATTTCGCGCGTGGCGATATCCCGCGGGACGATATTGCCGTACTTGGGAAACTTTTCTTCAAGAAAATAGTATCGTTCATTTTCCGGAATCGTGTTCGGCGGGCGCGAGTCGCCGGGCTTTCTCGGCACCCAGACGCGGCCCCCTTCGCCTCGAGCACTTTCGCTGATAAGCCGGCATTTGTCTTCGCCGGGAATGGCAGTGGGGTGCACCTGTACCATCTCGGGGTTGCCATACTTCGCCCCGGCCTGCATGCATCGGCTGACGGCACCGCCGGTGCAGATGACCGACATCGTGCTCTTCCCGAAGATCAGTCCGTTGCCTCCGGTCGCCATCACCACAGCATCGCCGCGGAAGGCTTTGATCTGCATGGTACGCATATCCTGGGCCACGATGCCGACACACTGCGCGCCTTTCGGGCCGTCATGAATCACCGGCCAGAGAAATTCCCAGAACTCATACTTGTCAATTCGCCCCTCGGCTTCCCAGCGGCGCGCTTGTTCATCGAGCGCGTAGAGCAATTGCTGCCCGGTGGTCGCCCCGGCGAAAAAAGTTCGCTTAAAGAGGCTCCCGCCGAAGAGACGCAAATCGCGCTGGCCTTCGGGGGTGCGATTGAAGGGCACGCCCATCCGGTCGAGTAGATCGATGATCTTCGGTGCCCAGTTGCACATCTCCAGCACCGGCGGCTGGTCGGCGAGAAAATCGCCCCCGAGGCAGGTTTCGTCGAAATGCATCCACTCGCTAAAACCTTGCTGCCGCGCGATTTCGTTGCAGGCGTTGATGCCCCCTTGCGCGCATACGCTATGCGAGCGCTTGACCGGCACCATTGAGATCAGATCGACGTTGACGCCTTCCTCGGCTAGTTTCACGGCGCAAGCCAGACCTGCCAAACCCCCGCCGACCACTACCACGCGAGATTTTTTACCAACTGCCATAGTCCCGTCATCCTATGCGCCGGGACGATATCGCCAAGTCCTTTCACAATTCTTGACGTTTGCAGCGGTTGGGAGGTGCCGTGAGGTCTGTAAATCGGCCAGCGTACTCTGGTTAATCGGCATTATAACGCCGCCGTCGTCAACCGGGGTCTGCTTCCGGCCGATTTTCGCCATATGGGATTGATCCTGATTCTATACATCATGGCAGGCCTCGCGCTGGGATTGCTGGCGAGCGTGGCTTGCGGCATTGGCGCGTTGCTGATCATCCTTCGTAACAGCAAGGCGCGGGCAAACGTGTGGCCGCTGGCGGTGGCTGGCGCAGCGGTGGGGCTGCTGCTTGCGGGGACTGCGATTCAGTTCATTCCTCAGCAACAGGTGAGGCCGGGAAGCGACTACGACAAGGCAGCGCAGAATCTGTTCGTCAACACGCTCGGGTACTCGCTCGCTCCCGCAGCGGGGGCGGTCGCCGCGGCGATAGCGACGTTTTCTTGCCGGATTGTCGTAACTCCCCGCTTGGCCACGCGCCTGGAATCAACGCCCATCCGGTGCGATGCCGCTGATAAGCCAACTGGCGGCGATCAGAATCGCACCGATTCACGCCGCGCAGCTTAGGATCGCACTTGCCGGAGCACCGTCCGCCGCAATTGCCCGCAGGCCGCGGCGACATCATCTCCTCGGGTATCGCGCGCGTGACAGACCACACCGTGCAGTTTCAGCCGTTCGATAAACGCCGTTACTCGCGGCGCAGGAGGTCGTTGGAGCACCCGGCGAGCAAGACCGCGAGCGTCGCGGCCCGGGCCGATCGGGTTGAATGGAATCACATTCACCCTGGCGCGCCTGAGGAGGTTGAAGCGAGCGAGCAAGGATGCCAGCAGGTCGGCTTGTGTGTTGTTGTCGTTCACGCCATCGATCAGGCACCATTCGATGGTGACGATCCGGCCGGTCCGGTCATAGAATCGGCTCGCGGCAGACAGGATCGCATTGATGTCATACTTCCGGTTCATCGGCACGATCGTGCTGCGCGTATCATCATCGGCGGCGTGTAAAGACAAGGCGAGGTGAACATTCAGATTCGCCGCGGCCAGCGCATCGATTCCGGGGACGATGCCGACCGTGCTGACCGTCACCTGCCGCCAACCGACGGCACCCATGTCAGGATCAGCGATGCATCGGATGGCAGTGATGACCGAATCAAGGTTGTGCATCGGCTCACCCATTCCCATGAACACCAGCGACGTGATCCGCCGCTGCTGCGCTCTCGCCTCGCGCTGGAGGTGCACAAACTGTTCAACGATTTCGCTTGCCGTGAGGTTGCGGGCGAGTCCATTCTCAGTCGATGCACAAAACTCGCACCCCATCGCGCAGCCGATCTGCGAAGAGACACAGGCCATCGCGCGCCCGGCGCGGTACGCGGGCATCAGCACGCACTCCGCCGATTGAGGGATCGAACCAGTCGGTTGAAAGTTGGATGCGTCAGTGAAGTTGACCAACAGCTTTGTTGTTCCGTCGCTGCTGATGTGCCGCTGGGAAATGGATGAAGGCACCGAAGTAATGCTCGTTTCCAGAAATGACACCACTCGCGGCCCGACCCTTGTGCGCGCCCACTCATCAAGCTGGCCGTCGTTGCGATACCACGAGCGGAGAATGTGCGCCACATTTCCCGCCGACAGCCCGTTTTCAAGAAGAATCGCTGTCAGGGAGTCGGCGCTGAAGGTTGTCCAAGGGCATGGTTGAACGGTTGCGGCGAGCATTTTTGTTCAGGTTACTCGCTCGAACCCTTGGCGGCCATCGACTGCCCGCCGGGCGAAATCGCTTGCGCCCGCACCTTTTGCTACCATCACCACTCCTATGTTCGATGAACCCAACGAAGAGGATGCCCCGACCGAAAAGGCGCAATCACCCAAACAGCGCGCCGCGGAGAAGGCTGATGAATTTCGCATGCATGCCGAACTGTGTGCGGTGCTGGAGGGGGTTCGTAAGTTTGACGCGTCCCTCCGGCCGGGGTTGGATGCTGAGCTTGCCCGGAACATTCAGCGAACCATCGGCAGGCTGGAGAAGGCCAAGTCGCCCGAAAGCCCGCTGCTCAAGCCCGACTCGGCCGCACAGGTGCTGGCAATGCTCTCCTGTTGCGACGGGGAAGGAGTGGGGACCAATGATTACCATATTCACTGCCGCCCGGGTGAGGTGATGATCGTCCGTTGGCTCGCCGGGGCAGAGGTGGAGCAGTTTTACGAACGATTGCAGGCGCATTTCGATGCCGCGCTCAAGCAGTATCGTGAGGAAGAGCGCCAGTCGCACGGGTGGAAGCAGGATGCCGCCACCACCGATTTTCTCGATGCGCTCGATGCGGTCACGATCAACATGTCTGAGCGATATCTACGAGAGTTAGTAAGGAAATCGTCGGTCAGCGTGCTCTCAACGCAGGCAGCCGACGAGATGGATATCCTGCATTTGAGCTTCATCATGAATGTCGAGCCTTCGGAGATCGTCGGCGAGGCATCCGCGCCCGGCGACTCGCCCTCCGAGCGAGATCGCGCGTGGTTCTTCAAGCTCTTCAGCCTACGCGGCATGCTCGGTGGGGAAGAACGCATGTGCTTCTTCGTCTATCTTCAGAAAGCCGACGACGAATTCTAACCGCATCTCAGTCCCCATCGGTCGCTCCCAAAGCCTTCGTGGGGCGCAGCGCGCGTTTTGTGGATTCCGGGAATCTTCAACAGTTTTTTCCCTTGAAATCGCTCCCAATAGCCACTTCTACCGCCCGCGCTGCGCAGGTGGCACACTCTTTGCGCAACAAGGGCGGATGGGTGAAGACGATTTCGGTGGTTGGAACGAGGGACGATGACTTCTCAGGAGTAGATTGTGGCGAGGGAAATTTACTTGCCTCCCTGAGCGAGGTTCTGCTATGGTTCGAGGTGGATGGGAGTGAGCCGGGTTCGGGGGTGTCCGGTTTTGCTCGTTTATTTTCAAGCTTTCGAGACTGCGAAGCGGCTGGGAGATTGTTCGCGCGTTGCCGAACAAAGGCTGCTTCGCCACCTACTTTTGGAGCTGGATCCATGACTCGTCGTCAAGCAAAAATCGTCGCGCTGTCGGTACTTGCCGCAAGCTACTCCTCAAGCCTCCTCGCGCAGACCAGCTCCACCTGGGCCGTCGACGTCGGTACCGCTGGTGGTTCGTGGAGCACGCCGGGCAACTGGGTCGGAGGGGTGGTGCCGGATAACGGAGGGACCGCCACATTTAACACGCTTCCCACATTCACAAGCGCGCCGCTCAGCGTTTTTCAGGACTCTCCGACTGTCACACTCAACGGCATCGATTTCGGCACGCAAATCACCTACCAGCTTCGCATTCCAACCGCCAGTGGCAACACGTTGACGCTTGCCGGGCCGGCAGCAATCAACACACCGATTCCAAGCATCAACGGGCTAAGCATCACCACCTTCGGCCAGTTGATCGACCTGCCCATTACCGGCTCATCAGGGCTGACGAAGAACGGTCCGGGCACCGTCTCGCTGTGGCGGAACACCAACACATACACAGGGGGGACGACCGTCAACGACGGTGTGCTCGTGTTACGGCAGATAGGCGACGCCGGTTTCGGCAACACTTCCGGCGGCGTGACTTTGGACGGCGGCACTATTCGGGTCACCACGACGGCATGGACAAGCAATCGCGCCATAACGCTTCTGGCCGGCGGTGGGACGTTCGAAGCAACCACAACTGGGACTACCACATTCAGTGGCGGGGTCTCCGGTGCCGGCGATCTCAACAAGACTGGCGCGCGCGGGCTGAATCTGCTTTCTGCCAGCGATTTCAATGGCGCCACCAACATCCTTGCCGGCTCGATCGGGTTTGCCGGCAATGGCGCGGTGACAGGCACATCGTCGCTGAGTGTCCGCGATTCGCTGGTGCTCGATAACAGCGGTTCGATTAATCTCACCAACCGCGTGAACGATGCGGCGGCGGTCTCGCTTGACGGCGCAGCGGTCACTTTCTTCGGAAGCTCATCCGCTGCAAGCAGCGAACAACTTGGAACGACCAATTTTGCCCGGGGCACAAGCCTGCTGACAGTAACGCCGGGAACCGGCCAAAACGCCACGCTCGCCTTCAGTGAAACCGCCCGCGCAGTCGGTGCCGGGGCGTTTGTTCGCGGTACGGGCCTCGGCAGTGCTTCGGGGGCGCGCGTGACTTTCGCCAACCCCCAGTCTCTCGTCGGCGGCGGCGGGGCGGATGGCACCACCAGCGTCAGCATTCTTCCGTGGGCATACGGAAACACCGTGGCCACGGCATCTTTCAACACCGCCACCAACTCATTGCTCACCTACGGCGCGAACGGCGTTCGACCGCTGGACATCGCGACGGAGCACGCCACCGCCATCATCAGCGGCACCAGTACTGATGACAACGTGCGTCTCACCACCACACAAACGATCAACGCAGACACCGCCATTAACTCGCTGACCATTGCCGCCGCCACGACCGTCGGCGGTGCCAGTGAATTGAAGGTGAACAGCGGGGCGATTCTCAGTCTCGTCAACGGCGCGAGCATCGCCGCGCCGCTAGATTCGGGAACGAGTGAGTTCGTCATTCAGGCACCGGCGTCGGTCACATTTGCCGGCGCGCTCCGCGGCTCCGGCGGACTGACCAAGCTGGGATCGGGCGTCGCCACGCTGAGTGCCGCGAATGACTACACTGGCACCACGACCATCGCCGGAGGGACGGCGGCATTTGTCAGCGCCGTGCCCGCGACTGGGAATGGTCCCTTCGGCAGCGACACCTCCGCTGTCGTGCTTTCGCCAGCAGGCGTAGGAACGGGCAACACAACCGCGCGGATCGTCTACGCCGGCGTAGGCCCGGCAAGCTTCGAGCGAGATCTGGTCGTCTCCGGACGCATCGCAACAGGCAACTCGGCCACCATTCCGGGATTCGGCGTAGCCACCGCGAGCACGTTTACAATGAACGGAGACATCATGCTCGATGGTTCGCCGCTGGGTCTTACCGGCACTGCAGGGAGCACGCTGGTTCTTGCCGGCGATATCGGGGGTAACGGCGGGCCGGTGACCGATGCCGCAACGGGCGCCGGCACGATTCGCCTCGCTGGCAATAACAGTTTCGTGGGCGGCGTGGAGATGACGGCCGCTACCTGGGAAGTGGCGTCGGATACCGCATTCGGCAACGGTGGCTTGATCAAGACCGTACAGACCAGCGGTACGCCAACAATTCTAGCCGTCGGCGCGCCCCGGACGATTTCCAATCCGACCGTTAGCCTCGCATTCAGTGCTACCTATTGGACAATCGCCGGTTCACAGGATCTGACCTTTACCGGGAGTATCAATCTCAGCGGGAGCTTCACCCATGTCATCAACAATGCCAGCCTCACGACTTACGCCGGGGTGGTGCACACCGGCGGGTTTACCAAGGCGGGGCCGGGCACTCTTGTGCTGAGCGGGAACAATATCTTCTCAGGTACTGGCACCATCAATGCCGGCACACTCCGGGCCGCACATGCCAACGCATTGGGTACGCCCCAATCGCCGACGCTTGTTGCCGACGGTGCAGCGCTCGAACTCAATGGCGCGCTCACCGCCGAACCGGTGACGATCCGGGGAATGGGGGTTGCGGCGCAGGGTGCGCTTTACAGCATCGGCGGTGCCAACAGCGTGGCGACGGTTTCCGTGCCCGCCAGCGCGCTGGCCAATGTGACGATCGGCAGCTCACTCAAGACCGGCCCGGTCGATGTCGCCGCGGGGCAGTTGCTCACCAAAACCGGCAACGGCGTGCTCTCGATCGAACGCGTTCGCGGCGGAGGGCTGGCGATTGCAACGGGAAAGGTGGCTGTGGCGGGTGCGCGCAGCAACGATCGCACGAGCAATGTCACATCGCTAGTGGTTCCACTTACCGGAAATGTTCAGTTGGATCTCGGAGAGAATGACTTAGTTTACGACTACACCGACGCGTCACCCCTGGCAACCGTTCAGGCGGCGATTGCCAGCGGATATGCCGGTGGAACCTGGGCCGGCCCGGGCATCATCAGCGAAGCGGTGCTTGGCACTCCCGGCACGGCGCTCGGCTACGGCGAAACGGCAGTCGCGCTCGGTGCGGGATCGCATCTGTTTAGCGGGCAGATGGTCGACGACACGTCGGTCCTCATTCGCTACACCTTCGCTGGCGATGCCAACCTCGATGGCTCGGTGAATCTGGACGACTTCACCGCCCTCGCTGCAAGCTTTGGCGCACCGGCTACGACGTGGACCAGCGGCGACTTCAACTACAATGGCGCGACCAATCTCGATGACTTTACTGCGCTGGCAGCTAATTTCGGATTCACGCTTCCCTCCGACGTTGCTCGAGCGGCGGTACCAGAGCCCGGGATGGCTGGCGTGATGGCGATGCTGGCCGCCGGTCTTGTGGGCCGCGTGCGCCGGCGCGATCGTTGATGATGCGTGTCAATGCGGCGTCTCGGGCGATGCCGCTCGCCGGATGATTTCCGGGATCGTTGCAAACTGGGGATGATCGCCGGCGTGTTTGAACTCGTGTTGCCAGATGATCTGTCCGTGCTGAAAAACCATCACCGCTGGCATGGTCATTGGGTCGCCAGTTACGCGGCCAATCCGCTGCGTGTTTCCCTTCACCGTGGCACGCACGGCGCTGATCATCAGCCGGGGCGAGAGGAGTTGAACGACCGGGGCCTGCCGCACCCCAGCCGCGGCATAAAACTTTCGGTCGAGGTCAGCCACTGCCCGCGCACCCGGAAAGTATCTTGCGAAGAACTCGCGTCCATCTGCCACGGTGCCCTGATAGAAAAACAACACCGGCGGGTAGGCCGAATCAGCTTCGATCGCGCTCCGCACATCGCGCACCATCTCACGGCAGAAGATGCACCCGAGATGGCGCAGAAAGACGACCAGAGTCGGCCCGGTGCCGAGTTCATCTTGAAGAGTTGCACTTGAGAGGTTGATTCCCTCGATCGGATGCTCAAGCATCGAGATAAGTGACATTCGCCCATTCTAGGCGCGCTGCAGCGTAAACAGCATGTATTGCTTGTTCTCGCGGAAATGTGTCGGGCAGATGTTTTGCAGATTTTCGTCAACGGTCTGATCGATCACCGGGCCGACGCCCGCGAGCAAATGGTGCAAGCCCGGGTGCTTTCGCTGCAGCTTGAGCTGCATGTATTGAATGACCGGCGGGCCGAGCCGCGTGGCCCACATGTAAATGTACCGAAGGGTGGGAATGATGTTGCTCGTGATGTCCTGCTGATAGGTGATGGTCCAGCCTTGCTCCTTCATGAGCTGACAGAAATCGGGCCATGCAGGAAGCCGTCGGGAAGGATGGCCAGGGGTGCGATTGAAGAAGTCGCAGGCGGCCCAAGTGCCGCCGGGCATGAGAATCTCGCGCATCACCGGAAGCGCGCGCGGCAGCCGCAGGTATTGCAGCGACTCGGACGTGAACACCGTCGCGTACTTCTGACGGTGCGCCTCGATTTCGAGGTCTTCAAACTTGCTGCAGACGGTCGGCGTGCCGGGAAACTTGCTTTCAACGTGGGCCACCTGGCCGCGCGCCGGGCTGAGCGCGACTGGCGAAAACCCGCGGTCGTGCAGCAGACGAATCATGCCACCCACGCCGCAGCCCACATCCAGTACGGGCCGGCTCTTGTCAGGGTTGGCTAGATTGACCAGCAACTCTGTGTATCGCTTCTGGGCTTCGACAATCTCATTCAGCGAGATATCGCCCGGCTGTCGATCGACGTCATCAAAATAGCCGTAATGGAGAAACTCGCCCGGGAGAACCTTGGAATAAAGCTCGAGCTGGGCATCATCCAGGCGATTCTTGGAAGGTTGCCGCTGCCATTGCAGTCGCGCAGCGGTAGCGAGAGTGAAGGGGTTGATGGCTCGCTTGATTACTGGCCTGACGAACCGTCCGAGTTGTGGTTTACTCACATGTGTAACGATAGTGTGCAACCCAAAAAAGGAAACGGCGGGGGCGTTAGAATTTCGGCGAATTCTGGTACCTACGGAGGCAACACAGCCGAAAAGCACTGCGCTGTACGGCGTTCTACTTACCGGCCGGCGATGGCGCTTCGCCATTTGTCGGTTCGGGGCGCGGGCGACGGGGGCGCTCGGTGCGATCACCAGTGGCAGCGGGGTCGCGGCTTGCTTCCCCGGTTGCCTTAGTTTCAGTACCGCTAGCGGAGCCGTTGCTGGCGCCGCCGTTGGTGTCACCGCGGTTCTGTGGGTCGCTGCCGGGACCCTGGGGTCCGCCGGTGCCTTCGCCACGGTTTCGGCGGGGTCGATCACCGTTTGCCCCGCCGGGCGCGCCGCGATCGCCGCCTCGCTCGCCTTGCCGCTCGCCATTGAGAGCCCCCGGGCGATCGAATGACCCTGACGGCCGGGTTGCGGGTTCGATCTTGATACCGGCGCGTTCAAGCAATTGCTGGCCTTGGCCTCTCTCCAGCAGCAGCACATCCTCTCCGCCTGTCAGCCCGGAGGCGATTTGTGCGTGCGTCTCGCTTGTCATGCCCACTTTGATTTCGATCGGTTTGTGCTCATTCCCCTGGCGCGCGAACACAAACGTGCGATTTCCCACAGAGTAGATCGTACCCAGCGGCACCGCCAACACCTGCTCTGCGCGACTGATTAAAACTTCGACCATCGCGCCCATGCCGGGCTTGAGGCCATCGATTGTCCGGTCGAGCACCAGATCAACCGGAAACTCCTTGGTATCGGGATTCCACCAGCGCCCGCCGGAGTCGGCGAGGATGCTGATCTTGCTGAGTGTCGCCGGGATCGGCTCGGCGATGCCCACTACCCGCACAAGTGCCCGCTGGCCTTCCCGGAGGCGGGGCACTTGGGCTTCTTGCGCGCGGACGACCGCCTTCATCGAAGTCGTGTCAGGCAATCGAAGAATTGCCTGGCGCTCGCGGACGGTCGCGCCTTCCTGAATCGGGTTCTGTGCGTTGCGGTCGTTGCTGGTGGCGTAGACCACCATGCCGTCGGTCGGCGCGTTGATTGTGCAGGCATCGAGCTGTTCCTGCAGCCGGTCCATTCTGCGGTTGATGATCGCGAGATTGGTCTGTTTGGCATTAACGTCGGCATTTCGCTGCGACATTTGCGCGGCATTCTCTCGCTTCACCCGCTGAAGCTTTTGCTCGGCCTGGCTCAGCGCATTGCGCTTGGCGGCGAGGTCGGAAGCGTGTGTGTAATCCATCAGCCGACGCAAAGCTGTCTGCGCCTTGGAAACGGCGTTTTCCGCCTTGGTCACCTCAAGTTCAGCCTTCTTCACGTCGGCCGCGGTGACAAAACCCTTGGCAAACAAATTTCTGGTCTGCCCGAGGTCTTCCCGGCGGTTCTTAAGATCGATCTCCGCCATTTCTAGATCGGTGCGCGTGTTGGCAAGCTGCTGCGGATAGGCGGCCTCTTCGTAATCGCGCAAATCAAGCTCGGCTAGAGCGAGCGAGACCTCCGCTGCTTCAAAATCGGCGGCGTTCTTGCTCTCCTGAATGTCCTTCAACTCACGCGCGTTGGTCAGATCGGCGTCGGCTTTTTGGATCTCGATGGTCGTGTCTTCAATCTTCTGCCGGATGCTGGCCGAATCGAGTGTGACCAGGACATCGCCGCGCTTGACGGTGGCCCCTTCTTTCACGATCGTCTGCACAACCGTCTGGCCTTCCACCTCGCTGGCAATCTCCAGATTGTTGACGGCCTGTAACTCACCATCTTTGATGAACTTCACTTCCAGGTCCATCGGGGCGACCCGATGATACTGCGCCGAAACCGGCCCCCCTGACGAGCCACGCCCGCGCGCCAAAAGCGCCGCGGCGATCAGCAAAACGACGATAATCGCAGCGGTAATGCCCCAAGGCATGAGCCGCCTCTGAAGGCGAGAATGGGTGGAGATCGCAATTTGAGTCATAGAGCCTGTGCGTATTCTATCCCGTTGGAGTCAAAATGTTTCTCGCTTCGTCCCCGGGCACCCAGGTTTCATCAGAAATCGTGGTTTCCGTGCTAAAAATCGGGCCTTTCATGATCGTGCCCAGGGTGCCCGCGGTCGGGTCGACGCGCAGGGTTCCGGTGTCACGCAGGAGCCGGAGAATCTGAATCTGAAGGTCTGCCTTGGCCCGGTCGAAACTGTTCTGGGCGTTGAGAAGCGCGTTTTGAGAGTCGGTGACGTCGCGCGCCTGGGCTTTTCCCTGAATCAGCAACTCGTTGGAGTATTCCACGCGCCGCTGGGCGAGATCGATGCTGCGCCGCTGGATGTCGAGCGTGAAAAGGGCCGATTCGACCGCCCGGGCGGCGGTTCGGACGTCGGCGGCGATGTTGTCGCGGGTGGAAATCAGGTTGCGCTGCGCCCGCTCAAAATCGATCAGGGCTGCCCGATAGTCATTTCGCTCACGAAGCCGGTCGAGCGGCCAGTCGAGCGTTGCGCCCGCGGAGTAGGTCGCTGTACGGCTATCAATCCGGGCTGCGGGTTCATTGTCGCGGTTGGTGATTCGGCCGGATGCACTTAGGTCGAGATCCGGAAGCAGTCCGTTCCGGGCAACTGCGATACCGCGCTGCGCGTCGTCCACCTGATCGCGCGCGGTTTGCAGCAACAGTCGATGCTTTTCGGCGAGGGCGATGTAGTCAACATTCTGCAAATCCGGCACAGGTACCAGCAGCGCGACGCCGACCACATCGAGCCGGGTTTCCACCGGCATGCCGAGGAGAATCTTAAAGTCGTCCAACTGATTCTGATAATCCTGCTGCGACGTGATGAGCTGGTTTTGAGCGTCGAGCCGCTGCTGGCGCGCCTGTTGCACCTGCAGAAAGTTTTGTCGTCCGGCGGCGTAAAGATCCTCGAGTCGCAATACCAGGTTGACTGCGTTTGTATAACGAATCAGGTTGTTATTGATTCGGCTTTGCGCGTTGACGATCGAAAAATAGGCTGAAGCGATGTCCACCACAAAACTGCGCCGAAACTCCTCGAACGTGCGCACCTGATAGACCAGCCGGCGCTCCGAGTTGATCAAAGGCTCGAGGTTGACCATGCCGGCGCCGCGGAGCAGCGGGATGCTCGCGCGAAGGGCGAGCGACGCATCTTCACCCGATTCGCTATTGTCATTGATCGCCTGCACAAACCGGACCAGCCCCTCGGCAACCACTTCGCCACCGTAGGGAAGCTGCTGGCGAACACCTGCAGACTGGGTGACGTTGAAGGCGGACCGGTAGTCGGCGTCAAGCTGCCCGCCGTCGTAGTTGACGGTTGACTGGGCGAACGGGCGCGGCGTGAACAAATGGCGCTGCAGGGTGACGCTCAGCGCCGCGAGGTATAGATCCTCCGTACGGGCACGGTAGTTACGGCTGTGCTGGATGGCGTATTGCAGCGAGTCAAAAAGTCCAAACGCCTGATCGGCAGCCATCAGATCGACTGAAGGGCCGAGGCGGAACCTGTCATTGGCCAGGCTGATTGCCGTGTCGGCACCAAGGTCTTCGGTATTGAGCAACACCTGTTCGGGATCAAAGAGCAGTTCCGGCCCGAGCTTTCCCCCGGCGGTCAGCCCGCGGGTGATGGGTTCAAGCGGTGGCACGCCCGCCGGCGTTAGTGGGGTTGCCGGGAGCTTGGAATACGCAGCGCGCGATGGCTGTGACGTCGGAGCCGCTTCCACCTTAGTTTCTGGAGTGTAGCCAAGTGACTTTTCGGTTCGATCCTTTAGCAATCGACCTACCTGCGCGTCGGCGTCCCGACGATAATGGTCGGGGGAGCAGCCTGAAAGCACCGCCAGCAGAATGCAATACTTGGTGTATCTCAAGGAATACGCGAGTGTAACCAACAGTTAGCGTTTTGCGAACCCCGGAACGGGCACCGTTGAATCATGAGTTGAAACCGCGTCTGATAGTCGTGAAGGTATCCTTTCACTGTGAAGCAGGCCACCCCCACGCCACCTTCTGCCGATCACGCCATCGAGAGCGCCCTGCGCGCGCCGCCGGCTCGGCCCCTGCGACGACAACTGGGCGGAAAGCCGCTATTTCGTCGTCTGATTGTGCTCGCATCGCTGCTGCTGACAGTAGCTGCGGGCTACGTTGGGGTTGTGGGCCGCAATACGGTCTTTGCTGCTACGGAAGACTTGCGAATGTGGTGGGACATTCACAACGGCTTCGGGCACGGCAAGAGTGTGGTCAACCTGGCGCGTGAGAATGCCGGTCTACCGATGCCGGGCAAGCTCGATGGATTGATCTCCAAACTCTTCGCGTCCCGGAACCGGGAAGATTCCCGTGTGACAACCGACGCCACAACCGGCTCTAGGCGGTCGATTACCTGGGCGGAGTATTGGGCCGGATATCTCGCATTTTACGACAGTGTTGCCGAACGAGCCGAGCGACGGAGGCCTACCGAGCTAACTTACGGCCTTGACTACTCCCCGCTGCGGTTGCTCATCATGTCAGCTTGGGTGAAACACACCCTGGATCTTTACCCTGGCACCACTGAATATCGCAATGAGTTTGCCTGGCCACTCATGCACCTCAATACAGCGGTGGCCGGACTTTCTGCGATTGCGATGTTTACGGCCGTTCTCATCTGGCGTAGACGATGTGATGCCGTCCTGCTGGCAGCCGGGATCGAATTGCCGGCATTACGCACGCGTTCCCGCTCCATCTTCCAGCCGCACGACCCCGCGTGGATGATCGCGCTTCTGGCAGCGGTGGTTTTATGGCTGAACCCAGCGGTGATCATCGACTCGCACGCATTTGTGCAGTGGGATACTTGGATTTTGCCATTCGTGATCGCGGGCATGGGTTTCGCCGCCATCGGGAAGTGGGGCTGGGCGGGGATTGTGTGGGGCGCGTCGCTGGGATTGAAGGGCCAGATATTGCTGGTCATGCCGGCGCTGGCGCTGATTCCGATGTTTCGGGGAAACATCCTCGGTTTTGCCAGGCTGGCGGTGGGATTCTGCTTTATGTGGCTTGCGACTGGCCTGCCATGG
>DDRH01000014.1:43673-48405 GCA_002343075.1 Phycisphaerales bacterium UBA2421 | reverse complement strand
GTGTCGGTCGTGTTTGCGATTTCTGGATACCCGGGGCGGCTCGGGCTGATATGGTGGCTGGCCGTCGGCACTGCTGCGGCGCTGGTGCTTGGACCATTTTTAAATGCCGAGTGGGCGATCAGTATTCTCCTGATCGGCATGCCGCTGGTGGCGGCGATCGTGCTGCTTCCGTGGATGATGCCGGAGCGATCGCGCGGGCTGGCCGTTGGAATTGTGGCAGTTGCAGCCATTTTCATCGCCGCGCACCGGTTTGACGGGAGTTGGAACTGGTTCGTCATCAGCTACACCTTCCCGAGCCGGCAGTATCGACAGATGGTGATGGGGCCGACGGCCAATATTCCATTTTTGCTTTCGGAGTTTCGGTGGGGTTTGGATGGCATCATCTTTTCCCGAGTCATGTTCGACACGGCAGTGGATGTGACGGTGCGCCACTTCTTGATCGGTTTGCACGCAGTCGCATGCGTCGTCTGTGCGCTGGGCGCGGCGATTCAGCAGAAAAGGAACGACCCGGCGATGTTACTGGCAATGGCGGTGCCCTGGATCGTTGCATACACCGTGCTGCCGCAGATGCACGAGCGATACCTCACCTGGGGTGCTGCGGTCGTCGGAGTGGGGTTGGCCGTGTCGGTGGGGTGGGGACTGCTGCACACGGCGGTGGTGGGCATTTCGACTGCGATGGTCTTTCTCCAGATGCTGCGAATGCACTCAGGGGCTTGGCCCACGCTGCAGCCGATCCTCGAACAGCTTCGCCCGACCCTCGCCGGGGCGATGGTGCTGCTCGCACTGATTTATCTCTATGGCTGCTTCGCGCGGACTCGTCGTGTGTGAATGTTGCCACTTTTCCTGTTTGCGGGTGACACATGATCGCGTTTCGCGGTTAGAATGCCTCGGTTCATGCAGGACGAACGGGAACTCATCAACGCCAGACGGCGGCACCTTATGACTGCGGTGGTGTGGTTGCTATTTGCCGGTACCCTGGGCCTGGCGGGACTGGCGTCGCGGCATCCGAACCTTCCCCCGCAGCTCGATTTGCAGATGAGCCCGGACCAGGTGCAGCAAATCGAAGAGGTGCTTCGACAGCACCATCGCAAGACAAGAACGCAACCAGATTAGACAACCGAGGTAATCGTATGGGTAATCGCATGCTGACAAGAGTGATCGCAGCGGGATTGATGCTTGCAGGCTGGTGTAATGCCCAAGTTCCGGACGAGCCGCTTGCACCCGTCGGCCCATTGCCGCTCGCTGACCCCGCGCCCGGTCGCCCGCAGCGGTATGAGTTGGGCGATACTTTTACAAGCGAGGCGGCAGGAATCAGTTTTCGTGGCCCTGGCAATTGCATCGAGCTTAAGCGAAGTAACAGCGAGCAGTTGGTGCAATTTGTCAACGAAGAAATGAAGTGGTCGATGTCGGTTGGAAGAGTGTTGCTGAGCAAGCCCATGCGGCTGATAGCCAGCGACGGGCCGCAAGGCCGACGGATTCCAGGTTTGCTCGAAAGCACGATCGAGCAGATCAAAGTTGATGCGCCCGGTGCCGAGATTCTGCGGGAAGATTTTGTCAATATCGGCGATGCCGAGGTCGGCATGATCGTCGTTCGATCAACGGTGGGAATGGATACGCGACTCACCCAGCGGGCGCTGGTCCGCGGGAGTGATCTGGTTTACTACAATTTTACGTTCATCTCCCCGGCACCCCGGCAAGGCCCGCTGGAGAATGACTTAGAGACGCAGAAAGTGGTCGATTTGTTCGGGCGCGTGATCGATACCGTTCGCGTCATGGATCAGTCGCGGCTGAAGGAAGAACAGAATGAACGTCTCTACCGCACACGGGCAGTGCTGCTTAATTTTTCAGAAGCCCGCCTGCGCGATGCGCTGGCCCCCGAACAGTGGTGGCGGCTGATTCGCGATGGCAAGGACATCGGATACTCCTATGTGGTTGAGGAAGTGGCCAATGACCTGCCGCGCCGGGGTGTGCCGCTCGATGCCGTGCGCGGTACGGAAGGCGTGCGAATCGGGGTTCGGTCGCGGACCTATCCTGAGTCGGGCGCGCAGGTGGACAGTGAATCGTGGCTATACGCATCGTTTGATCGGCGCAACGAGGTCTGGTCGAGTACGGGTTTGATCGAGCAGAAAGACGGCACGCGGGAGAGTTTTGGAGAGTTTGGTACGGCCGACCGAGAAGTTCGCCGCGTGATTGATCCGAGGCTTGCGCCCGGCGAACTTTTGCCCGATGGAACCGCCGATGCCAACCAGCCGCCCGTGCGGCCGACCGAAGTGTACATGCTCACGGTGACGCGCAACAGCAAGACCATGCGCGGGCAGACGCTGGAGCGCCAACTTCCGCCGTTCTACCTTCCGCAGGCATTGAACCACCTGCTTCCTCGAATTTTGCCTTATCACGAGCCTAAGACTTACCTGTTCGCAACATGGATCGGCGATCAGGGGGAAGTAGTCAAGCGATACATCGATGTCGGCGCGGAGCAATACTTCACCCTCGACGGAAGGCGGCAGCGGGCGATCCCAATTGCCGACCGCATCGGGGTGGAGGGTGCCGTGACGACGCACTATGTCAGCCCAGAAGGCCGATATCTCGGCTCGCAGAACGAAGCATCCAAAATCCTGATTCTCACGACCGATAAACCCACGCTTGAGAAAATCTGGAAAGATGCCAACCTCACACGTCCCGCAGAAATTGAGGGCAAGTGATGCTTCGGTTGCCGACCGGAGATTCATGCGGACAACTCGGGTGAACCGATACGGAGCAATCTGGATGCTGCGCGCGGTGCTTAAACTCTCCACGATTGTGTGTCTGCTCACCGTCAGCGGGCTGGGTGTGTGGCAGTACCGAAAGCACACCGCCGAGCAGCGGCAGATCGCGCAGCTTCAGCAGGAAAAAGAGCAGCTGCAGGCAAAAACCGAGCAGTTGCAGGGAGTAGTAACCCGCCTGACCGCCGAGAAGCGGGTTGCCGAGATCCTGGTGACAGAGCGCATCATCGACGCCGCCGGGCTGCCGATCAGCAATCTACTGTTCGTGGAGTATGCAAAAGACGGCTCCACTCTCCCGCCGAGGCAGTTTACGGTGCGCGGCGAGCATGTGCATGTGGATGGGCTGGTCATCGAGTTTGCGAACGACTTCGTACAAAAAGACGACCCACTCCGCGGCCACAGCATCCTGCTTTTCGACAAGATCTACGGTAGCGCGCAGCAGCCGATGAACGCCCAGCCAATCGATTCACCGGGCAACATCCCCGAGTTGTACCGATCGGCCACCCCCGAGGTAAGCCAGTTCGAGCAGGAACTATGGTCGAACTTCTGGCGGCTGGCGGGAGATGAAAATTTCCGAAATGAACGGGGCGTGAAAGTGGCCAACGGAAAGAGCATCTACGGCCCGTTCAAAACCGACCGGCTGTACACCATCACGCTGGATGCAACCGGCAAGATGAGTGTGGTTGATGAACCTTTGAAGGGTGCGGTGGGGGAAGCGATGAAACAGAAGGTTCGAGATACGTTGGATAGGTGACGAATTGCGAGGTTTTTGCTTGTTTGGGGCCGAGACTCCGATTAGTGTGGGAAGAAAGGGGCAGTCATGGCGGGTTCATCCAGTGCAAGCCGCACGGCTGTAGAGTCACTAGAAATCAGAAGGCTCTTGTCGGGAGTTGCCTACACCGGCTTCCCGCAGGAACCGCTCGCGCGGATTCCGAGCGATGTGCAGGTGAACTACGGTCGTGGCCTCACGGGGGCAGGGTCACGCTCATTCTTTGTAGCGAGTGAGGTTGCGCACGGCGAAGAATTGTGGGTGAGCGGCGGGTCGCAGGCGACTACTTTCCGCGTCGCCGACATTCGGGTTGGCGCGGTTGGTGCCCAGATTGGCCCACTCTTGAGCGCTGGAAACAACGTTTACTTTTCGGCCGATGACGGCACGCACGGATTGGAGCTTTGGCGGAGCGATGGCACCGTGGATGGCACAAAGCTTGTCGCCGATGTTGCACCCGGATCGGCAGGTTCGTTCGCCAAGCCGTTGTTCGTGCACGAAGATTTCGTTTACTTCTCTGCGACAGTTGCTGACCAAACCCTTCTTCTGCGTACGTCAGACGCAACCCCCGAGCCGCAGGTCGTTCGCGACTTTGATGGCATTAGATTCTTGGCAGATTTTTTTGAGCTTCACGGCGACCTAATTTTTTTAACGGGTTCTGACTCCAGTTCGCTCTATCGTACAGACGGGACACCGAAAGGAACGGAGCTGATTGCTTTCCTTCCGGGTGGGGCACCGGGACAAGGTCGAATCCCGACTTCGCTCAACGGCCTCACGTTCTTTCGAACGGGGCTTAACTCTGATTCGAGAATTTATGCCACCGATGGAACGACTGCCGGCACACGACTGCTCGCTCAGTTCGCGTTCTCCCCAGCGCTGTATCAGGCAAATCATCCAGATCTGACGGTGTTCAAGAATCGGCTTTACTTCATCGGCGGAGGATCGGATACCGGTTCAGAACTTTGGTCGACCGACGGCACGCCCGAGGGCACGGCGCTGCTTCGTGATTTTAATCCCGGCCCCTCAGGAAGCCGTTTCTTGCTTCCGGGTGGGGTTGTCGATTCCCCCCGACTCACGCTTGTTCGCGGAAACTCCAGCACATTTCGGGAGATCTGGTCAACGGATGGAACCCCCGCGGGCACAATGCGGATTCCGATTTTCCCGGATACCATTTATCGCGGCCTAGCCGTTCTCGATGGCTCAA
>DDRH01000014.1:0-43583 GCA_002343075.1 Phycisphaerales bacterium UBA2421 | reverse complement strand
ACTAGCCGTTCTCGATGGCTCAACGTTTGTGGGAACTGATTCCGGCATCTGGCGCACCGATGGAACCGACGATACCACTGTTGCGTCGTGGGTGAGCGTCGATGATCAAATGTCAAGCTTTTCTCAGCGACTCGAGGCGAGATCCGGTGATTCACTTCGCTACCTGAACAACCGAACCATCTGGGCGCTTTCGCCCGATGACATTGCCCCCCCCGTCGTAGTTAACGCGTATGCCAATCCGCCTGGCGGGTTTGAGGTATTCTTCAGCGAAGATGTGGCGCGCAATGTTCGTCCTGAAGCATTTCGCATTGAATCGCTCGACGACGGTGCCGTGATTAACCCAATCTCTTACACGATTACGCAGATCGATCGACTGGGCCGAGGCGTGGGTGTCAGGTTCCCGAATCTGCCCAACCGGCTTTTGCCCGACGGAAACTATCGAGGCACACTCTTGCCGGGTACCGTCACTGATTCCGTTGGTTTGAGCGTGCAGGGGTCTGTGAATGTTGACTTTTATAGCCTACTCGGGGACATCGATAACAATCGAAGAGTCGATGTCCAGGACTTCGTATTCCTCTCAGCGTCGTTCGGGCGGACACCGGGGATTTTTGGGGGTGATCTTGATCACTCAGGCCGGGTGGACTTGACCGATTTCACACTCTTGGCGAGTCAGTTCGGGAAATCCGTCCCACCGAGCTTGCAGCGGACGGCAGCGGCAGGGAAGCCGGTTGGCCAATCGTTGAGTAGAGTGCCGGCGTCACACTTGATAGCAACGCATGGCAAGCTCTCAGCCGATGTCCTGAACCTGGCCCTGTGACGGGTTGGTGCGATTTGCCGCGTTGGTCGCATCTAACCATGCCGCGGTTGCTCAGAAACACTCCCCAGCAACACGACTGCGAAAGGTTTCGCCCGGGAGATGGAGATTTGTTGCAGCATGGTGAGGCCGGCGGCGGCCCCCGTCGAACTGTAGAGCAATATGTTGCCGACTCGGCCGGGCATGATTGCGCCGTGCGTTTTTTCCAACCCCAGCGCCGCCGCGGCGTTGTAGGTGGAGGCGCACAGAATCTCCGCCGGCGTCATCTTCATTTGGCTGGCGGCGAGCATGTGGGTGAGTTGCAGGTCGAATGCGGGGGCGGTGCCGGGGTTGAAATCGGTCGCCAGGGCCACCCGAGCGCCGGCATCGAGCAGCCGGCGGGCATTGGCGTAGGGGATGCCCACGAAGAAGCTCGTCGCAGGGAGCATCGTGGCGACCGTGGGATGAGTTGCCAGCAGCGAGACCGCTTCATTGTTGATGTGTTGCAGATGATCGATCGACAGCGCGCCCGCACGAATGAACGCCGCCGAAGAACCGAGATCGCATAGCTCATCGGCGTGTACTTTGCAGGGCAACCCGCTCGCTTTCGCCGCTGCGCTGAAGCGGAGCGCACTTTCGCGAGTGAAGAAACCTTTCTCAGGGAATGAGTCTACTTGTGTTGCAAGCTCATGCCGGGTGACTTCGGGCAACGCAGCGATCATCTCATCGACGAATTCGGATTCGATTCGGCCCCGGGGCAGGGCGTGCAGGCCCAGGAACGACGGGCGAAGTTCCGGCATTGCGCGGTCCTCGCTGACACGTTTGATGCAGCGGAGCAGCCGCAATTCATCTTCCGCTGTCGCGGCGTAGCCCGATTTCACTTCGACAACGGTTGCACCACACGCCAGCATGTTTTGCAGGCGAAGGCGAAGCAGGGCTTCAAGTTCTTCGGATGTCTGCCCGGCTGTTGCCGTGACAGTTGAATGAATCCCTCCGCCGGCCTGGCTGATTTCGAGATACGTCTTTCCCGCCCAGCGCATGAAATACTCGGTGCTGCGATCGCCGGAAAAAATGGCGTGGGTGTGCGGATCAATGAACCCGGGCAGGGCGATCATTCCCGCGCCGTCAATCACCTCGCCTGGTGAAGCGAGTTCTCGGCCGACGCCAGAAATCGTCCCGCGGTCGTCGATGGCGATGTCGATCGGCCCTGCGACGAAGGAACAATCGTCATCGCGCACGCGTCGGCCTTCCCGCTGCACGAATCCTTCGCCGGTGAATATGCCAGAGAGATTTCTGATGATCATAATCGTGGCGCGGGCGTTCAGCCCGCGTGTAGTGATTGAGAGTATAGGCGGCATTGATTTGCCGTCCCCTACACACTCCATCACGGGATGGAACCCCGTGCAACCTTAGCGCGTGGGAAGGTCAATATCATTCCGTTCTGCCGCTTGAATCGCCTGTTCGTATCCCGCATCCGCGTGGCGCAGAATGCCCATCATCGGGTCGGCATTCAGCACCCGGCTTAACCGCTTGCCCGCGGATTCGGTGCCGTCGGCGACGATAACCATTCCTGCATGCTGGCTGAAGCCCATTCCCACCCCCCCGCCGTGGTGGAAGCTGACCCAGCTTGCACCATTAGCAGTATTGATAAGCGCGTTGAGGATGGCCCAGTCGCTCACGGCGTCACTTCCGTCTTTCATCGATTCGGTCTCGCGATTTGGCGATGCGACACTCCCGCAATCCAAATGATCGCGGCCGATGACCAGCGGGGCACTTACTTTGCCGTGTCGCACCAGGTCATTGAGCATCAGCCCGGCCTTTTCTCTCTCGCCATATTTCAGCCAGCAAATGCGTGCTGGCAAACCCTGGAACGCAATCTGCGGCGCACCGTTTCGAAGCCAATTCTGCACCGTCTCGTTCTCAGGAAAGAGTTCGAGCATGGCGCGATCGGTAACCGCGATATCGCTCTCATCACCGCTGAGTGCCACCCAGCGGAAGGGGCCGGAACCCTCGCAGAACATCGGACGGATGAATTCCGGAACAAAGCCGGCATAGTCAAACGCATCGGCCACTCCAGCATCGACCGCGAGCGCGCGAAGATTGTTGCCGTAGTCAAAAACAATACTCCCGCGGCGCTTCAGCTCGAGCATTGCCCGGACATGAGCCGCGGCCGATTCCTTGACCTGCTGGAGGTACTCGTCTCGATTGCTCTCCCGCAGCTTCGCCGCCGCCTCAAGGCTCAGCCCGCGCGGGATGTAGCCGACCATCGGATCGTGTGCGCTGGTCTGATCGGTGACCACATCGGGTTTCCAACCCCGCTTCACCAATTCGGGCATGACATCGGCGATATTGGCAACAAGACCGATGGACCTTGCCTTCCGGCCCTTCGTGTAATGGTCGATCCGGTCGAGAGCTTCATCCAGCGTCGCGGCAACTTCGTCAAGGTATTTCGTCTCCAGCCGCCGTCGCACGCGCGACTCGTCAACATCGATGCACAGAATCGCCGCACCCGCGAGTTTTGCCGCCAGCGGCTGCGCGCCACCCATTCCACCCAGGCCGGCAGTGACGACCGATTTTCCGCTCAGCGGCAAGGGGTCGGCCCGGAAATACTTCCGGCCACACGCTGCGAAGGTCTCGTATGTGCCTTGGACAATCCCCTGCGTGCCAATGTAAATCCAACTGCCCGCGGTCATCTGGCCGTACATCATCAGGCCCTTGCGGTCGAGTTCATGGAAATGTTCCCATGTTGCCCAGCGGGGGACAAGGTTGCTATTGGCAATGAGCACCCGCGGGGCGTTTTCGTGTGAACGAATGACGCCCACCGGTTTGCCGCTCTGCACTAGAAGCGTTTCGTCAGGTTCGAGTGCTTCGAGCGCTTGAAGAATGGCGTGAAAACAGCCCCAGTTTCGCGCCGCCTTGCCGATGCCGCCGTAGACCACAAGTTCGTCCGGCCGCTCGGCCACATCCGGATCAAGGTTGTTTTGGATCATCCGATACGCAGCTTCAATGACCCAGTTTTTGCAGGTTCGCTCTGCTCCGCGCGGGGCGCGGACAATTCGCGGTTCGCTATCCATGTCGATTTTATCCTGCATCGTTCTCTATCCTTCCATCTTCGCGCTCTGGCATCTTACCATCGCGCCGGGCACAATTCTCAGCCGAATGCCAATTGCCACACCCATAGTCGTGCTCGATGGTAAATCGCTCGATATCACATTGCTGACGAGAGTCGCACGAGATCCAGGCATCAAAGTCGGCATAGCATCCGCCGCGATGGAGAAAGTGCGGATCGGGCGCAGGCAGATTGAGCAGATTGTGACAGAGTATCACGCTTCGCTGGCCGATGGTGCAAAGCCGAACTTGCATGTCTACGGCGTGACGACCGGGTTTGGCGAGTTTAAGAACGAGCCGGTTCCCCCCGAAGACCTTGTGAAACTGCAGCAGAACATCCTGATCAGCCATGCCGCCGGCACCGGTGACAACGCCAATGCGGATGATCTATGCAACTATTTTTCCGCCGATGTGATTCGCGCGGTGCTGGTGCTTCGGCTGAATACGCTGATAAAGGGCCATAGTGGAGTGCGTGAGGAACTCGTCAACTGCATCGCCGAGATGATCAATTCGGGCATCGTCCCGCTCGTTCCCACTCGTGGAAGTGTGGGTTCGAGCGGCGACCTGTGCCCGCTGGCACATCTGTTTGTGGTCTTGCTTGGCCGGGGCCGGTTTTATCGAGTTCAAAGCCCGACGGATTGCGTTGCGGGGGCGTCGCCGACTCGTCTGATTCACCCCGCAGCCGAGCTTGCGAACACCATCACAACCGTCGCACCCAGCTACAAGGAGGGCCTGGGCCTGACCAACGGCGCTACATTCAGCGCAGCGATGTTGGCGTTGAGCGTGTTTGATGCAGAGCAACTGGCGAACACCGCAGACGTGGCCACAGCGATGACTGTCGAAGCCGTCTGCGGGCGCACGCGCGCATTTGATGAAGCGATCCATGACGCGAGAAACATGCAAGGGCAACGCGCCAGTGCGTCCAACATCCGGGCGAATCTGAAAGGCAGTCGTCTCGCCGACCGTGCCAGAAGCCTGCAGGACGCCTACAGCATCCGCTGCTCGCCGCAGGTTCATGGCGCGACGCGTGACACCATTGCATATGCAAAGATGGTCGCATTGGCTGAGATGAATGCGGCCACCGACAACCCGCTGTTTTTCCCGGAGCTTGGCCGACGGCCGTTTGATGTGCAGAGCCGGATTGATCGCGGTGACGATGAGGCCGATCTGGGTGATGAACGCGCATTCTCCGCGGGGAATTTTCACGGCCAGCCGGTGGCGCTTGCGGCCGACTTTCTCGCAATCGCTCTCGCCGAACTGTGCAATATCGCCGAGCGCCGCACGCAACTACTGCTCGATCGACATCACAATCGAAACCTTCCACCCAATCTTATCAGCCGCCGGGGCGTTAACAGCGGGCTGATGCTCATTCAATACACGGCAGCGGGGATTGTAAGTGAGAACAAGGTGCTGACGCATCCTAGCAGCGTCGATTCGATTCCCACCAGTGGAAACAGCGAAGATCACAATGCGATGGCAACGTACGCCGCTCGAAAGCTCCGAACAGTCGTTGGCAACGCGCAGGCGGTGCTGTCGATCAACCTGCTTGCGGCGGCGCAGGCGATCGATTGGCGCGTCGGCATGGAGATCTCGCCGAATAGCGATACCACGACGCAAAATGTCATCGGCGCCGTCGCCGACAAACTCGCCGCCGCCGAGCAGGAAGCAAAGCAATTCGAGGCTGCGGTGGGGGGGCAGTCGAGCAATGAGCTGTTTTCACAGCAGTTGGGGGCGGGAACATGTGCGGCGTACCGGGCGATTCGCGCGGTTGTGCCGACTCTGCTCGCCGATCGCGTGATCGCCGATGACTTACGCGCAGTCCGAGAGATCGTCGGCAACGGAACGCTCGCCAACGCGGTGGCGAAGGCGACGACGCCAATTGCAATCAACCCACTCCGGGCCGACTAGAAGCACCTTCCCGGCATTGCCACGCACTTCCGGGTCGCGTGCTATATCACATCTTAAGTATAGCAATGATAAATATTTGCGCTATGGCTGATCGCCCCCTTTTCCGCCGGTTATGAACATTCCCGCGATTTACAATTGATGCCATCCATAAGTTAGTTATTACTGACTAACTATTGAGCAGCCCCGGTCGTCGCACGGTGCGGCGGCTGGGTGCTGCCCAAGCATGGTTTGGAGGCCTCGAAAGGTGAAAATCGGAATTCTCGCAACAACCGTTTCGACCGCAGATGAGATTGAACGAAACCTGCCGGATGGGCATTTCGTGCGCAGGTTGCAACTGGGTCGCGACGGCTTTGAAACCTCTTCCGCTTACGCGTGCGAACTGGTGATTATTGCGCTCAGTGAAATCCCTGCTGAGCGTGCCCTGATCATCGCCAAGCGCATGCGCGAAGTGGCAATGACGGTCGTCTTCACGCGCGTCCCCGCCGACATCGATTTCGCTCAGCTCACGCCAAGGGTCGATTTCGTTGTGGATGCCGTCACGCCTGTCGCCTGGAGGCATGTGTTGTGCGCCGCCAAGTGGGACGCACTCCCGAGGGTCATCCGCGATAGCGACTATCTCGTTGATGATGAGGGTGCGCGAACGGGGCTGCATGCACGATAGCCGTTAACAGACGATACGTCTGTCGCGACGAGTCCCATCTGCTTGTACCAAAGTGGAATGTGGATGAAGTTGGCAGCGAAGGGATGGCGGATCCTAAGCCGGTTTAGCCAGTGCGGCCACTTTTTCCTGCTTGCTTACGGGCACGCCGCCGGCGCGTTCGATGGTGATGGCGAAGGCGGCGGGCTGGGTGACGTGCAGCTTTGCTGAGAATGGAATCACGACCTCGGCGGGGCGTGCATCGGCCACTTGCGTGATGTCGAACAGGCCGCCGTCGACCGGCGCCTGGCCCTCCCGCGCGGCGTCGATGATCCAGAGCTGATACTGAAACCCCTCTGGCAAAGCGGGCAGGCCGGTGAGACGCAGGAAACCGCTCTGGCGGTTGGCCGACCAGACAATGTCGCCGGCAACGGCATCATCGGTGTTGCCCTTGCTCCAAGCAGCCTGGAGGACACTCTCGCCACCCGCCAACAGAGCGGCTCGCGCCTCGGCGGGGGGGAGTTTCCTGGGGGCCGGTGCCGGCACCTCGCGAATCACTTCCTTCACCACCACCTGCGCCGGCGGGCCGGGCCGGGCAAGCGTCAGGCCGAGCGCGACGCATGCCGCAGCGGCGGCACCCCAACCCATCCAAGTCGCAAAGTTAAGCTGGGGGGGTTGGCGCGTGCTGGTCGCCCGCGCGACCACTTTCCGGGGGTGTTCGCGAATCGGTTCCGAGCCGCCGAGTATCCGGGCGGCGTCGGCTTCGATTTTGCTTTGCAGCGATAGTGAAACTGCAGCTTCAGGGACAATGGCTTCGCTGAGTGAGGAGACAATCGTGTGTAACGGGTTGCTCCGCACGCCGAGGTTTCGCAACTCCGCAGCATCTTCCGAATCGAGGTTGCCCAGCGCATCGTCGGCGAGCAGATCGTCGATCCGTCTCCGAGCCTCTGGCGATAGTGTGTCGTCGGGTCGATTCATTCGACTTCTCTCGTCTGTTCAACTGCCAACAATTCCCTGATGCGAATCAGTCCTCTTCTCGCGTGCGATTTAATTGTGCCCAGCGGGGTGCCGAGCCTTTCGGCAATCTCGCTGTAACTCAACCCCTGCTCGATTGCCAGCATCAACACCTTCTGCTGGTCGGGGGGCAATTGCCGCATGGCACTCATTGCTTGCAAGGCCATGTCGCGCTGTTCCACCTGATCGATCGGCATATCGGTTGCCGGTTCGGGCACGGTCTCGAACGAATCGGTCTTCACCCGCGCGTTGTCGCGGCGAAGTCGATCAATCAATCGTCGCCGGGCGATGGTGAGGATGAATGTGCTTTCTTTCGCCGCCGACCGGTCGAACCGGGCGGCGACCTTCCAAAGCTCGATAAAGATCTCCTGCGATGCGTCATCGGCCGCCGACGGATCGCGCAGGAATCGCCGGGCCAACCCGTACACCATCCCGCCATACCGATCGATGCAAGCGCGTACGGCCGATTTGTCGCCGGCGGCGATTCTCGGGAGCACGTCCTGCTCGTCATGTTCGGCTGGAGTAAGTCTCAAATCGCGACTTTCTGCGTTTCAAGACGGGGCCAGACAAGGCCACCGCAGACGGGGCAGCATACGCCATCCGCAGGCGATTGTCAGGTTTTTCAGACGCGCCAAACCAAATTTCTCTGCAGTATGCCACTCCATGTGCCGTCTGGCGCTGCGTTCGGTATCGTCTTGCGAGCCGCAAGTGTTCGCGAGGTTAGGCGCGTTTAGCCGCAAACTTCGCTGCTCCGTTTCACCTCTCGATTACGCTTGCGGCTCGCACGATCACCGCTCCACTCCGGAAGACCGTATCCTCAACGGCTGCTTCGTACAGAGGGCATTTCGACGTCAATCGCCTCCCGGATGCAGCAGAGAGGCAGGCTTATCGGGGCCGATAAAATAGCAGTCGTAAGCTGTTGAGCACCACAATGACAGTCGATCCCTCATGAAAGAGCACCGCAATGCCAAGATAGGTAAACCCCAGGGCCGACAACGGCGCCAGCACCCCGATCACGCCGAGCGCGATGGCGAGATTCTGCGTGATAATCTTGCGGCTAAACCGGCTCAGGCCGATCGCATCGGGCAGTTTATTGAGGTCGTCGGCCATCAAGGCAATGTCGGCGGTCTCCAGTGCGACATCGGTCCCGGCGCCTCCCATTGCGATGCCGACCGTGGCAGCAGCCATCGCGGGGGCATCGTTAACGCCGTCGCCGATCATCGCCACGCCGCCGTATTTTTCGGAGAGTTCGCGGACGAGCGTCACCTTGTCTTCCGGCAGCAATTGCGCGTGAAACGCATCAATGCCAACCTGCTTTGCAATCGCGCCGGCAGCGGGGCTGTTATCTCCGGTGAGCATGATTGTATGCCGAATGCCCGCCGCCCGCAGACGGTCGATCGCGGCGCGTGCGTTTGTGCGTGGCAGATCGGCCAGCGCAATCACGCCAGCGATGGTGCCGTCGATTCCGATGACAACCGTTGTCTTGCCCTCGGCATTGAGCCGCGCGAGTGCTTCGTTCAATCGATCGACCCCCTCGACATCGTGTGGCAGAAGCGAAGCCTTTCCGACGGTGACGATTCGCCCTTCAACAACCGCACGGACGCCGGATGCCGGGATCTGCTCGGCTTGTGTCACGGGGGGAAACGTCAACTGCTCATTCTGGGCCGCCGCCACGATCGCGCCGGCGAGCGGATGAGATGACACGCTCTCGACCGCAGCGGCGATTCGAAGAAGCTCGCTCTCATCCTGGGCATTCATCGTCAGCACATCTGTCAGCATCGGCTTGCCCTGCGTGATTGTGCCGGTCTTGTCGAAAGCGATCGCGTTTATCCGGCCCAGATTCTCCAGGTGTGCCCCTCCCTTGATCAACACGCCCATGCGCGCAGCCCGCGCGATTCCGCTGAGCACCGCTGCCGGTGTGCCGATGGCAAGCGCGCACGGGCTTGCCGCGGTGAGGAATGCCATCGCTTGATAGAACCAGCCTGCCCACAAACCAGAGTCGGCTTGTCGGTGCGTTAGTCCCATCAAAGGAGGCAGCAAGATAAGCGTTGCAGTAGTTATCAGCACCAACGGTACATACGCGCGCTCGATGCGATCGGTGAATTGCTGTGTGGGGCTTTTCGTGGTCTGAGCTTCGTTAACAAGTCGGACGATTTTCGCCACCGTTGATTCACTCGATAGCTTGCTCACCCTGACGACCACCATGCCTTGCCCGTTGATCGTGCCTGCAAACACCTTGTCGCCCGGCTGCTTCTCCACTGGCACCGATTCGCCGGTGATGGGCGATTGGTCGACGGCGCTGCTGCCCTCGATCACCTCACCGTCGGCGGGGAGCCGGTCGAATGGCCTGACGATCACTTCATCGCCGGGATTCAACGACTCCACGCGCACCTCGTGCTGTTCACCCGAGCGGCTGCGGACGATTGCGGTTTCGGGCGCGAGTTGGGCCAGCGCGCCAATGGCGGAGCGCGCCTTGCCGAGCGCCAATTCCTCTCCGGCACCACCGAACGCAAAAAGCACGAGCAGCAGTCCGCCTTCCTCATAGTGGCCGAGAATCGCGGCACCAATGGCAGCGGCGAACATCAAGACGTCGATATCAAATCGGAACTGCCGCAGCGTACGCAGCGTGTCGATGGCGGTGTGCCACCCGGCAATGACGTAGCACCCGGCAAGTAACGAAAGCCGAAGCCATTGCGGGCCGTCGAACGCGTGAACAAGAAAGACTGCCAGCAGGAGCAGCGCGCCGACTGAAGCGAGGATGATCCCCCAATATTCGTCAATTTTAGCCCGAAGCCGATTTGCGTTCGTCACGCGCGGTTCCGTCGGGGCAAGCATCTGGGCGTCCTGACGTGATTGCGGGTCGATTGCCTGGGCACCCACAATACGAACACCCTGCTTATCGAGCCGATGCGCCACCTCGGCCAGCGCGCACGCGCGACGATCAAACTCAAGGCGGATTGATTGCGAAGAGTGCGACGCCCTTGCCGAAACGCCAGCCATTTTGGAAAGTGACGCTTCAATACCCCGTGCAGCAGCCGGCGAGCTGATTCCCGACACGCGAAGCACCATCGCAGCACGGTTTACAGGCTCCGCCGCGCTGCCGGGATCGTTGAGAATGGCTGGTTGGGTCGACACTTTTTGACTGAAGCTACTCTATTCGGTGCGAGGTCGAATTGCGACAACATCATTATTGACAAGTGCTTAGGGCAATTGAGTCGCGATCTCAGCAGGCTCGTCCCGAAACGCGTTTGAGCGCCGCGTCGGAAGCTGCTATAGTCTTCGCCCCGAACAAGGCTGACGACCCGGCGAGTAAACTGGGTCGCACGTCCTTGCGGCAACTGGAGTTGTAACGTGAAAGCCAAGATTCATCCGAAATATCAGACCTGCAACGTTCACTGCGCCTGTGGGAACACATTCCAGACGCGCAGCACCCAAGCCAAGCTGGGCGTGGATATTTGCTCGTCGTGCCATCCATTCTTCACCGGCAAGCAGAAGTTTGTCGATACCGCCGGGCGGGTCGAGCGATTCAGCAAGAAGTTTGGCGGCACATACAGCTTCCAGAAATCCGGCGGTGCTGCGCCGGCCGCTTCTGCGAAGTAAGCCTGATTCTGCGCCTACAATTCGTTTTGATGTCACACGGCACTTTATTCCCCGTGGTGTTTCTTTGCGCGCTCGGCGTTGGCTGCATCCGATCCAAGCCGCCGGTGTCGATTGGGCCGATTTCGCCAGCCAGCGTTTCCAACACACAACCCGTCACGCCGGCGTACAACCCTGACTTACATGCAACGCTCGCCCCGCCTCTGGGATGGACGCTTGATATCAAGACGCCTGAGAAACCCAATGTAAGGCATCATGTCTGGGTTAGCCCGTCTGGCCACACCGCGTTTGGGGTGATGAAATTTTCCCTGCCGATTCCGTCTCCGCACGATCCCGTGCTCTGGATTTTCTTGAGTGAGATGCGACGGAGTGAAGGTGCCGCGGAGCTGATCAGCAAGGTGTCGGATCGAGACCTGCGCGGGATTCGGTTTGAGGCAGAGGGTGGGCGATATCGCATTCGCACGAATTTTACTATTCGCGGGCTGACCGGCTGGATGGTGTATGCCGGCACATTAATCGATCACCCCGTTGATGAGCCGGAGTTGCAGGAAGCGGTCACGGCGCGGGAGGCTGTGCAGTTTGGAAAGCTCAAGTGACCGCCGGAACCACGGGGCCCTTGCGTCGAATCCGCCGCAAATTGATGGCAATCGCCGGGTTCAGGGTACCGTCGCGGCTGATTTACGCGGGTTCATTCCCGGCGGGTTGGTCCCCACTAGCTTTCAGGACAGATAGCGCGCGAACCAGTTGTTGCCCCAGCGAGACCATCCGCCCTAGCTCGATCGGATCAAACGGCCGGGACGAAAAATCGATGACCATCACGTTCTCGTCCAGCAGCAGCCCGAGGTCTGCCGGAAGCAAGGCACGGCAGGCGGAATCGCTTAACTGGCGTGCCGCCGGAGGGTCAACGCCGTGCAATGTAAAGCGATGCGACCCATACGGTGAGGGGTAGCTAAACATCGGCAGGCGATCCCAGAGCGACGACGGCAGGTTGGCTGGCCGAAAAGCCGTGGTCGGCCATCTGTCGGTGAATCGTATCAACGCGAGATTATAGGTTTCCGTGCCGCTGTGCAGCCGAAGCAGCGACATTGTAGGCCCGTGAAAGTTCCATCGCGCCCGCGGCGGGGGCGAGAGGCCGGCGAGGCTGCCCGGGAGGCGATCCATCGCAGCAGGCTTGATATGCAGTTTCAAACCCCGGCTATCGGCAAAATCGCGGAGTGCGAAGTAGCGTCGCCAGACGGTGTGCTTCCAGGACAACAGTTGCGTCACGGCGAACGTGACCGCAGCCATCCCGAGCAAAAGCAGAAGTGTGACCCACGAAAACCACATTGATAACGGCCTTTGTATCGTCCGGCAGTTTCAGGGCAACCTTTGGCTAAGAGTTTCCCGGGGCTTGGCCGATAAGGTCTTGGCGGATGAAGGACTACGCGCTGATAATCGAGCAGATGAAGCAGCGGTACGACCTGCGCATCCGCCGTTGGCGAAAGCAAATGTCCGGGTGCGCATGGCGTGTCTACTATCACGACGGCCGCGCGGTCAACTGGATCGAAGCGCCATACCCGAAAACACCCATCAGCCTTTCCATCTTCTTGCACGAAGTTGGTCATCACGCGATCGGCTTTAAGAAGTACAAGAAGCGTTGCGAAGAGGAATACCACGTCTGGATGTGGGCGGTGGAGCGCATGCGCGACTATGGGGTGGAGCCGGACGAGCGGGTTTGGCGCCGAATTCATCTGAGCATGCAATATGCGGTGGGAAAGGCCGTCCGGCGGGGGTGCCGCGAGTTTCCGGGGCCGCTGCTACAGTTCCTCCCCGACACCCACAAGGCCGCGGCCTGACACGGGTCGGCTTTTCACCGCTCCCGACGCGTCGCCGCTTGAAAGTTCCTGAAAACGTCGTTGCCGTAGTAAGATGCGTCGGCCATGCCTGTCACCACCCCCTCGCGACTGTTCCGACCGGCCAGTTGGCCGATCCTTGTGAAACTGACGATCGACTTGCTGTTGATCGCCCTGGTGCCTCTGATTATTGCTGTCTGGATCACGGGCCGCACGAGTCGGCGGGAGTTGGAAGATCTCGCTCGCCAGAACGTGCAATTACTCGCGCGTTCGACCGCGCAACGCCTTGACCAGCTCATCAGCGACACCCGGGGTGTGGTGGCGCAGGCGAGCCTGGATGACGACGTCATTGCCGCCGCCGCCGCGGGAACGGGCCGCACGCAGGAGGAGTTTGATGCAATCCAGCGCCGGCTGCTTGCGGTTACTACAACAAATCCCGATCACGCCTCAATCTTCGTAACCAATGCGCTGGGTGTCGGCATTGCCAGCACCAACTCGCGCAACATTGGTCAGGACCTGGCATTTCGAGAATATTGCCGCATAGCGCTCGGCGGGCGCGAGCATGTGAGCGAGTTTCTGATTGGCAAGACTACGCGCGAACCGGGAGTTTATTTCTCGTCGCCCGTGCGCGATCCTTCCCGCCCCGCGACTCAGCCGACCACCGAACCAGCATCAACACAGCCGGGAAACAACGGCCTCGTCGTCGGAGCCGCGGTCGTCAAGTTGCGCGGCGAGAAGGTCTGGGAGATCGTGGACGGCGTGCGCATCGGCACGGCCGGTTTTGCCATGCTTGTCGACGACGCTGGCGTAGTGATCTCGCACCCCGACAAGGAGAAGCTGTTTCATAGCTTTCTGCCGGTGTCGGCCGAGCGATTGAAGGAAATCAATCCTGAACTGAGATACAGCCTCGACAAGATCGAATCGCTCGACATGCCTGAGCTGCACGCTCCGCTAAACGATGAAAGTGGGTCGGGCAACGCCAGCTTTACCATGGCGCCGACAGATTCAGAACCCGGGAGGTCAAACTGGGTTGCCGGCTATGCGCAGATGAAACAACGGCCCTGGAAGGTCGCGGTTGTGCAGCCGCTGCGGCAGTTTCAGATGGCGACGCACGATATGGTGGCGGCGCAGTGGCGGACGGTGGTAACGGTGGCAGGAGTTGCCTCGCTGCTGGCGATCTGGCGAGCGCGGAGTTTTGTAAAGCCCCTGTTGTCGCTCAACACCGCCGCAGAGCAGCTTTCGACTGGCGACTTCACGGCACGTGCGACGAAATACTCCGACGATGAGATTGGCCAGCTTGCGACATCGTTTAACGCGATGGTGCCCAAGCTTCAGCATGCGGTGGAGTTACAACAATCGCTGGCATTGGCAACCGAAGTGCAACAGGCGCTCCTGCCACAGAAGCCGCCGCAGTTGCGTAAGCTCGATATTGCCGGTCATAGCCGTTACTGCGACAGCACTGGCGGGGATTACTACGATTTTGCCGACGTTTTGGATTGGCCCGACCGCAATGCGCTCATCGCAGTCGGTGATGTCACCGGGCATGGCATCGGCGCAGCGCTGGTAATGTGCACAGCCCGGGCCGCAGTTCGCTCCGCGGCGCTAAGTGGTGGCTCACTGGGCCAGATTTTGTCTGCGGTCAACTCCGTGCTGACCCAGGACGCCGAGCACCGGCTCTACATGACCATGACGTTAATGGTGATCGATCCGGACCTGCGCCGGATTCGCTACGCCTGCGCGGCGCACGATCCGATCGTGATATACGACCCCGCGACCGATGTTTTTACCACGCCCGACGACGGTGATATTCCCCTGGGTGCCATGCCCGGCACGCAGTATGCCGAGTATGAAGCGCGCGATATCAAGCCCGGCAGCGTGATTGTGCTGGGCACGGACGGAATCTGGGAGGCGCGCAACCACGACGATGAAATGTTCGGAAAGGACCGTCTTGACTCGGTCATCCGCGCTAACGCGCTGGGCAGCGCGCACGATATCGCCACCGCGATTGATGCCACGCTGAGCGGATTCCTCGGCGGCCGGCCCATTCAGGACGACGTGACCTATGTCGTTGCGAAGATGCGAGCGTAACGCCCTATTCTACCTAAGCTTACGAGCTGTACGGCGCGAGGGAATTTTATGCCCCGCTGCAGGAACTATTCTCTGCAGTTGGCCCGTGTCATGGAGATCAGAACTTTGGAGGTGAGCGATGCCGATCTGGTGCGCGCGGCGACCGCCGGGGACGACGGGGCGTTTCATGCCCTGATCGATCGTCACGCCACTGGTCTCATGCGCGTCGCAATGTCGATGGCACACCGTCGGGAGGACGCGGAAGATTTGATGCAGGAGACCTTTATCGGTGCGTATAGGGGGCTTAAGAATTTTGAACATCGGTCGTCCATTCGCACATGGCTGACCCAGATTCTCACACGGCAGGCAGCCAAGGCATGGCACCGGTCACGGCATCACCGCAAGGCATTGAGTATTCATCGTGGCGATGAAGAGAGTACGACGTCCGGTCCGCTGGAGATGGGGACGACCCGGCCCGCGCGCAGCATGGAACAGCGACTGGACGTGAACGAGGTGTTGCAACAACTTTCGCCGCAGTTTCGTGAGATTCTGACTCTCCGCGAAGTGCGCGGTCTCAGTTATGACGAAATCGCCGCGGTGATAAACGTGCCGCGAGGCACGGTGGAGTCGCGGTTGTTTCGCGCCCGCGCGGAGTTTCGCAGCAAAATGGGGCCGCTGGAATGACGGCCAATGGCAGTTGGTTTTTTCGGTAATGACATGACGGAGTGTGACGATCAACTTCTCAGCGCGTTTCATGATGGCGAATTGCCGCCCGCGGCGCAGGCGGGCGTCGAGTTGCATTTAATGACATGCAGCCGATGCGCAGCGCAGCTCGCTGAATTGCAGGCAACCTCGCGATTATTCGAGCCGAGACCGGACCGAGATCTCACCGCCGACGAATTGCAGCGCATTCATACCGCGGTTGAGGACGCGAATGCGCAACACGTCTGGCGCATTTTTACAGCGATCACGGCCTTGGCGGCGTCGGTGCTGATCATCGGCGCGGTGTGGCTCGCCGAGTTTTCAGTTCCGGTTCAACAGGCCGGAGAAGGCACCGTGACGGCGGTGGTTGAACCATGGGAAACAGTCGCCACGACGCTCAGGCCAACCCCGGCGGAGATGTTTGAGCAAGGTCAGGAGCCGGCCACCGCAAAGGCGACGCTCGACGAGTGGATGTTGCAGGGAATCTTGCAGGAGTCGAATTAATGCGACGAAGTCGAATCGAATGGTTGATGGTCGCCGTCGCCTTGCTGGCTCTGTCAGCGGGTGTGGTAGGGGGTTTGCTCGCGGCGCGATGGTCGCTGGTGACCAGCGGCGCGCGTGCTGCGGCCCCCGGTCCGCCGCCATTGGCCGAGGCGCTTGGACTTACCGCAGAGCAACGTGAGCAGATGCGCACGATCTGGGAAGGAGTGCGAACGGAGGTACGTGATACCTTCGAGCAAGCCCGCGCCCTGGAACGGCGGCGCGATCAGGCTTTTGTGTCACTGCTCACCAACGAGCAGAAAGCGCAGTATGAGAAGATTTCACAGGAACTTGCCATCGAGTTCGATTCACTCAGCCATCGCCGCGATCAACTGTTTGAAGTCGCCGTCGCCAGAACGCGTACGTTGTTAAACGCAGAGCAGCGGGCGAGATATGAGGAGATTCTACGCGCCAGGGGCCCAGCAGGGCTGGACGGAGCACGCGGGGAGGCCGTCCCGGCGAGCCATTTTGACGCGCATTTTTTTACCCATTTGGGCAAAGTGAATGGAAGAAATGGGGTTTCAAAGGCGTCTTAGAATGCGAGAGTCGCGGCGCACTGATTTGCCGTACATTGGTTTGGTGATGCCATGAGCCAAGAAACACAACGCCGAGCGATCAGCATTGAAGCCCTGGAGTCGCGGGCCTTGTTTTCAACGATCGCCGCTGGCGATCTGCCGGATGTTCGCCTGGCTCACCGCGCCATGGTCGGTCAGCCGGCGACAAACCAACCGGCGCAACAGCTCGCGGGCGAACTCGCTAACGCAAGACTCGTCGCGGCGACTGCCGACAGGGCGACCCACCGCATGCTGCTCCGGGAATCGACGCGTTCTGATCCGCGCGAAGACCTGCGCCCGGCAGGGCCGGAACCGCGAGGGGCTGCACTTAGTCGTGCGGTGTTGCGTGGCGAAAAGCCACATGCCGAGCTTCCGGCGGGTTGGCGATCTCCCGCGGCGGTGTTGAAGCAGATTGGAACGAATCAGCCCGAAGTGCCTGGGAGGCAAGCTGTGATTCCGCCCGGTCTGCTGCTTGAGGTTGTCGCTTCAGCCAGGGCGCGCGCGGCCTCGATGCCAATTGTTGTGCGATTGTCGTTCACGGGAGCATCGTCTCCACGGCCGCTACCAGTCCCCCGCCCAGTAGAAGGCCTTGTTCCACCGACTCATTCACGCTCAGGAGAAGATCCGGCCGTCTGGGGCGGTGTTTCGGTTCAGCAGTCCGACGGAGGCAATCCGGTCGTTTTGGCGAACGCAGGCCGCGCGGTAGCCGGTGTTGGCCAACCGACTCAGGCGGCAGATCGGGCGTGGTCGTCCACCGATCAGGGTGCCGCTGTGCATTCGCCGGAGTTTCAGTCGAACGTCGCTTCGATCGTCGAGGCAGGTATCAGTTCAAACTTGCCGTTGGGCGTTATGTCGATGACGTTGGCAACTGAACCAGCGTCTGCCGCAACCATTGGAAGAGCCAGCGAAGATGCGCTGATCAGCGGGAATCCGCTCGATGGCCCGTTCGCATCGTTGTTTGGGTCAACGCCGATTCTGCCGCTCTCATTTGAAACGAGTTCTGCTGCGCCGATCATCGTGCAAACGCGGCAGTTGGCGTCAACGTTCAGTGCACCGGTTGTCGTGCCCGCCATGACCGCGGCGGCGGTCGTCGGACCCATGATGTTTTACTTTCCAAGGCTAGGCTCTGCCTCGGCGTTTATGCTCGATTCCATCGCGGCGCTAACGGACGAGTTTACCCTGCCTGCGATCGAAGGCGAGCAAGTCCTCCCCACCCGCGCGCTGACCGTCACCGCGGCGGTCATTGCGGCGGACCTGATCCTGCTCACCACGATTTTCCGCCGGCGCTCTCTTAAGGCGGTTTCACTGGACACCTACTCGGTCTTGCGCCGATAGAAAACTCAGCGATCGGACACTGGTCGGTCAAATTCGCACTTTAGAATTCTGCAAGTGAGAAACTTTCCAGGGAAGAATCGTCTCCCAACCCCGAACCATTGCAGCGAGGGCCGGCGGCGATCTGTTCTTTGTCAGAACCAGCACGGCACGATTCTTCTATCAGAAAGTCATCAGGATGCCCGCCAGCGATAACAATAACTCAGCCCGTTCGCTCATCGAAAGACTCGAGCAGCGGACACTGTTGGCGTTTAGTTCGTACGCACAACTCATCAGTCAGGATAATGCGATTGCTGCATATGGTGAAATCACCGGTGCGGGGCAAACGGTCGCTGTAATCGACACTGGCATTGACTACACCCACCCAAGTCTGGGAGGGGGGATTGGGCCTGATAAGAAGGTGATCGCAGGCTATGACTTTCTGGATAACGATTCCGATCCGATGGACACCGAAGGCCATGGCACCAGTGTCGCTGGCGTCATCGCAGCTGACAGATACACCTACCAGGGCATCGAGTATCAAGGGATTGCGCCCGATGCGAAGCTGGTGGCGCTGCGTGTCGGCACGGAAGACAGCATCCTCGACAGCAATATTGAGAAGGCGCTGAAATGGGTCATCGCCAATCATGAGCGATATGGCATAACAGTCGTCAATCTGTCGCTCGGTTCGGGGGCATACCAGGCGGAGCAATCGAACGCGCAGTTAAGCGACGAATATGCGCAGCTTGCCGCGCTCAACATCTCTGTGTTTGCAGCGAGTGGTAACAGTGGGCGATCGCGGGTCAGTGGCAACGGCGTGGCGTATCCGGCGGCCGACGCCAACGTGACGGCGGTTGGGTCGGTCACCGCGAGCGACCAAATCGCTGAATACACCCAGCGGGGCACCGAGCTTGATCTGCTCGCGCCGGGCGACAACATCGTCACCACCAGCCGGGGGGGCGGGTTTGAAACCACCAGCGGCACCAGCTTCGCCTCGCCGCTCATCGCCGGCGTGGCTGCGCTCGTTCGGCAAGTAGCCAGCTTCTTAACACCCGCGGAGGTGACTAGCATCATCCGTTCGAGCGGTGTGACCAACTACGACGGTGATAATGAAACCGGCCGCACCAGCGGGCGCGAGTATTCGCGGGTGAATGTCTTCGCCGCCGTTCGGAGCGTGACCCGGCTGACATCGCGCATGACCGATTCGCTGCAAGTCGACAAGTCGCAATCGATCGATAGCGCGTACGACCCCTACGGCGTGTTGCATGCTGCCTATTACGACAAGACGTCCGGGAGCGTGCTCGTCAGCACTCGATTCAGCAACGGCAAATGGTCGCGCCCCCTTACCGCCAGCGACGCCGGTGCCGACGCGGGCGCATATCTTTCACTGGCGATCGACCAGGCGGGCAAGCCCACGGTGGCGTTTTATGACATGACCAACAAAGACCTTCGGCTGGCATCGCTGGAGAACGGCGTCTACTTCAACACCCTGCTCGACTCCAGCGGCGACGTCGGGCAATACGCATCGATTGCGTTTGATGCGTCGGGGCAGGCACTTGTCGCCTACTCTGATCAGACCAACGCCGATCTTAAGTTTGCCTCGGGCAACCGCCGCACCGGCTACCAAACTTCCACCGTCGATGCTGCTGGCGACGTCGGTGAGTGGGCGAGTATCGACGCCGTGCAGTCGAACGGCGCAACGATTGTCGCCATTGCATATGCCGACAATACCAACGGCAACCTGAAATACACACGCTACAGCACAGCCGAGCCGGCGTGGCAGACTTTTGTCGTGGATGATCTGCAAGGCGTGGCGAATATCGATCTGAGCCTCGCCGGCGGTCGCGCGGCGATTGCCTATCGCGATACCGACAAGGGCGACGTTAAGTACGCCTATCGTAACACTGACTGGTTCACTGAAACGGTCGCCGACAAAGGCTCGGTTGGCCTTAGCATCGACCTATACTACGACAGCGGCGATACGCTGCACATCGCGTACTACAACCGGACGCGTGACGCGACTTTCGACGCCACGCGCAGCAGCACCGGCATCTGGTCGAGCACTCGAATCGCCCCGGGCGGCAAGGCCATCAGTGTTGCCGAAGCCACCACCGTAACGGGCCAGGCAACCCGCCTTCTGCTCGATCGCACCCGCAACTCCGTCCGAGCACTCGTCAGCGATCTCACCTGAACCGCGGCGAGCGTGTACAATTGCTCGCATGGCCGATTCATCGTTTGACATCGTTTCGGAACTCAACCTGCAGGAAGTCGATAACGCCATCAACCAGGCGCAAAAGGAGATCGCCACCCGCTACGACTTCAAAGGGTCGGCGGCGGGGGTGGAGTTTGATCGCAAGGGCAAGACCCTCACGCTCACCGCCGACGGCGAATCGCAGCTTGATGCCGTGAAGACCGTGATTATCGGGAAGTTTGTCAAGCGCGGCGTAGAGCCAAAGTGCATGGATGATCAGAAGATTGAGCAGGCAACCCACAAGACTGTGCGGCAGGTGGTCAAGCTCAAGGACGGCATGGACAAAGACACCGCGAAGGAGATTCAGAAGCAGATCAAGGAACTGAAGCTAAAGGTGCAGGCGAGCATTCAGGGAGACACCTTGCGCGTCAGTGGAGCGAAGAAGGACGACCTGCAGGCGGTCATTGCCCATCTGCGCGCCAACCCGCCGGAGCTGCCGCTGCAGTATAAGAATTTCAGGTAGTGGAGGTTTTAAACCTGAACCGAGTCCATTTGGGAAATGCGCGGCTGACGGCGTTGTGTCCACAATTGCCAAGCCGGATTGCCCTCACTTCTGATGAAGTCTTCGAGCATACGGCCACGTTGGCGTAGTTAATCACCGCGTTGCTGCCTCAAGTTCTTCCCACCGGGCGTAGAGTCGCTCGATTTCGGTTTGCGCCGCGGCGAGATTTTCGTAGACGATTCTTGCCTTGCTGTGGTCGGCGATGATTGTCGGGTCGGCCGCCCGGGTGTGTAGGTCCGCCAGCTGCGCCTCGGCGGCGTGGATGGCTGGTTCGATGCCTTCCAACTCCTTTTGTTCCTTCCACGTCAATCGCTTCTTTGCCGGAGCCGCTGCGTCGGACGGTGTGGCAGGCGGCTTGATGACCGACTTTTTCTCGGTCGGCCTGACGGGATTGGTCGTCCCGGCGCTTTCCCACTGGGAGAGGTCGGCAAACATGGCGCTTCCACCGCGGCCATCAAGCGCGAGCACCTCGGCGTCGATTCGCTGCATCAGAAATCGATCGTGAGTTACCAGCACCAGCGCGCCGGGAAACTCGTCCAGATTCTGTTCGAGCACTTCAAGTGTGGCGATATCCAGATCGTTGGTCGGCTCGTCAAGGACGAGCACGTCGGCGGGACGGAGCATGAGGCGAGCGATCAGCACGCGCGCCTGCTCGCCGCCGGAGAGTTCGCTCACGGGGAGGTCGAGCTGCTCTGTGCGAAACAGAAATCGTTTGGCCCAGCCGCTGATGTGCATCGAACTGCCGTTAAAGCTCAGCACATCGCCCGCGGGGGAGAGCGCCCGCCGGAGCGACAGGGTTGGGTCGAGTTGCTGTCGGTGTTGATCGAGCACGACTACATTGAGCTGATCGGCTCGAAACACCTCCCCGCGGTCGGGTGGAAGTTCGCCGGCGAGCACCTTGATTAGCGTCGACTTTCCACTGCCGTTCGGTCCGAGCAACGCAAGCTTGTCGCCGGGCGAGAGCACAATAGAAACGTCGGTGAACAACGGCTTACCGCCTAGGGATTTGCCGACGTGTTTCAGTTGAATCAGTTTTCGGGTCTGGCGACCGGTTGCCGTGAAATCGACCCTCGCCGCGCCCTGCTGGGTGTTGCGCGACTTCAGATCGGCCAGGTCATCTATCATCTCCCCGGCGCGCTCAATGCGGCCTTTTGCCTTGGTTGTACGCGCCTTGGCCCCGCGCTTCAGCCACTCGATTTCCCGGCGCACACCGCTGGCAAGCGATTGCTGCTGGCTTTGCTGGGCCGCCAGAAACTCCTCGCGCTTGATGAGGAAATCGCTGTAGCGGCCGTTGTGGCTCAGAAATCCTTCGCGATACGCTCGGCCGAGCTCGATGATGCGATTGGCAAACGATTCAAGAAACCGCCGGTCGTGCGTGACGATCAGCGTGGCAAACGGGGCCGCCGCGAGCAACTGTTCCAGCCAGATGATGCCCTCGACATCGAGGTGATTCGTCGGCTCGTCCATCAGCAGGAGATCGGGCTGCCCGGCGAGCGCGCAAGCGATTGCCAGCCGCTTGCGCCACCCGCCCGAAAGCGATTCCGCAGTGGCGGCGGCATTTGCAAAGCCCAGCTTGTCCAACAGTCGTTGCGCCTGAAGGTGACGCTCGTGGTCATCGAGATGGTCATCGGTCGCATCGGCGAGGATATCGAGACAGCTTTTACCCGGCGCAAATGCCTCCTGCTGAGCCACATACCCCACGCGTAGCCCCCGGCGGTTTATCAGCTCACCTTCGTCAGGCTGCTCCACCCCGGCAAAAATTCGCAAGAGTGTCGATTTTCCCGACCCATTCACCCCAATCAGCCCGATTCGCTCGCCTTCGTTCAATCCAAGCGTAATACCGCTAAATAGCCTTCGCGGCCCGTATGATTTCGCGAGATTTCTTCCGGTCAGGAGCATGCCGGCGAGGATACAGCTTTCGGATCGATCGCGATATCGTCGCGCAGCTTGCCCGCCGACGCGCCTGTGCCCATGATCTGTGGCAGCGTGAAGCCCACCACCAGTATTTTTCTGCAACGACTCATGGCGTTCCACGAGCTTGTGCTGATCGGCGATGAGGCGTTTCGATATTGCGGCCAGTGGGCAGCGCAGTTTCGCCAGCGCATGGGCAGGGCATTCGAGGGACGAATCATCTTCGACGTCGGATGCTACGATGCTTCATTTCTCGCGCGCGTGGCGTCAAAGCATCCCCGGATTGGGTTTGTCGGAATCGATTGGAAAGTGCGATCGTTACTGGCCGGGGCCGAGGAGGTCACCCGTCGGCAGCTTCGCAATGCTGTGCTTATCCGCGGTCGGGGGCAGGAGGTCGCACGCATCTTTACCGCGGGCGAGGTCGATGAGATTTGGCTCTTCCACCCCGAACCGTGTGACCGCCTGCAGGAACTGAACAACCGATTGTTTGCCGAGCCGTTTTTGCTGGATGTTCATCAAGTGCTTCGCGATGGGACATCCACGCTTACGCTGAAAACCGATCACCCCGGCTACCATCAGTGGGCGCTCGGGCTTTGCGGGCAGCGGCAGCCGACGTGGTTTGAGCTGGCGCGGGCGGCGCGGGAACAGAAGGTGCCTCCCCAGCCGGACTGGCCTCGCGTGCGTGCGGGGGACCTTGTGCATCCTTCTCAGATTCCGCCCGCCAGCAGTGAAATCAAGAGCAATTTTGAAGTGTCGGCCCTCAGCCACAACTACTGGAACGACCCCGCAGCCAAAGCGCAAATGCAAAATCGATGTTTCGCCGACGAGTTGACGCACTTTGAACACCGCTACACGCGACAGCGGTTGCCTATCTATCTGCTGGAGTTGCGCAAGCGGGACGACTCACGGTGACAAACCCGGGCGAAACTCCGGTGCGCGGGTTCCGATCTTCTACTTTTGCGGAAAGTCCTCTTCCACCAGTTCTGCCACAATTTTCCCGCTGAGCGCGACCAGCGGCAGCCCTCCGCCGGGGTGGGTGGCACCGCCGGCGAAGTAGAGGCCGGCGATCTTCTTGTCGCGGTTCGGCGGGCGAAGAAAGGCGGCCTTCCGGCTGTTACTGCCGATGCCGTAGATGCTACCCGCGTTGGCATTGTAGATATGCTGCAACTCAGCCGGCGTCATGCGCCGCTTGACCACGATTCGCTTGCGCAAATCGCTTAATCCGCACTGTTGTTCCAGTGTCCGCAATATCTGTTGTTCATATCGATCTCCCTCAACGGCCCAATCGAGCCCGCCATCGAGCGGCGGGGCGGAGCAGAGCACGAAGAGATTCTCGCAGCCGTCGGGTGCCTGGCTCGGGTCGGTTCGGGTCGAGGCGCAGACATAGATGCACGGGTCGCTGGGCACGGTGCGCGTCTCGAACATCGCACGCAGGTCGCTCTTATAATCCGCGGGCATGAATTTCGTGTGGTGTGCCAATTGCGGGTACGTCCCGTCGATGCCCAGCAGCAGGACCATCCCGCTGCCGCCGGGTTCGAGCTGCTGGAGCTTCTTATTCGGGTAGTGGGGGCGATGCTCCGGTGCGATCAGATTTTGATAGGTATAGACGACATCGGAATTGGCGACGACGGCGGTTGATCGGATGACGGTACCGTCGTGCAGTTTCACCCCGGTGGCGCGGTTCGTCTGCCGCCGACCCGCTGAAGGCATGGTTGGTTCGATGAGGATTTGTTTGACGGGGCAGTTTGTGCGAATAGTCACGCCGAGCTTTGTGGCCACCTCCCGAAGCGCCTCGGCGATGCGATACATCCCGCCGGTCGGATACCACCCGCCGAAGTAGCTTTCGGCGTGGGGGATAACGGCAAGCGTGGCAGGAGCTTTGAACGGGCTTGCACCAGAATAGGTGGCGTATTGGTAGAGCACTTCGCGTAACTTCTGGTTTTTCAGATGCTTATGCACCAGCCTGGCAAAGTTGCTGAGCATGCCGATGCGAAACGGCGTGGTCAGTAACGTCAGGCCTCGCCAAGGGTTGCGACTTTCCCCGGGCAATCCGCGCAGAACTTGCTCAGGCGCGTGATACAGGAACAACTCCGCCGAGAGGTTCCAGATGCGTTCTCCGCGCGCTGCAAACGCTTTCCACCCGGCGACGTCGGTCGGTGCAAAGCGCATAAGCTCTTGTTCAAGCTGATTTTGCGCTGCGCGGAGGTCGAACCGCGACCCGTCCTGCCATCGAAAGCTGGCGATCGGGTCGAGCTTGGTGATCGGCAGCCAGTGGCGCACGTCTTCTCCGGCGGCGGCGAAGAGGTCGGCGAAGACGAAGGGGAGCGTCAGCAGGCTCGGCCCGGTATCAAACCGGAACGGCCGCCCGGATGGTCGATGTGGGTGGGGCATTTCCCACAGATTGAGTTTTCCGCCGACGCGTTCGTTTTTTTCGAGCAGTTGAACGGAAAAGCCGCGCGCTGCCAGCCGGATGGCCGCTGCCAAACCGCCGACTCCTGCACCGATGATGACAATACGCTTGGCGCTCATCGCAAGTTAACACTGTCGCCTACAATGCCCCCCGTTCAAGCCCGACGCCGTTCGCCGAGGTTAGGCGAGGGCTTCTGTCCGGGGAGAAACTGGCGAAAACCGGTACAAGGGTCGCAGCCGGGGTTCTGTCTGGGTAGTATACGCGGGCATCCCGCTTCATCGGGATCGACGCTTCCGTAAAGTCAGCCCGGTTTTTGTTTGCCGGTGAATCGCGACGACTGAATGAAACTTGCCGAATTCGTCAACAGCCCGAAAGGCCGCCCGATTGCCATCACGTTTGCCGTCTTGGCGGTGCTGGGGACGGGTTATCTTCTCTATTCTGCCGCCGGCGGGTCGGATGCGGTCATTTCTTCCACCGACCGGGTGTTTATTTGTAGCGAAACAGGCAAGACATTTAGATATACTCTGAAGGTTGGCGACATGACGCCGGTGAAGTCGCCCCACTCGGGAAAAGAAACCGGGTATGAGCCAGAGCGCTGCTACTGGACCGCCGACGGCAAACCCAAGCCGGAGCCGACCTACGTCCTGCTGAATGCGGCGGTGGGCAAGCCCGGGCCGACGTTTTGTCAGGACTGCAAGCGGTTGGTGGTAGGGTTGAACCCGCCCGCAGGGGCTGGCGAACAGCCGCCCCCGACCGAGCAGGAATACAAGGCACGCGGTGGGAGAAACAGGTGAGGTTCGAATTGGGCAGGAGATCTGAATCATGATTAATCGTCGAAGTATTCGCGACGGCAGCGCTTTTACCCTTGTCGAACTGCTGGTCGTTATCGGGATTATCGCGCTTCTCATCTCGATCCTGCTGCCATCACTGGGGAAGGCGCGGCAGCAGGCCAACACGGTCAAGTGTGCGGCAAATCTGAGAAATCTGATGCAGGCTCAGCAGGTATATGCGGCACAGAACAACGGCTGGATGGCTGGAAGCGCGAACACGAGCGGCATCGCTTTCATGAGCCTCGGTAGTTTCGCGCAGCCGAGCGGCCCGTTCAGTGACCTCAACGCACCCGGGTACACCCACATCAACGACTGGCAATCAGCTCTCGCGCGGATCATGCGGATCAATTTCAATGACGGTGCGTCAGGGGCGAACCGTCGCGAGCGATTTCTGCAGTTGGTGCAGCATCCGTCGTTCACCTGCCCGAACAATACCGACGTGTTGATGACCTTTTTCTCTGGCACGAACTGGGGCGCGGTACCCTATCCGTCTTACAACCTCGCCTTCATTTTCACGCTCACGCCGAACGCCACCCCTCCGCCGGCGAACGTCACTCCGACGAGCCACACCAATCGAACAGGCGGAAATATGTCCGGCGGTGCGCCGGCGTATGATCCACCGGCAGGTTACACGCCCAGAATCTCGAAGATAAAGGATCCGTCGACCAAGATTGCGTTTGCCGACGGCGCACGCTCCACCCGTGGTGAGCCGCCGACCTATGACAACACAATTTCTGGTGGCGGCGGCGGAATGTACGCCGACCAGGGTTCCTGGTCGAGCTTCACGCGTGCGTGGTATCGCGGGCAAGCGCCCGGAAATGGGGCAACCGGCCAGGACGCACGAATTTTTGCTTATCGGCACGGCAGCCGAAAGCCCTACGCCGCTTCTGATTCGATGCGCATGAACGCGGTGTTCTGGGACGGGCACGTCGAAACGCTGGGCGATCTCCAGTCATCCAATCCGAGATTGTGGATGCCAGCGGGTACTCGAATATCTTCAGTCCGCTCCGCGACAGCGGGTATCAACCCCGATACCTTTGACCGATTCCTCAATGGTCGCACTGGTACCGTCACGATTGACTGAGCTTTGGCGGCGGCTTCCACCGATGGCTCGAAGCTGTGGGCTGTCGCTCGTGCTGATCGTTTCGATCAGCCTCGGCTGCGAGCGACTCGAACCTGATGCAGACGATGGATCGGCCCCGGCCGCAGCGCCCGGTCAGTTTGCCCGCGCCTCGCTCGAAACCCTCGCTCCCCTCTGGCCTAACACGCCGACGCATCTGGCCGTTGCTCGACGCAGCGGGGTGGTTTTCTTTTCTCAGCCGACTCGAGATGGCCGTGACGTCGTCATGCAGTATGGGTCGCGCGGGTTTTCCGAGACCACGGCGCTTACCGCCGCCAATGTGGCCGCCGCGATGGCGCGGCCGGAGCAGCGCGGGAACTTCGTCGCGCTCGCCGGCGGGGGCGATGGCTGCATCTACTTTCTCTTCAAGGGCCTCGGCGGCAAGGAACCGGTCTTCGCCTTTGGACAATACAACCCTGAATCGGCCCGAATTCGACTCCTTGCCGATGCAACATCGCTGATGCGCGACACCGGGCTTGGCCCGGCAATCGACCTGGCAACCCTAACCCTCGCTGCGACAGACTCTTATGTATATCTGCTGCTGAGCGTTCTTGATGAGCCGGTGTTGCTGCGCCTCGAGCCGGCGCGCCTTACTGCCGAGGGATTCACGCAACTGCTCCCCCCATTTGCCAAAGCCCGGAGCGGCGAAGAAGTGTTGCGACTCGGCGCCTCGGGAACCCGGCTCACCGGCGGGCTGGGCGATTCGCTGCTGTTTATGGATCCACACGCCGCCGGGCTGTTTGAGATCGCGCCCGACGGCAAGGCACACGAGCTTGGCACGCTCATCGCGCTGCCCGACCGCCTTTCGCATGCCATCGCGCTCAGCGGCGACCGCGTGGCGCTCTGTGCCTCCGTGGGCGAGGAGATCCGCGGTTCGGTCGAGTCGCGGCTGGATGCGGCAAAAGTGCAGACGAGCTACCCCGCGATCCTCATTTTTCAGAAAAGCGGGCCGATTCTCGACATTCCCAGGGAAAGGTTGAACGCCCGCCCCGGCCAGCCGGTGTATGCGCTGCGCCTGGTGACGGCACACCGCGAAAGCGAAACCACGTTCATTGCCTACGATGCCGGCAGCGGCGAGCTGATGCGCGTGCGCCTCCTGCCGTGAAACCCTTCGGCACCGCGCTACGCGTCCGCCACGGTCGCGCGATTGCATTCAGCGGGCACACGCTCACAATCTGGCACCATGCCTCACGACACCTACGAATCTCCCCTCGCAGCCCGCAACGCTTCCCCGGAGATGCTGCAACTTTTCTCGGCACAGCACAAATTTTCGCTCTGGCGCCGGGTGTGGCTTGAACTGGCCGCGTGCCAGAAGCGGTTGGGGTTGTCCCGCATCACCGATCTCGCGATCGAGCAGATGCGTGCCAACCTGCACCAGATTGATTTCGACAAGGCCGCAGCGTGGGAGCAGCGGCTTCGGCATGATGTGATGGCCCATGTGCACACCTTCGAGGAAGCCGCGCCGGCCGCGAAGGGAATTGTGCATCTCGGCGCGACAAGCCAGACGGTGGTTGATAACGCCGACCTTGTGATCATGCGCGATGCGATGAAACTGCTCTGCGCACGGCTGGCCAACGCGATCGACGCGCTGGGGCATTTTTCGGCGCGCCATCGCGACCTTCCCACGCTCGGCTACACACACTTTCAGCCCGCACAGCTAACGACCGTGGGCAAGCGCGCCACGCTCTGGGCGCAGGATTTTGCGCTGGATCTGGAAGAGCTGGAGTATCGCATCAGCTCGCTCCGATTTCGCGGCGTGAAGGGAACCACCGGCACGCAGGCCACCTTCCTGGCGCTCTTCGACGGCGATCATGCGAAGGTCGAAGCGCTTGACGGGTCGTTCACGCGCGCCTTTGGTTTTGAAAAATCGTTCGTGGTGACGGGCCAGACACACCCCCGGAAGATCGAGGCGGCGATCGTCAGCAGCCTCGCCGGCGCCGCGGCGAGCGTGCACCGGTTTTGCAACGATATTCGTCTGCTCGCAGGCCTGAAGCAGATGGAAGAGCCGTTTGAAGCCGAACAGGTGGGGTCGAGCGCGATGGCCTACAAGCGCAACCCGATGCGCTGCGAGCGGGCGACGGGGCTGTCTCGTTTTGTGATAAGCCTGGCAGGCTCGCCGCTGATGACCGCTGCCGGGCAGTGGCTGGAGCGCACGCTGGACGATTCGAGCAACAAGCGCCTGAGCATTCCCGAGGCATTTCTGGCGTTGGATGGTGCGCTGCTCATTGTGACGAACGTGTGCAGGGGTTTGGTTGTGTACCCAAGAGTGATTGAGAGCGCCATCGCAGCCGAGTTGCCATTTATGGCGACAGAAGAAATTCTGATGGCGGCGGTGCAGGCGGGGGGCGATCGACAGGCGCTGCACGAGCAAATCCGCACGCATTCCCTGGCAGCGGCGGCAGAAGTGAAGCAACATGGCCGACCCAACGACCTCATCGCCCGGTTGCGAAATGATCCTGCGTTCGCCGCCGTCAGCCTCGATGACGTGCTCGATGCCCGTCGTTTCATTGGCCGCGCCCCGCAGCAGGTCGACCGGTTTATTGCAGAAATTGTCGAACCCATCCGGTCGCGCTACGCCGAGCAGCTCAACTCGGCCGCGGAACTAAAAGTGTAGCGAAAGCGGCCCCGGCGGCATGGTAGAACTGCCATATTCCCCAGCCGCCATGATTCACGGGTCATTTGCGCCGCTGGGCGAACATCCAGTCGATGACGGCATCATTGGTGAGAGTGGGCGTCCACGCGTTGTGATTGCCGCCGGGGTATTCGGTGTAGATGTGGCTTACACCGGCACGTTTCATCGCGGCGGCCATGTCGCGGCTGTAACGGACATTGACGGCGGTGTCGGCATCGCCGTGGAAGAGCCAGAACGGCGTCGAGCGATACTTCGGAACGATCTCAAGGTTGCCCCCGCCGCACATAGGGATGGCGGCGGCGAATCGCTTTGGCTGCAGGCCGACCAGTTCATACGTCCCAAACCCGCCCATGGAAAGCCCCGCGACGTAAATCCTTCCGGGGTCGATCGCCTCTGTTCTGACCATACGGTCGATCAGATCGACGATCTTCTCCATCGGCGGGGCGGCGGCGGCGGGGTTGGCCTCGGTGCGAAGTTTGTTCGACGTGCTCCACCAGGTGCCTTTCGGACATTGTGGGAAGACGTAGAAGGCCGGATGACGCTTGCTATGGTGAAGGAACTCTTTCCCGCCGTGAATCAGTTGCCGGTAGTTATCTTCGCCGCGTTCGCCGGAGCCGTGCAGGAAGATAACAAGCGGAAACTTCTCACCGGCGGGTTGCGTCGTAGGGGACAAGAGACGGTATCGCAACACCACTTCGCCGGCTTCACTGACTTGCCGGGGCGCAAAAGCGGCGAGAACCGCCTCGCCCACTTCCGGCTGTGTGCTCGGCGGAGGTGCGACAGCCGCTGCCACTGCATCCACTTGCCCCGCAGGCGGGCCAACATGAGCGCAGCCTGTGACGGCCAACGATGCAATGACCGCGATTCGGAAGGGCCAATCAACAAGACGTGTTATGTGAATGCTCACGGGTCATTTCCTTAGAATAGGTGGTGCGTGGAGTATCTTCGCTGTGAGCGTTTCGTCAAAGACGGCGACACTGCTGAACGTCGGGCCTCGTTGTCGAGCTCATTACGACGACCTGTATCCGCTCGCGTGATCGTTCGGTTACAGTGCAGCGGTGTCACTCGTCCTCGATTCAGGCACCGAAGCAGCTTCTGCGCGCCGGCGCGTGGGTGTGGCTACATGCTGCCTCATTCTAGCCACCGCTTTCTGGGGATTGGGGTTCACATGGGGAAAGTCGGCGCAATCGACCATCAATCTCGCAGGTCCGGGCGAGCATTCGGGCGTCGGGCCGCTTTTGTTTCTCTCCGTGCGCTTTCTTCTGGCAGGATTGATCTGGACGGCGCTGTTCTGGCGACGTACATCGTTCGGTTGGTCGGGCGGTACGGTGCTGCGCTCAGTTTTGCTGGGCATCTTACTCGGCGGGGGGATGATCCTGCAGCATCTGGCGCTCGATCGCAGCACCGAAGCAGTAACCGCGTTTCTAACAACGCTCTCCATTGTGTTTGTACCCATCATTGCGTTAGTGGTGCACCGACGGCTGCCACACTGGGCGACGCTGCTGGGAATTGGCATCGCGCTGGTCGGAATGTGGCGACTGACCGGTGGCTCGCCGCGGGGGATGGGAACGGGCGAGTGGCTTGGAGTCGGATGTGCTGTCGTTTTCTCGATTCACCTTTTCCTCATCAACATCACCGTGAAGAGTGATTCTCCCTGGCGTATGACGGCGGGGCAGTTTGTAGTTGTCGGGTTTATGTGTCTGGCGGTGCTGGCGTGTCTGCAGGATGGAACGGCGTATCTTCACCCCGCCGAGGTGCAGCGGCTTTTCGGGCAGCCGGGTGTTTTGCGCCAACTGGCGCTAATGGTCGTGCTGCCGACGATTGGTGCATTTGCGCTGATGATGTTTTTTCAGCCGTGGCTCGATCCGACCCGCGCCGCGCTGATCTATCTGCTCGAACCGATCTGGGCCAGCGCGTTTGCGTGGGTGGCGGCGGGGAAGGCGATGTCGGGCGCAGAAATGCAGGGCGCGGCCCTGATTCTCGGGGCAAATGGCCTTGTTGAACTGCTGGCGGCGCGGCGGGCACGGCGGTAGGAGGAACTGCTCACCGCAGAGACGCAGAGAGCACATTGACATACTCGAACAATCTAGAGATCAACGCGCAGCCGCCGGACTCGGGTGAGTAACTTGCACGCTAAGAACGACGTGCTGCGCTTCACTTCAGAAATCAAAGCCTGCATATTCTCAGCGTTCTCAGATCCTCTGCGGTGAACAGCGAGAATGACCTTTGCTGATTAACTCGCATCAAACCTGCACACGGATGCCGCAGCGCGCCAGGCGGTAGAGCGCTTCGTGCCGGCCGCACCCCCACGACTTGGCTACATCGTCTTCGGTCAAGCCATCTCCGAGCAGGGTGACTTCATCGCCGGCGCGGTCGGTCGGGCCTAGTTCGACGAAAGCGGTCTGCATTCCGATTTCGAGGATGCGGCGCCGGGTGCCGTTAACCATGCAAACGCCGGCAGCGAGGCCGTTGGAGTAACCGCCGGGGATGACGCCGTGGCGGGGCGCGATAAACCCGGTGTAGCCTGCGGGGCCGCGCGAATCGCGGGCGTCGATAAGATGGGTCGTGACGCGCACCGACCCGCGATACAACGCAAAACCCGGACGGACAGCATCGAAGCGCGCTTCGGCGATCTCCAGCAACGATGAGCCCGCGGCGTGGCGAACGAGGGAACGACCGGCGGTGATGGCTTGAAAATGGCGGGCTTGATCGACGCTGGACGCATGCGTAAACGCCTCGCGGCATCCCCCGGCGGCAAGCACGGCATCGATTTGCTCCGGCGGGCAGGCAAACCGCTGTTGGCCCGTGTCAACGGCAAGCACCGGGTCGCACGAGCGCCATCGCATCGCCTGATCCACCGACCAGGCCGCAGGGCGAATGCGATGTGACAACAGTTCGTCAACTTGCGAATCATCGCACCACGCCGCGATGAACGATTTTCTTGTCAGGCGGTGCCCCGCGGTTGCGATGACTTCGCGCGGCTGAAACAGGTAATACCCCGCGACAAGATCGTCAATTGCCGGAATCACGTCGCGCAGGCCTAGCCCATATGCATCGGCTTTCACCACCGCGATCACCGGCACTTTGGTTTCTTGCACAATGCGCGCGATGTTGCTGCGGATGACTGCGGGATGAAGTTCTACACGAATTGCAGGCTGCACGGTTCGGATATTCAGCGCAAATGAGTGTGGATTGTCCAATCTACCGCCGCGGCTTCACAGCCGGCATTCACACGGCACGCTTCAACACAACCGCATCATACCCTTCCAACTCCACCGCGGTAATCGGCTTGCCGTCGGTCACCCGTTCGTATTGCGAGCCGAGGCCGACCTTTGCGGGTGCGGCGTTAAAGTTCATCAGGAAGAGCCATTCGCTTGCTCCGTCGGTTCGCATGGTCGCGCTCACCCCTGCGGGCAAGGTTGTGTTGAGTGCCCGGGGCAAGTCTTTCGACAGTCGACCGATAAGGTCGTCGTTGAATCGGCTGTCCATCCGCGCCGCGACGTAGTACGCGCTGCCCTGTCCATACCGGTTCACCGTCACCGCGGGGCGGCCGGCGTAGAAGTCGGTGGTGTAGTGAGCGAGTGGGATCGCGGTCTCGGCGTGAATCAGGTCGCAGAAGTGCCTCGCGACGTAGGTACCGCAAAGACCGGCATCGTTGCCATCAACCGCTGTGACGTTTTGCGTGCGTTGGTCGGGCAAGGCGTCAATCTCCTCTGCCCAGACGCCCAGCACCTTGCGAAGCGGGCTATCCGCTCCCCCGGGCCATCCGCCGAGGAAGCAAAGGTCGGACTCGTTGACGATCCCGCTGAGGTAGGTGGTGACAAGGGTCCCGCCGTTGCGGACAAACTCGGCGATGCGTTCGGCGACGCCGGGGCGGATCATGTACAGCATCGGCGCGATAAGCAGCCGGTATGAGTTGAACGGCTGATCCATATCAATCGCATCGCAGGCGATCCCGCGCTGCCAAAGCGGGGCGTAGTGCTCGACGGCGGTCTGGTCGTGGTTTTTGTCGACGTTGCGCGCGCCGGCGATGCAGTTAATCGCCCAGCGATTCTCCCAATCGAAAACAATCGCCGCGGCGGCCTTGGGCATCGTGCCGACGACTTGCGGCAGCTTCGCAAGTTCCTCACCGAGTGCCTTGACCTCGCCAAAAACCCGCGTGTTTTCATGGCCAACATGATCGACGACCGCGCCGTGAAACTTCTCAAAACTCCCGCGGCTCTTGCGCCATTGAAAATACATCACGCTGTCTGATCCATGTGCAATCGCCTGCAAGCTGGAGACTCGATGCAGCCCGGGACGCTTGAGCGGGCTTATCTTCTGCCAGTTGACGCTGCTCGGGCAAGACTCGATGAGCATGAACGGCTTCTGCTTCAGCGAGCGGTTGATGTCATGCACCAGGCCGGTCCAGATGGCATCATAAATCACGTCGTCTTTCTGATGCCAGCCGGGGTAAGAGTCCCAGCTAATGACATCGAGGTGCGGCACAAACTTCCAGTAATTGAGCGGCTCATACATTCCCATCATGTTGACGGTGATGGGCACACCGGGAGTGAGTCTTCGTAGCGGCGCAGACTCGTGCTTGAAGAAGTCAACTGTCTGATCGGTGACAAATCGCTTCCAGTCGATTGTGAGGCCGTGGACGGATTCGTCGATGAAGTCGATTTCCGACCAATCGTGATAGGTGTGACTCCAGAAACGCGACCAGTATGCATGATTGAGTGCGTCAAGTGTCTCGTATCGTGCCTGCAGCCACTTGCGAAACGCTGCCTTGCAAAGTTCACACCGGCATTCCCCGCCGTACTCGTTGGAGACATGCCACATGGCCAGTGCCGGGTGCCTGGCGTAACGTTCAGCGAGCATGGTGTTGATGATCGTGCACTTCTCGCGATACACCGGTGAAGAGTAGCAATGATTATGACGCCAACCCTGAGGCTCGCGATTTCCCTTGGCATCGACGCGGCAGATTTCTGGATACTTCGCGGCCATCCAGTGGGGTTTCGCGCCGGAGGGCGTCGCCAGCACCGCGGCGATGTTGTTTCTGGCGAGTCGATCGAGCAGCGCGTCCATCCATTTAAAATCGAATTGTCCCTCGCGCGGTTCGAGCATCGACCAGGAAAAGATGCCGACGCTCACAACATTAACGCCGGCGCGTTTCATCAGGTGCATGTCCTGCTCGATGATTTCCGGCGATTCGAGCCATTGCTCGGGGTTGTAGTCCCCCCCGTGGAGAATGTGTGCGCGGCTGGGGGCGACTGGCGGGAAGCGTTGAATCACGGACATGCAGTTACTCCAGGAATGAGGTCCTGACGTGAGCTTAGCGGAAGCCAGTCGGCCGACAAGCGGGCAAAAGTGGAGGGTTTGCTTGATCGAGCAGGCGCTTTCGCCGACACTCCTCCGCGCGCCGGCCAACGGTTGAATCTGGCGGGTGTCACGGGCAACCAGACTTTTGAAGGATTCGCGCGAGCAAGACCATGGCTAAACAAGAGTACACCCCAACGAAGCAGATGAAGTTTACCTTTGGCCTGTGGACGGTCGGAAACGTCGGCCGCGACCCCTTCGGTGGGCCTACGCGAGAGCCTCTTTCACCCGCTCAGATCGTTGATTTGCTCGGTGAATGTGAAGGATGCTACGGTGTCAATTTTCACGACAATGACCTGATTCCCATCGACGCATCTCCAAAGGAAGCCGATCTCATCAAGCGAGACTTCCGCAAGGCGCTCAAAGACAACGGCCTGGTGGTACCGATGGCGACTACCAACCTCTTCGGCGATCCTGTCTTCAAAGACGGCGCGTTTACCAGTAACAACGCAAAGATCCGCGCCTATGCCATTCAGAAAACCATGCGTGCAATGGACTTGGGTGCCGAGTTCGGCGCAAAGACCTATGTGTTCTGGGGCGGCAGGGAAGGAGTGGAAACCGACGCTGCGAAGAACCCGGTCGATGCGATCAAACGGTTTCGGGAAGCGATCGATTTTCTTTGCGACTATTCGATCGACCAGGGTTACGGCTACCGTTTTGCGTTCGAGGCGAAGCCCAATGAGCCACGCGGGCACATCTATTTTGCAGTCACGGGAAGCTACCTCGCACTCATTCCCACGCTCAAACACCCGATAATGTGCGGCGTGAATCCGGAAGTAGCGCATGAACACATGGCGGGCCTCAACTTCGTGCATCAGGTGGCGGCGGCGATTGAAGCGGGTAAGCTTTTTCACATTGACTTGAACGATCAGGAGTTTGGCCGATACGATCAGGATTTCCGCTTCGGCTCAGCCAATCTGAAGCACGCGTTTTTCCTCGTAAAGCTTCTGGAAGATCATAAATACAACAACCCTCGCCACTTTGATGCGCACGCATTCCGGCAGAGCGATTACACGGATGTGAAGGCGTTTGCCAATGGGAGCATGCGCACCTACATGATTCTGGCAGACAAGGCGAAAAAGTGGAACGCCGACAGGGAAATTCAGGGGATTCTGAAGGAAATCAACGTCAATGACGCCGCGATAAGCTCCCTCTCGAAGAGATATTCATCAGCGGGGGCGAAGAAGCTTCTCGCGGCGCCGCTGGACCGCGTAAAGCTCGCCACTGCCCGGTTGCCGTACGAGAAGCTGGATCAGTTGACGATGGAAGTGTTGATGGGAGTGCGATGATGATGGAAATGCTCTTGGAGAGCTTCAGCCTTCTTGCAGCCGCGCCGGGGGCTGTGGAATCCGGGGGGCATGCTCCGGCCGGGCTGACATCGCTCTGGTCGGGCGCGGCACTGATGGCACTAGTCACGCTGGCGGCGCTCGAGATTGTTCTGGGCATCGACAACATTGTCTTCATCGCGATTCTGGCCAGCCGGCTGCCGGCGCACCAGCAGAACAAAGCGCGCCAACTCGGTTTGGGGCTGGCCATGGGGCTGCGAATCCTGCTGCTGCTGAGCATTAGCTGGATCATGAGCCTCACCCGACCTCTGTTTAATTTGCCTTTTCTCGACGAACGCGGCGCGCTCAGCGGGCGCGACCTGATTTTGCTGATCGGTGGGCTTTTCCTGCTCTTCAAGGCGACCTTTGAGATTCACAACAAGCTGGAAGGGCAAGAACACGGGGCCTCGGCAGGAAAGGTCAAGGCCACATTCACCAGCGTGATCATTCAGATTCTGCTTCTGGACATCGTCTTCAGCCTCGACAGTGTAATCACCGCAGTGGGGATGGTGCAGACCGATCCTGCGCACAAGTGGGTCGGCCTGACGGTGATGATTGCTGCTGTCGTGGTTGCGGTCGGGGTCATGCTTGTCTTCGCCCGGCCAGTGAGCGAATTTGTGGATCGCCACCCAACTGTTAAAATGCTTGCGCTCTCATTCCTGCTGATGATCGGCGTCATGCTCGTCGCCGAAGCGTTCGACGCACATATTCCAAAGGGCTATGTCTATTTTGCCATGGCCTTTGCCTTGGGCGTTGAGGTGCTGAACATCAACGTGAAGCAGAAGGGTGCCCCTGTGAAGCTTCACCAGCAACCGGTCCTTCCAGGCGAACCGCCGGCGACGACTTCGGCCTGACGATTTACGGTGGACGTGGCCAGAAGTTCACGGCGGGCCTACACTTAGGACACTATGCCGAACAAAAACATTCTCATTATTGCAGGAACGAACCGGCCCGACTCGAATGCGCTGCGTGTCGGCAGGGTGCTCGAAGCCCACTATTCCGCCGCCGGGGTCAAGGCTGGCACTCTCTCACTGACGGAACTGCCCGCAGCGGTCTTCGCGGGTGCGGCGTACACGGAAAAACCTCCGGAGATGGTGCAGATTCAGCAGCGCGTCCTCGATGCCGCCGGGCTGCATATCGTCACGCCGGAATACAACGGGTCATTTCCCGGCGTTCTGAAATACTTCATCGACATGTTGAAGTTCCCGGAGAGCTTCGACCGGAAGCCCGTCGCGTTCACTGGCGAGGCGGCGGGCATCTGGGGTGGGCTGCGCAGCGTCGAGCAACTGCAGCAGATCTTCGGCTACCGCAACGCGCATGTGTACCCCGACCGCGTATTCATTCCCGGGGTCGCCCAAAAATGGGATGCTGCAGGGAAGTTCACTGACGCGGAAATCGATGCCCGCCTCGGCAAGCAGGCAGCGGGGTTTGCGGGTTTTGTGAAGGCGCTCGCTGCCCATCAGGGCTGACCGGACGGGCAGCGCCGTTAATCTGGGTTGACTCGCGGCAATGGGCGACGCAACGATCGTCGCATCGATCATCGCGCGGTGTCGTCCGATATCGTTGGGGCCAATTGGGGGTTATCTCGCAACAGGGTTGACCCCGAGGCAAATCGTTGGGATACAACGGTTTGGGAGGTCGTATGCCCCGATTTGTTCGCCGTCAATCGTTGTTTGAACTCTCGCACCTTGAAGCCCGCGTGTTTCTTACCTCAACTCCCGCAGGCCCTCGGCCGGAGACGCTGGGTACCTTACTCGACAAAGGTGAGCGGCAGATCATTGTAGATCGCTTTGCCGCCAATCCGTCGCAGCAGTCAACCCTGCAGACGAAGCTCAATGCCAGCAGCACGCAGTTTGACAACGCGCTTCATAACTATTTTCAGTCGCGCACGAACGCCAACTGGTACTTCGATGAGTCCGATGTCTCGTCGTATGTGAACTATCTGCTTGGCACCACGATCAACTACACATCCACCATTGCCAATGCCGACGCGGTGAAGGAGTTTCACAAGTTTCCCGAGCAGGGGAGCGCCAGTAGCTACGATGTCGATCTCCCCGACGTGATCGACTGGATCAACCCCGGCGGGAGCAGCAACCCGGAGTTTTTGCACACCCTCAATCGCCATGCGCATTTCATGGATCTGGCGTATGCGTACCGCATCACCGGCGACGCTGAATACTCCGATGAGCTGGCATATCAGATTGCAAGCTGGTCCACGCAGTACATCACCAGCGACGTGCCGCAGGCCTACAGCACGAGCGATCAGGCGGGCTGGCGGCTGGACACGGCCCTTCGCGCCGATGCGTGGACGCAAACCTACTTCCTCATGCTGGGTGGTGCCGATTTCAGCGGTGCTGATAGCACGCTCATGGTCTACAAGCTCATTCAGATGGGCGACTACCTCCAGGCCGAAGCCGCTGTTACCACCGATTTTGGAAGCAATCGCTCGTTGTCGGTCGCCAAGAGCCTGCTCGCGCTCGGGCAGATGTTTCCCGAACTGAATACAGCAGCGACCTGGGAAAGCGCCGGCCGGACATTGCTGTTCAAATCTGCACGGGGGCAACTTTACAATGACGGTTCGCACCACGAACAGTCGCCGGTCTACACCGCAGGCGTAGCCGAAGACTTGGTGGAGGCTCGCCTGCTCGACATCCGCAACGGCGACGATGCCCCGTGGATGGTCGATCCCGATGGTGCCGGGCCGGAGAAGCGGGTCGCCACGATCGTCAGCAATGCCGTTAGCAGTTACTGGCAGTTGCTGTCTCCCGACGGTAACCGACCTGCGATCGGCGATACCTATCGCACCACCTCCGTCACGCTCTTTCTGAAGGCAAACCTGATCCAGGGCACCGACGACTGGCCCGACGCCAAGCCCCGGGTGCGCGATCTGTTCCTGCTCGGGCCGACTGAGATCAACCCCTTCCTCGGCAACCCCGTCACGCCCGCGCTCGGCGACCGCGGGCAGACATACGCCATGACCGACGGCGGGCTTTACGTTATGCGGTCGGGTAACTCTTCCAGCGCCAATCAACTCATCTTCGATGCCGGCCCCAAGGGTGGCATTCACGGCCACTTTGATCTTCTCAGTTTCGAACTTTTCGGCGGGGGCCGGCCCCTGATTCATGATCCGGGCGCGTTTATCTACGACCCCGCCGACCCCGACAGGCAGTATGTCGTCAGCACGCGGGCACACAACACGCTGAGTGTTGATGGCGTTAACACCGGCGAGTTGGAGGGCGATAAGAATCCCGGAATCATCATTCAAGACTATTCCGTGACCGGTTCGAGTGCCCAGGTGACCGCGTCTCATTTTGGCTATGGCCATTTGCGCGGCAATCCAGTGGTCACCCGGACGATCTGGTACGATCTGGACGGCACCATGCTGCTGATTGATCGTGTGGAAGCCACCTCAAACCACGATTACCAGATCAGCTTTAACCTCGACGCGAGCGCTTCGGCGCAGACCACCGGCGTGCAAGGCGACAACAGCTTCCGCACCCGATTTGCCAGCGGGGGAAATGTGAAGGTCGCTCCGATCTTCACCAACGGCGGAACGGTTGCCCGCAATGCTGTCACATTCGTGACCAATCAGCCCACCGGCGATTTTAAGGATGACGCGTACAGGTTCACCCTCAGCAAGAACGCCAGCAAGACCGCTGTTTTCGTGACTCTGGTCACCGCGTACGAAGGTACATCGGTGCCCAACATCAGTGCATCGGTCCTTACCGCATCGCCGACTGCCGCCGGGGCGATTTCGGTGCGGCTGAACCGCAATGGCAGCGAAACGGATCTCTCCTTTGCCGCCCCCACGTTCGAACGACTGAATGCCAATGCCCAGTCCGATGGCACGTTCAATGATATTGCCTACAGTTCCGATGGCCGGCTTCACGCGGTCTGGTCGGATCGGTTTGACCGCAGCCTGAAGTATTCGGTGCGCGAAACCGACGGCGCATGGGGTATCGTGCAGAAGATTGTTAATCCTGCTGCGAGCTTCGCGGGAGAGTATCAGTACCTCTCCCTCGCCCTCGACAGTGCCAACCGCCCCGCGGTTGCGTTTTTTAATGGGTGGGATGGCGATTTGATGTTCGCCCAGCAGTCGAGCGTGACGCGGGCCTTCGAAGTGCAGACGATCGAATCGGCGGGGTCGACGGGTTTGTACCCGAGCCTTGCCTTCAGCCGGAACGATGGTGCCGTGATTACCTATTACAATCGCACCAAGGGTGATCTGCGCATGGCGCAGGCTGCGACGGGCGGATTTGCGATCAGCACGCTCGACAGCGCCGGTGATGTGGGCCGGTTTAGCTCGCTCCTGCTCGATCCGACCCGGCCGACCAGCAGCAAATGGGCAATTGCCTACGAAGACACGACCAACGGCAGGGTGAAGTATGCAGTACAGGGAAACATCGGCCCGGGTACCAAGGCCAATGGCTACACCTATTACATCGCCGACGACCTGCAAATCTCCGGCGGATACATCTCGCTGGCATTTTTTAAGAGCGGCTCGACCGATCCGACACGCGCCTTCCTGCCTGCGGTGAGCTATTACGACGCTTCGACGACTTCGCTCAAGTTTGCCTATGCTGCCGACGCAAACTTCAACTTCAGTGCCACAACCATCGCAAACAAGAAACAAGGGCTTTACAGCCGACTGTTTTTCTCGGGCAACAACCAGAATTCGATCAACATTTACTATTTTGACCGAAACAACAATCTCGGTAAGCGATTTACCGCCTCGCTGAACTGGGCGAGCGGTACGATGACCAACGGCGCGTATGGCGTGCTCGGGGCCGGCGGACGCGAATTGCATGTGGCGCGGTTCGGAAACAGCCTGGTCTATTCCACGCTTAACGAGGCCGCGGGCACGCTTCGGGTCGAGTTTTTGTAGCGGCGGATCGACCGGTTGATCGACAACCGGCGGCGCCTACACTGGACGGATGATCTACCGCATCGACGTTGGCGCCTGCCCCGAGCTTTGCAATAACGGCCAATCCGCCGACCCGCACGGAAAAAGTGTGCAGCAGCAGGCGGCGGCGTTTGGATATGACGTCGGGCAGGTCGCGTCGTGGCGGGTGTTTTTCATTGAAACAACTGCAACAACTGCAGAAATCGACCGCATGCGCCGGGAGTTGCTCGCCGACCCCATCGTCGAGCACGCCGAGATCATCTCCGTCGCCCCCAGTTTCAACGGCGGGAGTTGGGTGGAGGTTCACCTCAAGCCGGGAGTGATGGACCCCGTCGCTGCGTCGACGGAGATGGCGATTCGCGATATGCGTCTTCCTGTCGATCGAGTGCGCACAGGGCGCGCCTATCGCTTCTCTAAGCCTCTGCCAGAAAATGAGTTACGCCAACTTGCCGCGCGCGTGCTGGCCAACGAGGTTGTCGAGTCGATTCACCTGCAGCCGGTTCTGGCCGAGGCGTTTCCCTCGCTAAGTAGTTACCAGCTGAGCCTGAAGCATGTCCCAATCCGCCATCTATCCGATGATGCGCTGAAACAGCTCAGCCGAGAGGGGCACTTGTTCCTGTCGCTTGATGAAATGCGAGCGATTCAGGCCTATTTCGCCGCTGCGGAGCGCGATCCCACCGATATCGAACTTGAAACACTCGCACAAACCTGGAGCGAACACTGCGTGCACAAGACGCTGAAGAGTTCCGTCGAAGTGTGCGATGAGAGTGGCACGGTTCTTCGCCGTTATAAGAACTTGATTAAGGAAACGATCTTCCGTGCGACCGCGGAGTTGATGGCGGTGAAAGACGCAGAGACTAAGAGAGCAAGAGACGAAGGAGCAGGCGCAGACGCTCGCCTCGACAGTGGCGGTCCATTTTGCCTGTCTGTGTTCAAAGATAATGCCGGCGTGATCGCGTTCGATGAAACCGATGCGGTCTGCTTCAAGGTGGAAACCCACAACCACCCCAGTGCGATCGAACCCTACGGCGGGGCGGCAACCGGTGCTGGCGGGGTGATTCGCGATATCCTCGGAACCGGGCTTGCAGCGCGGCCGATCGCCAATACGGACGTATTTTGCGTTGCATTTCCGGGCGAAACTGCTCGAAATGACGGTCCTACCGGCCTTCCAAAGGGCGTGATTCACCCCAAACGCGTGCTGCAGCAGGTCGTCGCCGGCGTGCGCGACTACGGCAACCGCATGGGCATCCCCACGATCAGCGGGGCGATCCAGTTCGACGATTCCTACATCTACAATCCCCTCGTCTTCTGCGGCACCGCCGGGGTCATTCCGATCAAGGACATCGAGAAGAAGATCGAGCCCGGCATGAAGGTGGTCGCCGTGGGCGGACGCACGGGTCGCGATGGCCTGCACGGGGCGACTTTCTCCTCCGCAGCCCTCGACACCGAGAGCCACGAGTCGGACCAGCAGGCCGTGCAGATCGGCAACCCCATCGAGGAGAAGAAGGCCGCCGACTTCGTCCTCGCGGCGCGGGCCAAGGGCCTGATCGAGTTCATCACCGACTGCGGCGCGGGCGGCTTCTCCAGCGCCGCCGGCGAGATGCTGGAGGAATGCGGCGGCACCATCGACCTCGACCAAGTGAAGCTGAAGGAGCCCGGCCTCGTGAGCTGGGAGATCTTCATCAGCGAGAGTCAGGAGCGCATGGTCCTCGCGGTGAAGGAGTCCTCCCTGCCCGAACTGCGCAAGCTCGCCGATCTCTACGAGACCGAACTGACCGAACTCGGCGAGGCCGACGGCTCCGGCATCCTCAAGGTGACCCACCACGGGCGTACCGTCTGCGAGCTCGACTGCACCAAGCTGCACGACGCGCCGACGCGGCATCTCAAGGCCCGCTGGACGAAGAAGACCGCCCCGGTCGAGCCGCCCGTCCTGACGAATCCGGGGCAGGCCCTGCGCGACCTCTTCACCGACTTCGCCATCGTCTCGCGTGAACCCGTCATCCGCGAATACGACCACGAGGTGCAGGGCAACACCGTCCTGAAACCCCTCGCCGGGGCCTCGGGCGACGCGCCGCAGGACGCCTCCGTCCTCCGCATCGAGGGGAGCCGACGCCTCATGGCCATGTCCGTCGCCCTGCTCCCCGAATGGGGCAAGACCGATCCCTACGCCATGGGCGCGGCCTGCGTCGATGAATGCGTGCGCCAGCTCGTCGCCGCCGGAGCCGATCCCGAGCGCATCGCCATCCTCGACAACTTCTGCATGGGCAACCCCGAC
>DDRH01000024.1:16969-17436 GCA_002343075.1 Phycisphaerales bacterium UBA2421 | reverse complement strand
ATTCTCTTCGATAAGTCCTGGCCCGACAAGGCATCTATTGCCGATTTGGCATCAGTCACTTCGATGTCATTGATCCGGGTAATCAGGTCTCCGATACGCAGGTTTTGCTTCCCGGCAGGGCTGTTGCGCGTCACTGCGGTGATAAGCGCCCCGGTCTCGGCATCGAGGCCGAACCGCTGTAGCTGTGCCGCGGTCGGATCGGCAAGTTTGACCCCAAGCTTCTCAGCTGTGGTAGCGCCCGCCGGGTCGGCAGCGCCATCGCGCGGGCCACCGCTGCGTCGTCCGGCGATTTGCACGTTTGCCGGTTGCTCGCCAATTTTCAGGGTTACCTCAATGTCCTTGCGATCGCGAAACACCTTCAACTTCACCTCCGCGCCAGGCGCAAGCGTTGCGACGGTGTTGCGAAGCTGGTTCATCGTGTCGGTCGGCCTGCCGTTGATTGCGGTGATGATGTCGCCATCGCGCAG
>DDRH01000024.1:13158-16836 GCA_002343075.1 Phycisphaerales bacterium UBA2421 | reverse complement strand
GTGATGATGTCGCCATCGCGCAGCGAATCCGCAGCGGGGCCGTCGAGCACCTCGTTCACCAGCACGCCCTTTGTCCCTACAAATCCAAAGCTCGTTGCAAGATCCGGCTGCCGGCTCAGGTCGCTAATGCTCACCCCCAGCCAGCCGCGCGTTACTTTTCCGTCGTCCTTCAGCTGCGCGTAGACGAACTTCGCCTGGTTCGACGGAATCGAGAACCCGACGCCCTGGAAGCCGCCGTTGCGGGAGAGGATTGCCGTGTTGATGCCGACGACTTCGCCGAGCGTGTTAACCAGCGGTCCGCCGGAGTTACCGGGGTTGATCGGGCAATCGACCTGAATGAAATTCTCGTAACCGCTCTGCCCGAGAATGCCCGCTTGTCGATTCAACGCGCTCACAATCCCATGAGTCATCGAGCCGACATAGCCAAACGGCGCGCCAAACGCCATGACGATATCGCCTTTCTCAAGCCGGTCACTATCGCCCCAACGCGCCGCGATGAGGTTGCTTGCCTCAATCTTCACCACTGCAAGATCGGTCTTCGGATCGGCTCCGAGCAGCTTGGCACCCTTAATCTCCCGGCCGTCGTGGAGAGTCACCTTAATTTCATCGGAATCGCCGGCGACGTGGTTATTGGTCAGAATCCAGCCGCTCTTGCCGTCGGCTTCCATGATAACCCCTGATCCTTGGCCTTGCTGGTCGAATGACCCGCCGGAATCGGGCAGATCCGGCTCACCGTCGCCGTCGTTATCCGGGAAGAACCGCCGCAGCATGTCATCATCGAAAGGAAGCTGGCGGCGCACGTCACTATTCTGTCGGCTGGCTTTCTTTGTCACTTCGATGAGCACAACCGACGGCTCAACTGCCTTGCCGACACTCTTAAAAACGCCGGCAAAGTCCTCCAGTTTTGAAAGTTGCTCGCGGCTGAGCTCGACCTGCTCGACCGCGCGGGCGTAGCGCACGTTTTGCACAAGCCCGCTTCCAACGTACCAACTTGCGCTGCCAATCGCGCCGATCGCCATGACTGCAACGACTCGCTTCATTCTGCTCATGGTTTCAAACTCCTGAAAAGTCCAATCTTACTTAACCGCCTTTCCGTGCGGATGTGAACGCATCTCGCTCGGCGGGGGGCATTTCATAGTTATGTTCAGTCGCCGGATACCGACCGGCGGCTACTTCATCTACGTATCGGCTGAGAATTTGTTTCACCGCAGGCCCAAGCGAACCCAAATCGGGCACGAACTTAGGCTGCGATGAAGTCAGCTTGAACAAGTCATGCGCGACGACCACATGCGCATCGCACGCCGGCCCGGCCCCGCAGCCGATGACGGGAATATCCAGCGATTGCGCGACGCATTCGCTGACGATCGGGGGGACGGCCTCCAGCAGCACCGCCGCCGCGCCGCTGGCTTGCATATTCATTGCCGCCGACACGATTGCCATCGCCGCCGCCGCCGACCTGCCCTGCGCCTTGTACCCGCCGAGCACACCTACGCTTTGCGGGCGTAAACCGAGATGAGCCACAACCGCCACCCCGGCGTCAGCAAGCCGCTTTACAAGTGGCGCATGATCCTCGGCAACCTCTATCTTCACACAGTCGCACCCTGAGAGTTGCACCATCCGCACCACATTCATAACTCCTTGTTCCACCGAGGCATGCGTGCTGCCAAAGGGCATGTCTCCCATCACCAGGCAATTCGGCGCACCCCTGCGAACGGCGGCGGTCAGCTCGATTAGAAAATCGAGCTGAATTGGAATCGTCGACGTATGCCCAAGTAGAACATTCGCAGCAGAATCGCCCACAAGCAGCATCGGCACGCCGGCTTCGTGCATCAGTTTTGCTGATGTGTAGTCGTAGCAAGTGAGCATCGGTACCTTGTGGCCGTGCGCGCGAGCGGCGCGCAGGTCATTGAGTGTGAAGCGTTGCAGTGGCGGGCGGTTCATGCTTTCGATTGTATACGCCCGGCCTGCTGCAAACGACTGCCGGTCCGGGTAGGCTCAAAAGCGATGAAAATTCTGCTCCTGAGCCTGATCGCAGTCATCACCGTCGCCCCGGCCAGCCTTGCCGAATCCGGGAAGGCTGCCACGAAGACAGCCTCGGTACTGCCACATGACTGGTGGGAGCACGCGCTGAAGGTAACAGAGCCGTCGGTGTCGTCTGTGGCCGTCGATAATGGCGTTATCGAGTTGCGAACCGACGCAACGCCGGCCACGCCTTGGGCAGCGCAGTTGGTTTCGCCGGTGCAGTCGTCGGTGCGGGCGGGGGATCTGTTGGTGCTCGAGGGCGAGTTTCGCGCCGCTGCCGTCGATCCGGACACGGGGGAGGCGGCAGTGCGGATTGTGTATCAACGTTCGCAACCGCCATATACGGTGAGCGATGAGTGTGTGGTGCAGCCGACCTCCGAATGGAAGCATTACCGGCTTCCCTTTCGGGCCAACAGTTTCGCCGCCGATGAGCCGATGCAACTCGCGCTTCAGTTTGGTACATGCCGTCAGAGAGTGCACATCCGTGGATTGACATTGCGGAATCTTGGCGACGTATCAAAGGCCGGGCTGCGTTCCCCACGGTTGACGTATGCAGGTCGCGAGCCTGCCGCGCCTTGGCGCGCCGCGGCGGCGCAGCGAATTGAAAAACTTCGGAAAAGTGACTTGATCGTCCAGGTAACCGATCGAACCGGCCAGCCAATTGCCGGCGCAACGGTGTCAGTTGAACTGACGAAGCACGCATTTCCGTTCGGAACCGCCGTGACGACAGGCAGGCTGCTTGGCGATACGCCGGATGATGAAAAATATCGTGAGATCCTGAAGAAGTACTTCAACGCCGCAACATTCGAGTGGGAGATGAAGTGGCAGCCGTGGGAGGCCGGCAACGCTGTCGCGCGGCAAGCCCATCGCGATCGGACGCATGAGGCAGTCGACTGGCTGAGGCACGCCGGGTTTTCGGTTCGCGGGCACTGCCTGGTCTGGCCGGAGCTTTCACGCCTGCCGCCTGAAGTGCAGGAACTGGTACGCGCAAAGAAGGGCGACGCCCTGGCGGAGCGCGTCAATATGCATATTGACCAGATGATGGCAGCGTTTGCGGGGAAGGTGGATGAGTGGGATGTGGTGAACGAACCAACATTTCACACGGCGATACAGCAGGTTCTCGGCGAAGAGGCCATGGCCGATTGGTTTCGCCGGGCACGCCGTGCCGATCCGGTCGCCGCGCTCGCGCTCAACGATTTCGCCATGCTCAGCTACGGTGCGCTGAACGAAAGCAAGATTGCGCGCACATACGAATTGGTTCGCGCGCTCCGCGAAAGTGGGTCGCCAATTGGCGTCATTGGGGAGCAGGCGCACATGGACGATGTGCTCGTCGGGCCTGAGCGCGTGCTGCATCTGCTCGATCGGTTTGGTTCAACCGGGCTGGCGATTCGCATCACCGAGTTTGATGTGTCAACCGATGATGAGCAGTTGCAGGCAGATTACCTGCGAGATTTTTTCACAGCGGTGTTCAGTCATGCGTCGGTCAGCGGGATCACTCAATGGGGTTTTTACGAGAAAAACCACTGGCGGCCCGCCGCCGCACTCTGGCGGGCGGATTGGTCGGCCCGTCCCGCGGGGGAGGCGTATGTCGATCTCATCACGCGCAAGTGGCACACATCAGCCACGGGCAAGACCGACGGCGACGGCCGCTTCACC
>DDRH01000024.1:11783-13030 GCA_002343075.1 Phycisphaerales bacterium UBA2421 | reverse complement strand
ACCGACGGCGACGGCCGCTTCACCGTGCGCGGCTTTCACGGCAGCTACCGCATTCAGGTCGAGCACCCCGGCGGCAGGGTGATCTTGAAATCGGACCTTCCCGCGCGGGGTGTGCAGGTGCCTGTGGAATTGCCAGAATGAAAGGCCCTTTGTTCGGGGCGACAGCCGGTTCGGCGATCAACTCGGGCCGAGCGAAACGATGGTCATTGGGTCGAAGGTGAACTCGCGCATCAGTTGCCGCAGTGAAGCGGGTGTGACAGCTTGCAGCGTGGCCATGTCCTGTTCCAGCGAACGGTAGTCGCCGTTGTAAGTCCACTGCGAGCCGATTGCCCGCATCCGGCCAATCGGAAGTTCCCCGCTGAGCACGATGCTTGATGCAATCTTGTTCTTGGCGCGCTCCACTTCATCGTCGGCGAGATCGATCTTCACCTTCTCCAGTTCTGCGCGGGCAATCTCAAGCGCCTTTTCGGTAACGTCCGGCGAGCAAGTAAGCGCGATGTAAAAGCTCCCGCAACCGTCGTGGGGGTAGAAGCCGAAATCGGCATCTTCGGCAATGGCGTTATCGACCAGTGCCCAGTAAAAACGCGAGCCGTCGGAATCGCCGATGACATCGGCCAGCACTCTGGCGGCAAATCGACGTTCGTCCTGCGCGCTGGGTCCGGGCGTCATGCCCATCAAGTACTTACGGTTCAGCTTAGGGTCGGTGAGCTCGACGCGCTTCCCCGAAGGAATGACCGCCGGGTTATCCCGGGATGGCGAAACGGTGGGCCATTTGCCGCAGTACATTTCAGCAAGCCGGATGACTTCGTCAAACTCCATTTGCCCCGTTACCGAGAGCACCATGTTTCCCGGCCCGTACCGCCGCGCAAAATACGCCGCCATCTGGTCCCGCTGCAATGCGGTGATCGATTGCGCCGACCCGAGCACGCTCTGCGCGAGCGGGTGACGTGCGAAATGCGCTTCCATGAGCGCCTCATAGAGCTTGTGGCCGGGATCATCGAGATACATTGCGATTTCTTCGAGAATAACATTTTTCTCGGTATCAAAATCAGTCTGCCGAATGGCGGGGCGCAGCAGGCTTGCCAGGTGGTCGATCGCCCGCTCGGTGAACTCTGGCAATACGTTGGCGTAGTAGCAGGTCATTTCCTGGGAAGTGAACGCGTTGTAGCGGGCACCGATCTCATCAAACACGCGGTTGACGTCTTCCCATGTAAGCTTGTCATTGCCCTTGAACATCATGTGTTCGA
>DDRH01000024.1:10313-11695 GCA_002343075.1 Phycisphaerales bacterium UBA2421 | reverse complement strand
CCCTTGAACATCATGTGTTCGAGAAAATGCGACACGCCGACGACATCAGGCGATTCATCGCGCGAACCGGTCTTGACAAAAAAGCCCGCGGCGAAGCTGTAGGCGTCGGGGTTGATCTCGGCAACGATGTCCAGCCCGTTGGACAGGCGGTGGTGCTTGAAGGTAAGTGGCATGATGGTTTTATGCTTTCCGAGTCAGTTCTTTGGGGCCAAGCACGACAATGGTCGGCTGCAGTCGCGATGCGTCTTTGAGGAAAGAATTGATGCGATCGATTGAGACGGCATCGATACCGCTCTTGATTTCTCCGATTGTGCGAATCCGCCCGCGGGTGAAAAAGTCGTGTGCGATCGCCCCGGCGCGCGAGCCGCTCGATTCGCTGGACATAATCGTGTTTGCCTTTAGCCCCACTTTCGTCCGGTCAAGCTCGGCGGGGGTGACGCCGGCGGAAAGTTTGAACACCTCTTCGAGAAAGCAATCGAGGGTTGCCTGTGCGCGTTCATTACTCGTGCCAGCGTAGCCCATTACGCAGCCGATCCCCCTCACGCTTGCATAACCGGCGGACACGCTATAGCAGAGCGCGCGTTTCTCGCGAACTTCAGTGAAAAGCCGGCTGCTCATGCCGCCGCCGAGGATATCGTAGGCAATTCTGGCGCAGTAGTAGTCGGGGTGGGTCTCATCCACCGTCGGCCAAGCGATGCCGATGTGCGTCTGCTCGGTCTGCTGCGGTTCAAAGTGATAGGTTTGCGTGGCCGGGGTCGTTTTCATCTCGGCGGGGGGCTTGCCGGGCCATTCGCCGAGCAGCTTGCCAATCTGTTGCGTTAGTTCGTCAAACTCAATTTTTCCTGCAAACGCCAAGATCGCCCCTTCCGGCACAAACCGGCGGGCGTGGTCGGCGACAAGTCCTGCGTGCGTCATCGACTCGAGATCTTGCTTTGACCCAAGCGAGTTGCGGCCAATCGGCCAGGGAAAGTAGATCTCGCGCAGCTTTACAAACATCTTCTGCCGAGGTTCATCATCAATGCCCGCAAGCGATTGCAGGGCAAGCTGCCGGGCCGGCTCGAATCCGTCGGCGGGGAGGGTGGGGCGGAGCAGAATGTCGGCGTAGGCGTCGAGGGACGCGATGACCTTGTCTGCAGGGGCGGCGCAGCCCAGCCGCGTGTGATAGACGCCCACGCTGCTCGACCGCTGCAGGCCGAGGGTGTCAAGATGTTCGGTTAACGCCCGATTATCGCGATTCCCGGCTCCCCGCAGCAGTAAATCTGCCAGGACGGTGGCACTCCCGGTCGCCCCGTCCGGGTCGGTGCCGCTGCCCGCGGGGATGAGGGCAGTCATGGCGGCACTCTGCATCCCGGGCATTTGCTCGGCCAGCAGGGTCATGCCGT
>DDRH01000024.1:8996-10195 GCA_002343075.1 Phycisphaerales bacterium UBA2421 | reverse complement strand
GCTCGGCCAGCAGGGTCATGCCGTTGGCGAAGCTGTGTTGGAAATATTTGTCGGGCAATCCAGACTCTCCTTCTATCGCGTATGATCGTGAGGTAAACGAGCTATCGCGACTGATCATACGCTTATTCGGGGTTTGTTACAGCGGGCAGGAACGGATATGGTAGATTCACAAGTGATGACCGGGGCCTATCTTGAGATCACCTCCGCCGGTAAGTCTGCCCGCATGTCGGCGGAAGTATCGGCTATTTCCGTCGGTCGGGGTGCTGACAACATGCTGGTGCTGGTCGATAACATGGCAAGCCGTGCCCACTGTGTTATCGAACGCACATCCGACGGATGGCGCGTCCGCGATCTTGGCAGCAGCAACGGCACCCGGCTGAATGGTCAGATCATCAAATCATCCCCCTTGAAACCCGGCGACGCGATTCAGATCGGCAAGACCACCATCAAGCTGTTTGATCCGGGCCTGCAAGAAGTCCTCACCGACGACGATCTCGTTGATGAAGAGTTCAGCAAGCTCGAAGCGCTTGCAATGGGCCGGGTGGATGACGATCCGTTGCCGAAGGGTATTCAGACGCCAGAAAATGTTGATTACGAAACAGCTCTGGTTGATCTGGCCGAGTCGCTCCCACTGCGGCCGTTTGAAGAAGGGGAGATTGCGCTGGTTAACGCGCGCGGCTCAGTGGTTCACGAAGCAACGAACGAAACCAAGAGCATCGGCCGCCGCGAGGCGGTGGACGTGTTTCGATTGATCCTTACGGTGGGCTTTCGCAGCAGGACGACGGATATCCACCTCGAACCTCGAAACGAGCATTACGTTTGCCGCCTGCGTATCGATGGCAATATGGTCGATGTAGCCCGGCTTCCCAACCAGGTGGGGCATCGACTCGCAACACTGGTCAAGGTGCTCAGCGATATCGATATCCAGTTCCGTGACAGCATTCAGGAAGGGCACTTCGCCGCCCGCGTGCCTGACAACCGGCAGAAAGGTGGATCGCGGCGGGTGGATTATCGGGTGAGCTTTGCGCCGGGTGTGTTCGGCCAGAAACTCGTTGTCCGAGTGCTCGATACAGCCAATGCGCCTCTGAAGATGGCCGATTTACATCTGCCTACCTGGATGATGCAGGAAATCGCCACAGGCATCGAGCAAGATGCCGGCATGGTGCTCGTCAGCGGACCGACCGGCAGCGGGAAGACGA
>DDRH01000024.1:8573-8855 GCA_002343075.1 Phycisphaerales bacterium UBA2421 | reverse complement strand
CCGACCGGCAGCGGGAAGACGACGACACTCTATTCGCTTGTCCGAAGCATCGATACTAGTCGTCGCAATGTCATCACGATCGAAGACCCGGTTGAGATTCAGATCGAAGGTGTGACGCAGATTCCGGTTGATGATGAGGCCGGCAAGAGCTTTTCGGCACTTTTGAGAATGACGCTGCGGCAGGACCCCGATGTAATTCTCGTGGGGGAGATTCGCGATGCAGAAACTGCGCGAATTGCCATGCAGGCGGCGATTACGGGGCACCTGGTCTTTTCCACGCTG
>DDRH01000024.1:7719-8463 GCA_002343075.1 Phycisphaerales bacterium UBA2421 | reverse complement strand
GGTCTTTTCCACGCTGCACACGAAGGATACGGTTGGCTGTATATTTCGGCTGCTTGATTTGGGCGTCGAACCTTACCTGGTGGCCCAGGCGCTGCATCTCGTGGTATCGCAGCGGTTGGTGAGGCAGTTGTGCCCACACTGCAAACGGGGTGAACCGATTACCCCGGAACAGCAAAAAGTGCTGGGCGATTCCGGGCATGGCGTAAGCAAGCTATACTATCCCAACGGTTGCCCGAGGTGCCTCGGCACAGGATTTCTCGGTCGCCGCGCGTTTTTCGAGTTGCTCCGGGTTAACGACGCGTTGCGCGACACGATTTTGCGCACGCCAAGTATGCAATCGATTGATGAGGCGCTGCGGGCGAGTAAGTTTTCGCGGCTTCACCAGACCGGGCTGGAGTTGGTTGCTCAGGGTCTGGTGGCATTTGGGGAGATGGATCGAATCGTGGGTCGCGGATGAATTGTGCGATTTTTTGATGCAACCCGCGACTCGCGGGTGTGTCTAATCTGGGGATTAATGTAACCAGCGGACAATAGAGAAGTCCTTGTTCTAGCCGAAGTTAGAGTTGCATGATGCAGGTGACGGTCGTTTGCGATAACTGCCAGAAGGTCTACGCCGCCGACGCTGCGATGGCGGGTCGGCGCATTCGTTGTCGTGGCTGCGGCTATATTGTGACGATTCCCAGCGCCAACGAGGCGAACGACGCACCCGACCTCGATTCTCTCGCTGCGGTCGAGAGATCGTTT
>DDRH01000024.1:6373-7519 GCA_002343075.1 Phycisphaerales bacterium UBA2421 | reverse complement strand
AGCACGGTGCCACGCAGGTGCAGCATTCCCCTGGCCTGCCCGCGGGGATGGAAGATGTTCCGCTAAGCGGCGAGGGGATTGAGCAAGCCGGACGGGCCAATCTGCGGTTCAATTTCGCCGGCTCCAAAGAATTGGACATGATCTTGCCCTGGGTGCTGATCGCAGGGTCGGTGGTTTGGATCTTCCTGCAGTCGCACCGTACCAATCGCTCCGATGCTGGCTGGATCACGTTTACATCCGCAGTCGCGTGGTTGGGTGTATACACGGGCATTGTCTCGCCGATCACCTTTGCCGCAATTCGGGCAGCCGGCCGGGCCGCGGGATTTCAGCTGCCCCGGACTGCGCGGTTTCGGTCGTTCGCCAGTTTTATGCCAGCTATCGTTCTGACGGCAGCACTTTGGATGCTCGGCCATGGCGCGTTTGCCTCGGCAATCATGGGTGCACTCGGGGGCGTGTTGGTCGCATCGTGTTGTTTGTGGATTCTCTTTAGACTACGACCCGAGGAAGTGCCAACCGCTGCGGGGCTGGCCGGGGCGGGTTACCTCGCGGGTGTTGTGCTTTCCGGGGCACTGCTGCTCGGCCTGAACACCCTGGCAAGATCAATCGTCGATTCGACCCAGACCAGTGCTGTTCCAATCAGCCCATTTGGTGCCGGTTTTAAGTGGGAACCAATCGTTAAGCGCGAAACCGAAGCCGAGGCCGCGGCGCGGCGAACGCGAACGGTTGCAGCGGAGCGGCGCGATCCCAATGCGCCGGTTGTTGCACCCGTGGAAGTAATCACTCCGTCTGGCCCGCCGCCGGTGTCAAACGATCTTGCGTCTGCCGCAAGGGGCGCCGCGGTTGCGTCGGTCAACCTGATTTTGCCGACCGCGGCGGTGAGCGATCCTGGTCCGCAGATGCAGGCACCGACGTCGGCACTGGTGACGGCGTTTTCGCCCGCAACGGCGATGCGCGAAAGAGCAGACCAGTTTCTGTACTCGCTCACCCCATCGCCATTCATTGTCTCCATGCGTCGCGACGGTGACATGCTGGCGTTTACATGCTGGGATAGCCGAACTTGGAAGCGCGCGAATGACACGCCCGTTAGATTTAAAGCCACGCAGGGTACGGAGAACTTTGTTTTCAGCCCCGATGGCACGCGGCTGG
>DDRH01000024.1:4680-6297 GCA_002343075.1 Phycisphaerales bacterium UBA2421 | reverse complement strand
TCAGCCCCGATGGCACGCGGCTGGCGCGCGTCGCCACGTTTATCCGCCGCGAGATCGAGATCTATTCGTTTCAGAACCCGTCGCTGCAGCCAGCCACGATTCCCCTGAATGACACCAGCGGCGGGATGCAGGTCCTCGTCGGCTTCCTGCCCAACGACGGTGCCGCCGGTGCCAAGAGCGATCGGCTCCTGGTCTCCAGCGATGCCGACGGGAAGATTCTTGTAAACGCATACGACCTCGAGCGCAAGGCTCCCACGCGAACACGCCCGTTGGAACTTCCCTCTCCCGAAGGCGGCCGCAACCTTCTTGCGCTCTCGGCGAATGGCCGATATTTTGCGATGGTTGGCAGGCATACCGATCGCAACGTCCCTGCGGTGCGGTTTTTCTCGATGACGGCCGAGCGGCTGGTCAGCTCTCATGAGGTGCAGGTGGGCGATTTGCCGTCTGGCTGGCCCTCCACGCCCAAGGGCTTTGCACTCACCGCTGACAGCGCCGCAGAGTCAGACACGCTCGCCGCGGTCCTGTTTGAACACATGGGCGGCGCAATCGTGTATACGTTTAAGCAAGTGCCGGGTGTGAAGGTCGGGGAATACATCGACCGCAATGGCGAACTACAATCGCCCGCAGGCTACTCCGGGCCGGCGCTGATGTGGCTAGGGTCGGGTAAGAACCGCGCGCTGCTCGTCTACGGCACGACGCTGCTCGATCCGATCCGCGGCGCGGTCATCGGGCAAATCGACCTGAGTCGGATGACTGATGCTCGGTTGGCCGACCTCACATCAGTCCTGCTGCTTGCCGAAACGGATCGTCATCCGATACCGGCGCGAGTCGAGATCGACACGGCATCGCCTGGACGATAGCGGCGCGCATGGACGATTAGACGGACTGAATGGCCAATGGCCGACACGCAGCGTGTCATTTCGCCCACGAATGCATCAGGCGGCGTGCGATTCAACAAACCAAAGCATCTTGTCGATTTCCCTCGAAACGCCAGTGAACAAATCGGCGGTGCCTTTGTCGCCAAGCTTGTCGGCTTCATCAATCGCTTTACGAAGCAGTTTGCCATACACGGCAAGTCGATCCGAAATAGCTTTGACGTGGTCGCTCGACTTGGTGAGCCTGGCGGGGTACTCGGCTAGCGTGCTCGTCCTGGCGGCGATGCGCACTGTGCCAAGCGCCGTGCCTCCGAGTGCAACGCAGCGCTCGGCAATCTCGTCGATAGCGGCCTCGACCGCGGCATAGACCTTGTCGAACAGTTCGTGCAGGGCGATAAAGTTGTTGCCCTTCACATTCCAGTGCGCTACTTTGACTTGGCTGAGCAAATCAATCGAGTCGGCGAGTCGGGCATTCAACAACGAGGCCACCGCTTCACGGGTTCTCGGCGATAAATCGTTCTTTGTGGAGTTCATAGAGTTGTCCTTCACGAGTTGTCCTTTACCTCTGAATCATAGCCCGGCGTAGTCGACGAAGTAAGTTTGCGCTTGCGTCAGCACTGCCTGAAAGCTAAGTTAGACCTCGTGAATTGCGTGATTTGCATTAGCCCCGTCATTATTACCGCACAGAAATGCGGGCAGGGCTGATCGTTTACGCACGAAATGTGGCGCAAAACAAACGAGC
>DDRH01000024.1:4202-4499 GCA_002343075.1 Phycisphaerales bacterium UBA2421 | reverse complement strand
CCCCGCCTGTGGCGGGGTGTTTTGTTTTGAACACCAATGCAGTTTTGTCGCAGCGGTGGAACTGCCAGGGCACGGTCGAATCGGCTATCATGGTTGATTCGGTTCGAGTCTAAGTCGAGCGCAGCTAACAAGTCGGCTGCGCAGTTTGGAAGAGTCTGAACCGGTGTGCAACCACCCGCGCCACCCGCGCGACGTGTGCACGCCGCGAGTTTCGTCCCGACAGCTTCGCTCGCTGAATATTGGAAAGACTTGGTATGCCCGTGAGAATTGACATCTACGACACCACGTTGCGCGACG
>DDRH01000024.1:3655-4085 GCA_002343075.1 Phycisphaerales bacterium UBA2421 | reverse complement strand
CTACGACACCACGTTGCGCGACGGCACGCAGGGCGAGGGATTTAATCTTTCGCTACAGGACAAGCTGCAGATTGCGCTGAAACTCGATGAACTGGGCGTTGATTACATAGAAGGCGGATTTCCGCTTTCCAACCCGAAGGACGAGGCATTTTTTCGCGAGATCCGAACGGCCGGATTGAAGCATGCAAAGGTGGCAGCCTTCGGGATGACGCGCCGGCGGGGCATGAAGGCGTGTGAAGACCCCGGCCTGGCCGCCTTGATGGAAGCCCAGACGCCCGTCGTAACGATCGTCGGTAAAAGCAGCGAGTTTCAGGCGACGCGCGTACTCAATGTCGATCGGCATGAAAATCTCGCGATGATTCGTGAAACCGTCGCGCTCTTTCGTGAAGCAGGTCGTGAAGTGGTTTACGACGCCGAGCATTTCTTTGAT
>DDRH01000024.1:1030-3533 GCA_002343075.1 Phycisphaerales bacterium UBA2421 | reverse complement strand
ACGACGCCGAGCATTTCTTTGATGCCTATAAAGCAGATCGCGACTACGCCCTGGCCACCGTCCTGGCCGCCGAGGAAGCAGGCGCGAGCACGCTTTGTCTTTGCGATACCAATGGCGGCACATTGCCCGAGCAAACAGAGGCCGCGGTGGCCGCGGTCGTGGGAAAGGCGTCGGCGAAGGTTGGTATTCATACGCACAACGACTCGGCGCTGGCAGTTGCCAATGCGCTCGCCGCCGTCAAGGCCGGCGCGAGTCATGTGCAGGGTACGATCAATGGCGTCGGCGAACGCTGCGGTAACATGGACCTGATTCCGCTTATCGCCAACTTGTCGCTAAAACTTGGGTATGAGACTCTCCGCCCCGGCACGCTTAAGCGTCTGACCGAAGTGAGCCGCTATGTCTATGAGATTGCCAACATGAACCTCCACAGCGGGCAGCCATATGTAGGCGCGTCGGCCTTTGCGCACAAAGGAGGCATGCATGTCCACGCGGTGCAGAAAGACCCGATCACTTACGAGCACATTGATCCAGAAGCCGTCGGCAACACCCGGCGGGTGCTGGTGAGCGAGCTTTCCGGCCAAAGTAACATCGCCGCCAAAGCCGGGAGGAAGTTTGAGATTGAGAATGATAAGGCTGTGCTGAAAAAGGTGCTGGAGCATGTGCAGAATCTGGAGAACGCCGGCTACCAGTTTGAAGCCGCGGAAGCCAGTTTTGAGCTGCTCCTGCGGCGGGAAATCAAGCGGCACCGTACTTTTTTTGATCTTGCCAACTATCGGGTGGAAGTGGCGCGACAAAACGGCGGCGCGCCGGTCGCCGAGGCGACGGTCAAGCTGAAGATTGCAGAGGCCACCGAGCATACCGTAGCCGAGGGCGATGGCCCGGTGGATGCACTCAATCAGGCACTGCGACGCGCGCTCCAGCCTCGGTATGCCGCCATCGCCGATGTGCACCTCGTGGATTACAAGGTGCGGGTGATCAACGCCCGCGCCGAAACCGCCGCCGCCGTGCGGGTGGTGGTCGAGTGGCGTCGCGACCTGCCCGACAGGCGTAAGGAAATCTTTGGCACCATCGGCGTGAGCAGCAATATCATCGATGCCAGCTGGCAGGCAATCGTGGATGCTTATGAGTATCATCTGGTGCATGTAGAGGAGAGCGCGACAGCGTAGCGAGGTGTGCGATGACTAGAACGGTAAGAGGTGTAGTGCGTGGCGGAGTGGTAACGCCAGAAGTGCCACTGGCGTTGCCCGACGGAACAGCGGTTGAACTCAGGTTCGAGCAACCAGCCGATCAGCCAGTTTCTGGCAGGATGATGAAGCTGGGTATGCTGAGAACGCGCGGGGGTCAGCAGTCCACACTAGAGGACTTCCGGCAGGTCCGTCGAGAAGCGCAAGAACACTTGGAGCGTGAGATTGATGAATTCTTCCCACGTGATTGATGCTCATGCACTCGTCTGGTACCTCACTGATAATCCGAATCTCGGCAGCGCCGCCCGACAGATCATGAGTGACCCCAATGCCGTGCTAGTTCTGCCGGCAATCGCACTGGCCGAGGCGGTGATGGTTGTCGAGAAGAAGCGCGTTGAAATTGAATCTGTAGAATCGCTCATCAATGCGGTCGATGCAGACCGGCGTTTAACAATAGCACCTGTCACCCGCGATGTGGTCGTCCAGGCTTCGGCAATTGTGGGCATGAACGATCTGCATGACCGCCTCATCGTCGCCACTGCACTTGTCATGCAACAAGCAGGGATCGATGCAGTACTTCTTGACGGCGGACAACGCGATCGTCGATTCTGGATTGGTCCCGATCGCATGGAAAGGCACCACGCCGACGCAAACGGAGCCGCAAACGGAGCCCCAACCGCATGAATGAGGCGATTGACTCTATCCCCTCCAACCGCTTCCCCCGTCACATCGCCATCATAATGGACGGAAATGGCCGCTGGGCCGTCCGGCGGCAGTTGGAGCGCGTGCGCGGGCATCAGGAAGGCGCCAAGACCGTTCGAAAGATCGTCACCGAATGTGCCCGCCTCCGCACGCATCACGGCGGGCCGGACTATCTCACGCTTTACTCCTTCAGCCTCGAAAACTGGAAGCGACCGACGCGCGAAGTCGGCTTCCTCATGGAAATGTACGTCGAATATCTCCGCGGCGAGCGGCAGACGATGATGGAAAACAACATCCGCTTCGCCCAGATCGGCCGGCTCGATAACCTCCCCGATCCCGTCCTCGAAGAAGTCGAAGTCACCCTCAAAGAAACGCGGGATAACACCGGCCTTACTCTCGTCCTGGCGCTGAATTATGGCAGCCGGGCCGAAATCACCGATGCCGTGCAGGCGATCGCCCGCAGGGTGAAGGCGGGGGAAATCAAGCCCGACGCCATCGACGAGCAAACCATCACCGACCATCTCTACACCGCGGGTATGCCCGACCCCGACCTGCTCATCCGCACCGCCGGTGAGATGCGCGTCAGCAACTATCTCCTCTGGCAGATCAGCTACGCC
>DDRH01000024.1:0-901 GCA_002343075.1 Phycisphaerales bacterium UBA2421 | reverse complement strand
TGGCAGATCAGCTACGCCGAGTTGTTTGTGAGCGACACACTCTGGCCCGATTTTTCCGAATCCGATCTGCACCAGGCCATCGCAGCATTCGCGAAGCGCAACCGCCGCTTCGGCGCGCTCGATCACACCAACACCATGCAGAAGACCGACTAACCGAACCCGCACCCTTGCAGCGTCGCGGCCTCCGGTCTCATCCGCCCGCGCGCAGGATTCGTCAAGCACGCCCCGACCCGCCCGCTATCATTATCGCCTCAGAGGCGGATAATCCCGCCATCAATCAGAAGGAGATTGTATGACTCTCGTCCGCGTGCTCTCATTGATCGGCGTTGCTGTGCTGGTGATGGTGCTCAACATCGTCGCGAGCATTCTTTACATGGTCGTCTACGGCCACCTGATCAACCCCGGCCACCCAAAGGAGTTCTACGACCAGCATGTCCAGTCCGCCGCACCCTTTTGCAGCATTATCGCGGGCATTCCGCTTATGTTCCTGGCCGGCTATTGGGTCGCCGGCTGGCAAGACGGCGGCGTCAAGGCGCTGCTGGTAGTCTGGCTCGCCTACGCCATCATCGACGCCGCGATCTTGCTGGCCGTCGGAATGACGCCGAAAATCGCCGTGCTGTTCACGATCTCATTCCTCACAAAACTCGCCGCGGGGTATGTAGGAGCGCTGGCAGCCGGAGGCGGCGGGGCAAAGAGCGCCGCGGGGTAGGCCACGCCCATCAAGCGCCCCATGACGAATGAAAACCAGCACCCCCGGCAGCGGCAACTCCCTCTCCCGCTACACCGGCAGACGGCAGGGGAGAGGGTTCTGCGGCGAATCTGAAACAAGCTCGCTCTTGATCAATCCGAAGAGAACCAACCGCAGAGCCACAAACACCGCAGCCCAGAAAAGTGAACGACC
>DDRH01000067.1:379671-379924 GCA_002343075.1 Phycisphaerales bacterium UBA2421 | reverse complement strand
TCGCCGCGCTCGTCGCCGCGATCCTCCTCCCCGGCGGCGTCATCACGCTGTGGGCGACGACGCAGGGCCTCGGCTACTTCAGCGCGTTCGGCGACTTCGCGGGCTACCTCGTCTCCGCGCTCGGCCTCGCCGTCCTCATCGTCGCGCCGGCCGTGACCGCGATGGCGATGCTCCTGCCGCTGGCGTGGCGCCTCGCCGGCCCCGACGACGCGTCGGGTCGAGAGACCGGCCACACGATCGGACGCCTCACCGC
>DDRH01000067.1:375168-379622 GCA_002343075.1 Phycisphaerales bacterium UBA2421 | reverse complement strand
GCCGCCCCCCCCACCGCCCCCCCCGCCGGGACCGGGTTGGCGTTGCTCCTGCCGCTGGCGTGGCGCCTCGCCGGCCCCGACGACGACTCGGGGCGCGAGACCGGCCACACGATCGGGCGCCTCACCGCGGCCAACAACCTCGCGGGCGCGGCCGGCGCGCTCCTCGCCGCGCTCGCCCTGGTCCCGGCGCTCGGCCTGTGGAACTGCTTCGCGCTCGTCACCGCGCTCTACGCGATCACGGGCGCCCTGCTCGCGCACCGCGCGAAGCTCCACCGCGCCATCGTCGTCACCGCGCTCGCCGCCGCCGCGATCGTCGCCGCCGTCGCCCGCCCGGTGCCGCAGCCTCGCCAGGGCGACCGCGTGCTCACGCGCTGGGAGACCCGCTACGGCTGGCTCGAGGTCCACGAGGACCGGCGCGGCGAGCGCCGCCTCCGCCACAACATCCACTATGGCCTCGCGTCGTCGGACAGCGATCTGCGCCAGCGGCGCGTGGGCCAGCTCCCGCTGCTCCTCCATCCGTCGCCGCGGCGTGCGCTGTTCTTCGGCCTCTCCACCGGCATCACCGCCGGCGGCGCGCTCGCCGATCCGCGCCTCGAGCGCCTCGACGTCGTCGAGCTCATCCCCGAGGTCGTCCACGCCGCGCGCGCGTTCGCGGCGTGGAACGGCGGCGTGCTCGACGATCCGCGCACGCGGATCCACGTCGGCGACGCGCGCTTCTGGCTGCGTGGCGCGCGCGCGCGCTGGGACGTGATCGTCACCGACCTGCACAAGCCCTGGGAGAGCCACGCCGGCTACCTCTACACGGTCGAGCACTACCGCGAGGTCGCCCGCCATCTCGCGCCCGGCGGCCTCCACGTGCAGTGGCTCGCGCTGTGGCAGGTCGCCGAGGCCGACGTCGCGCTCATCGCCGACACGACGCGGGCCGTCTTCCCCACCGTCGTGCTCGTCCGCGGCGACGACGCGCGGCGCTGGGGCCTGCTCGCCATCATCGCGTCCGATCGCCCGCTCACCGTCGACGGCACCGACTTCGCGCGCGCCGCCGCCGCGCTCGCGCCGCCCCCGCGCCACCCCGATCGCCTGCTCGCCACGCCGCGTCGCCTCGTCGAGCTCTACGTCGGCGACTGGCCGCTGCGCCCGGGCGCGACGCTCAACCGCGACGACTCGCTGCGCCTCGAGCTCGACGCGCCGAAGCGCGATCGCTCGAACCTGACGCTCACGGGCGATCGCCTCGTCGACGTCTACCGGCGGGTGTGGAGCCGACTCGCGCGCGTCGAGCTCGCGTACACGCCGGCGCCCGGGGAGCACCCGTGGGACGCCGAGTACGGCCTACGCCAGCAGATGGGCGCGGCCGGCGAGGATGGAACGCCGCCCGAGTAGGCGGGGCCACCGCGGCTCACCAGTCGTCGCCGCCACCATCGTCATCGCGACGCCGACGGCCGCGACCGCCGCCACCCTCTTCGCCGCGCCCGCGATCGCGATCCCGATCGCGACGGCCACCGGCACCACGCCGGCCATCCGCCGCGCCCGGAGCACCGGGTCCCGGAGGGGGCGCGCCACCGAAGCCGCCGGGGCGTGGGCCGCCGAAGCCACCACCACCACCGCCGGGCGCACCGTAGCCGCCGCCGGGACGGCCACCGCCGCCGCCGCCACCACCGTAGCCACCGCCACCCGCGCCACCACCGCCGCCGAAGCCGCCGGGACGCGGGCCGCCGTACGGTCGCGGACCACCCGGACCACGAGCCTCACGTTCGCGCGCCTCGTTGATGCGGAGGTTGCGACCGTCGAGCTCGGCGCCGTCGAGCTCCCGGAGCGCTTGCTGCGCGAACTCCGGCGTCGTCATCTCGACGAACGCGAAGCCTCGCGAGCGGCCGGTCTCGCGATCCATGATGATGGATACGCTCGCGACCTCGCGCCCGTTGCTCGCGAACAACTCCCGCAGCGACTCCTCGTTCGTGTTGTAATTCAGATTGCCCACGTAGAGCTTCGTGCCCATTGACGTCTCGGTCTCCGCGTTGTCAGGTTCGGTCGTCGGTTCGGTGATGGTGCTGGTTCCAGGCTTCGAAGCGTGGGGTTGAGCGAAGCCGGCGCAATTCCACTCTATCACAAGGGCCTGGTCGCCCTCGCGCAAGCCTCTGGCGTGACAGCGGTGTCGCGGAGGGTAGGCTCGCCGCCGACTGACCCGATGCAAACCCGCGTAGCGCCTGATCGCGGGCTGGCATCGGGGTTGCCAAGACCCACCCCCATGGCTCTCGCCGCCTGCCCTGCCTGCGCCGGCCTGGTCCCCGCCAGCCGGTCCCGCTGTGTCCATTGCGACGCTCCACTGACCACCTCCACCGCGGGGCGCTGGCGCTGGGTCCGCCGCCTGCTCGCCACCACGACCGCGGCGGCCGCGACCATCACGCTGATGGCCTGCTACGGTGGACCGTCGGTCGTCGACGACTGCGTCGATCGGGACGGCGATGGCTGGTTCCCGGGCTGCTACGACGAGCCGTGCGATCCTCGCGAGGATCCCTACTGCGACTGCAACGACGGCAACCCCGACGTGCACCCGGGCGCACCCGATCCGATCGGCGATGGGATCGACTCCGACTGCTCGGGCGACGACGGCCCGGCGAAGTGCGGCGACGGGCCCTGCCCGGACGCGGCCTATTACCCCGACGCGCCGCCCGACACACCCGACCCGCCCGACGCGACCATCACACCCGACGCTGCCACCACACCCGACGCCATGCAGCCGGAGTGATACTCTGGCGGCGGGGTCGTCGAGATGCCGCCGCTACCCTATCCGCACCGGGTCGCATTCCTGGCCGCGACACTCGCGCTGCCCGACGACCCGGCGATGACCTTGCCCGACGACGCGGCCCCGCCGCTGTCGTACGCGAAGCTGCTCGGCGCGCTCGTCGCCGACCAGCTCGCCCGTCACCCGATCGTCAGCGTCCTCGACTTCGACGATCAGCAGCTCGTCGACGCGAGCGATCGCCTGCTCGACGCGCAGCACCCCGACGCGGCCGCGACGATCGACGCGCTCTTCCGCCTCGCGCGGCGTGACGAGGTCCTCTGGCTCGAGGTCGACCTCACGACCACCGCGCCCGTCACCCTGCGCTCGCGCCGTCCCCACGCGGCCGACGAGCAATGGACGGCCGCCGATGGCACGCTCGACGAGCGCATCGGCGCCTGCATCCAGGCGTGGCTCGCGGCGCGCCGACTGCCGCCCGCGTCGCCCCTCCCCGACTTCGACGAAGGCGATCTACGCCTCGCCGCCGCGCGCCTCGAGCGCGCGGTCGCCGCGTCGACGCCCTCCGACGAGGACCCCGACCCCGCGATCCCCGAGGAGCTCCTGGCGCCGCCCCCGCGCCTCGGCGTCGCGTTCCTGCGCGCGCTGCACAACCTCTCGCGCAGCGATCCGCGCGCGATCGACGCGCGCATGCTCGCGCTCGATCCCGATCACCTCGCGGCGCGGCGCAACCGCATCCTCGCCAACCTCGGCCAGCCCGGTGCGTCGCGCCGCGACCTGCTCGCGATCACCGAGGCGGCGCCGATGTTCGGCAAGCCGCACCTCGCGATCCACGGCGACGAGCTCGATCACGCCCACGGCGAGGAGAGCCCGTCGCTGCGCCACCAGGGCCTCGCGGCGATGCTCCTGCCCTCGAACCCGCGCGCGTGCTGCAACTACGGCGCGCAGCTCCGCGAGGCCGGCCGCCCCGAGGAGGCCGCGCGCTGGTTCGATCGCGCGCTCGCCGTGCGCCCCGGCCATCCCGGCGCCGAGCTCGACGCGATCCGCGCGCTGCGCGAGTGCCAGCGGCCGGGCGCGACCTACGCCGAGACCGTGCGGCGCGCGAGCGCGGCGCTGGCGGCGTGGAAGGGCGGTGGCGTCGCGCCCGGCGAGTGGGCGGTGAAGTACCACGCCGGCATGCTGATCGCGGGCGCGCTCGTCGACGTCGGGCGGCTCGACGACGCGATCGGCATCGGCACCGACACCATGGCCGACTTCCTCGATCCCGAGGGCGGCGACAGCTTCCGCTGGGCACAGGAGCGGTTGCACGAGTGGAACCACGATGCCGAGCTGTTCGCCCGCGCCTACGCGTGGGAGGGCTTCCACCGCGGCGAGCTCGGCCGCGTGCTCACCGGGCTCGCGCGCGCGCGGCTGGCGTCGCCGGAGGACGCGCGCCAGCTCGTCGACACGCTGATCGCGCTCGGGCGCGAGGACGAGGCGGCGCTCGCGTTCCACCACGCGTCGGGCGTCGATCGCGTGGGCGTGCTCGGCTTCGGCAAGACGCGGATCGCCGGGGCGATGGCGCTGGTGCTCACCGGCGATCTCGACGGCGCGCTCGCGCAGGTGCAGACGGCGCAGCTGCGCCGCAGCCAGTACCGGCTCGAGGCGGCGATCAATCGCTGGCTCCGCCTCGGCGCGATCCATGCCGCCGAGGCCTGGTCGGCGGCGGTGATGCGCCTCG
>DDRH01000067.1:307501-374914 GCA_002343075.1 Phycisphaerales bacterium UBA2421 | reverse complement strand
GCTCGAGGTCGGCGCCGTCGACGCCGCCGCGCTCGCGCGCCTCGCCGGCGAGCTCGGGTTGCCGGCGGACGTCGTCGAGCGGATCGACGCCCGGCTCGCGCGTCCGGCGGAGACCACCCTCGCCGCCGCCGACCGCCTCGCGTCGAAGTGGTTCACGTGCGTGCCGCCGCCGGCGCGCGACGCGGCGCTCCACGCGTCGGCGGCGATCTACGCCCTCGGCGTCGCGCTCGCGCACCACCTCGCGCTCGCGGGCGGCGCGAACGTGCTCTCCGGCGCCTACCGCCAGATCGCGACCGAGGCGCTGCACCTCTGCCTGCGCGCGCGCAAGGACGTGAACGACCGCGCGGCCCGGGGCCTGCTCGCGCTGCTCGACGGTTGCGCCGCCCCCGACGAGGTGCTCGAGCGATGGCTGCTCCGCATCGAGCGGACGCTCGAGCTCGAGGCGCGCCTCGGCGGCTACCTGCCCGGCGTGGTCGCCGAGCTGCCACGCGTGCGGACGCTCCTGCGCGGCGACGAGCGCATCGCGTGGGAGCTGCGGCTCGCGCACGATCTCCGCGCCGATCCCAGCCAGCGCGAGCCGGCCGAGCGGCTCTTCGCCCGGGTCGCGGTCGCCGCCGACGACTGGGCGACGTTCCGCACGTGGAGCGACACCGCCGCCGCGGTGCTCCCGCCGGCGGCGGCGCTCGACGTGCACTGGATCTGCGCGCGCGCGAACCCCGGAACCAACGCCGTGGCGTGGGTCAACGCGGCGCGGGCGCTGTTCGCGCTGGGACGCGGCGCCGAGGGCGTCGACGTGCTGTCGGCCGCGTACGCCAACACCGGCGACGAGTGGCGCGCGGGCTCGATCGCGAGCCTCGAGGAGGCGTGGCGCACGTGCCCGGGGCCCGATCTCCCCGGCGTGCCCTTCGACGGCCTCGAGGCCAGCGCCGCGGCCGACGCGGCGATCGCCGCCGGTGACTGGGCGACCGCCGAGCGTTGCCTGCGCTGGTGTCAGGCGCGCGCGCCTCGCGACGTCGACGTCGCGCGCCGCCTCGGCGCCGCGCTGGCCGCGCAGGGCAAGGTCGGCGACTGCGTGCGCGCCCTGGCCGTCGTCGATCGCGACGGCGCCGCCCTCCACGCCGGCGTCGCGCTCGCCAACGCCGGGCGGTGGACGGAGTCGGCGCTCGCGCTCCGCTACGCATCGTATCGGTTCGGCACCGTCGAGGAATGGAGCTACCTCGCGAGCGCCGGCTGGTACGCGGGTGATCACGAGGCCGCCGCCGACGCGTATCGAGCCATGCTGGCGCTGGGCGCACCGGCGAGCGCGGCCACCCTGCACTACTTCCTCACCGCCCTGTGCCAGAGCGGGCAATGGTCGGAGGCCGAGCAGGTCGCGCAACGCCTCGGCCGCGAGGCCGGGGTCGACCCCTCGTACGGCGCGGTCGCGGCGCACGGCCGCGCGGTCGCCCTGTGCGGGCTCGGGCGCCACACCGAGGCGCTGCCCTGGGCGGAGCGCGCGGCCGCGATGAACACCGTGCCCGAGCGCGACACCGAGCTCGCGGCCACCGTGACACGCGCGCGCGATCGCTCGCCCCCGCCGTACCACGCCCCGCGCAGCGCGACCGCGTCGGCGCGCGCGCTGGCGGCGCTCGCGGCCAACGACCTCCCTGCCGCCGAGAAGCACGCCGCGGTCGCCGGACCACTGTCGCTCGCGCGCCTCGTGGTGGCGGAGGTGCGCAAGCCGACGGAGAACGATCGCCTGGTCAGCGCGCGCGCCGTCGAGGCCGCCGGCGACATCCTCGACCGCACCGCCGGCACCACGACGCTCGCCGAGGCCCTGGTGCGCGTCCGCGCACGGCGCGTGATCGACGACGCCTTCATCCAGATCGATCCGCCGCCCCCGCTGGGCGCGAACGTCCCCGCCGCAGAATTCCACAAGCGGTGGCGCGACCGCGCCGACCGCGGCACCTAGCTCGGGCGCGCGCCTACCCGATCCGTACCTTGCGCGCGCGCTTGCCGCGTGCCCATCTTGTCGTGTCCCTCGGGAGGAGGCTCTTCATGAGCAGCTCGCAGATCGTCCTGGGATACGACGTCCGACGGTCCTCCATCTCGTCGCTCGCGCGCGCCGCCGACCTCGCGTGCCGCGATCGCGGCCACGTCCTGCACCTCGTCGTCGTCCTCGACGCGCACGAGAGCTACCGCGATGCGGAGCGGATCCGGCAGGAGCTGGCCGCGGTGCTGCGCGACGCCCTCCGCACGCGCGACGCCGCCGACGTCGAGTTCTACGTGCACGCGCGGATCGGCGATCCCGCGGAGCAGCTCGACGCGGTCGCCGAGGAGATCGAGGCCGACGTGGTGATGGATCTCGCTAGCGTCGCGCGATGACGCAGAGCTCGGCGTGGTTGGCGGGCAGGTGGGTGACGAGGACGTCGCGGAACCCGAGCGCGGCGACGCGCTCGAGCCATGTCGCGACGCCGCGGCGCACGATCGCGTCGTTCATCTTGAGCGTCAGCACCGCGCCCCGGAGCCGCTTCCGCCACGCCGGCACCAGCCTCGTCAAGCCGTGGAGCGCGACCGGCGGCGCCAGGTTCACGTCGAGGAGCAGCCAGTCGACCGCGCGAGGCAGCATCTCCCAGCGCACGCCGGCCAGCGTCTCCTGGACGTGGTGCACGCGCGCGCCGCCGGGGCCCACGTAGGCGAGCACGTGCGGCGCCATCGCGCCGGGATCGACGCCCCACACCGAGACCCCGCGGCGCGCGAGCGCGTACGCGGCGCCGCCGGGCGCGCTGCCGATCTCGACGGCGACGTGGCCGCCGGCGACCGGCAGATCGGCCCACGCGATCGCCTGCTCGATCTTGGCGAACGCGCGTGACGGCGCGTCGGCGGGGACCTCGACGGGCAAGTCGCCGCCGGGGAACGGCGAGCGCCCGGGACCGTGGCGGTGCAGGCCGACGAGCCATGCGCCGTCGGCAGCGACGATCACGTCGACCACGAGCTCGCCGGCTCGCGCGCGCGGCTCGGCCTCGAAGCGCTCCGGGGCGGCCTCGCGCAGCGTGGTCTCCGCCTGCGCCACCGGCGCCTCGTCCCCGTCCAGCTCCGCGAGCCCCCAGACGTGTAGCCGCCGCGCGTCGGCGGGCAGGAGCGCGAGCGCGTCGTCGGGGCGGCGGACACGCCCCAGCGAGCTGCCCCAGACGCGCGCCCACGGCGACGGCCGCGGAACCTCCGGCGGGACGTCGTCGTCGATCTTGAAGGTCAGGAACCCGGGCCGCGAGTAGGCGAGCCGCAGCGCCGGGAGATCGCGCGACACGTCCTCCTTGACGTGCGCGACGTAGTCGCTCGCGCAGCTCGCAAAGACGAATCCCACTAAGGTGTCCTCATCGAGCTATCCATCGCACCCTCGCGGTCGGCCATGCAAGTAGACTGGCCGCGGTGTCGCCCTCCCTCGACTTTCCGGCGCTGACGCTCGCGTTCGCGATGTTCGCCGGCGTCCTCGCGCAGCTCGCCGCCCACCACGCGCGCGTCCCGGGCATCGTCCTGCTCCTGACCACCGGCGTCGTGCTCGGGCCCGACGTCGCCAACGTCATCCGCCCCTCGCTCCTGGGGAGCGCGCTGGGCGTGTTCGTCGGCTTCGCCGTGGCCGTCGTCCTCTTCGAGGGCGGGCTCAACCTCCGCATCCCGGTCCTGCAGCAGCAGGCCAAGCCGATCCGGCGCCTGGTGACCATCGGCGCGATCGTCACGGCGATCCTGGCGGCGGTCGCCGCGCGGTTCGTGATGGACTGGGACTGGCGGCTCTCGATCCTGTTCGGCACGCTGGTGATCGTCACCGGCCCCACGGTGGTGACCCCGCTGGTCCGGCGCCTCCGGCTGCAGCCGCACCTCGCGTCGATCCTGGTCGCGGAGGGGATCTTCATCGACGCCGTCGGCGCGACGATCGCCGTCGTCGCGCTCGAGATCGCCCTCGCCGGCTCCGACAGCGAGGTCGCCTATGGCGGGCTCTCGATCTTCCTCCGCTTCGGGGTCGGCGGGCTCACCGGCCTCGCTGGCGGCGCCGTGCTCATCACGCTGTTCCGCCTGCGCAACGTCGTGCCGCACGGGATGGAGAACATCCTCGCGTTCGCGGTCGCGGTCGCGACCTTCCACGCCAGCGACGCGCTCACGCCGGAGAGCGGCATCACCGCGGCGATCGTCGCCGGGCTCGTGGTCGGCAACGTCGGCTTCGGCCGGCTCGCCGAGGTCGCCGAGTTCAAGGAGCAGCTCACCGATCTGGTGGTGGCGACCCTCTTCGTCCTGCTCGCCGCCGACGTGCGCGTCGCCGACGTGGTGGCGCTGGGCTGGCAGGGCGTGGCGCTGCTCGCGATCCTCGCCCTCGTCGTCCGTCCCGCGTGTGTCCTCGCCAGCACGCGCGGCTCCGGGCTCACCTGGCGTGAAACCCTCTACCTGTCCTGGCTGGCGCCGCGCGGCATCGTGGCCGCCGCGGTCGCGTCGCTCTTCGCGGTCGATCTCGCCGAGGCCCACATCGCCGGTGGCACCGAGATGCGCGCGATGGTCTTTCTGGTGATCGCCGGGACCGTGACGCTCCAGGGCCTGAGCGCCGGCCCGATGGCGGGCTGGCTGGGCGTACGCCTGCCGGCGCGCGTGGGCTTCCTCGTGCTCGGCGCCAACGCGCTGGGGCGACTGGTGGCGGCGCGGCTCACGCGCCTCGGCGTGAAGGTGCTCGTGATCGACTCGAGCGCCGAGGCCTGCGCGGCCGCGCGCGAGGAAGGGCTCTCGGTGATCGAGACCGACGCGCTCTCGCCGGCCAAGCTCGTCGACGCCGGCATCTTCTCGACGCGCTACGCGCTGGGGATCACCCCCAACGAGCACGTGAACTACCTGTTCGCGCGGCGCATCGCGCACGACCTGCGCGGGCCTTCGCTCGCGGTGGCGCTCGAGCGCGACCATCGCGGCGTCACCGCCGAGATGGTCGAGCGCGACGACATCGAGGTCCTGTTCGCGGGCGAGACCGATCTCCACACCTGGCTCGCGCGCGCCCGTCACGGCGACCTTCGCGTCGAGAGCTGGCAGCTCGGCGGTGGCGGTCGCGCGGTGGGCTTCGACCAGGGGCCGCTCGACGTGCTCCTCCCCATCGCGCTGACCCGCGGGAGCGAGGTGCTGCCCGTGGTGCGGCGCACGGAGCTGCGCACGAACGACACCGTGGCGATCGCCGTGCACGTGGCGCGCGCCGACGAAGCGGCGAGCTGGCTCGAGTCGCACGGGTGGACGCGCGTCGACGGCGCATCCGCGCGAGCGAAGACCGTTTGAGGTCAAACGGACTTGATCTATCCGGCGGATTGCACTACGATTCCCGGCAAATAGCGTGGGTGCAGTCATGGGCTGCAGGTCGAATCGAGCTGGTCGGGCCGCCGGCTCCAAAGCTCGAGGAACTCCCCGATGTCCCCCGCCCTCAACGATCACGCGAGCACCCTGGCCAGCCTGGCACGCCAGCCGCGGCTCGCGCTCCTGATCGATCTCGACGGCACCCTCATCCCCTTCGCGCCCACGCTGGAGCAGGCGATCCTGACCGACGACGTCGCCGGCCGGTTGCGCATCCTCACCGAGCTCGGCGTGCAGGTCATCGTGATCAGCGGACGCCCGCGCAACCACATCGATCCGCTGCGCCGACAGGTCCCCGGGGCCTGGTGGTTCGCCGAGCACGCGTCGTGGCGGCATGACGGCTCCGCCTGGAGCGGCCCGGCGCGGGTGAACGATCCGCGCGCGCTCGACGGCATCGCGGCGCAGCTCGGCGATCTCGCCGGCAAGTTCGCGGGCGCTCGCGTGGAGCGCAAGTCGCTCTCGTGCGCGCTGCACTGGCGCCAGGTGCCCCCGGTGGCGCGCGCCGCGATGACGGCGGCGGCCGACGTCGCGATCGAGGAGTGGCTGGAGACGCATCCCGATCACGAGCGACTCGAAGGCGTCGAGATGGTCGAGGTGCGCCCGCGGGCGTGCCACAAGGGGGTCGCGGTCGCGTGGGCCCGCGAGCGCTTGCCGGACACGCACTTCCTCGCGCTCGGTGACGACCTCACCGACGAGGACATGTTCCGCTCCCTCTCCGACCGCGATCTGGCGATCGCCGTCGGTCGTCCCGACCGGCTCTCACACGCGCGCGTGTACGTCGCCGACGTGCCGAGCGCGCACCAGCTCCTCGACTGGCTCGCGGCGGTGCGCGGCCTGCACGCCGACCAGCTGCCGCCGATCGAGGACATCGACGCCGGTGCGCGCGAGACCAAACGCGCGCCCTTCGTCGTGATCGCGAACCGCATGCCGTCGGCGCGCCCGGTCGATCGCCAGCGGCAGGTCGGCGGGCTGGTCGCGGCGCTCGAGCCGGTGCTCGAGAAGCGCGGCGGCGTCTGGCTGGGCTGGAGCGGCGAGGTCGCCGAGCGCGAGCCCACGCTGGTCGTCGACGCCACGTCGCGCCCGGCGCGCGCATGCTTCGACTTCCCCGCCGCCTGGCAGGAGCACTTCTACGGCGGCCTGTGCAATCGCGCGATCTGGCCGCTCTTCCACGGCTTCCCGGGCCGCGTGCGCTACTCCGACGAGGACTGGGTCGCCTACGTCGACGCCAACGCCACGTTCGCCCGGCTCGCCGGCGAGCTCGCCGCCCCGGACGCGACGATCTGGGTCCACGACTACCAGCTGCTCCTCACCGGCGCGGCCATGCGGCACCGCGCGCACACCGGCCCCATCGGCCTCTTCCTCCACATCCCGTTCCCGACCGCCGAGCTGTTCGAGACGTTCCCGTGGGCGGGCGAGCTGCTGCGCGCGATGCTCGCGTACGACCTCGTCGGCTTCCACACCCAGCGCTACGCCAACAACTTCATCGACGCGCTCGAGCGCGTGCTCGGCGTCGACGCGCGGGACGGGACGGCCCACGCGGCCGGACGCGCGACCCGCATCGCGGCGATGCCGATCGGCATCGAACCGGCCGCGTTCCGCCCCGATCCGACGCGGCCCACGTCACCCGAGGTCGACGGGCTGTGCGCGATGCTCGAGGATCGCAAGCTCGTCCTCGGCGTCGATCGCCTCGACTACTCCAAGGGCGTCCCCGAGCGGCTCGCCGCCTTCGAGCACCTGCTCGACCGCCACCCGGAGTGGCGCCGCCGCGTCACGTTCGTGCAGGTCTCCGTGCCGTCGCGCTCCGATGTGCCCGAGTACGCCGAGCTGCGCCAGCAGGTCGAGTACCTGGTCGGGCACATCAACGGTCGCTTCGGCGACGCCGACTGGTTGCCGGTGCGTTACCTCTACCGCTCGTACACGCACGACGTGCTCTCGCAGCTCTACCGCGCGGCCGACGTGGCGCTGGTGACGCCCCTGCGCGACGGCATGAACCTCGTCGCCAAGGAGTTCGTCGCCGCGCAGGATCCGGAACGCCCGGGCGCGCTCGTGCTGTCCCGCTTCGCGGGCGCGGCCGAGACGCTGCGCAGCGCGGTGCTCACCAACCCGTTCCACGCCGAAGGCATGGCCGACGACCTCCACCGGGCGCTGTCCATGTCCGAGGCCGAGCGCCGCGAGCGACACGCGCAGATGCTGGCCGAGGTCGAGCGCGAGACGTCGCACGACTGGGCCGATCGCTTCCTCACCACGCTGCGCGCGCAGGCGCGCGAGGACGCCGCCCATGGATGACCTGAGCACGATCCTGCGCTCACCCTACGTCGTGGTCGCGGGCCTGGTGATCGGCGCGTTCATCGCGAGCCGGCTGGCCCTCGCCATCCTGCGTCCCCTGATCGTGCGCGCGGCGCGCCGCAGCGCGTGGGAGTGGGACGACGTCCTGATCGGCGCGGTCGCCACGCCGGTGAGCCTCCTGGTGGCGGTGCAGGCGCTGCGAGCATGCCTGCCGTGGCTGCCGATCGACGCCCGCGGCGTCGGCAGCGTGTACTCGGTGATCGCGGTCGCGACCTCGGCGCTGGTCATGTGGATCGTCTTCCGCGCGATCGACGTGGTGGTGGGCATGATGGCCAAGCGGCCGTGGGCCGTGGAGCGCCCGGCCAGCCGCTCGCTGCTCAAGATCGCGAGCCGCGTCTTCAAGGTGCTGGTCGTCCTCCTGGCGATCATCATCGTGCTCGCCCAGCTCGGCGTGTCGGTGGCGAGCCTGATCGCCGGCCTCGGCATCGGCGGCCTCGCGCTGGCCCTGGCGGCGCAGAAGACGGTCGAGAACCTGTTCGGGACGATGTCGATCGCCGTCGATCAGCCGATGCGCGAGGGCGACTTCGTCAAGATCGGAGATCACGTCGGCACCGTCGAGGCGATCGGCCTGCGCTCGACGCGGGTCCGGACCCTCGATCGCACGCTCATCACCGTGCCCAACGGCGACCTCGCCGACCAGCGCGTCGAGTCCTTCACCGCGCGCGATCGCATCCGCCTCGCGTGCACGATCGGCCTCCTCTACGGCACGACGGCGGCGCAGATGCGCGACGTGCTCGAACGGCTCGAGGCCACGCTCCGCGCCCACCCCAAGATCTGGCCCGACACCGTCGTCGTGCGCTTCAAGGGCTTCGGGGCGTCGTCGCTCGACATCGAGGTGATGGCCTGGTTCCAGACCTCCGACTGGGGGGAGTTCCAGCTCATCCGCCAGGACATCCTGCTCGAGTTCATGGAGATCGTGGAGTCGCGGAGCGGCGGCTTCGCGTTCCCGACGCAGACGCTCCACGTGGTCAACGGCGAGAAAGCGCCAGCGCGACAGCAAAACAAGCGCAGTGCGTGAGGATGATGGTCGCGCCCGTCGGCACGTCGAGGTGGTAGCTCGCGACGAGGCCGAACGCGGCGCCGGCGGCGCCGATCGCCACCGCCAGCATGGTCGCGCGCGCCAGCGTGGTCCCGAGGATCCGCCCCGCCGCTGCCGGGATGACGATGAAGCTCGACACGAGCACGATGCCCACGGTCTTCACCGCGACGACGATCACGACCGCGGTCTGCCCGAGCAGGAGGTACTCGAGCGCGGCCACGGGCACGCCCGACACGGCGGCGAGCTCGGGGTCGAAGATCGCGTAGGCGAGCCGGGACCAGAGGAGGAGGGTCACGACGAGCGCCGTCGCCGACACGATGAGCACGACGTTCAGCACCTCCGGTGACACGGCGAGGATGCTGCCGAAGAGCAGGCTCTCGACGTTCACCGGCCGCGCGGCGGCCGAGCGCAGGCCGAGGAACAGGATGCCGAGCGCGAACGAGAACGAGAAGAAGACGCCGGTGGCGACGTCACCACGCAGGTGCGAGCTGCGCAGGACGAAGCCGATGCCCAGCGCGATGAGCACGGTGAACGGGATGGCCATCCACACCGCGTTCTCGACGTCGGTGCCCAGGTAGAGCCCGATCGCGATGCCGCCGAAGCACGCGTGCGCGAGCCCGTCGCCGATGAACGCGAGCCCGCGCTGCACGACGAACACGCCGATCACGGCGCACACGACCGACACCGCCAGCCCGGCGTACAGCGCGCGCTGCATGAACGCGAACGACAGCGGCTCGGTGATGAGGTCCATGATGTCCTCGCCTATTCCTCGTCGCGGTGGCGCGCGTGATCGGTGCCGGCGAAGGCCAGGGCGGTGAGCGACGACTGGCCGAGGAGCTCGTCGGGGAGCCCCCAGCCGAGGAGCCGGCCGGCCTCCAGGTAGACGATACGCTCCGCGGTGTGGGCGACCGCGCCGAGGTTGTGGGTGACGAGGATGGCGGCGAGCTCGTCGGAGCGCGAGATCTCGACCATGAGCCGGAGCAGCTCGGCGCGGCCGCTGACGTCGACGCCGGCGGTGGGCTCGTCGAGGATGACGAGCGCCGGCTCGGTGACGAGGGCGCGAGCGAGGAAGACACGCTGGGTCTCGCCACCCGAGAGGCCGGCGAGCGGCTTGTCGAGCAGCTTCTCGCCGCCGACCTTGGCGAGCACGGCGCGCGCGCGCTCGCGCTCCTCGGGCTTCACGTGGGCGGGCCAGCGACCGCGCACGGCGGCGGTGATGAGCTCGACCGAGCGGGCCGGGAAATCCATCGAGTAACTCTTGCGCTGCGGCACGTAGCCGACCTTGTGGCGCGCGCGCTCGGGCGGCTCGCCCCCGATGCGCACCTTGCCGCGCGTCGGCTCGAGGAGGCCCATCACCGCCTTGAGCAGCGTGCTCTTGCCGGCGCCGTTGGGGCCGCAGAGGCAGACGAACTCCCCCTTGGGGATGAAGAAGCTGACGTCGTCGACGATGAGCTTCCCGCCGCGCTCGATCGACACGTGATCGACGTCGAGCACGCGCGGCGCGCCGGGGTCGGGGCGCGTCTGCTTGAGCTTCTGCGCGTGCTCGCGGCGCTCGAGCGACGTCGCCCACGCGGGCGTCGGCGCCTGCGGCTCGCCGCCACCGACGGGGACATCACTCACTTCAAGACCTTCTCGAGCTGGTCGGTGTTCCAGGTGATCAGCGTCTCGTAGCTGTCGCGGCCGGCGACGCCGCCGACCGGGTCGAGCTCGCCCAGCGGGATCCTGGCCTCGCTGGCGATCACCTCGGCGGGGCGACGGTCGAGCTGGGGCTCGGAGAAGAGCGCGGCGGCCTGGCCGCGCTTGATGGCGGCCAGCACCTCGGCGACGTACTGCGGCGTCGGCTCCTTGCCGGCGAGCGGCTCGACGACGGCGGCGATGCGCAGGCCGTAGCGCGTGGTGTAGTAGCTCATCGAGCCGTGGAAGGTGACGATCGTCTTCTTCGACCACGTCTTCACGCGGGCGGCGGTGTCGGCGTCGAGCCTGGCGAGCGACTCCTTCACCGCGGCGGCGTTCTTCGCGAAGATGTCCTTGCCGGCCGGATCGAGCGTGGTGAGCTCGGCGGCGATGACGTCGACCGCGGCGCTCATGCGCTGCGGATCCATCCAGAAGTGCGGGTCGGGCGCGCCCTTGGCGGCGTGACCGTGGTCGTCGTGGGGCGCCGGCGCGGCTTTCTTCGCGTGCGCGTCGTGCTCGTCGTGGTGCTCGCCCTCGTGCTCCTCGTGCTCGCCCTCGTGCGCGTCGTGCCCGTGCTCGTCGGCGTGCTCCTCGTCCTCGCCGATCGGCTCGACGTCGATCGGGATCGTGGGCACCTTCGCCCCGACGTGCACCATGCGCGGCGAGCCGCCGGCGCTCTTCATGATGCCCTCGACCCAGCCGTCCATGTCGAGCCCGACCGCGATGCCGAGCTTGGTGCCCTCGAGCTTCGCGATCTCCTTGGGCGTCGGGTCGTAGCCGTGCTCGGACTTGCCGGGCGGCAAGACGAGGACGACGTCGAGGCGGTCACCCGCGATGCGGCGCGTGACGTCGTGGAGCGGGAAGATCGACACGGCGACCTTCGGCTTGCCGCTCTCCTTCGGCTTGCACCCGACCACAGCACCGGCGAGCGCGATCGCGAACGCGACGAGCAGGTTCCTCATCATCGTTGTCCTTTCCGGCCTCCTCGCGCTTCGCGCTCGGACCGCTTCGTCGTGGGCGCTACCCCCGAGCGCGCTCCGCGCGCCGCCCCACTCCTCGCGGTCGGCCGTCATCTGGGATCACACTACTATGGTAGGAACCTGCCCGATGCTCTACCGGGCGCTGTTCTGGCTGGTGCTCAAGCGCCTGCCCGCGGAGACCGCGCATCACGTCGGCTTCGCGCTCCTCCGCGCGATGATGTGGTTCCCCGGCGCCAGGGCGATCACGCGCTGGCTGTGCGCGGCGCGTGACCCGGCGCTGCGCATGACGGTGTTCGGCCGCGACGTGCCGTCGCCGCTCGGCCTGGCCGCCGGGTTCGACAAGGACGGCAAGGGCCCGGCGGCGATCGCCGCGCTCGGCTTCGGCGCGATCGAGGTCGGCACGATCACGGCGCAACCGCAGCCGGGCAACCCGAAGCCGCGCATGTTCCGCCTGCCCGCGGATCGCGCGCTCATCAACCGGCTCGGCTTCAACAACGAGGGCGCCGACGTCGCCGCCGCTCGCCTGGCGCGGCGCCCCGCGGTGCCGCTGCTCGGCCTCAACATCGGCAAGACCAAGGTCGTGGCCGAGGAGGGCGCGCTCGCCGACTACGCGGCGTCCGCCGAGCGCCTCGCGCCGCTGGCCGACTACCTCGTCGTCAACGTCAGCTCGCCCAACACGCCCGGCCTGCGCGACCTCCAGGCCGTCGACAAGCTGCGCCCGCTGCTCGCGCACGTGCGCGCCACGCTCGATCGCGCGAGCCCCACGCGGCGCGTGCCCTTGCTGGTGAAGATCGCGCCCGACCTCGCCGACGACGACATCGACGCGGTCGCCGACCTGGCGATCGAGCTGGGCCTCGACGGCATCATCGCGACCAACACCACGATCGCGCGCACCGGCCTCGCCACGCCAGCCGACGCCGTCAGCGCGCTCGGCGCCGGCGGCCTCTCGGGCGCGCCGCTACGCGAGCGCGCGCTCGCCGTCCTGCGCCGCCTCCACGCGCGCACCGGCGGCAAGCTCCTGCTCGTCGCCGCCGGCGGCATCAGCGACGCGGACGACGCCTGGGCGCGCATCCGCGCCGGCGCCACCCTCGTCCAGGGCTACACTGGCTTCATCTACGGCGGCCCGCTCTGGCCGCGCCGCATCCACCGCGGGCTCTCTCGCAAGCTCCGCGCGGCCGGCTACACGTCCCTCGCCGAGGCCATCGGCTCCGATCCGAGCGCGGCCCGTTCATCCTGAGCGAGCCCGCGCGTCAGCGAGGGCGAGTCGAAGAACCCGCTACGCCGGTCACGCCGGCGGGGCGCAGATGCTGACCGGCTGCTGCTGACCGGGCACCATCTGGCAGGTCAAGCCGGTCGGGCACTGGGTGTTGCCGGTGCAGATGATCGCGCACAGGCTGGGCGGCTGACCCTGCATCGTCGTCAACGCACACACCGGCATTCCGCCGGCCGGGCCGGTGTAACCGGTGCTGCAGATGGCGTTCATGTTCATGCACATCGGCGAGCACCACCCCATGGTCTGGCTCCCGACGCCCTGGACAGCGGTGCAGCTGTTGCCGGACGGGCAGTTCTGCATCTGGAGATCGCAGACGGTACCGAGCGAGTTGGTGGACGCCGGCGCATCGATCGACGTCGCGGCGTCGATCGTGCCCATCGGGGCGTCGATGTCGGCGCCATCGTCGTCGCCGCCGTCACCGCTACCACCACACGCGACAAGACCAAGAACGAGAGCGAACGCAGCCACGAGACGGAACTTCATCGGGGGCCTCCTGTTGGCGGGCACATTGCCTGAGGCGCCGCCGACGTTGGAAGTTTGCAAGGCGAGCGCACGCCTAACACAGCCTCTCTGGCGGTGCGGCGCCGACGACGCGACCCTCGACGGTCGGACCGCCCGCGCGCGTGACGCGGCGCGTGCGAGCTGGTACGACGCGTCGGTGATCACGTTCGATCCGCCGCTCGTCGAGGGACGGCTGGTGCGCCGCTACAAGCGGTTCCTCGCCGACGTGCAGATCGGCCGCGACACCGTGGTCGCGCACTGCCCAAACCCGGGCTCGATGCGCACGTGCGCCGACGAGGGTGGACGCGTGTGGCTCCTGCGCAAGCCCGCGACCAAGCTGGGCTGGAGCTGGGAGCTCGCGGAGATCGGCGGTCGCGGTGGTGCGCTCGTCTCGGTCAACACCGCGCGCGGCAACCAGCTCGTGGCGGGCGCGCTCGCGACCGGCGCGATTGCCGAGCTCCGCGGCTACGACACCATCGAGCGGGAGGTCGCAACCGGCGACAGCCGCCTCGACTTCCACCTCGCGCGCGGCTCACGCAACCGCGACCGCGCGTGGGTCGAGGTCAAGACCGCGACCATGGACGGCGGCGCCGGCGCGGCCGCCTTCCCCGACGCCGTCACCACCCGCGGCGCCCGCCACGTCGACGAGCTGCGCGCGCTGCGCCGGCGCGGCTTCCGCGCCGTGCTCCTGTTCGTCGTCGCGCGCTCGGGGGTCACGAGCGTCCGCCCCGCCGACGAGATCGATCCGGGCTACGGCGCCGCCCTGCGCCGGGCCGCCGCCGCCGGCATCGAGCTCCTCGCGTACGCCGTGGAGCTCTCCGTCGCCGGCCTGCGCCTCGGCCGCCCCGTCGCCGTGATCATCTGAAACTCCAGTCGAGCCGCCGCCCCGCCGCGGCGCGAAATCAATCCGGAATGCCCTGAAACAGGTCGGTCCATTGGTCCAGTATCGGGACATGGGGAATAATCCTAGAAAGGTCACGACGCGCGGCTGGACGAAGTCGAGCATCTCACCGCCTTGGTCACCGACGTCACCGAGATCGTCGATACGGCGCAGCGCCATTCGGTGCGCGCCGTGAACGCGGCGATGACGGCGGCGTACTGGAGCGTGGGTCGACGAATCGTCGAGGAGGAACAGCGCGGGGCGGTGCGGGCGGGCTACGGAGAACGTCTCATCGAGAGACTGGGCACCGATCTTCATCGGCGATTCGGGCGGGGGTTCAACGCCCGAGGGCTGAAGAAGATGCGAGCCTTCTATCTGGCCTACACGTCGATCGTGCCGACGCTGTCGGCCCAATCTCATGGATCGACACAAACGATATTAACGGCAGATATGTACCTGCTGAGCCGCGCGAGTGAGGCGTTCCCGCTGCCCTGGTCCCACTACGTCAGACTCCTCTCCGTGCGTAGCGAGCAGGCGCGCCGCTTCTACGAGGCCGAGGCGCTGCGCGGCGGGTGGACCGAGCGACAGCTCTCGCGGCAGATCAGCACGCAGTTCTTCGAGCGAACGGTCACGGCCAAGGATCGAGAGGCGGTGCTCGAGCGCGGCCGCCGTCCGCAGCCGGACGATCACGTGACGCTCGCCGAGACGATCAAGGAGCCGTACCTGCTCGAGTTCCTCGACCTGAAGGACGAGTACTCCGAGAGTGAGGCGGAAGACGCGCTCGTGGATCGGATCCAGGAGTTCTTGCTCGAGCTCGGCGGTGACTTCGCCTTCGTCGGGCGCCAGCGCCGCCTCCGCATCGACGACACGTGGATGCGCATCGACCTCCTGTTCTTCCACCGCCGCCTGCGATGCCTCGTGATCGTCGAGCTGAAGCGCGGCAAGCTGTCCGCCGCTGACGCGGGGCAGATCAACCTCTACTGCAACTACGCGCGCGAGCACTGGATGGTCGAGGGAGAGAACCCGCCGGTCGGCCTCGTGCTCTGCACCGAGCTGCGCCGTCGCCAGCTTCCGGAGACGAGCGCCCCGCGCCCGCGCAAGCCGCGCGGCGGTGGGAGCCGCAGCGGTGGGAGCCGCGCCGGCGAGGCGATCGCGCCGTGGATCGAAACCGCGATGCTGCACTGAGTGCGACGACCGGACGCGGCGCTATGCTGGCGCCATGGCCATCCGCAAGATCGCCCAGATCGGACACCCGGTGCTGCGCCAGCGCGCGCGCGAGGTGACGCGCGACGAGCTGGCGTCGCCGGCGATGCAGCAGTTCATCGATGACCTCGTCGAGACCATGCGCGACGCCAATGGCGCGGGGCTGGCGGCGATCCAGATCTACGAGCCCATCCGCATCTGCGCGATCGAGGTGCGGAACAACCCGCGCTACCCGTACAAGCCGGAGATCCCGCTCACCATCCTCGTCAACCCGGTGCTCACGCCGGTGGGCGACGAGACGTTCGAGAACAACGAGGGCTGCCTGTCGGTGCCCAACCTGCGCGGCACCGTGCGGCGCTTCGTCCACCTCCACGTGACGGCGTGGGACCGACACGGCGCGCCGATCGAGGAGACCGTGCACGGGCTCAAGGCCGGCACGTACCAGCACGAGGTCGACCACCTGGACGGCACGATCTTCGTCGACCGGGTCGCCGACCCGCGGACGTTCACGACGTGGACCGAGTTCGAGCGCTTCCACCGCGACGCCTTCGTCGAGCAGGCGACCGCCCTGGTGGCCCGCGTCGGCTCCTGACCCGGCGATCGGTTAGGATGCGGCGCATATGGGTGTCCCCAAGCGCCGCGTGACGAAGAAGCCCGCGGTTGCCAAGAAGCCCGCGCGCGGCAAGCGCGACGGCGCCGGCAAGAAGCGCGACGGCGCCGGCAAGAAGCGCGCGAAGCCCGACGACCCGGTCGTCACCGTCCGGCGCATCCATCGCCGCGACCTCAACCGGGTGTGGGAGTTCCTCAAGCTCTCGTTCGCCAAGGTCAACCTGGAGACGGTCGAGTACCAGCGGCCGCGCTCGATGAAGCGCTTCATGCGCACGTACGACGAGGAGGGCGTCGAGCAGCTCGTGTTCGAGGTCGACGGCGCGATCGTCGCCTACGCCGAGTGCGCGCACGAGGTGCTGGGCAAGGACAACTGGATCAACGAGAACTACTTCGAGCGGCGCAAGATGGAGCCGCTCTTCGTCGAGGAGCTCGCCGTCCACCCCGACTGGAACGGACGCGGCGTCGGCTCGTTCGTGATGCAGCAGCTCGAGCACCTGGCCAAGGTGCGAGGCCTGTCGCACATCGTGCTCGAGGTCGCCGAGAACAACGAGCACGCGCTGCAGTGGTACCGCAAGCGCGGCTTCCGCAAGCTCGACGCCGCGATCTTCATGTCGATGAGCGTCGACACCGAGCCGGAGCTGCTGCCGCCCCAGCCGGTGAAGCCGCGGGCGATGCCGTCGCCCGACGCGCTCGCCACCGAGGACGACACGGCGGGCGCGACCGAGGGGTGACGAGCGCGCCCTTCGACTCGCGTCGCCCGTTCAGGGCGAACGGTTCGGGAGCTCGTCGGCGAGCAGGTCGACGACGGCGGCGGGGGCGTCGACGTTGAGCCAGTGCCCGGCATCGAGCGTGCGCGTGTGGACGCGCGCGCCCTCGAGCGACGCCAGGCGCGCGCGGTCGTCCGGCGAGACGGCGCCCGAATGCTCGGCGACGACCATCCACACCTCGCCGGGCGTGGCGTCGCCGGCGACGGCCGGCCACAGGTCCGCCGCGTAGTAGTCGACGAGGAGCGCCCGCACGGCGTCGAGATCGAGGCGCAAGCGGTAGCCGCCGCTGCCGTCGGATTCGAGGTTCATCGCGACCCACTGCGCGAGCACCGTGGTGTGGCCACGCTCGACCATCGCCGCCACGAAGTCGTCGCGCCGCGTCCACGTGCGGTCGAGCGCGCGCATCGACTCCCACACCTCGCGCACCGAGTTGGAGGACGCCTCCCAGTGGTCCGGGCGGGCGCTCGGCGTCGAGTCGAGCACCCAGGTCTGCGCCGGCTCGACGTGCGCGCGCGCGGCGAGGACGACCTTGCCGCCGAAGCTGTGGCCGAGGAGCACGCGGATCAGGCGGCCTCCGCGGCCGAGCTCGTCGACGAGCGCGACCAGGTCGGCGGCGCAGGCCGCCACCGTGTGCGGCGGGTCGCCGGGCTCGGAGCGCCCGTGCTGGCGCAGATCGACGAGCACGACGCCCCACTCGGGCCGCCGGGTCACGACCTGACGCGCGATGGCGCGCCAGTTGCCGCCGCTGCCGTAGATGCCGTGGGTGAACAGCGCCCACGCGCGCGGCGCGGCGCCGCCTGGATCCGTGACGAGGTCGTGGTGCAAGCGCGCCGGCATGGTCAGAACGCGGGCGAGACCTTCTTGTGCTTCTCGACGAGGTCGATCATGTAGTTGGCGAGCGCGATCACGTCCTCGTCCTCGGTGCGGCGCGACACGTGCACGGTGCGCGCCTCGTGCTCGCCCTCGTCGACCTCGCGCATGCGCATGATGACGGTCCCGTGCTCCTCGTCGGGCTTGCCCTTCTTGCGGCCGCCGACGTCGACCATGTCGATGAGCTCCCAGAGCTTCTTGCGCTCCTTGGTCGAGAGCTGGATCGCGCCGAGCTCTCCCGACTTGGTCTTCTCGACGAAGCCGACCCACATCGAGTTGCCGCGGATGCGGAACGTCCACTCGGTGCCGTCGGGCTTGGTGCTCACGAACTCGAACGACCTCCCGTTCACCTCACCGCGCGGATCGTCGATGGCGCTGTAGTTCTCGCCGCCGCAACCAGGTACGCTGGCGGGAACGCACAGGGCCAATGCGATCGTGATCACCGCGGAGCGCACGAGGATCATTCGAGCAGGTCTCGGGGTCGCCGTCAAAGCGACCCTGGCCCTGGGGCTCGCGACGTGCGGTTTCTCGCCCGCGGGCGGGGGCGGGGGCGACGACGACCCCGACGCCGACGTCGCCGTCGACGCACCGGCGGGGATCGACGCCGACGTGACCGCCCGCCCGTTCTGCGATCGCGAGGACCCGGACCTGCGACTCTGCCTGACGTTCGAGGAGGGCGCGATCGACGAGGCCGGCGCCGGCGTCGTCGTCGACCGCGCCGCGAACCTCGGCTTCGGGCCGGGGCGCGTCGGCGCGGCGGTGCAGCTCTCGAGCACGAGTGACCTCCACGCCGCGGAGAGCCCGGCGCTCGACGTCACGACCGCGCTCACGATGGAGGCGTTCGTCCTCGTCGCGGAGACGCCCGGCAACCGCGCCGGGATCATGGACAACAACGGCCAGTGGGGCATGTGGCTCGGCAGCAACATGCGCCCGTACTGCACGCTGAGCGGCAGCACGGTGAGCGGACCGACGATCGCGATGAACACGTGGACCCACGTCGCGTGCGTGTTCGACAGCCTGACGTTCCGCATCCACGTCGACGGCGCGCTGTTCGGGACGGTGAACCGGCAGGTGCCGGCCCCGACGACGGGCCTCGACGGCGTCAACGTCGGGCAGGACTGCACGCCGGCGGGCGCCAACGACCCGCTCACCGGCGCGATGGACGAGGTGCGGGTGTGGGCGAGCGCGCGGAGCGACGACCAGCTCGCCGCGGCGGCGGCGCGAACGCAGTGAGCTCGGCGGTGTACCAGGTGATCGCGGCGGAGATCGCGCGACGGTGCGCCGCGGGTGGCGTCGATCTGTGCGCGGCGTGCGCGCAGGCCGACTACGACGCGGTCGTGCCGGCGGACTACCGGTTGCCCGACGTCGGTCGGCCGCGCGCGCTCGTCGTCGTCCTCGGCAACTCGCGCGCGCTGTGGCCGCACGTGCGCGACGCCGTCGCGCGGGGAGACGACGATCCGGTCGACGCGCACGTCACGCGCGTGGTGACCGAGGCCGTCGAGGCGGCGCTCGCGCCCTGGTCGCCGCGGCCCCGCGCGGAGCTGAGGTTCGCGCCCGAGCCGCCGCCGCGGCGGGGGGCGCGGCGATTCAGAAGCTGATCGATCGCACGCTCGTGCGGGCGCCGGTCGATTGCCAGGTGTTGCAGGTGAAAGTCCGCGCAGGTGAGTTCGCAGCGGCGGGGGTCATGGCGCAGCCGCTGATGTTGCTTGGCGATACCGCAAAGCTGCATGTGCGCGTCGATGTCGATGAGAATGACGCCTGGCGGCTGAAGACCGACGCCCGCGCCAAGGCGTTTCTGCGGGGCAACAGCGAACTATCGACGCTTTGCGAATTCGTTCGTGTCGAGCCGTACGTTGTGCCGAAAAGAAGTCTTACCGGCGAGAGCACCGAGCGGGTGGACACCCGCGTGCTCCAGGTCCTTTATGCGTTCGAGCGAAGTGCCATCCCGGTATATGTGGGCCAGCAGATGGATGTTTTCATCGAAGCGCCACCGGTCGGCGGTGCCACCACAACCAAGGTGGTGGGGAAAGTCGCCGGGAGCGCAGCGGGTGCACCAGATTAGGTTCCACGACTTGCATCACTATGATCTCCAGCCCGCGCAACGTGCGGGCTTGAAGAAGTGAATCGGAAGGATTTTACCAACATGCCTGTGAATCGAATTGCAGCCTGGTCCGTCGGTGGGTCACTCGTGCTTGCGGTGGGGGGGTGTGCGGTCGGGCCGAACTATGCTCCTCCGAGCGTCGAAACTCCATTAGCCTACGGCGAGAGCGCCGCTTCGACACAGCCGGCCACTCAGCCTTCAACGCTCGGATCGTGGTGGGAAGTGTTCGATGATCCGCAACTCACTGCGCTGATCGACCGAGCCGTCGCCGGCAACAACGACCTGAAGATTGCAGCGGCACGGGTGCAGGAGGGACGTGCGCTTTACATTGGCAGCAAATCCGGGTTGTTCCCGGCATTGGACGGCAAGGCTGGCTATCGCCATGACCGCCGCGGCAGCAATGAGGACGGCCTCGGCTCGGGTGCCAGCGGTTTCGCGAGCGACCCCGACCGCCATAACTGGTCGGCCGGCTTCGATGCTTCCTGGGAGATCGACATCTTCGGCGGGGTGCGCCGCTCGATCGAAGCATCCGATGCCGATTTTGGTGCGATCATCGAAGATCAACGCGACGTGCTCATCACCCTTGTCAGTGATGTTGCGCGAAACTACATCATTCTCCGAGGCGCGCAGCGGCAACTGATCATTGTTGAGAAGAACCTGCAAACACAGGACCAGACCCTCGATTTGACGCGCAGCCGATTCCGCGCCGGCCTTACCAGCGATCTGGACGTGGCTCGCGCTGAGGCGCAGGCGCTCACCACGCGCTCGCAGATCCCGCCGCTGCAGGATCAGGTACGCCAGGCGATTCGCCGCATCAGCGTTTTGTGTGGTTCCAACCCTGAGACGCTGAAGGATGAACTGTCGGATATCAAGGCGATTCCGCAAGCGGCGCCGACGATCCCCGCGGGGTTGCCGAGCGAACTGCTGCGCCGCCGGCCCGACATTCGCCGCGCCGAGCGCAACGTGGCCGCGGAGACTGCGCGCATCGGCGTAGCGGTCGCCGATTTGTTCCCGCGGTTCAGCATCACCGGCGATTTCGGTTACACGTCGCGGAATATCAAGAGCCTGTTCGACGAAGACAGCTTCGGCTGGGGCATCGGCCCATCGATGCGGTGGCAATTGCTCAACTTCGGCCGCGTGCAGGGAAACATCAAGGCACAGGAAGCCCGCCGCGAACAGACGCTGCGTTTTTATGATCAAACCGTTCTGCTCTCGCTGGAAGAAGTTGAGAACGCGATGGGTTCGTATCGCCGAGAGCAGGAGCGCCGCGCGAGCCTCGCAGCCGCGGTGAGCTCGAGTCAGCGCGCGGTCGACTTGGCCGACCAGTTGTATCGGCAGGGGCTGACCCCGTTTCAAGACGTGCTCGACGCCCAGAGAAGCCTGCTCGACGTCGAAAGCCAATTCGTCACCAGCGACCAGACCGTCTCCACGAACCTCGTCGCCCTCTACAAAGCCCTCGGCGGCGGCTGGGACGCAGGCGGCCCGGCGGTGGATAAGGGGCCGGTGATTTATCTGCCGTGACAGTAATGTTTCGGTAAATCTGCCCCGTGTACTGTTCCATGCTTTTCGGTTAGCCGGCGGACGACATTCAGCATAGAATCGTGTCATGAGTACCACCGAACTTCGCCGGGAGATAAAGAAAGCGGTCGATAAGCTGCCGCCGGCGCGACTTGAGTCGTTGGCCGACTATGTTGACTTCCTGATCCGTCCGGGGCTTGCCAAACGCCTCAGCGCGGCGGAAAAGGCGATCGCGGCGGGCAAAGGGGTAAGCTGGCGTAAGGTTCGGTCGGATGTATGAGGTCATACTCTCTCCGGAAGCACGCGAGTTTTTCGCAGATGCCGACAGGCCCTTGGCGAGCAAACTCGTGCACTGTTTTACGGTTTTAGAGCGCGATCCACGTCGCCACAACAACATTAAGCGGCTCGCGGGCGAATACGCGGGCTTGTCACGATTTCGCGTCGGTGTCTGGCGTGTGATTTACCGTATCGACGACGCCGGGAAAAAAGTGTTCGTGTTGTCTATTGCGAACCGCCGTGAGGCATACTGACGGCGGCGACACCGCCTGCTCGACGTCGAAAGCCAATTCGTCACCAGCGACCAGACCGTCTCCACGAACCTGGTCGCCCTCTACAAAGCCCTCGGCGGCGGCTGGGACGCAGGCGGCCCGGCGGTGGAGAAGGGGCCGGTTATATATCTGCCGTGATGGCTCAACCCGCGCCGATCACGCCACCTCGCGTCGCGCGGGAAGTTGTAGCGGCGGGGCGGTGTTGTACTTGCGGAAGACTGGTGAGACCGCTCGGCCGGCGAGGTACTTTTCTACGCCGTCTTCCAACGCGCGCGCGTAGATGTTGAGCGATTCGCCGACCGCTTGAATGGTCTGATCGATGTCGGCATCAGAGTGCGACGCATTGACGGCGAAGTTGGGCGCCAGCACGCCTCGGCGCATTAGCTCCTGCAGGAAGAGTGTGCGGAATGGCTGGCTGCGCATCTTGTTTTCATCAAGCGTGGCAAAGAGCAGCAGGCAGGGTCGGCCGGACACCTTGAAATAGTCTGCCACGCCGGCGCGCCGGATCTCGCGCGTCACGCCGTCAAGCAGGCGCTGGCCCTGGCGGTGCAGGGTTTCGACGATGTTGCGCGTCTGATAGATCTGCGCGGTGCGGATGAACGCCGCGAGCGAAGCGGTTTCCCCGCCGTGGGTGAGCGACATCGCGAAGCATCGTTCTCGATCGTTGTGTTCGATCCCGGTGAGCTTCATGAACTCACGTTTGCCGCACAGCGCCGAAACCGGGTAGCCGTTGGCCATGGCTTTGCCGAACGTCGAGAGGTCGGGGTCGATGTGATACATCGCCTGCCCGCCGCCGAGGTGCCAGCGGAAGCCGGTAATGGTCTCATCTAGTATGAACAGCGCGCCATGTCGGTGGGCCAAGTCGCGCAGGCGGTGCAGAAACATTTGCTTCGGTGGTTCGCCGGCTTCGGGTTCGAGGATGACGCAGGCGATCTTGTTCGGGTATGACTCAAACAACTGTTCCACGCTCGCAAGGTCGTTGTACTTGAACTTCAGCGTCAACCCGCGGGCGTAGCGCGGCACCCCGGAGTCCATTGGCGTGCTGCCGATGAACCAGTCGTGAACGCTGAAGAATGGATGATCACCGCACACCGCAACCATGTCGCGGCCCGTGTGTGCCCGGGCGACTTTGACGGCGGCGGTGACGGCGTCACTACCATTCTTGCCGAACTTCACCATGTCCGCGCCGCGGATGACCTGCAACATCTTCTCGGCGGCAATGAGTTCGATATTGGCGGGACGCACAAAGTTCATGCCGGCGAGGCTCAGGCGATATGCGGCATCGCAGACGGGCTTAAAGCCGTGGCCAAGTGTGATCGACCGCACACCCGCTCCATATTCGATGAATTCGTTGCCGTCTTTGTCGGCCACCCGGCAACCCTTCCCGCGGACAATGACGGGGCACATGCCCTCGGGAAACTGGTCGTCGCCCTTGGCGTAAGTGTGCGCGCCGCCGGGCAGAACGCGCGCGGCGCGGCGCTGATGGGCGATGGATTGATCGAACGTCGGGCTAAAGTCGCTATTCATAGTGATTTACGTCGAGAATCTGTTACTGTTATCGAGAGGCTTGCGGCCCGTCTTAATCGGAAGGGCGCGCGATCGGGCCGGAATCGTGCTTGGATGGATTCAAGCGTCGGCCCGGCTGCGTCCGATAATCTTGTTGTGGCTCGGCCGGGTTTGCATTGCGACAGGGAGGTCGCTGCGTGACGGACGTACTGGATCAATCAGAGGTTGATGCGCTGCTTGCTGCGGTAGACAGCGGCTCTATGAGTGCGCCGCCCCTGGCCGAACAGCGGTCAGACAGTGGTGACGGCGGCGGTGCCGCGCCGGTGTCAGTCGCGGCGTACGACTTCAAACGACCCGAGCGCGTGAGCAAAGAGCAGATGCGCGCACTCGAGGCGCTGCATGAATCGTTCGCCAGAAACTTCGGGGCTGCGCTCTCGGGATATCTGCGCACAATCATTGAAGTGTCGGTGGCGCACATCGAGCAGCTCACCTACAGCGAGTTTATCCACTCCTTGCCCAACCCGACCTGTTTTAACCTGCTAAAAGCCGAGCAACTCGACAGCCAGCTTTGCCTGGAAATCAGCCCGCTGATCATCTATCCCGTGATCGATCGCCTGCTCGGCGGGAGCAATGCAGATTTGTTCATTCCGCAACGGCCACTGACCCAGATCGAACAGCGGCTGGTACAGCGCATCACCGATCGCGCGACAGCCCAACTGAGCGAGGCCTGGAGCAACCTCACGCCTTGCACCTTTTCCGTGCAGGATTTCGAGTCCAACCCGCAGCTTGTGCAGATTGTGCCGCCTAATGAGACGGTGGTGGTCATCGGCTTTGAGCTGAAGATGGGTAATCGCGCCGGCACGATGAGCCTTTGCATTCCGTATAATCTGCTGGAACCCATCATGGGAATCCTCGCGCAGCAGAGTTGGTTTACCTACCAGAGGAAGGGCGATTCGACCGATCAGGGTCGGCGGCTGCGCAAGAGCGTGAGTATTGCACCGCTGGAGTTGCGGACGTTCTTGGCACGCACGACGATGACGCTCAACGAGTTGATTGCCCTGCAGCCGGGCGACTTGATTACCACGCAACATGCAATTGAGAGCGATGTATGGGTGGAAATCGAGGGCCGCAGGAAGTTCTATGGGCAAGTGGGGCAGTTTAGGGGGCAGAAGTCGGTGCGCGTCACACGCGTGGTCGAAGAACAGGAAGACAAGCCGGCGGGGGCCGTGTCGGGGGCGGCGGCGTGAGTGAGCAAGCGGCGGTGCGGGCCGGATATTTTCGGCTGTCCGAGCTGCCCTACCACAGCCTGTTGTTCGTATTACCCCTTATTGCGGCATACGAACTCGGTGTTCGCTACCTGCATCATGTCCAACCGGACGCGGTCGCGTCGCAGATCGTAGCATTTGCGATGATGCAAAAGTTCTTTCTCTGGTTTGGCGCAACCGGTGCGATGCTCCCGGCGCTGGCGGTGGTGGGAATTCTGCTCGCGTCGCATATCGTCAGGAAAGACCCATGGCGGCCCAAGCCGCTCGTCTACGCAGGGATGACCGTCGAGAGCGTGATTCTAGCTGCCCCCTTGCTGGCCCTCGGCATGGCGCTGCCGCAGCACCTTCCGATGTGGGGGTTGACGCGCAGTGACACGGAATGGGTCGTTTTGGCAATTGGCGCGGGGGTTTACGAAGAGTTGGTCTTCCGCCTCATCGGCATGACGCTGCTGGTCATGCTGTTCACAGACGTGCTTCGCATTGCATCAAAAATCGCGATTCCGACCGCAATTTTGTTATCGGCTGCATTGTTCAGCCTATACCATTACTGGGGTCATGAAGGGTTCGAGTGGCGATCTATGGTGTTTCGCACACTGGCCGGAATTTTTTTTGGGGTGATCTTCATTTTCCGCGGATTTGGCATAACTGTAGGTGCACACGCGAGTTACGACATATCGATCGTCTTGCTGCGACGTTTTGCCATTGGCGGCTAGAAATTATTTTCTTAGCGCAGCCGCGACAAATCTCTATACTCTGCGTGTCTTAGTGAGGCCGGTCGGTGTGGCCGGTTGCCCGATTCATTGAACAAGTCCAAGCGGGCGGCGTACAGGACGTTCGGAGACACCTGGCGTCGACGAAGATGCGAATTACCCAGCACGGGCCGGGTAGATTCCCCAGCTTAAACCTCGACAGGGTTCGGACTTTGCGTTTCGCCGGTCTGTCGCATTCGAAGGCCCAATGCCTTCTAGAAAGAGCATGGACGCAGATGAGTAATCGTACGAAGCAACGCCGTTCTGGTGGCCTGAGCTTGCTGCTCTATCAGCGCACGCTTCACCCCGAACTGTTTAACATTCTCGCAAGCGAGAAGGTGGACCGGCGCGCTTATGACGCGCAGGTGTGGCTCGTTGAAGGCGGGCACGTCATCACCTTTGATTCTGGTGCGCACACGCTCACCGAAGTGATTCTGTCTAATCCCGATACCACCGTCTTCAACGACCGTGGGCTGGTGCAGTCGATTCCCTGTCGCGGTGAGCGATATCACGAGATGACCAGCGGCGGAAACATCCGCTACATGATCAGCACGCAGGAAGAGCAACTCACCCAGACGCTCTATGACGCCTCGCGGCACGAAATCATCGAGTACGCCCAGAAGCGCGAGTTGATGATGGCAGAAGTTCCTTCGCGCGGCGACCTCAGCGGCAGCGTGCATGTCCTGGACATCGAACGCCGCAGCCATGAACTGCTGGTTCAGTCTTTCCACCTGTTTGATGAGAATCAGATGGTTGTGAAGACTCAGGGCATTATTGAAGTGATCAAGAACGCCTGATGATCAACCTCGCATGAGTGTTGCGAGGCTCAGCTAGTTCGAGATTTAGTTAAAAGGATCCGACCCGACAAGGACGTCGGAACCGGTCCTACCGGCGATCAATCCTGGTTTACATACAAGCCCCCGGGTCATTCTGATCCGGGGGCTTGTCTCTCGATTCGACTTCGTCAAACTTCTCGCTGCGCGCTCGGTGATTCCGGCACCGACGGCGGTGGGGGTCTGGCGATATCAGCGATCGGAATCTGCTCATCAAGTGCCACCACATCAAATCCTCCGAACGAACGCCCGCCGGTGGCGTTTCTTGCCAGTGACGCGTGCAGCAGTTCCGTCAGCATCCACACCAGCACGCCTGTTGGAATGAGTGCCACGATGCTCGACGCGCCCCGCCCGGCCACGCTGAAGTTGGTGCCCTGTGTGGCGGAGGTCAGCAAAGTCCACAGGAAAAGCATGCTGGCGATCTGCCAGGCTGTCGATCGCGCAACAATCGGTCCGCGCCGGCGGAGGCGCAGCCAGAGAATGAAGGTCCACGTCGCGACCGCAAGCGGCACGGCGCTGAAGATGACAAAAATGATCCCGATTCCCCCTGCCATCCCGCGGGGGTCCTCGAAGTAGAAAAGCGTGCCCAGACCCGCGAATAGCAGGCCCAAGACGAGCACCAGGGACCATACGATCGTCATTGCAACCCGCGCCCGCCTCCACGCCAACCGCGCATAATGAATCCGTGCGACATCGGGCCAGATGGTTCGTTCCCGCAGCCAGAGCCGCGTTGTGGTGACCGCCATCCAGACCGCAATCGCAAACACGATCAGCCCAGGCAAAAACGCTTCGGTGAATGGGATGTATTGCAATCGGGTCAGTGCTATCAACATCGTACCGAGTGCGCGCGCTGCGATGAGATAGGTGAGAACGAGTGACAAGCCCGTCGCGCCCCCTCCGCCGCGCGCTACGCCTCCGGAGAAGATCAGAAGCAGCGTCGGCGCGATGGCTGCCCCGATCATCCCAACCATTATTGCCGGGAGAACGCCGGGCCACGCGCTGCCGACGACGGTCATCAGACTCAGCGCCGACATGCCCAGGGCGAATGCCAGCAGCGCGATCGAGCCGATGCGAAGGATGAGCGCCGTTTTCGCGCGTAGCGGTTCGTCAGGGGTGGCTGGGTCGGTCATCGTTCTGGTCATGGTATCGCGGCGGGGTGATTTCCGGGCCTGGCTGCGGGTAAACCCCTGGCGCGGGCGAGTTGGGAGCTTGCGCCGGGGGATTGCCGTATCCGTACCCGTAGCCGCCCCAGGCACCCGGCGGCGCAGCCGCGCCCGGCGGAGCGGGGTGCGGCATCATCGGCGCTTGCCAGGGCTGTTGAGGCAACGCCGTCATCTGCTTCATCCAGGCGACATGACCAGCGTTGCGGCAGACATTAATGAGCAAAAACAACTGTACCCCAAACACGACGACCATGCCGGCGCTTAAACATGCGGCACCGAGTTGCCCGCCCATGCCAATCGAGGCGACGACGTTGACGATGGAATAGAGAATCAGAATGGAGGTAAAGACGATCCCCAGCACCCCGGCCACCATCCCGCCGCCGCGAACGACGATGCCGAGGATAATCTGCACCACCGCCACCCCCCCAAAGACGACCGCGGCGATGGTCAGCAGTGTTCTGGCGTTGACGCCGGCCTGCTGCTCAATCTGCTGAAGAGATTGCTTTAACTCGGGCATCTCAGCCATCCCCGAAATCATCGCCGCCGTCACACCGACGCAGCCCGCCATCAGCAAACCGATGACTCCGACGATAATCATCATGATGCACGCGCGCCGGCCGTGTGCGCCCGGATCCATCGGCGCCGGCGTGGCATACGAGTGAATCGGATAGGGCGACGGGTAGCCGGGAGGGTATTGGCTCGGGGGATATTGACCGGGGGGGTATTGACTCATGGATTCGATTGGTTCCCGTGCGGTGCGCACCGTTTTGTAGCGACACACCCTGCGGCGACGACCGCGGCGGTTTCAATTCGGAGGATCGTCGTCGTCAATGAAACCGCCGTCAAGCCAGCCTCGCTCATCTCATGCAGTTCGCGGTCAGTCCAGCCACCCTCCGGGCCGACCACTAGCTGCACTGGCGTAGCGACCTTGGGTAACGCCGCTGCCAACGACTGGGTTGCGCCTTGCGTTGAAAGGACGAATCGGCCGCCGACAAATCGATCGTTCAGCAGCACTCTAAGTGGCATCGGCGGATCGACGGACATCACGCCGACGCGCTGGCTCTGTTTTGCTGCCTCGACCGCGATCCGGCGGAGACGGTCGAGCTTTCCGTCCCCTTTTGGTACGACAACCGATCGCTCGGCAATGAGCGGTACCAGCCGCGTCACGCCGATTTCGCTCAGCTTTTCGGCCAGCCAGTCGGCGCGATCGCCTTTTGGCAACGCGCACGCGATTTCAAGGCCAACCACGGCCGGAGCGTCGAGAATGCTTGACACGCTCACCGTCACCCCCCGGCGGTCGAGTTTGAGCAGCGTCGCAACTCCAACACGGCCCGCCGGATCAAAAAGTTCAACCGCGTCCCCGGTGCTCAGCCGCAACACGTCGCGCGCGTGATGCGCCTCGGCATTAGACAGGACTTGCTCACCGACGAAGATCTCGGACGCGAAAAGGCGCAGCGACACGGTCGAGATTATCAGACGCCGCGGGGTATCTGGCAAGAAATCGTTGATCCTTGCGGTTGCGCCAGTTATGATCTCGACCGCCGAAGCCGATGAGTGCAAGGATGTCTCCGGTTTCGCCGTCATTTTGGTTGAGCCGCGCGCGTGTTTCGCCTGCGCTGTTCACGTTGTGCTGTCCCTGTTGAAAGGAGTCGACTTGGGTCAGGCCGCAGTAGAATTCCCCGAACCAACTCAGCAGAACAGTGCGCCTTCGTCGGCCAGCGCTGACGACTTGTTGTCGCAACTGGCCGGCGAGGAGATCGACCGCCTGCTGGCCGAGGCCGAGTCGGAAGAACCTGCGAAGGAGCCTCCGCCGGCACCTGCCGGGATTGCGGACGCAGTCGGTGATGCGGTTGCGTCGCCGGTATTGCCAGAGCCACCAGCCGCCGCGGTTGATGTCGGAGTTGGAGTCTCGCCGTCGGGAGAAGCTGTCACCATCGATACTGAGCCGCCCACCGAGCCAGTTGCACCGTCGGCTGATCAATCACCCGAGAAGACCTCAATTGCTGACAACGTGGTGGCACCCGATGCTCAGCAAGGTGTGTCACAACCGGAGACGGAGCAACCGGCAGCGGTTGAAGTCGAACCGGCGCAAGGCCAGCTAGATGCGCTGTTTAACGAGTTGACCAGCGAGGCATCGACCACCGACCCGGCACCTCAAGCCGACTCGATGGAGTTGCACGGGCATTTTGACGGCGTTGCTCCACAACCTGAGGGCACCGCCCATAGCGCGCTCGAAGGCGAACTGAGCGAGGCACTTGCGGGCGGCGTTGAAGGCGCACCGGTTGATCCGGCGGCAGCGGCCAGCCTTGAAGCGGAGTTGATGGCCTCTCTTGATCCCGCCAACGCAGCGCCTCCGGCCCCGAAGCCCGCCGACGCGAGCTCTCTGGGGGGCGGCAAGCCAGGGATGCTGGTTGGCGCGCTGGAGTTGCTGAACAAGCCATTTGCATCCTTGCCCCTCGACACACGCGACCTACTCGGCAAAGTCGCGATTGTGACCGCGTTCAATGCGGTTGTGATCCTGGTTTACGTCATCGTCTTTCGTGGTTGATTGATTCGCGCCAGCTCTGGCCGTGCCGCACACGAATTGGATCTCACTCACCTCCGGCGGGGCGAAGAGACGAATCGGGTAGGTTGCAAACCCCACCCCGCGCGAAACGACCAACCATCCATTTTCAATCCGATGCACGCCGCAAGCCATTTTCTTTGGAAGCCGATCGTGCGTGATGATCGGCCTGCCTGAGGGCATGCAAACCTGCCCGCCGTGGGTGTGACCGGCCAGGACGAGATCGGGTTGCAGCGCCGAGGTGCGCAATACATGGTCAGGGTAATGACTCAGCAGAATTCGGAGCGTGTCAGCCGCCTTCGCCCCGATCTTTCCGAGTAGTCGGGGTTTCAGGTCGGTGCGATGCACGCAGGGCAGGCCGACTATCTCCATGGTTGCACCTTGAAGAGGGATTTGGGCGATTCCCGGGTGCAGCAGGGTAGCCTTCGATCCAGTGACGTAAGGGGCCAGCAGGTCGCCGTCGTGATTGCCGAGAATCACATAAACCCCCAGCGGGGCGGTGAGGGCGTCGAGGAACTTCGCGAGATGTCGCAGCACGCGGGCGTTGGGATTCCACCGCTTGTCAATGAGATCGCCGGTGATCGCAATCACGTCGAACCGCTTTGAGGCTGTTTCTTGTAGAAGCTGGTCGTAAGCGGTGAACCAGAACTGGCCGAGGTGCAGATCGCTCACATGTAGGATGCGCAGGCCGTCGAGGCTTCGAAGTTGGGGCGCAAGATAGGCCCTCAACCGGCTCCAGCCGACCTGACCCGGGGAGAACAGCCGAAGATTCTCGCGAACCCAGCCCGCCCGTCTTGGCGCGGGTGAAAATTGAATCTGGTCGATCACTCAGGCGTTCCAATTGCTCTATTTTCGCAAAATCTGCAACTGCTGGGCGATGTTCGTATTCACGCCTGCGGGCGAGTATTATCAGTGGTCGTTTGAATGAGTTTGTCTGTCCAACAAAGGCAGGCGATTCAAGCTTTTCCCTGAATACCCCATGGAGACCCCACGGATGCGAAATCGATTGCTCATTGTCTGTGTCGCGGTGGTGCTGTTGCCGTTTTTCACACCGGCCCCGGTGTTCGCAGAACAGCCCGCCGAGTCGCCCGCGGTCGCCAAGCCGCCTGTGATTAAGCCGCTCACTTACGAGAAGGAAACGCTTCCGAACGGCCTGCGAGTCATTTATGCCCCGCTCGATAACGCGCCGGTGGTACATGTGCGCGTCATGTATCACGTCGGTAGTCGCGATGAAAACCCCGAGCGCCAGGGATTTGCGCACATGTTCGAGCACATGATGTTCCGCGGGAGCAAGCATGTGCCAAGCGAAATGCACATGAAGCTCATCGGCATCGTGGGTGGCAATAGCAACGCGTTCACTTCGTTTGACCAGACGACTTATGTCCAGGAGATTCCGTCCAACCAACTTCCCATGGCACTCTGGCTCGAGGCCGATCGCATGGCGAGTTTCAAGGTGAACAAGGAGGTCTTCGCCACCGAACGCAACGTCGTGGCTGAGGAATGGCGCTTGCGATACGCCAATAATCCCTACGGTCCGATTCTGGGCGACTTTCTCAAGACCGCATTCCACGCGCACAGCTACCGCTGGCCAACCATCGGCGATATGGACCAGCTGCGCCAGTCGAGCGTGAGCGAACTGCAGGCATTCTGGAACACATATTATGTACCGAACAATGCGTGCCTGGTTATCTCGGGCGACTTCAACCTGCCCGAGACGCGTGCCCTGGTGCAGAAGTTTTTCGCGTGGATTCCCAGCGGGCCCGATGTGCAGCGGGCGATCCCCACGGAGCCTGCGCAAACCGAGGCGCGAAAGCTGGAGGTGTTCAAGCGCACGGTTCCGGTGCCCACACTGGTGATGGGGTTCAAGACGCCTTCATATGAGTCAGAAGATCATGTTGCGCTGACCGCACTCTCGCGCATTCTAGGCGGCGGACGCGCGAGCCGGCTCAACAAGCTCCTGGTCGATAGCGCCGACCCGATGTGTGTCCAACTCGCGGCATTCAGCCAGCAGTTGCAGGACCACGGCATGCTGGCAGTCTTCGCGGCGGTTATTCCGGGGAAGAACCCTAAATCGGCGGAAGAGGCGATCAGCAAAGCCTTGCAGGAGGTGGTTGCAACTGGCGTCACGCCGGAGGAACTCGAACGCGTCCGAACGCAGATGCGCACCGAGTACATCCAGCGGGCAGAAACGGCACCAAGCATCGCCGGCGCACTCGGCGAGGCCGAAGTGTTCGGCGGTGACGCGGCACTGGCCAATCAGGAAGTGGCCCAACTTGAAGCCCTCACCACGCAGCAACTGCTGGATGTCGCCCGCCAATATCTCAAGCCGGAATCCATGACCGTACTTTACTACATGCCCGATCCGCTCGGTTTCCGCGCAAAAAAGGAGGCGGATAAAGCCGAGGGAATGAAGGCCGCCGAGGTCGTGGATAGCGGTGAGGTTGTCGAGCCACGCGCCGTCACCTTCCCAGCAGACTACCCGACCGAACCCCCGCGGAGCGACGCCGCGCCCGTCGTTAAGTTTAAGAAGGGTGACGAATTCAATGTTAACGGCGTCAAGGTCATTGTCGTTTCTGACGACCGCCTGCCCCTCGTTAGCTGGAGGCTTATCTTCCGGGGTGGAAGCGATTCCGAAGCGGTGGGTAAAGAAGGCCTGGGTTCGCTCGCGACTGCGATGGTCCGCAGGGGCACAACCGACACGCCTTTCGCAATGTTGAATGAAGACCTCGAATCGCGCGGCATCTCGCTGGAACTGAGCGACGGCGGCGATACGACGACGCTCGCGGCATCGTGCACCAGCGACCAATTGGCCCATTCATTCCTTCGCGCTCGAGAACTGCTTCAGTCGGCGGCATTTCCGGAAGATGAGTTTGTGAAGCTTCGCCAGCAGGCCAAGACCGGTTTGCTGCAGGGGCTGGCCGATCCGCAGTCGGTAGCCGAGCGCGAACTGGCCGTCGCCATGTATGCCCCCGCCCCGGCGGGCCGTGTCGAGACGGCGGCATCGCTCGACGCGATTACTCTTGATGACTGCAAGAGTTACATCGCGCAGGTGCTTCGCAAGGAAGGCGCATTTCTCGTCATCAGCGGCGATGTCACGAGGGAAAAGGCGCAGTCGCTCGCTGAAGAACTCACTGCGGCAATCAACCCTGGCACCCCGCCCGCCGCCGATTACACCCTACCGCCGGCGCCGCAGGCGCGCAGAATCATTCTGGTTGATAATGCCGAGGGTAAGCAGGCAAACATTCGCATGGCAATTCCGGCGTATACCATTCGTAGCGATGATAAGTTTGCCGGGTCGATCACAAACCGGATCTTGTCGGACGGGATCGAATCGCGGCTGAACAAGTATGTGCGGGCCGAGAAGGGCCTGAGCTATGGCGTCACCGGCGTGTTTCGCCCGCAGCGGCATTTGGGTTCGTTCATCGGCTCGACGGACACCAACCCCGACACCACCGGGGCGTCGATCGAGGCGATGTTCAAGGTGTTCACCGATCTTAAGTCGGCGGAGGTTGACGATCAGGAACTGAACGAAAACCAAAGCCGCATCACCGGCGGGCTGGCCCTGGAGACGCAGACCATCGGCCAGCAAACGGCGCGTCGGGTGGATGTCGAGCTCAACAGTTATCCGCTGGACTATTACGACGTTTACCCGCAGAAGATTGACGCCGTCACTGCGGCGCAGGTGCGGGAGTTGATGAGTCGATATGTCGATGACGCCAGGATGACCATCATCGTGGTCGCGCCGGCAGATCAGGTGAAGGAACAACTGGAACAGTTTGGTGACGTCACTGTGGTTCCCATGCCTTTGAAGCGTGGAAATCAGCCCCCGACGACATTGCCCAGCCTGCTCAAGCCGGCGGACTGATTCTCGTTAAGTTCAATAAGAATCTGTGTTTACGACAACTGCGGAGTGATGGATCGGGTGTTACAGCCCCGGCCATCATTCCGCACTTTTTGGAAGCACGGCCGCCGTTCATGCGCCTAAGTATGCTCGCTTCACATCAGGATCATCAAGGAGTTGCTTCGCCGGGCCGGACTTGATGATTTCGCCCGACTGCAGCACATAGGCCCTGTTTGCCACAGCCAGTGCCATGTGCGCATTTTGCTCGACGAGAAGAATGGTGGTTCCCTGCTTGTTGATCTCGCGAATGATCGAGAAAATGAGTTGCACCAGTTGAGGGGCAAGGCCGAGCGACGGTTCGTCGAGCAGGAGCAGTTTCGGGCGTGCGAGCAGCGCGCGGGCAATGGCGAGCATCTGCTGTTCGCCGCCGGAGAGGGTGCCCGCGAGTTGTTTCAGCCGCTCCTTCACCCGCGGGAAGAGTACAAGGGCACGTTCGTGGTCATCGGCCAGCGATTGGCGGTCTTTTCTGGCGTACGCCCCGAGTGCGAGGTTCTCCGCAACCGTCAGATTGGCAAAAATGCCCCGCCCCTCCGGCACATGCGAAAGCCCTCGCTCCACCAGTTTATGCGAGGCGATTCCGGTCACATTCTGTCCTTCAAAGGCGATGCTGCCGCCGCGCGGGCGGAGCATGCCGCTTACGGCGCGCAGCGTGGTTGACTTGCCCGCACCGTTACAGCCGATGAGCGTGACGATTTCTCCTTCATCAACCTCCAGCGACAACCCGTGCAACGCCTTCACTGCGCCGTAGGACACATCGAGATTGGTCACATTTAATAACATGCGCGCTCTCGCTTACGACTCAGTAACGACTTCTCCCAGATACGCTTCGATCACCTTGGGGTTCGATTGTATCTCGCCGGGGGTCCCTTCGGCGATGATCTGCCCATAGTCCAGCACGGTGATACGTTCGCAAATGTCCATCACGAGACTCATATCGTGCTCAATCAGCAAGACCGTAAGATTGAACTGTTTGCGAATTTGCTCGATGGATTTGGCAAGCTCGATCTTCTCCGCGGGGTTCATGCCGGCGGCGGGCTCGTCAAGCAGGATGAGTTTTGGCACGGTCGCCAGCGCTCGAACGATCTCCAGACGGCGCTGATCGCCGTAGCTGAGATTTCGCGCCTGCTCATGAGCAAGGTCGCCCAAGTCAAAGATCGAGAGAAGCGTCATAGCCCGTTCTTCGATTGCGGCCTCCTGCCGGCGGTAAAAACTGGTTCGCAGTACCGTTGCGGTGAGCGAATGCCGCCCGCGGAGGTGACACGCAATGCGCACGTTATCCAGCACACTCAGCTCTCCAAAGAGCCTGATGTTCTGAAATGTACGGCTCAGCCCCGCAGCGGCGATTTGGAAGGGCTTGCGGCCCATCAGCGACACGCCACCGAGGTGGATCGACCCCGTTTGCGGCAGGTAAACGCCTGTGAGGAGGTTGAACACGGTTGTTTTTCCGGCACCGTTCGGGCCGATTAGCCCGTGCAGCGCGCCATGAGCGATTTGCAGCGTGAAATCCTGCACGGCCTTCAGGCCCCCAAAGCTGATGCCGATGCGTTGGACATCCAGCAGAAAGCTCATTTCGCCCCCTTTCTGCCGAACTGTGGGAGATAATCCCAGATTTCGTGCACGCCGAAGAGTCCCTTTGGGCGGAAAATCATCATCAAAATCAGGACCAGCGCAAAAACGGGCATGCGGTAGGGGAGTAGGCCGTAGTCAGTCAGCCCCAGCAACGCCGCCGTCACGCCGGTGATGATCACCGCTGCCAGTAACGCGCCGCTGATAGAGCCTAGCCCGCCCAGTACCACCATAATCACAATATCGAAGCTGCGAATGAAGCCGGAATCGATCGGGCGAAGCGTAGTGCCCGACTGATGCGCATAGAGCGTTCCTGCGATGCCGGCGAAAAACGCGGCAAACATGAACGCGCGCACCTTAAGCCGCGTGACGTTCACGCCCATCGCCTCTGCGGCAATCTCGTCCTCGCGGATGCTCAGCAGTGCCCGGCCAAGGCTGCTAAACTTCAGGCGATAGGCGAACAGAAACGTCAGCCCGACCAGCAGATAGCACAGGAAGAGATTGGTTGATTTCGGGATGTCTGTAAAACCAAGCGACCCGCCGACGCCCGGTGGGAAGACCCATCCGGGGTTGGTTGGGTCGCTCCCGAACAGCGGCCGGTTGGCTAACTCGGGCTTGGAAAGCGCCTGGCTGTTAGTTTGTTGAAACAGAACCCGGAGAATCTCCCCAAAGCCGAGCGTGACAATCGCAAGATAGTCGCCGCGCAGCCGCAGCGATGGCAGCCCGACCACCCAGCCAGCCCCCGCAGCGACTGCGCCACCGATCAGCGCGCAGCAAAGCAGGATGAGTTGGTGCGTGCCGAAGAGGGTCCCCGGGACGACCGCGGTCTGGCCCCAGTAACGCAGGCAAAAGTAGTAGCTGCACCAGGCTGCCGTGTAGCCGCCGAGCGCCATAAACGCGGCGTGGCCGATGGAAAACTGGCCCGTAAACCCATTCACAATCGTGAGCGACATCGCCGCGATCATCGCGATCGCCATATCGGTCATGATGCGCTCTGCGTATGCGCCAAGAAAAGGCACACAGTAATGCATCAACAACGCCAGCATCAGAACAGCCAGCGGCGGGACAAACGTCACCCATCCGGGTTGAGTTGGTCGCGTGCCTGGGATTGCGTAATCCAGTGTCTGCATATCCGTATGAACCAGGGACCCCGGCCCGCTGGGCTACACTTTCTCTCGAACAGTGGTTCCGAAAATGCCTGTCGGCTTAACCAGCAAAACAACAATGAGCAGGACGAACACAAAAACGTCGGTGTACGCAGAAGCATTTGCCCAGCCGACCTGCAGACCAGCGTAAGCGCCAAATTGTTCGATAAAAGCGATGAGAAACCCGCCGAGCGTGGCCCCGCGGATGTTGCCGATGCCACCCACCACCGCCGCGACAAACGCTTTCAGGCCGAGCAGGACCCAAGTGGCGTGTGCCGGCTGTTGAATCTGCGTGTACTTAACGGCAAATAAGAACCCCGCCGCCGCTGCCAGTGCGGCACCCAGCACAAAAGTCATGCTGACGATCCGGTCAACCGGGATGCCCATTAGCGCCGCTGTTTCCATATTATAGCTGACTGCGCGCATCGCTGTGCCGACCCGTGTGTTAAACACGAGTATCTGAAGCCCAACTAGAAGCGCGACCGCGGTGCCGACGATGGTCAGGTCGAGCAGCGTGATTCGCACGGGTTTCTCCAGCCGACCATGTTCGGTTTCCGATACGAAAACATGCTCCCACACGGGGCGATCGTTAAAGAGAACCGGCATCCCCGCGGGCATTGCCCCAAACGGCAGCTTCAGCGGTGCCCCGGCGGCGATTCGGACGATCTCATACCGCGCATCGCGCGTGTCGGCCCGCCCGACGCCCCCGTCGATTGCGATATCGCGCCCCGCTTCATATGTACCGGCCGCGGCAACGATGTTGCGCGTCTGCGGCGTCGCACCTTCAGGAGCTGAATTCTTAAACAGCCGCACCGCGTACTTTTGCTCGCTCTCGATCGACACCGTTTCGGCCAGCCGGATGGTCCTCGGGTCTTGCCCACGCTCCTGCAACGCTCCGGAAGCGACAACTCGTTCATTTGGTATGAGCGTGAACTGGAGTTGGCCGAAATTCTGAAGAAACAGCGACACCCCGATGGCAGTAATCAGCGCATTGAGACGTGGCGCTCCTCGGATGGGCTTGTATGCCAGTCGCTCGATTGCAAAGCCGATTGCTCCGCACAAGAGCATCGCCAGTATCAGCACCAGTCCGCCTGCCCACCACGTCGCGCCGGTCACACCGATGCGCGGCAATAAGAAGACCGCCACCGTCATGCTCAACCAGGCACCCAGCACCACTACGTCGCTATGTGCGAAGTTGATGAGCTTCAAGACGCCGTACACCATCGTATAGCCAAGCGCAATCAGCGCGTAGAGGCTGCCGAGTGTGATGGCGATGATGAGGGTCTGCAGGAAATCGGCCACGTGACTTCGCGATTGACACAAACAAACTTCAGGCGTCCGTCATCAGTGCTATCAGTTTGAGGGTTTGATGCGCTCGGCCATCACCAGCTTGCCGTCTTTCACCTCGACCATCACCGCGTCCTTGGTGGTGTTGCGATCGCCATCAAAGGCAATCATGCCCGTCACACCCTGCAGCTTGGTCTCCTTCAAAGCGTCTCGAATCGCCGGGCCAGTATGCGATTTAGCGCGCTTGATGGCGTCAAATGCGACCATCGCCGCATCGTAGCCCAATGCAGCCAGCGCATCGGGGTCGGCGCCGTACTCATCTCGATACTTGGCGGAGAAATCGACCATGGCAGGTTCATCGGGAGCGGCATGATTGGAGAAAAAGCTGCCTTCGATCGACTTACCACCGATTTCGGTGAGCTTGGCCGAGTCCCAGCCGTCGCCGCCCAGCAGGGGAACGTTAATGCCAAGCTTCCGGGCCTGAATCGCGATGTTGGCCACGTCGGTGTAGTAGCCCGGGACATAAATCATGTCGGGATTGGTGCCGCGGATGGCGGTAAGGCGGGCGGTGAAATCTTGATCGCCGGCGTTGTAGCTCTGGCGAGTTGTTACGTCCCCGCCGAACTGTTGAAGGTATTTCTGAAAAAAGTCGGCGAGTCCAACCGAATAGGCTGAGGCCTGGTCCTGCAGAATCGCGATGCGTTTCGCCTTCTTCGATTCGGTGGCAAACTTCGCCGCAACGTAGCCCTGAAACTCATCAATGAAACACACGCGGAAGATATAGTCGCCCACCAGCGTCACCCGCGGGTTGGTGCTGGAGGGGCTGATCATCGGCACCTGGTTCGACTGGCAAACCGGTGCACCCGCCAGCGAGAGCGAACTGGCCACCTCGCCAAGCACGATGCTCACCTTGTCAGCGGTGACCAGCCGGGTGACGACAGCACCTGCTTCGCGCGCATCGCCCTTGGTGTCGTACTCAACCAGCTTGACCATCTTTCCATTGATGCCCCCGGCCCCGTTTATCTCACTAATTGCCAGCTTGATGCCGTTGCTGGTCGACTGGCCAAAGGTCGCTTCCGAGCCAGTCAGCGAGCCGTAATGGCCCACCAGAATGTCTTGAGCCAGAGCCGAAGCCGGCAGGGCAAAAGCTGCCAGGCCGATCGCCAGAGCGCCAAAGAATTTTCGCATGATCCAAGCCTCGTTTTAGAGATGAAATCGAGTTGTTGCTGCCGGGTAAATCTAACCCACGCGACACGGTGTCGCAAGAAAGCCGACTTGGCGCAACGTGAGAATCGGCAATGAATTAGACACTACCTGCTGCGAATCGTTAGCGGGTCATTGCATCTGCTCCAGCTTCGCCCGCTGCAGCAATAGCCACAGACGGGCGGTACGCTGTTGCAATTGCACCGGCGGGGGGGAGTCGAGTGTTTTCCACTCCGACGCGCGTCTTTCGATGTAACCGGCCACCTCCGAGCGAGCGACCGGCCAACTGAGCGACAAGGGGTCGTCGGTTAACCCAACCACCGTGGCGGCCAGCTGAGCATTCACCCGCCACCCGCGATTCAGCAACTGCAGATATCGATCCGGCCCAAGATTCTTCATCGCCGCAGCCGATCTTAGCACGTTGGGAAGGCCGAAATCGGCCCCCGCGCCACCCACGTCATTGGTGCCGCGACTTGTTTCAAAATGCCCCCAATTGCCATCGGGCCGGCGGAGTTGCTCGATGCGTTGAGCAACGCGGGTTAGTTCAGCGACGCTACCTCGTTCCTGCAGCACCACCGCCCCGGCGAGCATCGCTTGAAGGGCGTATCGTGACGCGAGAAAGTCGACAGCGGGGCGATCATCCTTCGACATTGGAACGCCCTCGAAGTCGTACTGCGTCGTCCAGAGTTGCGCGGTCGGGAGAAGGTCGCTGACATCGTTCAACTGCAAGCGACGCAGATGCTGCAGCGCCAGCCCAGCGGCGGTGCGGGCCGAGTCTGAATTCAGGACAGCAGCCTCCAACAACTTCACAATCGTGCAATTTCGATAGTCAGACTCATCGAGTCGCACCGATTGAGACCCGTCGGCTTCGGCCCGTGCCCAGCCGCCTTCAGGGGAGATTTGCTGTTCCCTCAGCCACTTTGAAGCAGCCTCGACTGCCTTAACCAATTCGGGGTCCTGCGTCGGCTGCGATTCAAGCACAGCCAGGATGAGGCCCATTCCCGCGGCGGTGCTGCTGCGGTCGGGGAATGGGGTGTCGATGTTGTGGGCGTCGGGTGAATGACCGAAGAGGGCGATTGGCGCGATCATTCCGCTCGGCGACTGCGCCGCAACAACGCCCGCCGCCGACCTGGCAGCGGCGTCTTTCAACGACTGCTCGTTCAGAAGTTCGCCCGCGAGAAGCAAAATCAACCCCGCGGCCGGCGAGGCCGAATGGCTCATCACCACCGGTCGCGCCGCAGTGCCGCCGCGAACGACCGCCGGTGCCTCGCCCCAGGCGATTCCGTAGGGCCGACTCACCGCATCGGCAATCAACTCCCGGCACTCCGTCTGCAGTTGCCGCGCATATTTGCCCTCAGGGACAGCCCCCGAACAAAAATTCGCGACAACCAGCAGCAGTGCTGCGCCTTGTGCCCATCGGGTAATCATGCTCTGATTGTAATTCTAATGAGACGTTTCATCATCGATATTTCCACGGAAGGAAACGGCGAGATCGTTAACCTTTCGCCGCAGATCGCAGAGCAACTTCGGACCGAACGGGGTGAGGGATTGGTCCACATCTTCGTCAATGGCTCAACGGCGGCGGTGACAACGCTTGAGTTTGAACCGGGACTCGTCAAGCACGACCTGCCCAACCTCCTGCAGCGGCTCATCCCGGACGATATGCCTTACCAGCACGAAGCCACATGGAACGACGATAACGGGCACAGCCATTTACGCTCGACGGTCCTCGGAACCGGAATCTGCATCCCATTTGGAAGCGGAAAGCTGCTCACAGGAGAGTGGCAACAGGTAGCCTTGATCGACTTCGACACGCGCCCCCGACGGCGAAAAGTGATCTGTACGGTGGTTGTCTGATGTGACGTTTACACGACATCGAAGAAGTGGCGGTACGCGCCGACGTTTCGCAAACCAGGGAAAAGAGAATCAGCAGCACCTTTTTAAGGTAGCTGCTGATTTGGTCTTTACAGTTTACCGACGCGCAATCTGATACGTCAGTTCAGCGCCCGCGCGGCGTCTTCCAGCCGCTGGATCAATTCCTGAGCTTCTTCGGATCGCTCACCGATGTTGCTCGTCCATGCGAGCATCTCATTTTTGAGCACGGCACGCTCGATTCGCCTGCACGCACTGATGACTGTGCTGTGATTTCGCTTACCCATTCTCATGCCGATTTCCGGGAAGCTGAGTTTGGCGGTCTTGCGCACGAGGAACATCGCAACACTCCGGGCGAGCGAAATGGTCCGCTGCCGTCGGCCGGACATGAGATCCTTGTGATCCAGGCCGAAGTAGTGACAGACGCTTAGTAGGATGTTGTCGGGGCGCACGGGTTGCACCATGAGCCTGTCAAGATCACCAAGCGCTTCCTGCGCAAGCTGCAGAGAGGCCTGCTTCTGCCCGGACATCTGCATGTGTGCGTTGACCTTGGTGAGTGAGCCTTCAAGTTCGCGGACATTTTGTGTGACCCGGCGGGCGATCCATGTGATGACGTCTTCGCAAACCTTAAACCCCCCGCGGTGGCTCATTTGCTTCAGAATGTCGCAGCGCATCGCGAAGTTCGGGGGGTCGACGCGCACCACCATGCCGCTCATGAACCGGTTGACAAGCGATTCGCCGAAGCGTTCGATCAGTTTCGGGTGATTATCGCTGGCCAGGACCACCTGTTTTCCCATGGCTTCGATGGCATTAAACGTGTGCAGGAACTCCTCCTGCGTCGCGGTCTTGCCTGCCATGAAGTGAACATCGTCGATCACCAGCAATTCCAGATCGCGCATCTTCCTGCGGAACGCATCCACCCGGCTGTTGCGCAACGCGGTCAAAAACTCGTTGGTGAATTCTTCGCCGGTGAGATACATCCAGCGCTTGGTGGGATGCAGTTCGATGAATCGCTTGCACAGTCCCTGCAGCAGGTGCGACTTGCCCAGCCCGCACGAGCCGTGCACAAAAAGCGGGTTGTATTGCGCGCCGGGATACTCCGAAACAAAGACTGCGGCGTTGAATGCAAGCTGGTTGCCGTGGCCGACAATGTAGCTGTCGAGGTCATGCCGAAGCCGTGCCCGGCTGGAATAGTTGTTGACGATGCTCTCGCGATCCTGCTCCGACGCCGGGCGCGCGTTGGGGCGCAAGGTCGGGCGAAGTGTCTCGGCAGGGCGACTCGCCGACATCGGCGGGCGGTGTGTACCACTCTTCATCACCACCGCGGGCGATTTCGCGCCTACCAGGGCACGAGAGCCGCCGTTCGCGCGAGCCGCGACCGGTGCGCTGTTATCGTTCTCAGACTCCGTATCGAACAACTGCGGTACGACGGAGAATCGTACGCAAAGTTCCTGCCCCAGCACTTCGTTGGCCGCCTCCTGGATCGGGCGGGTGTAGTGCTTGTCGATCCAGTCGCTGATGAAGTCATTCGGGACGGATATCTCCAGTTCGTCCTGCTTTAAATCGAGTTTGGTTGAATTGGTGAACCAGACATTGAAGCGTTGTGCTCCAACGCGTTGGGCGATGGCATCTGCCAATCGCACGAGCTGTGGGTCGTGTGCGCTAATGCAGCTCACGAGGATCTCCTTTTCCGTTTCCTTCCGTTCCCTGTCACAGGCAGACTTCGCGTGCCGCCTTCCCTGAAAAGACGACGGTCTGCCTGGCGCTTCGCAGACTGCTCCGAGGCAACCTCCACATGCCTTCGGTGCTGCGGCAACGCTTTCGGCCCACCCTCGTGCGCAACGGGGCCCTTCGGCCAAGGCAAAACGGCTTGCCTCAGGCACGACCAGACTTCCGCGCGCCCGAACATTTTCCCCGGGCGGGCTGAGACGTCTTGCCTCAAAGCGGGTGGGTCAGACCCGCCTCTTCATCCTTGAAGGGTTCGCTTCCGTGCGATGTGATCGATTGAGTGATCTTTGCCGTGAGCAGCGTGGCTTCCGAGGGAGATCTGTCGCCCGGCCAACTGGTTTTTGGCACCCGGCGAATCTTTGCCTTATGCTCACACGGTTCTATTCATCCCTGAATGTGCTTCCGAAGATAGTCACGTTTTCTATACTGACAAGGCCTTGTTTATGGGATTTTCCGTTCACAACGAACGGGCAACAGGCGGGGATTGCGGGATTCAACCAAAAAATACTGATATCAACGACCCGTACACGCTTTTATCGGGCGTGTGGATTAGTTGTGGAGTGTAAAAAATATTAGAAATTTTGGCCCCCCGAGGGCCGTGCCGCTCGCCTGGTGGTCATTCCGCAGCGGGGGGGTAGTTGGCCAAAGCTGGGGCCGATTCCGCAGCCGCCGGCTCTTGCAATACCCGCAAATCACGAACCATCGCCACCCGAGAGCCGATTCGCATCAACCCGTGCCGGTAATACAAGCGAAGTGCCGGCTGGTTCCCCGAATCGACCGCGAGCGAGAGATGCTTGCGGGCCTCCAGCCCGGAGACGCCCCTGGCCCACTCCATCAGAAAATCCCCCACGCCCCGGCCACGCGCCTCGGGGGCGACTCCGAGATAGACCAGTTCAACCGAGTTATTGCCAGGAGAGCGGTTGAGCAGCAGCGTTCCCAACGTTTTTCCGCTTTCCCTCAGCAAAAACCAAAGCCGGGGATCAAAGTCCCCGGCGGCCTTGTGCCCTGCGATGACGTCTTCCACATCGCGTACCCCGTTCAAGGACGGACAATCCTGGCTGCCCTGATAACTCGCCAGAATCGCCTCACCGAACGCCGCGTGAGCTTCAGCGCTGTAAGTCGAAACGGCCCATCCCGGCGGCAGTGCGGGCATCGGCTCGTTGCCTCGAATGTCGGTCTGAAGGTAATACAACTCGGCCAGCCGGACGAACCCGCAGGCGAGGTAGGCCGTAATGAGTGCTGTTGCCTTTGGGTCGATGAGCATTTGTGATAGCTGCACGCCCCGGCTGGCAAAATGCACGCTGACGGCGTCGCTCAGCCCGGCGATCGTCCCCAGGCAATCCCGCCGGGGAGGCGCCGCGGGCGTAAAAAGCAGCATGGTTCTGCCCGGGCTAACCACGGGAAGGAGCGCCCATTCGATCTTTCCACCGACCTCTGCAACCCATGTTGCAGCGACATCGATGCCCCTGCCGAGGGCGAACGAGAGGAAATCCAAAACTTGCTCGTCGCTGGCAGGCCCGCGGTGGTTGCCGACGATCAGGCGCATGGCCTGCTCGATCTCGTGGCGCAGCACGGCCCGGTAGACCGGCGGGCGAACGTCGCGCGCGCGAAACAAGTTTGACAGCGCAGACATACTTGCCCCAAAATACCCCAAGGCCCGGGAAGGGCAAATAATAACGAGATTTACACCCAGATTCTCACCGAATTGGAGCTTGTCCATCATGCATAAACTTCCGCTTACCCTCGCCGCGGGGGCATTGGCTCTGGCGGGCTGGATCGGCTCGTCCGATAACGCACGCGCCTTCGCTGACGAACAAGCACCAAATCAGTCGGCGTCGGTGGATGCCGGATATCCAAAACCAGCGCTCGTGCCTGCGAGTTGGGAGCTTGGATTTACTCACGGCGTACCCCAGCGGATCGTGGTGGAAGTCGCGGGAATGACCAATCCCCAGGCATATTGGTACCTCACCTACACCGTCACCAACGCCACCGACCGCGAGCAGTCATTCCTGCCGTCGTTTGAGATGCTCACCCCCGATGGCACAGTGCTGCGAAGCGATCAGCGCGTCCCAAGCATCGTCTTTGACAAGATTAAAGAACGCGAAAAGAAGACCTTTCTCGAACCGTTTTACAAAACCGCCGGCACGCTTCTCGTCGGCGAGGAGCAGGCGAAGGACGGCGTGGCGATCTGGCCGGAAACGCAGCTACGCAAAGGTCGATTCAGCATTTTCGTCGAAGGTCTTTCCGGCGAAATTGCAGAAATCAAGGCGGCCGACAAGACTTTTATCCTCCGCAAAACCCTGCAGCTTAACTACCACATTCGCGGCGACGAGGTGTATCCGGGCGAGGATGAAATCAACGCCGCAGAGACAGCGGTGCAGTGGGTCATGCGGTAGGGCGTGCGCTCGCGCGATCTTATCTGCCGCGCCGCTGGAGCAATGCCACGGCGATCATCACACCCGGCGCCAACACTGGCTCGGGGAGCGCGCTTCGTAGGAGTGGGGCGGGCACGCTGAGGCCGAAATTCGACGCGAGAATCGTGAAATCGTTCAGCGTCGTCACGCCGTCGAAGTCGAAGTCGCCCGAGGCGATATTCGATGGATTCCCAAACCCCGCCGCCAGCGCGGTGAAATCGTCCAGATTGACCTGCCCGTCCCAGTTCGTGTCGCCGGGAAACGCTGCTTCATACGCACCGAGATCGGGCGCGCCATATGCGAAACTGTAGCCGACGTTGGTTCCGGAGTTGACGAGGTTTGTGCCCCACTTTGGCCTGAGAAATGGCAGCACGGGCAGGCTGCCGTCAGCCTGCCTTGGTCCGGTTGCCGGGCCGGTGGCGTGGACTGCCGTGGTTGCACCGGTGCGGTCTGTTGCAGGGTTATAGATGCCTTGTGCGGTCAACGGGTCGAGCAGGGAATGAAAGCTGCTAGCCGCAAGCGGCACGCCGTTCCATGTATTGTGGTCGGCGGTGTTGCCTGCGATAACGGTCACGTTGCTAAGCAGTGAGTTGCCCGACACACGAATGGAAACGTTGTTCCGCAACACATGGCTCGTGGCCGGGGTGGCTGTGGTCGGGTTTTCATCGAAGTAGAAGTCATCGCCGGCGTTGTTGAATCCTGTATTGTTGTAAATCTGCACGCCGTGCGCGATCAGCGGGGGGGTGCCTTCTAGTTGAGTGGCGTTTCCGTTGACATCGATGCCGTGGGTCGGGTGGCCCCAGGTGATGGTGTTGGCCAGCACATGCGTCCCGCTGTCGTGGCCGAGTTTGAAGCCGTTGCCGTCTCCGTTAAAAGTGCCGATGCCCTGAAAGAGCGAGGAGCGGCCATTGTGAAACGCCCAGCAGTTTTCCACGGTCACGCCGCTTTCGGCTTGCCAGAAGTCGTATCCGTCATCGGAATTGTTCCAGGCGCGGTTGCCGCGCAGTACATTACCCGTGCCCAGCCCGCGAAACTTCACCGCAAAGCCGTCGGCATTTTCGCCATAACTGGTTCCCTGATTGTCGTAATTGCCATATGAGTCGCTGTTAATAATGAGATTGTTGGAAGGACGGCTGTTGTTGACGCTCTGGATGGCAAAACCCGAGTCGTTGTTCTGTCGTGCGACCAACCGGTCGATCACATTGTTTGAACCGGCCACCAGCAGGCCGTTGTCGCCGGCATATTGAATGGTAAACCCTTTCATGCGCCAGTGGTCCCCGCGCAACACGATTCCTCGACTGCTGCTGCCCACCGCCTGCGCGCCGTAACTCAGCACGGGCGTCTCGTTGGCATAATTCTGCAGCGTCAATGGCAGCGAGGCCGTACCAGATTTGGTGATGGTGATGGTGCTGGCGACGTTATACGTTCCACCGCGGAGAAAGATCGTGTCGCCTGCGGCGGCGGTGGTGACGGCTTTTGTGATGGTCGCGAAAGGAGTATTGAGCGACCCATTATTCGCATCCAGACCCGTCGGCGCCACATACCAGTCGGCGGCGAGCGCCGTCGGTTGATTGCGCAGGGTCGCAAAGACGCAAAGAGACAATACCATCGACACGCCGCGCCACGGACTGTTTCGCTTCATCGTGAGCCAGGCCTCCAGCTTGATCCTACGCTTCCCCCGGCGGTTTGCCACAAAAATCTGGTCCATTTGGTATCCCTAAAGTGAATGCGAAACAGCTTGACGGAAAAACGCAACTGGCCTTTCTTCAACCATGTTTTTCTCATGAGCGCTGCGCTTTGCGCACACGGCTGGCGCAACAGGGGGGTAGATTGGGGGTGTTCTTTGACAAGTGAATAGCTGGCCTGCCGGTTGGTTATCACCGCCCTGCCGCGGGTTTCATCGATCTCGGGTGCGGTCTTGCTGCAGGGGTGAGCAGAGGTGAGAAACAGACCGCGGGTTGCGTCGCGTGCGGTTTGCTCGCAGAATCCCGCAACGCATGAGTCCGGCAGCAAAGAAGTGGATCAAATTCGTCCTGCGGTGGGGGATCGCGGTTGCGGGAATCTACATTGTCCTTAGCAACATTTCTTTGCGCGACCGTGTGCTTGCCGTGAATGTGAGTGATAACCCCTACCCGCGCGAGGTTCGGTTACAACTCAGTGCTCCGGATGAAATCCTGCCAGAGACCCGGCTCGATTACATCGAAAACAGCGGCGGAAGTGTGCTGGGCCGGGATCTGGTCTATCGACCCGATCGTAAGACCCTCAAGCTCACCGACGGCACCACGATGTATCTGCTGGGGTTGGACCTCACCGCCGACCCGAAATCGCCGCAGGTTCGGCGTCTACTCGTCGCGGCGTCGAACGATCGCGGTTCGGGCGAAAGCCCGCGGTGGGTGCTGCCGAGCGACGTCGACGGCGGGTTTGTCCTCAAGGTGCCCAGCCCGCTGGTTGACCGTGGCATACGGACCATGTTTGCCCAGGCGCAGACCCGATATCTCTGGATCGCCATCGGGATCTTTCCGGTCGTATTTCTGCTGACCGCGCTTCGATGGCAACGGCTGCTCAAGGCGATCGAAGTTCAACTGCCCTTTCGACGCATTTTCGCGCTCAACATGGTCGGCTGTTTCTACAACAGCTTCATGCCCGGCAGCACCGGGGGTGATGTGCTCAAGGCGTGGTACATTGCCAAGCAGACGCCACATCGTACGCGAGCCGTGATGAGCGTGATCATTGACCGCATCATTGGCCTGGTGGCATTGGTCATCCTCGGCGGGTCGATGGCGACATTTCAATGGCTGACCGCAACCGACGCACATGACCCGGCGACGCGAAAGTGCATGCAGGTGTCGCTGGGATCGATGGCGATTCTAGGGGCATGCGCTGTGGGTTTGGCGGTCTTCTACTCCGGCAGGCTCCGGCGATGGACCGGGCTTGGGTTTCTGCTCCGTCGCTTACCAATGCAAACTCAGGTCGGCAAGGCACTGGAGACGATGGAACTTTATCGCCACCGGCCGGGGCTGATCGTGGCGGCGCTGCTGCTCACTTTTCCAGTACACGGAACGGTGGTTGTGTCTGCGATGATGTGTGGCATGGCATTCAGCCTGCCTCTGGAGTGGTGGTACTATTTTGTGGCCGTCCCGGTGATCGTCCTGAGTGGCTCGATCCCCATTTCCCCGCAGGGGGCGGGCGTAATGGAGTTTTTCGCGATTGTACTCACGCGCAGCAGAGGCGTGACGATCGGAGAGGCATTCGCACTGACGATGTGCATCCGGCTGGTGCAGATCTTGTGGAACTTAACAGGCGGCGCGTTCGTGATGTTCGGTGGTTTCCACTCGCCGAGCGAGAAGGAACAGGCGGCACTCACGGAAGAGGAACCGGCGCAAACCACTGCGGGTTGAACGTCGATATCTGGAAGCGCCGGTGTTGAGCACGAGACATTGAGCTCCGTTTGAGGCGAGTTCCGTTTAAGGCATAACCACGCACCATGCTCCGTGGGATTGATCGCATCCTCCTCCGAGTCAGTGCCCTGCCGGCGGCAGTACGGCATTATCGGGATTTGCTCGGGCTGAAGCTCGAACGGGAGGATCGCAACCTCGCCGTCTTTTCGATCGGCCAGAGCGGGTCGCAGCTTGTGTTACACGACGATCCGGATTTACCCACCGACGCTACATATTTTCTTGTGGACGACGTCCGGCAGATTTATGCCGATCGGGAGAAGCTGAACATCACGTTCGTCAGTCCGCCGGTTCCGGTGAGCCGTGGGTTTCGGGCGACCATTCGCGACGCGTTTGGGGTGGTGATGCTGATCATCGACCGAACCACCTCCGCCGCGGCAGTGGAAGACGCTCGCCCGGCGGCGGGGCTGTTTCCGGGGGTGGTCCCGCGGGCACCTGTGCGGCGAAGCAGGCTTGTCGAGGTCTATCTAAGCGTCGGCAGGACGGCGGATGATCTGCCGTACACCCCGCACTTCGAGTCGCTGTTTGAACAGTACATCGCCGATCTGCCCGATCCCAAGCCCGATCGGGCCGAAGTCTGGCGGCACCTGCTCACCACTCGCAAGGCCGGCAAACTCCCCAGGTTGGGCGAGGCGGCGAGTAGCCCACCAGAGCTTTCGATCGAAGAGCGCACGGAACTGCGCGATTTGCTCGGCAAGGATATCGGCAAGCGCGATCGGCTTCCGTATTCGCGACGGTTTGAAGAGATCGCCAGCACATTTAATCAAGCGCGCCGCCGGCCGATCGCGGCTCATCAGCTTTGGCGTGCCATCGCAACACTCTCGAAGTGAGCTTGCCGGCCTACAATCACGTCGTCGTACAAAGTCAGCCAATGGCTCACCGAACGAATAGGCTGATGAAGACTCGTGCCGCGAGCCTTCGCGGCGGCGGGATTGGAGTCAAAATGCTGAAAAACGGCCTGCGCGATGATCTTGGCCCGCCGCGACTGTGAAATGGTCATCCGCGGCGCGTGAAGCAGTTCGCAAACCATGTCGTGTGGAGAGGCGATGATCGGCAGATTGCCCGCCTGACAAATCTGCGCCGCGAGCAGGCCGTGTGCTTCGGCGGGTGTGAAGAGGGCGACGTTGGCGAGCGGAACCAAGTCTTCAACGGCTGGAACGTAACCGAGCGCATCGTGGGCGAAAGTGCAAAACCCTGTTTGGTTCAGGCCGGCGGCAAAACGGCGAATCGTTTCGGAATAGGGTCCGCCGGCCACGAGAAGTTTATAGCGCGGATCGAAGCAGAACAGGATGACCGCGGCCCACGCAGTGAGTTTGTGCCCGGCACGGCGCGTGCATTCGCCGACGGCGAGGAGAATTCGATCATCGTCAGTGAAACCGAGGTTCGACCGGCTGACCGCACCAGTGGTGTTCGGGGTGTACGGCGGGAAGACGACCCGGATCCTCTCGCGCGCCACACCCGCGCGAACCAGCTCGCGCGCCACCGCCTGACTGGGTGCCGCCACGGTGACTTGGCGCACCTTGCCCATCCACCGAACCCGCCGCAACCCCCTCAGTGGGTCGGCGGCGGGGGGCGTGTAAATGATCGGCTGGCATCCGACGGGTAATGCCGCTAAAAGCGAAGACGGTCCGATCGCGTGGATGACCTCGAAGCCTACTGATCGGTCGAGCCGCATGATCCTGGCTATTGACTGAGGCATGGCTCCCGACGGTGGAAGTTTGACGCAGTGCAGTTCGTGGCCCGGCGACCGCAGGCTGGAAAGCGCGGCGACGAGCGCGCGATTTTCAAAATCACCGGTCGGCTGATGGATGACGAGCACGCGTACCATAGGTGTGCCGAAATGTACTCAAGACAGTGAGAAAGGCGAATGCTCCCAACACTGAACATGCAGAACCCGACCGATCGAGCCTCGCTCGATCAGCGTCTGGGCCGGCTACGGCTTAACCCCGTCGACTTGGCGCTTGCGCGAGGGTCGCTGGCAGAGAAGGAGAGATCTGTCCGCGACACCATCGCGGATGTGGCGGCGCGTGGGGATGAGGCGATTGTGGAGATCTCACGAAAGTTTGATGACGAACAGTTTGATTCCACCCAGATTTGCGTTCAAGAGACTGAGATGGCGGAGGCTGCCGCACGCATTTCGCCCCCGCTCGCTTCCGCGATCAAGCGTGCGATCGCGCAGTTGACGGAGTATCAGCGGCACATCATGCCCGTTGATCCGCCGGACCTGGTTCGGCCGGGTGTGCGGCTTGGGATGCGCTTTACCTCGATCGACTCAGCCGGTTGCTATTTTCCCGGGGGGAAGGCTTCTTACCCTTCGAGCCTGATTCACCTTGCTGTGCCGGCGATTGTGGCGGGTGTAAGCAGGGTCATTGTCTGCACACCGCCGAGCAGGTATGGCCGCAGTGATGTGGTTCTGGCGGCGTGTCATTTTCTGGGGTTGAAGCATGTTTACCGCGCGGGCGGAGCGGCGGCAATCGCCGCGATGGCCTTCGGCACGGCCTCGATTCCCGCGGTCGAGAAGATCGTTGGGCCGGGCAATGACTATGTGCAGCTTGCCAAGCGAGCCGTCTCCGGCGGGGTGGGCATCGACGGTTATCTTGGGCCCAGCGAGGTGCTGGTGATTGCTGATGAGACCGCCCGGCCAGCGTTCATCGCCGCCGACTTGATCGCCCAGGCCGAACACGATCCAGGCTCATGCTTCCTGCTCACGACATCGCCTGAGTTGGTTCGACTGGTTTATGGCGAGCTGAACAAACAACTCGCCATGCGGGGGCGCAGAGACGCAATCGAAAGGTCGCTGAAGCATGACAGCGTCGTTGTGCTGTCGGATTCGCTCGAAGAATTGCTAACGATTGCCAACCAACTCGCCGCGGAGCATGTAAATCTGCAATGCCGCGACAATGACGCGGTGCTCAATCAGTTGCGTCATGCTGGAGCCGTGTTTGTCGGCCCCTGGTCGCCGGTTGCCGCGGGTGACTATGTTGCCGGGCCGAGCCATTGCCTCCCGACCAACACCACCGCGCGCTTCAGCAGCGGTGTAAGCGTTTACGAGTTTCTCAAGCGGTCGAGTGTTGTTCGCTACGATCGACATGGCGTGCTCGGCGATGCCGAGTCTGTCATCGCGCTCGCAACCGAAGAACACCTCGACGGCCACGCGGCAAGTGTGGAGGTGCGGCGGGCTGCTGAGTGAAGGCGACGCGCGAGACGCTTTCCGCTGCCTGATTTGCAGATATACTGACTCTCAATATGGGCGCATCATTTATCAGAGCATCCGTCCGTGCGATGGACGGTTACACGCCGGGCGAACAGCCCGGAGTCGGCGAGCGCATCGTTAAGCTCAATACGAATGAGAATCCCTTCCCGCCAAGCCCGAAGGTGGTGGAAGCGATCAGGCAGATCGAGCCTGAATTGCTCCGCCGATATCCGCACCCGCTCGCCGAACAGTTTAGAGCGGCGGCGGGCAGGCTTCTGGGTGTTTCGCCTGAGATGATCTTGTGTGGAAATGGCAGTGACGACATCCTCACCATTGCCACCCGGTGCTTTGTCCCGCCGGGGGGGCTACTTGTGGCACCGGAGCCGACATATTCGTTGTATCCGACGCTCGCCCAGCTCGAAGAGGCCAAGTTTGTCGGAGTGCCTTGGGCCCAGGATTATGCGCTCCCTATCGATGCGATCGTCCGCGCGAAGCCCAGTGCGGTTTACCTTGCCAATCCCAATGCCCCGACGGGCACTTTTGTCTCGCCGGCGCGCATCGCCGAGTTGGCCGAGCGGTTCCGGGGGCTTGTTTTAGTTGACGAGGCGTATGTTGACTTCGCCGACGAAAATGCCGCCGTTCTGGTCAATGCATACGAAAATATCGTGGTGAGTCGAACATTAAGCAAAGCCTATTCGCTGGCCGGGCTCCGATTTGGCTTCTGTATCGCGCAGCCGCAGGTTGTGGAGCAGATGTTGAAGGTTAAAGACAGTTACAATTGCGATGCCGTAAGCATCGTCGCCGCCACCGCGGCGATAGAAGACCAGGAGTATGCCCGGCGAACGTGGGACCATGTCCGGGAGGAACGCACACGGGTGTCAGACGAGCTGGCGCACCTCGGCTGGGCTCCGCTGCCGAGTCGGGCTAACTTCATTCTTACAAGCGTGCCCGGCGGGCGGGGAAAGGAGGCTTATCTGGGCCTCAAACAGCAAGGCATTCTCGTGCGCTTCTTCGACCAACCCGGCCTTCGCGACAAGGTGCGCATCACAATTGGGACCATTCAAGAAAACAACGCACTTCTCGGCGCTGCCAAGGAGTTGCAGTTGGTGGACAAGGCCGCTTAACGCCAGCCTGCGTGGCAGGCTCGATCGACTTTCGAGCTTTTTCTCAGACTCTTTCTTCGTTAACCTGAGCCTCAATGCGAACAGCGAAAGTAGATCGAAAAACCAAGGAAACGGATATCTCGCTATCGATCAACCTCGATGGAAAAGGTGACACATCCACGCAGACCGCAGTCGGGTTCTTTGATCACATGCTCGATTTGCTCGGCCGGCACAGCCTGATTGATCTGTCGGTGGCGGCGCGCGGCGACCTGCACATTGATGCGCATCATACGGTTGAAGATGTCGGAATTGTGCTTGGGCAGGCGCTGGAGAAAGCGCTCGGCGATAAACGCGGCATTCATCGCTACGGCTGGGCGGTGGTTCCCATGGATGAAAGCCTGGCGCAAGTGGCGATCGATCTTTCGGGCCGGCCGGCGTTTGTGTTCAACGTGAAGTTTCCGTCGCCGGTCATCGGTGACTTTGCGAGCGAACTGGTCGAAGAGTTTTTCAAGGCATTCAGTACCACCGCCAGGATGAACCTGCATATCAATGTCCCTTACGGCGGGAACGCACACCACATCGCAGAAGCGGTCTTCAAAGCAACCGCGAAGGCGCTGCGGATGGCCGTGGCGCCCGATCCGCGGAATGACGCGGTTCCGAGCACAAAAGGGAGTTTGTGAAGGTGTGACTTAGGCTAGCCGTGTTTACGTTGGGGCGGGTGATAGGTTGGCCCGACTTTGCGGCCCCCGCGGTGCGGTGATGTCCGCTCGTGCGAGCGGCTGGCTCGAGGGTTCACCCCGCGGGAAGATTCTGGCACCGCGGGCAGAAGTGAGTTGCCCGCTGCGAGAGCACGATTCTTGCGATCAGAGTTTTGCAAGCGCGGCAGGGCTGCCCCGTGCGGTTGTAAACCGCGTGTCGGGCTTGAAACGACCCTTGCCGTCCATTCGCGTCCACATAATCCCTGAGCGAGCTTCCGCGATGCCGGATTGCTCGTTTGAGAACCTGCTTGATTGCGCTGCACAGCGTTCGTACCTGCGTGAGGTGGATCGTCTGCGAAACCGTCAGCGGGTGGATCCCGGCAGCAAACAACGCCTCGTCGGCGTAGATGTTTCCGATCCCCGCTATGAACCGCTGATCGAGAAGCGTCGTCTTAATGTTGCGACGGGTGGCGAGAAGCTTCGTGTGTAGCTCTGCTGCGCTGAGTCGCAATGGCTCGGGGCCGATTCCGTCGTCACCGCTGGCCGACCCCAGCCAGAAAATTCCGCCGAATCTACGAGGATCGACCAAGCGGAGGTGTTTCCCGTCGGAACATTCAATAATGAGGTGGGTGTGCGGGCGCAGGGCCGCTGTCGATGGCTCGACCGTCAGCTGGCCGGTCATGCCGAGATGAACATACCACCGCGCGCCACCCGCGAGTGTGAACACAATCCGCTTCCCGCGGCGATGAATTGCCTGCACCTGGCGGCCTGCAAGCATGGAGCCGAGGTCAATTGTGCCTGGCGAGACCATATCGGCCCTGACATGAACGACGCGGGAGAAACATCGCCCCTCCAGCCACGGCCGAAGCGAATCGACGACGGTTTGCACTTCTGGAAGTTCGGGCATGGAACTTTTTGGCCTCTAGCGAATCTTAGCCTGCATAGGATTAGTTTTCGTCTTTGTCTCGTCGGTGGGAACGAGTAGCATGTGTCAACGGACCCAGCCTACTCGTCACGGATCGACGAACGCCCGTGTGCCTTCGTTCCGCACGAGGGGCCAACCGCAGGAGTTAATGTATGTCGCAGGAGACAGGAATCACCGCGCCCCAAGCCGACCTAGCCGCCGACGATCTCGCCGCGGTGCAGAAACTCCAGAGTGCGTATACCAGCATGAAGGTGGAGTTGGGCAAGGTGATCGTTGGGCAAGACCGGGTCATCGAAGAGTTGTTGATCGCACTCTTCTGCAAGGGCCACGCTCTGCTGGTTGGCGTACCGGGCCTGGCCAAGACGCTGTTGATCTCGACACTGGCGCGCACCCTGGGCTTGAGCTTCAGCCGGATTCAGTTTACGCCGGACCTGATGCCGTCGGACATCACGGGAACTGATATCATTGAGGAAGACAAGAGCACCGGCTCGCGGGCGATGCGATTTGTCCGCGGGCCGATTTTCGCCAATGTCATCCTGGCCGACGAGATCAACCGCACCCCTCCAAAAACGCAGGCGGCGCTGCTGGAGGCGATGCAGGAGCACCAGGTGACCGCCGGCGGAAAGCAGCACCGGCTCCCGCAGCCGTTTTTCGTTCTCGCAACACAGAATCCGATCGAACAGGAAGGCACCTATCCGCTTCCCGAGGCGCAGCTAGACCGATTCATGTTCAATATTCAGGTCGGCTATCCGACTGAAGACGAGGAGTTTCGCATCGTTCGCATGACGACAGAGAATCGAAAGCCAGAACTCTCTCACATTCTTTCCGGCGATGAGGTCATCTCGCTGCAGGAGATCGTCAGAAAAGTGCCCGTTGCCGATCATGTCATTCGATATGCGCTGCAGTTCACGAGGCTCACGCGACGCGCCGAAGGGGGCGTGCCCGATTTTGTGAATGAATTTGTAAACTGGGGCGCAGGCCCTCGGGCATCGCAGTATCTCATCCTTGCCGGCAAGGCGCGGGCATTGCTTCGAGGTCGATATCATGTCAGTACAGATGACATCCGGCATGTCGCGTTGCCGGTACTGCGGCATCGAATCGTCACCAACTTCAATGCCGAAGCGGAGGGTATCAAGAGTGATTCGATCGTGGCGAGGCTCATCGAACACATCCCCCGGCAACAGTACGAATCGCTCGATGCCGCAGCGGCGAAGGTGATGCGGTGAGGTCTCGGATTCGGACCGGCCCGCTGCCGGATTCGGCAGTGTTGAAAGAGTTACAAGACTAATGCCCGAGACCACCGCGGATTATCGCCAGTACCTTGATCCTCGCACCCTTGCGCGGGTGAGCGGTCTGGACCTGCGCGCAAGGCTCGTGGTCGAAGGGTTGATGACCGGCATGCATCGCTCGCCTTACCAGGGTGCGAGCGTCGAGTTCGCGCAGCATCGGCCCTACGTCGCCGGCGATGATATCCGCCACGTCGATTGGAAAGTGTTCGGCAAGACCGACAAGATTTACCTGAAGCAGTATCAGGAAGAAACGAACCTGCATCTCATTCTTGTCGTCGATGCGAGTGAATCGATGGGTTTCGGCAGCACCACGAGCGGGAAGCACACGTGGAGCAAGTACGATCACGCGACCGCGATTGCGGCAAGCCTGGCATACATGGCGATTCAGCAGCAGGACTCGGTGGGGCTTGCCATATTTGATCAAACCCTCGCCCGCTACTTTAAGCCGAGTAATTCGCCCGGGCAGTGGAAGATCATCGTCAACGAAATGCAGGTCATCCCCAGATGGAACAAGACGGGCACGGGCAAGGTGCTCGATCAGCTTGCAGAAAAACTGCATCACCGCAGCCTGATCGTCATTGTCAGTGACTTTTTCGATAACCTTGAGGACATCACCAAAGGCCTGCGGCACCTTCGTTACAAGAAACACGAGATCATGGCGTTTCAGGTGCTTGATCCACAGGAGATCGAGTTCCCGTTTGAGGATGTGACGCTGTTTAAGGGTATGGAAGACGCCGGCGAATTGCTAACAGAACCGCGGTCGTTGCGGGAGGGATATCTGGAGCAGATGAAGCTATTCACCGACGAGTTGAAGCGGCTGTGCCGGGGGATGCACATTGATTTTCAGCGGTTTAACAGCGGTGATACGTTGGATATCGCCTTGAGCCAGTTCCTTGCAACCCGTTCGGCGTCAATCAAGTAATCAGTTGGCGAGAGCGATGAAAGCGCCTCTCGTTAGCAGTTCCGGCAAGTGATTTCAGAATGGCCATAGCGCTCGTCATGTTCTCTGGCAGCCCGCCGCAGACCTCGGTTCTTGCAGCGAGCGTGATTACGCCGGGTTTTGCCGTGGCGGGCGTTGTGCTTGCTTCCATCCCAGTCATTATTCACCTTCTGAATCGGCGCAGATTCCGAACGGTAAAGTGGGCGGCGATGGACTTTCTGCTGTCGGCGCTAAAGAAGAACCGCCGTCGGGTGAAGTTTGAGCAGTGGCTGCTTTTGGCGACGCGGTGTGCAGTGCTGGCGTTGCTTGGGCTTGCCCTGGCCCGACCAATGGCTTGCGATCAGTCGGGCCTCGCTGCGGGCGCAACGCGATCGGGCTTGCATGTGCTTGTCATCGACAACAGCTATTCGATGGCCTATCTGGCAAATCGCCCCGGTGCCGCCACACACCTTGAGCATGCCAAGAACGTCGCAAAGCGGATCGTCGAGCAACTCTCGTCGGGCGGTGAATCGGTTGCCGTAATCACGACTGGAAAGCCCTCAGCGGTCTTGCTGCAGCCGACGTACGATCTTCAGGCGGCGGCGCAGGCGATCGATCGGATCGAACAGTCGTTTTCTGCTACCGATGTTACCGGAGCGCTTGGGCTGGCATGGGAGCTTGGCAACCAGAGTCCGCGGCAGTCGGTTCGAAGGCTGGAGATGATCACCGATGGCACCCGCAGCGCATGGGAGTTGGCCGAGCGCGATCGGCTTATGAGCATCGGAAGGGAACTGGCAGGCATTTATCAAATTCGTCACGTCAATCTTGCGGTGCCCGATCAATGGAACGCGGTGGTGTCCGATGTTGCGCCAGCGGGCTCGATTATTCGGGTCGGGTTTAACTCCGATCTGGCGGCGCATGTAAAGTCGTACGGGCGTTCTGCCTCGGCGGTGCTGCAATGGTCGATGGATAATGAGCCGGTTACCGGTAACACAATGATTGAGGCAACGCCCGACACCGCGCCGGTTATCCAGTCGCAGGCACGCTTTCGCGACGGCGGGGCACATGTGGTGTCGGCTACCTTCGTTGCGGGCGATCGGCTTCGCGTGGATGACCAGCGGTATCGCGTGGTGGAAGTAGCCAGCGCGATGAAGGTGTTGATCGTGGAAGGCGAGCGCGGCGTCGGGGCGATGTCCAGTTCGGGTGCGTTTCTTGAACTGGCGCTCGCCCCGCCGGCCGATGCGGGGCGATCTGCGTCGATTGGCCGCAGGAGCGATAGTTATATCCTGCCTGAGCGCGTGAGCGACATCGAGTTGGGCAATAAGGTTCTGAGCGACTATCGCGCAATCGTGCTGGCTGGCGTGGGCCAGATCGGTGCCGGACAGGCGGATCTTCTTAAACGCTTCGTCGAAGACGGTGGGACGCTGTTGGTCTTCATGGGCGAGCCGGTGAGCAGTGATAGCTACAACCAGGTTCTGCTGCCGCGCGGCCTGTTGCCCGGCCCGCTCACCAAGCGCATGAGCGTTGCCGCGGAGCAGCGGGGCTTTTTGTTTGATTTTAGGCCGCTGGGCGCGTTGCATCCCGTGCTAAAGGTGTTTTCCGGTGAGCAGAAAACCGGACTGGACACCGCTCAGGTATTTACCTACTGGCAGCTTGAATTGCCGGCCGATGCCAAAGCAGAACGTGTCTTGGACTATGCCACAACCGCAGCCACGGCCGATCCGGCCATCACGCTCCATCCACTCGGCGGCGGGCGCGTCGTCTTCATCAGTACGACAGCCAATGCCGAGTGGACCAGCCTACCCGCAAAGCCAGCCTATGTGGCGCTGGTTCACGAACTGCTCAGCGGAAGCATCGTCGGCGGCGACGAATGGATGAATCGGATCGTCGGTCAGACCCTCGATCTTCCGCCCAATCTAACCTTCAAAGCAGTGCCGACCCTTACTGGACCTTCAGCGCAAGAGGTGCAGTTGAGCCAACAGCCACTGGCGGACGGTCGGTCTGGCTACCGAAGTAGTGTGCTGGCCAAGCCAGGCCTCTATTCCCTTAGCACCGGCGCGGCGACCATTCCGATCGCTGTTAACTGTCCGGCAGACGAGGCGGACATTCGTCCGGCCGGCGACGCCGCCATCCGCACCGCGCTCGGAGGCATCGAGATCGACCTGATCTCAAGCGACATCCCCGCCGTCGCAGAGGCGCGCGTCGGGGGGAATGATTTCGGCTGGATTGTCATGCTGGCCGTGTTGGCCTTGGTGACGGCGGAGAGCATGATGGCGATGCGTTTTGGACATCACAGAAAAGGAGGGGCACTCCGTTAACGGCCGGCGACAAGCGATATTGTTCGACGGACCCTAAGCCTCTGCCCCCACACAGGTTGCAACGACTACTGGAAATTCTCTTCGGCCTCGAACGCGGCTTCCTCTCCCGCGAAGGGGATTTTTCGATTGGATTTAACCCGACCTGGCCATGGCAGCAGCATATTCCGGCGGCGGTCTGGAACACCATTCTGATCGCCGCCGCGGTGGCGCTGGTTGTCTGGATTTATCGCCGGGAAGGACGAGCCCGGCCTGTTCGCATTGTCCTCGGCTGCTTCAGGGCGGCGCTACTGCTTCTGGTGATCGGCCTGCTCAATCGGCCGGTGGTCACGCTCGGGCAGAGCCGAACCGAAGCTTCAATCCTGCCGATATTGATTGACAGTAGCATTTCAATGCGCGTTAAGGATGAGGGTGATGAAGCCGACCTCAAGTCGCGGCTTGACGCGGTGAATTCGCTCCTTAGCACCGAAGATGAACGGCTCCTGAAGGCACTAAGGGCCACTCACGAGACCCGGCTTTTTAAGTTCGATGCCGCCGCAGAACCAGTCGAGCCGAGTATGGCGCTCACGCCGTCCGGCCAGCAGACGCATGTCACCGCGGCGGTTCGACAGGTGTTGCAGGATCTTCAGGGCCAGCGTGTGGCCGGCGTTGTGGTGCTGACCGATGGCCGCGACTCACCGGCGCGCAATACTTCAGAGGCGTTGCAGCAGTTGGCCAGCTTCGGCGTGAAGGTATATCCGGTCGTCGTCGGGTCGGACCGGCGGCCGCAGAATCTCTCCGTTCAGAGCGTATCCGTTCAGGACGCTGCATTTGTTGGTGATATCGTCAATGTGCGCGCCACCATCCGTGGAACAGGCTACCCGGCGGGGCATACAGCCAAGATTCGCCTCATCGACCAATCAACGAAGACTGTCCTCACGAGCATCGAAGGCAAGCCAGCGGAGACGGCAGTCTCGCTCGACGGCGACGGCCCGATGGATGTCGAACTGCAGTTTCAGCCGACAATGATCGGATCACTCGATGTCGGTGTCGAGGTCGTAGCGCAGCCCGCCGAAGTTGATGAAGACGATAACAGCCGGGTGACACAGCTTGCCGTGCTCGATGCCCGGGTCAATGTGCTCTACGTCGACGGCTATCCTCGCTGGGAGTATCGCTATCTGAAACAGGAGCTGATTCGCGACAGGTCTGTGGACATCTCGTGCCTGCTGACCAGCGCCGACCCGACGTTTCGGCAGGAGGGCGACCGACCAATCACGCGTTTTCCTGAGAGTTTGGAGGAAATGCTCGACTATGATGTAATCGTTCTCGGCGATGTTGATCCCCGCCAGTTCAGTGATTTTCAACTGCAACTGATCAGCGATTTTGTGAGCAAGATGGGGGGCGGGTTTGCCATGATCGCCGGCGCCCAACACGCACCCGCGCAATATCGCGGGACGGCGATCGAGCCGATTCTTCCGGTTAATGTTGATCGTGTCATGCCCGATGTCGCCCGCGGGGCGATCACGCAGGGCTTTCGACCCGTTCTAACTCCGCTCGGGAGCAACTCCTCGATCTTCCGTTTCTTCGCCGATCGCGGCGAGAACGAACGCTTCATCGCCGAGCAGATTCAGCCGCTTTTTTGGTATTGCAAAGGCGTGTGGGCCAAGCCGGGAATCGGTGAGACGTATGCCGAGCATCCGGTGGAAACCGGGCCTGATGGCCGAAAGGCCCCGCTGCTCGTTTTGGGCCGATTCGGTGCCGGGCGGACGGCATTCGGTGCGATTGATGACACCTGGCGGTGGCGCTACTACACCGGCGAAACCATATTTGACACCTACTGGATCCAGCAGTTGCGCTACCTCGCCCGCGGGCGAAAACTGGGGCAGAGGCAGGCCTCTCTCGCCTCTTTGAAACCCGTCTACGAACTCGGCGAGCAATCGCGCGTGAGCCTGAGAATTCTTAATCCGCAACTTTTGCCGCAACTTCCGGAGCAGATTCGCGTCGATATCATCGAACAGCCGTCGCAGGCGATGATCGCGCAGCAGACCCTCGTGCGGCAGGAGGGCCAGCCGGAACTTTATAGCACGGCTTTTCCGGCTGACCGAGTGGGTAGCTTCATCGCCAGAGTGTCGAGCATCGCTGGCGGTGTGGATGATCTCTCGGTGCCCTTTGCGGTTCGTGTGCCGCAGGTTGAACTGGCAGCGCCCGAGATTGACCGAGGTGCAATGCAGCGGCTCGCAACGCAGACCGGTGGCGAACTCGTTAGCTTTGCTGACGCACCGGCACGACTGCCATCGCTGGTACCGTCGGCGGCGCGGGTGATTCCGATCGAAACGGCACGACCACTCTGGGATGCACCGCTGGCGATGGCTCTGTTTGTTTTTCTGATCACAATCGAATGGATCGTGCGTAAGATGTGTGGAATGGTTTGATCATGGATACGACCGCAATTCTCCAATCCCTCGATGCGGTGCGCCGGCGCGTAAAGCTCCTCGCGGTGGCGTACGGCGTGGGTATTGTCCTCTGCGGCGCGGTGGGGGCCATGTTGCTGGTCGTCTTGCTCGACTATTTCTTCAACCTGCCGGCATGGCCGAGGCTCATTGCATCGTGCATGGGGGCCGCGTTGATAGTATCGATGCTAACCCGCCATGTGCTGCGCCCGGCGAGCGCACCAATGGGCCTGGCTGACGTGGCAGGGAAGATCGAGTCGCTCTTTCCCGTGCTCGACGACCGCCTGCGAACTGTCGTCGAATACTCCGACCGCGAGGTTCCTGGCAGTCCGGCCATGAAACAGCAGGTGGTCGCGCAGGCCAACCAGATGGCATCGGCGATCGATTTTCAGCAGATCGTGCAACCGCGGCCGGCGACGCTCGCACTTACGTCGGGGTTTGGGGCGATCATCGTTGTGATCTTGCTGGCGATGCTCGTCATGCCTCAATACGCGCGCATTGCGGCCTCGCGATTGCTATCTCCGTTTGACAAGAACCCGTGGCCGAAGACCCAGCGAATCGACCTCCTGGGAGAATCCCCCAGCAGGCTGCCCGCGGGCCAGCGGTTGGATGTCAAAATGCGGCTGGGCCAGGGCGACCGCGCCGGTATGCGGGCAACCCTGTTTTCGCAGATTGGCGCAGGCACGGTGCAACAGCAATTGATGATCCGAAACGCCGACGGAACCTATTCCGCCGTCGTCGATACGCAGGCGCCCGCCGATCAGCCCAATGCCGAACTGAAAGTGTGGATTCGAAGTGGCGACGACCAGAAGGACCTGCCGCAGATTACGCTCGTGAAGCGGCTGGCGATCCTCTCCGTCGAAGCCACCATCGCGCCGCCGCAATATGTGTCGGGTGTGCCGCCTTCTTTGGTAAATCTGTCATCGGCCCCGGCAGTTGCGGCGATCGGCTCGCAGGTTAAGGTCGCTGTTGGCTTCAACAAGCCGATTGAAGGTCCACTGACGCTTGAGCCAGTCAGCCTGCCTGAGCCTGGAAATATGATCGATGCTCGAGTCGTCCCAGCCGACAACGATGCTACTCGCGCAGTGCTGCTAGAGGCTAAGGAGTCGATTCGCTTCCGAATCAGGGCGCAAGACCATGACGGCTTTCAGAATTCTGCCATTGAAGAGTATGAGTTAATCGTTCGCCCCGATCAGTCACCCATAATTCAGATCGAACAGCCGCGGCGCAACGAAGAGCGCACCGCTGACTCGGTTGTGCCGCTCATTGCCGTTGCAGAGGATGATTACGGGATCGCGGAGGTTTCGCTGCATGTCGAGCGACTTGGCGACCGCCGCACCTGGGTGCTGCCGCTCGTCACCGCAGGGGTGCCTGCAGAGAGCGTGGGTTGGGATCGCGACACCACATCAGCAGACCGGCAGCGACATCGACTGGGATATGCCTGGGAACTTTCCCAACTCACCGACGCCAATCTGAAGAGCGGCGACGTGCTGGAACTGCACCTTGAGGCGACTGACAACTTCAGCCTGGGCGAAGAGCGGCATGAACCAGCTTCTTCCGGCCGTCTCCGCATCACGATCATCAGCCAGGACGAACTCACAACCCGCGTCATGGACGAACTCCGACTGACGCGCGCGCAGATCGGTGAAGTGGCCAAGGCGCAGACGCGCGTCCGCAGTGAGACCACCGATCTCGCGGACGAAACCAGGGAAAAGCCGGCATTCGATGCCGCCGACCGTACTGCCGCCGAGCGGATGGCCGGCCAACAGTCGACCGCGGCCTCGCAAAGCCGGCAGTTGGCTCAGCGGCTGGAGACAGTGAAGGAGCGACTACAGCAGAATCGATCACCCAGGCAGGATCTTGTCGAACTAAGCGAGCAGGTGTCTGATTCACTCGACCGCACCGCAGAAGGTGCGATGAAGGAGGCCGCGCAACAGCTCTCTTCCGCGTCATCACCCCAGCAAACCCAGGAGCCGCGCGTGGCCACGATGGAAAAGGTCCAGCAGCGCCAGGCGGAAGCATCGGAACAACTGCAGAGCGCAATGGACAAACTAGGCGACCTCGGCAGTTTGCAACAGGCAATCGATAATGTGAGGCAGTTGCTCGAACAGCAGCAGGCTCTGACAAAGGAGCTGGCAGAACTAGGCAAGCAGAATATTGGCAAGCGGCCCGAACAGATGTCGCCCGAGGACCGCAAACGCCTTGAAGAAATCGCCAACCAGCAGGGCAAGCTCGCCGAGAAAACGGCGGCGGCGATCGCCGACATGCAAAAGCAGGCCGAACAACTGCAGAAGTCCGATCCAACTTCCGCTGAGGCTATGAAGCAGTCGGCCGGCACCGGCCAGCAACAGCAAGTCGGCCCCAATCAGCAGAAGGCCGCACAGGAGGCAAAGCAGAACCGGCAAACCTCTGCCGCCGCGGCACAGCAGCAGGCAGAGATTGGGCTTCAGCGCATGCTGCAGGAGCTGAAGCAGGCCGAAGATCGCAAGCTCGCCGAGTTGCAGAAGAAGCTCGCGGATTTGCAGAAGCAGGTAGCCAACCTCATTCGGCGGCAATCGGGCCATAACCTCGAGAACCTGCTGCTGCAGGGTGACGACGCGCTGACAAAAGTTGGCGAAGCGACGATCACAAGCCTGACGCGCAAATCCCAGCGGAAACCGAACGCGGTGGCCCCGGCGTTGCCGCAATTGAGCCAGGGGCAAGAGCAAACCGAGAGAAACGCGCGCGATATTGCAAGGCAGGCCGATGAGTTGCCCGACGCAGCAGAGGTGGTCGCCAGAGTCACCCGCGCCGCGGGAAGGATGGAGCGGGCGAATGTCCAGCTTCGGCTGAAAGATTTGCAGGGCGCATATGATCCATCCCAAGTCGAAGCGCTGGCGGCGTTGGAAGAGGCCGAAAAGCTCATCGCAGAGCAGAAGCAGAGGGTCGATGAGAAAGTGGAGGAAAAGAAGCGCGAAGCGATTCGGGCGGTCTACACAAAGGTTCGTGAGGAGCAGTTGAAGCTTAACGCGGAAACAGCCCGCATTGATTCCAGCGCTCGTAGGGATGACGGCACGCTGAAGCGCGAGGAGTTGATCAAGCTTGGTCAACTCCCGGGTGAACAGGGCAAGCTATCGGATCAGATCAAAGCATTGGATGAACGCATCGTCGGGCTCGGCGGCATCGTCTACAAGTTTGCAAATGACGATATTGCCCGTGGGATGGACGCGGTGAAACAAGGCCTGGCCGATAAGTCGGTCGGAACTGAGACGCAAATCGAGCAGCGGCGCATTGTCCGCCAGCTTGAGAGCATGATCGAGAGCCTGCAAGACAACCCGGTTCAAAGCAAGTTTGCACAGGACGGCGGTGGTGGTGGCGGGCAGGGGCAGCAGCAGGGTGGACCACGATTGCCCTCCGAAGCGGAACTGCGGCTGCTGAAGGGGCTGCAGGGCGCCGTCAACGACGCGACCCAACAGGCCGCGGGTGATGCGGCAAAGAACCTGGGCGCAATCAAGCGAGTCGGTGACCGACAGGGCGAGCTGCGCAAGGTGCTTGGCGACCTCCTGGAAAAATCGAGCCAGGGCGAAATCACCCTCGGCCCGGAACCCGATCTGCGCGATCTCCTCCCCGACGAAGCGGGCGATGAAGCGATCGATAATCAGGAGTTGAGTAACGATCTGCTCGGCGGGGAGGCCGATGCCGATTCGGAGAAGCGAAGAGCCGCGCAGGTTGGCGATCGCATGGCGCGGTCGCGGCAGAGGCTCGCTGTCAACGTCGACCCGGGTAAGACGACTCAGGCCATTCAGAAGCGCATTCTCGATGACATGGATATTCTCATCGAGCAAGCCCGGCGGCAGCAGGCGCAGGCGCGAAACAGTGATGAGCAGCCGCAGGGCAGCGAGACGCAGGCCAAGCAGCAGCCCCGACCCGGCGACGAGCAGGCGCAGGCGAACAACCAAGGCCAGCAAGACCCGCAAAATGCCTCCAACCCAGCCGAGCAAAGCAACGCCGGCGGCGGATTGGGGCAGACTCAAAAGGCGGGTGCTGAGATAAGGGAAACACTGCGCGAATGGGGCGCGCTCAGTCCTCGACAGCGAGATGCGGTGATCGAAGGCTCGGGTGATACAGTGATCGAGGCATACAAAAAGCTGGTCGAAGACTACTACAAGTCGCTGGCAACAAAGGCAACGGAAAAGTGACGAGAATAGTTTTGAAGCGATCCATGTTTCTTTATTCCGGCCGGTTGAATCTCGCCGCGGCAGCGGTGCGTCGGGGTGTTGTCTTGATCGCTTCAGGTGCGGTCCTGCTCGCAGCTCCCGCTTTCGCACAGGAAGCCATCGCCGCCCGTCCCAATGTCGTCAGCGGCGATGAGATTACTCCTGCCCAGCAGGAGGCTGTGCGCCGCGGATTGGAATGGCTCGCGAAGCAGCAGCAGCGTAATGGCTCATTTGGGCAAGGTGGTGAGGGATTTGGCGCTGTCAGTGGCATCACAGCGCTCTCGGGTATCGCATTCATGGCATCGGGCAACCTGCCCGGACGCGGTTTGTACGGCGATAACGTGCAACGAGCGGCTGATTATCTCGTGAACAGCGCACAAGAATCCGGCCTGCTCGCTGCGGAGACGGCACACGGTGTCATGTATTCGCATGGGTTTGCGGCGCTTTTTCTCGCAGAAGTCTACGGAATGACACCGGATGACCAGGTGAAGGAAAAATTGCAGCGGGCAGTTCGGCTCATCCAGAAGTCGCAGAATCCGCAAGGCGGGTGGCGCTACATGCCGGTACCTGTCGATGCTGATATCAGCGTTACCATTTGTCAGGTGATGGCCCTGCGCGCCGCCCGCGATGCGGGGGTGAAGGTGGAAAAGGAGACGATTGATCGCGCTATCGAGTACGTTCGCAAGTGCCAGAATGCCGACGGCGGGTTTAGCTATATGATCGGCATGTCCGGCCGCGGCGAAGGAGGCAGCGCGTTTCCACGGTCGGCAGCGGGGGTGGCGGCGCTGTACTACGCCGGCGTGTTCGAAGGCGATGAACTCACCCGGGGGCTGAAGTATCTGACGCAGTTTTCACCCGGTAAGGGTGGCGGGGCAGGAAACATCGGTGGGCATTATTACTACGGCCATTATTACGCGGTGCAGGCGATGTTCCTGGCAGGTGGGGATCATTGGAAACTCTGGTATCCCGCGGTGCGCGATGAACTCATTCGCCGTCAGGACCGCGCCACCGGCCGCTGGACGGGCGAGATCAATGACGAATATGCAACCGCGTGCGCGCTGATCATTTTGCAGATGCCAAATCGGTATCTCCCTGTGTTTAGCGGCAAAGGTCCGGGGAGTTAACTCGAATGCACCGCTGGAGTTTTCAACTTCTTTTCTTTCTGTTGTGCTGCGCGCTGGGGTCGGGCACGGCCTTTGCGCAGGATGTGTGGACGATCACGCGGGGCGATTTCACGGAGTCCCGCAGTGCTGTTCAGTCTATCTCGCCCTCGGGCATAATGATTGATACCGCTGGAGGCGAAGCCTTCGCACTTGGCTGGGAAGACGTACTTGAGATCAAACGCACATCGCAGCGTCCGGCGATACCCGACGGCGCATGGGTTGTCTTGCTGCACGATGGCGCGCGGCTGATCGGTGCTGCCGTCGGTTTGCGCGAGGAGGCACTGGCTTGGACGACCGCCGCAGGCGAGTTTACGCTTCCACTCGCCAGCATTCGCGCCATTGCCCGGGGAAGCGAAGTAGAAGCGGCACTGCTCGAGAGCCCGGCACAGGACACTGTCACGCTTGCCAACGGTGATTGCATTTCCGGCATTGTTGACTCGATTGGCCCGGACGGGGTTACTTTTGCCGGTTCGCCGGAGGTGGGTTGGGAGACGATTCTCGCCGTGAAGTTTGCAGGTCTGCAGGGAAGCGAGCGCTCGACGGAATCAGGTTTTCTCGTCCGACTTTCGGGCGGGGGCGTGCTGACCGGCGATTCGCTGCAACAAGCCGACGGCCGCCTGCTGGTTCATCGCAAAGGTAGCCCCATCGCCAACGTCGCCGCGGCAGCAGTGGTGGCGATTGAACATCGCAACGGGCCTGTGCGGTGGCTGACTGATCGCGTACCAGAGGCGATTGAAACAAGGCCTTATTTCGGTGAGTCGGCTGCCGGTGTCTGGTTCGGCGATGGCTTGACGGCCACTGCCGCCGCTGCTGCTGATCGGGCTGCGCGTACCGCGATCGTAGCCAGTTCCTACTCGCGCATAGACTACGCC
>DDRH01000067.1:204161-307401 GCA_002343075.1 Phycisphaerales bacterium UBA2421 | reverse complement strand
AGCATAGACTACGCCATCGATCCCGACGCCCGCGCCTTTCGCACGAGCTTCCTCATCGACGGCCAGTTGCCCTATGCCAACTGCATCGTCCGGTTCAAGCTCGATGACACGACGAGCTATGAGATGGCGGGCGTATCGGCTGCCACCCCGATGCAGACCGTGACCATCCCCGTTAACACTGCGAAGAAGTTGACGATCGAAGTGGATTACGGCAAGACATTTGATGTTCAGGACCGCGTCCTGTTTATCGATCCTGCGTTTCTCAACCGACTCCCGGTTCCAACTACGCGGCCGGGCTGATGAGATGGATTGGGCTGCCCCTGGGAGTTTTTGCGGCGGAACCATCACGCGGTCGCGGCAGCGGGTTCGGTGAGAATGTTCTCATCCCGGCGCGCGTGACGGAAAACCAACCACAGCGCAGCGCCGGCGGCGATCAGCCCGAGTGCCAGCACCATGCTGATGCTGAGACGCCCGATCACCGGCGGTTCGACACGAACGAGTTCGAGGGAAAAGCGGGCGGCCCCTTCAAGCATCATCATCAGCGCGAAAGTTGTGCCCGGAGCGTGGGGCAAGGTGAAATGTGACAAAAGCAACGCTACCAACAGTGCTGCAGTGAAGGCACTGTAGAGCTGCGCCGGATGGATGCGCAGTGAATGCTGCACTGCCGCAAGCGGTTGAAGGTGCTTCAGGTCGGCCCTGCGGAGCCGGGCAGGGTCAAGCGGCGCCAGCTCGTCAGCGGCATCGACCCCGAGCAACTGCGGCGGGACATGGATGCGACCCTGCTCTGAATGTTCCATGTACGGCGGCGACCCATAAGGAAAACTCACGGCCCAAGGTACATCGCAGACCGCCCCAAAGCAGCAGCCGTTTAGAAAGCAGCCCACGCGCCCCAGGGCCAGCCCCAGCATGAGGCACGGCGCAATGATGTCCATCCCCGTGCGCACGGGGATTTTTTTCCACATCGCGTAACCAACCAGTGTGACAAAAGCGAGTAAAAATCCGCCGTAATAGGTCAGCCCGCCGGAGGTGATGTTGATCGCGTTGCGAAAATTCTGGGCAAACGACAGGTCGGCCCGCGAGTACTCCGCCCAATTTTCCAGAACGTGCGATAATCGTGCGCCGACAATGCCGCTCACCAGCCCAATCAGCGCTGCATTGGCAAACAACTCCGGATCGATTCGGCTCTTGCGAGCGAGGTAACGCGCTAACTCCATCGCGCACAAAAACCCGAGCACCAGCATCAGGCCAAAGCCATGAATTACCAGTTCGTCACCAATGACCGGCACTGAAAAAGGAAGCGGGATGCGGAGAAGGTCTTGCCACATGGTTTGTCTGGTACGTTGTCGAGGGTTGCCCGCTGGTTGTCAAACTTCGCCGATCACAACATTGTCAATCAGCCGGGTGGAACCGACTCGCGCCGCAATTGCGAGCAGGGTCGGCTCTCTCACGACTTCAACGGGCGAAAGGGTCACCGCGTCCACCGCGGCGACGTAGTCGATGCTTACCGGCACCCGGCCAAGGTCGCCGTCGGCCGTCAGTGCGTTGCTTGCCGGCGGCAGCAGGATCTGCTTCATCGTCGCTACAAGCCGGCTCGTCTGGTTGATTCCGTGCTCGATGTATTGCTCCTTGGCCGCAAAAAGTGCTCGGCTGATCGCCAGCGCCCGCCGGCGCTCGATGGGGCTGAGGAAAGCGTTGCGACTGCTCATCGCCAGGCCGTCGGTTTCACGGATGGTAGCATGGCCGACCATCTCAACCGGAAAGTCAAGCAGTTCCACCATCGCCCGCAGCACCGCAAACTGCTGAAAATCCTTCAGACCAAACACTGCGGTGCTCGGTTGCACAATGTTCAGCAACTTCGCCACCACCTGGCACACCCCACGGAAGTGCGATGGCCGGTGTTTTCCCTCCAGCGAATCGGTCAGGTGGGGAATATCAATCAGGATTGGTTTTGCGTCGCTGCCGTACATTTCGCCCGGTGGCGGATTGAACACGAGGTCGGCACCGGCGTCGCGGCATTTCGACAAATCTTCCTCGATCGGACGCGGGTACTTCGTGAAATCTTCTCGCGGGCCGAACTGTGTCGGGTTGACGAAAATGCTCACTGCCACAAACGCTTCGAGATTCCTGGCATGTCGAATGAGCGCGATGTGCCCTTCGTGAAGCGCGCCCATCGTCGGCACGAGCGCTAATCTTTCAACCTGCTTTCGCGCAGCACGACATTCGGCGATGGTTTGTACGACTTGCATCAACCGTTGAGATTATCCAGTAAACCCTTTGCCGTCATCTGCAAGACGGGGTGAATCGCATCTGGCGCGACTTCGGCTAGCGGCGCTAGCACAAAGCGGCGTTCGTGGAGCAGCGGGTGAGGGATGACCAGGTCATCGCTGGAGATGATCTGGTCGCCGTAAAGCAGAATATCGAGGTCAATCACACGCGGTTCCCATTTCACTCGGCGTTCGCGGCCGAGAGCTTGTTCTATCTCCATCAGCCGCTGTAAAAGCAGGTGTGGGCCGATGGTGGTTTCAATTTCGGCAACCGAGTTCAAAAACGCCGGCGCTTCCGCCGGCCCGCCGACCGCGGGGTTGTCTAGAAAACTGCTGGTGCGCGTCACGTGCACCCCGTCAGTCTCGGTGAGAAGCGAGAGTGCGGTGAGCAGGTGGGCCTTGCGGTCACCAAGGTTGGAACCGAGGCCGAGGTATGCGCGAACTGGTTGTTGGGGTGTCATGCCGCGGAGCAGTTTAGCGTCGCCGCGCCGGTTCGACGAGGGTCTCTCGCTCGATCTTTCCGTCTAATCGATAAAATCTGGTTGCCAGCGGCAGGGTGGTGGCAGGGCGGGCGATGAGGTCCGGCAGCACGCCGTCGCGGCTCGGGCTGAAAAAAAGCTCTTTCGGGCCGTACGGTTTGCCGGACAGGTCGGAAAAGTAGACCAGCGGGTCTTCTGCGGTTTGCCACTGGATGTTTCCCTTGCTGTATTGAATCCGATAGCGCCCGCGGACGACCTCATCGCGAAACTGCTGCACCGTGTCAAACTTTTTTCCCCTGTTCCTCAGCTCGATCAACAGATCGGCCAAAACGGTCTGATGCTCGACCGCGCGGGCCTGCGGGGTCGGTTCCAGCGAGCGGGCAAACTCGGCAAATCGAGATTGAAATCCCTCGACATTGTCTGAAAACGCCTGTTTGAACGCCTCGGAAGCCTCTTCGCCATTGTGAATTCGCCGCAGCCAGTCGACGAGGTTATTGCGGTAGAGGTACTTTCCGTTTCGCTCGGCGAAGACGAGAAAGTGCACCATCGCCCAGCTTTGGTTGTAGTGTGTCGCCGCCAGCGACCGGTCGCGCAGGCTGGCCTGCCATTGTTCATCCGTCAGCGCAAGAAATGTGCGGAACGGTGTGAGGCGTTTTTCATTTACGTCATATTGCAACTGGCGAACCCGCCGAGGGGGAATCTCACCGAGTTGGAATCCCTTTCCTGTGAAGATTCCCTCCTCAAAGACCTGCGCCAGGCCTTCGTTGAGCCAGACAGGTAGGTTCGGGCTGACATTCGTATATGCAAACTGGTGAAATGCCTCATGCTGGAGCGTGCGGCGCATGCTCTCGATGCCCTGTTCCTCGACGTAGACAGCAAGAATATTCCGCCCCGACATGAAGATGCCGCCGGTATTGCTGAAGCGGTCGCCGGTGAGCTTGAGGTAATCGCGTTTTCGATCAAACAGCCGCAGTTCAAACCGCGGCGCGCCCGCTGGGGGGGTGAAGTCGCTTAACCGGCGGGCATATTCGTCGTACATTGCATCCGCTCGCCGGCCGATGTCGATTGTCAGGTCGCGATCGAGATCGCTGGTGATTGTATAGTGCTTCGATTCATAGCTCGCCGGCCCTGCCCTGGAGACTGCCGGCGCCGCGATGGACGCTCCAATCGCCACGCCAAGGGTTGCCGCGGCGGTGAAGTTGTGAAAAAGCGCCGATGATCGCAGAGATCGCATAAGCCGATCTGCGATAAATCGCGTTAATCTGCCGTTCCCAAAGGATTGCTCGACTCGACTGAACATCACGCCCTTTTACTTTCGGTCAAACCGCCTATCATCCTCGCGTTTTCGGGAATACTTTTATGTCAGAAGAACAGAATCAATACGAGCACGAGCGGCGTGTCAAGCGCGATAAGCTTCGTGAAATCGGGGTCGACCCCTACGGGCATCACACCACGGGCCTGCAGCCGCTTGCGGACATCAGGAACCTCTTCAAGCCGGAAATGGGCCACGAAGGCGGCCCCATTGTGAAGGCCGCGGGGCGAATTGTGCTCAAGCGTGACATGGGCAAGCTCAGCTTTATCACGCTGCGCGATGCCACGGGCGATTTGCAGGTGGGCCTGAACAAGCAAAAACTGAGCGAACTCGGATGGCAGGTGCGTGATTTGCTTGATCTGGGCGACCAGATCGTCGTCGAAGGCCCGCTCGGGCAGACCAACAAGGGCGAAATCAGCATCTGGGCGACGAGTGTTGCGATGGCCGCCAAGGCCCTGCTGCCCCCGCCGGCGAAGTGGGAGGGGCTTAGCGACGTCGAAACCCGCTACCGCCAGCGGTATGTTGACCTATGGGCCAACCCCGAAGTGATGCAGATGGCGCAGAAGCGAATTGCCATCGTGCAGGAAATCAGAGATTTCCTGCGCGGCCGCGGTTTTGTGGAAGTCGAAACCCCCATGATGCAAACCCTGCACGGCGGGGCGAACGCACGGCCATTTACCACCAAGATGAACGCGCTCGACCTGCAGCTTTACATGCGCATCGCGCCCGAGCTTTACTTGAAGCGGTTGCTCGTCGGCGGGATGCCGAAAATCTTTGAGTTGAACCGGAATTTCCGCAACGAAGGCATGAGCCCGAAGCACAACCCCGAGTTCACCATGCTGGAAGCGTACGAAGCGTACGGGAGCTGGGAGACGATGGCGGAACTGGTCGAGTCGATGATCTGCACGGTGGCGGAGAAGGTTTGTGGTTCGCTGGTTTTGAAACACAACGACTCTGCGGGCACGACGAAAACGATTGATCTGCGCGGCGATGAAAGCAAGCCCAAGGGCCAGCGCTGGCCGCGGCGGAAAATGGTTGATCTGGTTGAAGAGCGCACGGGCTGGAAGTTTGACCAGCGCGAGATGCCCGCTGCTCTGCTGGAGAAGCTGCGTGACGCGAACCGCGGCAAAGACCTGAAGCACCGCGAGAACCCTGCCGAGCAGCTTACCGAGCTTTTCGAGAAGCTCGTGGAGCCGACGCTGATTGACCCATGCTACGTGACGCACGTTCCAAGCGTCGTCATTCCGCTGGCGCGTCCGTGGCGCGAAGATCCCTATTTTGCCGATGTCTACGAGCTTGCCATCAACGGCCAGGAAATCAGCCCCGGCTATACCGAGTTGAACGACCCGGAGATTCAGGAACAGCAGTTCAGCCAGCAGGTGGGCGACAAGGAGGAACAGCAGAAGGTCGACACCGATTTCCTCACCGCTCTCAAGTTCGGCATGCCCCCCGCGGGGGGGATGGGGCTGGGCATCGACCGGCTTGTGATGATGCTCACCGGGGCGGAGAGCATTCGGGATGTGATTCTGTTTCCTTTAATGCGGCCGGTGGATTAACGAGTGGTGCGTGAAGTGTGATGAGTGGTTAGGTGGTGCCGATGACCTTTACTGACTGGCAGTCTGCAGTGCCCGCGGAGCTTACACCGGATCCCATCTGGAAGATGGAGGCCTATCGAATCGGATTGTTCGTTTCCGACCTGGCTTGCTCGGACTCAACGAAGTTATTGAAGGATGGTCGCACCCGTTCCGTTGCCGATCAGCTCTTTCGTGCTTCGTCGCGAATCACAGCTTGCATAACGGAAGGCTATTCCCGCGCGTCGGGGCGGATCGTGCAAGATTCTACGAGTATGCGATGGGCTCTGCTCGGGAAGCACGCGATTGGTACTTCAAGGGACGCCAAGTGCTGTCTGAAAAGGTCGCCGCACACCGAATCGACTTCTACACGCAGCTTGTGCGCTTACTCACGCGTATGATTCAGAATGAGCGAAAGAAGAGGAGTTTAGCGAGGATCGAAGAAACTGACGAAGCTGAATAGCCTTCACTCATCACTCATCACGCTTCACGAACCACGCACCATCGAATGTACAAACTCACCCTCATCCTCAAGTACTTACGAAAACGCCGCATTGCGTGGGTGAGCTTGCTCGCGGTGATTCTGTGCACTGCCATGGTGCTGGTTGTCATCAGCGTCATGGGGGGTTGGCTGCGGATGTTTAAGGAGGGGTTTCACGGGGCGACCGGCGATATTGTTATCGCGCGGCCGGGATCGCTTTCCGGGTTTCCTTACTATCAGGAGATGATCGAACGGATCGAGCAACTGCCCGAGGTCAATGGCGCGGCACCCATGCTGCGCAGCGGGGGGTTGATGAAAATCGGGGGCTATCGTGATGTGGTGCAGGTCGTGGGCCTGGTTCCTGAGAAAATGGGGCGTGTGAACGGGTTCACACAGTCACTATTCCGGCAGACGCAGAACGCCGATACTGCCACCAACCAGCCGAGCTTTAAGCTGCCTCTGCCGGCCGACGAGTACCGCGCGTACGCCGACCGTGCCGTGACCGACCCCGCCGACTGGCCGGGGGCGATTGTGGGCACTTACGTCATCGCCAGAAAAAATGAAAAGGGCGAACTCGAACGCCCCGCGGCGGCGTATCGGTTGCCGATGACAATCACCGTCCTTGGCATTGATGAAGAAAGCAGCAGCGTTGACATCAACAACAAAGTGCAGCGGCCTTACTGGGTGGTGGACGACAGCCGTACGAAGATATGGCAGATCGACGATAAGACGATTTACGTGCCTTTCGAGTTGCTGCAAAAGGATCTGCGCATGGAAGCATTCGGCGATGCTCCAGCGCGCACCAATGAAGTGGCGATCGGCCTGAAACCAGGCACCAATCTGGAGGCCGCCCGGGCAAAGATTCGCGATATTGTCATCGACATCGCCAAGGCGCGCAACCTGCCGATGGAAGAAATCGACGGCGTGGTGGCCTTGGGCGCGCCGGTTAAAGTGATGCTCTGGCAGGAGGTTAACGCGAAGTTCATCGGCGCCGTTGAGCGTGAAAAAGTGCTCGTGACGATGCTGTTTGGCATCATCAGCATCGTGGCGGTGTTCCTGATCTTCTGCATTTTCTTCATGATCGTGGTAGAGAAGACGCGCGACATTGGCATTATCAAGAGCGTCGGTGCAACCTCCGCGGGGGTGGCGCAGGTGTTCCTGGGCTACGGGCTGGCGATCGGACTGACCGGGGCGGTCCTGGGCACGCTCGCGGGTTATCTGATCGTCAAGAATATCAATTGGTTGCACGAGATGATGGGCACGCTGATGGGCGTAAAGATCTGGGACGCCGAGACTTACGCGTTTGATACGATCCCCAACACCCTGAACCCGAACGAGATGATTGTGATTTTCTGCGTCGCGGTGATCGCGAGCGTGATCGGCGCGCTGGTCCCGGCAATTCGAGCCGCCCGGCTGAACCCGGTGGAGGCGTTACGGTGGGAATGATGATTGTTCGTAAAGCCGATTTCTGCCGCTTCGCGGCTGATGCGCCATCTGGTCTGATCCTGGCAGAAAAGGGGCTGGTTTAATGCCGACGACTGCCCCGCAGGCTTCTACCGCCACCATCCTCCGCGCCGCCGGCGTGCGGAAATCGTTTGTCATGGGCGATACGCGGATCGAAGTGCTCAAGGGCTGCGATCTAACCATCCGCCCCGGCGAATTCATCGCCATCGAGGGCCGCAGCGGGTCGGGCAAGAGCACGCTTCTGCACATCATGGGCGCATTGGACGAAGCCGACGATGGCACAATCGAGTACGCGGGTCGAGATCTGGCCCGTGAGTCGTCGAGTGCGCGGGCCGGCGTTCGTAACTGCGAGTTCGGTTTTGTATTCCAGTTTTACCACTTGCTGCCCGAGCTGAGTGTCCTGGAGAACACCATGCTGGCCGCAATGATCGAGAATTCCTGGTTCTCATTCCGATCGAGGCGTGCCGAGTTACGCGACGCCGCAAGTGCAATATTGAAGTCGCTGGGATTGGAACATCGCCTGAAGCACCGCCCCGCGCAACTCTCCGGCGGCGAGCGTCAGCGGGTGGCCATCGCCCGGGCATTGATGAACAAGCCCAAAGTGCTCTTCGCCGATGAACCCACTGGCAACCTCGACGCCGACACGGGCCGGCAGATCATGGCCGTGCTCGAAAAGCTTCATCGCGACGCCGGCCAGACGATCATCATGGTGACCCACGACCGTGCGCTCGCCCGCACCGCCGACCGGGTGCTGGTGCTGAAGGACGGAATTCTCAAGAATGCCGATCGCACGCCGAGCACGACCGGTTGATTTCCAGACGCTAACACCGCCAACCTACGCAAACGCCAAGCCTGTGCCACTACCCGGCTCGCGCGTGCGTGATGGTTGCGCATCGCCCAATCATGCCGTAGAATCCACGTCGTGGAGGTATTGATATGTCCCTGAAAGTCTGGTTCGACGGACAACTCGTCGACAAGGAAAAAGCGATCGTCAGCGTCTATGACCATGGGCTGCTGTACGGCGACGGTGTTTTTGAGGGGATTCGCGCCTACAGCGGGCGGGTCTTCGAATTGGATGCGCACGTGCGACGGCTCTTTGATTGTGCCAAGGCGATCCGGCTCAACTGCCCCTATTCGCCGGAACAGATCAAGGCGGCGATCAATGAGACTGTAAGTGCAAACGGGTTTACCGACTGCTACATCCGCCCGGTCATCAGCCGCGGGCCGGGTGATCTGGGGATCGACCCGCGAAAGGCCCCCCGGCCGCTCACGTTCATCATCGCCGACCAGATTGTGATGTACCCCAAAGAAATGTACGAAAAGGGCATTGCCGTCGTCACAAGTAGTTGGACGCGCAACCTCATTAATGCCACCAGTACGCGCATCAAAAGCCTGAACTATCTGAACAATATCATGGCCAAGCAGGAGGCCGGCGACGCCGGAGCGCACGACGCCCTCGTGCTTAACCATCTCGGACATGTATCAGAACTCTCGGCTGCCAATGTGTTTACGGTCCGCGACGGCGTCATCACCACTCCGCCTTTGATTGACGGGTGTTTGGAAGGGGTAACGCGCAACGCCATCATGAAGCTCGCGGGCAAGGCAGGAATTCGCTGCGTCGAGCAATCCATCAGCCGGTTCGATGTTTATGTGGCGGATGAGTTTTTTGCCACAGGGACCGGGGTAGAGGTCATCCCAATTACCCAAGTTGACCAGCGCCAGATTGGTGCCGGACAGGCGGGGCCGATCACCCGCCGGCTGGTTGAGGCGTTTCACAATCACGTTCGGGAAGGCTGAAAACCGCATTCTGAGCATTTGACATGGCTCGGACGATGCGTATCGTCCGCCGATTACCCCGGAATTTTGAATTGGAGGATCTAACAATGGAAGAGTTTGAAACCCTGAAGCGAATGATTGCCGAAGCCGAAGACGACGTTCAAAAGGCCGCCGGTGGCAACAAGGCCGCCGGAACCCGCGCCCGCAAGAAGATGCAGGACATCAAGGCCGCCGCGCAGGACGTGCGGAAGAAGATCCTCGAAGGCCGCGACGAATCCGAGCCCGCCGCCGGCTCACCTGCGGCTCAATAGGTTGTAAGTCACTTAAATATAACAACTTAGCGATCCCGTTATCGCCCTTTGCAAGTCGTCTTAACGTCGTCGGTGAAGCGGCCATAACGGGGTCGTTTGATTGGCCATCCAACCAACGCCCCTATGCCCCCGCAATTCATCATTAATCTGGAAAATCTGGACCTCGACCGCGTACTCTACGGCCCGGACACCATCCGCGAAGTCAACCCCCACCGGGACGCGTTCGAGATGCTGCAGGGGGTCGTCCATGTGAACGAAGCTGAGCACGAGTTGATCGGCTTTCGCGACATCAAATCCGACGAATTCTGGGTTTCCGGCCATATTCCAGGCCGGCCTCTGTTTCCGGGGGTGCTGATGATCGAGCTCGCGGCTCAGGTCGCTTCGTTTTACACCAAGAAATTTAAGAAATGGAAGGGTTTCATCGGCTTCGGCGGGGTGAGCGAGTGCAAGTTTCGCCAGCAGGTGGTGCCCGGTCAGCGACTCTATGTGCTCTGTAAGCAGGAGTGGGAGCGCCATAAGCGCATCGGCTGCAAGACACAGGGCATCGTCAACGGCACACTGGTCTTTGAATGCGGAATCATCGGCGTCGAGTTTTAGGCTGAACCATTCCAGCGGTGTGGCGAATTGCCGGGATTGCAGTAAAACGGAGCCGTGCCGCTGGTTTTCCCCGCTATTGCCCCTGAGACGCGTCTGTCTCAAGTCACCCTTGCGTTTTTGGACGTAGAAACCACGGGGCTTTCGCCTCGCTTGGGACACCGCGTGATAGAAGTTGCAGTGAGGCGAGTGTCCGGCGGCGAGGTGGAGCAGACCTTTCAGCGGCTGATCAACCCTTGTCGAGCGGTCAGCGCGGGAATCACCCGATTGACTGGGATTTCTGATGAGATGGTTGCGTCGGCGCCGCAGTTTGGTGACATTGCCGGTGAGTTGCATGAGATGTTGCGGGGGGCCGTAATCGTCGGTCACAATGCCAGCTTTGATGCGTCCTTTCTCCGCAGCGAGATGTCTGGGTGCGGCAGGGCACTTTGCGACGACCTGGGCGATCCGCCGGTGCTGGATACGTTACGCCTGGCCCGACGGATATGCCGCGGGCAGAGAAATGGGCTATCGGCGCTATGTGCCCGGCTGGGTGTGTGCATCGAGTCGCCTGCGCACCGGGCGATGGCCGACTGCGAACGAACGCACTCAGCGATGGCAGCGATGCTCCTACCACATGGCGGGTTTGGGCTAACTTGGCGCGAGGCGCTCAACCTGCACGGCCGGCCCGGCACCCTCCGTGACCGCACCGCGGCACCGACGCCGCGACTGCCGCAGTTGGAGCTTGTTCCCGGCAATATTCTGCCAACAAATGCCTGATGAGGCTATAATTTAAGAGAGATTATGACCAGGAAACACTCGCCGACGCATCTCGGGCAAAAGAGCATCCTCACCGCGGCGCAAATCGACAGGCCGCGATCGATACTTGATTCATTTCCAAACCCGCGCCCGGGCCGCGAGTTTGAAGTGAAGTTTGTCTTCCCGGAATTTACCAGCATGTGTCCGGTAACAGGCCAGCCAGATTTTGCCACGATCAGCATTACCTATGTGCCCGGGGCGAAGTGCGTCGAAATGAAGAGCCTGAAGCTTTACTTTCTGGCCTACCGCAACAAGGGCATTTTTTATGAAGCCGTCGTGAACACGATCCTCGATGACCTCGTAGCAACCCTGAAGCCCCGGCGGATGACTGTCGAAGGCGACTTTGCCGCGCGCGGCGGGACCCGCGGGGTCGTTACCGCACGTTATTCACCAGCAATGCGCGGCTAATAGGCGGCATGGCGCGACGGCATTGCGCATAGAAGTCGGCTAGAATCGGCTGCCTGAAGGCGCGCTTGCTGCGTCGAAATCATTGCGAGAGCCGGTTTGAGGCTAGTTTTTGGGAGATTCCGATGAGCATGTTTCCACCACCGCCCCCGGGACAAGGGCCGGTTGATCCCCGCGGCACACTCGGCGGGCCGCCTCCGCTCCAACCGCAGTACGCGCCTCAGCCGATGATGCAGCAATCCATGATGCCCCCCACAATGCTCCCGCCGGGCATGCCCCCGCCTATGCACTATCCTCCGATGATGATGCCCCCACCTCCGCCGCGCGGCGGGGGGTTTTCAAAGGCCATCCTGGTGACGCTCGCCACCACTATCTTCGGGCTTTCGCTCACGCTCAACCTCTACCTGCTGTTGATGACCGGCCTGCTCGGCAAGGGTGGCATGTCTGGCCTGAGCACATCCGTCGAACGAGACGGCGACGCCAAACAGCAGATTGCGGTTCTCCCCGTTCACGGTCTGATCATCGGAAAGACCTACGAGCAATTCGATCGATGGATGTCCGTGGTTGAGAATGATACGAATGTGAAGGCACTGGTGATCGATGTTGACACCCCCGGCGGGGAGGTGACGGCTTCGGATCAGATCCATCGCCGCATTGCGGGGTTTAAGCAGAGCCGTCGAATCCCGGTTGTTGTATCAATGGGTGGGATGGGCACGAGCGGCGGGTATTATGTCTCTGCCAATGCCGATTGGATCGTCGCGCAGCCGACCACGCTCACGGGCAACATTGGCGTGCGATGGGATCGCCTGAGCCTGGCAAAAATGGCGGACAAGATTGGCGTCGAAGACAACTCGCTCCACAGCAGCGGTGCCGACTTCAAGACCGCGGGCAGCATGTGGAAGAATGAGACGCCCGAAGAGACGGCGTACCTGACTGGCTTGATCGACGAGGCATTCCGCATTTTCAAGGGTGTAGTGAAAGACGGCCGCGGGGAGCGGCTCAAGCAGCCGATCGATGTAATCGCCAACGGCAAGGTCTACACCGCGACCGAGGCGCACGGACTCGGCTTGATCGATGAAGTCGATTACCCCGACGCCGCCATCGCTAAGGCCGCGGCGCTGGCGGGGCTGACATCGCCGCGCGTGGTCCGTTATTCGCGCCCGCCTGGTTTCTTCGAGAGTTTCGGTGCAGAGTCGTCGATCACCTCGCTGAACGCCAATAGTACGGGCCTGAAGTTTGACAGAAACACCCTGCACGAGCTTGCCGCCCCGCGGATGATGTACCACTGGACGGGAAGATGAACCGGGAACTCGCATTTGATCTGCCGCGTCTTCCGCTGCGCTAGCCCGAGGCTCAAGAAGTCTCGGTAACAAGGACATCAAAATTCTTGGAGCAAGTTCGGGACGGGGAGATTTGCGCGCAAAAAAGCGGCCCGGTGCGATATCCTTCCGCACCGAGCCGCTCGAGCCTGCGAATCCTTTCGCACCGTCCCTGCACCGTAGGTTTGCCCGCCCACGCGCGGGGCAAACATGAATCGCAGCACTACGGTCAGGGTGAGTCTATGTTGGTACTCCCATCCCGGCACACCCGATTTGCAGCCAGCTCTCGCGTAGTACCCCGCGCTGGGTCGCACACCTCATTCTCCGGCGTCACTGAACCCGGCTTTTCCGCACGCGCCCTGACGATGTCTTCCAGAAACTTTGCCAATCCGTCCGCAGCGTTGCTTTCGATCACCCTTCCTGCGACGGCCTTCGCCGCTGGGACGGCATTGCCCATCGCCACGCCAAGCCCGGCATTCCGCAGCATTGCCAGATCGTTGAAGTCGTCGCCGACTGCAATGACAGCTTCATCGGCGATGCCGTGCCGTCTTGCTACCTGCTGAATGCCAGTCCACTTACTCACCGCCGGGTCGAACACTTCCAGCACGCCGGCCACCTTTGTGCGGGTTTGCGTGGGGACGATCATGTGCTGCACGATGCGCTCGCCGAACGCAGCATCAAGTTCGCGCTGCAGCCAGGTCGCTGTTGCCAACTCCACCACCACACCGACGCGTAGCGTATTGGAGTGGTCGGCTTCGGCTAACGCCATTGCTGGCAAGTACTTGCACACGGCATCAGTCACAACCAGCCAGTGCGCCAGCGATTCGTGAAGCGGGACGTCGGCGGTGATGAGGTAGTCAAACCCCGCCGCGGTGCGATCCTGCAGCGCGCAGGCCGGTTGGCCGCGCGACTGGAAGAACTTCACCAGTTCCACTGCCAACGCCGTTTTCATGTGCTGCCGGACAACGGTTTGCCCGGTTGCGGTATCAACCACCATCGGCCCGCCGACGAAGACGGCCAGATCATAATGCTCAATTTGAGAAAGAATTTGCCGGCTTTCAGGAAAGCTCCGCCCGGTGGCAAAGCAAACCCGCACGCCGACCTTCACCAACGCATGAATCGCCGCCCGAGTTCGCGCCGTGACGACACCCTCCGGCGACAACGTAGTGCCGTCGAGATCGAGTGCCACGAGTGAGTAGCGGTCGAGAGTCAAAGCTTCAGTGAAGGACAACTTATCGTTCCTCAAAGTTACGGCAACCAAATCTTTCGCAAGTGACGGGTTATCCACACTATATACAGGCAACAACTCAGGTAGGGCCACAATTGATAGTGCCATCGGCCTGCTTGACGCGGTTGTCGAGCTTGCCGGGGTCACGCTCGTGTGGCGGTGTCCTGTCCCAAACTTGTCTGGACATTATCCGATATCATAGAGGATGGATCGAAGTTGGCTTGAGCCGGCAAGGATAGCGAGCATGTCATTTCAATTGATCGAGCGACAGGTGATCTACGACGGCACGAAGGTGCGGCTGGAGATTCACAGGCTGGAAGATGAACAAGGTAACCGATTTGCCGCAGAGGTGGTGCAGCATCCTGGCGCGGTGGTGGTATTGGCGATGCTCGATGCGGAAACGGTGCTGCTCATCCGCAACTATCGCCACGCCGTCGGCCAATACCTGCTGGAGCTGCCCGCAGGCACATTAAACAAAGGCGAGCCGCCCATGAACGCCGCCGGTCGTGAATTGCTGGAAGAAACCGGCTACCTCGCGAAGCGGATCAAGCCAATTCTCAGTTTCTTTGCATCCCCCGGCATTCTCAGTGAGAAACTCCACCTTTTCGCCGCCTACGATCTGGAACAGCGCACCACCGCTTTGGAGTTGGGCGAAGACATTGAGGTTCGTGCAACCCCCTTTTTCGAAGCGATAGAAATGATTCGCGACGGCGCGATTCAAGACTCAAAAACCATTGCCGCATTGTTATCGTATGATCGTTGGTGGCGCACACGCGTGGAGTGAAGCATTCGGGATAGAACATGGGCTGGCAGGATAGGCCATATTCGCACGATTCCGACAGCGGGAGAATGAGCCCGCTGGCGTGGATCGTTTCAGGATCGGTGCCGCTTTTTACCCTCTTCGGCATCCGGGTGCGTGCGCATGCGTCGCTGCTGATTTTCATTATCCTGATACTGCTTTTCGGCTTCGGCGGGGGGACATCGCTTGAGTCGCGCGTTCAGAGTGCGACGATGCTCTTTGCGATCGTCCTGCTGCACGAGTTTGGCCATTGCTTCGCCGCCCGCTGGGTCGGCGGGACCGCGGAAGACATTCTCATGACCCCGCTGGGCGGTTTGGCCATGACCGGCGCGCCGCGCCGCCCTCTACCTACCTTTATCACCGTCGCCGGCGGGCCAGCAGTCAATGTCGTTATTTGCCTGATATGCGGCGCAGGGCTGTATCTGACCCTCGGATTCTTTCCCCTTGGCCCGTTTACGTTCGGCGAGGCATTCTCACGTGTTAACTCCGGCGGATGGCTGCAGATCGCTGGTTATCTGTACTGGCTCTACACCATGAGCTACGCGCTGCTTCTGTTCAACCTCCTCCCGGTCTGGCCCCTGGACGGCGGGCAACTGCTGCAGTCAATCCTCTGGCGACCGCTGGGCTATTACAGATCGATGCTCTGGGCCGTGACGATCGGCCTGGTTGGCGCCGGGCTCATGATCATTGCGGGTGTGGCTTCCATGGGCGCAATCTTCGGCGGGTTGATTTTGACGCTGATCGGCGTGAGTTGCCTGATCAACTGCCTGCAGCTGCGGCGAATGCTGCTGGCGGCAGGGCAATGGGCATTTTCCGATGAAGATTCGCCCGATTTCTCGGCATCGCTGCGACCAGAAAAACGTAAGACGAGCTATCGCGCCAAATGGCGCATGAAGCGCATCCGAAAACTCGAGCGTGCAGAAGCGACAGAACGGCTTGTGGTCGATCAGATTCTGGAAAAAGTCTCGAAGCAGGGCATGAACAGCCTGACCCGCGCCGAGCGCCGACAACTGGCGCTGGCGACCAAGCATCAACAGGCACGCGATGCGGAATTGGCCGCGCATCGGAGAGGGTAAGCGAGCGGCTTGTGCTTCTCGCCGACTCTCGACCGCCCGCAACTCAGTGGATACGATGTACGAATGGGTATGCCTACTTTGAAACGAGAAGCCAAGGCACTGATCGACGCGATGTCTGCTGAGCAGCTTCGTGTTGCATCTGCGTTTCTGGCTTTTGTAAAGAGTCGCGACCTCGACGACCCCACGCTTGAGTTGCTCTCACTCCCGGGTTTCAAGCAATCGTTCGCACGCGGCTTGAAGGACATCAAAGCTGGCCGTACCCGATCATGGCGCAAGGTGCGGGCCGATGTATGATGTCGAGCTCTCGTCTGAGGCGCAACGGTTTTATGACCGGTGCGATAGGGCCATTGCCAAGAAGCTCGCCCGGTGTTTCAAATCACTGGAGTGCGACCCACGGCGGGGGAACAACGTGAAGCCGCTTAGGGGTGCGTTGTCGGGTTGCTATCGTTATCGCGTGGCGACCTGCGCGTGGTCTACTCCATAAACGATCACGCGATCACCGTCTTCGTCATCACCATTGCCAAGCGAAGTGAAGTGTACGAATGACTTGATCACTTTGACTCCTCCCGGCGGCCAACTCTTTTGACGCCCGACCGCCGCCGTCATACCTTTGGCTTGTCATGACTGATCGCGCCCATCAACGTTGCACCAATCCGGCCTGCAAAGCGTCCTATTCGATTGACGAAGTCCGGACGAGCTGTGCGAAATGCCATGCGCTTCTCGACATCATTTATGACTGGGACCGACTGCCCGTGCCGAAGTCCATGGAGTTCTTCGAGCACCGCTGGAGCACCAAAGGGGCCGGCGGGAGCGGGCGACTGGATTTTTCCGGGGTTTGGCGGTTTCGCGAACTCATGCCGTTCTATCGCCACGAAGATCAGATCGTCACCATTGGCGAGGGGCGAACCGTTCTTCAGCAGGCCGACCTGCTTGCCCGGCAGATGAACATGAATCCCGGTCGGCTTTTCCTGCAATATGAAGGCTTGAATCCATCAGGCAGCTTCAAGGACAACGGCATGACGGCGGCGTTTACGCACGCGCGCATTGTCGGTGCTCACCGGGTCGCTTGTGCGAGCACGGGCAATACCTCGGCAAGCCTGGCCATGTATGCGGGTTTGAATGAGATGACAGGCGTCGTGTTCATCGGCACGGGGAAAATCAGCTTTGGAAAGTTGAGCCAGGCGCTGGATTATGGCGCGCTCACGCTACAAATCAGCGGCGACTTCGATGCCTGCCTGCGGCGGGTCAAGGAGATTGCCGACGACCCTAAGATGGGCATTTACCTGATGAACAGCGTGAACCCGTTTCGGCTGGAGGGGCAGAAGTCGATCATGTTTCGCATTCTCGAAGCCCGCGACTGGAACCCCCCGGACTGGGTCATTGTGCCCGGCGGTAACCTCGGCAACTGTTCCGCTTTCGGTAAAGCATTTATGGAGCTGAAGGAACTCGGTCTGATTGAGAAAGTGCCCCGGCTTGCGGTGATTAACGCCTCGGGTGCCAATACGCTCAACGAGCTCTTTACCCGACAAAACTTGCGCTGGAACGGCGGGGAAGTCGATTGCACCAAGATCGGCGGGTTGTATGCCGCGATGGACGAATCGAACTACTATCCGCACACGGTCGCCAGCGCCATCGAAATCAGCCGGCCGGTGAACCTGCCGAAGGCGCTGCGTGCGTTAGATTACATGAACGGCGTTGTTCGCGAGGTGACAGACGACGAAATCCTCGAACACCGCGCGCTCGTCGCCCGCTACGGCTTCGGCTGCGAACCGGCCAGTGCCGCCAGCGTGGCCGGGCTGCGGAAGTTGCAGGAAGAGGGAATCATCGACCGGGATGAGGAGGTAGTCTGCATCCTCACCGGCCACGAACTGAAAGACCCGAATGCGACCGTCATGTATCATACCGGCGTAGACATGAAGAGCGTGCAGGACATGGCCCCGCGGAGCACGCCGACAGGGAAGATCGCAAACCGCCCCATACAGGTAGACGATGATCTGGCATCCATCGTGAAAGCCATGGGAGGAAGTGTTTGAAACAAGCCGGGGTTTGATGCCGTCTCTAAGACTGTCACCCCCGCCGCGGCCCGGCGGGATGACAAATGCGTCCGAATCGGTCACAATTTCGCACCCGCTCGACTGGAGCGGGCTTTGTGATCTAACCAACATCGCAGGAGAACTGTTCATGTTTCGTCGACTGTTTACCCGTCCAACCAAGCGAGTGAAGCCGGCCGGTTGCAAGTTTGTAGAGGCGATGGAGCCTCGGCAGATGCTCGCAGCGGCACCGATCATCACCAACGTCATCGCCGACAACCGTGGCGAGGTGCAAATCACCGCCAGCCGGTTTTTACGGAATGTGAATAAGAACAGCGTCCGATTCTTCACCGCCGGGGCCGATGGCGTGATCGGCACCGCGGATGACATCCGCAAGACCGACGGCGTAAGCGTCAGCTTCAACGCCAGCAACAACCGCTTGACCGTCCGCGGTAACACCGACCCGAACGCGACTTACCGCATCCGCCTCGAAAGCAGCCTCATCACCGCCGGCGACGGCAAGCGGCTCGACGGTGAATTCACCGGCACGTTTCCCACCGGCAACGGCACGCAGGGCGGCAACTTCAATTTCGTCGCCCGCCGCGACCGCAGCAGCACACCGCGGGCGCGAATGACGACGACGGAAGGCGTGATCGTTCTTTCCGTGCGCCGCGATGTGACCCCGAGCCATGCCAGCAATTTCCTCGATTATGCCAACTCTGGCCGCTTCGATAACACCTTTTTCACCCGCAGCGAGAACAACCCGCAACCCTTCGTCATTCAAGGCGGATCTCTGCAGATTACCGGCGACGGACAGGAAGCCAGCGATATCGTTGCAACGACGCGATTTGATCCGGTTCCGGATGAAAACGACCTGCCGGGCGCGCTCAGCAATACCATCGGAACGCTGTCGTTTGCCAAGAGCGGGCCAGATACCGCCACCAACCAGTTGTTCATCAATCTTGCGGACAACAGCTTTCTGGACAGCCCGCTCCGGGGAGACGGCGGGTTCACGGTCTTTGCTCAGATTACTTCGGGCTTGTCCGTAGCGCAGGCGATCAATCAACTGCCTGTTGCGAATCTGCAGCCGCAGATTGGGACTGCCGCTGGAAGCACCAACACGAGTGTCGGTAATGTGCCTGTGCGGGACCAATCGCAGGCAGAGGCAGCATTGAACCCGCTGCGCGACTTGCCATACATCCGTCGAGTTGCCGGTGTGATGAAACTCGGCGCGTTGGCCTGATCTTGCTCACAATCTCAACCCAGCGCACAGCCGCCCGAGTGTTTGCTCCGGCGGCTGTGTTCGTTCTGGAATCTGGGTGCCACGATTTGAGTTTTTAGTTCAAGTCGTGCTAACGGAGCAAAGCTACATTCAGCATCAACCGTGCGATCCACCAGCGCTACTTGGCTTGAAAGCCGAGCGGTGGCCGTCGGGCGTAAAAAAATCCTCGCATTGGCTGGTTTTGGAGTGTTTTGCATCCGATAAACAACACTGATGCATCGCGCGCCCGTCGAAACCCTCGAACCCCGCCGGCTGTTTGCAAACGCGTATTACATCGCGCCCGACGGTTCGCCGTCCAACACTGGTACGATCAACAGCCCGCTGGCCAGCATCAACGACGTGACGTGGCGCGTACAGCCCGGCGACACCGTTTACCTCCGCGGGGGGACTTACTTCCCGACCCAGCAGCAGAGCATGTGGTGTGACGGGGCGCCGGGCGGCCGAATTCTGTTTACCAGCTATCCGGGCGAGCGCGCGATCATCGATGGCCGCAACATTCGCGCCGGCTGGCAGGATGCTGTCAGCATTTCCGGCGATTACATCGATTTCACCAACATCAGCGTGCGGAAAAGCCGGGAAATCGGCATCGTCGTTTACAACGCGAGCCATGTGCGCGTGATGTACAACAAAGTGTTTGGCAGTTGGGGCGTGGGCGTGTGGGTCGGGGGTGATGCGGCATTTGGCGATGTGCTTGTGGAGGGGAACACGGTTCACGACAACAGCCGCAAGACCGCGGTCGTGAGGCCGGAGGAAGGGGGATGGGGACAGGGAATCACCGCTTCAACGGGCAGCAATGTGCGCGTCAATCGCAACTACGTCTACAGCAACCACGGCGAAGGCATCGGCCTATGGAAGATCAACGGGGCCATCGCCGACGGCAACTGGGTGCGCGACAATTACAGTGTGAATGTTTATCTTGATACCGCGACCAACGCTGTCGTGCGCAATAACTTCATTTTCTCGACCGGTCAAACCGAGTTTAGTCGCTTCAATCGCCCGGCGAGCGGAGTGCAGATTGCCACCGAGGTGGCCGGGCTGCCGAAGAGTCGGGGAAACCTGGTGGCGAATAATGTAGTCGTCGGTGCGGGGTTCGGCTTCTTCTACGGCGATTACATCGTCGGCGGGGGGCTGATCGATTCGACCATCGCCAATAACACGTTCATCGATAGCGTCACAGCGGCGATTCATATTGATGCGTCGAATCAACACTCGAACAGCCGTTTTGTAAACAACGCAGCGGTGCAGCAGAACGGCGGGGTGATGGTCGATGCCTACGGCGGGGTGGCGGGGATTAGTTTCAGCCACAACGGATGGTTCGGCAGCACGCCGATCGCCGCGGCACGGTCGGCGGCGGATGTGCTGACCAATCCGCGATTTTCCGGCGGCCAAAGGTTAAATCCATCGAGCTATCGATTACTGCCTGATTCGCCGTTGGTCGATGCCGGTCGAACGGTATCGCCTGTGAAGTTTGATTACGCCAGAAAACCCCGCCCCCGCGGCGGGGGGTATGATATCGGGGCGTTCGAGCTTATTCCTTGACCGCAAACGCCTGGGCTGATTTGTTGTGCGTTCGTTGAACAAATCGGTTTGCATCCACTTCGCTCGATGCGATAAGATGCGAGTCGGACATCAGCGTTATCCAAAATCCTTTACTTTCCTGGAGTAGGCCATGAGTGCGGTTCGCGTTCTTGTCGGCACGCGCAAAGGTGCATTTATCATCACGAGTGACGGCAAGCGGCAGAAATGGGAGGTGAGCGGGCCACACTTCGGCGGGTGGGAAATCTATCACATGAAGGGTTCACCGGTCGATCCGAATCGGATCTACGCTTCGCAGTCGAGCAGTTGGTTTGGGCAGATCATCCAGCGGTCGGATGATGGTGGGAAGACGTGGTCGCAACCCGGTACCCCCGCAGGGGAAGTGACGACCACGCCCGACGGTATTCCCAAGGCCGAGAGCAACAAATTTGTTTACGAGACGACCGGTGCCAGCGGTCAGCCTCTTATGACGCATCAGATGCACGACGGCACCCAACAGCCGTGGGCTTTTAAGCGCATTTGGCATTTGGAACCCTCGCTGACTGATGTCGATTTGGTGTACGCCGGGGCGGAGGATGCGGCATTCTTCTATTCGACCGATGGCGCGAAGAATTGGAAGGAGAAGCCCGGCCTGCGCGACGCAGACGGACCCAAGTGGATGCCTGGTGCCGGCGGTTTGGGGCTTCATACGATCGTGCTAGATAAGAACAATCCGAAGCGCATTTTCATTGCCATCAGTGCCGCGGGGGCATTTCGCACGGAAGATGGCGGAGACACCTGGAAGCCAATCAACCGTGGACTGAAATCGAACTACATGCCGGACGAGACGGCAGAGGTTGGCCATTGTGTTCACCGAATCGCCATGCACCCGTCGCGGCCCAACACGCTTTTCATGCAGAAGCATTGGGATGTCATGCGCACTGATGACGCGGGTGACAATTGGCGCGAGGTAAGTGGTAACTTGCCCAGTGATTTTGGCTTTCCAATCGATGTTCACGCGCACGAACCGGAGACGATCTATGTCGTGCCGATCACCAGCGACAGCCTGCACTATCCTCCGGAAGGGAAGCTGCGCGTCTACAGAAGCAAGACCGGCGGCGGGGAGTGGGAGGCGCTGACCAGCGGCCTGCCTCAGAAGGATTGTTATGTGAACGTGCTTCGAGATGCGATGGCGGTCGATACGCTGGACGACTGCGGCATCTATTTCGGCACAACCGGCGGGCAGGTGTATTGCAGCCCGGATGGTGGCAACAACTGGCACGCCATCGCACGCGACCTGCCGGCGGTGTGCTCGGTGGAGGTGCAGACGCTGCGGTAGACGCGCGATCGCACCGTGGTTTCCCGGTCGTCCTGTCATCAGACCAAGCAATCGCCCATGCAGATAGTCCGGGTCATCCTCCCGTTTCACCTTCAAACCCTGGCGGGCTGCCAGCGCGAGGTTGGCATTTCAGTGGAGGCACCTATCACCGCGGGTCGCGTTATTGATGCGATCGAGCATCGCTACCCGACCCTCCGAGGGGCAATTCGCGATTTTCATTCGCAAAAGCGACGGCCCCTGGTGCGATTTTTTGCCGACGGCGAAGACCTTTCCCACCAGCCGCTCGACGCGCCCCTTCCTGAAGCGGTGGCGGCGGGGCGCGAGCCGTTTCTTGTGGTGGGGGCGATTGCGGGGGGGTAGCCCGACAGCTTGGTGCAGCACGATCTGAACGCTGTTTGTATTGAAATTTGAACTGCCGGCGTCGGCGGTATCGAAGGGTCACTTTGAAAGGAGAATCTTGATGTTGCGTCAACCAATCTTTAAGTCTGTGGGGATTGTCGTGGCGGCGCTGGGTGTCGGCTGGGGAGCGATCGCTATTGCAGACCCCGCAAAAGAGCAACCAGCTGGCGCTCCCGCGATGCAACTGCCTCCTGGGTGGACATCGGAGGACGCGCAGGCGTGCGCCACCGCAGCGATGCCCGGGAAGATGCACGAGCACCTGGCCTCGAGCGTCGGTGTCTGGCACGGAGAGAACACGATATGGATGTTTCCCGGCGCCGAGCCTGTCAAGTCCGAATCCATCAGCAAGATTACCAGCATGATGGATGGTCGTTACATCCAGTGCGAGATGAGTGGCGAGATGTTAGGCATGGGACCCTACTCTGGCTTGGCACTCTACGGGTTCGACAACGTCAGCGGAAAGTTTGTATCCACTTGGCTCGACAATATGGGTACCGGGATGGCACACGGCACGGGAGAGCTCTCCGGCGACGGCAAGACACTCACTTGGCTGTACACGTTTAACTGCCCGATCACCAAGAAGCCTGCAACACTCCGCGAGGTGGAGACAGTCACCGGTGTCGATGCCAAGAAACTGGAAATGTGGGCCGCCGACCCGAAAACCGGCAAAGAGTTTAAGATGATGGAGATCGAGCTTACCCGCAAGCCCGCAAGCGCTGAGGGTCGATAGGGAGGAGCCACAAGCCCGGAGCGCGGTCGAGAGGCTCATCACAATGGTTCGATAGCGGTCCGAGCTGAGATAGCCACGGGCCGCGGCCGGTCACGGATGTGAGCCGGCCGCGGCGCGTTGTGGCTGCCCCTCACAGGCAGAATCGGGGAGGCCGCTCCCCCGCGAAAGTTCTCCTATTGGCTGACTGGTAAGCCTCGACTTTTGGGCGAAGGGAATAGAATCACCCTGTCGTGACTCTAACACTCACGTAAAGCCTGTGACCCTGAGAAATCGTGCAGGTCACTAAGGATTTTTCACCCAAACGGAGCAATCATCATGCGGTTTTCCAAAGCCTGGCAGACAAAATATCGGTGGGCGTCGACGACGTTTTGCGGCGCTGTTTTCTCCGCGTCAATGGCAATGGCTGGCGCGAAGGAAGATGCACTCGCGGCACTGGCGAAGCTTGCTGAGGCAGACAGTTATAGTTGGTCAACCACGACCGAAGGCCCGAGAGGCAGCGGGCAGACTGTGGAGGGAAAAGCGGCGAAAGATGGCACCATGCAACTCAACATGACCGTACGCGATGAGCCTGTAGAGGTGTTTGTGAGGGGCCAGCAAACTGTCGTGAAATCTGAAGGGGGCTGGAAGAGCGTGCAAGAAATCATGCAGAACGCCGAGCCGGGGCAGCAGAGTCCGGCGATGATGATCGCGCGAATGGCCCGGGGCTACCGCGCCCCGGTTGCGCAAGCGGAAGAGGTACTTGAGAAAGTTAGCGACGTCACGGCGGTCGATGGCGCTTTCCTAGGTGAACTCGCAGGCGATGACGCAGTACCCTACATGCAAATGCGCAGCGGTCGGCGCGGTGGGGGTGACGGAGACGGACGCCGACAGCGCGGAGGAGGCCCGCAAGACGGCCCCGGCGGCGCTGGCGGCGGCCCGGGCGGCCCCGGTGGCGGTCTTGGTGGCGACCGACCCGCGCCGCCTGAGGTTAAAGATGCCAAGGTGACCGTCCGCGTGTGGACGACGGATGGCGTTGCGACGAAGATCGAACTTCAGATGAACGGGAAAATGACGGGCCGAGATGGAGAAGAGCGCGAGATCGCCCGAACTACCACGACCGAAATCCGCGACGTCGGCTCATCCACCTTTGATGTGCCCGACGACGTCAAGGTGAAGCTCGGCGAGTAAATGCATTCACAATCCACGACGCCGAATGCAGTTCTCATAAAGAGCTGCATTCGGCGTCTTGTCACTTTCCGGCTTAACGTCGCAAGCCAGGGTAGCTGCGCACGCCGGCCCCGGCGCAGCGAGCCAAGACTACCGCAGCAGCTTCTTCAGTCCCTTGAAACGTTTATCCAGCCTCGCTCGCAGGGAGGCGAAGGTCATGTCAACCTCATGGGCGTGCTCCGCAAGCCTTACGAACGCCTTTACCTCATTCTTCCAGTCATTTAGATCGATGTACTCAGGGCCGATTTTGCCGGTGGCCCTGTTCATGTTGTGATAGTTTCCGAGCGGGACACACATCGCAGCGGAGCAGTAGCCGTTGATGTCGAACACGGTCCCCTCACACGCGCCGCCGGGCATCAGCGATCGTTGCCACGTGAATGATCGGTCTTCCTTTGCAAGTGCTTCGCACTGCTGGCTGATCCAGTAGCTGAAAGCCGAGTTAAAGATGCTGATTCGATCACCGACACGCAAGATGACGCCGTTCCCCTGCCGCGCGTAAGGCTGCACCGCCGAGCACTCGACGCTGATGAGCCGATCGTTGGCCCGTAGCAGCGACTTGTCCTTCACCGCGGCGATGGCGCCGATGAATCCTTCTTCTTCGGCGCGCGTCAGGAGCGCGCAGACGCTCGTTCGCAGCTTCCGGCGCTGCACGCGCTGCATCGCCGCCAGGACCGCCGCCGCGCCCGCAAGATCATCGCAGACGCGCGAGTAAAATCGCCCCGATTTCGTGCGGCCCGTCCCCTGATCAAACATCCCCACCGATCCAGCCGCGACCGGTGCGGCTACGCGCACGGCGACTTCGGCGGGAAAATCAGCTCTGTCGCTGGTTCGGGTTACGCGCGTGATGTGGCCGGCTACTTCCTCGTTGTCAGCAAAGAATCGAACCTTACTTCCCACCACGAATGAGGACAGGACTCCGCCGTGAAAGCGGGCGCGGAGGGTGGTTCGGTCGAGCATGCCTTCGGCGACCATGCCGGGATGGTCCGTGTGCGCCACAAAGACCAATCGCGGGCGCGAGGACGCCGGGCCGATTTCCAGCAGACGATTGCCGAACCTGTCCTTGCTTAGCCGCATTTGATTTGCAGCCGCGAAATGGTCGATCCAATCAAGCACACGGTGCTCTGCAAAGGGCGCGGTGGGGATTGAACAGAGTTCGGTGAGTAGGTTGAGTTGTGGGGTCATCTGTTTCATCGCGAGTGCAGCCGTTTATCTGGTGTCATACGTTAGCCGGTGGCGACTAGTCGACTACAGTAGTCAGAGTGATCACTCCATGGGGGTTGCCGGGGGGGTTGCCGGTCCGATCCGCGGCGCCGTCGAAGCGGTCGCGGAGTAAGGGCGTGCAAGCCCGATGGCCCCGCGGTAGTCCCATGTGTATGCGATCGAGGCGAGCAACAACTCGCCCAGTACGGACCACAGTCGGAGGAGCAATCCAAGTCCGACAAGGACGCCGGTGCGAACCACATCGTCATTGAACGGTGGTTGATCGCGCACGGACTCTGGCAGCATGACGCCCATCGCTGCGACAAACACGATCTCGCGCACGCCGATCCCGCCGGGGGCCCAGAAAGCCAGGAATCCGGCGCACCATGCCAGGCTGTACGCGCCCGCGATCATCCAGAGCCAGTCTATCTTCAGCCCAAGTGGCCGCTGAGCGATAAAGTAGACGGCGAGGCTTTGCCACAGCAGCCCGACGATGGTCCAGACCAAGACCACAAGCAGACGCTTGCCCCGCAGGCGTTGCACGATCGCGGGTTTCTTGATTCGAGCGAGGACGAAATTAACAACGGAGTAGAAAATCCGTGGATGCAAGATCACCGCCAGCAGCGGTACGAGAGCGATCGCGGTGTAAAACCAGGCGCGCGACTCCTCGGCCACCTTGGCACCGTAGTAAAGCCAGGCGGCGCTCGCCACGAGCACATTGGCCATGAGGAAGATGCACAACTCAAGAATCTGCGTCGTCGAGCAGATGCTGCCAGTCACACCATACGGCTTCACCAGCATCACTCTGCCGATCACCTGCCAGATTGCCCCTGGGAGGTAACGCGCCAGCTCGCTGGTCGACCAGATACGAACTGCAGCGCCGCAGGGTAACGCGTGACCAAATGACTTGAGAATGTGCCGCCAGACCAGGGCGCGAAAAGCCAGGAGGAAAAACGCAAACATGGCCGATGCAAGGACGAATCGCAGCATGCTCATTTGCTGCAGTTGCACTCGGGTAACGTTCCAACTGGCCTGAAGCGGGGCGAACATCTTTGCCACGATGTAGAGCGTGATGCCGACCGTCAGCATGCGGCGTAGCCACGGCTGCAACCACTTCCATGTGCGGGCGGGAAGCGTGGCAAGACCCTTATCAAACTCGATGATCTCCTGGTTTTCGACCACCATCGACTGCCCAGCGCCGTCGGCGATGCGCTTTCGACGGGCCGGGAGCAGATCGATTCCCTTGGCCTTCAGCCACGGCCGCATCTTCCGGCGGATCCAGGGGATCTTCCGAATGAACCAGTTGGCAATTGCCTCGGCGGCCCTGAAGACGACCCAGGTCACCGGAAAGCTGATCGCACCAAATGCCACAATTCCTGCCAGCGCAACCGGTAGATATTGGTCAAACTGTTCGCGGTATTCGTCAAAGGTCGCCTTGTTCCAGTAGTGCAAGCCGAGCAAGACAAGACCAATCGTCAGCAGAACGCTAAAGAGAGCGCAGATAAACGTAAACGGCCCCGGGCCGACGCGAACGCCTCTGCCGCGCATCACGCGGCTGGTCAGTCGGCGCTTCCCGGGGAACGTCACGAGCGCAAAGCCGATGAGGAAGACTGGAATCCCCCCCGGCCCCGGCACGGTGATGCCCAGCACCGGCGACGCGAGGATCAGCAGCCAACCGATCACGTTCTTGAAGATAAAGAGAAAGGTGCCGGCCATCGCGCTGCGCTGTTCAACGGGTGCCCCCGCCGTGCCCGACGGCGGGGAGGGTGTGGACGAGGGTGGCACTGCTGACTTCTTCATGATGATTGCGGCTGCGGGATTCTATCCATGCCGCGTCGATCTGGTAGCGCCGCGCTTTGGATGCCCCCTCACAGTCGCTACACTCTGACCGCATGAACCTTGACATTGAACGAGTATTGATTTCGCAACACCAGATCGCCCGGCGGGTGAAGGAACTCGCCGATCAGATCGTCAAGGATCATTCACCCCCGGCAATGGGAATTGACGCAGAAATCACCATCGTCCCCATTCTTACCGGCGCGCTGGTTTTCTGTAGCGATCTGATCCGGCAGATTCCGCTTCACATGCAGATCGGCATGCTCACCGTCAGCAGCTATCCCGGCACGAGCATTCGCACGCAGGGGTCGCAGGTGATCAGCAAGCAGTTTGGAGATCTGACCGGAAGGCATGTGCTGGTGCTCGACGACATTCTCGACTCCGGCGGGACGATTCGAGCGGTCGTACCGGTACTCAAGGAAGCGGGGGCGGCGAGCGTCAAAACCTGCGTCCTGCTTCGTAAAGATCTGCCAACCGCCCGGCAGACCCAGGCCGATTATGTTGGATTCGACATCCCTGACGAGTTTGTCGTGGGTTATGGCCTGGACTTCAATAATTACTACCGAAATGTGCCCGATATTGTTACGCTCAAGTCTCATGTAATCACAAAATCACCATGAGCATGAGACTTCACCGAGAACCCGATGCACCCGACAGCGCGTGCGCTCACTCCAGCACCAGCAGCGCGGCTCTGACCAGGCCTTGGGGCAACGCCGTGCTGGCGACGCTTCTGGCGCGACATGCGCTGCGCGATGGCGAGATCATTCACCTGGCAATCAAGCCATCCCTATGGTTTGTTCTCCTGTCGAGTCTCCGCTTTATTGCTGCCACGCTTATCTGCACGATCGCAGTTGCCATGATCGATTCGCGTTTTGATGAACACCACAGCTACTACTGGGAAGCCGCCGCGTTTGTGGCGTTCGGTCGGCTGACCTGGGCCGCGTTGAACTGGATGAGCAAGCTTTATGTGCTGACCGATCAACGGATTATTCGTATTGAGGGTGTGTTCTCGCTAAATGTCTTCGACTGCCCGCTTCGAAAGGTGGCGCGCGTTGATATCGTTCGTTCGACTCGCGAACGCATCTTCAGGCTGGGGTCGATGCACATTTCGCCGCTTGATCAATCGCAGCCGCCGGCGCAGTGGCAGATGGTTGCCCGGCCAAATGAGGTTCAGGCGCGAATTGTCGATGCCATCGAACGCCATCGAAACTCCACCGGAAACATGTTCGCCGCGGCATAGATGGCGGGTTCTTTAGCTGATCCTTTTCCCACCCACCCAGGTTGCGATTGGCAGGGCGGTGTCGTCTTCGAGCACCGCTCCGAGGGGATCTACATCGCCAATAAAGCTAAATGCGGTGAGGTCGGCCAGCTTGCCGGGGGTGATCGACCCCAATCGCCCGCTCCACTGCAGCGCCTCCGCTGCGTTGGTGGTGGCGAGTGCCCAGAGCGCATCGGATTCAGCCGCGTGCCCGTGCTTTCGCCAGAGCAAACGGAGGTCGTCTACCAGGTTAAGGTCGGGAGAACTGGCGCAACTGTCTGTCCCCACAGCCACGTTTATGCCGCGCTCGAGCATCTCCCGCCATCGGTGCGGCGGGTGGCCGAAGTACGCGTGTGTCCGGGGGCAGAACGCCACACTCGCGCGACCGGCGGCGAGCATCGACAGGTCGTCGTCGTCTGCATAGTTTACATGCGCCAGGATCGCCGGCACGTCGAGCAGTCCCACCGAGCGAGCGAATGCCACGGGCCCTCCATCATAAGTGGTGACGTCGTCATGCCATGTGCCCAATCGGTCCCAAATCTCTCGGAATGGCCCGCTGTGGTCGCGAAGAAAAGCTGTTTCTTCGGATGTCTCAGCAAGGTGCGTCGCGAGTGGAAGCTGGCTTTGTCTGGCGAGGTTGACGCACTGAGTGTATCCCGGCAGGTCAACCGTATAAGGCGCGTGAGGCGATAGGCCGATGCGTAGAAAGTCGCCGGCCATTTGCCCATCTATCGCAGGTTCGATTCCTTTCTCAAATCGTTCGCGCGCTTTGGCAAGTCCAAGTACCTCACCAAATGACAACGTGCGGAGGGGGCCGTGGCGAAGGAGCGGTCGGGTCAGGGTCGGTTGCGCGGTGATATCGCCCACGGCGGTCACGCCATATCGAAGGCACTGCTTCGCGCCGGCATCGACCGCGACGGCCAGACGTTCGGCGTAATCTGGCTGTAGTCGGCGCGTCCGCGAGGGAAGCGACATGATCCAGTCAGTGAAAGACCCACCGCCGGGGCTGTCAGACGAGTCGCAACCGCTCAGCTCAAGATGAACGTGCGCGTTGATCAGCCCCGGCAGCAGCACAGCGTGCCCGAGATGCAGTTCTTCGTGCGGTGGCAGAGACCGCTGGATTTCTGAGAGCGGACCGAGTGCAATGACTCGCCCCGCGGCCACCAGCACGCCGGCTTCGCGAATGATCGGCCGATCCATCGGCGCAACGACCGCAGCGGTGATGAGCAACGGTCGTTCTGTCATGCCTTCAAATCTCCAGTGATTCCTGCTTGAGAAGTTCCACCATTTGCCGGGCGCGCGCAACGCGCCTTCGAGCAAGCTCGCGCAATGGCCCGAAGTGAAAGCCATCCTTCAGCCGGGCCTCAAAATACCCGTAAGCGTCGCGTTTGTCCGCCGCTTCGACGAGTTGATCAAGCCCCTGACCCTTGGCCGCGAGGATAATGGCCTGCGCGATCACGCCGTTCACGCCGAAGTCTTCCACATTAATCACATCTGCCAGCAGACGCGCATCATCGCTGGCCGGCTTCCGCTGCGGCAACTCGTTGAGCAGTTGCACCGCCGCATCGAGCGAGGCTTCGTCCATGTGATCGGCCATTTCGCTCACCAATTCCTCGGCCGCCTGCTCGGCGCGTTCCCGGAGGCTCAGCTGGCCAAACTTGCCGACAGTGACCGCGCTCATGCGTTTCATGGGCAGGTACATCGCATGACAACCAATCTCCATTGCCGCCGGGTTGGACGGTGTGACCAGGTGCTGATCGGTCCATTTCTGAACATGCGCCCAAAGCCGCCTTGCTTCCACCAGCAGTCGAGGCCCCGCCACGCCGTGCTCGTCAGGGGATGATAGGAGCTGTTCGACCCGCTTTCTGAGCTTTGCTTCTAGCGACATTTTCTCTTCCCGGGTTAGTGCCCTACCTGTGGCAGTATAGCTGCGCGTGATGAAGTCACTCATTGGAAAATCATCATGACTCACTTTTATCTCCGCGGCGCGAAGCTATGATCAAAACGTCCACTTTTTAGCGTGAAGGAAAATCAAATGTCGCGACTGTACGTTTTGATGTTGGCGGGGCTTCTTACCTGTCCCGCAATGGCGCAACAACCTAACACCGACGCCTCTCCCGAGCCGATCGCCGCCGACCGCGAAGCATCGCTTCTCAGCGACATTCGGCAGTTAACTTTTGGCGATCGATTCGATCGTGCGGGGGAGGCGTATTTTCATCCGAAGAACGGCAGCATCATTTTTCAAGCCGTCCCCAAAGGTGAAAAGCACTACCAGATGTACGTTCTGGCCGATCCTCTGCTCATGGGGAGCGAAGCGGGTGAGGCTCGCATCGAACAAATCAGCGCCACACCCTCCCGCAACACCTGTGGCTGGTTCTCTCCCGACGGCAACACAATTCTGTTTGCGTCTACGTTTCAAAAAGAGATCGCTGATGAGCCAACCGCGGGATATCAGCGAGAGGGGCGGGACTATCGCTGGGCCTATCCCTCCGGCATGGAACTGTGGACGCGCGAGCCGATCGACGGCAAAGGTAACGAAAATCAAGGAGGATTCGCCGTCCGAACGCTTACTGATAATGCGTTCTATGACGCCGAGGGCAGCTTTTCGCCCGATGGCAAACACATCGTCTTTACAAGCAACCGCACCGGAGATCTTGAACTGTTCTCGATGAAGCGCGACGGCACATCGGTCGTCCAACTCACCACCACCCCCGGCTACGACGGCGGGCCTTTCTTTTCGCCGGATGGGAAGCGGGTCTGTTACCGATCCGACCGCATGGGAAACAATCTCTTGCAGGTGTTTGTGAGCGATGTGGTCTTTGACGACGACGGCGAGATCACCGGCCTCGCCAACGAAATGCAGCTTACTGAGGGAGCCGATGTGAACTGGGGGCCGTTCTGGCACCCGACCGGGAAGTGGATCGCCTGGGCGACCAGCAAGCATGGCCACGCCAACTATGAGATCTACATCATGCGCGACGATGGCTCCGACAAGACGCGCGTCACCTATGCCGCCGGGGCGGACGTGCTCCCTGCGTTCTCGCCTGATGGAAAGCACATGCTCTGGTCGGGTAAGCGCAGCGGCGATAACACGACGCAGGTGTATGTCGCAAAATTCAAACTGCCCGACGAACGGTAACGCACCATGATCCTGGCCGGCATTGATGAAGCAGGTTACGGCCCGCTGCTCGGCCCGCTTGTGGTGGGATCGTGTGCCGTTTCCATGCCCGGCGAGCCGCCGCCGGACACGGATGACTGGCCCGATTTGTGGCAGTTGCTGCGCCGGATCGCGTCGCGCAGCCGCAAGCCGCGCAAGCTTCACATCAACGACAGCAAGCAGGTCTACTCCCCTTCGACAGGTCTGAAGCACCTGGAAGAGTCGATGCTCTGCCTGCTGGGCTGCATTCATCCAGCGATTACCTCCCTTGACGATTTGCTGCAACACGTTGCCCCGGCAACGATCGAACAGGTGAACGACCACCCCTGGTATATCGCACCGAAAGATGAGCGATTTCCGATCGAAGTCGATCGGCAGGCGGTATCGATCATGACCAACGCGCTCAGGGTTGAGCTGCGACAGGCCGAATGTGCGGTCGAGCACCTCGCGGCGGACGTGATGCTGGAGGGGCGGTATAACAAGATGCTGGCACAAACCCGGAACAAAGCCAGCGTGCTCTTTTCGCTGGCTGCGGGGCACATTGATGCTTTGCTCCGCCGGTTTGCGGGAAAGGGGCTGATCATCGTCGCCGACCGGCAAGGCGGCCGCGAACACTACGGACGGCTTCTGCAACTGATGTTCGAAGACTGGCAACTCGAGATTTTGCTGGAAACCGAGCAGAAAAGTGACTACCGAATCACGCACATCGACGGCCGAAGCGCTCGAATTCTCTTTGCGACCAAATCCGAGAGTACTTCCATGCCCACCGCGGTGGCGAGCATGCTCTGCAAATATCTCCGCGAAGCGATGATGCATCGGTTCAACGCTTTCTGGAGAATGCACCTGCCGCAGGTTGCCCCGACGGCTGGATATTACACCGATGGATTGCGATTTCTGGCCGACATCCGGGCGAAGCGAGAACTCATGGGAATCGTGGAGAATCGACTCGTGCGGCTGAAGTGAACTGTCAGACCAGAACGAATCCAGCGCCGTGGTAGATCGATGCGGGCCACGCTCAGCCGGCGCATCCGATTTGTATACCTGGGATTCTGCTAATTCCTTGTTGGTCGGGGTCGCTTGAGCTAGGTTAGGGGTGCTGGGTTTCGCGAAAGGATATGCATGGCAATCGAAAAATGGTCGGATCAGGTTACGATCGCGCACCTCGGGACCGATCCCCAATTCACCGACGACCTCAACTCGCTGGACGGCTCGCTGAAGACCGGCCTGACGCACGTCGTGCTCGACTTCTCGCAGGTGCAGTTCCTGAACAGTTCCAATCTCTCGCGCCTGCTGCGGTTGCGGAAGCAGATTCACGACGCCGGGTATCGCCTCATCCTTTGCGGCGTGAGTACCAAGGCGTGGAGCACATTTCTGGTGACGGGCTTGGATAAAGTCTTCGAGTACGCCGAGGCGGTTCCCATGGCGCTGGCGAGTCTGCAGTTGAAGAACTGACCGGCAACGACACCGTTGGATCGGCGGGTTGCAAGGTGCATGTCGCAACCCCCACCCGCAAGGCGTGCCCGTCATTTGGCAGCCTTGCGCGTGAATCGCGGCGTGAGTTACGCTCGGATGAACGGAATCAGGTAGCACAGTTCGGCCGCAAGCACACCAAGGGCGGCTTTGCTGCGCGACTGAAACCAGAAGATGAACGTCAGCGCGAGCAGCCCGAGCACGATAAGGCAGAAGGGCTGATTGGTGTACCAGATGGGGAAGTGAGTCTGAACGAATGTGGTGATTGCCTTCATGGTGCAGTTTCCTTTCAAGTTGCTGTTGAGAGGAGTATGACTCGCATCCGATCCAATGTCGGCGGGGCGCGGCGAATTCCCGCCGGCGCCACGACCGAATAACGCGCCGCCGTGTCGAAGTTGACGATTGAAAGGAACATAGCAATGAGGAAGTTTGGTTATTGGACAATCGCATTACCCTTGCTCCTCGCTTCCTGCGCCCAATCGCCCAACGCCGGTCCGCAATCTCCCATTGCACCGCCGCAACAGGTGTCCTCCGCTCAGCCCACGACGCAGCCTGAGTCGCAGCAACGACTGCCGGCTGGCACGGAAGTGCACCGCGATCTTGCCTATGTGCCGGACGGCCACGCTCGCCAGCGGTTGGACCTCTATCTGCCGCCGGCTCGTTCTGGCAAGGTCCCTGTGGTTGTCTGGATTCACGGCGGGGGGTGGTCGTCGGGTAGCAAGGCGCGTCCCGCCGCGACAAGGTTGCTCGACCGCGGGTATGCCGTGGCCAGCGTGGGGTATCGCCTGACCGACACGGCCACAGCGCCAGCACAAATCAACGATTGCGCCGCTGCCATCCGGTTTCTGCGCGGCAACGCCGATCGCTTCGGAATCGACGCTGATCACATCGGCGTGTGGGGTGCGAGCGCCGGTGGAAATCTCGCGTTGCTCATCGGCGTGGGGGCCGATGTCGCCCCGCTTCAAGGTGGCGAGGGAGGCTTCAACGCGTTGTCGTCGCGCGTCAACTGCGTGATTGATTACTTTGGCACAGTCGAGTTTCGAAATCCGAAGCAGTTTCCAATCAACGAAAATCGCATCAAGTACCTCGGCGGTTTGCCGGAAGAAAGACCTGAGATCGCCGCGCTCGTCACGCCGATCACGCACGTTACACCCGATGATGCGCCGACGCTCATTGTTCATGGCGATGCCGACAACACAGTGCCGATCAATCACAGCCAGGCGATGGCCCAGGCGTTTGCTGCGGCGGGGGTGACGTTTGAGTTTGTCACCGTCCCCGGGGGGAAGCACGGCGGGGAGGCGTTCGCCACGCCTGATGTCAACGCAAAGGTCGATGCCTTCCTCGATCGATATCTCAAGCCCAAACCCGGCGGGCCAGAACGTAGCCCAGCCAGGTCGAACTGATCGCGACGCCGTTGCTCAGCAGGATGTACGCCACGGCGGTCCCCGGCCGGCCTGCGTGAAAAAGCTCGATCGTCTCTCGTCCAAAGGTGCTGAACGTGGTGAATCCGCCGAGCAGCCCCACCATCAGCCCAAGCTTGATATCGTCACGGGCCTGCCAAGGCCCAGCAAATGCCGCAGCGAGAATGCCGATGGAAAAGCAGCCGAGCACATTTACGATGAAGGTGCCGATGGGCACATGATGCACCCCCGACCAGTGATGCACCGTCCGACCCATGAGATGGCGAATCAGCCCACCGACGCCGGCACCAATGAAGATCAACACCAATTGCATGACAATATGAGTGTAGCACTTTTCGGCTGAAAACAATCGAGCCAGCCAATTGGCCGAGGAATCGCCCGATGCCCGGTACCCGCGCTCGAAACGGCATCGCACTGTCCCGCAGGGCCAAGAGTCGGCAAATTCCTAAGTCTATTATAATCAAACACTTCCGCCATGTCGCCGCATCGCTTCGCCCTCGCTTTTAAGTAGAATCTGGTATTTTCAAAAACCGGGCATTTTCGGGCATTTCAGGGCAAGCAACCAGATCGCGCAATCTCCTCCTCAATTCATCATTCATAATTCATCACTCATCCTTTCCCTCTATACCCCCCGCGCTGCGCCGGCGGTGAACGGAAAGCGCAGCGCAAAGACATTTTTCTCCGGGTGCCGTGGCACGGCGTACCTGCCTTCTCGTGGGCGGTGGTTTTAAGTGGGCTTATCTTCGCCCTGCACTACTCGGCCCAAGGGCCAGACGGTGGCAGCAGAAAGCCCGGAAGTTTTGACCGGTGCAGATTTGCGCAGGTTTGCCGGAGGTGCGTGGCGCAGCAGGCAGCGGGGGAAACCAAGCCTTGCGGGAGTTAGCACAGTGCCGCAAAGGTGGCAAGGGTGAGAATCGCGATGCGAATCTTCTTATCCCAGTAGAGTCGATTGAGCATCAGGTCGAGCATCTATCGCAAGAGAAACAATCCACATGCCGGAGGGTGTTCCTGCTGCTCCTGGCCTGTTTCGACGCAGATAATCGCGACGGACGTTGGCGCGGCGGCGGTCGGTTGTGTCGAATGTTGATTTATCGCAACGCAGGCACTGCTGGGTGTGGCCTATTGGCAACCTGTTGCAGTTCGGCCGGGCGATTTCAAATGGCCTGAAAAATGCGTCCGATAATGGATTTGGCGCGCCATCTCGGTCACTATCCTGCGCTTGGCTACGACGACCAATCTTCCGCCGCTTCGAGTGGGGTGCGTGAGTTTTCTTAACTCGCGCCCGTTAGTGCACGGCTTAACAGACGATGGCACTGTCGCGGTGTCGTTCGATGTCCCCTCGAAACTCATCGGAGGGCTGAATGAAGGCCGGTTTGACGTGGCGCTGTTGCCGGTCATCGATTATCAACGCCTTGATGCCGCGCGCGTGATCCCGGCGAGCGGAATCGGGTGCGACGGGCCGACGCTCACCGTGCGGGTATTCTCGCAGACTCCGTTTGACAAGCTCACCACGCTCGCGTGCGACCCCGATAGCCATACTTCGATTGCGCTGGCGCGGATCGTACTTCAAAAGCGTTACGGGGTGCGGCCGGAGTTCATCAAGCTTTCGTCGGCATCAAACGCGCCCGGGGAAGGGCGCCTGCTGATCGGCGATAAGGTCGTTTGTGAGGAACCGGCAGGATTCGAGCATCAGCTAGACCTGGGTGCCGCGTGGAAAGATCTGACCGGTATGCCGTTTGTGTTTGCCATCTGGGTGGCACGGCAGGGGGTTGATCTGCGCGATTTACCCGCGCGCCTCACGCGAGCCAGGCAATCGGGGCTGAAGCATGTAAACGATCTAATCGCCCGCCACGCGGTGCCCCGCGGCTGGCCTGCGGGGCTTGCGCTGCAGTATCTGACGGTCTATCTGAAGTACGAGATCGGCGAGCAGCAGCTTGCGGCCATCCGATTGTTTCACGAGATGTGCGCTGAAGCGGCGATCATCCCCGGCCCGGTTAAGCCATTGGTGATCGCGGCCTGAGGCAGTTGCCTGGTAGACCAACGCCGTGCTCGGCGCGCGAAGAGAGGACCGGGTGATTTCGGCTAACTGCCTAGCGCCCGCTGGATGTCACTGGCCAGCGATGCTTCGAGGGCCGGATCGCGACCGACGGGGTACCAGTATCGCTTTTCAAGAACCAGCCCGCGGTCGGATTCGCGGGTGCCGTAGGCGGCGAGCGAGGCGTCTCGTTGCGGGCGGAACGCCGTTCGGTAGAGCACCACGCTGGTAACTCGATTTTCTGCTTGCGAATACCGCTCGACAAGCACCTTGGGCGATAACTCGAGGCCGCCATCCTCGCTCTTCACGATTTCAAAGCGAATCGTCCGGCGGTGAGTGGCGAGCGTGCTCTGCGCCGTATCGTAGGCTGTCCGCTGATCCTGGCGCCAAGGCTCAAAAACCTGCGACGCAACAAGCGGGGCGGTGACCAGCAGCCCGTTTCGCGGGTCGCGACGGTCGATGGTAAACAGCCGAACGCGCGCCGCGCGCTCGGCGGCGGCCACGAGGGCATCGAAGTCCTGGGCTTTCACCACCACTTCAGAAGGTTGCTGCAGCAACTGCTCGGCGGTAACCACGACGCCGTCAACATCTGCGACCGGTGTCGATTGCGCCGGCGTCGATTGTGCCGGTGTGCCCTGTGCGGGCATCTTCGGAGCCGCACAGCCGGTGAGCAGAATCAGCGTCGCGACGTAAGTAGCGATGAAATGCATCTTCATGAGAGCGACCAAGTTAACCGCACGGCCCGAAAGTTGACAATCTGCCAGCCATTTTCAAGGCCCGGTTAGGGTGCGCCGAGTGTGTGGATAATGACGCCATTCAGCGTGCCTGGTGCCCCGAGCGATGAGCCTGATACAATCGCCACGCGGTCGCCGACTTCGGCCAGCTTGCGCTCAATGACCAGCCGCTGGGCATTGCGGACGAGGGCGTCGACGTCATTGGGCATGGAAAGCTCGATCGGCACGACGCCAAAATGAAGCGCCATGCGCCGGAGAATGCTGGCATCACTTGAAAGCGCAAGAATGGGCACGGGAAACCTAAACTTGCTGAAGACCCGCGCGGTCGAGCCGGTCTGGCTGTAGACGATCACCAGCTTCAATTCCAATTCATCCACCATTTGCCGCACACCCCGTGCCACCCCCGCAGATAATTGCAAAGCCGCGGGCTTGATATCGATGGGGGGAAGCGGATTTCGGATCAGATAGTCTTCGGTCGTGGTGGCGATGTGCGCCATGACATGCACGGTGCCAACGGGGAACTTTCCCACGCTCGTCTCCCCGCTGAGCATGACAGCGTCGGTGCCATCAAAAATGGCGTTGGCGACATCGCTCACTTCGGCGCGCGTCGGCGTGCTGTTATCGATCATGCTTTGCAGCATTTGCGTCGCCACGATGACAGGCTTTCCCGCGGTCTGGCATTTGCGAACAAGCTGCTTCTGAATGATCGGCACTTGCGCCAGGTCCATCTCCACGCCCAGATCGCCCCGCGCCACCATCAGCCCGTCGGCGGCGTCGATGATCGAGTCGATCGCCTCGACTGCTTCGCTTTTCTCAATCTTCGCGATGATCTGCATATGCGACGCCCGATTGCGCAACTGCTGCCGCAGGTGGTGCAGGTCGTCGGCGCTGCGCACGAACGAAAGCGCGATGTAATCCAGGTCATTTTCAATCGCCCAATCGACACATTCCCAGTCCTGGGTGGTGATGGATGCGACATTGACCTTGGTCTGAGGCAGGTTGATGCCCTTTTTGCTCTTAAGCACCCCGCCATGTGTGCAGCGGCACTTGATCTCATCGGGAAGCTTGTCCGTGCAGACAAAACGCAGCAGCCCGTCTTCAATCAATATCCGATCCCCCACCTGCAGATCGTCGATGAGCCGCGGAAATGTGCTGCTGACGCGCCCTGCCGCACCCTCGATCGGTGCCCGCTGGATCACCAGGTCATCACCGACATCGATCGGCATTCCTCCGGTGTTGTTGATATCACTGACCATGCCGAGGCGTATTTTCGGCCCGCAAAGGTCGCCGAGCACCGCCACGGGATGATCGGTGCCGATCGCCGCCTGTCTGATGTTGCGGAGTGTCTGCAGGTGTTCGACGAGCGTGCCGTGAGAAAAGTTAAGCCGAAAGACATCGACCCCGGCGGCGATGAGCCGGGCAAGGCTATCAACATCGCTGGTGGCCGGACCGAGTGTCGCGAGAATCTTGGTGCGGATCATTCCCCGCGATTGTGGCTCGCGCCGCCCGGAGGTCAACCGCGCGGCGGAGTTGGTGCGGGGATTTTCTGCGCGTTGCGTGGGAGTTTTTCCAGGATTGACGTTCCGCGCATCAACTGTCGTCACCCGACATCAGGCACCGGCAAGCCTGAAAAGCGTTATCTCAGGCCTGACATTCAGCCGGATCTGGCGCGCCCAGCCGAGCGCGCGGTTGATGTAAAGCGTCCTGCCGCCCGACAGTGCATATTCCCCGGCGACGTATCGGCGGTTGGAAACGGGGAGGATCGGCGGAGGCAGGAACGGCGGACGGCATTGCCCGCCGTGCGTGTGGCCGGACAGAATCCATCCGCGGTACTTGTTCCAGAATGGCAGGTCGCATGCGTCGGGGTTATGGCACAGCGCAATCGACGGTGCGCCCGGCGAAAGTGTGTTCATCATCCTCGCTGGCGCGAAGTTGGGTCCCCACAGGTCATCCAAGCCCAAAAACTGCACGCCGCGGACGTTGGCCGTCTCATTTCGCAGAACGCGCACGCCTGTTTCCTTGAGCACGCGCGCCACCGCATCGCCGACGCGCGCGTCGCGCCACTTGTGGCCGTAGTCATGGTTGCCAAGACATCCGAGCGTGGCAATCTTTGCCAGTTTTAGATCGCGCATCGCGCGCGCCAACTGCATCGCGCCGCCGACGGTATGGTAGGAGATGAAATCGCCGGTAATGACAAGAATATCCGGTTCGAGGCGTTCGACCGACCGGAGCGCGTGCCGCAGATAATCGGCATCGGTTTTGCCGACATGGATATCGCTCAATTGAACGAGCTTCAGGCCGATCGTCTCGGGCGGAAGGTTATGCAGCGGCAGGGGTCTTTCGACGATTTCATACCAATATGGCTCGATGTAGCGCGCGTAGGCCCCCAATCCCACCGCCGCCGCACAGGCGCCCGCGGCTAAACGGAGCAACCCGCGCCGGCTCACCCGGCGGCGGGACGGACACTTTGATGTAAACATGAAATCAAACTTCCCAATGCGACCGCACGATCTATTCAATCGGCGGAGCGAGGAAAGTTTCAGCAGATTTCGTTCTTTCTCCGGGCGCTGCGCAATTGTGGTTATTCCCTCGCAGCGCCGCCGTCAGAGATTCTCGCGAAAAAATCTGGCTCTAATCGCGAAAAACCACAATTGCGCTCCGCGCGCTGCGCCGGGCAACTGCCTGTGGCGCAGCGCGGCGGGGTTGTATGCAGATTGAAATGCCGAACGGGCCGAGGCATCAGGCCTTGGGTGTTTCCACCTTCGGCGGGAGATTGACTCGGATGTGTGTGTCGCGCAATTGCCGATCGTCGATGCTCGATGGCGCGCCGCACATGAGATCGGCGCCGCTTTGCGTTTTTGGAAACGCGATGACGTCGCGGATGTTGTCGGTGCCGCGGAGGAGCATGACCCAGCGGTCGACGCCGAACGCGATTCCGCCGTGCGGAGGGGCACCGAACTGCAGGCCGTCGAGAAGAAACCCAAACTTCGCCCGCTGCGCCTCGACGTCGATGCCCAGGAGACTGAAGACCTTGCTTTGGATATCCATCCGATGAATACGAATGCTGCCGCCGGCCACTTCGCTGCCGTTGAGTACGAGGTCGTAGGCCTTGGCCTTGATCGACTCGACCACGTCCACCTCCCGGCTGTCGAGCTTGTGAAGTTCGTCATCCTTGGGCGCGGTGAACGGATGGTGGAGCGCGACAAATCGCTTTTCCTCGGCGTCATATTCAAACGCCGGGAAGTCGATCACCCACACAAACGCAAAATCGGCTTTCGGCTTGATGTTCAGATCCCTGGCAAGTTTCAAGCGCAGTTCGCCGAGCACTTTATGCACCACCTTTGGTTTGTCGGCAGCGAAGGCAAGCAGGTCGCCCTCCTTGGCACCCGTGCGTTCGATGATCTGTGCCGCGACAGGATTGATGAATTTGGCAACGCCGGTGTCAAAGCCCGTGGCGGCAACCTTCGTCACCGCGAGGCCCTTGGCGCCGAAGGTCTTGGCCCATTCGGCCAGGCCGTCAGTTTGGGCGCGCGTCATTTTGGAGCCATCGGGCACGACGATGCACTTGACCATCGGCGCGCTTTTGAAGACGCCAAAATCGGTCGTGTGAGCAATATCGGTGATGTTGTGCAGTTGCATGTCAAAGCGCAGGTCGGGCCGGTCGCTGCCGTAGGTGTCCATCGCCACGTCGTAGGTGATGTGCGGAATGGGCAGCGAGACCTCTTTGCCGAGAATGCCCTTCCAGATCTCCGCGGTCAGTTTTTCTACGACGCCGATGACATCTTCGCGATCGACGAACGACATCTCCAGGTCAAGCTGCGTGAACTCGGCTTGACGGTCGGCGCGCGGGTCTTCGTCTCTGAAGCAGCGGACGATCTGCATGTACTTGTCGCACCCGCTGACCATCAGCAACTGCTTGAACAACTGAGGGCTTTGCGGAAGCGCGTAAAAATTGCCGGGCTGGTGGCGGCTGGGCACGATGAAGTCGCGTGCGCCCTCAGGCGTGCTCTTGGTGAGCATGGGGGTTTCGATTTCCCAGAAGCCTTGCGAGCCGAGAAAGTCGCGCATGATCCGGGTGAGTTGGTATCGCACCCGCAGCGTCTCGAGCATGTCGGGCCGGCGGAGGTCGATGAAGCGGTACTTCAGCCGTCGCTCTTCACTCACGCCTTCGTCGCTCGGCAGGAATGGCGGGGTGGGCGACTGGCTGAGGACGGTGATTGCCCGGGCGCGGATTTCGATATCGCCGGTGGCAAGCTTTGCGTTATGCAGGCTGCGACCCTTGTCATCGGCGCCGCGGTCTTCCACTTCACCTTCCACGGAAATGACCCACTCCGTGCGGAGCGAGCGGGCGATGTCGTGTACATCTTTGCCGCAGGAATCTGGATCGAAGACCACCTGGGTCACGCCTTCGCGGTCGCGCAGGTCAATGAAAACAAGCCCGCCGTGATCGCGATAGGAATCGACCCAGCCGGCGAGTTGGACTTTCCTGGGAATATCGCCACTGCGGAGCTGGCCGCAGGTGTGCGAACGAAACTTGGTTTGAACATGCTGCATGAGACTCAACCTCCAGCGATCGGCGTAGACAGCGCCGTCGCGGTTAGCAAAACGGACGAGACGGAAACGTTAAGATGATTTGGGACAAGTGATTCGACCGGGGCGCGGAGCGGTGTTTCGAGGACTCGAAACCCATTTCACCGCGCCGTTCTATTGACGTCGGCCAGACTTTGGGGGTGGGCATTCATGGCTGAGAGATATATCGGCAGAACGGGCCGGGGGCAAATGAGCCTGCAAGTGCTTTTCACAGCCATCTGGTTAACCGAAGGAGTTAAACCGGCAGTAAACCCAGTGTTCTGGCCAGCGCGTAGTCTAATTCGTCCATATAGTTCAATGACACGGTGCCGACTCGTTCACACAACTGCGACCGGTTCAATGCAAACACCTGTATCGTAACAGCAACGGACGTGCGTTGAAGCGATGTTGCTTCGACCGCCAGTTCTATGTTCGCAGAGTGAGCCAGATGCTTCAGGGTGGAATAGAGGGGAACCACGACGATCGTTTGAATCCTTGACTGGTTCAGCGCGTCTTCCTGCACAACAACGACAGGACGACGAAATCCGGCTTCCAAACCCGTTGGCTCGGGAAGCTCCGCCCACCAGATGTCGCCGCGCCGAATCACCATTCGACCGCCTTCAAAATTCTGCGGGATTGAGCGCGAAGGTCGGCAGGCAACGATGTGTCGACCTGATCGGCGTACGCATTAGCCTGCCGGGTGATTTCTTCACGATCAATGCGACTGAGATACCATTGCAATGCGCGCGCGTACAACTCCGATCTCGAAAGCTGCCGCTGCTTTGCAACCTTCTCTGCCTGCTTGTACAGGCGATCAGGGATCGAAATCGCCGTTTTCACAGCTGGAAGTATAACTTTTTTACCACCGGGCGGCATTTGTCATTTCCACGCCTTCCCCAGCCACTCCCTCAGCACCCGTTCCGCCGGCTTGCCCTTGGGGGTGTATCCGCGGTCATCGCTGGCCGGAGTGCCGGGATCCCAGACCCAGATGCAGAATCCGCCAAGTTCCTGCCGGCCATGCCATGCCTCGAAAAATGCCTCGTAAAGACGCTTCTGCAAATCAAAGTCGGTCGCGGCTTCGTCCTCATCCTTGGTGTAATCCCATGGTTCGTGAGCCATGTTGGCCATGCTGCACCAGCCGACTTCCAGAAAAATGATCGGCTTGCCCGCTTTTTGCTGAAACGCAAACAAATCGCGCTGGATCGCGCGCCAGCGGTCGACGATCTGACTCACCGATACTTTCTCATTATCACCCAGCGACCAATAGCTATTCATGCCGATGAAGTCGAGTTGATCCCAGAACTTTACATGTGTGTAATGATCCCAGTTGCTGGAGTAAGTCAGTTGGCCCTTAAAAGTCTTGCGCACTTCCGCGATGGTCTTCCGCCACTGAGGCAAATGCGCCTCGGCTTCGGTGCTGATGAGTTCGCTGCCCACAACAAAGACATCCACGCCGTTCCCTTGCGCAATCCAGGCGAAATGGGTCAGCATCCCTCGATAGCTGTCCCACCATTCGCTCCATCCGCCGGAGTCATCAGTTGGCTGGATCCGCCCGCGCCATTCGCTTCCTCGCGGGTTATCGAGCAGCACGATGGGCATCAGAATGACGCGCAAATTTTTGGATTTGGCGTGCTTAAACAGTCTCTCCAGATGATCGACCGTGGGTGTCATCCGCAAGTCAAGATAAATCCGGGCCGAGGCGCCATTCTCCTGGCGCGCATCAACGACGAACTTCACGGTATCAAATCCCGCCGTCGCGATTTCGTCGATGGTTTGTTCGTAGCGGTCGATCCAGTCTGTCCGCTGAATCTGCATGACCGCGGCGCGGTAGGGCAGGCCTTCGGGCAGTTCAATCGGTGTTGCCGGAAGGGGCGTCGAGTCCGCTGGGGCGCGCGATGCCTTGGCCGGAGCATTTCCGTCGGCGTGAAGCGTGCAACCAACGCTAACGCAGTAAACGCCGATCCCAAGCAATATAACAATCCATCGAAGCATGCCGCGGGATGATAAGGAATGTCATTGCTTGCGGCGAGTGCGCGAAAGCGATTTGTATGTCGCGCCGTTCACTGTCGCCCACGCGCTCCACGATTGCACATCGACCGCCGCGAGTCGGCCATTACATGGGGCGATCGATTACAAAATCTGCCATCGTCTCCAGCGTCTGACGTGCGGGGTTAAGCGGCAATGATTGCAGCGACGCCTTGGCACCGGCGATCAGTTCGCCGGCGAACTGGCGTGCATAATCAATACTGCCGCTCGGCAGAATGAGGTTGCGGATCTTCTCGGTTTTGTCGCCATCGCGGCTGGCAAGCAGGCTTCTCAGCAGCATTCGGTGTTCGGAGGGAGCGGTCCGCAGAAAGTGGATCATGGGAAGCGTCATCTTCCCCTTTTCCACGTCGATTCCCAGCGTTTTCCCGACAGCGGATGGATCGCCGACGATATCGAGAATGTCGTCCTGGATCTGAAATGCCATGCCGATGCGTTCGCCATACGATTCAAGGTCGCGCGCCACCGATTCAGTCGCCCCCGCGAGCACGCCGCCGAGGTAGCAGCAGGTTGCGCAGAGCACCGCAGTCTTGCGCTTGATGATCTCGATATAGGTTTGCTGCGACAGGTCGTAGTTGTTGCGATTATCGATTTGCAGCAATTCGCCTTCGCAGACCTGGTTGGTCGTGCGGGCGATGGTGCGCGAGGCGAGTTGGCTTTGCAGGCTGCTGCACAAGTGGTAGCTATGGCTGATGAGGTAGTCGCCCAGTAGCACCGCCGCCTCGTTGCCGCGGAGATGGTTGATGGTCGCCCCACGGCGGCGCAATTCGGCTTCGTCGAGCACGTCATCGTGAACGAGCGTTGCCATGTGCACCATTTCGACAACTGTGGCGATCGTCACATGTTCTTGCCGCAATCCACCCGCCGCCTGCCCACTGAGCAGAACGAGCGTCGGCCTGAGCATCTTTCCTCGAAACCGGCTGACATGCTTCACAAGGGTGTTCACGCAGGCCAGATCGGTGCCCAACTCGAGGTGAAACAGCTTATCAACCTCGGCAAGTTGCGGGGCAATCGGTGCGAGAAGCGTTTGCAGCGTTTCGGTCATGTTGATTCCTGCACAGGCCACACGATTTATACGTCCAATCGGCGGTTGAGGTAGTTGTTTGCGAATGTTTCGTAAACTTTGAAAATTGAAAGCCGCGCCGACTACGCCGCACGAGGGATGCTTGCGTGGCGGCGGTATGGGAAAAGCAACTGCACCGTACCCGGCAGCAACTGCACCCGCGGCCGCGAACCCCGGGGAATACCAGGGTGCCGGTCGCACTCGGGGAGCATGGCCCGCGTTGTCCCACCGCGCGACCCAGCGCCGCCGTCGAATGCGCGTGCGGCTAACGAGTTGCCGTCACCACCTCCGGTGTTTGCGGTCATGCGCAGGTGAAGCAGCCGCACGCAAACGCGCTACGAACCGCCCAGCCTGTCAGAGATTCGGGCAAACTGTGCATTTTCAGACAGTGAACTGTTTGACTGTACAAAATCACAACCTGTAGTGCTTCAATGGGCGCGGTTCCTATACATCTGGTACTGTTGTCACACTGCCAGGGCGTTGCAGCGTGGGCCTAATCTTGATAAGATGCGCAAGTCTATGGCAATTCGACCGAAAGCTCGCCGGGTTAGCACACCAAAGCGCCGAACCGTTGCAATCGCACCTGATCGTGTGCAGATCAAGCGGAAGCCGCTTTCCCGGCTGCGCCACGTCGAAAACACGCAGCGGGCCGTACCCGCGCCGTTGGTCGAGTTGCCTCCTCCGCCGGCCCCGGGCTATCTTAAATCCCTGAAATTCCTCGCATCGCTCACTGACTTCGAGCGACTGCGCATCGTCCGCTATAACAGCCAGAATTTTGACCTCGACCGCATGCGATCCCTGCTGAAAAAGCTGGGTAATCCACACGAACAATATCGTTCCGTTCACGTGGCCGGCACAAAGGGCAAGGGAAGCACTTGCGCCATGATTGCCAGCATGTTGCAGGCCAATGGCTACAAGGTGGGCATCTACACCAGTCCCCACCTGCTCGACATTCGCGAGCGCATCGCCATCAACGGTGAGATGATCAGCCAGGCCGATTTCGCGCGCATCGTCAAGGTCATCGAGCCAATCGTGATGAAGCAAAAGCCGATGGCGACCTATTTCGATGTGCTGACCGCCGTCGCATTCAAGCATTTTGCTGAGCAGAAGATCGATATCGCCGTCGTAGAAACCGGTCTCGGCGGGCGGTTGGACAGCACCAATGTCATCAAGCCGGAAGTGACTGCGATTACGAACATCAGCAAAGATCACATGCAGCAACTGGGCAACACTCTGCCCAAGATTGCGGAAGAAAAGGCCGGCATCTTCAAGCCGGGCGTCCCCGCAGTGACAGTGATGCAGGAGCCTGATGTCGAAGCGACGCTGAAGCGCGTCGCCGATAAGGCCGGCGCGCCGTTCGACGTCTGCGGCAAGAGCATCGAGTTTAGCTTCCGGTTTGAATCAAGCCGGCTGCAAGGCCCGCACAATTACATTTGCCTCACCACGCCCACCAGCAAGTTTGAGCATCTCCCGGTGCCGCTGCTCGGGGAACACCAGGCGATCAACTGCGGCCTGGCGCTGAGCGTCATTGACAAGCTCAAGGGCCGGGGGCTTCCCATCACCGACAGCAAGGCGATGGAAGGCCTGCAGAAAACCACGATTCCCGGCCGCATGGAGATTATCCACCAGCAACCGCGCGTGCTCGTCGATGGCGCGCACAACGCCGCCAGCCTTGATGCGATGCTTCGGGCCATCGGGCAACATATTCCGTACGACAGCATGGTCGTCATTTTCGCCTGCTGCGGCGACAAGGACGTGTCCGGAATGCTCCAGCGCATCACCGCGGGGGCGGATAAGGTCATCTTCACCAAGGTGAACAACATCCGCACCGCCAACCCCGACGAACTTGCCGCTCAGTACACCGAACTGTACGGAAAGATGGCGCAGGTCGCGCCGAATCTCGAAGCAGCCCTGGCCATCGCCGCCCGCGCCGTCACCAAGGAAGATCTGATTTGCATCACCGGCAGCTTCTATCTCATCGGCGAAGCCAAGAACCTCTTCGCCGCGCGCAACCCGCTGGAGAAGAAATTCAGCACTAAAGTGTTGATCTAAGCAGCCAAGCAGAGAAAGCCCGGGGCTTCGTCTCCTGGCTTTTCTTCTCATAAGCCTCAAATAGAGCCTGTTTTCCCAGCGATCGTCTCGATTCCCGCGCGTTCAGCGCGTCAGGCGGCTGATATTTTTATTGCAGCCAGCGTCGCGCGTGCTACCATTCTCATCCGGTTGAGATTAGGTCCATTTTTGAGGGGCTGTGCATGCGCATCCGACGGCAACAATTTTTCGTCGCGGCGATTTCGGTAGCCGGGCTTGCTTCGATGGCGGCGGGGCAGGTGTCGGGCACCTGGACAGGCATGGGCGACGGCCGCACTTACAGCGACCCCGCCAACTGGTCCACCTTCCCCAATGTCCCCGGCGGCGGGGGTGAGATCGAAATCGTCACTCCGTATCGCTCACTTACCTCGGGGTCGCTCACAACGGGCATCGAAATCAGCCGCTGGACCAACTCCGGGCCCCACGCGGCACGGATGAACGGCGCGTCGGTCACGCTGGTCGGCCCGGCGGTCGTTTCGACAAATAATGGTCCGCTCATCACCGGCCGCGGCTTCCAATGGACCGATATCATCTTCTCTGCAATCCACGGCACTGCGGGGCTGACCAAGCAAGGTAGCGGCGCACTGCAACTCTCTGGCAACAACAGTTTCAGTGGCGATGTGCGCATCGACGGCGGCTGGATTGTGGGATTGACGAACGCTAATTTTGGCGCGCTTGAGAATGTAGTTCGTTTCAACAACGGCGGGCTGAATCTGGGTGGCGCAGGTGGTATCGCTCGAAACATGATCATCGAATCCGGCGGGGCGACGATTGGGTTCGGCGCAATCACGCCAGCGACGATTGATTTTGCCAGCACGACCACCGGTGCCGGGCCTCTATTCTTGCGGGGTTGGTCTAGCTTCACTCCACGCGCGAATGTTCTTAACAATCTCGCACATCAAGGCGAAACCAGCATCATCGGCGTTCGGACGCACTTGCGCGCGTCGGCCGATGCATCAACACACGGCCGGCTGAGCAACACATCGCGCGTCACAGTCGTCGACACGCTCGAACTCGGTGTAGCAGGTGCTTCGAATCCGAATGATCTAATCAACGACAGTGCCACCATCGCGGCGCGCGGCGGCTCGATTATCTTCAATGCGACCAGTTCCACGCCCGAACAGGTCGGCACGCTCGTGCTAGAGTCAGGTCGGCTCCGCACGCTGGGCGCGGTGCAGTTTGCGGGAATCGAGCGCATGGCGCGCTCGACATGGCACATCAGTACCGGCGCGCTGCCATCGGTGGTGAATGCGCCGAGCCTGGTTGGCAGCGGCGCGCCCGGCTCGCCGACGGTCGGCGTTCTGCCGTATGGAACCTATGGCGATTCACCCCCCGCGCCGGTGACGATCGATCAGGGCGTCATCCGCCCGCTGGCCGCAACGGAGCAGCACACGCTCGCGACGCTGCCTTCGACCGATTCGCCGGACGCCAATCTGTTCGTGCAAAGCGGCACGATTCCAGCGGTTTCGGTCCGGTCGCTGCAAATCGGGTCGTCTGTAAACGGCGGGACGGTCACGATCAACGGGGGAGGAGTGTACCTGCGCTCGTCGGTCTCTAATCCCATCGATTTCGGCAATCAAGAGGGGTTCATTCACTCCGGTTTCGCGGAAACGACCCTCTCGCCTCGCCTATCGGGCATCATTACAGGCTCGGCGGGCTTAACCATCTCGGGCTCGGTCACGATGAGTGCGCTCAGCACTTACACCGGCGAGACGATCGTCAATGGCGCGCTTGAAATTCGGGAAAATACATTCGTCAACACGCCGTCGTCGGTTGGTGCGAGCAATGATCGAATCATCGTGCGCGGCGACGGGACATCGGCGGGGATGCTTCTGATCGGACGAGACGACCGGCCGATTCGACCGATCACGATCGATCGACCCTTGGTCTTCATATCCGAAGGGGTCCGCCCTTCGGTGCTTAAAGCCGCCGCCAGCGATGCGACACCATCACATGTACAGGTCAACAGCAACATTGAGATTCACGGGCCGATGCGGTTTGGCGGTTTTGCGTCGGGGGTCTACTCGATGACAGTCGCCGGCGCGATCTCCGGGCCGGGGTCTGTGACGATCGACGCAAACAGCGGAGCGTTGGTTATCTCCGGCCAAAACACTTACACCGGAGGCACGGAGATAGCCACTAGCGTCTCGGTCGCAGGAAATTCGCCGTTTGGAACCGGACTGCTGCGCTTTAACTCCGTCGCGAGTGGGGTCTCCCAAACTTTCCAAGCCGTGAATGGTCCGGTTGTTCTGAACAACCCGGTCGAGTGTTTGGGATTGGGCACCCTTACTTTTCAAGGTCAGCACGCGATCGAGTTTACATCACCCATCGTTAGCTTTGGTACTGCGACCATCAACGTGAGCGGGACAGTGCCGGTTACTGCGCGCGGCGGGTGGCAGAACGCTGCGCTCGGCGTATCTGGCACCGGAACGCTCGAACTCGGCTCGTTTCGCGGATCGCGCCTTACCGCGAACGGAGGTCGCGTTACCTTTATTGCGGGTGAAAACCAGACGACGAGTCGCACCGACAATCTTGTCATCGCACCCGCCGCTGTGGTTGATCTTAATGATCATACGCTCATCATCGATGGCAACACTGGCTCGCTCACCGATGCCGGCGTGCGCGATCTGCTCGCCGCAGGGCGGTTGATTTCGACGGCGGCGGTTAACGATCCCCGCTTCGCCGTCGGCTATGCCCGCGCCGGGGATGTCCGGCTGTTCGACGCCAATACACCTGCCATTCCCTTACTCGATCAATTGATCCGCAGTTCGGACTTGATTATGACCTACACCCTTCGAGGTGATGCGGATTTGAATGGTGTGGTCAATCTTGACGATTTCACGCGACTCGCCGCCGGGTTTGGATTGACTGATCAGGTATGGGCCACGGGCGATTTTAACTATGACGGTACGGTAAGTCTGGACGATTTCACTGCGCTTGCAAGCCAGTTCGGCCATTCGGCCCCGCGCGGTGTGCCGGAGCCTACTTCTGGGTTTGCAGTGTTTCTCGCGGCTGCATGCGTATTGCGCAGGAACCGTGAATAGCGCGGCCTCGCCTTGCATCGTTGCCAAAACCGGTCGCTTCGACGACTCTACTCGCCGAAATGAAAGAAAGAATTCAGAAAGTGCTGGCAGCGGCGGGGGTGGACTCTCGTAGACACATCGAGCAATTGGTGCGAGAAGGGCGGATTGCGGTCAATGGGCGGACCGTCGAGCGGTTGCCCGTGATGGTCGATCCGGCGTCGGACAAAATCTCAATCGACGGCGACCCCGTCCGACTCAAGGCCGCCGCCAAGGAACCGCTGGTTTATGTGCTTCTCAACAAGCCGCGCAACGTCTACTGCACCAATGTATCGCAAGGCGAACAGCGGCGGGCGATTGATCTTCTCCCGCGGGATTTTCCTCGGGTCTATTCGGTTGGCAGGCTCGATCATGACTCGCGCGGCCTCCTGATTCTGACCAACGATGGCGACCTCACGCATCGACTCACGCACCCAAAATTTGAGGTGCTCAAGACGTACCTCGCAACCGTTGAAGGCCAACTGACGCCCGAGGCAGTGGAGAAAATTCAGAAGGGGGTCTGGCTGGCGGATGTGCGAAAGGGAGAGGGGTTTCGCACGGGCCGGGCGAAAATCCGGGTGACGCAGCGGAACCGCGAGCAGACATCGCTGGAGATTACCATCGGCGAAGGCCGTAACCGTGAGATTCGCCGGCTGATGGCCAAGGTGGGGCACAAAGTCCGCGACCTGATCCGCATCCGATTCGGGCCGCTGAAGTTGGAGGGGGTGAATAATGGTAAGTGGCGCATGCTTACGCCGACAGAGGTGAATCGACTTCGCGCAGCGGGGTCGGTGGAGCACGAGCCGAAGGCATTCGCTTCGACCGTGATTTCAACTTCAGCAGAAAAAGCGGGAAAGCGGCGCGCACCAGCGTCGACCGTGTCCGGCAAGAATCCGAACCAGTTGAAAAAGGCCTGAATCGGCCGGCACTCCGGCGAGGGGGGCGGCGCCCTACTTCCATTTGTAGAGATAAGGCTCGTCGAAAGACTTGAGTTTCGCACTCCTGGCCTGCGGGCTGAGGTCTTTGATGAGCTTTTGATATCGCTCGCAATCCGGACTGCTCACGCGGTCGAAGCCGACCTGCGTCACCACGCAATACCATCCCGGTGCCGCGTCGAGTTGCTCGACGCTGACGGGGATATTGTTCTTCTGCATCAGTGCCGCGGCCTTTTCGGCGTTATCCGGATCGGGGTAGCTCTGGGCGATAATGTAGTTTCGACCGACAATACGCCTCCGGTCGGGGGTCAACGGCTGCGCCGCTGGCTGTTGCCTGACAGGCTCATTGCGTGGGGCCACTTCGGCAGATTTTGCTGATTTTACCTCGCCGCCGGAGAGCGTGGTTTCGGCCCTGGTGTTCTTGAGGTTCATCACCTCCGGCGAAGGTTTACTCTGCTGGAGTTGCTCGAGCGTCGGCCCTGTGAGGGCCAACCGTGGAGCGCCTTTGCGGCCTGCCAGAAACGCGACCGTCAGAAGCATCAGAAACGCCGCCGCGGCGATAAACATGGTTGGATAGCTGAGCGAGAACTGCAGCGAACGTGTGTCGGTCGTCGCGTGTGCGGGCCGCTCGTCGGTGTCATCGGTGATGGCGGTTGTGATGGCGGTGTCGTGTGCCGTCGCATGCACTGTCGCGTAGGTTTGAGAATAACTGGCCCGGTCGTCGTCTTCGAGTTGCACCCGGTCGGCCTCGGCCGGTGCATCATCCGGGGCGAACACATGGTCGGCCGATTCCCGCGGGTTGGGCGACGGTGAGCCATACGAGGTTGACTCATAACCGGCATGCGAATCGATCTCAGCCGCCGCGTCACCCCACGCCGGCGGCGCGCTGTCAGCCTGTGCATACGCCTCGTCGGCCGATGATTCCGGTTCAGACTTCGAGTCATATCGCGCGTCGGTCGATCGTTCTTCGACAAATTGCCGTTCGGCGTGAACGGACGAGTCGGTAGTCGGCGCGTCAAACGTGGCTTGTGAGGATACTCTGCCTGTAATTTCGCCTGTAAACTCGTCACGGGTAGGCTCGCTCTCGGCGGGGCTATTTTGAGAAGCGATCGATTCGGGCACGACTTGCCTCATCACCGGGGCGGCTGGCTTGCGAGCTCGCTTCGGAGTGGGGGAGGGGGCTTTTTTCGCGGGTTTAAACCATTCAAGAACGCTGGACATCAACCCCCCAGCGGGCTGGCTCGACCGGCGCGCCTGCTGCTCCTGCGATTGCTTGATCACCTCGAACAAAGCTCGAGAGTTTCTGCCTCTGGCCATCCCTGACCTCACTTTCAAACAAAATCTCAACGCTTTGACTGAAAAGCGCTGACACCACTTGGAGACCGCCTCAACCTGTCCGGCGGGGCTGCTGGCCGTTCGGGCAATGGCGTCCGATAAGCGTGCCGAAGTTGTGCGAAAGCTACGTCTTCGGGGCTTGGCGGTCAAGGAGCCGACATCGTTCCTTTGCATATCGTACGTCTTATCAAGTTTGCCGAACCGTCAACGACCGACGTTGGTCGAGGCCGCGGCAAGCGCAAAGACGGGAGCGATCTGTGGACCGCCCAATACTCAACCCGCACGTCGGCCAGCACGAGCCGAAGCAGAGTTGGCAAACGCACCCCAGCGTGCTGTTTGCACGCGCGTGGCTCGGCAATGCCGCCCGGCTGGTCTGGCGAATCGTCTCCTATCGACCGATGCAGCGGGCGCGATTGAGCGTCCGAATCGAAGATGGCACGTTCTGGCAGCGCGTCGCCCGCGGTGTGGCCTATAGGCTGGCGTTTGTACCGCTTCTCGCGGCGCTGTCGGCGTGTGCTCTGGTCTATAGCGCCACTCATCCGCCAGCGCATGCTCCGGGGATTGACCCGACCTCGCAGGGCATTTACTACGACCCCGTCTCGCTACTCGGGGAAGATGGCACCCGGTTCGACGGTTGGCTTGTGCCCGTGTTTGATGCCCGGCAGGTGCTCGAACAAAGGGAAGAAATCCTAAAGACGCGCCGGCCCGCGGTGGTCTTGCTGCACGACCACGGGCATTCGCGCGAGCAGATGATTCCCCTGATTCAGCCGCTGCACGAGGCGGGGTTTGTCGTGCTCGCCATCAGCCTGCGCGGCCGCGGAGGGGGTGTGCCGGTGGGGGCGACGTTTGGCTTGCGCGAAGCGTCGGATGTGAAGGCCGCGGTCGAACTATTGCGCCGGCGGCCATTCGTAGACCCGGCGAAGATCGCGATCGTCGGTGTCGGAACAGGCGCCAATGCCGGCCTGATCGCCGCCGCCCGGGATAAGGATATCGCAGCGGTAGCTGCCATCAGCCCGCTCGCCGGCGCGAGGCAATTGCTCGAACAGAACCTCGGCCCCAAGCAGTCGTGGCTGCGATTTATGAACCCGCTTTGCCGGTGGACATTTGAGTTGGCTTATTCGGTCGATACGAATGATCTCGATCTGGCTCGCTACCAGAAACTCGCAGGCACTCGGCCGATGCTGATTGATACATCCGACTCGCTGACGGAGTTTGGCGCGAAACACACCCGAGAAATCTGCGAGTTTCTCGACGCGACCCTTCCCTCCTTTGCGACGGCATCCAACGACCCGGACTAGCAAGTGAACCGACCTATGAGGCGTGCCGCCCCCGACGCCGGAGCATCAGCGCACCGCCGGTGGCCATCGTGGCCATCGCAGTCGGCTCCGGAATGGCCGAAGCGCTGGCGGGCATGGCTAACTGATTGTTGATAGTCGAGAGACTGCTCGCGATCGATGAAGAATATGATCCGGTCGGCACGCGCGCATGCGTGTCAGGGATGAACTGCGGCGGGCTGTCGTAAAGGTAAAGCCCGCCGGCATCGAATATTGCCGCTGAAAACGCCGGGCCGGTTTCTGTGCGCCGGAAAGGATTGTCAACGCTGAAGTTAATCCCCGCCAGCTTCCATTGTCCGGTCGATGACTGGATGAACACGCCACCGCCGCTGTCGCCGACGGAGAGGGTCGCTTCATTTGGCCCGCCGGGGTTATCAAACTCGAAGTAGAGCGTATCACCGACGCCGAAATCAATCAGATCGGTCACGGTGTTCTGGCCCCACGATCGAACGCTGTCAAAAGTGCCCCATTCCCAGCCGCGCAGCTCGGCGCGCACGGAAACGGAGGTTGATCCGTCCGGCGGGGTGGCAGGAACGGTCACATACACCGGCTCACCCCGCTGCGTGCCACGCCCGAAGACGACGAGCGGCTTGCCCACTTCTGAGCCGTCAACCGCACGGTCGTAGAGCGGTGCCCATGTATTGAAGGTCTGGGCAATGCGATAGAGGCGCAGATCGGTGCCCGGGATATCAAAGAACGACTCGGGTTGATACACCCCGCCGTCGTAGAAGAACGGCTGTGAGAGGCCAAACTCCCCGGTAAAGAGGTGTTGGGCTGTGATAAAATGCTTCGGTGAGATCGCCGTTCCGAGAAAGGCGTTAAAGAAGCCCTGCCACTGCCACCCCGAACCCGCAAGAGGGCCTGTCGGCGCGGTTGTGTTTCGCGTGGGCGTGTCCAGCAAAATGACAGCCGATGCCACCGCGGGGCAGAGCGAGACAGCGGCGACGGCGGAAACTAAGTTGGATGTTCGACGCATCTTCAAGTCAATTATACCACCCATCCCACCCCCGCGTTGCCTTAGCGAGCAGAAATCGCGTTCTATGCCTGAAATTGATGAATTCCGGCCTTCAGCAGCCTTTTCTGACCTGCAGGGCTGATAAACTCGGCGTCGATCCCCTCGGGCAACTCCACCCGCACGGCAATCTGGTCGTCCGCCGACTCCCATTCGACCTTCACCGGGCCAAGTGGCGTCGGCATAGTGCCGCGTGCAAAGTCGAGCTTTCCCGGAAGCGGGGCGATTCGCAGCTTTCGAAACCCCGCCTCGATTGCCCGCACGCCGAGCACCTCCTGCATCAACAAGTAAAGCGGCGACGCCGACCAGGCATGGCATTGGCTCAGCGGGATTGGTTTCCACGTTTCGGCACAGGTGACCATGCCGGAATCGACCCAACCGCCCCATTTTTCGGTGATGATCTTGATCACCTCTTTGCGCAGCCCGGCGCGCAACATCGCCTCAAAGACATATGCGTAAAAAAATGGCGTCGCCGTGACAATGCCGGGCTTCGATTGTCTGGCCGGCTTCAGCAGTACATCCTTCGCGATGGATGGATGGTGCTCAGGCTTTAGATTGAGCAGGATCGCCAGTGCGTTGGTCTGCTGCGACACGAGATCGATTGGTTTGCCAACCGAGGCATCCAGGCCGTCGAGAAAGAGCTGACGCTTTTCGTCCCAAAAGCAGTTGATGATTGACTCGCGCAGGACGCTCGCTGCCTGGCTGCAACGCACCGATGAGGGGGGATCGCCCGCGAGCATGAAAAGCGTCGATGCGTGTTCGAGTGCCTGCAGGTAGACCATGTTTAGCAGGGCGCTGTAATCAGTTTTGTGCAGTTCGGCCCAGTCCAGGAAAACCCACCACCCGTCAAACCCGCCGATGAGTCCGTCGGGCCGGGCGTGAGATGCCATGAATCGGAGCAACCCGTGCAATGCGGGCAGTGCATCGCGAATCGCATCGATCCGCCCTGTGAGCCAGTAGTGATCCCAGACGGTGCTGACCCAGTTGCACATGAAGTCGGGCAGGCGGTGCGATGCCCAATCGCTCGGGGGGTGGGCATGCATCGACCCGTCGGCAGTTTGCGACTGTGCCATCAGCCGATTGCCATATTCGAGGATCGAGGTGTCGCCAAACGCGTGCGCCGTCACCGCCGCCTGCACGCGGGCGTCACCCCACCACATTGCCTGTTCGCGCCAGGGACAATCGACAAATGTATCGAGGAGGCAGGCCTTTTGCGTTTCGAGGCACATTGCCCAGATCTTGTTGAGCTTCGCGTCGCTGCACTCAAACTGGCCCGGCCGGTCGAGATCGGCCTGCACTGAGCGTGTCCCGGCAAACCGAAGGGTCAGCGGTCGGTCGATGTTGCGGAAAACCAGTGCAACATAGCGCATGCCCGTGAAGTGAAAGCTTTCCCACCGCTGGGCCCCTGGGCGGCAGCGGAGCCGGCTGGCGGTTTGGGCGCCGCCGCCGATGACACTATTGAATTGTAGCCACCCGTTCCTGGCGATTGCTTCGTTGTAAACAATGTCGATCAGTTCTCCACCGGCGGCATCGGCGATGTCGATGATCAGGTGGCCGGTGCAATATCCCGTCGTCTCCAGCACTAACGCGGCGAACTTTCCCGGCTCCGGTGGGGGGATGATTGCCGGCTCATCGTCGTCGATAAGCATCTTGTTCGCATCGACCAGCGCATTGGGTGCCTTCTCCACCGATTCGGATTCGACCAGCTTGTAAACATCCATCGCCACCTTGTGCCCGCGGGTGTTGGCACCGGTGAAGGTGCCGACAATGCGGGAAAACGGCTTGCTCTCCTGCCGCAGCAACGGCACGGGTCGTAAAATGGGGTTAACCCAGGGATGAACATTCGGCGGGCCGATATCCACCGGCTGCTTCCAGCCGTCGAAGGCTTGCGGGACGAATCCCGCCTCCATCCACCCGACAGGCTCCGCGGCGCAGTTGTAGTGTTCCTGAAACCCTAATTGAATCGCCTGCCGTGCGACGTCGCGCTTCCACATGTCTGCTTGCTTGCACATCCACCCGGCGGGGGTGCTCAGCGGGGTCGTCCCGTCGTCGCAGCGAATGACGGCATCAAAGATAAAGCCCGAAGCCTCGCGCCACACAGTTTGAAACGTGCCAATTCCAAACTGGTGTGCCACCACCGCAATCACATTCTTTCCTTCAAGCAGGAATGGCGCGAGGTCGATCTGATCGATGCACTGTTGCTGCGGATAGCTGCGCGCCGGGCCGTAGTGAACCGGTTCGCCATTGACGAAAAGCCGATAACGGGCGTCCGCCGAGAGGAGCGCGACCGCAGAGCGCGCTCGTGAGGTGAGAGTTATCTCTGAGCGAAAGAGGACATATTGGTTGCGAGGGAGCAGTGACAGCTTGTCGTGCCAGACCCAGCGCGCTTTTGATGTGGATGCAAAAGGGTTGTTCGCCAATTCTTTCACCGCCGTGAAAGTAACCGATGCGGGGCAAATCGTTAACTGCCCGGCTTGTTTCGCGGGCTGGACGGCCCGAATCGATCACCGCGCAGCTTACGTCGCAGTGCCGCAAGCTCACCCTGCTCGGGTGTAAGGAACTGCTTGGCCCCACCGACGCGTTCTGCCGCGATCAGGATCTGGGCAAACGCTTCGAGCATCTCCATCTTGAAATAGGCCTGCTCAAGCGATTCGGCTACACAGACCGCACCATGATTTGCCAGCAGGAGGACATCGCTCCCACGAGCCGCCGATCGCGCCGCTGCAGCCAGCCGACTGTCGCCGGGGGTGACGTAGGGCACCATTGCGATTGGATGCAGTAACACGTCCGCTTCGGCGTACACCCAAGTCGCGGGCAGCCGGTGCGCCAGCGCGAAGCCCGTGGCGGTGGGGGGGTGGCTGTGAATGATCGCGTGAACATCCGGGCGTTCGTCGTAGATGGCCCGGTGCATTGCCCACTCGCTGGATAATCGATGACTCTCGCTCGGCTGCTCTGGGCCCGCGTCGGCGCGGCAGATCAGGTCGGTCGAGAGGAACCCTTTGCTGTGACCGGTCGGTGTACACAGGTAGCGATCGCTTCCAAGCCGGACCGACAAGTTCCCGTCGCTCCCGGCGCAAAGCTGTCGGGTCCAAAGCCGCCGGCCGATCTCGCACAATTGTTCGCGAAGGGTTTGTTCTAACTCGTCTTTCACAACCGGGACTTTAACACGAAATCGATAACCTGAGAAAGCAAAGCAGTATACAATCCTGGGGCAATGACCGAGCCGAGTGAAACCCCTTCAGCAGACCCGCCATGCGGGCCGGAAGACGCGGAGTTTGCCAGGAGCGTATACGATCAGCTACGGCTGATCGCCCGTCAGCGGCTGAGCCGGGAAGGCCCGGGGCATACGCTGCAGGCAACCGCGCTGGTGAATGAGGCGTATCTGAAGCTATCCAAGCACGCCTCGCTCTCGCAACTGCACCGCGGGCAGTTTTTCGCCGCGGCCGCGGAGGCGATGCGGCGGATTCTCATCGATCATGCCCGCACCAAGCACCGTGAAAAGCGCGGCGGGGGCGCTCGCCGGGCGCTGGTCGATGTGGCCGAACTCTCTCACGATTTCGACCCCGAAGAAACGCTGGCCCTTAACGACGCGATTTGTCGCTTGGAGATGGAAGACCCACAGGCGGCGCAGGTGGTCAAGCTGCGCTTTTTTGCCGGTTTGAGTGTGCAGGAAACCTCCGAGGCGCTTCAGGTCTCCGAGCGCACCGTGAAGCGAGACTGGCAGTTTGCCCGAGCGTGGCTTTTCAAGTCGCTGCAGCAGTGAAACGACCGTGCCGTAAGTCGATCGCGCCGTAAGTTGATCGTGCTGAGATAATCGTCATGAATCCGAACGAGCATCAATTGCCGGCAGCGGAGGTCAAGCAACTCTTCAGCCGCGCGCTCGAACTCGCCCCCGCAGAGCGCGATCGGTTCGTGCGGCAGGAATGTGGACCAAACGAACCATTGCAGCGAGCGGTACAGGATCTGATCGACGCACATGAAAGAGCGGTCGGCTTTCTTGATCGCCCCACGCTGCTCCCTACATCAACAGAAAGCTTTGAACCCATGCCGCAGCGAATCGGCCCGTACGCCATCGCCCGATTGCTTGGCGAGGGTGGCTTCGGCTCGGTTTACCTTGGAGAGCAGACCTCGCCGGTGCAGCGGCGCGTGGCGGTAAAGGTGCTTAAGCCCGGCATGGACAGCCGTCAGATCCTTGCGAGGTTTAATGCCGAACGGCACACGCTTGCGCTGATGGACAACCCGAACATCGCCCGCGTGATTGACGCCGGCGTGACGGAGGCGGGCAGGCCATACTTTGTCATGGAGTTTGTTGATGGTGTGCCGATTACGCAGTATTGCGATGACCGACGCCTGCCCGCCCACGCGCGGTTGTTACTTTTCGCGTCGGTGTGCCATGCGGTGCACCACGCCCACCAGAAGGGGATCATCCATCGCGACATCAAGCCGTCGAATGTGATGGTCACGGAACTGGACGGCGTTGCCGTTGCGAAGGTGATCGACTTTGGGGTGTCGAAGGCGATCGAACAAGTCTCGGGGTTGACGATGCTGACCGACTCGCGTCAGCTTATCGGGACGCCGGAGTACATGTCGCCCGAGCAGGCCCGACCTGAAGGTACCGACGTCGATATTCGCTCGGATGTGTATAGCCTCGGGGTGCTGCTATACGAGCTTCTCACCGGGACCACGCCTTTCGATTCCAAGTCACTGCGGTCGGCGGCGATGTTTGAGATGCAGCGGATGATCCGCGAGGTCGAGCCGCCGAAACCGAGCACGCGGCTGCTGCAGGTGGATTCGCCGGAAACCGTCGCCAGCCGTCGCCGGACGGAACCCCGGCGGCTGGCAAGCACGATCCGGGGCGAGTTGGACTGGATCGTCATGAAGTGCCTTGAGAAAGACCGCAGCCGCAGGTATGGCTCGGCGTCTTCGCTGTCGCATGACATCGACAACTACCTCTCCGGCCGCCCGATCGATGCGGGCCCGCCGTCGCGAATCTATCGCCTTAGCAAGTTCGTCAAGCGAAATCGAGTTTCCGTTGCCGCCGCTGCGCTGGCAACCTTTGGGCTTGTGGCTGGCCTCATTGTCTCACTGACGGCATGGCGGTATGCCACCGCCGAGCGCGACAAGGCGGCGGTGGCGCGCGATCTCGCCGAGCAGCACGTTCATTTTGTCTCTTCAATGTTCCGCTCAATCAGCCCCGAAGCCGCCCGCGGGCGCGAGATTACTGTCCGCGAAGTGCTCGACGATGCCGTGGCGCGGGTTGATGGCTCGTTTGCCGACCTGCCGCAGGTCGAGATCGACGTTAGAAACACCTTCGGCCAAGCCTATGCGAGCATCGGCAACTTCGCCCGCGCCCGCGAGCAGTTTGAGACCGCTATCAAGAAGGCAGGCGATCCGGCGGCCTATGTCGAGCCCGACACGCTGGCCATGTATGCCAACTACGGCAAGCTGCTGAATGATTCCGGTGACCGGGCGGGCGCGCACCGTGCGTTGCAACTCGCCTGTGATCGTCTTGCAAGCGAGGTCGGGGAGCGCGACCTGCGCACACTGGACGCAAGGCTGAAGTTGGCCTCTTTCTTGTACGATCTCGATCAACTTAGTGAGGCCGAGGCTCTTCATCGGCGCAGCATCCAACTGCTTGAAGGGAATGATACCCCAGAGGCCGTGCAACTGCGGTTGGCCAATCTCACTACGCTCGCGGTGGTCAAGCACCAGCAAGGCAACTTTTCCGAAGCACACTTGCTCTATGATAACGCCCGTGAAGTGGCATCAATAACACTTGACGAAACGCATCCCGACTTCATTGCGATGAAAATGGGATTTGCAAGCTTGCTGCGTGACGAGGGGAAGTTTGGTGAGGCACTCGCACTGGTTGAACCAGCGTTTCAATCGGCGCAGGCGGTGTTCGGCCCGGATCATCCAAATACGCTCATTATGGCTCACCATGTCGGGCTGCTCATGTCTGCCAATGGCCGAGGCGATGAGGCCCGCGCCTTGCTTGACGACGCGCTGGCGCGCTGCAGGCGTGTGTTCGGTAACGATCACGCCACGACGCTCTATACCTGGCACGACTGGTTTCAGATCCGCACGCTCGCTCGGAAGTACGTCCCGACCGAAGAAGACATGGCCAGCCTGCGGGAACTGGTCGCACTGATGCGGCGGAACCTTGGCGAGACTCACCGCGATACCCTCATGATACGCGGCGAGCTTGCGCGCCTGATCGGCGTCCAAGGAAACCTCCGAATGGCGATCGATGAGTATCGCGATGTACTGGAAAAACTTCGCTCAACATACGGGGATGAACACCACTACACCCTTTCGGTGGAGTTGCGCCTGGGTCAAAATCTGATTTCGGTGGGGGATCATGCCTCCGCCGAACCGTTGCTGGCGCATGCTTATGATGTGAACCGGCGGAGGAGTAGGACCGTCAATGACTGGTCAAGCCCGGGCTTGTACGGCGTTTGCCTTGCGGGATTGGGGAAGCACGAGTTGGCCCTCGGCCCGCTGCTCGAAGCGGAGGCGGCGATGCAGCGATACCGCAAGCTCGATGTGGTGATGATGCGCAAAGTAGCGGCGGCGTTGGCTGGGTGCTACCGGGGTCTGCACCAGCAGGACAAGGCACAACATTACGATGAAGTAGTGCGGCAGATGAACGAACAGCTAGCCGCATCAACCCAACCCGCGGCCACCATGGATAGTAGGTGAACTTAGGCAAATCATAAGCTTTGAGCGAGGACAAAAAATGATATCTGGATATTTTTGTCTTGTTGACATCAATAGATTTGCCGATACAATGGATATCTGGACATGGAGGTCGTATAAGTGATCTGGAGGCTTTCGCCCGATGCAATTGTCACAAACCGCAGAATACGCCCTGCGAGCCGTAGTTTGGCTCGCCGAGCACCCGGGAGACCCTCAGACGACGCAACAGATCGCGGACGGCTGTAAGGTGCCGGTTAGTTATCTTTCCAAAGTTTTTCAACCACTTTCCAAGGTTGGAATGGTGAGTGCCCAGCGAGGACTGGGTGGCGGTTATGTGCTCGAGCGGGATGTCGATCAGATTTCGCTACTCGATGTTGTCAACGCGGTCGAGCCGGTCCAGCGGATTCGCTCTTGTCCTCTGAAGCTGGCATCGCATGGCTCGAAGCTTTGTGCGTTGCACCAGTCGCTGGACAACGCGATGGCAGAAGTGGAGCAGCGTTTTGGCCAGATCATGATCGGGCAGTTGTTGCGCAACTCGACCGGCGTTCGCCCGTTGTGCGAGACGACCGGACTGGCCCAGCTCGGGATTTCTGCCCGGGCGGGAGGTTCGCCGGGTCAGGCGCCTTAGCCCGATTGTGGCGATCATTACGTCTTTTTAAGTGAACTGAATCGCCCGGCGGAAAGAGGCCCGGCGATCGCGCCCTCGGTACGCGCCGATGGCGAGCCAGGGAAAGAAGGAGCTGAAAGTCATGTCACAACTAGTGGAGCCGTCAGCAATTCCAGCCACGCAGCGCGCCGCGGGCGCGGCGTCACCGCTGGAGTCATTTAGCTATGACGATGCGATTGTCCGCAAGTTTCTCGTGGCGATGTTTGTCTGGGCATTGGTGTCGTTCCTGGCAGGGTTGTTTGCTGCACTGCTGCTGGCGTTTCCGTCGCTTCAGTTTGGCTTGCCACAACTCAGCTTTGGCCGACTTCGCCCGCTGCACACGAACGCAGCGATATTCGCATTCGCCGGCAACGCCATCTTCGCCGCGGTCTATTACTCGACGCAGCGGCTTTGTAAGGCGCGGATGTTCAGCGATCGGTTGAGCAACCTCCACTTCTGGGGTTGGCAACTGATCATCGTCTCTGCGGCGCTGACGCTTCCATTTGGAATCACCCAAAGTAAGGAATATGCCGAATTGGAATGGCCGATCGATATTGCGATCGCCGTCGTCTGGCTCGGATTCTTTGGCACCAATTTCTTCATGACGCTCCTCCGCCGGCGCGAGCGGCACATGTACGTCGCGCTCTGGTTTTACATTGCAACCATCGTGACGGTGACGGTGTTGCATGTGTTTAACAACCTCGTCGTTCCGATGGGGCTGTTCAAGAGTTACCCCATCTATGCCGGTGTGCAGGATGCGTTCATGCAGTGGTGGTACGGACATAACGCCGTTGCCTTCTTTCTGACCACGCCATTTCTGGGGTTGATGTATTACTTCCTTCCCAAGGCCGCCGAACAGCCCGTGTTTTCGTATCGACTTTCGATCATTCACTTCTGGTCGCTGGTGTTCATTTACATTTGGGCCGGGCCGCATCATCTCCACTACACGGCGCTGCCGGACTGGGCCAGCAGTCTGGGAATGGTCTTCTCAATCATGCTCTGGATGCCAAGTTGGGGCGGCATGATCAACGGCCTGCTGACCCTCCGCGGCGCGTGGCACAAGGTGGCGGCGGACCCGGTTTTGAAGTTCTTCGTCGTGGGTATCACGTTTTACGGCATGAGCACCTTCGAAGGCCCGCTCCTCTCGATCAAGGCGGTCAACTCACTGAGCCATTATACCGACTGGACGATCGCCCATGTCCACGCCGGAGCGCTGGGATGGAACGGCCTCATGGCGTTCGGGATGATGTATTGGCTGTTGCCACGTCTGTTTCAGACAAAGCTGCATAGTGAGAAGCTGGCGACGACCCATTTCTGGCTGGCGACACTCGGCATCCTGCTCTATATCGTTCCGATTTACGTCGCGGGCATTACCCAGGGTCTGATGTGGCGCGCCACGACACCCGACGGGCAATTGGCGTACCCCAACTTCACACACACGGTTACCAGCATCCTGCCGATGTATTACCTGCGCGCAGTTGGCGGCTCGCTGTACATCGCGGGCGCGCTGGTCGGTGGGTACAACTTCTGGCGCACCTGGCGCAACAGGCCGGAAGTCTACGATGTTCCGGTGTATCGCGCGGCTCCGCTCAGCCCCGACTACAGCGGGGATGCGGCCCGGCCCGACGTCACAAACGGGCGCCCGCTTCCGATGGCACAAGCTGGAATCAAGCTACTCACATTCTCAACGATGTGGTGGCACCGCAAATGGGAACGGATGCCCGTGAAGTTTACGGTGATGACCGTTACCGCAGTTGTGGTGGCGTCATTGTTTGAGATCATTCCGACCTTTCTGATCCGTTCAAACATCCCCGCGATCGCGAGTGTGACTCCGTACACCCCGCTCGAACTCGCCGGCCGTGACATTTACGTCGCCGAGGGTTGCTACAACTGTCACAGCCAGATGGTGCGACCGATCGTGCCTGAGGTGAAGAGGTATGGCGAGTATTCCAAGGCGGGCGAGTTCGTGTACGACCACCCATTCCAATGGGGAAGCCGTCGAATCGGGCCTGATCTGGCCCGGGAAGGTGGCCGGCAGAGTGACTATTGGCACCTGCTGCATCTCCGTGCACCGGCGGAGATTTCGCCCGGTTCCATCATGCCGAGTTATCAGTACCTCGAGGGCAGCAAGGTCGATTTCGACTCGATGCCCCTTCGCGTGAAGACGATGCAGGCGCTGGGTGTGCCCTACACCCAGGAACAGCGCAGCACGTCGAAGGCCGACGCTCAGGAGCAAGCGAGGAAGATCGCGGAGGTGCTCGCAGAACAGGGGAAAGACCCATCCCTGCTCGCACTGAAGGACTCCGAAGCAGTGGCGCTGATCGCCTACCTGCAGCGGTTGGGTACCGACATCAAGAAACCCGCCGTCGCACCTACAGCGGGTGAGCCGGCTGCGGCAGAGGCAAGTGCCACAGGAGGTGAATGATGTTCAAGGACGTACTTAATCACGCAAACCTCTCGCTCTACGCGCAAGTCGGTCTGCTGATTTTCTTTCTGGTCTTTGCCGCGGTTGTCGTTCGGACGATTTTCCGAACGCGCGGCGAAATCACCAGATGGGCCAAGCTCCCGCTCGACGAATTCAACAATCCAGGCGAACAGGATCGATCATGAAAAATAAAACCGACGCTCAAGCCAGATCGGGTGTGGCCGATCAGCCCGCTGAGAACCTGACCGACCACAATTACGACGGTATACAGGAGATTGACAACCCCACCCCTGGTTGGTGGACCTACATCTTCGTCGGGACGATCCTGTGGGCATTCGTCTACATGGTGACAATCTGGATGACGTCGGGCGCCCTCTCTGCCGAAGCGTTTTATGAACGCGATTTTGCCGAGTCGCTAAAACTCCAGTACGGCGAGCTTGGCGACATCAAGCCCGACGCAGAAACGCTCGTTAAGTTGTCAAAGGATGAGAAGTGGCTGCGCGTTGGTGCGTCGTTGTACTCGCTCAAGTGCATTGCCTGTCATGGTACGGATGGATCCGGGATGACCGGCCCCAACCTGACCGACGATCACTATCTGAATGTCAAGACGATCGAAGATATCGCAGATGTCGTCGCCAACGGACGCAAGAACGGTGCGATGCCCGCCTGGAGGAATGAGTTGCTGCCGGTGGAGCAGGTCCTGGTCTCATCGTATGTCGCATCCTTGCGCGGCAAGCAATTGCCGAGCGTCGGCAACCGGGGACCGGAAGGCGAGATCATCCCGCCTTGGCCGCAGGCGAAATGAGTCGTGAGCAGTTTTAAGATTATCTTGGTGATTGGTTGAGCAGTCGATGAAAAATCTAGCCGAAAACCCGCAGCGGCGCGTTCTGCCTACTCTTGAGGCGGATGGCAGTCGTCGCTGGCTCACCCCCCGGCTTGGCCGCGGGCGCTTTCTGAGTGCCCGGCGGGGGGTGGCTTACCTGTTGATCGCCATTTTTACGCTCGTGCCATTCATTCAGATCGGCGGCAAGCCCGCGATCCTGCTCGATGTCGTCCATCGACGGTTTACTCTGCTTGGTTACACGTTTCTGCCAACCGACACGCTCCTTCTCGCACTGCTCATGGTCGCGACCATCCTGTCCATTTTTTTCTTCACCGCTCTGGCGGGACGGGTGTGGTGCGGCTGGATGTGCCCTCAGACAGTGTACCTCGAGTTTCTGTTTCGACCGATCGAGCGATTGTGCATGGGAAGGGCAGGCGTTGGCGGGAAGCAGACCAAGCCGGTTGCATCTTGGCGAATTGGGGCGATGTATCTTGTATTCCTTCTCTGTGCGCTCTACCTGGCGCACACGTTCCTCTCCTATTTCGTCGGCGTGCATGAGCTTAGACACTGGATGCTTCAAAGTCCGGCGAAACATCCCGCTTCGTTCGTTATCGTGCTGTTTGTTACCGGGGCCATGCTCTTCAATTTCTGCTACTTCCGCGAGCAGACTTGCTTGATCGCATGCCCATACGGGCGATTTCAATCTGTGTTGCTTGATCGAGATTCGCTGGTCATTCGATACGACGAAAAACGCGGCGAGCCGCGGGGCAAGGCAGCCAAGACCCGAGCAATCGGCCTGCCGGTCGTGGCTCGCGACTCAACTGATGGATCCACCTGCGGCGGCGGCACCCCAACCCCATCGCCCGCGAAGAGCGCCGGTGATTGTGTTGACTGCAGCATGTGCGTGCAGGTGTGTCCCACGGGGATCGACATCCGCGACGGCTTGCAGTTTGAATGCATCGCTTGCGCACAGTGCATTGACGCCTGCGATGCCGTGATGGACAAGCTCGGCCGGTCGCGCGGGCTTATCCGATACAGCTCGCAGTCTGCGATGGCGGGTCAATCCAAGCGAATTCTCCGCCCGCGGCTGTTTGTCTATGGACTTGTAGTCTCGGGTTTGATAACCGCGTTGACAGTTCTGCTGGTGAGTAAGAAGCCGTTCGATGTTCACATTGCCCGGCAGGGAGGGCTGCCGTTCGTTCTTTCAGCCGAAGGATTGGTTGAGAACGTGATGCGACTCAATCTGACTAATCGAAGCGATGAAGAAAAGCAGCTCACGATAGCAGTCGTTGACTCCGCGGGAACGCGGATGGCCGGGAGCGACACTGCCGTCGCCGTCAAAGTAGGCGAAATGGTGCAGAAGCCGATTCACCTGCTCGCCCCTCGGGACGCCTTTCAGGCCGGAAGGCACTCAGTGGTGGTGCGCGTGAGCGATTCCAAGGGAACTTTTGTCGACCGAAAGTGCCAGCTCTTTGGCCCCGGCACCGCAGCGACACTGGAGCACGCACAATGATCGGAGATGCCATCAAGACTCGCCGGGGCGCGCGTTGGATGATTATTGTTGTTTTGCTGCTCGCAGCACACGCGAGCCTGATGACCTGGGCAGCAATCGTCGCGACGGGCGATCCAAATTTTGTCGTCATTCCCAACTACTACGACAAAGCCCTCAACTGGGACAAGGATCAAGCCCGTCGAAGCGCGAGCGCGCAGTTAGGCTGGAAGGTGCAGATTGACGTCGGCACCGCACGCGATGCTCTCGGGCGACAAACGCTCACTTTGCGGCTGGTGGACCACGATGGCGCGCCGGTTCCGGTCGACACGCTCGATGTCGAAGCGTTTCATGAAGCCAGCGCCGCGAGTCGCTTGAAGCTGGTTGTGCGCGCCACGCAGCCAGGGACATTTCCATTTCAATTGCCTGTGCACCACAGCGGGTTTCATCAGATCGAGGTGAACGCGCGGCTCGGATCTCTCGAGTTTGTCGAGCTGATGAAGTGCTACGTGCCCATGTCACCGAAGGGGGATAACAGATGACAGCGCTTTTCGTCACAGTGCTGATGACGTCGCTCCTGGGCAGTTTGCATTGTGCAGGCATGTGCGGCGGTTTCCTGGCGATTGCGGTCGGCGGGCAGGATGTGTCGCCCACTCGCACGCAGTTGGCGTATCACGGCGGGCGGTTCATTGTGTATGTGACCCTCGGCGTGATCGCCGGCATGCTCGGCCAGTTGGTCGATTTGGCGGGTGCGATGGCCGGTTTACAGCCAATTGCCGTGTTGTTTGCCGCGGCAACCACGATCCTGTTCGGCGTTGTCACATGGCTCAGGACGCGCGGCATTCGCTTGAACTTGTTTCAGCCACCGAAGGCAGTCGCACGCCTTGCCCATCGGCTGTTAGACCTTGCAATCAAGCGCCGGCCGAGCACCCGTGCGTTGATCGTTGGGCTTTCGACGACGCTGCTGCCCTGTGGCTGGCTGTACGCCTTTGTGGCGGTGGCTGCCGGGACAGCTTCGCCGTTAGCTGGCGCGTCGGTGATGCTCGCCTTTTGGCTGGGGACAGTGCCGATCATGGCGGCACTGGGTCTGGGCGTTCGGGGTGCTTTTGGCTTCGCTTCCGCGCGTCTTCCGGCGATTAGCTGTGCCGCCTTGGTGCTCGTGGGATTATACACGGTGTTAACCCGTGCTCACCTTGCGCCGGCGGCACTGTTTAAGTCTGCGGAGGCTTCGCACGTCGAAGGCAGCACTACTCTTTCGGTGACACCTGCTTGCTGTGAGTCGAACCAATGACAGCTGTCCTGGACCACGACGTCGGATCTCTCTGTGCGCACTGTCGACTGCCGGTGCCGACCGGACTGCTAGATTTGTCAAGCGAGCATCAGTTCTGCTGTGCCGGGTGCCGGGCTGTCTACGAGTCGGTGCAGGCGTGTGGCCTGGGCAACTATTACCGCCTGCGAGAGTCCGCTGGCCAGAGTTTCGCGCCCGCTGCTGGAAGGAAGTCGAAGTTTGAAGCGTTTGACACTGAGACCTTTGTCGAACTCTACGTCGAGACCAACGGCAATCATCGGACGGTTGATCTGGCGCTCGAAGGTGTGAGTTGCGGGGCGTGCGTCTGGCTGATCGAAAAGTTGCCGGAGATTATCGATGGTGTGATCGAAGCGCGATTGGGACTGAGGCAGTCGATCGTTCGCATTTCCTGGGACAGCCGGGCTGTTTCGTTGTCAAAAATCGCGCGGACGCTTGACCAGCTTGGTTACCGATCCAGCCCGGCACGCGGCAAATCGGAGCAGGGTCGGTACCGAGCCGAGTTCCGTCGGCGACTGATCGACCTCGGCGTCGCCGGTGCGCTGGCGGGCAACCTGATGCTCCTCGGCGCGGCAATGTACGCCGGATGGTTCGGCGGCATGGAACTGCAGTATCAGCAGGCATTTAGAATCTGTAGCCTCCTACTCGGTGTGACCGCGCTCGCGTGGCCGGGACGCGTGTTTTTCCGCGCGGCGATGGCAGCGATCAGGTCGCGGAGCATGAATCTTGATGTGCCAATCTGCATGGCGCTGCTCGCGGGGGGAATCGCCGGCTGCGTGAACGTGGTGCTCAATCGCGGAGAGATATACTTCGACTCGCTCGCGGCATTGATTTTTTTGCTTCTGGTAGGCCGGTTCATCCAGTTTCAGCAGCAACGCCGCTGCGAGTCGGCTGTGCACTTGTTGTTTTCAATGATGCCAGCATCGTGCAGGGTGGTTTCGGGCGATGACGAAGTCTCCGAAGTGCCGGTCGAGGCGTTGCAACCGGGAATGATCGCCGAAGTGTATGCCGGGGAACTGTTTCCAGCCGATGGGGTGGTGGTCAGCGGTGGCTCCAGTGCCAATCTCGCGCTGCTGACCGGCGAATCGGGCTTGGTTCCCATCGGCGGGGGCGACCGCGTCTTTGGAGGCACTCAGAACGGCCCCGGTACGGTCCGCATCGAAGCCACACGCTGCGGTGCCGACAGCCGGATGGGGTCCCTGATGCAGCTTCTCGAGCGTGGTCTCACGGAAAAGCCGCCGATCGTGCGATTTACTGATCGCGTAGGCTCCTGGTTTGTCTTGCTCGTGTCCCTCACCGCGGTGCTGACATTTTTCCTGTGGGCTGGCAATGGCTTATCGATCGCCGTCGATCACGCGGTGGCACTCATTATCGTGACCTGTCCTTGCGTGCTCGGTTTGGCAGCGCCGATGACGATGGCCGTTGCCATCGGACGGCTCGCCCGGCGCAACATCCTGGTCAAGTCGGCCTCCACGATCGAAAGGCTCGCCGCTGGCGGGCAATTGATACTCGACAAAACCGGCACGCTTACCACGGGCGCGCCGCAAATCATCGCGTGGACCGGCCCGGAAGCCCTCCGCGGGGTGGCGGCGGCGGTGGAAGCGCAGTCGACCCACCCGATCGGCAGGGCGATTCATCGCGCTTATCAGGCGATCGAGCCACCTGCGACGTGGCGGCAAGCCATGACCAATCGCACCGAGCGCGGCGACGGCGGTGTGGCCGTCGATTGCGGAGGTCGCCGGTTGCGGATCGGTTCGCCGGGGTTTGTCGTGGGAGATGCCGCGGAAATCTCGGCTGATCTTCGTCATTTCCAGGCTCAACACGAGCGGGCCGGGTCCACGGTGGTGCTCGTGGGTGTCGATGGACGCGCGCTGGCGGGGTTGGCGTTTGGCGATGCGGTGCGGCCCGATGCCGCGGATGCAATCGCTCAGCTTCGCGCCATGGGCTTTTCACCGTCTATCTATTCCGGCGACGTGCAAGCTGCGGTCACCAAAGTTGCCGAGGCGACCGGGATCGATCCGAAGCATGCGACCGGCGCCATGTCGCCCGAGGACAAGCTCGCCGCCGTCGGGCAGGGCATGAAGCAAACCATCATGGTAGGCGACGGGGTGAACGATGCTGCAGCGCTCGCTGCCGCTGGCGTGGGAATCGCCGTCCAGGGCGGCGCCGAAGTCTCACTCGCGGCAGCGGACGTCTACCTGGCTCGACCGGGGCTAAGCGGAATCATCGAACTCGTGCAAACCGCCCGGCGCGCGATGCGCGTTGTGCGCCTCAACCTCGGAATTTCATTGGTTTATAACATCATCGCAGGTTCACTCGCCGTCGCCGGGTTGATGACCCCTCTCGCCGCGGCGATCATCATGCCGATGAGCAGTGCCACTGTGCTGGCGGTCGCAGTGTTGGTCATGTCGCGCGACACAAGCCCGGCGGTGCGATCATGAGCGTGATTTTTATCGTCCTCCCCATCGCAATTCTCATGGCCGCAGCAGCGGTCGGGGCATTTCTGTGGTGCGTCAAGCAGGGACAGTACGATGACGTCGACACCCCCGCGTATCGGGTCATTCACGAGCAGGAATCCCAGGATTCGGGCAAGAAGTGAACCTGCCCCGCAAGCTCTGACAATCGCCGACACACAACACGCCCAGCGTTAAGCCCAGCGCGATGCCCTCATCGCGCCCGCGACAAGCCCGGCCGCACCGATCACTCGCCAATCGCGCGGCGGAGTGTTCGCCCCGCACTCTCTGCAACGCCCCCATACTCCCCGCACCGCCACTTTCCTGCTGATATTGGATATCCCTCCACCTGCGAGGCGTTCCAACTTGTTTTAGGGCACAACTCGGACGATTGGCAGAAAACAAGTTTCGACGTTCTTCCAGAAACTCCCCTCGCTCCCGTTCACCAGCCACTTGCTTACGGCACGATCCGGTTCAAACGCAGGCCGACGTCGGCGGGCGGTGCACAAGGCAGGCCTTCAATTTGTGAAAGTAGATTGTATTTGCAATTAACTTGCATTTGTGACTCTGTGCGGTTACTGTACATGCAGTCAAGTTGCATTTGCTAAGACCGGTCGCCAAACACATCGAATCGCGACCGGAGGACTCAAAATTCGAAAGGAGTGCCAGCATGTGTCGGATCTGCCTCACCGCGCTGCCCATTGCCGCGTCGATTCGACGGCGTATTCGAGCGCGATCTATAGCATTTAGCCTCTTCAACATCGGTTAAGGCTGAAAGTCCAGCCAACAGCTCGCGCATGGCTGAAGTGAGAATTCTAACTTGGCGGAACCCCGCGCTTGGGCCGCCGCAGTCTGTATTCGGTTTGGTCAGCGGTTGACCGAGCCACGGTAACACGCAATACCCGCATGAACGCGGGAAAGGATATCGAATGTCGTTCACATCTATGAGTCGTCAAGTTCTCGCCGCCGCAGTTGCAGCCACCGCGCTGGGGGCGGCGCGTGCCGATGCGGCTCTTCACTCTTACTACATTGGGGTGGATGGTCTGGGGACGCTCACGACGGGCACCTACGCCGGCCTGGCTAACCCTAACCACAACCACCTGACGCTCCTCTATGCACACCACTTCAGCGATGCACCTTCATCCAACCACTACCACTCGAAAGGCGCTCGTGTCTACACCGGGCCTGTATCGGCCCCGGCAGTGATACGTTCATCGTCGGACTTCGTCCCTGAAGGGACCATCGCCCCGATCCCCCTGAGTGGCGGCTCGGGCCTCTATGCTGGCAAGCTCGTCACCACGCCGATCGCCGACCCGAACGACGTTCACTATGACTGGTCGCGAATGACGATGGCGAACACCGACTCGCTCAACGGCTTTGCGCCGGGAACCGGCGAGCATTTCCTCTTCAACTCCAGCGGCGGAAGATGGACGCCCGCCGCCGCCGGGGCACACTTGCATGCGGAGATCGTCAACCTCACGCCGGGATTGAATGTAGGCGACGCCACGTCGCTGAACATCGGCGGCGTAGGTGATGAACTGCACCTCACCTCGCCGGGAAATTTCCTTAACTTCACGCCTGTGCTGTGGACCGACTCTACTGCCGCCAACGGCACTTATGAGGCCGTCTTCCGCTTCTTTGATGAGGATGGTGCGTTCGGCGATTCCGGCAACATCCGATTCCGCGTGCAAGTCATCCCCGAACCCGCAACGCTCTCAATGCTGGCGGGTGTGGGTGTGATGCTTGTGCGTCGTCGTCGCATATGATTCGGCAGCTGTCCCCGCGTCGTCGCGGAAAGGCGACGACGCGGGTTCTTCGGCAACGGCCGTTCCCCGCCCGCGAGACTCGCGGAACATGTCTCTCACTGCTTTCTGAATGCTGAGCGCACTCCTCGGCCAATCGATGTTAATCGCGGGTAGTGAAGATGCCGCTCGCCAGTACGGGCCTCGGAAGCCGATGCCACGAACCCCAAGGAGGACTTATATTTCTGCTTAACAATCAGTTAAATCGGGGCGACTGGACACCAGTTGAACTTTTCTTGGAGGGTGTTAAGCTCGCGAATCCGGTAGACTCGATGCTCGCAGGTCCCTCGCAGATCCCGTGGGGCTAATTGGGGTGCCGCGAGCGTTTGAAGCCGCACATTTCCTCCTCATGCATACGTCTAACTTCGGCCCCTACAAGATCGAGCGTGAACTCGGCCGCGGCGGCATGGGCGAGGTCTATCTCGCCCGGGACACGCGGCTGGATCGGCAGGTGGCGATCAAGGCGCTGCCCGTGCATTTGGCTGACGACTCCGATCGGCTGGCGCGGTTTCAGCGCGAAGCAAAAGTACTTGCGTCGCTCAATCATCCTGGCATTGGCGCGATTTATGGGCTCGAGGAGTCGAGCGGTCGTCAATATCTCATTCTCGAATACATCGAAGGCGAAACGCTCGCAGACAGGCTGGCCGATGGTGCGATGCCCGTTCAGGAAGCGTTGCTGCTGGCGAAGCAAATCGCCGAGGCGTTGGAGGTCGCGCACGAGAAGGGCATCATTCATCGTGACCTGAAGCCGGGGAACGTGATGGTCACGGCGGATGGCGCGGCGAAGGTGTTGGATTTTGGGCTCGCGCGAACGGAAGAGGGCGCGCCGTCTTCCATGGGCATGTCGCCGCGACCGGATTCGCCCACGATCGCACCGCCGACGGTTCCTTCGCCCGTTCGACATCCGAGCCCAACGATTCCTGGTGTGCTGCTGGGCACGGCGGGGTACATGTCTCCCGAACAGGCCCGCGGCAAGCCGGTCGATAAGCGCTCGGACATCTTCTCCTTCGGTTGCGTGCTTTATGAAATGCTGACCGGCACGATGCCGTTCCGCGGCGAGACCGTCGCCGACTCGATCGGCGCCACGCTGCACAAGGAGTCGGACCTGGGTCTGCTGCCGCCGGGAACGCCGCGGCGCGTGCGCGAGCTGCTGACCAACTGCCTTGCGAAAGATCGACGCAGCCGTTTGCGCGATATCGGGGATGCTCGGCTGGATCTCGAGCGGGCGATCGCGGGAAAGGAATCGGACATCATCGAGCCGGTCGCGCGGCAGACTCGCAAGCTGATGCCGACACTCCTGATTGGCTTAGTGGGCGCATTGGCGATGCTCGCACTTGGCGCCGGGCTCTGGCGCGCATTCGGATCACGATCCAGCGTCACACCCGAACCAAGGTGTGTGGCCATCAACATGCCGGCCGAGCTCGTCGTGTCGGGTGGCAATCTCACCGACGACGGCCGAACGCTCGTGATCGCTGGGCGGCCCAGAAAGGCCGCCGCGGAAGGACAAGCCGCGGCAAGGCTCTACGTTCGCCCGCTGGATCGATACGAGTACCAACCGCTCGCCGGAACTGAAGGCGCTCTCTGGGCGGTCCCGGCCCGAGACGGACGGAGCCTCTTCTTCGCAACGAGTTCGACGCAGGCATCCACAGGTGTGCGCCTGGCGAGCGTACCGATCGACGGTTCGGCGCCGGCCACGACTGTTGCCGAACTGTCGACAAACGCGGGGGGATTGACGCAACTCTCGAACGGTGATGTTCTGTACTCGGACGGTCCGACGTCGGTCGTAAGACTCTCGAAGACTGGCGCTCGAGCCGCGTCGATCACCATGGACGCGGGGCGTCCCAACGTCGCATTCATCGGGCTCGCAGGCAGAGAACTGCCAGACGGGCGGCATATCTTGGCGAACGTGGTGACGTACGGGTCGCGCGGGTTCCTCACGAGTCTGGGTGCACTGGAGATCGAGACGGGGCGCGTGAAGGTGCTGGTTGAAGATGCCGGGCCCACCAGGTATCTCCCGTCCGGACACATCGTGTTCTCGCGGGCCGACGCTATTCTTGCGGCACCCTTTGACCCGGTCGCCGTGGAGTTGCGTGGCCCGCCTGTAGCGGTCTGGGGCGGGCTTTCGTCGGACATGCCCATCAATCCCGGGGGCTTTGGTCTCACCGATTCGGGCACGCTCATGTATAAGCCCCCGCCGCCCGGCGGATGGAACTATGGCGTGAGCATCCTCAGCGCGGATGGGAAGCTGGAGCCGTGGCTTGGCGAGCTCAAGTGGCTGATCAACATGTGGCCTTCGCCCGACGGGCGGCGCGTGCTCATGATGACCGCCAACGCCCGCAACCTCTACTCGCTCCAGGTCTCGCCTGTCGATCAGCCGGATCTGTCGAAGTTGACCGCCGAGCCGAACGCCGATTGCGATGGCCCGGCGTGGTCTCCCGATGGCAAGCAGATCGCTTATGCGCGGGTCGGGAAGGACGACGCCGACGGCGTGTATGTGATGAGCACCGACTCGGGAACGCCGCGTCGGGTCTTCAAGCCCGCGAACCTCGATCAGGTGGCCTTTCCCTCCGCGTGGCTTCCAGGCAACGCCGGGCTGCTGATCTCACAGCGTGAGCAGGTTGGTTCCAAGTCGAAGATCATGCGGCTTCCACTGGGTGACAAAGAGGCAACAGCCGCTGATCTCATTCCGTTTCTTCCCTCGGAGTCCAATCGCTGGTACGCCACGCTCTCGAGTAACGGGCGCGTGCTCGCGTTTGTGAGTGACGAGTCCGGCAAGAATCAGATCTGGATTGCCGAGCTCCGACCCAATGGAGAGACCGGCAGACCGATCATGGTGAAGACTCTTGGGACCCGGGACTTCATAAATCGGAGCCATATCTGGGCGCCGGATGGAAAGTCCTTGTACGTGGTCGATGAGCGGGACCGGCTTCAGAGAATCACGGTGACGCTTGAACCACAGTTGGCGATCTCCGCGCCCGTCGAGGTTGCGGACTTTGAGAAGCTGCGCATCCAGAGCTTCGCGCCAATCGCAGGTGACCGTTTTCTTGTGAACTTCAAACCCGAGATATTCAACGACATCACATCACTGAATGTCGTGTTCGACTGGGCCGAGATCCTGAAGAAGAAGCTGCCCGTGTCCGAGTAGTCGGCGCACCCGCGCGCCCGTCACCATCGATCTCGACCGCATGAGCGGAACAACGCACGTTATGCATTTCTAAACCTGACCTATTGGATAGACGCGTGCGTGGCCTGATCATTCTCGGCATGCGTGCTCCTTCGCGCAGGAGCTGTTGTGCCCGGCCTGCATGTCTCGCCGAGCTGGCAGGAGTTCAAATCTTGCCAACAGTCGCCTCCCAATCGCTCGTTCTTCTCGGATGCCTTGCGAGCGTTTGAACTTTCACAAGTCCTGATGCCAAAACGAGAAAGCCCTTCGATGTGCTCATCGAAGGGCTTTACTCTGAACAAAGTCGGGGCGACAGGATTTGAACCTGCGACTTCCTGGTCCCAAAATAGCCGACGCACAACCAAAAGTCTCGCCGCCGGGTCATAAGTTCATGCAGAATAGGGGCTTGCGGGGAAACGCACTTTAACTGGTCGGGGCGACATTTCGCCCGATGTTGTGCAGATTCATCCCGAATTGTAGTGCAGGACCCCGGGGCATCGGCATTGGCTCATGTCACTACGGCTCTCAGACAATCCTGCGTGCACTCTCCCAAACGGGTTCGGCGTGCTGAGCATCGAGTTTATCCGCCTTCCGCGCCGGGTGACACCAAATTCGTAGAAAGTATTCACACCTCGATTCCGAAACAGAACTACACAAGTCTTCGTTGCATGAACGACGGCGCGTCACAACTTGTGGGCCGGAGTTCCTCGACGGAGTGCGCGGGTGTATCTCTTTTGACTCAGGTTGTAAATACTCTAATTCCCACCGGCGATTGAGCCGGACAACTGGGGCTTTGGGGTTGAACGAGTCGTGCTTCTGTCCCGCCACACGGGATCTTGCCGAAGTCACAGAGAACTTGCGCTGGGAGGATTGACGCGCACGCGAAAGCGGCAGCGAGATTGCCTATGGCTAAGTCAAAACTCATTGCTACAATTCGATAGCTTGCGAATCGCCATGAGCATCCTCTGCCTTGCGGCAATCGTCGCGAACCTTTTGGTCTCGTTGCCTTCTGCGCACGCCGGACAACATTGTGTCGAGCGTAGCGTCGGGGATGAGCATGCACGCTGCTGCGGGAATGACGAGAAGGTACCACACGATTCTTCGCAATGTCGCGATTGCTCTCTCTGTAAGCTCGTGCCAGCCGGCGCGAGTATCGTGCCTCGGCTGAGCGACACGATCAGCAAACTGATCGTGCAGGAAACGCTTGTTGTCGGCGCGGCCGTTCCGCCAGCCACATCTTTGGATCCTCCGGTCCCACCTCCACCGTTGAACGTCATGTAAGACCCGTACGGCGATGCTGCGCCGATGGATTTTTCATTGTTCAACTCGTGGTTTGCCATGCATTCTAATCATTCTCTTGTGCATCTCACGGCGGATTCTGCCGGTGAACAAGTCACCGTCGCGATGCGTCCCTATCCCTGGAAGACGCGTATTCTGATTCCAGCGGCAATCAGCGTTGCGCTGTTCGGTGCGGCGGGATGGTCGGCGCGGGACTCGGTTCTCCCCGCGACGGACGTGCGCGTCGTTCCCGCGATTCTCAGATCCGTCGAGCGCACGACGCTGGTGCAACACGAGTCTGGCGCGTCAACTTCGGGGAGCGTCGTTACGCAGTCCGCCGGCTGGATCGAGCCCGATCCATACCCAATTGCTATCAGCGCGCTGACGGACGGCGTGGTTCGGGAAGTCCTCATTCTTGACGGTCAACACGTGAAAGCTGGCGAAATCGTTGCGCGGCTCATTGACGACGATGCACGTTTGTCGTTGCGCCGCGCCGAGGCGGAGCTTGCATCACGACAGGCTGATCTGTCGGCTGCTCAACGTGCTTGGGAAAACCCAACCGAGCGCCGCAGAGCGGTCGATACTTCGCGTGCAATGCTGGACCAATCGCGCGCCGAACTCATGAAACTTGACGCGGACGTCGCTGCGGAGCGAGCGCGTGAATCTGAGTTGGCCGATTTGGTTCAACGGTTGGAACAATCCGTCGCCGCGCGAGCATCCGGTGAATTGGAATTGGTGGCCGTCAAGTTCAAGCTCCAAGCACAACGTGCACAGGCCAACGCAATCGAGGCAAAACGCCCGATATTCGAAGCCGTCATCCGTCAACGCGAGGCTGAAGCTGCGGCAGCAGAGGAAAACGCCAAGTTGCGCATAGAAGAGTTACGCGTCCTCGATTCGGCCAAAGCGACTGTCCTGCTCGCGGAAGCCGTTGTGGACGAAGCGAATTTGCGCGTATCGCGTATGGAGATTCGCTCGCCGCAGGATGGCGTGATCATGTCGCGACTGGTGGAGCCGGGAAGCAAGCTCGTCCTCGCTATGGATGCGTCACACTCAGCGCACGTAGCAAGGCTCTTCAACCCAGCGAAGCTGCAGGTGCGCGTCGATGTCCCGCTTGCCGATGCCAACAAGGTCGGCGTTGGCGCGTCGGCAGAAATTGTCGTTGAAGCATTGCCCGGTCGGATATTTCGCGGCGTTGTCATGCGCATGGTGAACGAAGCCGACGTCACCAAGAACACAATCCAATTCAAGGTGCAAATCGAAGACCCCGACGCTGGGCTAAAGCCCGAGATGCTGGCGCGGGTCAAGTTCATGGCGCGTAAGACAGAGTCTCCCGCCAGCAAGCCCGCGACGATGACAATGTCGCAACTTCCATTTGTGCATGAAGGCCTGGTCTCCAGGGAAGGTCAGCAAACCACCGTTTTGTTGGCCGACCGCCGCAACGGTGTGGCGCAGCGTCGAGCGATCACGCTGGCCGGTGAGCGCGAGGGAGATTGGGTTGCCGTAAGTGGAGGCCTCGCCGCCGGTGACGATCTCATCGCCGAACCTTCCAATGTCGTCGATGGCGCGCGCATTCGCGTAATCGGCGAGATGGATTCAGTCGCGAAAGGCGGGCAGTGAAAGTGGCGTTTATCGAATGTGCATCGCTAACTCGAGAATACACGCGAGGCGAAAACAAGATTCGCCCGCTCGACCAGCTTGATTTGTCCATTGATCGCGGCACATTTCTGGCGCTCATGGGCCCCAGCGGAAGCGGGAAGACAACACTGCTCAACCTCATCGCCGGCATTGACTCGTCGACTTCTGGAACACTGACCATTGATGGAGAGGACATCGGCCGGATGAACCGCGGAAAGCTGGCCGAGTGGCGGGCAGCGCATGTCGGGTACATCTTTCAACTTTACAACCTCGTTCCGGTACTGACGGCCTACGAAAACGTCGAACTCCCATTGTTACTGAAGCCGCTTTCGCGTCGCGATCGGCATGAACGCGTCGCTCATGCGCTGCAACTCGTGGGGCTGGCCGATCGATCCGACCATTTCCCTCGCCAGCTTTCCGGCGGGCAGGAACAGCGTGTGGCGATTGCTCGCGCGATCGTGGGTGATCCAACGCTCATCGTCGCCGACGAGCCTACCGGCGATCTGGATAAATCCTCGGCGGGACAAATCATGGATCTGCTGGTGCGACTTAACGAGGAACTGGGCAAGACCCTGATCATGGTGACGCACGACCCAGGCTGCGCACACTACGCTTCGCAAACGCTTCACCTTGAAAAAGGCCGCCTCGTTGAACAGCCGGTCGCAGCGCACTAAGCGAGTCATCAACATGATCAGACCAAAATACATTCCCTTCGTAGTCAAGCAACTCACGCGCCGGAGGATTCGCACTCTGCTCACGCTGCTGGGAGTGACAACGGCCATGTTCCTCTTTACTGCCGTGCAGGCCATGCAGACTGGAGTGAAGGACGCGACGACCGCGTCAGCGAAGGAAACCACACTCATCGTGTATCGGGAGAATCGATATTGCCCGTTCACCAGCCGACTTCCGCAGCGATACGAACGTCGAATCGCTGAGATTCCCGGCGTCGTCAATGTCGTGCCGATGCAAATCGTCGTCAGCAACTGCCGCGCGAGTCTTGATGTCGTCACTTTCCGCGGCGTGCCGGTTGACCAGGCCGAGGTGATGTTCCGCAAGTCGTTCCGCATTGTTGGCGGTTCGCTCGATGATTGGCTCAAGCGCAGCGACGCAGCGCTTCTCGGACGTACGCTGGCCGAGCGGCGGGGACTAAAAGTAGGTGACAGCTTTCAGTCCGCCGCCGTTACGGTGACGGTCGCCGGAATCATCGATTCAGATCGTGAGCAGGATCGAAATGTCGCATACGTGCAGCTTCCGTTCCTTCAACAATCTGCCGGACTGCGCAAGCTCGGCGTGGTAACTCAGTTCGCGGTCACCGTCGACGATCCAGCGAAGTTGGAATCAGTTGCCAAAGCCATCGACGCAGAATTCGCCACCGAGCCCGACCCCACCAGCACATCCAGCGAACAAGCCTTTGTCGCAAGGGCGGCACAGGATGTCATTCGCATCGTTGAATTCACTAAGTACCTGGGTTGGGCGTGCCTGGTCGCGGTGTTGGCGCTGGTTGCCAATGCGATCGTCTTAAGTGTGCAGGATCGCATCAAGGAGCACGCCGTGTTGCAAACGCTCGGCTTCAAGCCGCGTCTGATTGGTCAGCTGGTCGTTACCGAAGGATTGCTCGTTGGGCTGCTTGGCGGATTCATCGGCACGGCCTTGGCGGCGGGGGTATTGGCGTTTCGCTCGATGACGCTGACCACCGAAGGATTGAGCATCAGCGTCCGATCGGATGTACGCATTGTTCTGTTTGGTTTGGTGATCTCTGCAGTCCTTGGTGTGGTGGCGGGACTCATCCCCGCCTGGCAGGCGTCGCGCCGAAAGATTGTCGAGTGCTTTAGAGCGGTGTAATCATGGGAATTCCACTCGACTACGCGGTCCGCAACCTCGGCCGATCGCCCACGCGGTTGCTGCTGAGTGTGATCGGCAGCGCGCTGGTTGTGTTGCTCGTTCTGGCGGCCGGCGGGTTTGTGCGCGGGATGGATCGCAGCCTTTCAGTGCAAGGCGCGGAAGGCAACATGATGTTTTTCGGCGCCGGTAGCGAGGAAAGCGTCGAGCGAAGCGAAATCAGCCCGAATGTCCCCGGTTTGGTTGCAGCCAACGTGCAGGGTGTACGCTCGCGATTGGGCGTGGCATATGTTTCACCAGAGGTTCACGTACAAACCACTGTTCGCCAATCGCCGGAAGATCCTTCGAACGCGCAAGTGCTTATTCGGGGCATTACTCCGGCCGCGTGGCTAGTGCATTCTTCGGCGCGCATCGTTGACGGCCGCGCCCCCGAGCCGGGACGTGATGAAATCGCCGTCGGAAGACTGTCCTACAGTCGTCTCGGCGTGCAGCAAACCCAAATCTCGCCGGGAAACAAGCTCTGGTTTGACGATCGTTACTGGACGATCGTTGGCGTGTTCGAATTTCCAGGGTCAGTGACCGAATCAGAGATCTGGTGCCCGCTGACCGATCTTCAAGTCACTTCGCGGCGTGATAATCTCTCATGCGTCGTCGCCACGATTGACGGTCCGGACGCATTCGACGATGCCGATGCGTTCGCTAAACAACGGCTTGATCTGGAGTTGGTCGTGCAGAAAGAATCGACGTACTACGCGCGATTGGCTGGATTCTTCGCGCCCGTGCGTGCGATGGTCTGGGTGACGGCGGTGCTGATGGCGACGGGCGGAATACTCGGCGGACTGAATACCATGTACGCGGCATTCGCATCACGCGTCCGCGAGGTGGGCGCACTGCAGGCGATGGGGTTCGGGCGATTGACGATCATCAAGAGTCTTGTACAAGAATCGGTCCTTGCCGCCGCCGCTGGAACGGTGTTGGCGCTGGTCATCGGCATGTTGTTGCTGGACGGAACTACCGTGCAGTTCTCTATGGGCGCGTTTGGGCTGACGATTGACGGGCAGGTCATTTTGCTCGGCATCATCGGCGGATTGCTGGTCGGCGTGATTGGTGCACTGCCCCCGGCGGCGCGCTGCCTCAGATTGCCAATTCCCGAAGCGTTGAAGGCAAATTAGTATTCACTACTTTTTCGAAGGAGTCTTACATGTTGAATCGAGTTCTCTGTGCGGCGTTGATTTCTGTTTCGGCCTTGGCTGGCTGCGATGAACAAAAGCCTGCGACAACCGCGGCGCCGACTACGCCATCCCCGCCGGAAGCCACCGCGTCGCTGCCGGCAAACCTGCGCCTCGCAGCGGCACCGGCTGATGCCAAGGGCGTCGCCGAAACCAAGACCGCCGCAAAGGACGGCCAGCGCGTCACGATCCGCGGCATCGTCGCCGGGCGCGCCGAGCCTATCGCCGCGAATCGGGCAATTCTGACGCTCCTGGATTCCTCGATAAAGACCTGCGATGCCAACCCGTCCGACTCCTGCAAAACACCGTGGGATGCGTGCTGCGAGCCCGCAGACGTGTTGGCCAAGAACAGTGTGACAGTTCAGGTGGTCGATAAAGACGGCCGCCCGCTGAAGACCGCACTCACGGCGTTGGACGGTGTAAAACCGATGGCCAAGTTGACCGTGACGGGCGTGGCCACACAGAGCAGCGACGGCGTCACGATCGTCAATGCAGACGGTATCTTCGTTCAGTGACCGCGCTAAGGCCGTGAATGCTGACCCAGGCATTCAACCAGTCATTCGACGGAACAAATTGATCGCTCGGTTGAATCTTGACGCGCCGCAAACAATCGCGTTCATTTCAGTCCGTGCCAGCGAGAGCCCGTAGTATGGCTGAGCTGATCATCTCGCGGGAGGGCGTTCCTGATGGGGCATACAGGCGACACCCATAATTGCATTCGCCGTTCGCGCGGACATCGGGGTCAATATCCGCTCCGTCGATCAAGACCGTGGGTGATCCTCTGAACCCAATTTTGGTCAAGTCGTCTGCTTCGCTGACAAACTGGCATGTGATCGCCGCATTGACCTGAAGCGATGCGGCGACACTTGTAAGGGATTGAATCGTCGGTTCGATGTTCGGGCAGCCAGGAAAACCGAGAACGACGATCCATAGCGATGAAGCGTAGCCAGCGGTAATCATGGTATGAGATTCTCTTCCTTCGCTTGGTCTTGGCCTCGCGCTTCAACGAACACGCCAATCTGCCCATGCGCGTTGAAACTTGCAACAGGATCGGCGCATTACTATCATCAAAGCTCGTTTGTTTACACGCTGGAACCATTTTCTTCAGGCACTCGCACTGCTTGCCGCCTTTTCGGCCCCGCTTCTGGCGGGTCGGGTCATTTGTACTTCGGACGGCGGCCATCGCGCGATCGAGGCTGCGCACGCCGAGGGAAGCTGTCCCGCGAGCGAGTCAAGTTCGTGCCAGGACGAGAGCATTTCGGTTGATATCGTTAGCCGCGGCGGCAAGTCTACTGCGCCTGATTTGAACCACTCGGTGGTCCCTCCATGCCTCATGTCGACGGCACTGTTGCCGATTGATCTGTCGGTTCTCCACGCTCCCCGGTCGGAGCACCCTCCGGCCGATTGCACGTCGCGCGTATGCCTGCGGACCATCGTGCGCCTGAATTGACCCCCTCTCTCAGTTGATTCCTGTGTGCGCGCGCTGCGGCTATTCCGCTGCAGCACCGGCGTTCTCCCTTGACTCGCGCTGAGAGGTCTTACTTTGCGATATTCCCGAATTGCCTTGCGCGCCATAACTCCGTTCGCGCTCGGCCTGATCGGTTGTGTTGGTCCTGAACCTGACGTCAATGTGACGCAGTCTCTTGCGCATCTCGCGGGCGATGGCGATGCAATTGCGTATCACGTTGAGGGAGGGCCAGTGGATGTTGGGGAGGCTCCGGGTGAAGTCCTTGAGCTGCGCGAAGCGATCCGACGAAGCTTGCGACACGACCCAGGCATTCAGGCGGCCATCTCGCGTGTTCGACTCGCGCAGGCGGAAGCAAAGCAAGCGCGTCTACTGCCGAACCCAGTCTTAAGCGTCGTGTTTCGATTCCCCGAATCAGGCGGCGACGCAACGATCGAAGCTGGCTTGGCGGCGGAGCTGGTTTCTTTGCTCTCGCGTCCGGGCAAAGTCAGTGCCGCGGACAATCGCCTCCGCGCCTCTGCTGCGTCCGCGGTATCGGTTGCGCTTGATGTGATCGGCGAAGTGAAGCAACGGTATGTCGCGGTGCAATCGTTGGATGCTGCCCAAGGTGCACTTCAGGAACGCATGCAGATCGTCACGCGATTGCTGGACTTGGCGCGCTCGCGCCTCCGCGCGGGCGAGGGCAGCCGGCTGGATGTCGTGACATTGGATACGCAGCAGGTTGAACTCGAAGCCGAGATTGCCGATCGCCAATTGGAGCTGCGGGAGGAACGACTGGTATTGGCACGGCTGCTCGGTGAACCATCGGGTAGCACCAATTGGCGGTTGATGCCCTGGCATGTCGCGGAGATCAAGTCGCTCCCTGAGGAGAAATGGATCTCACTGGCCTTGCAGAACCGCCCGGAGGTGCAAGCGCAGCGATTTGAGCTTAGCGCGCTCGGCGCGGATCTCTCGATATCGCGCTTTGCTCCGTTCGATGGAGCGGAAGGCAGCGTCGATGCCGAGCGCGACGGAGGGAATTGGTCAGTTGGGCCGGGTCTCAGCGTGCCACTGCCGGTGTTCGATTTCGGACAAGCTCGAAGAGATCGGGCGCGTTCGGCGCTGGAAGAGGGACGCCACAACCTTACGCGACTACAGCGGCAGGTGATTGAGGAGACCCGGCGCGCGTATGCCGGGTTTACCGCGTCCCAGGAGAACCTGGTGCGGATACAAGACCGCCTCATCCCGCTGGCGCAGCAGCGGCTAGACCTGGCCGAAAACCAGTTTAAGGCCGGACAGGTTGATGTCACCGGCCTGCTCTTGGCGGAGCAAGATTTACGTGCGGCTCGCATCAGACTTGTGGAACTGCAAAGGCGCAACGCCGAAGCACTGATCCGTTTGCAGCGGGCGGCTGGAGGATTTGGCGAATCGCCGTCAACCGTGCCCGCCACGATCGAGGCGTCGCGCTAGACAAGTACTGGCCAGATCTCCCGGTTACACCACAGACGAAAGGCAGAAGCAGAATGGAAAGTCATTACAGCAAGACCCGGCGGAGCCGTTACAAGATGGGTAGTGTACGCTGGCGAGGGCTGCTGGCGCTTGCCCTTCCGCTCTTCATTGGCTTCGGTTGCGAACGCAGCAGCGCCAAGTCGCCCGAACCGGCCGCCGGAAAGCAGGACAAGGCCGCCGATTCGCACAAAGAAGGCGGCGGCGACGATCATGAAGGCCACGCGCATGGTGGAGACGAACACACTGATGAAGTGGTTCTCACTCCGCAGGCGATCCGAAGTCACGGGATAAAAGTATCACGGGCAAAACCGCGAAAGCTCACAGCGGTAATCATCGCACCCGGCCGCGTTGCATACAACGCGGAGAAGGTCGCTCACGTTGGCTCCGCAGTCACCGGCCGCGTTGCCCAACTCAAGGTGCGAATCGGCGATGTCGTGCAGACCGGCGACACTTTGCTGATTATCGATAGCCCGGAGTTGGGAGAGGCGCAAAGCGACTATCTTCAGAAACGCACGGCGGTCGAGATCGCTAAGCCGGCCGTGGACTTGGCTAAGAGCAGCTTCGAGCGAGCTCAGCAGCTTTACGACAAAGATCAGGGAATCGCCTTGACCGAAGTGCAGAAGCGTCAAGGCGAGTTCCAGGCTGCAAAGGGAAATCTCCAGTCCGCCACTGCCGCTCTAACCGCCGCCGAAAACAGGCTGCACCTGCTCGGCGTGAAGCAGGATGCTATCGAATCGCTTGCGCGCACCGGCGAGATCGATCCGCAGTACATCGTGCGTGCGCCCATAGGTGGTCGTGTGATTGAGCGCGAAGCCACGCTGGGCGAATTGGTCGGCCCCGACAAGGAGCGACTCCTGATGTTGGCGGACCTGAACCCAATCTGGGTTTCAGCCGACATTCCCGAAACGAACATCAGCCAGGTTTCCGTTGGCTCGAAAGTTGAGATCACTGTCCCGGCAATCGCTGTCGAATCCTTCGAGGGGATTGTGTCTTACGTGGCTCCGGAACTGGACCCGTCAACGCGAACCGCCCGTGTTCGAGTGGAAGTGCCCAACGACGGCACACGGCTGCTCCCGGGCATGTTTGCTACCGCATCTATCGCCGTCGGCGGATCAGCGGCTGAAGAAGCTATTCTCGCCGTTCCAGAAGAAGCAATTCAAACCGTCGAAGGTGAACCTTCAGTCTTTGTCCCTGTTGCCAATGAAGCCAACACATTCACCAAACGAGTTGTGGCGATCGGGCAATCAATCAGCGGTTTTGTGCCGATTTATGCCGGATTAAAGGAAGGCGAGAGTTTTGTCGCCAGCGGCAGTTTCATTCTGAAGGCTGAACTGGGCAAGGCCGGCGCTGCCCACGAGCACTAACACGGAGAGCGAAAATGAAAGAAATTCGAGCGATCGTACAGCCGCATATTGTCGGCCGCGTCATGGACGCGCTCCATGCGCTCCCGCATTTTCCAGGCGTGACGGTGTCAGATTGTCAGGGTCAGGGCCGCGGACGAGGAAGTGGCGGGCACTTCGAGGCAACGAGTGAGAACGTTTTCTTCGCAAAGAAAGTAAGGATTGAAATCCTCTGCGCCGACTCCCTGGCGGATGAACTGGTGGAGATCGTGCAGCTCGCTGCTCACACAGGCAATGCCGGGGACGGCGTAATCTCGGTTGCGAATCTCGACCACGTGGTCCGGATCCGGTCTGGTGAAGAGCCAGGTTAACGCGGTCTAAGGCGGCTGTAGAGCGTCACAGAGTGAAAGAAAGATTGCTGACGTGAGCACTGCAAAGACAAAACTCCGCCTGTCCGTATTGTTGCCCGACGTTGTCGATGAGCGCGATGCGTGCGTCGAGCGGCTGCGCGCGCTCATGACGGACGAGCAAGGCATAACTCAAGCGCATATTGGCGATGCGGATGGAATCAATGCACAATTTTGCCTTCACTATGATCCCGATCGCACTTCGCTGGCACGTGTGCAGACCGCGGTGCGGGCGGCTGGTGCGCGCATCTCCGATCAGTTTGGACATGCGACGATCAAAATACGAATGATCGATGCAGAAGACGGAGCGCGCAAACTGGAAATGTTCTTGAAGGCATTGAACGGCGTCATTGCGGCCGTTGCGAGCGTGCCGGCGCACGTCGTTCGTCTTGAGTTTGACCGCCGGCGTACGAGTGAAGCGGCGATCGTCCAGCGTTTGGCTAGCGCCGGTTGGAATCCGGCGGGTGGGCCTGCTCAAACACCGCCAACTCAAGATGCGCATCCTGGAAGTGGCGAGTCATGGTTCGCCAAGAATCGCGAACTGGTCTGGAGTCTGATCGCAGGACTGTGCTTGTTGATTGCCTTTTGCATCGAGCGATGGTTGGGCCTGTCTCGCCCCATCGCAATCGGCCTTTATCTCGTCTCATATGCGTTTGGATCTTTCGGCATGCTGCGGCACCTTTTTGCCGTATTGCGCCAAGGCCGGTTTGCCTTCGACATCGACCTGCTGATGCTGCTCGCCGCGATTGGAGCAGCTGCGCTGGGGAAATGGGCCGAGGGCGCGTTCCTGTTGTTTCTGTTTGCGCTGGCACACTCACTGGAACATTACGCGCTGGAGCGGGCGCGCGGTGCCATACGAGCACTGGCCGATCTCGCCCCGCCGATTGCGCGAGTCGTGCGGAGTGGTCGCGAGGTCGAAACCCCGGTTGACGACGTCAAGGTTGATGACGTTGTAGTGGTTCGCCCGGCGGAGCGCATTCCAGTGGATGGCGTTGTTCAGTCTGGCCAGTCGGCCGTGAATCAAGCGCCGGTCACCGGCGAATCCGTTCCCGTCGAGAAATCCAAGGGAGAACAGGTGTTTGCCGGCACGATCAACGGTGAAGGCGCGCTGGAGATTCGAACCACCCGCGCTGTTGGCGATCGAACGCTCGACCGCGTCATCAAGCTGGTCGAAGAAGCCCAGACCCAGAAGGCTCCGACGCAGTTGTTTACGGAACGGTTCGAGCGTGTCTTCGTGCCGCTCGTGCTGGTCGCAGATGTACTGCTCATTGTGGTTCCTCCCTTGATGGGTTGGTGGGCGTGGTCAACGAGCTTCTATCGAGGAATGGCGCTGCTCGTCGGAGCGTCTCCGTGCGCGCTGGCGCTCGGAACACCATCGACAGTCCTTTGCGGCATCGCACAGGCTGCTCGAAACGGGGTCCTGATCAAGGGTGGCGTGCACTTGGAAAACCTGGGGTTGATCAAAGCGCTGGCCCTGGACAAGACTGGAACGTTGACGATCGGCAAACCGGAAGTCACTGATCTCGTGCCCGAGAGTGGCGTCACCGCGGAAGAACTTTTGAGGATCTCCGCGGCCGTCGAGCGACGCTCGCAACATCCGCTGGCACTCGCGATTGTGAAACGTGCCGAAGCAGATCGTTTGGAACTGCCGCAGGCAGGAGACCTTGAGTCGTTGACCGCACGCGGCGTTCGGTCTTCGGTCGATGGCCAGATGGTTGAGATCGGAAGCCTGCGACTGTGGCAACTGGATGAAGTTGCGGTGCCTGAGTCGATCCGACAGTCCCTTGATCGACTCAAGTCGGCGGGCCGCAGCGTGATGGCGGTGCGGCATGGGCAACGCTGGCTTGGAGTCATTGGCATAGCGGATCGCCCGCGTGAGAACGTGCGGGCGACGCTGGACCGCATTCGCGAATTGGGCGTGAAGCCGCTGGTCATGCTGACCGGCGACAACGAAGGGGTTGGGCGCGCAATCGGCGCCGAAGTTGGCGTGGACGAAGTGCGGGCAGACCTTCTTCCCGAAGACAAAGTGCGGATTGCGCAGGAGCTGCAAGCGCGCTATGGAGCGGTGGGCATGGTCGGGGATGGCGTGAATGACGCACCCGCTCTGGCGAATGCGACCATAGGCATAGCCATGGGCGGCGCCGGCACGGCAGCTGCGTTGGAGACCGCCGATGTCGCATTGATGGGAGATGATCTTGGCAAGCTTGCCTACGGCATTAACCTCTCGCGACGCGCCCGGGCAATCATCCGGCAGAACATATTGATCTCGATGATAGTTGTAGCATTGCTCATGTTAGCGACAGCAACTGGTTCTATCGGCATAGGCGTGGCGGTGGTACTTCACGAAGGCAGCACCTTTGTCGTCATTTTCAATGCGCTCCGCCTCTTGATGTTCAACGATACGAAAGACTAAAGGCAAATCCATGCTCGAACGCGTACTTCAATTCTCGATTCGCAACCGTTGGCTGGTCGTTCTGATCACTGTGCTTGCGGGCGCGGTCGGCGTTTATTCGCTGCAACGCCTGCCCATCGACGCCGTGCCGGACATCACCAATAACCAAGTCCAGATCAACATCGTTTACGCGTCGCTCTCGCCGTTCGAAATCGAAAAGCAGGTGACTTTCCCGATTGAGACGGCGTTGGCTGGGATTCCGGGTCTGGAGTACACGCGGTCTCTGTCGCGGAACGGCTTCTCCCAGGTAACCGCCGTCTTCGCGGACAGCGTGGACATCTACTTCGCACGGCAGCAAGTCGGCGAACGACTGCGCGAGGCCGGCGAATCATTACCGCCGGGGGCCGAACCGGTGATGGGACCGATCTCCACTGGCTTGGGCGAAGTCTACATGTACACGGTGCATTACGAGCATCCCGCGGGAACGGGCGCGGAGGCGAAGGATGGTGAACCCGGCTGGCAGAGCGACGGCGCATACCTCACGCCAGAAGGCGAGCGGTTGAGCACCGAAGTTGAGCGGGCCGCATATCTTCGGACCGTGCAGGATTGGATCATTCGACCCCAGTTGAAAAATGTGCTCGGCGTGGCGGGCGTCGATTCGATCGGGGGGTACCAGAAGCAGTATTTCGTTCAGCCGGATCCGATGAAGTTGGTGAGCTACGGCCTCACTTTTCATCATGTCATCGAAGCGCTGGAGAAGAACAACGTCAGCACCGGCGCGGGCTTTATCGAGCACAAAGGCGAAGCCTACAACGTCCGCGTGACTGGGCGCATCAGCAACGAGGAGGAGATTCGCAACATTATCATCGGGTCGAGCAACGGAACGCCGGTTTACATCAGAAATGTTGCTACGGTCGGCGTGGGTCGGGAACTGCGCACGGGCAGCGCAAGCGAAGACGGCGAAGAGGTGGTGGTCGGTACGGCGCTGATGCTGATCGGCGAAAACAGTCGAACGGTTGCCAAGGCAGTTGACGAGAAGATGTCCGAAGTGAACCGAGCCCTGCCGGCGGACATTCAAGCGAAGGCAGTTCTGAATCGCACAACGCTGGTCAACGCCACGATCAATACCGTCACAAAGAATCTGGCCGAAGGCGCAATCCTGGTTATCGTGATCCTCTTTCTGCTATTGGGCAACTTCCGAGCCGCGTTGATCACCGCGCTGGCAATCCCACTATCGATGTTCTTGACAGCAATAGGCATGGTGCAGGCCGGTATCAGCGGGAACCTGATGAGTCTGGGCGCGATCGACTTCGGCCTGATCGTGGATGGATCTGTCATCATTGTCGAGAATTGCTTGCGAATGCTTGCCGAGCGACAGCATCAGCTCGGAAGAAAACTAACGTTGTCCGAACGCATGGAGACTGTGTTCGAGGCGAGCAAACAGGTTCGAAGCGCCACCGCGTTCGGCGAAGCGATCATCATCACGGTGTACATTCCTATTCTCGCCTTGACTGGCGTGGAAGGAAAGATGTTTCACCCGATGGCCATGACCGTGATCTTCGCGCTGGTTGCGGCTTTCGTTCTGTCGCTCACGTTTATTCCGGCAATGGTCGCGTTGGGAGTGACCGGCCGCGTTCGCGAGAAGGAGAATTTCCTGATTCGCGGCGCCAAGGCGATTTACGCTCCGACGTTGCGGGCAGCGGTACGCGGTCGCTGGATTGTGGCGCCACTGGCAGTCGTGGCGTTTTTGGGATCGCTCCTGCTGTTCTTGCGCATGGGACAGGAATTCATTCCCACGCTCGACGAGGGAAACATCGCGATGCACGCGATGCGCATCCCCAGCACCGGTATCACGCAGTCCTCTGAGATGCAGTTCGAAGTTGAAAAGGCAGTCAGCGAGTTTCCTGAAGTGGCGTTCGTGTTTTCCAAGACCGGAACCGCTGAGATGGCTTCCGATCCAATGCCGCCAAATGTGTCAGACACATTTATCATGCTCAAGCCGTCAACGGAGTGGCGCAGCGAGAAGGAACTGGACCGACTTATCTCCGAAGCCCAGGAGCGAGCCGAGGCGGCCGATGCGCACGCCGAACACGGCGAAGGCGAAGAAGGTCACGGTCACGGGCCGCCGCCGACAGGGCACAAAGGCAAGGTGATCAAGCTGCTGGAACTTGCACTGAGCCAGATACCCGGAAACAACTATGAGTTTACGCAGCCAATTCAGATGCGCTTTAATGAACTCATCGCCGGCGTGCGTGGCGACGTGGCCGTGAAAGTCTACGGCGACGAGTTCGAGAAGATGGTCCCGACGGCCGAAGCGATAGCAAATGTTCTTCGCAGCACGGCCGGCAGCGCCGACGTTAAGGTGGAGCAAACCACCGGTCTGCCCATGATGACCATCGACCTCGACCGTGCGGCACTCGCCCGCTATGGACTGAACGTCGCCGATGTTCAAGACGTGATCAACATTGCGATCGGCGGTCGTGAGGCCGGATTGGTGTTCCAAGGCGATCGTCGTTTCGACCTTGTCGTTCGGCTGCCCGACCAGATTCGATCACGCGTGGGCGAGTTGCAAAACCTGCCGATTCCACTTCCGCCCCGGGGGCGGGAACCGGAATCACTGGCCAGCGCCGCCGACAAGGGACTCACCAATTTCGTCAGTCCGCCGTTTGTTGCTTTGGGAACGATCGCGCGAATCGAAGTGGCCGAGGGCCCAAACCAGATCAGCCGAGAGAACGGCAAGCGCCGCGTCGTGGTGCAGTGCAATGTGCGCGATCGCGACATTGGTTCGTTCGTCAATGAGGCACAGGCCAGCATCGCCAGTCAGGTGAAGCTGCCGCCGGGAACCTGGCTGGACTGGGGTGGCCAGTTCGAAAATCTGGTGGCGGCGCGCCAACGGTTGATGATCGTTGTTCCGATTTGCTTCTTCCTGATTTTTCTCTTGCTGTTCAGCACCTTCAACTCTGTGAAGTATGCGTTTATGGTGTTCACATGCGTGCCGCTCGCCCTGACGGGCGGGATTATCGCGCTGTGGTTGCGCGGAATGCCATTTTCCATTTCAGCGGCCGTTGGGTTCATTGCGCTGTCAGGCATCGCGGTTCTTAACGGCTTGGTCATGGTGACGTTCATCAACCAGTTGCGCCAGGAAGGCAACGACCTGGAGGACGCGATCATCCGCGGCTCCTTGACGCGATTGCGACCCGTTCTGATGACGGCGTTGGTCGCGGCGCTGGGCTTCGTGCCGATGGCGCTGGCCAAGGGGCGCGGCGCGGAGGTCCAGAAACCGCTGGCCACGGTCGTGATCGGAGGAATCGTGTCGTCAACGCTGCTGACTCTGGTCGTCTTGCCGGCGATATACCGTATGTGGCACGTCACAAGTCGGACGCGGCGGAGTGAAACGACCGGAGCACCTCCCGCTGGCGTCGGCGATGGACACGAGGTCAAACAAGGGGCTATTGCGGAACATTAGATTCGGGGCATGACATGAGGGTTCCACAAATATTTGATACGACTGTGCATGATCCGTTCGACTGCATTCGCCGCGAACGGCAGGAACCAACACCGCCTCATGAAGGGGCGGCACCCCACGCATGCTTAAAGAATTTTCTTTCGGTCGGCACTCGACGCCGCTGTCGGCGTAGAAGTGTTTTGTTTTATCAGGCTTGATCCCGGCCTCAGGCCCGACACATGGTAGCACTCATTCAAGGAGTTGTTTATGCGCAAGGTCTTCTTCATTTTCGGTTCGGTAGCGATTGCAAGCGCCTATGCGTTAGCGGGATTCTCGGCACCTACATCGCCCGTGCACTTGGGTCGTCTGGAGCCCGACGACAAACACGAGCATAAAGAAGGAGAAAAGCACGAGCACAAGGATGATGATGCACACAAGGGTGAGAAGAAGGATCTTGGCCAGAAGGCGATCGGCTCTTACACAGTGCAGGTGACGCAACAGGGCGACGTGAAAGCAGGCGAAGAGGCTGTATTTGTACTCGTCCTCGCGGGCGCTTCGGAGAAGCCGAAGGCGGTGCGCGGGTGGATCGGCGTCGAAAGCGGCGAACGATCAATTAAGAGCAAAGCGGAAGACGAAGGCGAGGAGTTTCATCTCCATCACCCGGTTTCCAAGCCTTTGCCGGAGAAGAGCAAACTCTGGATCGAGGTTGAGACGTCGTCGGGAAAGACGAAAAATTCATTCGATACGAAGTGAGTCGCTTGAGACCGAGGGCAGAGCGTGAGACGCAAGAAAAAGCGTCGCCAAAGCAACATGGAGCGCACGGCAGCCTCGCACGTCGGCAGCTGTGCGCTCCTGTGCTGGAGTGTCACCCTCATGACATGGGGGCACACTGCTTGGGCGATCTATTCAATCGTCTTACGACAGGTGCATGTGCATCTTTACGGGTGGATCGTTGCGCTTGCCGTCTTTTTTCCAATCTTGGCAACGGTGCTGACCGTCGAGTGGCTGCGCGCGAGGCGTAAGCAATAGGCAACATATGCGTGGTAAAGATCAAGAAGATCATGAGGCGAACAGTGAGGGAATGACCGCGCCCGCCACAGGGGGTGACGCTGCGCCATCGCCGCCGCCAATCGTAAATGCACGAAACGGCGGTTTGGTTGAGCGACCCGGAGTTGATAAGTCCGGAACAGACGCACTGGAGCCTACGGTTGTTACAGACGCGACAACTATATTGCGGACATCAGGTTTCGGGCAAGCAGCGAACTCATCGGTTTTTTCCGCTCGCATGATCCAGTAGGACGATTTACGAATGTCAAGGAATGGTCAAAGCAACACTCGCCGCAGACGTAGCGAATTTCCAATCACTGATACTGAACTGAGACTCATCGCTGCTGCGGCGATGATGGGGCTAAGCAGGATGCCGAACAACGGGTACAGAACTCCGGCAGCGACCGGAACCCCGAGCGCGTTGTAGATAAATGCAAAGAACAGGTTCTGGCGGATGTTTCGCATGGTCGCGCGACTGAGTGTGCGGGCGCGAGCGATGCCAAGCAAGTCGCCCTTCACGAGCGTCACTCCCGCGCTCTGCATCGCCACGTCGGTCCCCGTTCCCATCGCAATCCCGACATGGGCTTGCGCCAGTGCTGGTGCATCGTTCACGCCGTCGCCTGCCATCGCGACCACGCGGCCCTCGTCCTGCAACCGCTTGACGTACTGACTCTTCTGATCCGGCAGAACCTCCGCTTCAACTTGATCGATGCCGAGCTGCTGGGCGACGGCTTGGGCCGTCGTTCGGCTGTCGCCGGTCAGCATGACCACTCGCACTCCACTTTCGTGCAGCTTGGCGATCGCGTCCGGCGTAGATGCCTTGATTGGGTCGGCCACGCCGATCAGGCCCGCCGGTTTACCGTCTACGGCGACGAACATTACAGTCTGACCTTCGCCGCGCAGACGTTCTGCATGTTGGGCCAACCCGCCCGCATCGACGCCGATCTCTTCGAGTAGTTTCTTGTTTCCCAGGGCGACGGCGTGTCCATCAACGGTCCCCGTGATCCCCCGACCCGTGAGCGATTGAAATTGTTTCGTGTCCGTCAGTTCGAGTTTCCGCGCTTGAGCGCCCGCAACAATTGCGGCGGCTAAAGGATGCTCACTGCCGCGTTCCACGCTCGCCGCCAAACGTAGCAATGACGATTCATCATGCCCAGGGAGGGCGATGACTGAAACAAGCTTTGGTTTGCCTTCGGTGAGAGTGCCGGTCTTATCAACGATGAGCGTGTCCACCTTCTCCATTACTTCCAGCGCCTCGGCATTCTTGATGAGCACTCCGACGCCGGCCCCGCGACCGACGCCTACCATAATCGACATCGGCGTCGCCAGACCGAGCGCGCACGGACATGCGATAATGAGGACGGCGACCGCGTTCACCACGGCATAGGCCAAAGCGGGTGTTGGGCCAAGGATTGCCCAGGCAATGAACGTCAGCGCGGCGACAACGATTACGGCTGGCACGAACCAAGCTGAGACCACATCAACCAATCGCTGAATGGGAGCTCGGCTGCGCTGGGCTTCGCTGACCATCTGCACGATCTGCGCAAGCAGCGTATCGCGGCCGACCCGCTCAGCGTGCATGATGAAGCTGCCCGTACCGTTTACTGTGCCGCCGGTCACCTTGTCTCCGGTGTTTTTCTCCACTGGGATCGGCTCGCCGGTCATCATCGATTCATCAATTGCGCTGTTGCCGTCGAGGATGGTCCCGTCCACTGGAACTTTCTCGCCTGGACGCACGCGCAGCCGTTGACCGACTGCAACTTGCTCCAGCGGCAAGTCCGCCTCCGCGCCGTCATCATGCACGAGCCGCGCTGTCTTTGGTGCCAGGCCGAGAAGCGCCCGGATCGCGCCGCTGGTCTGGCTGCGGGCGCGAAGTTCGAGAACCTGGCCGAGCAAAACGAGTGCAGTGATGAGTGCAGCGGCTTCGAAGTACAGGCCCACGTTCCCACTGGAATCGCGGAACGATGCGGGGAAAACACCAGGCACGATGGTGGCCACGATGCTGTAGAGATAAGCCACGCCCACGCCCATCGCGATGAGCGTGAACATGTTGAGATTGCGGTTGACCAGCGACTGCCAGCCGCGGACGAAAAGCGGCCAACCCGCCCAAAGCACAACAGGAGTCGAAAGGATGAACTCGGCCCAGCTCATCACGCGCGCGGATGCCAGATGCGTGAAAGGATTGCCGGGGATGAGGTGGCCCATCGCCAACACCAGGACGGGCATAGCGAATATGACGGAGACCCAAAACCGCCGGGTCATGTCGGTTAATTCGGGGTCGGCCTCGTGCTCGGCTGTAATGGTGCGCGGTTCCAACGCCATGCCACAGATGGGGCAGTTGCCCGGCTCGTCGCGGACGATCTGCGCGTGCATGGGGCAGACGAATTGTGTTTTAATCGTTGGTGCCGTCACCTCTACCGGCTCCAATGCCATTCCGCATTTGGGACACGAGCCCGGGCCGATCTTCCGGACCTCGGGGTGCATCGGACATGTGTAGGTGTGTTGATCGTCCGCAGTCTTCGAGGACTGAGATTTGGCGTGTAGCGCGCCCGCGGATGCTTCGGTGGCCGCCAGCGATGCCGGCTTGCATGATGCTGCGTCAGCAGATTCCGCCAGCGTGTAGTCGCCCGCGCTGCGAACGGCCGAGTTCAGTTCGGCTGTCGGGATGTGTCGGGTCATTTCGATCTTTGCACGCGGCGGGTTCAACGACACAATTGCCGCTGAAACGCCCGCGATGGATTGCAGCGCCGACCTGACGCGTCCTACGCAACTCTCACAATGCATTCCATGGATGAAGTAGGTGTGGGTCATGATGACGAATCTCGGTAGTCACGGCCTGGTGCGACCACGTTTACGACACACCACTGCCGACCCGGTGGTTTCCCGTCGAGCGGGGGAGCGTTCGAAGAATTTCAGGCGTTCGCCGCCGCCAACGTCCGACACTCGTCACCGCACCTGAGGCTAGCCTGAGGACAGCACGTGGAGCGACAGAAGGTGTGCTCTCGCGCCGCTGCGTCGGGAACCTTACTCTTCTTAATGATCCATCAATGCGATTTGCAAACCTCCAATGCGTTCGGGCCACACGTGGGGCAGGTGTGTTCGAGTTTTCCAGTAGCAAAAAAGTTCTCGGCCATGCCCTTGCAGTCCGGGCAGGTCATGCTCTTGCGCGAGGAATAAGCCACAACGCGGCCCTTTTGCTTGATGGGCAGCTTGACCCAGGTGGTTTCACACTTGGCGCACATGACTGCGTCTTGGGTCATGTCACTGGACGCCGTGGCCGGCTTATTGGCCTGGCAACCCGCTGCCAGAAGCATTGCCGCGGTTGTGAGCGTCGTGGAGAGAATCGTGGTTCGAAACATGAGACGTTCCTTTCTGAGGAGAAAAGCGGTTGGTCTGATTCTAAGAGAACTTGTAAGCCGTCATATGGACATCGATGGCTGCCCGAGCACCGCTGGTTGACTGATAACCGCTAAGAACAACCGCGACACCATCCGGTATCGCCTGAAACGTGATTGTTCTTCAGGTCATGTCGCCTCCGGTAACATTGAGCCCGCCGGCCGAAAATCGCAAAAGCCATTCGGGCGTTGTATTCTCTTGAACGAAACGGGCCTGTTCCCAGGTTCCATTTTTCGGGATTATTCAGATTGAACCTTTTCGAGCCCCTGATCCGTTCAGTGGCTTGAGAGGTCGAAAGTGCCCAGCCATTGCGTTACGCCGACAACGCCACATCGAGGTTTATGGAGCTGTTCTGGCCCCATCGCGATGTGGTGGTCCGCACGGCTCGCGTTCTCATGCGGCATCAAGCGGAGGCTGACGATCTTGCGCAGGAGACCATGTTGAAGGCCTTCCGTGCGGTAGATCGGTTCGAGGCCGGAACGGACGCGCGAGCGTGGCTGCTGACGATACTTCGGAACTCGCGCGTCGATCGACTGCGGTCAAACGCAGTTCGCGCGACGGTGAGCCTGGAGGCGGTGGTCGCAGCCGACGCGGTGCAAGAGAGCAGTGAACCGCACCAGTATGCGCCGTCGACAGATCCAGATTTGATTCTGGAGCAGTTCTCGGATGCCGAAGTCATTGATGCATTACAGGAGCTTTCGGAAGACATGCGCTGGACGTTGCTGTTGATTGACGTCGAAGGGCTTGATCACGCTGATGCAGCGCAGATCCTTCAGGTCCCAATCGGCACGATTAAGTCGCGTGCCCATCGAGGTCGACTGATTCTGCGCGATCGGCTTGAAAGCCGGGCGAAACAAATGCGACTGATCCGGTAGAAGGCCGGAGGAACTATGAGCGAGCAAGACCATTCAGATGAGGTGACGCAAGCCATAAGCAAGCGGCTGGCGAAGCTCCGGTCGCGCCCCGTTGACCTCTCGACATTTGATGCGCGGCTAAAAGCCGCACTACCGCCGTCAACTGACAGTTCACGGCCTCACGTGCTTCTGTGGCCCTTTGTTTCCCCTTTGCGAGCTGTCGCGGCCAGCCTCGTTGTCGGAGCTTTGTTGGCGGCGGTTGTCCTCTTAAGCAGTTCGTCGCCCGCGCTTGCCACGCCGCAGCGTATGGCCGACATCTACAACAGCGCCGTGGATCGCAAGAACCATCCGACGACCGTTAGCACCGCCAACGAGGCGCGTGAGGTCTTGCGGCGGAAGTGGCCCGACGCTCCGGTTGTTCCCGAGGTGCAGGATCTCCAGCTGATGCACTGCTGCGTACACGAGATCGGCCGTAAGCAGATGGCCTGCGTGACGTTTCTCGTTGAAGAGCAGCCGGTGACGCTAGCGTTCGCTTCATCGCGCGACGTTCGCTCGCCCCACGGCGAGACGAAGGTCATTGATGGTCAGAGCTTCGTCGTCGGTTCCGCCGACGGCGTGAATATGGTCATGTCCGAGCGCGGCGGCACCTGGATGTGCCTGATGGGCAAGTTGTCCGTTGAGCGATTGTCTGAAATCGCGAGAACCATCAGGGATTGAACTACCCGCCGTTCCATTTCTTCGGCGCCAGCACTTTTTTCAGCAGTATGGAACTTTTCGCGTGGTGCGCCTCGTTCTGAGGTTAGCGTGCCGAGGGTGTCCCCCCGGCCGGACTTGAGCTACAGCTATTGGAATGGATCGTCACGATGGTGCGCCTGGTAATGGTCACGCTGATGCTTGCGATTTCTGGTTGTGTGATCAAACCGGCGGAAGCTGATCGTGAATCGTACCGCCTTGATGCCGCGGGTCGGGCGCTCGGTTACGTGACCAAACGCCACATTCCCACGACCCGCCCTAACGCACCTCAGCTTCCACCTGCCCCGACTTGGCGCGACGTTTTGCATCGCGCGTTCATCGCCAACGGAGAGTTGGAAGCATCATTCCACGAGTGGGCGATGGCGGTTGAACGAATCGACCAAGCGGGCACATGGCCGACAGAGAATGTCGAACTTGGCTTTGATTACATGTTCTCCGCCGAGCGAATGAAGACGTTCGATCGAATGACGTTTTCGGCTGGTCTCATGGACGCTTCGGCATTGCCGAACAAGACATATGCCAATGCCTCGGTCGCGTGGCGTGATGCGCAAGCGGCGGGAGAGCGATTTCGCGCGGCGAAATTCGACCTTCAGATGCGAGTGCTTCAAGCCTGGGCTGACTATGCGCTCCAAGCGGAGCGCCTGCGTATTCAGGAACAGAACCTCAGTCTGTTACAGCTTGTCAGCGATACCGCCGCTAGTCGAGTTCGCGCGGGTGGCCCGCAGCAGGACCAGTTGCGGGCGAACGTCCAGCTTCGACTTGCCGCGAACGAGTTGGCTACGGCGAAGGCTTCGTTGGACCAGCAGCGCACGACGCTGAATGCTTTGCTGCAGCGAGATCCGAACGAAGCGCTGCCACCACCGCCCACATTGCCCGTGCCGCGCCCGATCGGCGCCAGCGACGAAGCACTCGCCGCTGCTGGCGTCAGCAACAACCCAGAGCTTGCAGCGCTTGGCTTCGAGGCCAAGGCCCGCGAGGCCGCGATCCAACGCGCTCGACTTGAGTACCTTCCCGAGATCAATCCGATGGCCGCGTTCACCGGCTCCGTCAGTCAGTCGCTGGGCGCGGCAATCACACTGCCGACTCAACTACCGCGAATTCGGGGGATGATCGCCGAAGCTCGCGCAGACCTTCGACGCGTGGAAGCCCTCTCGCGGCAGACTCAGTTTGATCGCGCGGGGAAGTTCGCGGCCACGCTGATCGCCCTACGTGACGCAGAACGCCGTGCCGCAGCCTTTGAGTCCGAAGTGCTGCCATCGGCTCAGCAGACCGTTGAGTTGACGCGACGTGGCTATGGCGCGGGTACCGCCACTTACCTCGATGTGATCGATACCCAGCGGACGCTTCTGGACGTTCGGTTGCTGGCAGCCGAGGCCAGAACCATTCGTGAGCGTATGCTCGCAGAACTCGAAGCGCTCGCGGGCATGGATGTCGAAACTGTTCGAAGTGAAGAATGAGACCGATTTTCCGGAGTTGTTTATGAACGTCATCACACCATCATCTACACAGCCATCCACGAACGCCCATCAGGTTCAGGGGATGGACAGTGCCGCAGCCGAAGCAGAGCGACGGTTTGCCCGACCCAAAAAGATTGCCTGGACCGCGGTACTCGTTGGCGTGGTTGCGATCGTGGCGTTCGTGGCGGGTCGCCAGTTCGCCAGCGGGCCTGGCAGCAAGTCACCGGCATCATCCGCCCACTCGTCCGTCGCCGGAGCGTCTTCACAACCCGCCGCGGGCGCAGCACAGTTGTGGACGTGCTCGATGCACCCGCAGGTCATTCAGCCCGATCCGGGCATTTGCCCGATCTGCCACATGGAGTTGACGCCGCTCAAGGCAGACGGCTCTGCCGCGGCGGGAGGTGTCATCACCATCGATCCCGTCGTCGTGCAGAATATGGGTGTGCGGGTCGCCCAAGTCACGCGCGGCCCGATCATGCAATCGGTGCGTGTTGTGGGTTACCTGGAGGAACCCGAGCCGCTGCACCGCGATATCAATTTACGAGTGAACGGATGGATTGAGAAGCTGCATGCCAACATTGATGGCATGGTAATCACTAAAGACCAACCACTTTTCGACCTGTACAGCCCCGAGCTGACCGTCGCCATTGATGAGCTGATAGCCGCCCGGCGACAGGCAGCGTCTGTAATCGATAATTCGAGCGGGAAGACCCTGGTAGATACTTCGCAGCGGAAGCTCGCGCAGTTCGGACTGACTTCGGAACAGATTGACTCGTTCGGGCGACTGGACACTGCCCCGGCAACCGTGCCCATCCTCGCCCCGATAGACGGTCACCTGACCGTGAAGATGGTATACGAAGGTGCAGCCGTAAAGGCCGGCGATCTTGTAATGCGCATCGCGAACCGGCACTTGATGTGGATCGATGCGCAAGTGCCAGAGTCTCAGATGTCGCTGGTGAGCAACGGGCAGCCTGTGCGGGCGAGGCTCGTTTCGCAACCGGGCAAGACCTATACCGGCAAGGTGCTCTTCGTTCATCCGCACCTCGACGCGCAAACTCGAACCGCGCTCGTTCGAATCGAAATCGCGAATCAGGATCTCGCACTGCGCCAAGGCATGTACGCAACGGTTGAGATTCTCGCCGACGCGTATCGCGAGGCACTGGTGATCCCCAATGAAGCTGTCATTGATTCCGGTCGCCGCCAACTCGTATTCGTTTCGCTTGGAGAAGGTCGATTCGCGCCGAGAGATGTGACGCTAGGGTTGCCCGGACAGGACGGCACGGTTGAGGTCGCGGTCGGGTTGGCCGACGGTGACGCCGTGGTGACCAGCGGTCAGTTCCTGCTCGACAGCGAGAGCCGCTTGAAAGAAGCAGTGGCCAAGCACTTGAGCGGCGGCCTGCCAGGCCATTCCGGACACGAATCCACGCCTGGAATGCGGGCTAACACTGACTCGGCGCTGCCGGCGAGTCAGCCTGCCGCAATGGAGCGCATTGCGATACCGCATGCCGATGACATGGTGCGTGAATATCTGACACTGGCCCAAAAACTCGGTGCTCGCCAGGAAGCAGAAACGCCAGTCGATGCCGACGCTCTGATTCGAACAGCAACCTTGGCTTCAGAGCACGCCACTGGAGATGCGGCCGCGCTTCCCAAGAAGCTCGCCGAGGCTGCGGCGAAGTTAAGGGATCAACCGATCGCGGAGCAACGCAAGGCCTTTGTCGCGGTAAGCGATGCCGCCATAGAACTCGCTCGTCGCGCCAAGTTGTCACAGAATCCGTTGCTCTACGTGATGCACTGTCCGATGGCGTTCGAGGACAAAGGCGCGCATTGGATGCAGCGCGAAGAGGAGTTGGCGAATCCGTACTACGCAACGCAGATGAAACGGTGCGGCGAAGTCATCGAACGGCTCGAAGTAAAGTGAGTAGGACATGATCGCGCGCATTATCGAGCTTTCGGTACGGAACAAGTTTCTTGTCCTGCTGCTGACTGGAATCCTGACAATTTTGGGAATCTGGGCGTCGTTCAACATTCGGTTGGATGCGTTGCCGGATTTGTCGGACGTTCAGGTCATCATCACTACGGAGTTTCCCGGCCAGAACCCGCAGGTGGTCAACGATCAAGTGACCTACCCGCTTACCAGCGCGCTGCTGGGCGTGCCGGGTGCTAAGGACGTGCGCGGGTTCAGCATGTTCGAGCAATCGTTCGTGTACGTGATCTTTGAGGACGGCACTGACATTTACTGGGCGCGCAGCCGCGTGCTGGAATACCTGAACTTCGCCAGGGACCGCCTGCCGCCCAATGTGCAGCCAAAACTCGGACCCGATGCAACCGGCCTCGGTTGGGTCTTCCAATATGTGTTGTATCCCGGTTACTACAGCCCGGATCACCCTCAGGGGCTTTGGCGGGATGACGCCAACGACAAATGGTACGCATCTCGTGACGCCGCTCCGACCGAGCGACGCGACGAACTCCGCCGCGTCCGCGCGTTTGAGAAGCCCGGCAGTTGCCCGCTCACCGGAAAGCCGCTGGTCTCATCGCAGCAGGATCTGGCGTCTTTGCGTTCACTGCAAGATTGGTATCTGCGCTTCCCGCTGACAAGTGTGGAAGGTGTCAGCGAAGTTGTCGCCATCGGCGGTTTCGTGAAGCAGTATCAGGTCGTTCTCGACCCCGCAAAGCTTCAGGCGTTCGGGATAGGCACTTCCGAAGTCATGATGGCGCTCCAGCGCAGTAACAACGACGTCGGCGGAAGCGTCGTCGAGCAGGCCGAAAACGAGTTGATGGTGCGATCGCGCGGATACCTTCAGGGGGTCGACGATATCGCCAAAATTGTGGTCGGAATGCCGCAAGGAACCGATGGCGACATGGCCGCCGGCGCTGGCGCGCGAGGAACACCGATCCTGCTTCGCGACGTGGCGACAATCCAAATCGGCGGGGAAATGCGCCGCGGCATCGGTGAACTCGACGGTCGCGGCGAAGCCGTCGGCGGCATCGTCGTATCGCGATTTGGCGAGAATGCGTTCGCGGTCATCGAGCGAGCCAAGGTGAAGCTGGCCGAACTTGAAGGTGGATTGCCGCCCGGCGTGTTCATTAAGACGACCTACGATCGCTCCGCTTTGATCGATCGCGCTGTCGGAACGCTCCGGCGGGCCGTCATTGAGTGTCTGATTGTCACCGCGCTAATCTGCATCGCTTTTCTTTTTCACTTCCGCAGCGCGCTAGTCGCCATTCTGGTCCTTCCGATTGGGCTGCTCGCGTCGATTCTGGTGATGAACCTGTTGGGGATCAACGCCAACATCATGAGCTTGGGAGGATTGGCACTGGCGATCGGCGTGATGGTGGACTCCGCCGTTGTCATGATCGAGAACGCGCACAAGCACCTTGAGGAGGCTCGCGAACATGGATCGACGCGAACCCGGCCGGAAATCATTCTGCGAGCCGCGCAAGAAGTGGGTCCGAGCCTGTTCTTCTCGCTCTTGATCATC
>DDRH01000067.1:203665-203889 GCA_002343075.1 Phycisphaerales bacterium UBA2421 | reverse complement strand
CGATTCTCGGCCTGACCATCGTGCCTGTGTTGATGATCCTGCTGATCCGTGGTCGCATCCCGACCGAAGACCGCAATCCGCTCAACCGCTTCAGCCAGCGCATCTACGAACCGTTGTTCTGGTGGGTGATGCGCCATCCGTTCGCGACATTGGCGATCACGGTGTTGCTCGGCGCCAGCACCATTTACCCCATCACCAGACTCGGCAGCGAGTTCATGCCGCCG
>DDRH01000067.1:203064-203528 GCA_002343075.1 Phycisphaerales bacterium UBA2421 | reverse complement strand
CTCGGCAGCGAGTTCATGCCGCCGATGGATGAAGGCGATCTGCTCTACATGCCAACCGTTGACCCTAGTGTCAGCGTCACCAAGGCGAAAGAACTTCTCCAGCAGACGAACAAGCTCATCGCCACTTTCCCGGAGGTGATAACGGTCCACGGAAAGATCGGCCGGGCTGAAAGCGCGACCGACCCTGCGCCGTTGAGCATGATCGAGACGGTCGTGCAGTTGGAGACCGATCGCAGCAAATGGCGACAGCGCCCCGTCGACTACTTCTTTAGTGACTGGCCGGCAATTCTAAAGTGGCCGCTGACAAAGTCGTTCTGGCCGGAGCGCCGCACCATCAACATTCAGGAATTGAAGTTCGGCTGGACCGACCCGGACGGCACGCAACATCCCGGTCTGAACACCGCCGTGAGCTTTCCCGGGATGGCCAACGCATGGCCGTTCCCGATCGAGAATCGCATCAACAT
>DDRH01000067.1:179652-202942 GCA_002343075.1 Phycisphaerales bacterium UBA2421 | reverse complement strand
CCCGATCGAGAATCGCATCAACATGCTCAGCACGGGCATCAAGACGCCGGTTGGCATCAAGGTGATGGGGCCGAATCTGGACGAACTGTCGCGCCTGGCCGAAGAGGCCGCCAGCATCGTGCGGACGATTCCCGGAACGCTCAGCGCGTATCCGGAACGAACCACCGGCGGCTACTACCTGGATTTTGATATCGACCGCGAAGCCATCGCCCGCTTCGGGCTCACGGTGGGTGATGTGCAGGATGTCATCCAAACCGCCATCGGCGGAATGAATGTCACCACTCTGGTTGATGGCCCGGCGCGGTATCCGCTTAATTTGCGGTACGCACGCGAGCTGCGTGATGATCTCGGCTCGCTCAAGCAGGTTCTGGTGCGCACGCAGGCTGGCGCGCAGATCCCGCTCGGTCAATTGGCGGCGATCAGCGTCAACCCCGGCCCGCCGATGATTCGCAGCGAAAACGCCGAAGTCGCGGCGTTTGTCTTCGTCGATATCGCCGGCCGCGATCTCGGCGGATACGTCAACGAAGCAAAGAACGCGATTGCCCTTCAGTTGAAGCTGCCGCCGGGATATCACGTCGAATGGTCCGGCCAGTTCGAGTATTTGCAGGAAGCCAACCGCCGTCTGAGCATGGTGATTCCGATTACGCTCGTGTTGATTCTCCTGCTCTTGTACATCAGCAATGGAAGCTGGTTCCGCGTCGCGGTCATCATGCTGGCGGTGCCGTTCAGTCTGATCGGCGCGTTCTGGTTCCTCTGGCTGCTCGATTACAACATGAGCCTTGCGGTCTGGGTTGGCATCATTGCACTGCTCGGAGTCGATGCCGAAACCGGCCAGGTCATGCTCCTCTACCTCGACACGACGTACGAGAAGTTCAAGAAAGCCGGCCGGATGCGAAATAAGTTTGACCTGCTGGCCGCCATTCACGAAGGAGCCGTGAAGCGCATCCGCCCCAAGACCATGACCGTGGCCACCGACATGATCGGCCTGCTCCCGTTGCTCTGGGCAACCGGCACCGGCGCCGACGTGATGCGACGACTCGTTGCACCACTAATCGGCGGAATCTCCGTGAGCTTCGTCATGGAGCTGCTGGTTTATCCGGTCATCTTCTACCTCGTGAAGCGCCGCGGACTTCCCAAAACCGCCTTGCCGCCAAACGACCAACCCGCCGCCGCTATGCCGCAACCGCCACTGCGGGCAGCGCGGGAAGTTCAGGCGTGACCCGATGATCGAGATGCGACGAGGCGTCGCCCGCGATTCCGCGAGTCACGTCGAAACGAGCCAATCTCGTTCCGCGTCGGAAGTTGTGGAGTTTGGGAAGTTCGGAAGTTTCGCGCCGACAATGGCGAAATCCGCACCTCACAACCACGCGAAGTGGCAGCGTACTCAATGCAGCACGCGGTCTCGAAGGTGGTGCGTCGGAGGACCGACACACCTTTCGAGCCTGTCGGGAATCTGGATGACTGCCTTGACTCCGTACTTACCTACAGGGTGTACACTCCCGTCACAGGAGCGCCGAATGAATCGACTCACTAGCAGCGATCTGGCCCGGCAAGGCGGCATCAACGTGGAGAGCATCCGCTTTTACGAGCGCGAGCGGTTGCTGCCCAAGCCGCCGCGCACGGCATCGGGATATCGAGTGTTCACGACGGATGACGTCCGCCGCGTTCGGTTCATCAAGCGGGCGCAGGAGTTGGGCTTTTCCCTCCGCGAGATCAAAGAGCTGCTCGCGCTGCGATTCGAGCCGGATACGAGCTGCGCGGATGTTCGCGAGCGGGCGGAAACGAAGCTATCGGACATTGATCAGAAAATCCGCGACCTGAAACGAATGAGAAAGGCGCTTGCTCGACTCACCACCGCTTGCCCGGGACGCGGGTCGGTCAACGAATGCCCGATCCTCGAAAGTTTTGATTCAACGAACCCCGTACCGTGATACGGCCCGTATAACCTTCGACGGCCACACGATGCCTTCCGCGTGCCCGCGAACAACAACAGAAGGCGAATGGAGTTCTCAATGTTCACGACACTTGCCCTCATGGCGTTGTCCGCAACGTCAGCACACAAACCCGCTGCGCCCGCGCCCGCGCCGGTGCCCCAGCAGGCGGCCAAGCCGGTTCAGCAGGCCGAGACGATCACCTGTCCACTCAACGGCCAACAGATTCCGTCCTGTTGCTGCCCGGTGAAGAGGTAGCCATCCAAAAAGAGGCCCCGCCACGCGGCGGGGCCTCTTTGGTCCGTATTAGGATTTGCAAATAAAGTGCCGCGCGCGAAGACGCCAAACTACCATGGGAACTATCGCGCAGAGAAACATACCCAGCCGCAAGGAGCGCAGGATGAAGGCGTCAATTATTGGTGTAGCCACGATTTTCGCGGTTGGCATCCTCGCCGGATGTCAATCAGACACGGCGATGGACTCGCGCGCGTCGGACTCGACACAAGCCGTCATCTGCGCCAAGTGCCAGGTCACTTGGACAAAGCTTCCGCGCCGCGAGAAGGGGCGAATCGTTGCCTACACCACCCGCAAATCGGTCGAATGCCCGGATTGCCGCCGCGTCGCCGAAGGTTATTTCGCGTCGGGCAAGCTCGAACGCTGTCCCACGTGCGGTGATGCGATGGAAGTTTGCACGATGAAATGAGCACCGGCGACTGCTGCTACCCCACAAAGCGCCATGAATCCGGCCGGTCGCGACAACTGAACTCGCGACCGGCCAGACTTTCTTGAGGATGACCGTTACTTGTTCGGAACCGGCGCCGCGAACGCAGCTTCTCCGAGGTTTACTTCTGCGAACGCGCACCAAATCTGCACCTTTGCCACGTCGTTGATGTAAGACGGTACGGCGATCGACCGGTTGTACTTCCCGCCGTCAATCTTCAGCCGGTTAAGCAAGTAAGTATTGCCTCGGCTATCGACGATCTGCCAGTGCGGTGCCGGGGTTTCCGGAACCTTGAAATCGTCCGAAAGCGTCAGCACACACTTCCCGTTCTCATGCGTGTTGGCCACCGTGCCGGTGTTGGCTTTGGGGCCTTGAAACGGGCTGCTGACGATCTTGCCGTGGTCGCTCAGCGAGATTGGATTGGGCTTATGTGTGGGAAACGGGCGCGGGGGCTTGGCGTCGACGACCGAAGCGCCAATTCCGAGAACACCAACGCCGGTGAGAACGGCGGCGCGCAAAACAAACGAACGGTTGGAAAGAAACGAACGCATTACTGGAACTCCTTGTTTGGCGATCGGCACCATGCCGTCGCTATGCAAGAGTAGATGCGTCTAGAGGGCGCGAGGATTCACACAATTCCGTAGGGTTGCCGATGTAGGAGAAGAACACGGGCGGGCCGCCCGCCCCACTTTTTGATACTCGCACTTTCGATCAGACAGCCCCCGACAGGTCGGGGTAAACTCCCGCCGAGTTGATTCTTCGCGGGATCAAGACGGCGGAGCTTCGCACGCGGCCGACGAAGATCATCGGGCGGCGGTTTTACATCTACGCGGCCAAGGCGAAGGCATGGTTGAGTCGCTTGGCGCGGAAGCGGAACGCTCGGAACGCCGACGCGGCGAGAGCGGCGACGACTGGGTCGTCGGCCCGACGTTTTCATTGGAACTGCCGATGTTCGACCAGAATCAGGCGCAGGCGTCCAAGGCCGGGTATGAACTGGAGCAGGCCAAGCGACGCTATGAGTCGCTATACTTCGCGGTAGCGGTGCAGATTCGATCCGCGCTCGATGATTCAGCAACCGCGCGTAAAACGGTGGCGTTTTACCGCGAGCAACTGCTGCCCCAGGCGGGAACGAAACCTGACCTTTGCCCGCGATGCCTACGCCGCCGGGCAGGGCAGCATTCTCGCAAATGTGGAGGCACAGCGAACCTTACTCGATGCGCGACGGAATCTGCTTGCCGCACAGCTCCGTTCGGCCGAGGTGCAGTCAGAGTTGGAGGCAGCCGTCGGAGTGCGTGTCTCCGAATCGGAATCAAGGGGTGAAATAGTTCAGGGTCTACCGCAGTCTTTTCCTTTTGAGGAGTTACAGGATGAAATCATTGTTCAGAGTCGGTGCGGTATCGATCGTGGTGTTGGTCATTACCGGCTTGACACTGGCTCCGGCGGTGGCCGGGCCAGGCGACCACAAGCACTCGGAAGAAAAGCATAAGCTTGGCCGGCAGAAGATTGCCGATTATACCGTGTCTGTCATCATGATCGGCGAGCCGGAGGCGGGCCACTCGGTCGGCTTCGCCCGACCCGCTACAGAAGGATTGGAGGGTGTGGGTCGAAGTTCAGACCGACGGCGGCACTGCAAAGGCGTCTTACACGCTGGAGCACGATCACAAGCAGTAACCTTGGGAGAGGAACATGTCCATGACACATGAATCACTTGAGCAGCGCATACTTTTCCACGTAGCATTGATCAGCAACGGCGTCCTTGTCCTGCAAGGACTCGACGCCCACGACGACGTATTACAAGTCAGTCGGGTCGGCGACATCTACCGAGCTGAGGCCGTGAGCGACGGTTTTGTCGAAGATTTCGCCGTCAGCGAAGTGACAGCGGGTATCAACATAACCGGCGGAAGCGGGGAAGATCAGATTGCCATCGTCGGAGATATCTCGCTTCCAACGACGCTTCAAGGCGGAGCGGATGACGATACGATCAACGGCAGCACCGGAAAAGATTTCATTGAAGGTGGTTCGGGCAATGACCAACTGCTCGGCAACGGCAATCGCGATAACATCTTCGGCAACGCCGGTAACGATGTTCTGGCCGGCGGCGGCAAGAATGACACACTCGATGGCGGGACCGGCGGCGATGTGCTTGTGGGCGGTGCCGGGACATTCGACAGGGTCAACTACAACGGACGAACGGCCGGTGTTTCAGTCAGCATCGATGACCTGGCCAACGACGGCGAATCGGGAGAAGCGGACAACATCTCGCCGACCTGTGAAGTGTTTGAAGGCGGCAACGGGAACGACTTCATCCGAGGATCGGGAAAACCGAATGTCATCTTCGGCGGCCCCGGCGACGACACGCTAATCGGCGGCGGCGGGAACGATAGGCTCACCGGAGATGCCGGCCGAGACTCGCTCGAAGGTCAGTCTGGCGACGACGTGTTGAGCGCATTAGACGGTGAGATTGACACGCTTTCGGGAGGATCCGGCTCGGGCGATTCGGCGGACGCTGATGACAACGACGTGGTCGAAGCCATACCATGAGGGGTCTTCAAGTCGGCTGCCGAATTACGACGAAGAAGTCGTGCTCGTACCACTTGTCACTCGAACAACCTGGAATTTGGAGTTGGCCGAGGCACGATCATTGGTTACGTGTTCTTTCTCAACATCCGGCGTTAAAGGCGATGGCGTAGCTCGCGGCACGAAAAATTTTGTCAACGGATAGAAGAATCGCCCGAGCAAACTTCGCGGAAACCGCTCCATGCCGTCGAACCCCAGGCGCGCCGGCTGTTGCGTCGGCGACTCATCCGGTTTGGGCCAATATGCCCTGCCGAATAGCCAATCCCAGATGCTCAGGCAGATCGCGAAGTTGACGCCGTAACGCCGATCGGCCGGCCAGTCGTGGTCATGATGCCAGACGTGCATTCGTGGCGAATTCAGCAGGTAGCGCAGCGGTCCCCAAGAGATATTCAGGTTGCTGTGGTTGAGATGGCCGATCAGCGTTGAGACGACGGCAATCACGAGGATTACTCGTGCATCGACGCCAAGAACCACGAGCGGAAAGTACGTTAAGCCCTGGTAGACCACGACCTCCATCCAATGGAAACGGAAGTTGCCGATCCAATCCAGTTCCTCAATCGAGTGATGCACTTTGTGGAATTCCCACAACCAGGGCACGCGTGCAGCAGATTGTGAATGGCCCACTCCAGAAAATCTTTTAGGAGAAAGAACGCAAGGAACTACGCCCAGAGCGGCTGCGAAGAGATTAAGTCCAGGGCTTCGGCCTTCCAGACTGCCGGCGCCGCCCAGAAAAACAGGAAGGCGCCGACGTACGCGACAAGAATGCCGACGTACTGGCCGTTGAAGAAGAGCCAGAACAGGTCTTGGGCGAATTGCCGCCGCACCAGCCTTTGTTCTTTTCGCCACGGCCACAGCCGCTCCAGAATCAGACAGAACGCGGAGACCACCAGAAGCCAGAAGAAATATCCGCGCGTGTCCCAGATCGTCTGGAGCATGTCAATCCAACGTAAACGCTATCTCCCGCGACACAAGTTTGCGATTACGGCTGATCACGGAAGGTGATCATCCGAAGTAAGAGCCGCCTGAAGCACGACTAACTTCGTGGGCTCAACTTGCTCAAGATGGTTGATTGACGCTTCAGAATCTCTCTAAGAGTTAGTCAGTTCAACACTGCCGTGCACACTGAAAGCTCAACGCTATGCAGCCGTCCCGATTGGCCTTCGTCCCCGAAAGCATGTAAAGGTTAGACGCTTGACGAATTGCACATGGAGAGAAGAATCTCCACTATTGTCAAAGTTTCGGCGAACCCGGGGCGCGTCGGGCTCTCATCAGATAGAACGTACCATAAGCAGATTTTTTCTTGAGTATCCACCCGGCAGAAGAGCAGCTTGTACGCAGCGCGCGATGTGGCGACACGCGGGCAATGAGCATCCTTTTGGTGCTCATGGAGCCGCGAATCCGGGCGTTCATCCGGCGTCGGTGGCCGGAGTACCTGTTTGAGCGCGAGTCCGTGGATGACTTAGTTCAGCGCACACATGAATCTGCTTGGGAGGCGATGCACCAGTTCCGCGCTGATGACGTGCGCGGGTTCAAGGCCTGGCTTTTTGCGATTGCACGCAACCGAATGAACTACGTGGTTCGGCACTACGCGGCCGACCGGCGGCGAGCGAACCGCGTGCAGTTGCCCGAAGATACAGACACCACCGCCATCCGCCTTGCCGAAAGACTCGCGCGGTCAGCCAGGAGCCCGCGCTCGCTGGCAGCGCAACGTGAAGCAATCCCATTGCTGCGGGAGGCGTTGCTGCTCTTGCCGGCCGAATCGCAGCGGATCATTCGACTGCACTTTCACGAGCGATTGACCTTTCCGCAGATCGCATCGCAACTCGGCAAGAAGGTGGACACGGTCCGCCAGCAGGCGCATCGAGGAATCCTCATTCTAAGGACAATTCTTGAGAAACCCGATGCTCGTCACGACGGCGATGGGGGCGCTCCTTCCAAAGGGGGGCCGGAGCGAGCGACGTGAACGATCCGGAAAACGAGCTTGACCCGCAGACCGCCGCCCGGCTCCTGGCAGAGGAGATGGAGCGGCGACTCTCCGGCACGCCTCTTTCGGACGAAGAGATCCGCCAGCGTTTCCCGGGCCGCGAGGCGGCGGTGCGCGAACTGCTCACGTCTCTTGATCGCGTCGAGCAAGCTCGGCTGCGCGCCGAGGACGAGCTGGAGCGATTCGACCTGATCACCCGGGCGGCTGAGCTGAAGATCCCAGGTTATGAATTGTTACACCCCATCGCCAGCGGCGGACAGGGAATGGTGTTTCGCGGCAAGCGGCTCGACGGCGGCGCAGAGGTCGCGATCAAGCTGCTCATGCCTGCGGTGCTGGCAGATGAATCGGAGCGTCGCCGCTTCCGCCGCGAGGCGGCAATTCTCCGGGAGTTGGATCATCTGCAAATCGTGAAGGTGATTGACTTTGATGTCACGCCCGAGGGAGTTCCGTACCTGGTCATGCCGTTTGTCGAAGGCGAGCCGTTGCGCGTCGGACGGTTGACGCGGTCGATGAGCCTCGATGGTCGCTTGCGGCTGTTCATCCGCATTGCCCGCATCGTGCAGGCGGCGCACGAGCGCGGGGTGATTCATCGCGACATCAAGCCCAACAACATTCGCATCGCCGCCGACGGCACGCCGTTTCTGCTGGACTTCGGATTGGCGGCATGTACACGTGACTTGGCCAGTCTGCGCTCCCTGCAAACCACTGGCCGTGCCCGCGGAACCCCGTTGTGGTGCAGCCACGAGCAGCTTCGGGGTGATCGCGAGATCACGCCGGCATCGGATATATTCTCCCTTGGAGTCATCCTCCATCAGTTGGTCGCCGACGGCACGCTGCCGCCGCATGTGCTGGAGTCGCTGCGGCTGGAGGTCGAGTCGCTTTTTGAGGAGACATCTTCGTTCACCCGCGGCGGTACTCGCCTCTCAAGAAACATCCGCCCCGACATTCGCCGCGTGCTTGAGCGATGTCTGAAGGAGTTGCCCGCCGATCGATACCAGAGCGCCGGCGAACTCGCCGTCGCGGCCGAAAAGCTACTGGATTATCGCCCGCCGCACCGCCGCGGAACGGTCTGGCTGGCAGTCGCGGCGATTACAGTGGTCGTCGCCGGCTGTGTAGCGGCGTGGGCGCCGTGGAAGCCGCCCCAAGCGGTCGCACGACATCCGTCGCCCGTCAACGGCCGGCCGTTCCAGAAACTCTTTGATGATTGGGTTGTGTGGATTCCGCCGGGCGAATTCATGATGGGCGCCGAGTCCGATGAGCCTGGCATGGCATACGCTGATGAGCGTCCGCAACGTCTCGCCCGGGTTGAAAAGGGTTTCTACATGCACGTCATGGAGATCCGTCAGAAGCAGTTCGAGCAAGTCATGGGATACAACCCCTCACGCTTCATCGACCCGGACAAACCGGTTGAGCGCGTGAGTTACACGGAAGCCGTCGAATTCTGTCGCAAGGCAAGCGAACTCACAGGACGAACGATTCGTCTCCCCACGGAAGTGGAGTGGGAATACGCGTGTCGCAGTGGAACGACGACAACCTGGTTTTTCGGGAACAACCCGCGTCTCTTTCAGCGCTATGGCAATATCGCGGATCGACGCGCAAGTGCTGAGCATAACATGGAGGGGTTCATGGACTGGGATGACGGTAACGCTGGGACAGCGAAGTGCGGCATGTACGCCTGGAGTGGCTGGTCACTCCACGACATGCTCGGAAACGTCTGGGAATGGTGCCAGGGGCCGTACTTGGTCGACCCGCTCGACCCGTCAACCGCGATCGAAGGCAAGGCGGCGCTTCGCGGTGGAAGCTGGTGGGATGTGCCGGATACCGCCCGGGCGGCTCACCGCAATCCGCAGGATTACGCCACCAAGCCGAGCACGGTGGGGTTTCGGGTAGTGATGGAAGAACGCGGACCGGGGTCAGAGTGACTTCCTGAGAAGCAAAACGCGGCCCTTCCCGTTGCTGATGTGATTGAACTTCAGTGCGACCGCCGATGCCCACGCCAGGCGGTCGTTCCCGCCGTACGCGATGTTCCGGTCGTACTCACTCAGGGCAGCCGCACCACGGGCGAGTAGGTCACGATAGCGGGATTCATCTTCGCGAAGCTGGCGCTCCGCATCAGCCAGCATGGAAAGCAGCTTCGCTCGTCGCTTCACGATATCATTCGGCAACGCCACGCCCAGTTGGCGCGACTCGGAAGAGGGGATGGCCTCGAACGGAGGCGGGGCGGCACAGTCACCCTCATCAAGGTAATGCCACGGGTGACCTGGATCGTAGGACGCAGGACCCGTGGAGTGATCGATGCCGCGTTCCTTCAGTCCCAGCACCAAGGGTGGCGACGCGACGACCTCAATTCCGGCGTGGTGTGCCTCGACCGATTTGCGAAACGCATCGGCGGCCGAATCGCCGAAGACTTCGGCGTAGATGTCGACCAGAACGTCGAACGCATGCCGCAATCTCGGCGGTTCGTCGGTGTACGCCTTCGCCAATCGCGATTTCTGTTTCTGGGTTCGCGGGGGTCGACCGCTCGCAGGGTCGGTCCCGTTCCGGAGGCTCCGCTCAATCCGATCCAGATCGGCGAGAATGGCCAGCGCGGCGTTCGCATGCTCAACGTGCAACGCCGCCAAGTTCCCAGGCTCGCAATCGGAAGGGTCGAGCTTGCCTGCATCGATCGCGGACTCCAGCGGCGATGGGAACGTCGTCCGGAAGTCCCACGGCAGCTCAATCGAGTGAGTAGGCCGCACGCTTGCGGCGTCGAATTGCTCAGGGCGATCAGGTACTACAAGCTCGCGCAGGGCCGGATCGGGCTTTCCGTCGATCTGCCACGCCGGCCGCATGAGTGGGTCGGGGATGAAGCCCGCGGCGCCAACGCGAAGTCCGGGGTCGTTCTCCTGAGTTGGTGCCACCCGCCGGGCGGCCGGCGAGAGGTCCGCCGTGGGTTGCCGCGCCTCGGGTGCTAGGTTTTCTAGCGTCGCGCTGAAGAGAGAAAACTGTTTCGGATCAACCCGTGATCGTGCCATCCCTGCTGTTATGCGAGTAAATGTTCGCGCGTTTCCTGCGCCGCAAGACGGAAAGTCACGGCGTCTGCAGACCCTCCTTGCGGCAGCGTTCCAAGAGCTTTTCCAGCACCGCGATGTCCCGATCGAGTTTGGCTGTCGTTGACCCAAGAAAACTGTGCATTTGTCTCACGAACAGCCGGTCGCCGAAGGTGACCTTGCCGGCAACAATCCGTAGTCGAACCCAGTCCAGCCGGTTGCGGGCGATCTCAACCGACGCGCTTTTGGCACCTTGCGCGAACATCTCCTCGATGGCGTTGACAAATCCGAACTGTTCCAACGCGAAACTGCCCCAGTCGGCGGCCAGCGTCGGATCCTTGAAACCCTCCTGATTCGCGACGCGGTTCCAGAACCGGTCCAGCATCCGGTTCTCAATAAGTTGCGACTTGCGTCCTAAGAACTTGGACTGCTTGGTCAGGAATTCGTCCAGCTTCTCCGGGAGGCTGTCGGTCTTCGCGATCAGGTCCCGCGCCTCCTCGGTCGTGAGCACCACCGGCATCTGGTAGTCCTTCACGCGCCCCTCAAGGTCCTTACTGAACAAATCCTCCAACGGAAGTTGTGGCTCCGCCGGGGTGTTCGGTGGCGGCGCATCCTTCTTTGTTTGCTTGGCCTTGAGTGCATCCGCGTCGGACTGCAATAGGGGTGCTTTATCGATCTCGGCCAAAATCTGCTGCTGCGCTCGCTCATCATTCGCCTGACATGCCTTCACCCAGCGACGCAGCAGGAGCTTCATCTCATCACTCAGCGGGCCCTTTCGGAACAAGTTGTCCGGATCATCAAGTATCTTGGCGTACGGCTCCGGATACTGCTTAATCGTGGGCAGCAGACTGCGAATCATGCTCTGCATTTGCGCCCGTTCCATTCCCTTTACGAACTGATTGTCCGGCTCTGGTTTGGGGTCCTCCGCCGCCCACGCCGTCATCGAGCTCACGATCAAGATTACGCAGAGGTGTCGGATGCTGACGATCATGGCAATCTCCCGGATGATGGAGTACTGGGGCGTGGGTGTCGGCCTACTTGGGCAACACGCCCTCTGACTTGAGACGCTGCTCCAAAATGATAATGCGTGCGAGGTTTTCATTGACTTGCTCTTCGCGCGTCCGCAGCCAAGCCAGTGCACTCTTGACGAAGGCGCGGTCGCCGAGCGTGACGCGGCTGCCGATCAGCCGCATGCGGACGCCGGAGAGTCGATTCGTTGCGATGGCCAGGCCGGCCAATTCGGCGCCCGTGCTCAACAATTCTTCCACCGCACCAATCAGCGAGAGATGCTCGACGGCGATCACATACCAATCCTGCCCGATGGCGGTGTCCTTGAACCCTTGCTTGGAAACGAGCCGCTGCCACAGTTTGTCCTGTACCTGCAGGTTTACCGTGCTCGCGACGCGTGCTTTGTAGTCATGAAGAATCTTGGGGAACGACTTCAGAAACTCTTCCAGATGTTGCACATCATTGATCAGTGCAACGGCTTGCTCGCTCGTGAGCTCTGCGGGCATGCTGTAGCGCGGCGTGACCTTCTCAAGATTGTCGCGAAACAGATCCGAGTCATTGAGCCGTAAGTCTTCGCCGGAGGGACTCGCCGTCGCTGCGGTATGGTTTTTTCGGGTCGTGGGTTCGTTGCTTGCCTCTGGCGTGATCGCAACCGCTCTGGCGATCTTCAGAACTACGACACCGTCGAGACGGTCGATGATTGCCTGCTGTTGCGTTTCCCGCTTGGCCTTGTTCTTCTCTTTGTATGTCGCCCGAAACTCTTCAATCAGTGCTTTGGCCTCGTCGGTGAACTCCCGAAACGGAAGCATTGAGTTGCTCGCATTGAGCATGCCTTCGCCGTACGCGATGCTCCGCATGCCGTCCTGCATGATCGACTGAATCTGCGACTTCATCATGAACTCACCCTGGCGGAGGTCGGCCTCCGTGGGTGTCTGCGCCATGCCCGCGGAGGGAACGCCGAAGCAACAGAGGAGGGTGAACAGTGATTGAATTGCCTTCATGCGATTCTCCATGTGCCTATGCTGACGTGTGGTGTGGGGGCTGCGATGCCGTCACCCGCGCTCGCGTGCGACGGCGGGCGGGCCGATCGGTCACGGCGAGGGGGAGTTCCAATTCCGCCGCGAGCCTGACGATGGCTTCGGCGATTCGGCGGCGAACGGGGATCGCCTTCTGCTTACGGGACTTCTCCAGGGCCTTAATGGCTTCGTCGTACATGCGACGGTTTTCGGGCGTAAGGCCATCGGTCTCGCGAAGTTGCCGAATGTCGTCGATCAACCTCCGATCGGTTCCGCCCACGTCGGCCAGCGCGCGTTCGATTGATGCCTTGAGCGCGTCGGTGTCTAGTTGAACTGGGTTTGACAAGGTGCCTCCTACTTCACAAATGTTCCCTGACGGCGGCGAACGGCTTCCAGATCGCTGGCGATGCTGTTGCGGTGCTCGGCTTGTCGCTCCAGTGACAGCCAACGCAACAACTCGGAGACGACACCGAATCGTTCTTTCCGTTTGCGATAATGTGACTGAACGGCGCCCTCGAAACGAAGGGCGGCGCCGACCAACAATGTCCCCGCGAACCAAATGCCCGCGCTAGCCAACAGCAGCCCGAAAGTCAGCAGCCAGAGCGGCTCGCCCCAGACAACGCGCGCGGCCCGCTTCGAACTGAAAGCCAGCCACGGCGGCAGCAGGTAAAGGACGCGGCCAAGAAAGCTGAGTTCGCCCACGGCTTCACAAAGATCCAGGTCGTGGGGATGTTGCCGGCGATCGATGCTCAATTCATAGGATGACGCGCCGGAGATCAACCGACGGATGGTTTCGATGCTCAGGCTCAGCGTGATCACGACAAGCCACCCAAGGCATACGGCCATGCCGAGGTGAACGGGCCAGTAGCCTTCCCAAAACGTCCGATTCATCAGCGCGGCTTTGTCCACGCCGCCGCTCCATATCCCCAACCGTTCAAACTGAGCATCGGTCGGCGTGACCCAGGGTAGCACGCGTTCCGCCAGCGGAAGTCGCCGCATCGAATGGTCCACCGCGCCGGGCGAGGTGGTGCACAAGAGGAATGCGTACACGGCGACATGAAACGGCAGGAAGATGAACGCCGTGAAATACCGTAGCCACCCGAGTTCGTCGGCCGAAGGTTTGCGGCGGAGGGGAATGCAGGGAACCGTCGCAAAGACGTGCCCGAACGCCTGACAGACCAGATGCCAATGCACCATCGCCGGAACGCTCAGCGCGAATCCAGCCAGAATCCCGATGATCATGCCGCCGCCCGGCAGAAGCTGGGAACCGGCCCAGCCCAACACGGCCGGCGGCAGGAGGATCGCCACCGGGAGCAGCGCAAGGCCAAGATAGAAACCGAGGGTGTTGAGCAGCCAATTGATCAACCCGCCTCCCCATCGGCGCGCCCGCTCTGCTTGAAGGTGACCTGAAGCCAGTTGTTCCCGTTGCTCCAAGTCCTGCCCGCCTGAAACACCACGCCGTCGACTTCCCTGTTGTTGCCGACGCCGCCCTTGCGAAGCATGGTGAAGCGCGCCGAGTCGATCTGCCGGCGATCGGTCGATTTCTCAAGTTCGATTTCGAGTCGTCGCTCTTCACCACGGCGAATGTTGAACTCCAGCCGGTGCCGCTCGCCGATCGTATCCACGGCAAAGCGGTTGGTCTCGGGGTCGCCGTTGGCGTGAAAGATCTTCGTCTGGAGGTTGCCCAACAGGCTCCTGACCTGGTTGTCCTCAAGATAGTGAAGGTAGTTCGATAGATTCTGGGTGAGATAGATCGTGGCGATGCGGTTGGACCGGGCAAACTGCTGAAACTCCGCGTCACCGGGACTTGCAAACACTTGAGACTCGTCGGCCCAGAGAAACGCCGGCGGGCGATCGACCTCGGGCTCGGCGTAGGCGCGACGCTGCATGGCGCGCTGCCAGACGATCTTGTAGAGTACCTGCACGATTCGACCGTCGCTGGGATTCAGCGCGGTCGGCAGGGACATCACGATCACCTTGCGCTCGGTGAGGCATCGCGACGGATCGACTGCGCCATCAGCTTTTCCGCACGCGAACACCTGTGCGAGAATGCCGGACTCGAAGGTACGCAGAAGCGTGAAGAAGGGGTCAATGAATCCCTCCCTCTGGCGGTCGGGAACGCGGGGGAGGCGCTTTTCGAAATATCTCAACACGGCTTCAACGCCTTCGTCGATGACCTTCGACTCCAGCAACTCGTCTCGAAACTCAGCCCACTCAACGGGGTCCATGTAAGCCACCTTGTCGGCGACGCGCCGCAGGTTTCCCACCGATACCTGGCCGGCGGCCATGAGCAGCTCAAGGCTCTCCTGGACCAGGCGCTTCATAGCCCCCTCCCAGTAATCGGCAATCGAGACCGCCTGACGCGGGCGGCTGATGCGAGCCGCGGTAACGAACAGTGACGCCAGGTCGCGGCTCGTCGCGTGCGGGTTCTTGGCCGTCTCATAGGTAAGGAAGTCGAACGCCTGCGGCTTGTCGGGATCGGGGAACAGGACAATATCGTTTTCCGGGCGCTTCGCCTCCTTGGCGTAGCCCTTCCACAGCACCGGCTCGTCCGGCTTGGCGGTGAGAACTAGGCCGCCAATGCCGATTTTCAGCAGATTCGTCGCCAGCAGCGCGCCCGAGCCGGAGGTTTTTCCAGAGCCACTGGCGCCAAAGACCTGCAGCCCTTCGAAGGAATCTCCGAGTGTCCAGATGTCACGGTCGGTCAGGTGCATCAAAGGCCGACCGACCGACCAATCCGGCGGTTTCGCGCCGCCGTCATCCCGCTTTTTCCCGCGAAACCAATTCATGAACACTCCGAACCGTCGCGCCGTGTCGAAAAAACCCGAGAATTTTGTCGATGGTGTTCACACCATCGACGAGACGTCTGGTACAATTCTTTGGCTGAGAATTTGCCGGGTGAAAGCGGCTCCGCCGCGTGGCCCCAGGTGGCCCGGGCGTACCGCCGCGGGTCCGACACTCCAACATGAGCGGGAGAACGCCGTTCCCGACGTAATGAGGGGTTGCAGGGCAAAGGGTTTGTCAGTGTTCGGTCGTCTCCGAATTGGTTCGTGAGGTCGGCATGCTGCGAATTATTGCATCCAAGAGCCGCGACCGTGCCGTTCGGTACTACGCGACGTCTCTCGCCCACGGCGACTACTATCTCGAACAGGCTCAAATCCCGAGTCGTTGGTTTGGTGTGGCCGCCGAGCGTTTGGGGCTGGCGGGTGAGGTTGTGGCGGATGTGTTCGAGGCCCTGGCATACAACCGTCACCCGTTGACGGGTGACAAGCTCACCCCCCGCGACGGACCGCACCGCAAGGTCGGTTACGACTTCAACTTCCATTGCCCAAAGGGGGTGTCCCTCGCCTACGCCATCACAGGCGACCCGGCCATCCTGAAGGCCTTCCATGACGCCGTCGACGTCACGATGCTCGACGCCGAGCGAATGGTTCACACCCTTGTGCGGGTCGGCGGCTCCAAGGCCAAACGTCCGACGGGAAACCTCGCGTGGGGCCGGTTTACGCATCTGACCAGCAGGCCGGTGGACGGCGTCCCCGACCCGCACCTGCACGCCCACTGTTTCGCGTTTAACATGACTTGGGACGATGCGGAATCCCGCTGGAAGGCCGCCGAGTTCTCGTTCGTCGTGACACTTGCACCGACGTTGGAGCGGCGATTCCACGAGAGGCTGGTGGGTAACCTTCGGGCCGCTGGATATCCGGCGGAGTCGCGCGAACCGTACAGCGAACTGCCGCTGTTCTCTGAGAGTACGCTGCAAAACTTCAGCCGACGCACCGCCGAAATCAATGCCGCCGCCAAGGCCCGTGGAGTCACCGACCCCAAGGCCAAATCTGAACTCGGTGCCCAGACCCGAAAGTCCAAGGACACCAGTCTGTCCTGGGAGGAGCTTCGTGCCATCTGGCGTGTTCAGGTGCCCGAGCATGAGGTGAAAACCGTTCTGGAAGTCATCGAACAAGAACTATCCCGTGAGCGTCCCGCCGAGTCTGAAAGAGACGCCGTACACGAAAGACCCGAGCGAACCGCCGAAGCTGAGAACGCAGCAGAGACAAGCGAGTCAGAGTCAAAAGGCTCGCAATGTCACGCCGACTCCGGGCCCGAGGAAAACGGCCGGTCAACTGGACAACGGTCCAAGGAACGAAATGCTCGTCCCATCTGCCGGTTCGAAAAGCCCTCTGAAGCAATTGCATGGGCGATTCAGACCGCGACTGCAAGGCGTCGAGTCGTGAGTGCCCAGTCGGTCGTCCGCATTGCCTACGCAGAGTCAGACGGCCGATTCGATATGCAATCGCTTCGGACTGCCCTTCATGTAAGGAAGGAACTGATTTGGGCGGACCGTGACGGAAAATATCCAAAGGTCGCTCTGCCGCTGGCGGCGGCGGTCGAGCGGGACGTGCTAGCCGCGGCGAGGAAGTCAATCGGAAAGTTCAGGCCCATCGTATGGAACGACGTTCAGTACATGGACCGCGAACTCTTGCCCGACGAAATGCGGGCGGTGTCCCACGTGCTTCAGTCCGCGGACGGCATCGTGTTGGTGTCCGGCCCGGGAAGCGTGGCCAACGGACATTTCTTGGCGGAGGTCGCGAATCAGGCGTTTCATCGCCATCGTAGTGCTGTCATCCTGACGACCAAACAGGCCGTCGCCGACCAGTTATCCGGCCGCGATGACCAGGTGGACTCGCTTCGGATGCTCCCCAAAGGCATTCGCGATGGGGTCGTTGCGATGAAGAAGATTTGCAGCATCTTCCCGCACACGAAGTCAGCCAGCAGCGTCTGGTCGTTCCTGCAGGCTACACCGGAGAATATCCCGACGGACACACAAGGCAGACTCGTCATCGTTGACGACGCTGCGGCACTGGGGGTGGAACTATTCGGTCAGGTCGTGGACAAGTGCCGCGAGCTGGGGGCTCGGCTGGTGGTGACCGGCGACGCGAGTTCGGTCCCGTCGTTCGGAAGCGGCAACGTGATATCGTTGCTCGCCAAGTTGGGCAGTTTCGCCCACGCGGTCATCGGCGAACGTCGCGAGTCGAATACAGAATCTATGCGAGAGGGGCTTCGAAATTGGACGCAGAAGAACTCGCTGGAGAAGCTACGGCGGGACGGGCACGTCCAGGAAGCCCCACCGCTGCAATCTCGTCAATGCATCGCCGAAGCCTACGCAAACGATGCCGCACGAAACGCACGTCGGCGGCCACGACATCGGAGTTCAATTGCAGTCACCGCTTCGACAGAAGAGGAGCGAGATGAGCTGACGCACGCGATTCGCTCCGAACTATTCGAGCGAAAGATCCTGGGACACCGACGCGGGAATGGCGGTCTCGTCAAGCGGCTGATACCGATGAACTGGAATGAGGCCGATAAGCAGGACGCCCGGCGTTACCTTCCCGGCATGTTGGTACGTTTCAACCGAGGTGCGGGTGCATTTAAAGCGGGCGAACAGGTCACCGTGCTGGGCATGGCCCGGGTCGTCGGGGGCGTGCTGGTGTCGAGAGGCAAGGGGCTTCCGGCACTCTTGCCCCTGGACAAAAGCGACCGATTCACGGTGCTTCGTGAATCCAAGCTGCGGGTGCATGCAGGGGAGAAAATCCGGTTCGTCGCCGGAGGTTTGACCCGCGACCGGGAGCACCACGTGAAGGCCGGCCAAGTCTTCGAAGTCAAGCGTGTCACCCGACGTGGTGACATCAAACTGTCCAACGGATGGCTGGTCGACCGTGACTTTGGCTGGCTGGAATATGGTTACACATCGACGCTCAGCGGGCTGAAGGGACGCCGTCCGGATTTGCTGCTCGCCAGCGGCGTCGGCGAACGATTGATGACACGACAAAAGTTTGAAGCGGTCATGAACGCGGGGCGTGACGTTCTTTATTACTCGTCCGACGTCTCGGAACTTCAGAAGTCAGTGGGCCGTAACGTAAAGCAGCCGTTCGCCAGCGAACTCCAGCGTGCCGCAGAACGAGAGGCACGCCGCACACGAAAGACAGAGCGGGAGCATGAGCGTGAGTTCTGACCAATCCAAACAGGTGCCCGGCCGTCCAACTGCATGCTGGGAACTGATGGACGGCATGCAAATACCCGCGGAGCCGATTTGGGTTTTCGCCACGCGGGACGGAAAGAAGCTGGCATTGCCGTGCCGGCACATGGTGTATTGCTCGCTGGAATCCAACGCCCGTCTGGAACTGCTGTTCAGTCACCACCGCGTGGTCATCGATGGCATGCTCCTGGAGCGGCTGTTCACGCTGCTCCTGGCCGGCCGCTCCGCCACGCTCTGGGAGTGGGATGACACGTTCGGCGAACTTCCCAAGAACGCTCCGGGCATCCGCCGATTGAGCATAACCGAACGTGCGGCTGAGCTGACGGAGACGGAGCCGGCAGGCGGCACGCCGCCGCTGGCTCCGCCGAAGTCACTCTTTCCCTGACGTGTCGGCAACCGGGATGGCGAGTTCCTGCTCCCATCGTTCCCGAGGCGGCGGGCCGAAGGTCAACACCGGGCCGTCGATCTCCGCTCCCCAGTGTCCCAATTCCTCCATCGTGGTTCCGGTCATCGACAGCGTCGGAAACTGCTCGTCGATGGCGAACAGAATCGGTCGCGGGATGCTTTCGACGGTGCTGAATCGGAACGCTGCAGCGTTCGCGTCGATGATGGCGGCGGTGACATCCATCGCGTTATGCGGGGTTCCCCAAAACGCCTTGCACCACGAGTACCAAGTGCAGTGCCCGTGCCGCCGCCGGTTCTCGCGGGCCTGCACGCCGACGTCCCACAGGCGGGCGAAGTCGACGCCGGGCACGACCACTCGTTGAGCGGCGAGCGTTCGAAAGGCATCGGGCGTGTCCGGTGACCCGGCCGCCTTGAACAAGTCCTTCAGAAACAGGTGACACCCCAGGGCCCGTGTGAGCCGCTCGGCGTCGTCCAGCGCTGCGGCGAACTCCGCGTCCTGTGGCCGAGCGTCCATCAGGAGCTCAGGCGGCATCGGCACGATGCAGTCAAAGTCCAGAAGCCGCTCGCGGCTGCGAACCGTGTCCAGAAAGCGGGCGACGTCGTCAGGCAGCCCGCTGATTCGAATGTTCGTCCAAATGTCATTGCTCATGGCTTTCATCTCCTTGTCGTCATGTTGTTTCGAATGTGTGGCGGTGAGTTGCCTCACCACCACACGGGGCGTCAGTACTCCTCGGGCAGCAGCATGGTCGTGCTGCTGCGGTCTGCTTCGGTAATGACCCAGAACTTCACGCCGTCCTGGGTTCGGTACACCGAGAAGAGCCGATATCCCTCCCGGAGGGACAGCTCGTTCTCCTCATGGTCTGGATAAGGCACCTCGCCCCAGTCTCCGGTCGAATGCCGATGCAATGCTTCGGCTCGCTCCTTCTGGTTTATTGCTTCGGTCGCCCCGGGCGTGATGTAGACCGAGCCCAGTTCGAACTTCGTTTTTGTTTCTGTCGTTTTCATACGTCCTCTGTTGTGTATCCGAAGCACCACCTCCGCCGTGCGGTCGGTGGGGTTCGGCCGCCTGTGTTCAGGCGAACCGCTGAATGATCTGCTTCTGAGCGGCGAACCGCTTACGAGTCGCCGCTCAAGGCGGGCCGCAACACTCAGCGAGATGCTGCGGCCTGCCCTGTCACGTGTTGTCGAAGACATGCACCATTCCGTCACATTCGATGGTGAACTGGTCTCCACTGCACTCGAAGTCATGGGCAATGGCCGCATAATCAATGTGGTAGCGGACGAAGCCCGGCAGCTCGTTTAACGCATCGCTAAAGCAGTCTTCGATGGATTCCTCCACGCACTCGGCATGACTTGCGTATGCTCCGCGGTAGCAGTCGTCCATCATCTTGCGGGCTTCAGCCAGGTCATGGCCGCGGGCAAGTAACTCAAAGACAACCGGCCCACGCTCTGCGGCGAGGGCCACCATTTCCGCAACGTCATCCACCGGACTTGATTCGCTGAGTCGGTACGAACCGAACCCCTCGTAGTCATGAATGGCCCATTCCTCGGCGAACGGTTCGGGCGATGCGGCGAGCAACGCCGCAATCTCCTCGTCAATCGCTTTCGCCGATTGACTTGCGTCAATCCACCGGCCGAGCAATCGCCCAGCGGTGTAATCAGCCAGGGACGCAACGTAGATGCGGGGCGTCACGGTCTTGTGCTTCTCACCGGAATTTTCGGGGCCGTCCATCACTGCTTCACTCATTTTGCTGTCGTTCATACATCCTCCAATCTTCCTCCAAAGCACCACCTCCGCCGTGCGGTGGGTGGCGGTTCGTTCGCCCTTCCGGGCGAACCGCCACCCACCGTACGGAAGGAGGTGCATCAAATAGGGCCAGGCCGAAGGCCTGACCGCTTGAAAAAATAATGTGCCTGCCCCCGGCGGGCGGCGGCGGGCAGGGGGCGTGACGGCGACGCCGAGCGAAGCGGCGGTCAAGGTGGAACCCCCTCGGAGAGGAGGGGCCCACGCCCCTGGCGTGGGAGGTGACCTTGACGGTCGGGCGCCAGCCCGAAGCGAAAGCGAGGACGCCGGCACGCACCCTGCACGCCGACGTCCCGACGGAATCAGGGCGGACCAATTGATGGTTCGACCTGAACACCGGTGTCTCATTCGTTCAGCCGCCTTCGCGTCCAGTGAATCCAATCGTCGAGCGTGAATAGAGAAGGATAGATGTGACTTTTCCGCTCGTTCGGTGGCAATGCGAAATACTGTTCGCGGGCGAGGGGAAAAAACTCGCCGACCACAGCCTGAATGGCTCTCCAGACGTGGGGAAACAGAATCTGAGTCGAACGATTGTCCAACACCGTCATCGGAAATTGGGCACAGTCATTTCTCGTCGGGGTGTTCTGTACTCCATCGGCTGGGTCGGTACAGCGATTGCCGTCCAGAGCAAGTGGTGCGACGGCAACGTCGGGTATCGGCACGCTCGCGTACTCGTCCATCCACCAGAAAACGAACGTCAGCAATTCGTTCATCCGATGCTCGATGATGATGCCTTCATTCTCCCGTACGGCGTAGCGGCCCTGTAGCATGGTGGTTCTGCCCTGTTTCAGGGCGGCTCGATTGGATGCGTCTTCGTGCGGAAGCAGTAGGCCGAAATCCCGGCATTCGAATCGCTGCAGGCTGCGGCTGATGTCCGGCCATGCTGCCCGTGCGTGAACGGTTCCTTCAATGATCACCTTGCCGAGCTCTATCAGTGCCTCGCCAACGGCGGCTTTGTCATATTCCATGGTCATATTTCTAACTCCTTCTCTGGATGAAGGGCTGCGTCGATCACCAATCAACCCGCCGCCCGTGTAGCCGGACGAATGGGTCGGGCGAGGGGTGGGTCAAGGTGGAACCCCCTCGGAGAGGAGGGGCCCACGCGCCTCGTGTGGGAGGTGACCTTGACGCAGCTCTCGCCGAGCGGCCGACCCGCCGCAGGCGGCCGGACGCGAGGGCACCCGACCCTACCGTCCGGCGGAACGGGCGGAGGGTTGCGGATCACTTCGATGTTGCGAGGAAAGGAGCCCCTATCGCATGCGCAGAAAGCGTCGCAGTGTGGCCACCGGGTCGATGTCGCAGGCGTGGCACCATTGACAGAACTCCGCAAGGTCCACGCGACGGTTGCCGTTCTCGCAGTTGCACACCCAGGACTGCGGCCGGCGCAGCCGCTTGCCGATGTCCCGCTGCGTCAAACAGGCCTGAACGCGCAGTACCGAGAGGAACGCCGGGAGCGGCTGATAGGCCGGGGAATGCTGCGCCTTGGTCGGCATTGATTCAGTTTCCGGATCAAAGGGCTTGACACGAGTTCCGGATCAAGGATCATAAAACCGGCCGAGTCGGCTGCAAGCCGACGGCCGCCAAAGTCGCTCTGATGGAGGAGATATCCAGCCGATGGTTCGGCATTGTCATCGCGTACGTCCTGCCCGGCTTCGTCGTGCTGATGGGCCTGGCACCGCAGGCGCCGGTCTTGGCGGCGTGGTTCAACGCAGCCGGGAATGCCGACACCGGGCTGGCCGGATTTCTGCACCTGGTGGTCGCAGCGACCTTGGCTGGGCTTATGGTCGGCTGTGTTCGGTGGTGTCTGCTCGATTCGCTGCTGGAATGGATGGGCACCCGGCGGCCGGACTGGGACGAGCGCAAGCTTCCTGAGAAGCTCGTCGCGTTCGACCTGCTGGTCGAGCATCACTACCGCTTCTACCAGTTCTATGGTGGTGTGCTCGTGGCCATGCCGCTGGCGTACTTGGGCCAACGGGAAGAATTGCTACGTATCGGCGTCGGCTTCGACGCTGTCGTACTGCTGGTTGAGATCGCATTGTTCGCCGGGGCGCGGGACGCCCTGGTCAAGTACTACCGAAGAACGTATCAGTTGCTCGGGCCGTGCCCGAAAGAGGAGACCGCCATGTTTACCAACGGTTCGCACCGCCCCGAAGACATCGACCGCAAGCCCACCTCGGCGCCGCAGCCGATACATAACCCGGCCAATCCGGTCAAACCCGCTGCGACCGCAGCGGAAGCCGATGCGTCGGTTCAGGGGACGGCATCGACGAAGAAATGAAGGCCAGGTGCGGCGGCCTTGCTTGAACCTTCTGAGTCGAACCTGAACGTCAGGCGGCATTCCGCTGACGCTCTGCGCGTTCCTGCATCTCCCGAATGATGACGGTGTGAGCCGTATCCAGGAGCTTGCCGGCGGGGAGGAGGTCATCGAATCCCAGGCTGTGGGACTCCTGCCACTCATCCGCCTCGTCCTTGTAAATCCGAACGAGTTGTGTCGAGAACATCACGCCGTTCCGCGTATCGTTCTGCCACACGACTGCCTTCAACGCTCCGCAGCGAAACTCCCGAAACGGACGCTTGGGCGTCTGTTGAGGGACTTCGCTGGCGGGTTGCTGGTCATTGTTACGTTGTGCCATAGGTCACCGATTGTCCTTTCCGCTCACCGCACCTGGCTGATACGAGTTATGAACGTTGAGGAAAGGGTGTGACATAGTTTCGACTTGCGCCGCGCAAAGCGTCGCGCGCCGGTCGAAGTGATCGCGGGGGAGACGCAGGCCCCCTCTCCCC
>DDRH01000067.1:161478-179614 GCA_002343075.1 Phycisphaerales bacterium UBA2421 | reverse complement strand
GTGAGGAGAGGGTGTGACATAGTCTCGACTTGCCGCGCGCAAAGCGTCGCGCGCCGGGCGAAGTGATCGCGGGGGAGCCGCAGGCCCCCTCTCCCCCGCGAACCCCCTCTACCCCTCCAATCCCTGTGGGGTGCGTGTCCGTGAGGGTAGCGTGTCGCTGACGGGTACAGGTCGTTGGTTGGGGCGGGAGCTGAATGTGGTTCACCGAGCCGGCGGTGGCGTAGAGGAAAACGGGACAGACTGCCTGGAGGGAAGATGGCGCAGGGACGATGGCCGTCAAGCCAGGTCCGCGAGGTCGGGGTGGAGCGCTGCGGTGGGTTTGGGGGCGTCGGGGCGGAGGCGGCTGGCTTCCCAGGCTTCAACATCCGTGAGCCGGAAGTAACGGATGCGGCCGCGTTGTTCGCAGGGGAGTTCGCCGGTTGCGATGGCGGCGAGAACCGTCTCGCGACGCATGCGTTGCAGCTTCCGAACTTGATCGAGCGAGAGCCACCGCGGCAGGGCCGGCGCTCGCGATCGCGAGAGGTCCGCGTGCGACGTGTCGCGCGTCGTTTCGGATGCGTCCGGCGGGCGGATGCGGGTGGGTGACTTTTGCTGCTGGGTTCGATCTGCGTGTTCAATCATGTTCGTTTCCTCCTTCCTCCGGTTGTTTGGCGCCGAGTTGTTCGCCATGCCGGCCGCAGACCCGACACGTCCCATCCCATTCCCGCTCCGTCCATCATCGCACCGGCGGGGAACGCCGCACCGCCGAGTCGATCAACCGCACAACACAATGCTCGAACGCCGCGTAGGCGACCGCGTCGTCATTGGGCGGACGTCGCAGCGAATGCGTCGAGTGACGGGTCAGGTCCGCTAAGACAGGCTCGGCATTCTGAAGCACGCTGAGCATCGCCCGCAGGACGTTGCTGGGTTTGAGCGTAGCATCGACGCCGGCGGCAAAACGGGCCGTGAACGCTTCGAACTCTCGCTTGTCCTGGCGACTCACCCGCAGCCGCAGCGTGCAGTCCATCCGCGGCAACGCCGGCGGCTCGCGCCGCGGTGCGCGCGCGATTGAGTCGGCATGCGATGCTTCAAAAGCTTGCGGGTTTGACGACACGTCCGGCGCGTTGAGCTGTGCTCCGGGAGGCTTGACGATTGCCGAAGAGACACTTGGCGCTGGCGGCTGAAGCACCTGCGTGATCAGCGATTCGTCCAGGGGTGTGTACGGCCGCTCGGCCGATAGCCGCCTACCCACGATTAGTCTCCGTGGCAGTAGTCGTTTCTGGGGATTGATTCGGGCCCTCCGCCGCGGCGACGCGTGCTTCGACTTCGCTGGCCAGGGAGCGGTATTGCGCGGTGACCTTGTGCGTCGGCTCGGTTTCAAAGAGTGTCCGCCCGACCTTCTGCGCCGCGGGGATCACTGTCGAACGGTGGATCACGGTTGAAAAACGCACCGACTCGCCGGCGTCCTCCTGCATCCGAAATGCCCGTTCAACATAGTCGCTGAGTGTCCGTGCAAGCCGCGTTCGCTCGTCGACGGCAGACAGAATCACGCCCAGGATCCGCAGTTGCGGGTTGCCGAACTGCTGCACCGCGTGGATGTCCAGGAGCGCATCCTTCAAGCCGTCGACGGCGAAGGGATCGGGGATGGCGCTGAGAATGAACCAGTCGGCCGCCTTGTAGCTGGCGACCGTCGGAGCGGTCGCGTTGGGAGCCGTGTCCAGGAAGATGTAGTCGTACAGCCCGCGCAGCGAGGCGATCGGTTTGAGCAGCACGTCCGAGCGGGCGATGAACTTGTTTCGGGCGGCAAGCGTCTCGTCAATCGCTTCCAGCTTCCGCCGCGACGGAATCAGGTGCAGGTTCTCGGGCAGGTGAATCCCCTCCTCCGAGCTTGTCAGCACGACGTCCCGCGGCTCCTCCTCGCCGATGAGCACTTCGAACGTCCCCATGAATGCGTCGGTCGGTATTCCAAAGTGCTTGGTCGCCCCGGAGTTCATGTCCAGGTCCCACACCAGAACCTTCCGCCCGCGCTCGGCCAGGGCGCGGGCAAGGTGCACCGTGTTCGTGGTCTTGCCCACCCCTCCCTTCTGATTCCCCAGCGCGACGACTTTTGTGTGGTGCGGTGTATGTGTGTCGAACATTTTTTCCTCCCCTTGGACAACGATCTGGAGCGTCAACGCCACAACGCGTTGACGCCCGGTGGCGCGGTGGCCCGACCGCGTTGTTGCAGCATTGCACACTTCCGTTACCGCTGGCAAGCGGTCATTCCAACGATGCAGCGATGATGCGCTGTGGCCTTCGGGCGCCGTTGCGTTGTGGCCATGATGCTTTGAAGCGCGCACGCTCTCGTTTGCCGCAACTGCGCGAAACGATTGGGGATTGTGTCAGGACCTGAATCGGTGCAATGGTGCGCCCGACGGCCTGCCTCGATTGGAGAGTCCCCCGTGATCGACGAATCGATCGGCATGGCCGGGGAATCTTTTTTTGGGTTGAATGAACGATGACCGCGACGGCGCGGAGGAGGACTGGAACAAACGTGGAATCGAGATAGCACCAGAGGGAGCAACCGGTCCGGCGCGGACCGGTTCTTCACACGCGGCGACGGCGGGACTGCAGCGACACCGCTCGAACGTCTGGCGACGCATCGAACGTAGCGCAATCCCCACAACTCCGTCAATCGGCGATGCACCGCAGTGCAACACTCGACGCTTGTCATTCAGATTCGCAGGAGGGGTATGGAATCGAGAACTTGGGCAAAGGGACGCACATGGTGGGTCGAGGCGAGCAAGCCGGCCGGCGGATTTGTGTTGGTGCGTGAGGGGGCGCTGTGGGCGGCGTGGACGGCCCTGCGTGACGGCCGAATTGAGTTGCTGGACCTGCGGGTCTGGCTCGCCGCGTTCGAACTGGTGGAGCGCCGGCTGGCGTCAGGCGCTAAACGCCAACCACGGTACTGCCGTGAGGAGTTGCGGCGTTTGGTCGGCGGGGAAGGGGCACGCACGTGTCGCGGCTCGTTCGCCAGGCTCCGAATGGCCGGCCTACTCGAATGCGCGCCCGCGTCCATCCGCATGCTCGGCGGTCGAGGCGGGCTGCCGTGCGAGGGTCGCTGGGTTCCCATCCCGAGGCCGTTGCTGCGCCACCTCGCGTCGGCCCGCGGCCGGGCTTACATCGCCACGGCGCTGGGCCACCTGCTGCGTTGCCTGTTCCTACGAAACAAACTGTGTCGTTCCGGTGGATACGTCAAAGCGTCATGGATTGCCGAGTCGTTCGGGGTCGCCCAACGAAGCGTCAAGGAGGCGAGGGGAGCGCTGGTCGAGCGTGGATTTCTGGTGGTTCTCGCCGCCGACCAATCTCGCCTCAACCGACTCGGGGCGCCGGTAGTCATCAACTTGACGTTGCCGAATGCCACTGATTCCGCACCCCCAATCTCATTCAAGGGCAGTGAATCCGCACCCCCAGAAAAACACGATCAACTCTCCTTACGGAGATCTGGTAACCAGCAACCCGCCCGGTCGGCGGACCCGACTGCTGCTTGCACCGGCGTCGGTCCCACGCTTCGCGATGTGAAGCCGGCAGACTTGAAGGATGCCAGGCGGTTGGCGTCGTTGTTCGAACAGGCGACCGAGCGGGGGCTCGTGCAACACAGCGAAGCCGACCGATTGGCGTTCTTCGCCGCGGCGTTGCACGCCCGTCGCGTCGGCACGCGTAACGCCTGTGGGTTGTTCGCGTGGACCGTGTGGCGACGCAAGTACGAGGTGCTCTCCCAGGACGACGAGGACCGGGCTCGGCGGGCGCTGGTAAGGTTCCGGGCAGGCACTGACGTGCCGACTGGCGACCCGGCGCGAAACGCGGCGGCCGGGTCCGCACTGCCGACTGCGATCGGCCAGGTCACGTCCAGTCTCATGGCGTGCATAACCCATCCCGTGAGTGGTACGCCCAGCGCGGCACTCCGACAACCGGGTTCGGGTTAGAGGATCGCTCGCCGAGCTTCCGCCGCAATTGTCGCGGCGGGAGTCCGGTGGTGCATGGCAATAGGTTTTTGTTTCTTCGTTTTTTCCAATCCCGAAAGGATGTGTCTGATGCAACGACAGAATCTCACGGCCGCGAGCCGTCAGTTGTTTACACGCAGGGACGACGAGCGTTTCGCCGACCTGCAGAGTCTTTACGATCACTGCCGTACGGCTCAGTCCGAAAGCAGCGAACGCTGGACTCGGCTGATCGACGTGCAGAGTCCGCCCGGTCGCTCGCTGCTGCTCGGCGTCGATGACGACCGGCAGCAGGAGGCGCTTCTGAGCATGAACGATTGGAGCTTCGGCCAGCTCTGCCGTCTGGCAGGTGTGGCCAAGGAGACGGTCAATCGGCTCACGCCGGGCACGGCCAGGCTGGTGCTGCAGGAAACGCTTCCCTCATTGCAGAAGCCCATTCAGGTGTTGCAACGTGGAGAAACCATCCGCAGCATCCACGGTCCGGCATATACGAGGCTGCACAATCTCGACCTGCTCAACATCGTTCGTGAGTTCGCGACCGAATTTGTACCGCCGCAGGCAGGTATGAACGGCGCGACCGGCTTATACGCCGGTGAGCAGGACATGTTTGTGTTCCTGATCGACCCGACCGGCTGGGTCGAGCTCGAAGACGGCGGCAAGACCGAGGCGTTCGCTCCCGGGCTGTTCCTATGGAACAGCGAGGTGGGTTGTCGCTCGGTTGGGCTCCAGACGTTCTGGTTCCAAGCGGTGTGCCAAAATCACATCGTCTGGGACGCTGTCGAAGTGATCGACTTCTCGCGCAAGCACACGGCCAACGTGAACGAGTGCCTGTCGGAGGTCCGACGTCACATCGAGTCGCTGGTCGCCAAGCGTGACGCCCGCCGCGACGGGTTCGCCCGCGTGATGGCCAACGCCTTCAAGGCGCGACTCGGCAACGACGCCGAGGAGGTCGCCAAAGTGATGGCCAAACACGGCATCCCGCGTGACTTGAGCAAGCGCGCTCTGGCGATGGCCAGAGAACAGGGTCGCTTCACGGTGTTCTCACTGGTCGATGCGCTCACGCGATTGGCCGGTGAATTCAAGAATGCCGGTGACCGGCTGGAGGCGGACGAGAAGGCAGGGCGGTTGCTGGAGTTGGTAAAGGCATAGGTTGTTGTTGGGTGAGTTCGCCATGCACCACCGGCGACCACCTCTCGTCGCGAAACTGAGTCCTAGCTTTGATATGTGCGAACGACACCTCGACGAAGGTCTTCAGACGCTGACGAGCTGCCCTCCGTACAGTGTGTGATTCGCGTCCATCTTTGTGGCAGTCTAAACAAGTAGGCAGATTTTGTTTCATTGTGTTCGCCTTATGCACGCGAATGTCAGGCTGCCTGCGCTGTGCTCCCCAAGGGCCGTAAACGGCTTGCGCGGGCTACAGACAAAAGCCAGAAAAATCTTATAATTCCATGGTTCGCCGCACCCATTGGCTACGAGGTGGAAGTAACCACGTTGATCTTGGGGAATCAATTCATGAGTGACGACGAGATAGATGATGAAATCAGACTGCATTTAACCTGCGGGAATGAGGATGAGATTGAGCGTGGGTTTGAGCTCCTGCACGCGCAGTACCAAAAGCCCATTTGCGGCTGGTTGCGGCGAAATCATTTTCCCGGGATGTCGGCTGAGGATCTGAAAGACCTTTGGTCGGAAACGCTCTTGGAGTTCTATGCGGAAGTCAAATCGGGCAAATACGACGGTACGAGGCGGGTCTTCAGCGACTTGTGCCGGATCATCCAAACAAACGGCATTGACCTCCGCCGCAAGAAAAAATCGAATGAAAAGCGGCTGCAGATCGTGGGTGAGACACTCAGAGATACGCAAGTCAATGAGAAATGGCGACAACGTGAAGCAGAAGATCGCCAGGTGATACTAGAAATGATCTTGGACGAGGTGTCGAAGTTGTCGCCCAAGCAGAAGGTGGCCTTGGAAGCCTATATCAACAACTTCCCGGAGAGTGCTGATATGCAGCAGTTGCGGAAGTTCACGAGCGACCTGACAGGCGTTGAAGAAACGCTTGCTTCGGTGAAGCGCGGTTTGCAGGAAGGCAGAAGGAAAATCAGGAACATGCTGGCAAGAAAAGGGATCATCGCCCCTCAAAGCGAGGATGACAATGAGTAGCACGGACAACACCAACGACCGGGAAGAGCGGGCTTTAGATGCACTGACCTTGGCGGCATTCTCAAAAGATTTGTGCGACGAGAAGATTCCGGATCTGAAGAAGATGGCTGAGGCATTGACCCCAGAAGATCACGCGGTGCTCGACAGTGGGGGGAAGGATTACATTAAGTCACTGCTTCGCACCCGGCAGAAGCCTGAGAAGAACGCCAAGACTGGATCGCATGAACTTTCGACTTCGATGAATCGCGCGGACGAATCCCAGGATTTGTCGCACAAGGCAAAAGCAGAAATGGAAGAGAACATCAAGAAGAAAGCCGAGGAGGCAAACCGTAAAAAGAACGAGTCGGAGGAACAGCGCGATGCCGATGACGAACGACGAGATTGAGCGGGTTGTCGACGACGTCCTCGAAAGTCTCAATCTTCAAACCTCCTTGCCCATTGATCCGTTGCATATCGCCCAGGAAGAGGAAATCGCTCTCCTCCCGGGAAGATACGACAACTGTTTTGACGGCCGTATTGAATACCGTCGCACGGATGGACAGGGAGACTTCTATCTGTTCTACGCTCAGGAAGAGCCGCCATTCCGGACGGCGGGTCGGGTGCGTTTTTCGATTGCTCACGAGTTGGGTCATTTCTATCTGCCGCCACACCGGGAATATTTGCTCTCTGGTCAGTGGCACAGTTCGACTTCGGATTTCACTTCCAAAAAGGAACGGGAGCGTGAGGCCGACCGATTCGCTGCGTATCTGTTGATGCCGCGTGATTTGTTCCAGGATGAAGTTTCTGCCTGTTCTGGCGGCAATTGCACGTTGGATGACCTGAGCCGTCTGGCACGCGATGCTTTTGAGACTTCACTCACCAGCACGATCATCCGCTATATCGAGCTGGACTTTGAACCGTGCTGCATGGTGATTTCAGAAGGCGGGAAAGTTGTTACGTCGCTTGCCTCCGAAGCACTTCGCACGCGAGGGATGGGCTGGATCGAACGCGGTGGGAAGGTGCCAACACAATCCGTGACCGCGCGCTCGCTGACGGCCGGAAAACTCTCTGCTGAAAATCCGAAAGCCGGCGGCTCTGTGGATTCCAGCGTGTGGTTTAACAGCCGTAGCAGCTGCGACCTTTGGGAAGATGTTGTGCTCCTGTCTAACTTCGGCCGGGTGATCACATTCCTCACGCCCGAGAGTAACGACGACGATCGGTACGATGATTAAGGAAAATATTTTGTGTTGATGGTTCGATTCGCGGGACTGCGACGAGTTGCTGATGAAGGCTCGTGGCAGTCTTTGTTTTTTGGTCTCAAGAAAGAGGTATCGAACTATGACAAATCAAAATGAATCCAGTCGTGCAGGTTTCCGCATTGTGGTCGACGACGTTGAATACACCATTTTGGATCCGGTTCCGACTGGTCGCCAGATTCTGGTGGCCGCCGGCAAGAGTCCAATCGAAGAGCATCTGCTCTACCAGCTGCTTCCCGGCAATTTGCTGGAAGATATCAGCCTGGAAGAAACAACGGATGTGCGTGGTGACGGCAAGGAGCGCTTCATCAGTTTCCTGTCCGACCGTTCGTTTCGCTTTGAGCTGGATGGCCAGCGCCAGGACTGGGGCATGTCCCGCATCACGGAAACCACGCTGCGTAAGCTCGCTGGCGTCGACAACAAGCCGAAATACCGCGTCTGGCTCGAACGCCGCGGCCAGGAGGATCTCAAGCTCGAGGTCGGCCAGTGGGTGGATCTGTCGGAGGCAGGCATCGAGCGCTTTTACACCGGCCGCGATGACACGAATGCCGGCTGCAATTCCACCGTCCTTCCATCCGCCGACCGTCGCTACGTGTCAGAGCACGAGCTGGTGACTGAAGATGTTGCACAGGGTGAGCAGAAGGGGATTGTTTTCAAAAACTATCCGCTGCCCCTGGGGCGTTTTCAAGTCGAAACGGCTGACATCCTGGTCGTCCTGCCGCGTGGCTATCCGGACACGGCACCCGATATGTTTTTTGCGGATCCGTGGCTCACGCTCAAGGCGACCGGAGCTTATCCGGAGAAGGCAGATCAGGCCTTCAGTTTCGCTGGCCGCAACTGGCAACGCTGGAGCCGTCATAATGAGGAGTGGCGCGCCGGCCGTGACTGCATCCAGACCATGCTTCGCCGCATCGACTCCGCCCTGCGAGGTGAATCGTAATGCGACGCACTCTTACCCTTCAGAAGACGCATCACCAGCAACTGCTCAGCCTGCTGATGCCCGACAACGGGCATGAGCAGATTGCGTATGTGCTGTGCGGGCGTTGTGACGTAACGCAGGATCCGTGGCACGGCCAGCCCGCACGGCGGTATCTCTCCCGTGACGTTGTGCCCCTCGATGCTGAGCTAATTGTTTCGTCATCGACGGTGCATGTGAACGCGAAGACGGAAGTCTTTGTGAGACTGCTTCGCCGTTGCCGGGATGAGAATCTCACGCTGGCCGTCGTGCATTCTCATCCCGCGGGGCAAACAAAATTCTCCGCGGTTGATGACGCTGAGGAGCCCGCGCTAGTGCAACTGGCTCAGAATCGCAACGGCAAAGCGGTCGAAGTGTTGAGCGTGGTGTATGAGCGAGCCGGCCGGCGGTTCGGCCGCGTCTGGATTGATGAGCAATCACACGAATCGCTTTCGGCGATCAACGTCGTCGGCGAGCGGTTCCTCATCGATTTCCCTGGCCGCGGCGAGGGAAAGTCTTCCGAGACATTGGCTCGGCAGGCGTTGGCGTTTGGCGATACCCTGAACTCCGATCTGGAGCACCTGCGGATCGGGATCATCGGTTGCGGCGCCACCGGCAGTGCAACGGCCATGCTCCTGGCACGCCTGGGTGTGAAGCATTTCTTCGTCATCGATCCGGACATCGTTGAAAAGACAAACTTGAATCGTCTGCACGGTCCGACGATGCAGGATGTGAAGGATCGTACGCCCAAGGTGGACGTGCTGCGGCGGGAGCTTGAGCGGCTGGGACTGGATATCCAAGTCGCAACGAGCCGCCAATGGGTCGGCGACGCTGAAACGCGTGATGCCCTCAAATCGTGTGACGTCATTTTCGGCTGCACGGATGATGCGGACGGGCGTCTGCTGCTCAACCGCTTCGCCTATTTCTACCTGGTGCTGGTTATCGATATGGGTTTTCAAATCGATGTCGATGACACTGTGCCGCCGCGAATCTTGGAAGCTGCAGGGCGGGTGACGGTGCTCGCACCTGGCCGCAAGTGTTTGCTCTGCCGCGAGATCGTCGACGTTCACGACGCTTACGCCGATCAGCTCCGTCGTCTGGATCCGGATGAGTACGCCCGCCGGCGAAAAGAAGGGGAGCAATATGTCCGCGGCGGTGGGAGCCCGGATCCCTCGGTGGTCGTATTCACGACGGATGTTGCGTGCATGGCAATTGATGAACTGCTGCATCAGCTGACGGGGTATCGCCTCGCCAGCCCTTCCCACCGCGTGCGCAAGTATGCATTGTGCGAGGATAAGCAACCCGGCGCCAGCCCCAATGGCGGCTGTCCGATCTGTGGCGGGGAGGATTACTGGGGGCGGGGTGACTACGGCTTGTTTTTGGATCGGACAGGGTGATTCATGTTTCGACGCACAATTTACTGGTTACTGGTCAAGCTTCACATTCTGGACAAGCCGGATCTGATTGCACGGACTGCCTCCGAGCATCCGTCGCCAGAAGATCTCAAGCCTGGCTTGCTGGTCGTGGTCAAAGATGGCGCCATCGAGAAGTGGGCTTGCATGCGATGTCCGGGCGGGTGCGGTGAGAAAGTGATGCTTCCCTTGTCGAAGCAACGTCGGCCGCATTGGCGGGTCTGGTTCGACTGGTTCCACCGGGCGAGCCTGGAGCCCTCTGTTCATCAAGCCAATGAATGCCGTTGTCATTTCTGGGTGAAGACCGGCAAAGTCGTCTGGTGCGACCCACGGCCAAGACATTGACCGAACTCCGCTGCGGGTCACTGACACAGCCTACCCCCAACCAATTCGTCGTGGACAAGAATCTTTGGACTGGGCAGTGTGCGATCACGAGAAGATGGCAAGGCTACGACACGTTCAGCAGTAGGTGGCAAGGGGTGCCGTCAACATATGCGCAATTTTCATGTGAGATGCCTAATAGTCGAGGTCACGGCAATTGTCGAGCCGAGGTCGGCACGCCCACCGCCGACGTTGAATACGACGTTTAAGACCCGCCAGTTGCTGGCGTACCGGCGCGTACGGGTCAAAGCCGAGTGAGTCAAGAGCGTGCTGAAGCTTCAGGTCGGACCAGTCTACAGACTGCTTGTCGAGATATCGCTGCAATCGAGTGTATTCGGTGGTATGAATCCGCACCGACGCATGCCCATTTCGGTAGCTGATCGAGTACCCATGAAACCGAACCGGCCGGCGGCGGAGGTCGAGAATCTGCCCGGCTTCGCGTTCGAAGAAGGCGTGTTCGCCGTGGGTCGCGAGCAGGATGAACTCCTGCTCATACCGTACGTACGCCACCGAAGCCTGCCCGGCCAAGCGCCGGCGGTAGCGTGCGTGTTTGGACTGGTTGAGATCATGCATCTCGATGAACTTCGCATCGACTGTTAGCGGGTCCTTGTCGACCGGGATGCTTCCCGACACATAGAACCAGTAACCATTGGGAATCAGGTTCACTGCCAGCCGCCTCACGAAAGCGCTCACCGAATCTGCCACGAAGGCCGTCATGCCGGTTGTTATGCGCGGTTAATGGTGGACGTTGTATTGCACGGGCACAACGTCCTAAAGCCCAAATCCTTTGCTTAGAGCACCTCCCTGCGCGACCGCCGACAGTGCCCCTGCAACATCGGCCCGCTTCGCGGGCACATTCTTTATTGCAGTCGCCCAATTATGGCGGTCGCGCTCAAGAACCTTCTGCCGGACGGCGAGTACACCTCGCCTGTCCGTTGTCATCGCGTCGCCAAAGTCCACCGCTCCCGCCAGGGAGCGATCGACTTTGACCACGTGCAACAGCCTTTCGGACCGCACGCCCGGCCCGATGATGCACCTGCTTTTCAGGGCGCCACCGGGCCGGGGTTTGCGGCCATCGATCACGTCGGGCTTTACTTACGCCCGTCATCCCTTTCGTCGCTGGCGGCAAAAGCTGCCTGCGGAGTCGGCACCACCCGTTACTCCGACGACCAGACCGTTCTGCCACTGCCTTGCAGCAGGACCGGCGGGCCTCCCGGCCCTCTCCTACTCAGGACACACTCCCTCTCTGCGGCGGTAACTTCTCGCGGCCACGACGCCGCGATGCCGGGCGCACCACGCCCGGCCGCTGCAGAGATTCCCGGATTAGCCAAAACTTGTCGCAAAGTCGGTCACGTCGCTCGCTTCGATTCGCTCGAAGCTGGACCATCGTCGTACGTCCGCGGCTTCCGCCGGCGGCGCAGTCACCCCGTCACGCTTCAGGCGTGTCGGGCTTTCGGGGTACGAACGTGCAAGCTTCCCCTATCCTCGACGATCGATCATTCACGCGGTTCGGCACCGTCTCCGACTTCGCTGACCGGCAAGCCCTGTCGGGATTCTCATCCTTTCGGGCCTTTCATGGTTGAGCTCTTCGCGTCCGCGCTTTGATGGAGTGGCTTGTTCGCAATGAACAGGCTGCTTCCTCACGCAGTACCCGGACTCGTGAAAGTCCGGCCGGCACGCATTGCTGCGCCCAGGCTCCCCACGCCGGCGTGCGTTGCGCGAGCGTCCGGTTGGACACCCTCGTCCCGCACGGGGGATTGGCTTCAGCGGTAGGTCTTGTGAACCGTTACTGAAGTGTCACCCGCTTCAAGTCTTGCGGCCATCGGTGGAGGCAGTCGCCTCGGCCGATGGTCTGTCTCCGTCGCCCCCGATTCATCGGGAGAAACAACATCGAGTAGAAACACGGAGATTGACTGACTCAATTGAATCAGGATTAGTTCCGTGAGCTCTCGTCGAGCATGGTGAGCACCTCTCGGCGCGCCATGCTCTACGGGCTGCTTCAAATCAGGCTGGTGAGGCCCGCGAACGCCGCATGCGGTTGGTAGCCGCAACGACGCTGAAGCAACCCGACGTGATCGATGCCAGTTGACGTTGTTCGTCTAGTCTGACAACCGTCCGCCTCGAAACGGACGATTCAGATTGCACCAAATCGATCCGGTAATCACCACGCATCTCAGGCTACATCGCGGTCGATGTCACCATAACTTCCAAGACGACGCAGGAAGTCGCAGGACAAGGATATGGCGATATTTGACTTGAACACGAAAGGCTTCAGGCAGGTGTTTGCCGGTCGACCCGTAAGCAGAATGGTAGAAGAGCTCGTTGCAAATGCCTTGGATGAGAATGCTTCTCGAGTGGACGTGAACTTCGAACACCTCGGCCGGCATGACTATCTGCTGCGGGTGACGGACGACAGCCCGGTCGGCTTCGAAGATCTCCGCGATGCGTACACGGTGTTTGCCCCTTCGAAGAAAAAGGACGATCCGACGAAGCGGGGCCGATTCTGCTTCGGTGAGAAGTGGGTGATTGCACGATGCCAAGAAGTGTTCATTACGAGCACCAGTGGCACGCTCGTTTTTGACGTTCTCAATGATCGGCGCCGACGTTCTTCCAAATCAACTGAGAGAGGAACGATCATCGAGTGTCGGTTGAGGGCGACCGAAGCGGATTACGCCCAGGCGTGCCAACGGCTCAAGCACATTCTCGTTCCGGAGAGCGTCACACTGACATTTAACGGCCATGCAATACCCAGCCGCACGCCCGTCCGGACTGTCGAAACGACCTTGCCGACCGAGTACGCCGATGAGAGTGGCGACCTCAGACGAACAGAAAGAAAAACCCGAATCGACATCTACGCGGTAAAAGCGGGTGAAGTTGCCAGCATTTTCGAGCTCGGCATACCGGTCGTGGCGACCGGCGACGTGTTCCACTACGACGTGCGGCAGCGTGTTCCGCTGCCGATCAATCGCAACAACGTTCACCCGAGCTATCTCAAAAGACTCCGCGGCGCTGCGCTGGACGTCACGGCCGATTTGTTGACTCCCGCAGACGCTGCCAACAAGGGGGTTACGGATGGAATTGTTGCTGCCAAACCTGAAACGCGCGTGACATTGATGCGCGCACGTTTCGGCGAGAAACGGTACGTCATCGACTTCAACCGCGAGGCTGGTGGCGAACTCTTTGCAGAGGGACACACGCCCGTGCCGCCGAATGCCTTCGATCTCGAAACGTGGAAAGCATTGAAAGAGGTGGGCGCCATCCCGAGCGCTAACCAGTTGCGGCCAAAGCATTATGTAACCACAACACCGCTACCCGAAGAGCGAATCACGGCGGGTATGCGAAGGTTTCGGCAGTTTGCCGAGCTGCTGTGCCGCTTAACTCTTAACAAGTCGATCGCGTCGTGGACCTGGTCAAACAGTCCGTCCGTGACGAACGCCGCAAGCTGCGGGCCAAACGGTGCCGATGCGATAGACCTGGCGATCAACGTAGGGGTGCTCGGTCCGGAATGGTTCAACCACCCCTCGGCAACAAACGCACAGCACGTCGATTTGCTGATCCATGAGTTAGGCCACCACAATGGCGCGCTTGACTGCACCCGAGAACACGCAAACGAAATGACCAAGGTTGCAGCGAGGTTGGCGATTCTGATGCTTACGCGGCCGGAATTGTTCGCCGATTACCGCTGAACGGAGAGGCATGGCGATCTGGATCTTTCAGCGGGGATTTGGTGCAAGTAGCCTCTAACATTACGATACCGTCGACCGAAGGCTGGGCTGAGCGCGCTCACATCATCCTCTCGGCAATGCAATTGCGGTCGTTTCCTGGACAGCGCGAATGTCGCCAGAGGCAAAAGCCAGGCTGCTCATCGACCAGAAGCTCGCGCAGGCGGGTTGGATCGTCCAAAACCGAGACGATCTTGACCTGACCGCAGGGTTCGGTATTGCCGTGCGCGAATTTCCGATGAAATCGGGCTTCGGTTTCGCGGACTACCTGCTGTACGTGGATCGGAAGGTCATCGGCGTCGTTGAGGCCAAACCCGTTGGCCACACGCTTACGGGTGTCGAGCTGCAATCCGCGCGATATTCTGATGGCCTGCCGGATAACTTGCCTGCGTATCGCCGCCCTCTTGCGTTCGCATACGAGAGTACAGGGGAGGAGATTCGGTTCACGAATAACCTCGACCCCGACCCGCGCAGCCGCGATGTCTTTCATTTTCATAAGCCAAAGACGTTGCTTGAGTTCGTAAACGCACCGGCGCAACTTCGCGGTCGGCTGCGTCAACTGCCCGCTCTCGATCCCGGCGCGATGTGGAGCGCGCAGGTCGAAGCAGTGACCAAGCTGGAACGCTCTCTCGCCGCTGCTCGACCGCGCGCTCTAATTCAGATGAGTACCGGCAGTGGCAAAACCTTCACCGCCGCCAACTTCATCTACCGGCTCATCAAGCATGGTGATGCAAGGCGCGTTTTGTTCCTCGTGGATCGCTCAAACCTCGGCGATCAGACCAACACGGAGTTCAGTCAGTTCCGACCGCCCGACGACGGCCGGCGGTTCAGCGACATCTACAACATTCAACTCCTTCGCACGAACAGCATCGATTCCGTCAGTCGTGTCTGCATCACGACCGTGCAGCGTCTCTATTCGATGCTGCAAGGCGAACCGGAGTTCGACGCCGCCAACGAGCAAGGGTCGATGTTCGACAGTCACCAGCCGTTCAACGCGCCGCCGGTACCGGTCAAGTACAATCCCAACATCCCAATCGAAACCTTCGACTTCATCGTGATCGATGAGTGCCACCGCTCGATTTACAACCTCTGGCGGCAGGTGCTCGAATACTTCGACGGCTTTCTCATCGGCCTCACTGCGACGCCGGCGAAGGCGACCATCGGTTTCTTCAATCGCAACCTCGTCATGGAATACGGCCATGCCAAGGCCGTGGCCGATGGCGTTAACGTCAACTACGACGTGTATCGCATCAACACGAAGATTACCGCAGCAGGCAGCACGGTCGAGTCCGGCAACTACGTTGATAGGCGCGACCGCATCACGCGAAAGAAGCGGCAGGAACTTCTCGACGATGACTTCGTTTACGCTCCAAATCAACTCGACAAGGACGTGGTTGCCGTCGATCAGATCAGGACCGTCATACGAACTTTCCACGACAAACTGTTCACCGAAATCTTTCCCGGCCGAACCGAAGTGCCAAAGACCCTCATCTTCGCCAAGGACGACAGCCACGCCGAAGATATCGTCGAGATCGTGCGTGAAGAGTTCGGGCGCGGCAACGACTTCTGCCAGAAGATCACTTACAAAACGGGTTTCATCCGCATCAAGAAATCGCAGCAGAACGCGGATGGCACGACCAGCGAGATCATCACGTATGAAAAAGTATCGAACCTGACGCCTGGGGATGTTCTCACGGCCTTCCGCAACGGCTTCATGCCGCGTATCGCCGTTACGGTTGATATGGTCGCAACCGGCACCGACGTGAAGCCGCTGGAAATCGTAATGTTCATGCGGAACATCCGCTCGCAGAACTTCTTCGATCAGATGAAAGGTCGCGGCGTCCGCGTCATCAAGCCCGACGACCTCAAGGCGGTCACGCCCGACGCCAATGCGAAAACGCATTTTGTCATTGTCGATGCGGTTGGCGTCTGCGAGCACGACAAGAGCGAGAACGCGCCGCTCGACCGCCAACCGACCGTCAGCTTGAAGAAAGTCCTGGAATACGTCGGCATGGGCGGGGCCGATCCTGATGCCTTATCCACGCTCGCAGCCCGACTTGCCCGCGCTGATCAGCAAATCACCGACGAGCAGCGCGAAGAATTGAAACAGATTGCGGGAGGCGTTGATCTTGCCGCGATCACCGGCAATCTGCTGAAATCCATCGACCCCGACGAGCAGATAGCCGCCTGCGGTCTGCCTGAGAACGCAGAACCAACGCCACAACAGCTCCAGCAATCGACGCAGCAGCTCGTTGGTGCTGCCGTTGCGCCAGTGCTCAAGCCGCAGTTCCGTCGCCGCCTGCTCGAAATCCTGCAACAGAACGAGCAGACCATAGACCGCATTAGCATGGATGATGTTCTCTCAGCCGGGTTCGATCAGGCCGCTCTCGACAAAGCCAAGGGCAAAGTCCAGTCGTTCAAGCAGTGGATCGAGGACAACCGCGCCGAGATCATTGCGCTTCAGCTCATTTATTCCCGTCGCTTCGCCAACAAGATCAAATTTGAGGACGTGAAAGACCTGGCGCAGCGTATCCAACGCCCGCCCTTGAACCTCACGCCCCAAGACCTTTGGCTCGCCTACGAAGCGTTAGAGAAATCGAAGGTCAAGGGCAGCGGCGGCAGGCAGCTCGTTGACATCGTTTCGCTCATCCTGCACACCGTCGATCCGGCCGAGCCGCTGACGCCGTTCGAGTCGGTTGTCACGCAGCGATATCGCCGATGGCTCGACGAGCAGCAGGCGGCCGGCACGATGTTCACGAAGGATCAGCGACAATGGCTCGACAAGATCGCCGAGCACATCGCGACCAGCGTTGCAATTGAGCGCGAAGATTTCCAAAGCGGATGGTTTGCGCAGCAGGGAAATCTTGGCAAAGCGCATCAGCTATTCGGCGACCAGTTGGACATGCTGATAGCGGAACTGAACGAGAAGTTGGTGGCATAGGAGCACGCGAATGACGCAAGAAACGAGACAAGTCGTCACCGACGCGGAATCGATGGAAGGGAAACAGCTCTCGGCATTGAAAAATTGGACGATTGGTTTGGCTGTCGGGATGATCGTCCTTTGGCTCGCAAATCTCGTCGTGGTTCCCACGGTCTTTCCGAACCTTCAAGAGAATGGAACTCCGACAACGCGCCCGATTCAGAATCCGGGGATTTTCGGCGACATGTTTGGCGGCCTCAACGCATTGTTCAGCGGCCTGTCCGCAATCCTGGTAGCGACCGCGCTGATGTTTCAAGTTTTTGAGTCTAGGAAGCAAGAACGCCGCGCACATCAGGAGCTGCAGGATCAAGCCAACGACCAGTACACCCTCGCCGAGGTTCTTGGAGAGACGACACGGATACAGGCGCAGATCGCGGATGCACTCGCGCTCTTAGCTGCCGCTACGAAGACCGGCACGGAGCAGGACCGGCTTCGTTTCCTGATCGAGTACAACACGAGAAGAATCGAGACCCTGGAGCGGTCACGAAAGACGACCTTCACACGCCCGCGCGATCCCGATCCAATTGGAAACGAAGTTTCACGCCTGAAGAGTGAAATCGAAGAATCTCAGAAACAATTGGCGCAACTCGGGTAAGCGTTTCCCATGAATGATCGGAACCGAGACCAACTTCCTTTGGGCTGGCAGCGTCCGCTGCTACCGCAGATCGCGGAGATCAATCCTGGGTTGGCCCGTGGCTCCGTGGGCGATTCGTCGCCCGTGACATTTGCGCCGATGGCAGCTGTAGAAGAGCAGCACGGCGGACTGGCGCGGCCAGTCATCCGACGTTATGGCGAGGTCAAGAAAGGATACACGAACTTTCAATCCGGCGATGTTCTGTTTGCCAAGATCACGCCCTGCATGGAAAACGGGAAGGTGTGCGTCGTCCCAAAGCTGCCTCACGATGTCGGCTTCGGATCGACCGAGTTTCACGTCATCCGCCCCAAACGAAACATCGAGGCAGCTTGGATCAGCCGCTTTCTCTCGCAGGAATCATTTCGTCGATTGGCTCGATCTCGCATGACCGGCTCGGCAGGTCAGATGCGTGTGCCGACGTTCTTTCTCGAGGAGCTTGATCTTCCTGTCGCGCCGCACGGTGCACAGATTCGCATCCTTGAAAAGATTGACGAGCTGTTCAGCGATCTGGACAAAGGCGTGGCGTTGCTGGAGCGGGTGCGTCGGAATCTCGACCGCTACCGTGCATCCGTGCTCAAGGCCGCCGTCGAAGGCCGATTGACCGCAGCCTGGCGAAAGCAGAACAAATCCACGGAGTCGGCCAGCGACCTGCTGAAACGCATCCTCACAGACCGCCGCCGCCGATGGGAAGAATCGCC
>DDRH01000067.1:125116-161360 GCA_002343075.1 Phycisphaerales bacterium UBA2421 | reverse complement strand
GAATCGCAGCTCGCCAAGTTCAAGACGCAGAAGAAAGACCCGCCGAAGAATTGGAAGGATCGGTACGAGGAGCCTGCCGCGCCGAACGCTTCGGAACTTCCCGAGCTGCCAGCGGAGTGGTGTTGGGCGACCGTTGACCAGCTGATTGTCGAACCGATCTGCAATGGCATTTCCATCAAGGGATCGAATGAACCACCTGGCGTTCCGGCCCTTCGCTTGAGTGCGATGACTGATGCGGGTTTTGACTACAAGGAAGTTCGATACATTCCCATTGATGAGGAGGTTGCCAACGACCTGTCGATACGTGCCGGGGATTTCTATGTCTCCCGTGGCAATGGAAGTCTGGCCCTCGTTGGGCGCGGCACGCCTGCACAGGCACCTCCAATGGCCGTCGTCTTCCCCGACACCATGATGCGCGTTCGCTTGAACGACAATATTGGTAAGACAGGTCTGCTCCCAACTCTGTGGCAATCACGATTGGTGCGTCGGCAGGTCGAGAAACGAGTGAAAACTACCGCCGGGATTTGGAAAATTGCGCAGCCGCAACTCGCGTCGATTTGCGTCCCACTTCCCCCAATCAACGAGCAAGAAGTTTTGATCCGGCTTGTCGAAGTGGCCTCCGTCAAATCGCGGCAAGTTCATCAGTCAATTGAACGTGACCTCCGGCTCTCTAAGGGTTTGCGGCAAAGCATTCTCAAGCGAGCGTTTTCTGGTCGCCTCGTAGCACAGGACGCCGCTGACGCGCCGGTTGTTCTCGAAGGAAAGGACGCGGTCGAAATCGCGCTGCCCGCGCACATCACTGTTGCCAAGTCTACTCGCCGACCGCGAAAGCCCGACGAAGAAGCGCTGAAACGAACGCACACGAAGGGCATCTATTTCGTTCGTGGCGCGATCATGTCCTACGCGGTTGATCGGCTGCACAAGTGCAAGGACTTCGGCCGGACGCAGATGGAAAAGGTTCTGCACCTGACGCAATCCCATGTCGGCGTTGACCTGGAGTTCACCTTCAAACGTCAGGCCGCAGGTCCGTTCGACGAAGAAATCTACAAGGCCGAGAGCCTGGCGAAGAAACAGCGTTGGTTTGTGACGCGCGACACAGGCATGTTCGGCGTGAAGTATCAGCCCGGGACCAAGATAGCGGATCGATGCAAAGCCGCCCGCACGATTCTGGGACAACGCGTGAACGAAATGGATCGGCTCCTCGCTGACGCGGCCAAGATGGACACGCGTCAGGCAGAACTGCTTGCAACGACCTACGCAGTTTGGAACGATTTGCTTCTCGACGGAGCCGAGCCGACGATTCAAGCGATCATCAATGGCGTCTTCGCGTGGCACCCGTCTAAAAAAGATCGATTCACTCCGGAACAGGTGGAGAAATGTGTCGACTGGATGACTCAGAACGATTACGTTCCCCGCGGGCAGGGACAACGCACGATGGAGGTGGCCGTCCGTGCCTAATGCCGGCAACAACTCGTCAAGAAGCAAACCGAGTGATTCGCCCGCCTACCTGTTGCTGAAGCTTCGCGGGTCCGCGGTTGCGTCGGTCATGCTGTCGTTGAGCCAATATGTCCGTCATGTTCGAACCACTTCATTCTTGCTTCGCCGCTCCCGGTTCGGCGTTTGGCTATCGGGTTTTGTAGCCCGCCGGAAGTTTTGGGGGCGGCGCCTGAAGTACTTGCATGATGAGCGGTCACGTTCGGCGCGGCTGGGTGGACGGTCTCTGATCGCAGTTGTGAAGCTCTCACTATTCCCGCTAATCTCAGCTGTTACGGTATTCGTTCTCCTCGTTGGTGCAACTCACGGCTACACACGTGTACGAGCAACGATTCCGAGTTTGCCGACCTTGCCGGTTGTGGATCGAGAGGTGCATGCCTCGATGATTGGTACGATCGCGCAGGCCACAGCTGCCATGTTAGCGCTCTTCTTCGCAGGCATTAGCGTAGTTGCCAGCACGAGCTACGCGAAGCTTGCGACCGAAGTGCGCGCTTTGATCGCGTACGATGACCTGAACCGGCGATATCTGCGGATGCTGGCGCATTTGACGGCAGTCTGCGTGATCGCGCTCGTTGCGCAGTCACTCGGGTTCCAGCCTACTGCTCTCGCGGTTCTTTACATCGGCGTGCTTGCTGCAATTGGGATTCTTGGATTCTTCGCACTCGGAGCACGGACTTTTGCACTCTTCAGTCCTGCGATGCTCATGGGCTACCCACTACGAGCATTTGCCGTTGCAGTGAAGAGCGTGACGCCGGCCGGTTACAATTGGAAGGATCAATCGTTCCAGACACATGCAAGGAACGTTGCGGTTCAGCAACTCGAAGTGATCGATGAGCTCGTTGATTCTGCGGTTGCGGATGATCATCCGAGCATGCGAGGGGCAGTCCAAGATATCGCTAGTTCGATTCATCGGCTGCTGCGGTATTATGCTCAGAACAAGACGGCTATCCCCAGCGACAGTCATTGGTTCGCTCGGAAAGCACAATTCGCGAGGCTTCACCTTGGGATGGGAACCGAGGCCGAGATCGCGTTAAGAACGGGGGTTGTTCCGGCGGCACCACCGATCCCCGACCACCAATTTATCGAAGTGCAAGGTGACGAGACGCTAATTCGTTGTTTTCACCATGCGCTATCGCGGGGAACAATTGAAGACGTCGTCGCGCAACTGCTGGATTTCAACGCGACTGCAACGGTCCGTGCAACTCAATTTCAGCTCGCAGAAGCCAGTGACCTCGCGGCAACCGTTTGCAAAGCGGTGGTTAAGTGGCTTGTTGACACAGACACTGAGAATCTGCTTGCCCGACTTCAAGTCGTGGATGTCGCGTGTGTGACAGCACTGTCGCCGATCTTAAACGCTCCGCAGACATTTTGCGCGGTTCCGGTTGAGGATCGCCTGTTGATCGCGACTGACATCCTCGCCGGCGATAGCAGGATGCTGCATCACCGTGACGTTCCGATCCAAGTGCTTCCGGCGATCGAGGACCTACTGCAGCGGATCGAGTTTGAACGCTCGGTTGAAGACAGCGTCTTATCGCAGCGCTGGTACATTGAGCAACTTGTCGCCGGAAACTATGCGGATTTCGTCCGAATGATGGCTCTGACAATTGTCAAGACTCTCGATTCTCTTTTCGCTAGACCTCCCAAGGAGCTCCTTGTCGCGCACCGACCGATCGAGGCGAGCGTTTGGCTTCAGCGTGCTGTCGAAGCGTGTAGCAAAGCTAAGAACCAGTTGCATGCACTAGATGAAACTTACCAGGCACTTAAGCAGCGGCACCATACCGAGGCGCCGTGGCACGAGTGGAATGCCTCAAGGTCACTTGAGCGGGTTTCACAGGTCCGTTCGGAAACGGTCCAAACGCTGAGCCAGTGCATTCCTGGAATTCTAAAGTCGGTCACTGATGACACGTTGCCGGACTTGATCGGCCATGCGCGCTTGTGGTTGGGAGCTGAGTTATTCTCACTCATGGAATCTAAGTCCGCAAACTTGGATAGTTTCAGATCAATATTCGTCGCGTATTTTGATGCGACTGTGGCTGTTTCGCAGCGCATGTTTGACATGGCCGAGCAACCAAGAACTCGCGGCTACATCCGAGCGGGCCTGGACGCAATGCTCGATTTGCTCGAAATCTCAGGGGTTGCGCTCATCTTCTCGGAACTTGACGGTAGCGGTTTTGGAAAGGTTATTCGTGAAATCTGGGATAAATACTTTGATGGAGCCGCAGATCGGAAGCGTCTGGTAGCGGCATGGATTGAACCTGTTGAGCAGAGACTCGGACTGCCTGTGCTTTCGTCAGGCGGTGCTCAACGATTTGAATGGGAGCGTCGTCTTGTTAACGCGCTCGTGGATCGTGGCGTGATCGACAAGGAGTTCGACTACGGTCATTCCGCCCGGCGAAAGCGGTCGCATTCCAGTGCGGTGATTCGCTCGTTGCATGCCCACGCCGGAAGTCTCATGGATCCAGCATCCGAGTATTTCGCGGCAATGTATTTGGGGGCAAGAGCTACCGCAGAAGGATTACCGTTGCCGCGAGCAATTGGGGATTGCATGGCATCAATTGCGCGGGAAGCGGAAGGAGACGAACATGCGTAATCGCGGCCGCGCACCCGACCTGGTGTGGGACAGTCGTACCGTCTTTTGGCCTCTGTCCTACGCTGATTCGCTCCCGAAGGACTCGAATCTCTGGATGCTGGCCGAAGACGTCGGATTGGAGATTTGGGGGCAATTTCATCGTTTTCGCAAGAACAAAGACACAGCGAGGATCGAGGGGTGTTCGCCGAAGCTCACCGAAACCCTATTACGCGCGATTCCACACAGCAACGGCTATGAGAAGAGCCTAGTCAGGGCTCTTGGAGACTTCGGTCAGATGGCGTCGCGCGCACTGGTCTTAGACGGCGAGCTGAACTATGAGTTGTGTTTCGGCAGGCGGAGCGACGCGAAAGATGCCGCGCCAGAGGACGTCATGCTGAGTTACATTCCTAAAGGATCGGTTTGCCGAATTGGCAAGAACTGGTATCAAAGGGTTCCCGCGGGAAAAGTTAAGGGGGATTCTGAATCGCGACTCATTCCGCTGGAATTTGGCCGCATTGCAAGATTTCTGCCGCCCACGAGTTTGGCGGAGAGCTTGACGTCGATTCGAACTACCTTACCTCTGATTGGTCAGTCGCAGAAAAGGTGGATGGAGGATTCGATCGAACGCCGGTCGTTGGAACCGTTCACGGATGTGCGGCGGAGCTACGACCTCGCGGTAGCCCGCGAGACTCGGTTTGTCGGCTGGAATGGCCGCGGAATGTTTCAGCAGCACAGTGCCGACTATCACTTCATGGTGCGCCAATGCCGATGGTACAAGTTCTGCATTGAGTTGCGGCACTCCATTGTTGAAACCCTCGGACGCGCTTTCGCAGTCGCCGGGGAGGCATGTGGCGAACGGCCTCGGTTTGTGCTTCAAGGTTTACCAACTGTTTCGGATGTGTCATCGGCTGAACAGAAGTTGAAAGCTGGCCCAACCCGTTTTGACGTTCTGTTTGAGCCGTTCGGGCTTGGAAAGGACTGACAATTCATGGACTCCGGACAGATTGGCAACCGCGCGTGGAGCTTCGCGCATGTTCTGCGTGACGACGGGCTTTCGTATCAAGCCTACGTCGAGCAAATCACTTTCCTCCTGTTCTTGAAGATGGCTGACGAGCTATCGAGGTCACCGTACAACCGGCCGGCGCTAGTTCCTGCGCCGTTTGACTGGCCGAATCTCCTCAAGCGCGACGGAGTTGAACTTGAACAGCATTATCGGAAAACGCTCGAAGAACTCGGCAAACAGAAGGGAATGCTCGGCACGATTTTCTTGAAGGCGAAGAACGAGATCACCGACCCAGCGAAGCTGCGACGACTCATCGTTGAGCTGATAGACAAGGAAAACTGGACAGGGTTGAGCGCGGATGTAAAGGGAACGATCTACGAGGAATTACTCAAACGCACGGCGGAGGAATCCCCGAAAGGCGCAGGCCAGTATTTCACAACTCGCGCGGTGATTGAGGCGGTCGTCGACGTGATGCGCCCGACGCCTGATGACACGATCTGCGATCCGGCGGCCGGCACGGGCGGGTTTCTTTACTTGTCATATAACCACGTCCTTCATCACCACGAATCGGCGATGGACAAGGCGAAGAAGCGTCGGCTGAGGGACAAGCTCGTGACGGGCATGGAGTTGGTTCCCAACACGGCGCGACTTTGCGCGATGAATCTGCACTTGCACGGCATCGGCGGCGACGACAGTCCTATTCATGCGGGCCATGACAGCCTGGCTTCGTCGTGGGGCGATCAGTTTTCAATGGTGCTCACGAACCCGCCGTTTGGGAAGAAAAGCAGTGTGTCGTTCGTCAATGAAGAAGGCGACTTGGAGAAAGAGAAGCAGGTCGTCGTTCGCAATGATTTCTGGGCTTCGACGAGCAATAAGCAGCTCAATTTTCTCCAGCACATTTACACGCTGCTGAAGGTCAATGGCCGAGCTGCCGTCGTGCTGCCCGACAACGTGCTGTTCGAGGGCGGGGCTGGAGAAAAGATCAGGCGCAAGCTGCTGGCTCAATGCGACGTTCACACGCTGCTGCGACTTCCCACGGGAATCTGGTATTCGCCAGGCGTCAAGGCGAATGTGTTGTTCTTCGACAAGAAACCCGGCCGTGAACAAGCGTGGACGACCAAGCTTTGGGTGTACGACCTGCGAACGAACATGCACTTCACGCTCAAGCAGAATCCGATCCGCCGCGCCGATTTCGCCGAGTTCGTGGACAGCTTCAAACCGGGAAAGATTCACGCTCGCAAAGCCACTTGGAGCGAAAGCAATCCAATCGGGCGATGGCGGAGCTTTGCCTACGAGGACCTGCTCAAGCGCGACAAGTTGAGCCTTGATTTGTTCTGGCTGAAGGATGAAAGCCTCGATGACGGCGATTCCCTGCCCGAACCCGACGTAATCGCCGCCGAAATCGCGGACGATCTCGAAGCAGCGATGGAGCAATTTGCGGAAATCGCTGGCGAACTTCGTTCCACAGAGAAGGGGTGACTAGTCTGCGAAAACGCGTGATACTGAGGCATGACGAATGAGCATGACTGGCAGCAGCGCAGCTCCGACATTTACGACCCCCGTCAGTACTTGCTTTCTAAAGCAGAACTCGCATTCCTCCGCTCTCTATGCGGCGTTCTCCGGCCGGCAATTCGTGTGGCGCCGAAGGTTCGACTGGCTGATGTGATTTTCTGTCGCCCCGAAGTAGGGGCAATTCCCCTCGCCCGCATTGCTCAGAAGCACGTCGATGTTTTGCTCTTCGACGGCCGCACCGGGAGGATTCTGGGCGCTATCGAACTCGATGATCGCTCGCACGAGCAAGACGAGAGATTGCGTCGCGACGAATTCGTCAACTCGGTCTTGAACGCCTGTGGCGTGCCGTTCCTGCGTGTGCAGGCAGCGTGGCGTTACAACCCGATGGTGTTGCGGCAGCAGTTGACGGTCTTGCTCGCTTCAGGCAGCGTCCGCCGAAGCTCACGGAAGCTGCGCCGGCGGCGAACTCAAACCAGCGGTTTGTTGCCGAGGAGACGAGCACGCACCCATTCAACCACGTCGCGATGTTCTGGTGCAACCGGCCGCATGTACACATCGGCCATCGACGAGCTGGCGGCGTGTCCGAGCCACCGACGTATGTCGCTCAGGGAACACCCGGGGCGCGAGCCGAATTCGGTCGCCCCAAGATGGCGCAGAACGTAGAAGCCCGAAAGGCCCTTGCCTTTGCTGCCGAGCGCCAGCCGCAGCCGACGCCACCAGAGGTCAACTGAGTCGGTGTTCCCGTGCGTAAGCGGTTGTCCGCTCTGCGAGACGAACAGGAGTTCGTCTGGTTCTCGCGGATGCTGCTTCAGGTACTCGGCGATCGCTGTCCAAACTCCAGGCGGCGTTGGGCCATAACGTTCCAGCCCGGTCTTGCCGCGACGAAGGTCGTAGCTCTTCTTGTCAATCTGCCCGGCCTTCACCGCGGTAAGGTCACCCTGTCCAAAACCCAAGCCGATGGCTGTCCAGACGATTGCGCGCGTGCGGGTGTCGCACTTCGCAAGCACGGCTTTGAGTTGAGGTAGGGAGGGGAGTTTTCGCGGCGTGCCGGCTTTTCCGCGGTAGGTGTCGCGGGCGTTCCAGTTCCACGTGAGCCGTTGCTCCCCGTGTTCAAGGCGGCCTGCGCGGTCGATGATTCCCTTCACGGCCGCCATGCGATTCTTCACGAGCGTTTCGGAGTACTCGGCATCGGCAAGCGCGCGGTTGTACGCCTCGATGTCGTCCATCTTGAGGTCGATCACAGGAAGACGCCCGGCTGCCCCCGGGCCGAAACGCTTATTGATGAAGGACAGAAAATGCCGGACGTCGTATCGTTTGTCAGCGAGTGCTTGTGCGCTGATAGTTCCGAGGCGTCGTGGCTCGCCAGCCTTGCGTGTGCGCCGTTCTTCGTGGAAGAGGTAGCTGGATGCGACCGCGAGTAGGCTCCCCGGCTGTGCGGTCACCTTTGACACGTCGACTACCGGCTTCTTCGGCCCGCCGGCACCGCCGTTCACCTTGCCTTTCACGAAGTCCGACAGCCAATCCTGATACAGCGCTCTGGCCTTGTCTTTGTCGACCATGCCGAACTTGACGCGCCGCGGCGTGCGGGTGTGTGGGTCTCGGAAGCTGACGTTCCAACCAATCCCGCGGAGCTTCGTGAAGCCGAGCTTCGGGATCCTGCGTTGCTTGTGGCGGCCCAATCGAACCTCCGGGATAGAGAGTCGGAATGCAATTCGCCACGAATTGTAGTGCAAGAAGTCCCGGAATTGTTGTGCAAGGCGTTTTTGGGCGAAGTGGACGATCACGCCACAAACACATAAACCACTGCATAGCAGTGGTTTATGACAGTCGGGGCGACAGGATTTGAACCTGCGACTTCCTGGTCCCAAACCAGGCGCTCTAGCCAAGCTGAGCTACGCCCCGCGGCGTCTCTTTCATAACCCAACTTGATGCGGGTGGCAATTGTTGGTCGTTGGTTGGCGAACATCGTGGGCGACTCTGGGCTAGGTGGATTGGCAGAGGGTGGGGCGTTTAATCTGAATCGGAGGAGGCTGAGCTTGGCGGCGGGACGGCGCCGATCGTCACCGCGACGCCCTCGGCGATACCGCGGTCGCCGCGGAGGATGACAGGGGTGTTTTCCGCCAGACTTTCCGCGATGGCTACTTTCTCTCCCATCGTTTCGACCGGCGTGACGCGCGTACCCGTCGCCTTGCCGTCTTTCACGATAAACACGCGATCGATCCCGGCGAATGAAATGACCGCGTTCTTCGGAACCAGCGACACTCCAACCTGCTGACCAACAACGACTTGCGCGCGTGCAAATGCGCCGGGGCGCAGTTGACCATCGCTGTTATCAATTACAATCTCAATCTCAAAAGTCCGGCTGACAGGGTCGATCGCCGGGCTGACACGGCTGACTTCGCCCTTGACCGTCTGCGCGCCGTCAATCTGAAACGTCGCCGTTTGACCCCGCGCCAACTGTCGTGCAAACCGCTCGGGCGCGGCGCCGCGAAACTTAATCAGGCGGTCGGCCACCAGGCGAAACATCGGCGTGCCGGGGTTGACCAACTCCCCGGCGCTCACCAGGCGCGCCGCGACCGCGAAATGTTCCGGGCTGCCGTCGGCGGGCTGGGCAGGGGCGCGGAGCGTCGCATCGGCCAGTTGCTGCTCGGCAGCGGCCACCTCGGCACTGCGGCTTCGAGCCATGGCAAGTTGTGCGCTGGTTTGCAAGACGGCGACATCATAGTCCCGCCGGGCCACTTCGAACGCCGTTCGCATGTCGGCAAACTCCTGTTCGCTGATCGCCGGCGGTTCTGACTGCATCAGCTTCGATGCGCGATCCAGCTTGGCCTGCGCATTCTCCCGCTGGAAGCGCGCCCGTTCGACGGTTGCCACCGTAGATGGATCAAAGCTCTCATTGGGCAATTCGCCAAGCCCAAGCGACGCCAGCGCCTCGCGCACAGCAAGACGCTTCTGGTCAACCTGAATTTGATAATCAGAAAGCTCAATCTGAGCCAACACCGCATTGGGCGCGACACGATCGCCGACATCAGCCGCGATGGATGCAATCCGCCCGCCGACCTTTGCGCTGACGGTTGCCTGCTCATCGCCGAAGAGTGAACCGGTAAGCGAAACGGTAATCGGACGGTCAGCCAGCGTCACCGGTACCGTGGCGACTGTAATGGGCCTGCTTGTGTCGCCGGGCTGGCTGGTTGCCGCCTGCCGTGGTGAAGCATCGCTCGCGCGCTCGCAGCCGGCGCCGAAGGTGCCAAGCGCGGCTACAACAATCGCAGTAACGGCTCGCCGCATGAGATAGTGAGAGCTAGCGTGATCATCCGTTTCGTCCATGCATCGCCTCGATCAGAACAATCGGCAAACCGGCTCAATCGGGTCCACTCGTGCCGGGCTACTCATCGTAGCGCCCCGAAGATGCTGAGGCAAAGCCTTGTCAGCTTCTTTGGCCGGGACTAGAGCAGCGCTCCTGTCACGGCAAACGCAGCCACCGCACCGGCGGCGGCGAGAAGGGCGTAGGGCAGTTGCGTGCGCACATGATCGACGTGATCAGTCGCGGCGGCCATGGATGCGATGATGGTGGTGTCGCTGATCGGCGAAGCGTGGTCACCGAAAACCCCACCGGCGAGCGCCGCGGCGATAAATGGGGCCGGCGGAAGCCCAAGCGTCACCGCCGCCGGAACCGCGATTGGTAACATCAGCGCGAATGTGCCCCAACTGGTTCCCGTCGAGAATGCAACCACCGCCGACACCAGAAACAGAAGCGGCAGGAAAATCCAGGTGGGAAACGCCCCGCGGGTGGCATTGGCGATGTATGCGCCGGTGCCGAGTTGCTTTGCCACGACCGCCAGTGCCAGCGCCAGCACGAGAATCGCCGCGAGCGGCACCAGCCCGCTGGCACCCTTCAGCGCGATGCGGGTCAGTTGTTCGAGACTGAACGCTCGCTGCACAAGCAGCAGTCCCACTGCGGTGGCCCAGGCGATCAGCACACTCCACAGCACGCTGGTCGAACCAGAACCTTTGCGCATATCGCCGTCGCCAGTGAAGTAGAGGCAGGTTGGCATGGCAACCACCATCGCCGCGATCGGCAGGAGCATGTTGATCGCCCGCGGCGGTATCGCCGTCGTGTGCGCTGCGGTCAGTCCGGCAGGATCGACCATCAGTTGCGCGTTGGGCCAGTGCGTCTCACCGGCTCGGGCGCGCGCATCCGCGCGGCGCATCGGCCCGAAGCTGAGTTGAAACACCGCCGTCAAGCCGGCGAGGCAAATCGCGAAAATGGCATAGAAATTAAGAGGCAGACTCGCCAGCATCACCTCGACCGGATTGGCAATGCCGTTGCCCGCCAGCAATCCGAGCACCAGCGCGCCCCATGCGTTGAGCGGTATCAGCATGCAGATGGGGGCCGATGTGCTGTCGAGCAGATATGCCAGGCGCTCGCGCGACAGCTTCAGGCGGTCAAACAGCGGTCGCCCAACAGCACCACCGACAAGGATCGTGATGTTCGATTCGACAAAGACGAGCACCCCAATGAGAAACACCATCACCCCCGCGCGGCGCGGCGTCGCCACCAATCCCCGGCGTTCGAGCGATCGCACAAACCCGTTCACTCCGCCGGATGCTTCGATCGTCGCAATCAGCGCCCCGATAACCAGCGTAAACAAGATCACCCGTGTGTTGCCCGCATCGGCAAACACGTTTACGACTTCATTCACGGTGTTAGCCAGCCCGACATGTGGCCGCCACCCCGCCAGAATGGTACAGCCGGCGAAAATCCCCGCCGCCAGTGATAGGTAAACCTGCCGTGTCCAAATCGCCAGTACAATTGCCAGTAGCGGCGGGAGAATGCTGATCCAGTTTGGTGCGGCACTCGGCTCAATCGGCATGGCTCGATCTTAAGGCAAACCACGCGCTTGGCAGAAATCGGGGGCGAGATGACAACTGCCCGCCTCACGCGGTCCCTCACGCGGTCGCGGTGGCGCGGTAGACAGTGCCGCTTATCGACGCATCCGGCTGATCGGCCAGCGCCCTCAACCACTCAACCCCGCGGCGCAGCTTCTGCACATTGACCAACTGCTCGGCGGCGATTGCCTCAATTTCCGGCTCGACATAGTCGGCATGATAGTTGGCCATGCCGAACAATGCTTCGTTGGCCTCGCCGGCATAGTTGTGGAAACCGGAAAAGCCGATCTTCACATTTGCAAAGCCGGCCCGCAGCAGCAGCGGCCCGAGTTTTCGCGCTAAAAGTGCGTCGCCTCGGCCTGTGAAGTGTTTGCGCCAGGCCTCCATGAGAAAGGCGAAATCGGCGCTCGGCGGGTGAGTGACAAAATTGTAGTCAGTCTCGGTGATGTGTACGGTCCCGCCGGGCTTGAGGACCCTTCTTGCCTCGCGCAGCACCGAATCGTGTTCGGTCAGGTGTTCCAGCATCCACATGAAGAAAACATGATCAAACGACCCATCTGCCCACGGCAACTGACCCGCGGCGGCGACTTTCACCTCTGCCTTCACACCGATGGCAGCCAGATGCGCCTCCGCGGCTGCGATCTGCGCCGGCTCGATGTCAATGCCATGCAACGCTGCCTCTGGATAGGCCTTGCCGAGGACCCCCAGCACAGCCCCCGCTCCGCAGCCAACCTCTAGCAAACGCTCCCCCGCGTGCAGGGGCGTGTGTTGCACGATCATCGCGCGCCAGTGGTCGGCCTGCGAGATAAGGCGATCTTGCTCCCGCTGATCGTATCCGTGAACGTATTGATTCCGCTGCGTCATATCTGTTTCATGCTCTCCGGATGATAGTGTAGCGATGCCGAGGACTTGTAACGATTTACTCGGGCGAGCATCCTATACTCAACTATGCGACAAATTCTTTTCGGAGCGCTTCTCATGATTTCTTCGATTTTCGGTGCCTCATGCACGCGGGCCGCGGTTGATTTTGCGACGTTTCCCGACCCCGCAACCGACGAAGCGCCCGCCGCCGACGCCGCGCCAAAAAAAGTGGTGCTCGCTGGGGGGTGTTTCTGGTGTACCGAAGGCGTTTTTGAGCAGATTCCCGGAATTGTCGACGTTGTGAGTGGATACGCCGGCGACTCCAGGGAGATGGCCGTTTATGAAAAGGTGAGCAATAACCAGACCCGCCATGCCGAGGTCATCGAAGTTACCTACGATCCGACCAGAATCACGCTGGGCAAAGTGCTGAAGGTGTTCTTTGCCGTCGCACACGATCCCACCACGCTCAACCGTCAAGGCCCCGACTCTGGCACGCAGTATCGATCGGCCATTTTTTTCGCCGATGAAGAGCAGAAACGCATCGCCACCGAGTACATCGCGCAGCTCAATGCCGCGGGTGTGTTTGCCGGCCCGATTGTGACCACGCTCGAACCGCTCGCCGAGTTTTTCCCCGCGGAGCAATATCACCAGGATTTTGTGAAGAACAACCCACGGCAGGGATATGTCGTCCAGCAGGCGCTGCCCAAAATCGAGAAGGCGATGAAAGCCGCCGCCGCCATCTCGGCGACGACACAGCCGGCGAAGTGATGCGCGTGCTTCGTTGAAAGGTTCATTTTACCCCGAATCCGGCTATTCTCTCGGCATGCCCGACGAAGGTCCCAGGCCGCGCCCCGTCAATCGGCGCGGCTTCTTTAGAGAAGGCTTGCGCGAACTGCTCAACGGCGTCACCAAGGCGACCGAACCGCTGCAACGTGCGCTCGAACCATTCGCCAGGCTCGAGGAGACCGCCGCGAGTGCCAAACCGCAATCGGGGCCCTTTAGCTCTGGCGCGCGGCGAATGTCGCTCGCCAGCCTCGTACTTCGGCCGCCGGGCGCGCTGCCCGAAGGCGAATTCAAGTCCACCTGCACCCGCTGCGGTCACTGCGTCGATGCCTGCCCGGCGAATGCAATCAGGATCGACCCCGCCGCCGCAAAGGGCGCAGGCGCACCCTACATCGACGCCGACAGCATGCCGTGTGTCGTCTGCGAGTCGCTGGCGTGCATGAACACCTGCCCGAGCGGCGCGCTTGGGCCGGTTCCCATGTTCGAGATCGATATGGGCACCGCAGTCTGGCAGGAAGAATTGTGCATTCGCAGCAAAAACGAAGAATGCCGAATCTGCTACGAAAAATGCCCCCTCGGCACCGCCGCCATCGATATCGTCGGCGCGACGGTTCAAGTAAACCCCCTCGGCTGCATCGGCTGCGGCATCTGCCAGCACTACTGCCCGACCAACCCGAAGGCGATCGGGGTGATCCCGATGGCGGCGCGGGGGTAGACAGGGCGACCAATTAAGGGTACACTTAATTAATGTACGAGTTCCGGTGGAACGCGTGGAATCTCGACCATGCCACGCGGCACGGGGTGTCGGCCGAGGAATCGCAGCGCGTTGTCAGTGCTGCCCGCACTCCGTATCCGGAACACGTTGGCGAGGGCAAGTTCCGCGTGATGGGGCGTGCCCGGGGCAATCGCCTCGTCCAAGTCGTCTATCTACTCGACGACGACGGAACGGTTTACATCATCCATGCTCGCCCGCTGACGGATTCGGAGAAGCGCCGCTTGCGCAAGAGGTTGAAATGAAAAAGCAATCAAAACACCTGACTGCGTCGAGTTTTAACGCCCTTACCGTGCGGCAAAAGAAGGCGATCTACGACGACTGCGAGCAGCTCAGCCCGCTCACAAAGGGAGTTCCCCTGTCTGCGGCCCAGCGAAGCCAGCACCGTCGCGCCCGCCGCCGTGCCGGCCGGCCCACCGTTGGCGAGGGTGCGGAGAAAGTTCGCATCTCAATCGAGCGCGGCTTGCTACGGCAAACCGACGCCCTCGCCGCGCAGAGCGATGTGACGCGCTCCCAAGTGATCGCGACTGCGCTGCGCCGGCTCATCGCCGACGCAGCGTGATGTCGTATATGTGAGCAATCGACCGGCTGGAATCCCCGCACCATGCCGTAACCCTCGGCTGCAGCCGCTGCGGCCAATGCCAGCACTACTGCCCAACCAACCCGAAGGCGATCGGGGTGATCCCGACGGCGGCGCGGGGGTAGCGACAATCAATGATTGCGCCGCCGACCTGCCGGAGTCGTTGGGAATAGCGTCGTGAGCTTCTCGTACAGGCCGAAGAGATACTCGACTCGCTGACGGTTGGAATCGAACGCCGCCGGGCGATAACACTTGTCCACCGCCCGCCCGATCGAGCGCACGGTGGGCGTCGCGGAGGTCCTTCGGCATCGCCAGCGGGTCGTACAGGTCGGCCAGCGTCTGCGTCGGAAACTTCGCCCGGGCGTCGAGCACCCCCTGCGCCGCGGCCCCGACGGCCTGCTTCTGCGCGTCGGTGGCGTCGGTGGGCCAAGGGTAGTTGTTGTAGACGAGCTTGCTGGAATACCGGTAACGCGACTCCAGCCGCCCACACACCTGCCGCACCCACGCCATGTGCATCGTGCTGCTGAGTATGCCGAAGTGGTAGCGGGTGACGGTGGGGATCAAGAGCGCAAGATTTGAAGCGATGACCTCCGGACCCATGGACCCGATAGGGAGGTAAGGTCGTGTCTCAGAGGAGACGGATGAAATCAGTAAATACTGAGAGTCAGGTTGCCGGCTCTCACCGGAAAGCCATGGAGTTTTCGCAAGGTTGCGGGTCGCTTCGCGGGTGCTTTCTGCTCTGTTTTGACGGACACGCTCGACCCGTCAAACCACTACGGGCATTGAGCGCAGCTTGCTGGGGGTGATCCCTTCCATCCAGAGGCACCACCGTTCAATACCATTGTTGTACTCCACCGAACCGTCGATGCGGTGGATCCACTTGCCAGCGCATTGGCACTCTTTCCGCAAATTCACGCAGGGACCATGCGCTTGGCTAGCTGCGATCGGGGAGCAATCGAAGCAGAGCCGGACAATAGCGGCAAAAGACAGTGGGAGTGCCTAAATCATGATAACTGTGCGGCCTGCTTGACTTGGCATGTTGCCATGACACACCCCGCGTAAGCCCCGGCGGGCTCGGCGGGGTGGGGGAGATGTGATACGCGTGTTCTTAACACTATGTTAGGGTCGCATCACGGTCGCTCGCGGTTGTAAGTCTTTATCCATTCGTTGGTTATGGTGAAAAATGCAAATTGTTCCGCGCGGAACAATTTGCAGTCGGCGGTGGGCAGTGGGCCGTCGGTGGGTGAATGTTCCGCGCGGAACAATGTGCCATCTCCTCTGCGCACCGCCCTCTGCCGACTGCCCACTGCGAGTTGTTCCGCACGGAACAATGCACGCGCCCCGTAACTTCACGGCCCGGCGGGGGGCTTCAGTCTTGACTCCAGCGCATTGCGCATGACTTCCATCGGTGGGGGGCGGCCCGTCCAGAGTTGAAACTGGTGCGCGGCTTGGCGAATGAACATCTCCACGCCGCCTGCTGTGATTGCGCCGGCGGAACTGGCTTGACGAAGCAACTTTGTCATCGGCGGGTTGTACACTGTATCGAAGACCAAATGTCGCGCACCCAGTGCGGGCATCGACTCATCGAACGGAGACTCGTCGATGTTTGGGCTCATGCCGATGCTCGTCGTCTGAACGAATATGTCGAACTCGCGCATCCCAAGCTGGGCGAGTGGTGCTGCCAACACCGCGCCGGGAGTCTTATCAAACTCACTGGCCAGAGCCTCAGCGCGATCGTGCGTTCGGTTAAACACAACCACGCTCGCGCCGACCGCCGACAGTGCCGCGACTGCGGTGCGTCCGGTACCGCCGGCACCGATAACGGCAACGCGCTTCCCGGCCAGATCGGTCGTTGCCAGGCCGAGCGCGCCCGTGATCGTATCCACAATGGCGGCGTAGTCGGTGTTGCGGCCGGCAAGTTGCGGCTTGCCGGTGGTGCGATCGACCATGATGGTGTTTACCGCGCCGATGCTGCGTGCTAGAGGTTCGATGTCTACCCCGTCGCCGTGCTCTTGCAGAAACCGGAGTGCGTTTTCCTTATGCGGAATGGTGATAGAAAGCCCGTCAAGAAGAAGAGGGCCGTCGCCGATGACATAGGTCGCCATGAACGCTTTGAACGACTCGTAACCGGGGTTGACCAGCAACGGAACGTATACCGAATCGATCCCTGCATGACTGAACGCCGCATTGTGAACGACCGGCGACATGCTGTGGGCGATGGGCGACCCGACCACACCGAACACGCGGGTGCTGGTGTTGAGCAAGTCCCATCGATAGACGCACTTGAGCTGTTCGATGGTCGGTTGCCCCGGCGCGGTGGTTGCGGTTTCGCGAACCGCTGCGAACGTGAGGAATCCGCCGAACTTCTTGGCGAGAATACGGCTGATCAGGCCGGCCTCGCCCATGCACTGCGCGATGGTCGGTCGCTGCCGTGCCTGCATTAACTCAAATGCCTCCTGGCAATCGCGAATGCTCCGAGCCATCCACGCCGCCTTGCTGACGGCGGCGGGCTGCGCGCCTAGCTCTTCCATGAGATTGTAGAGCCGATCAGGCCGGCTCTTGAAGTCGTGCGCGCTCACGATGGTCTTAGAGGGGTCGTGCGCGGCGACCTGCCTTACTGCGGCCAACTCGATGTCGACATAATCACCCGGGCGATCCGACAATCGGTCTACGAATCCTATTCGCGTCGCATCATCCAATGTACAGTCCCCGCCTTCGTAGGCAGCGCGGCAGGTGAGGATGCACGGCACCGGGCAGAGGCCGACCAATTCTCGCGCGAGCGGTTCATCTGTGATGACGTCAAGCCGCAACTCAATCATCTCGGCGCCGGCTTCCAGCGCCTCGGCGAGGTCGCGTTTTGCCTGCGGCAGATCGTGGACATAAATGGATACGCAAAGCCGCGTCATTCGGTCATACCTTCAGCTGCAATGATGTATCGTCGGACTGTTTCGGTGAGGCCGAGTTCGAGCGCGTCGGCAATGAGTGCGTGGCCGATCGAGACCTCTGCAACCGGTCGCACATGTTCAATAAAGTGGGGCAGATTCTCAAGGCTGAGATCGTGCCCCGCATTCACCTTCAACCCGGCGTCGGCGGCGCGTCTGGCGGCGACGGCGAAATGTGATACGAAGTCAAGGTCGCCCGCTGCGAAATGCCGGGCATAAGGCTCGGTGTAAAGCTCAACGCGCGCCGCACCGATCGCGCGGGCCGTGGGCCAGTCGGCTGAGTCGTGGTCCATGAACAGGCTCACCCGGCAGCCGAGCGCGTTCATCTCGGCGATGAGCGGGCGGAGCCGGTCGGCGTGCTCGGCCAGAGGCCAGCCATGATCGCTGGTCGATTGCTCCGGCGCGTCGGGAACGAGCGTGCACTGTGTCGGGCGAACGCGCCGAATGTGATTCATCCATTTCTCATCATACGGGTTGCCTTCGATATTGAACTCGGCGTTCGGATATCGCCGGAGCAGCGCCGCAAGTTCGTCTACGTCACGCGGGCGAATGTGTCGCTCATCTGGCCGTGGATGGATTGTGATGCCGCGCGCTCCCGATTCAAGGCACGTTGTTGCGCACCGAACCACCGAAGGTACGTCCAGCGCGCGCGTGTTCCGTAGCGTGGCCACCTTGTTCACATTGACCGAGAGCAATGCCATGTGAGCTATGATAGCGGTTCTCCCGCGGAATCGCTCAGTACCGCATGCACGATCTCCATCGGCGCGCCAATGCCGGCAACAACCACCGGGCCGGTGAAAGCTCTTGACCGCGGGTTGGCGAATCCCGTTTTCTCGGCAACAAAAGTGACCGTCTGTGTCGCGCGCACGCACCATTGCCCGAGTGGCTCGCCGGTGTCGCAGTCAAGCCCGGAAGGGAGATCGCACGCCAGCACAGGCACCGCAGCGGCGTTGATCATCTGCACCACCAGCGCTTCGTCCCCGCCGATGGGACGCTTCAGCCCCGTGCCAAACAGGCAGTCGATGATCAGCGCGAACCGATCGAGCCGAGTGTCATGCGCGTGCACCATTGGAAGCTTCATTGCTTGTACGATGTCAAGGTTGATTGCGGCATCGCCGGTGGGTTCTGCGGTCCATGTGGGGATGATGGTCACGGCGATTCCCGCGATGTGAAGCTGTCGCGCGATCGCCAGCCCATCGCCACCGTTGTTTCCGCCGCCGCAGATTATGGCAACTTCAGGCTTTGGCGCATCGGCGAGCATTCTGATTGCGAGTTCGCTGCAGGATCGAGCGGCATTCTCCATCAGGACGATCCCGGGAATGCCATAGTCGTTGATCGCTCGGCGATCCACCTCACGAATTTGTGCGCGCGTCAATCGAATCATGGTCTACGATGAGTATACTCGGCAAATCATGTTGATTCTGCTGACCAACGACGACGGCATTCATGCGCCCGGGATTGTCGCGATGTATCGTGAACTCACCCGCCTTGGCGACGTGCATGTGATCGCGCCGGAAACAGTTCAAAGCGCAACCGGCCACGGGATTACCATCGCCACGCCGATGCTGACAAATCGTGTGACGGTTCAAGATGGTGCGTTCACTGGCATTGCTGTAGACGGTCGACCAGCCGATTGTGTGAAGCTCGCGGTCTCCAAGCTCATGCCTCGGCCACCCGATCTGGTGGTGAGCGGGCTGAATGCCGGGGCCAATGTCGGCATTAATGTCATCTATTCGGGCACCGTGGCCGCTGCCATTGAGGCGGCCTTTCTCGGCCTGCCGAGCGTTGCCACATCATTGCTGATGCAGAGAGACGTTCCGACCGACTTCAATCGCGGCGCGATGCTCGCGCGCGAAGCGATTGAGACGATTCTCGAACAGGGCCTTGGACCGGGGCATGTTGCCAGTGTCAATGTGCCCGCGCTGCGTTCCGATCAGCCTCCGGCGGGGATGAAGCTCTGCCGGCAATGCACGCGGCCGTACGTCGATGCATACGAAGAGCGCGTGAGTCCGCGCGGGCAGAAGTATTTCTGGAACAGCAGCGTGTTTACCCTCGGCGCTTCCGACCAGGAGACAGACGTCGCCTATCTTCGCGACGGGTATGTGACCATCACGCCGCTTCAATTTGATCTGACCGACCAGCCCACCCTCGCGCGGTGGAGCGATCGCGCGAAATGGTGATCACATGAGAGGTAACTCGAGCGTTGCCGGTCAGCGTGGCGACCGGCCAAAAAGGTCGTCGCGGAACTGACCCCGTTCCGATTGGCCAATCTTCAGCGGCTCAATTGTCTGGATCACCCAAGCTTTGTCGTCGCCCGTGCGAACCCAAATCAGCTTCCAGGAACTGTTGATGGTACTGATGATCGCTCGCTTGGAATCGTGACGACTCAGCACCGAAAGCACCGTCTCCACTTCCACCGGATTGGGTTCCGATTGCAGGCTCAGTACGGTCGCGCTCTCGAGGCCGTATTGGTCGGCGTACTTGACCGCGCCGGCCACGATGTCCTGCCGGTTCCACCGTTCGAGTGTTGCCTTGGGGTGAAGAAAGCGGTCGATGGTTGACGAGTCTTTTGCGACCACTGCGGCGACCCACTCGCGGGTTTGTCGGGTAGCGGTCTCGCGCGGGGTTTCGATGAAATAGCTCGTGGCCCAAAGTGCCGCAGCCAGCAGGAGCACGCCTAATCCGCCGGCTTTTATGCGGGAATTCTGCCGACTATTCCCAGAAACCAGCAGCGCCACCGCCGCGACGGCGACCAACGAAAGAAGCCACCACGGGGTCTCGAAGAGCCATCGATCCATAATTCATCCTTTCAGCTGCCAAAGTCCGATAAATCAAACAATCGATGCTCGCCGCCGCCGCCGATCCATCCACGCGCTACGTCCTCGGTGCCGACGCGCCACTGGTTCGCAATCTGGCAGCACTTTGGTCGGTCGATCCGGCTTTGGCAACAGCGCTGGAGAAAATTGAACCGGTTGGCGTGCAGGTCGAGCCATCTCGAGCCGGTCCGCCGACAATGCATGCAAGCCATGCCGGTGTGCTCGTTCGACTTCATAGCCGATACGATCCGATCGCTGAAGCGCGGCAACTGATCGACACGGTTGATACGACAGACAAGTTGCTGCTGTTCGTGCAGGGTTTTGGGCTTGGCTACCACGTCGAGGAACTACTGCGCCGGTCCGGGGGTGAGTCGGTTGCATACGTCTTCGAACCTCGACTTGACCTACTTCGTGCTGCGGTTGAGGCGCGCGACTTTTCCGAGCTTCTTCTGACCAATCGCCTGCGCCTCATCGCGCATATAGACAAGGCCTCGCTGTTCACTCGCCTGATGGCGCATGTGGCGCTCACCACGCCTGGCGCGGTGGTGCTCAAGCACACGCCGTCGGTTCAGCTATCGCCGGAAGAGCATGCGGGGTTTGAGCAGACAGTCGCCGACTTTCTTGCGTACGCACGAACGTGCGTGAACACCGTTGTGCTCAACGGCAAACGCACCGCGGAGAATGTGACGCGCAATCTGCCCTGGTATGTCGGTGCGCCGAGTCTTGCGCGGCTGGAAGGGGCATTCGCCGGGAAGCCGGCCATCATCGTCTCGGCCGGGCCTTCTTTGCGAAAGAACAAGCACCTGTTGAAGGATGCCGCCGGGAAAGCTGTCATCATTGCCGTGCAGACAACGCTGCAGCCATTGCTCGAACTTGGCATCGAACCACACTTCGTAACCTCACTCGACTATCACGACATCTGCACGCGGTTCTTCGAGAAGTTGCCGCGGACGATTGGGACTGAACTCATCGCCGAACCAAAGGCCACCGACGCAGTGTTTAACCTCATGCCCGGGCCGATCTCGCTCAACGGTAATGACTTCGCCGACGCACTGCTGCGCGAGATGAGCCTGCCCAAGGCCCGGCTACCTTCTGGTGCAACGGTCGCACATCTTGCCTTCTATGCTGCGGAGTTTCTGCAGTGCGATCCGATCATTTTCGTCGGGCAGGATCTCGGCTTCAGCGACGGGCTTTGCTACACGCCCGGCACCAGCTATGAAGACGTCTGGCGTCCTGAACTCGGGCGCTTTTGCACGGTTGAGATGAAGCAATGGGAGCAGATTGTGCGCGATCGCCCCATCCTCCGCCGGGTGCCTGATCATGCGGGCCGGCCGACCTACACCGAAGAGCGCCTGTTCACCTATCTGCAGCATTTCGAGCGAGATTTTGCCCGCTGCAAATCGACTGTGATCGACGCAACCGAAGGGGGTGTGCTCAAGCGCGGCGCGCAAGTGATGCCCCTGGCCGAGGCGATCGCGCGCCATTGCCAAGCGGCGTTGGAGACACACGTCCCAGCACACGGCGGCGTGTTGCTCGACCGATTCGCCGAAGCAGAAGCTTGCCTGCGCCATCGCATGGATGAGGTGCGGCAGATTCAGTCAATCAGCGACGATACGAACATGTTGCTCAAGGAAATCATCGATCATCTGGACGACCAGCCGCGCGTCAATCGCGCCATTGCGCGCATCGATCAGCTGCGCGTGCAATTGCAGCCGTTGGACCAGACGTTTCAACTTGTCACGCAGTTTACCCAACAGTCGGAACTCAACCGCTTCCTCGCCGATCGCAAGCTTGCCGCAGCCGACCTGTCTGCACTTGAGCGGCAACGGCGGCAGGTGCAGCGCGATCTGGACAACGTCGCGGCAATCGCATCGGCGGCGGGGGGATTCCTTCTTGTGCTTGATGATGCGCTGGTGCGCCTCAGGCAGTTCGCCGCAGCTTCAACCCGGCGGGCCGCATGAAAGTCTGTGCGGCCATCGTCATGCTTCACGAAGCCGGGCGCGACAACAGTGCCACCCGGCGGTTCCGCGATCGACCGGTGCTCGACTGGACTCGCGCGCGATTGTCATCGGCCGGGGGCATAACCGCGACGCGCATCGTCTGCTTCGATGACCAACTTGAATCGGTTCACGATGCAGTGGACGATCCGGCGGCGATATTCAGTGCCGGGCCGCGCAGTTGGCTGCCCGCGATCGAGGCGATGGCAGTGGCGCGTCGCTGGTCGGATGGTTGGCGCGGCGGGCTGCTGAACAGCTCGGAGTATGACCTCGGCTGCGACACGCCGACATTGCTCCGGCTGACTACGTCGCTCGACGCCGATGCAGTGCTTTCCATCAACGCCTCGTCCGGACTGATTGATCCGGTCTTGATTGACCGGCTCATCACGCAGCTTGAAGACAATGCCGATCTCGAGATGACCTTTCTTCCCGCGGCGCCGGGACTTGGCGCGATGCTTTTGCGGCGGCCCCTTCTGGCGCGACTCGCCGGTGCCAATCTGACCCCCGGTCGGCTTCTGAGTTATCAGCCCGATGCTCCGATGCGCGACCCGCTTGCCTCGCCGAGCTGCGTCGCCGTCCCGCTTGCAGTCGCGCGGAGTGCGCGGAGTTTTAAGCTTGATTCACAATCGCAGATTGCCCGGCTTGGTGGAAGCTTGATGAGTCTCAACGGCGAGTTGATGTCATCGTCAGCCGAGCGCGTGATTGCGTCGGGGGGGCAGTTGGGGGCTGAGCCGCTTCCGCGCGAGATCGTGCTCGAACTGACCACCCGTCGCGCGACAAGCCCTGTCTTCTCTGCCGCAGGCCGTAGTGAAGTGGTGCGCAGCGACATGACGCTCGCGGTGGCGCGCACGATCTTCGAGCAAGCCGCGATACGTGACGATGTGCGAATCACGCTTGCAGGTGTCGGCGATCCTCTTCTCCACGATCAATGCAGCGAGATCATCGCAGCGGCTCGTGAGGCGGGAGTCTGCTCGGTCGGGGTCGAGACCGATTTGTTGCCGGACGATCCTGGGGCGATTGAGCGAATCATTGAAGCCGGAATTGAAGTTGTGAGCGTGCACCTTCCGGCCGCGCTGCCAGCTACTTATGCCCGCCTGATGGGCGCTGATGCGATGACGCAGGTGATCGCCAACATCCAGCGTCTGGCGAGCGCACGGGCGACGGCGGGGCGAAGTGTGCCAATCATCGCGCCGACGTTTGTGAAATCGACGTTGAATCTCGCCGAGTTGGAGGGGTGGTACGACCAATGGCTGCGTGCTGTCGGCACTGCGGTGATTGTTGCCCCGACTACGTTTGGTGGGTTGATTGCCGATGTGTCGGTCGGCGATATGTCGCCGCCGGCGCGGGTGCCGTGCAGGCGGTTGGGCAGTCGCATGACGATTCTGAGCGATGGCCGGGTGGTTCGCTGCGAGGAAGATGCCGCGGGCACTTCGAGCATGGGCAGAATTGGTGAGCAGACGATCGAAGAGATCTGGCAGGGCGCGTTTCAACGGCTGCGCGTGTTGCACGCGAGCAATCAATGGCAAACGTGTGGCGACTGCGCCCGCTGTCGGGAGTGGCACCGACCGTAGCAGGTGAGCTGCAATGAAGGAGCGAGTCATGAACATTCTGGGAGTCATACTGGCCCGGGCCGGGAGCATGGGCCTGGCAAACAAGCACCTGCTGCCGCTGCTGGGCAGGCCGGTGATTGAATACACATTCGACTACGCGCGGCAGGCGAGTCGAATCACGCAGACGGTGGTGACGAGCGACTCGCCAGCGATCCTGAATCTCGCCCGCCGGGAAGGATTTCATGCAATTGCCCGGCCGGAAGAACTTGCGACCTCGGAGGCGTCGGTTCAGGCGACCTGTCTGCACGCGATGCAGTGGTTTGAAGCGGCTTGCCAGACAACGGTGGACGGCATTGTGGTGCTTTACGGAAACGTCGCGGTGCGCGATCCGACAGTGATCGATCGCGCGATCGAGCTGCTGGCGTTATCCGACTGCGACAGCGTGCGCAGTCTCACGCCGGTGGGCAAGTGGCACCCGTCGTGGATGCACCACTTGGATGGCGATGTAATGAAGCCACTTCACGAGAACAATATTCATCGGCGGCAGGATTTGGTGCCGACGTATCTTCATGATGGCGCAGTTGTTGCGGTGGCCCGCAGGAGCATGATGCTTGCCGGGTTGCACCCTGACAACCCGCACGCGTTCTTTGGAGGTGATCGTCGGGGGGTGGTCAGCGAGATGGATCAGACCGTGGAGATTGATCATCAGCGTGACATGTACTGGGCCGAGGCGGTGCTGCGTGAACGAGGCGTAGTCGAACAGCCGGCGGAGCGACGGCAGAGGAAATCAGCATGACGACATTTGAGATTGATGGCCGGCGAATAGACCGACAAACCGGCGTGATGATCATTGCCGAGATTGGCGTCAACCATGACGGCCAGCTTTCGCGTGCGCTGGAACTGGTTCATGTCGCGCGGGATGCCGGTGCCGATGCAGTGAAGCTGCAGTTGTTTAAGGCCGATCGATTGATGAGCGCGCAATCAAAGTTTGCGGGGTATCAGGAAAGTCGGGTTGACGCCGCGTCGCCAGCTGAGATGCTGCGGGGGTTTGAACTGCAGCCGCTCGAACTAGCCGCCGTGGTGGAGGAAGTGCGGGCCGCGGGGATGATTCCGCTCGCCACGCCTTTCAGCGCGGCCGATGTGGAGATGGTGGAATCGCTTTGCCTGCCGGCGGTTAAGATTGCGTCGCCGGATGTGGTGAATCGGCCCCTGCTGGAACGCGCGTCGCAGGTTGGCGTACCGATGCTGATTTCGGTTGGCGCGGCGACCATCGACGAAGCCGGCCAGTGCGCCGCGTGGCTGCGCGAGTGGAACACGCCGTTTTGTTTTCTGCATTGTGTAAGCAGCTATCCAACGCCGGATGAACATGCGCATCTGCGGTGGATTACCGAGCTTTCCGAGCAGTTTGTCGTGCCGGTGGGATACAGCGATCATACGGTCAACCCGATGGCCGGTGCGCTGGCGGTGGCATGTGGGGCGACAGTGATTGAAAAGCACCTGACATACAACCGCACCGCCGCCGGGCCAGATCATGCAACGAGCGCCGACGGAGAGCAGTTTGCGGCCTATGTTCGCTCGATTCGGGAGGCCGAGCGGCTTTGCGGTAACCGGGGCAAGCGGGTGCTGGCGATCGAGCGCGATGTGCGCACGGTGAGTCGCCAAAGCGTGGTGCTCACGCGGGACGTTTCCACGGGCGAGGCAATTGGTGCTGCCGATCTGGTTCTTCAGCGGCCGGGCACGGGAATTCCGGCTGCGGCGCTTGGGCGATTGGTGGGCAAGCGAGTGAGCCGGGCGATTCGTGCGGGCACGCTCCTTCAGTGGGACATGTTGGCTGATGTGGCATGAAGAGCAAGCTGCGACGCAGGCGAGTCTGCTTCGTCACCGGCACCCGGGCCGAGTTTGGGCTGATGCAGCCGGTGTTGCGCGCGGTCGCTGACGATCGACGGTTGCAATTGCAGATCGTCGTGACAGGCATGCATCTGGACCGCGGGCGCGGATACTCCGCGAAACAGGTTCTACAAAGCGGCTGGAAGCCCCATGCGGTTGTGCCGTGGCGGAGGGGGGAATCGGCGGTGGACCGTGCCGAGGCGACCGGGCTGGCTACGGCGAAGCTCGCGCGCGTGTTCGAGCGGCTGGCGAGTGATATTGTGCTGGTGACCGGCGATCGCGTCGAAGCCCTCGCTGCGGCGACGGCGGGGCACCTCTGCGACCGGGTCGTCGCACACGTCCACGGCGGCGACCGGGCGTTGGGCCAGGCCGACGATTCGATGCGCCATGCCATCACCAAGCTGTCGCACCTCCACTTTCCGGCAACGCGCGCCAGTGCGGCGCGAATCGCAAAGCTGGGCGAAGACGCGTGGCGCATTCACCGGGTGGGCAGTCCGGGAATCGACGGCATCCAATCCGCCGCCGCCGGTGTGTACACGATCGCGGAGCGATTTCCGCAGTTGAAGAGGCATCGATTTGCGCTGTTCTGCCTCCACCCAACCGAGGCGAATGCTGAGGCAGAGGCGCATCGAACATCGGTGGCGGTTCGAGCGACGCTCGGTTCCGGCGTGAGTCATGTGCTGGCGCTCCTGCCGAACAATGATCCCGGTTCATCAGGAATTGCCCGCGTGCTGCGAGAAACGGACAGCCGGCGGGTTACCCTGCTGGACAATCTACCGCGCGAGCATTTCCTTGGGCTGCTCCGCGATGCGGCGGTGCTGGTTGGCAATTCATCGAGCGGGATCATCGAAGCCGGCTCGTTCGGCACGCCGGTCATCAACATTGGGCCAAGGCAGGCGGGGCGCGAGCGGGGGAAGAATGTGACGGATGTGCCGTTTATCGCAAAGGATGTCGAGCGCGCGATCGCCAGTGTGTGGAGCGATGGCCAGCCGCGGCGGTTTAGGTCCGAAAACATTTACGGCATCAGAGGAGAATCTACAGCGGCCCGTGTTGTGCGGGTTCTGGCGACACAATCCATCGATCTGCGCCTGCTCCGCAAGCTGATTCACTATTAAGTGTGCTTCGCAACGGCTCGATAAAACATGAGTCGTTCACGGAGTAAGCACGTATGTCCACCCCCGCAGCAGTTGTCGATTCTAAAGCGCTTGTGCAACAGGCGATCAAGAAGGTATCTACCATCGCCACGCTTCCCGAGATTACCGTCAAGATTATCAAGACGGTCGAAGACCCCAAAAGCTCCGCGGTGCAGCTGCATCAGATTGTTTCACACGATCCGGCTCTGGCAACCCGAATTCTAAAGGTAGTGAACAGCGCCTTTTATGGCTTGCCGGGTCAAATTGCCTCGATCGAACGCGCAATCGTCCTGCTCGGGCTGAACGCGGTGAAGAATATCGCGGTTGCGGCGAGCTTGGGACAGCTATTTCGCGGGGTGAAGCTCTGCGAAGGGTTTAGCGCGAAAGATCTCTGGACGCACTGCATCGCCGTCGGCGTGACGGCGCGCGAAATCGCCCGGCAGGGAAAGCTGCCGATCGCCGATGAGGCGTTTCTGGCAGGCTTGATTCACGATATCGGCATACTCGTCGCTCTGCAGACCCAGCCGGAGCAACTGAAGGCGGTCTGCGAGAAGGCGCGTTCGACCAACGTTAGCTTCTGCGACATCGAGCGAGAGATGACAGGGGTCGATCATCAGATGCTTGGCATGGGTCTGGCCGAGTTGTGGAAATTCCCTCGGTCGTGTCAGTTGGTGGCGGGGCATCACCACAACCCCTCGGCGCTGGCCGACAGCCATCGGACGATTGTAATGATCGTGCATGTCGCCGACATCCTGTGTTGTCAGGCGGGCAAGGGGTTCAACCTGACGGCCATGTCTTCCAGCATCGACCCGAAGGTGATGAATGAGCTGAACCTCACCCCGGCATCACTGGAAGCAACCCGAAACAACATCGATGCGTGGCTCGAAACCGCGGCGAACCTGTTCTAAACCCGGTTGGTTTGGCAGCGGCGGCAAACCGGCCGCCGGGTCGCCTCGCTGGACTAAAAAACAAATGAATCGCACGTTCGGATTTACTTCCGAAACGTGCGATTTTTGTTTTACTCGGGCCTTGGTCGATGGTTAAGATAGGTGAAGCACATCGGGTTAGCACAGCGGGGGAGAGTTTTTGGCGAAACGAGGAGCTTTCGATGCAACAGGATCCACGTCATCCGGGCCATCCACCGACAGGCCATTCCCAGTCCGGCCATATCACAGGCCATGCCACACCGCAGCAGCCGGGGCTTCGACCTGCGCAGCCGTCGCATGCCCCAGCGATCCGCCCGCCGGGAGGGGTGATGCCGCCGCGGCCGATTTCTACCGGGCATCCTGTTCCGGTGGATGAAGAACCGATCGCGCTGGTCGATGACGATGCAGCCGACGCGCCATCGCACGCGGAGGAGTTTGCCAAGAAGATCAAGCAACTTGGCGATGCCGGCACTGCCCGCAAGCACCATGACTGGAAGCGCAAAGTCACCTCCAACGGCACCGGCGCCATTCGCGTGAAGAGCTTTCACGGAAAGTATTCCGATAGCGGGCTGCAGTACCTCGATGACGCGATTAACGAGTGGCTCGACGCCCATCCTGACGTCGAGGTGAAGTTTGTTACGCCGACCGTCGGAGTGTTTGAGGGCAAAATCCGCGAGCCGGCGCTGGTCTTAAATGTCTGGTATTGATGCTGGCCATGACGGAGTCGATTTGCGTGCCGTCGTCTTCAACCAATCATGATTGGTAGAAATAGTCCGGCCCGTGCACCCCTCCGGATGCACGGGCCGTTTTCATACGCCGATTGACTGAAGTGCGGCGCAGCCCAATGGCCAAGCCGCACGTTCGCACATTTTACCGACGGCGGCGGAGGATGCCCGCAGCGGCCAGGGCCAGCACGCTCAGGGTGCCGGGTTCGGGAACCGGCTGATAGACGATCTTAAACTCGATCGCGTCCTGCAGGTCGGTCCCGGTGGCACCGTTGCCAAATGCCAGACCGATGTTGCCATTCCAGGTGGTAATCGGAAACGCGGCTGCGCCGAACAGGCTGGCCGGAATGTTTAGCGGGGCGGCGAAGACACCATTTGATGAGATAGCGATGGTGCTGCTGAGAATGGCATCGCCGGCTTCGAGGTTCAGCCCATCTGCCGGGCCGCCGTCGAGCGCATCGGGGAGGTTGAGTCCGATACCCCAGCCGCCGCCTGTAAGCGGGTTGGCACCACTGACGAAACCGGACGGCCACAGGTCACCCAAGCCACCGTTTGGATTCAGGGCGCTGGTGAGCACGGTCAGCGTGCGGGTGCCGTTGCCATTGTCGATGTCGCTTTCGGTGACAAAGCGATTGGTCCCGCCAGCTACGGCGAGGTAGTCGTTGATCTGTTCCGAAATTCCATCAAAGAGCACGATGTCGTCGCGCACCGGCGGGGCCGATGACTCGAGCAGCGCCAACGCGTTGGCAGCGGTTGCCACGCCTGTGAAGACGACATAGCTCGAGTTTGGCACGACATTTTCCGCCCCGGTGTTCGAGGTGACAATCTCCGTGCCGTCAGCCGCGCGCAGCGGGATGATGGTGTAAGCCGAAGCAACCGAAGCACATGCGGCGCACGCCGCCAACGCAAGGCAAGTCTTGAGACGCATAAGGTCCCTCCGAAATGAGACGAGACAGAAATGAGTTGTCCAGACACACAAAAAGAAGTGGTCACGCCGCTATCGCGGTGTGCCCCATAACCTAGCAGCCGACCTCGGACATAGCAACAAAAATAAATGTAAAGGTCGATCGAGAAGTGATACTTGCCCAGATTGCCTGATCGTCACATCAGGTCAAAACCAGTTTGTCGCGTACGTCGCGGGCGCCGGCGTCGATCTTGAGGGGTAACACGAGGTAAAACGTCGCACCTTCCCCGGGCGTACTGGTCACGCCGATGCTTCCGCCGAGCAGTTCGGAAAGCTCTCTGGCGATGGCCAGGCCCAGCCCGGTCCCGCCGTGCTCGCGGGTGTGGCTGCCATCGAGCTGGCGGAACTTCTCAAACAAGAGCTGCTGCTGCTCGACTGGAATGCCCGGTCCACGGTCGGTCACCTCAAGCCGGATCGACATCAGTCCGTTGCGCTGCGCGCCCAGATCGATCGTCGCACCGACCGGGCTGAACTTGATCGCGTTCGAGAGCAGGTTGTAAAGAATCTGTCGCACCTTTGCCGGATCGGTCAGGATGATCGGCACATCGTTGGACACGGTTGCCCGGATGGTGACGCTCTTCTTCTCAGTCAGCGGGCGCAGCAGGTTCACCAGTCCTTCAAACAACCCTGGCATCGCCAGTTGCTCGGTGCGCACTTCCATCTTCCCCGCTTCAATTTTTGCCAGGTCAAGCAGGTCATTAATCAACTGCAGCAGTCCCTTCCCGCTTGCCAGAATGTTTTGGAGATATCGGGCCGGACGGGCGTCGCCGTCACGCGAGATCGATTCATTCAGCAAATCTGCAAAACCGAGGATTGAGTTCAGTGGCGTGCGCAGTTCGTGGCTGACGTTTGCCAGGAACTCGCTCTTAAGCCGGTTTGATTCGTATAGTGAAACATTGGTCTCGGCCAACTCGCCGAGCTTCATGTCGAGGCTCTTGTTGACAGCCCGCAGTTGGTCGGATGATTCCTGCAGGTTACGCAGCATGCCGTTGAAAGTCTCGGAAAGCTGCTGGAACTCGTCGCCGGTGTTGACGTCCGAGCGGATGTTTAGATCGCCCATCGCCACCTTTTCGCATGTCTCCTGCAGAACGCGCACCGGCTGCAAGATCAACCGCGTCGTGATAAGGTAAAACAGCACGATCGCGAGCAGCCCCGCAAACAACCCCGCGGAGAGCATAAAAATGCGGTTGAGCAGTAGCTGTTGCGCCTCGATCTGCGAAGGGATTTCGATCGATGCAATGCCGAGCAGCGCCGCCGGTTGGGTGGTGGGCGGGTCGGAAGGCTCATTTCCCGGCGCGCGGGCGGGCAGCAGGGCGGCCATTTCCGCAGAAAGGGGTTCATTGGCGTGACATTTCAGGCAACTGCCCGTCGCATAAAGCGGCTCTGCATATCGGTAGCCGTAGCTGCCGTTAAAATATCGCCAGAAACTCTTGCGGCGCGGGTCGGACCCCAGCGCCTGAAACGCTTGCAAGTCAAACCGCGTCAGGCTTTCGGGCGTTTTCAGTGCGGCGAGCGGAATCAGCCTCGGCGGAAGGTATTCCTCGCCGTCGACGATCAGCCGCTCGGCGCCCTTATCCCACCGGCTCGCCGGCCGCGAGGTTGGCGCATGGTCTGAAAGATTGCCATTCGACCACTCGGCGGTATGTTCGCCGATTGCCAGGCGAATCGCGCCCGACGCGCTGCTCTGGTCGAGCTGCTGGGTGAGTTGCTCCATCCGCTGCCACGGCACCCAAAGCGCCGCCCCCAGAACAATCGCGACGCCGATGCCGAAAAGCAGCAGGCACTTGACCGCAAGCGGTAGTCGGAATCGGTGCATCAACCGGAGCATCGGATCGAGACTATACCCGATCGGTGAAAGAAACACCGGCTACTGCGGCCGGTGGGGGCACGCCGCTATGATCGATCCTGAGACGCAAATGCTGCGTCGGACCGTTGCTAATCAAACAGATGCCGCAGGATCAGCCCGCAAACGTCGGTGGCGGCCAGCCGGGCGCTGTCGAGCAAGCCCGGCTGATCGGTGATGAACACCGGCCCTTCCTCCGGCGAAGCGGGTGGACGGCCATGCGAGCCTCTGACAAGCCCCGCATCAAGCGGGATGACATCCAGCAGCGACCGAAATCCTAGCTTTCGCTTCAACAGCTTCCACGCGATCCGTGCTTTCAATAATGGCTTGGCGGGGTCGAGCAGCAGCTCCGCCGGGTCGTAGCCGGGCTTGCGGTGGATATCAACGGTGCGCGCAAAATCCGGCGCATGAGGATCGTGTTCCCAGTAGTAATAGGTAAACCACGCGCCGGGTGATGCGACTGCGATGAGGTCGCCCGCGCGGTCGTGGTCGGCCCCAATCGCGGCGGTGCGTTCGCCGGAATACACCTCGCCAACGCCCGGCACGGCACGCACGATTCGCTCGGCGGTGGTCATGGCGCCGGGATCGTTTACATAAATGTGGGCCACCTGGTGATCGGCCACCGCAAACGCCCGGCTGGCGCCGGCGTCGAGAAGTTCGCGGCCGAGTTCCGTGCGGATGGCAAGCAACCCGGCCTGGCGCAGCGCGCGGTTGATGTGAATCGGCTGTTGAACCGGTTCAATGCCATACTCACTCAGCACGACGATCCTCCCGCCGGAACGCGATGTGCACTCGAGCAGCGGGGCCACCACGTCATCGGCGGCCCGCGCGGCGGCGCGGGCTTGCGGGCTGTCCGGGCCGTGCCGCTGGAGGTCGTAATCCAAATGAGGGATGTAGACCAGTTGCATCGTCGGATTGGCCGTTTCCCAGACCAACCGGCCGGCGTCGGCGATCCACTGTGACGACTCTATCCCCGCCATCGGCCCCCAGAACTTAAACAGGGGAAACTGCCCGAACTTTTCCTGCAGCGCGCTTCGTAAGGCGCCCGGGTTCGTCCAGACATCGGGCAGCTTGCGCCCGTCGGCGGGATACATCGGACGTGGGGTGACGGTAATGTCGGCCGACGAATACATTGCGTACCACCAGAAGAGGTTGGCACAAGTAAACGATGGGTCGCGGGTTCTGGCTATTTCCCAGATGCGTGGCCGCTGCACGAGCTTGTCGGATTGCTTCCAGAATTTAATCTCGGCATCGGTGCGGTCGTACCAGCCGTTACCCACGATGCCGTGTTCTCGCGGGGGTGTGCCAGTGAGGTAAGTCGCCTGCACGCTGCAGGTGACCGCGGGGGTAACATGGCCGATCGACGCGATTTTTCCGGCCGCGGCGAAGGCGCGCAGGCGGGGCATGTGCCCGAGCAATCTCGGCGTGAGGCCGACGACATTGATAACCATCGTCCGGTGCAACTCTTCGGGTGATAGATCGCTCGGGCTTTCGCGTCAAGTCAATGGCGGTAGACTCTGTAGACGATGAAACTTGAGGTAATCGCCTGTCCGCCGCTGCTGCAGCCGAGGCACCTGGCTGATCGAACGGTTGTGGTGCTCGATGTGCTTCGTGCGACAACGACGATGATCGCGGCACTGAGTCACGGGGCGACCGAGATTCGGATTTTTGAGTCCGTCGAAGCCACCCTGGCCGCTGCGGGCGCGTTCGAGGGGCGGAAGCTTGTTCACGGCGAGCGCCACGCGCGGCCCCCGCCTGGGTTTGACCTGGGAAACTCCCCCGGCGACTTCACCCGCGACCGCTGCGACGGTCGAACGACTTTTATGACAACCACAAACGGCACCGGCGCAATCCTTGCCGCCGCGGGGGCGCCTCTTGTGTTGGTGGGGGCCGTCGTCAACGCCTCCGCGGTCGCGGAACAACTTGCTCATGGCGATCGCGATGTAACGCTCCTCTGCGCTGGCCAGCGGTCGGACGTGGCGATCGAGGATCTGCTCGGCGCGGGTGCGGTGATCGATCGAGTACGCAGGCGAACGGTCGTGGATTTAGCCAACGATGCCGCGACCGCAGCGGCGCAGCTCTACGCCGTCAACCGCCATGACTTGCTGCACGCATTCATGCAATCGGTTGCGGTTGGAAGTGAGCTGTGTCACGGACTGCTGGACGATGTGAAGTTTGCAGCGGTGGAGGATCGCTTCAACGTCGTGGGGTTGTTCGACCGGTGTTGTATGAGCATCAAATCAGCGGGTTGATTCCGCAAGTTGGCGCTCATAGCATCGGGAACGTGCGTACAATTACTTTCTTCACCGTCTTTTGCTTGATGTTGCCTACCGGTTCGCTGGCGCAGTCCGGGCCGGTGCTGGTGGATGTTGCGCCAATCGAACGGGGGCAGATTGAGCTGAGCCGGCCCATCGTGGCGACGGTTGAGCCGATCATTCGCTCAACTCTCGCTGCGGAAGAAGCGGGTCTGGTTACCGAGCGGCTGTTTGAAGAAGGGCACCGAATTCGCAAGGGCGATGTGCTGGTGAAGACAGACACAGCTCTATTGCGGTCGCAGGTCGATGCGACAGCGGCGGCAGTGGAGGCGCTGCGGTCGCAGATCGAGCAAGCCAGTGCCGAGCAAGACCGGGCTGAGATAGAGATTGAGCGCATGAAGCCGGTCATCGAACTCAAGGCGGCCCCGCAGAAGGAAATGGACGATGCGCAGCGCGATCTGCGCGTCACCACGGCAGTGCTGGCCAATCGATCGGCCATGCTCGCCGAGAAACAAGCCGAGGCTTCGCGGCTGAAACTGATGATTGATAAGTCGGAAGTAAAGAGCCCCATTGACGGTGTTGTCGCCCGCCGGAGCGTGGAAGTGGGACAGTGGATCAAACAAGGCGACCCCGTAGCCGAGATTGTGCAGCTAAGCCCGCTGCACGTCCGGGCCAATGTGCCTGAAGGGCTTGTGGCGCAAATCGAAGAGGGCCAGAGTGTTACGGTGACGATCGATGCCATGCCGGGCATGAAACTCAGCGGGAAAATCGACCAGATTCTGCCGGAAGCCGATCCTTCAAGCCGGACGTTTGCAGTCAAGATTCTCGTTGATAACCCCGATCTGAAGATTCGCCCCGGATTTTTCGCACGGGCGATTTTTCTCTCCGGTTCGGAAGAAAACTCTTTTGTCGTGCCGAAAGATGCGGTTCTGAGCGCGGGGGGCCAGTCGCGCGTCATGGTCATGCGCGGCGGGGCTTCGGCGCTTGTGCCGGTGCAGATTTTAGCGATGTCAGGACAATCGGTGAGCGTACAGGGCGAGTTTGCCGATGGCGACCTGGCCATCACGCGGGGGAATGAAACCCTGCAAGGCGGCGAGGCGCTTCAACCTAGAAATCTACCGCAATCCCCACCCGCCCCCTCCGGCGGTGGCGCGCAGCCTGCCACACAGCCAGCCACCTGACCTATTGCGGCGGCTCCTGATTGTGGCAATAGCCGACTCATTTGAGTGACGTTTCATGAATTTGATCGAGATTTCCATCCGCCGTCCCGTCACCGTTACGGTTATCGTGCTCCTGGTGGGCATTTTCGGCCTGATGGCGCTGCGGCAGGTGCCCGTGCAACTGACCCCGAATGTTGACCGCCCGGTGGTGAGCGTCACTACGAGTTGGTTTGGGGCCAGCCCGCAGGAAATCACGCGCGAAGTGATCGAAGAGCAGGAAGAGAAGCTCAAATCGGTGACCGGCCTGCGCGAGATGACGGCCCAGGCCACGGAAGGCGAGGCGTCAATCCGGCTTGAGTTTAATGTCGGCATCGACAAAGACGCCGCGCTGAATGAAGTGCGCGACAAGCTGAGGCAGGTTTCCGACTACCCCGATGACGTTGATGAACCGGTCGTCTCGGCGACTGATCGATTTAGCCGCGATTACATTGGCTGGTTTATCGTCCGAAAGAAGCAGGGATTCGTTCCCACGGGAGAGATCGCGCCCGGCTTTGAGCATGGCGACATTACCCGGCTCGGGACGTTTTTTGCCGACTTTGTAAAGCCCGTGCTTGAGCGATCGGAGGGCATCAGCGAGATTCAGGTGCTTGGGGGCCGCGAGCGCGAGGCGCAGGTGCGGGTGAATCTCTCGGCCCTGGCATCGCGCGGGCTGACTGTCGACGACCTGACCCGCGCACTAAGAAATGAAAACCGCGACGTCACCGCGGGGACGGTGGATGAGGGCAAGCGGGCGGTGAGCGTGCGCGTTGTCGGGCAATATGAATCGCCCGACCAGATTGCCGACACGGTGATCGCCTACAGCCCGACGGGTTCGCCCATTTATGTACATGATGTTGCGAAGATTGTCCTCGATTTTAAGAAGGAAACGGGCTTTGTAAACAGCCTCGGCGAGAAAGTAATGGCGATCAACGCCCAGCGGGAGGTCGCCAGCAATGTGCTAAGCGCCATGAACAACCTGAAGGCCGCGGTGAAGCAGGTGAATGATGAGGTGCTCGGCCCGAAGAATTGGGGCATCGAGCTTGTGCAGGTTTACGACCAGACCGTTTACATCGATGACGCCGTGACCAACGCAAGCCGCAACCTGCTCTTTGGCGCCTTGCTCGCCGGCGCGGTGCTGCTGGTGACACTTCGGAGCATCGGCGCCACGATGGTGGTGTTGGTGGCGATCCCCATCAGCGTCGTGGGCACGCTACTGGGCATGGCGATTCTCGGCCGCAGCCTGAACGTCATCAGCATGGCGGGCCTGACCTTTGCCGTTGGAATGGGGATCGACAACGCGATCGTGGTCCTTGAAAACATTTTCCGTCACCGCGAGATGGGTAAAGACCGCTTCCGCGCCGCACTCGATGGCACCGCTGAAGTATGGGGCGCGGTCGTGGCCGCGACGCTGACCAATGTAGCGGTTTTTGTGCCCGTGATTTTTATCCAGGAAGAAGTCGGCCAGCTTTTCCGGGATCTTTCGGTTGCGCTCACCATCAGCTTCTTCTTCTACCTGTTCGTTGCGCCAACGGTCATTCCCATG
>DDRH01000067.1:97852-124981 GCA_002343075.1 Phycisphaerales bacterium UBA2421 | reverse complement strand
GCGCCAACGGTCATTCCCATGCTCGCCACACTGCTCATTCGCAATGTGCCCCAGGCGATGCGCGAGAACAAGCCGGTTGAGACGCGCTTCGGCCATGCCACCGCCTTTGTTGGAACATTGCAGCGAGGGTTGAGCAATGCCTTCTACCGCTTCGTCTACATGATCACCGGCGGGGTGTTCAGGCGCGTTGGCGTGGTTGTTGTGCTCCTTGGCCTGTCGGTTTGGGCCAGCTTGAAGCTCATGCCCCCGGCGGATTATCTGCCGAAGGGAAATCAAAACCTCATCTTCGGGTTCGTCCTTCCACCGCCGGGGTACAGCGTTTCGGAATATCGCGAGATTGCGAAAGTGGTTGAATCGCAGCTACGGCCCTGGTGGGAAGCAAAGGATAAGCCTGAAACACTTCAACCTCTGCAAGACCAGTACATCGGCGGGATCAAGAACTTCGCGGTTCCGGCGATGGAGAAAACGATCGCCGACCAAACCGCTGGAATGAAGGCCGCGGGCATGACCGATGAGCAGATCAAGCAGGCGCTGGCATTTCCGATGGGCGCGCTCGATGAAATGCGCCGCGCCGTCCCGCCGCCGGCCATCGACAATTTCTTCTTCGTCAATTTCGGCAACTTCGTGTTCATGGGCGCGAGTTCGACTGAAAGTCAGAACGTTTTGCCGCTTTCGAGCCTGATGAACGGCTCATTGCGCTCAATTCCGGGCACCAACGGTTTCTTTCAGCAGGCCTCGATTTTTCGCGATACCAGTCCCGGCGGGGTGCTCGAACTGAGCGTGTACGGCCCCGACGATGCCATCGTGCGCCAGTCGGCTGGTGCCATGATGGGTTCGCTTTCGCAGACGTTCCAGACATACGCCCGGCCGGACCCCGCCAACTTCAATATCGGTCGAGACGAGGTGCAGGTGCAGGTGGATCACGTGCGCGCCAGTGCCGCAGGCGTCGATGGCGGACAGGCGATTCGCTCGGCAGTGCAGGCTGCAATTGATGGCGTGATCATCGGCGATTACCGCGTGGACGGCGATACGATCGATCTCACCGTCGTCAGCGATGTGCCGCGCGACGCTCGGTTTCGCGAGCAACTCGCCGATATTCCCGTCGCCGGGAAAGGCGGAATGGTGGTCCCGCTGAGCAATATCGCCAGTTTCCGCACCACCGCCGCACCGCAGCAGATCAATCGCACCGAAGAGCAATCATCGGTGACATTTACCGTGCAATTGCCCGAAGGAATGACGGTCGGCGAGGCCGTCAACACTGTACAGGGGCAGATTGAGCCGGCTCTGCGAAGCGCCGGTGCGCTGCCGCCGAGCATCGCGGTGAAGTTAAAAGGTTCGGCAGGGAAGTTGCAGGAGTTTATGGTTGCGTTTCTGCCGGGGTTTATCCTCGCCGGTGTTATCACTTATCTCCTGCTCGCCGCGCTCTACGAGAATTTTCTACATCCGATCACCATCATTCTCACGGTGCCTTTCGCCACCGCGGGTGGGTTTGTGGCGCTGGGCGTTCTCCACGCGCTGGTCCCCGCGGTGAAGCTTGATGTGTTGACGATGCTTGGGTTTGTGATTCTGGTGGGCACGGTCGTGAACAATCCGATTCTTATCGTGCATCAGGCGCTCAACCTGTTGCGTCAGGGCGTGGAGCGTCGCAAAGCTGTTGCGCAAAGCACGCAGACGCGCGTGAGGCCTATTTTTATGAGCGTCATTACCTCGGTTGCGGGAATGGCACCGCTGGTGGTCTTCGGCGGCGCTGGCAGCGAGCTTTATCGCGGGCTGGGCACGGTCCTGGTCGGCGGGCTGCTGGTGAGCACATTTTTCACACTCATCATCACACCCACACTCATGAGCCTGCTGCTGGACATCGAGGCGGGCACCCGGCGGCTGTTCACGCGATCGCCCCGACCCGCGCCTGCCGAGCCAACACCGCCCACCGAGCCGGTTCCTGATTTGGTTGCCGCCGAGCGGGTGAACTAAGCCGGCGGGTTGGGATTGCACGCATGGACCAAGTTTGCTTTTGGGCGTGTAGCGTGCCTACAACCTGTTATCTTGCGAACGCGAGTCGTTATCACAGGCATTGGCGTGGTCAGCCCGAATGGCGTGGGCACCGGCGCGTTCGCCGATGCGTGTCTGAATGGCCGTAGCGGGCTGGTTCGACCCGCTGGAGATGAGTTCCAATCGCTGAAGACCTCCGCCGTAGCGGCGGTGGAGGAGTTTGACCCCCTCACCGTCATGCCCGCCGCCGAGGCCAGGCGGGTGCCTCGGATGATCCCCATGGCCATCGCCGCAAGCAGAGAGGCGATGCGGCAGGCGGGGATTGAAATCGACCCGGCCAACCTCGCGGTGCAGCGGAGCATCGGAGTGGCCCTTGGCACAGGGGGTGGGGGGTTGGCGTTTGTCGAAGAGCAGTATCGCCAACTATTCACCGGCGGGCAGCCGTCGCTGTTCAGCATTACCGCCGGAACGCATGGCAACCTCTCCAGCGAACTCTCAATCTGCCTGCAGCTCCGCGGGCCGAGCCATGTCCTCAGCACCGGGTGCACGAGCAGCACCGATGCCCTCGGCTATGCCACCACGCTCATCCGCACAGGCGCAGTGCCGATGATGCTTGCCGGCGGGGCCGATGCACCGATTTCGCCGGGAATATTGCACGCCTTCGAGAAAATGCGTGTTGTTTCCACGCGCCGCTGGGACGATCCCCGGCAGTCGTCGCGGCCCTTCAGTGCCGATCGCGACGGTTTTGTGCTCGGTGAGGGTGCATGGATGTTCATTCTCGAATCGCTCGATCACGCCCGTTCGCGCGGCGCGCATCCAGTGGCCGAAGTGCTGGGTTATGCCAGCACCTGCGATGCGTTTCATCGCGTGCAGATCGCGCCCGATGTAGCCGAGCCGGTACGGGCGATCGAACTGGCGCTGCGCGATGCTGCCATCGAACGCCATGAAATTGAGTACGTCAATCTGCATGGCACTGGCACAGCGCTCAATGACCGCATGGAAACGCTTGCCATGCACCGCTCGCTCGGCGCGCACGCCATGCGGGTCCCCATGAGCAGCACCAAGAGCATGATCGGCCATCCCCAGGGTGCCTGCGGCGCCGCGGGGTTGGCAGCGACGGTTCTTTGCCTGCAACGCGGCGGGGTGCATCCAACCATCAATCTTGACTCGCCGGATGACGATTGCGATCTGGACTATGTCGCAAACGAAGCCAGGCCGTCAGCAGCCAGAGTTGCGCTGTGCAACTGCATCGCGTTCGGGAGCAAGAACAGCGCGATGTTGATTCGTGTTTTGTGACGGCGGGGCTTATCTACCCCGGAAATGGTTCCAGGCTCATGTCAGCCCGCCCGCTCGCGCACCGCGGCGTCGTCGGCGATTAGCGCGAGCGACGCGATGCCCAGAAAGAGGCCGGTGTCTACAATTCCCGCTCGATCCAGCACCTTCCCCTGCAGAGCCTCGGGGTCGGCGATGCCGTTGGCGAACCGGCAGTCGTACGTGTAATTGCCGTTGTCGGTGATGAAGATGCTGCCGTCTGCGTTTTTTCGCAGCGATGGCTCGCAGCCGAGGGATTGCAGGTATCGGGCCGAAGCCTCGTGTGCGAATTGCACCACTTCCACCGGCAGCGGTGATTTCGTACCGAGCATGGCCGACTCTTTGCCAGCGTCGGCGATGACGATCATTTTCCGGGAGTTCTGGGCCACCACTTTCTCCCGGAGCAATGCCCCGCCGAGGCCCTTTACCAGCTTGAGCCCGGGGGCGATTTCGTCGGCGCCGTCGATGGTCACGTCAATCAACGGGCATTCGGCCAGTGTTGTGAGCGGAATGCCGAGGTGAATTGCCCGCTGCTCGCTCTTGCGCGAAGTTGGAATGCCCTTGATGTCGGTAAGCTGGCCGGATTTGATTGCCGTCGCCAGCGATTGCAGGAAAAAGTCGGCGGTGGATCCGGTGCCCAGCCCAACGACCATTCCGCTCTTGAGATGTTGGATACACGCTTCGCCAACGCGTTGTTTGGGGCTCATGTGTGAAAAGGATAACCTGCCCGCGGCTGCACACAAATGGCCTGCAGAGCGCGGCTTGAGGGGTTTACGTTTCCATATCCGCAGGCTCGGCCAGTGGCAGCGACCGACGGGAGGCAAGAAACTGATCTGTCAGAAACAGAATGACGGCGGCCCAAATGAATCCGAAGGTAATCTGCCGCGCGCGGGTAAATTCTTCGCCGAAGTAGGCGATTGCCAAAAGAAGCTGAATGGTCGGCGAAAAATACTGAAGAAAGCCGAGGGTCGAGAGCTTCAGGCGGCGGGCTGCGAACGCAAAGAGCAACAGCGGCGTTGCCGTGACAATGCCGGACAGTGCCAGCAGGCCGTGCGTGCCCGGTGTGATGGTTGGAGATTTCCGTGCGTTCGCTTCGATGCCGAGGTAGAGAATCGCGATCGGGGCAAGCATCGCGGTTTCGACCATCAGCCCGGTGAGCGAGCCTGCCTGCATCGTTTTGCGGAGAAGACCGTAAAATCCAAAACTGAACGCCAGCCCGAGCGAGATCCACGGGACATGGCCGATGAAAAATGTCTGATACCCCACCCCAACTGCAGCCAGCACCACCGCGGCGATCTGCAGCCGGCGCAGTCGCTCGCCCAGCAGAAGAACGCCGAGCAATACATTCACCAGCGGATTCATGTAGTAGCCGAGGCTTGCATAACTAAGCTGCCGCGACTCGACTGCGTACGTGTAAATCCACCAGTTGGCCCCAATGGCTAGAGTGCTCCCGGCGAGGGCCGCAATGGCGAGCCTGCTCCGCAGCACGCGCGCCACATCTCGCCATTGACGGCTGGCAGTGAGGAGGATCGCGATGAAGACAGCGCACCATATGATGCGGTAGGCGACGATGTGCGGCGCATCAACCCCCCGGCTGACGAGCATCGCAAAGTAGATCGCGACGAATCCCCAGATGAAGTAGCACCCCGCTCCTGCGATAAACCCGGCACGGGCGTTTCGGTGCGGCGTAAGCGGCGCGGGGATAAGGGTTTGTCGTTCGGCCACGGGCGTGGGCGTCCTCTTCGATGCTCTCCCAGCCCGCCGAACACCCGGCGGGCAAGCCGCGGAGCATACGGACCCGTGGCCCGGTTAGAAAATCCCGGTGTCTGCTGGGCTGGTTTGTTGACATCGTTTTCTGTCGATTTCCCGCGACCTCCCCTTAGTCCAACTCTTGAAGGAAAGACGTTGCGCGGGAACGCCCGTGTTACAGACCGCGTTATCGGACTCCTGCCAGCCCCGCGCGGGAAATCTTCTTGCCGGTGCCGAACCGGGAAACCCCGCGCATAAAAACGCCGATAGAAAGGTGATGACTCAAACCAAGGAGAGGGTTTTGAACGGACTTCCGCTCGGCGAGATCTTGATTGAACAAGGGGTTCTGACGCGCGTGCAGGTGGAACACTTGTTGCGCGTTCAGAAGACGTGTCACCGGCCCATTGGCGACCTGGCCGAGCGTCTCTATGGCGTTTCACCGACCGCGATTGAGGACGCATGGGTACAGCAGTATCTGCACACGATCGGAACCGTCGATTTAGCCGACGTTGCGGTGGAGGTCGATTGCCTCCGTCAGATTAACCGTCGCCAGGCGTGGCAGTTTCACCTGCTGCCGACAAATCGTGAATCCGGCGAGCTGAACATCGCTACCGATGCCGACAATCTGGTGCGGGCGGTCAACTTTTCAGCCCGCAAGCTTGACGAACCGGTGCTATTCATCGTTGCCGAGCGAGAGCAGCTCCGCGAGTTTTTGAAGCAGCACTATCCCGTGCCGAACTTCATGCAGGAATACGCAGACGAACTGCGGTAAGTGGAGTTACGCGCTGAATGTTTTACGGGTGCTGTAGTTTCCCGCCGGCGCCGGGCAGGTTCGGCCCTGCGGGTGATTGATCTTCATTTAACAAATCTTGGCGCAGACATCGGTTTACCTTTGTGAAATCGCATCGGCGAATCTACATTTGTAGGAGCGTTCTACAGCGGTAGAAGTTGCGGATTACGGTTTAAGGTGAAAGGAAACGACGATGTGCAAGCAATGGATGTGGGCCGCGGTGGCGGTGGGGATGTGTTCGATTGGTGCTTGGTCGATGTCGGATGACAAGGCCGCGCCCGCCGACGGGCACGCCGGCCACGGCGATCACGCCGCCAAGCCCGCCGAGGGGCACGCCGACGGTGGGATGGACCCGGCGATGATGGAAGCATGGATGAAATCCATGAGCCCCGGTGAGCACCACAAGACTCTCGAAGCCATGGCGGGCAAGTTTACCTATACCATGTGGTTCAGAATGGACCCCGACCAGCCCAAGCAGGAGTCCACCGGCGAGTACGATGCGCAGATCATCCTCGGCGGGCGATTTTTGGCTTCCACCGTCAAGGGTGACATGATGGGCATGCCTTTCGAGGGCATGGGCTGCCTCGGCTACGACAACACACTGGGAAAGTACGTCTCCGGCTGGATCGATAACATGAGCACCGGCCTGCTGCGCACCGAGGGCACCGGCGACGGCAAAACCCTTACCTTCGCAGGCGAAATGGTTGATCCGATGACCGGCAAGCCCACGCCGTACAAATTTGTCTACAACATCAAGAGCGATGATGAGTTTTCCATGGACTGGTGGAGCCCAAGCCCCGCTGGCGGTGAGATGTTCCAGAGCATGTCGCTCTCATACACGCGAGCCAAGTAACGACGGCGATGTGATCGCATGATCACGCGCGCATCGGGCTGCCCACGAATGGGCACGAATTGATCACGATTGCAGGGGACGGCAAGCTGGAATTCTGCGATGTGCCAACTTGTGTGCTGACTTGGCACAGCGGCGTTGGCATGAGAATCCTACCGCAGGATTAACCCGCCAGTGCCTCTTTCGTGAATGATTCGTGTTTATTCGTGGGCAGCCTGCTGCGCAGGGGCGCGTTACCGTAGCTGCAATGCGTAGCTGTTGAGTGATGCCTCAAACCCGGCGGGGGACCAGCCAAAGGCGTTTACCACGGTTTTCACGTCGGCGGTGTTGTCTTCCTGGCTCATGACCACCTGATCGCGATTAAACGGCAGGAGTTTGGCAGGCAGTACCGCTGCAATCGCTTTGGCGTACCAAGCTGGTATGGGTGCGGTCAGCCGAGACTTGCCGACAACTGCCCGAGCGATGGTTTTGTGCATGGTAGGCCAGTCCATGCGATCAGGGCCGACCAGATCATAGGTTTGGCGGATCGTTTCGGGTTTTTGCAGCGCATCGGCAAACGCACGTGCGACGTCGTTTACGTAAACAGGTTGCACAAGCCCGGCTCCACCCAATCCCAGTAACCCGCGGCCGAAATATGGCATGAACAGGTAGGGCATGGCCGTTTTGCTTGCCCATTTCGCCGCCATTTGCATGAACTCGCCTCCGGGGCCGTGGATCATGCTGGGTCGGAAGATCGTCCAATCCAGGCCGCTCGCCCGCACCGCCTCCTCGGCCTGCCACTTGGTCTTGTGATACTGGCTGACGGCATTGGCGCGCGAACCGAGTGCTGACATGTGGATATACCGCCGCACCCCCGCACGTTTCGCCGCCGCGAGCACATTCTGCGTCCCTTCGACATGGATGCGTTCAAAAGTAACGCCCTTGCTGCGTTGTTCCATGATGATACCGACGAGGTGAATCACACCATCACAGCCGGCCATTGCGGCGTCGAGCGAAGCAGCGTCGTTGATGTCCCCGCGAAAAGGTATCTCCTTCTGCGTCTGCTGCGCGAGGGGTTCGGAGGCGGAGGCTTCGTGAGTGGCTGTACTTTCACCAGTTCGCGATAGTCTATGAATGAAGAATCCCCGCTGCACCGCCTCCGCGCACACCGCAGTGCCCACGAAGCCCGTCGCACCTGTTATGAAGATTCGCCCGGTCATAAGCAACGTCGTACACTAGCGCCCGAACAAGACTGAATCAATCTTTGATTTGGAGTCGAACTCATGAGATACAAGACGCTCTTCCGCCTGGGACTGAAGTTGATCGGCGTTGCGGCGACCATTACTAGCGGCGGGGGATTACTGTCTTCCCTTTGGTTGGTGTTGTCTGCGTACATCGGTTCAAGCGGCATGAACTTTGAATATGCCTGGAATGCCTATGCGGGTTACATTTTCCTAAACACCTGCGGCGTGCTGCTGGGGCTCTATTTCTTCTTCGGCGGGAAGTGGGTCGCCGACCTTGCGATTCCAAGCAACCGGCCCTACTGCCACGAATGCGGATACGACCTCACCGCGGCGACGGGACATATCTGCAACGAGTGCGGTACAGCTTTCCGGTCGCCCAACTGGGCGACCACGTGAAGGTGTCGCGCAAGGTACTTCGATTGGGCACGCGGGGTAGTGCGCTGGCGATGGCGCAGTCGCGCATTGTCGCGAATTACTTGACCGATCGGCATCCTTCGTTGCGCGTGGAACTGGTCGCGATCCGTACAACCGGCGATGTAGTCGCCGACCGTCCGCTGCACGAGTTTGGTGGGAAGGGAGTGTTCACGAAAGAGATAGAACTGGCATTGCTGCGCGGCGAGATTGATTGCGCGGTTCATAGCCTGAAAGATATGCCCGTGACACAGCCACTGGTGGAACAGGGTGAGCTGATGATCGCGGCGATTTTGGAGCGAGAAGACGTGCGTGATGTGCTCGTTTCCCGCGTGGCGAGAACGATTAACGAATTGCCTCAAAATGCTCGAGTCGGCAGTAGTAGTTTGCGCCGACGTGCGCAGCTGCTGGATCGCCGCCCGGACCTTCAAGTCGAACCGCTGCGTGGGAACATCGACACTAGAATCAGCAAGCTGAAAGCAGGTGGTTTTGATGCCATCGTGCTGGCCGCGGCGGGCATAAGCCGGCTTGGGGTATGGGATGACGCTCTGATGACCAGCATCGACCTGTTTCAGATGCTTCCCGCGGCAGGGCAGGGCGCGCTCGCTGTGCAGTGTCGTTGTGCGGATGACGTTACCCGGGCATTTTTGGCACCCTTGGATCATTCACCATCGCGGCGGGCCGTAGAAATCGAGCGCCGCTTGATTTTAGAACTCCGCGGAGACTGTCACTCACCACTAGCGGTGTATGTAACCGACGATCGATTCGAAGCAGCGGCTAAACCGTTTCACTTGCAGGCCGCCGTCGCCCGCCGGGGAGGCGTCCCGCCATTGATTTCTGTCAAGATGAGTGGGGGCGCCGAGATCGCACTCGACGCGGCACGTCGCTTGGAGGATCAGGGTGCCATCGAAATGCTGCACGGCCCGCAATGTTAAAACCCAGTCGCTGGCATGAGAGCGTCACCACGCATACGCCTCGGGGGCGATTTGTTTTTCCCAATCGCTAATGCCTTCGGGCGTGGTTCCCTTTGGGCCGGGGAAGATGCAGTCGAGCGCTTTGAGCTGGTCATCGCTCAGTTTGATATCAACGGCGCGAATGGATGCGGTGAGTTGTTCGATCGTCCGCGGGCCGATGATGGGCGCGGTGACGGCGGGGTGGTGCAATGTCCAGGCTAGGGCAACGTCGGCGGGATGTTCGCCCCACTCGTCGCAGAGCGTCTCGAACGCTTCAATCTGCGGGCGGCACTTGGCAAGGCGCTCCTCGGCCTGCTTGCCGGCGGTGCGCCCTTTGTCCTTCTTCTGCAGCATGCCGCCGAGCACCCCGCCGTCGAGAGGGCTCCAGGGGATGACGCCCAAGCCATACTCTTGCGCCGCGGGCAGAACTTCCAACTCGCTCCAGCGGCTCAGCAGGCTGTACTTGCATTGCTCACTGACAAGCCCCATGAAGTTGCGATGTTTCGCAGTTTCGCTGGCAGCGGCGATGTGCCACCCGGCGAAGTTGCTGCTGCCGACGTAGACCACCTTCCCCTGCTGCACGAGTAACTCCATCGCCTGCCATACCTCTTCCCAAGGGCATTCGCGGGCGATGTGGTGCATCTGGTAAAGGTCGATGTAATCAGTCTTTAGCCGCCGAAGCGAGCTTTCGCAGGCGCGCCGGATTTTGACCGCCGACAGGCCGCGTTTCATGACGTGGTCGTTTTCTTCGGTGTTCATATCGCCAAAGGCCTTGGTGGCGATGATCGTGCGCTCGCGCCGCCCGCCGCCGGTGGCAAACCAGTTTCCGATGATCTGCTCAGTAACGCCCTCGCCCTTCTTCCAGCCGTAAACGTCAGCGGTATCGAAGAAGTTAATGCCGAGATCGTGCGCCTTATCCATCTGCTGATGCGCGTCAGCTTCGGGCGCATGGGGGCCGTAGTTCATACAGCCGAGGCAAAGACGGGAAACTTTAAGGCCGGTGCGGCCGAGTTGGGTGTATTGCATAGCGATATCTGGACGGTTTAAGCCGCGCAAATACTCAAGCGGCCTTGGCTCGCACTTTCCGCGAACGTGAAATTGGCTTCTCCTTTGCAAGCACTGCCTTGTTGTCCGGCTTGCTAATCTTCTGAACCAACTTCAACGTCATATCATATAGGGGAAGCAAGTCAGGGCGCACCGACCTTCTCGGCATCGCATTGAGTACAAGAAGGGGAATCGGCTGCCCCGTCTTTTCCTGCAGAGCAGCGAGGTGCTCAAGCGTCAGCGCCCGTTGCCCCGAATTGACGCGACTGATATACGACTTTGTCACGCCGAGCATTCGAGCGATGTCGGTCAAGGAGCGGCCTTGTCCAATAAGCAAGGCGATGGCTGACTGCGAAATTGTCGTGTAATCGCCACGCTGAGTAAGTTTTGTCACGTCAATTCTCCAAACCGTATTGCTGCATGTAACCCACAGCGATGGCCGCCAGTTTCTTCAATGCCTCATTCAGCACGTCGGGATCAACTTGAGTGTCAGGTTTAATCAACTCCTCCAGCAACGTATCAAGCAGCTCACGATAGTCACGAAGCTGGTTGTGCATGATCGCATTCTTCGGCGGAAACAACCTCTTAACCTTCCGGCGGTGTGCCCGCAACGCCCGATAGATGCGAACTGCTTCCTGCCGCTGACGCAGATCAAATGGCTTGCGATGGGCCATCGCTTGACTCCACTTTTGATTATGGCTCAATGTTGCCTTAAAGTCAACTAATCGTAGCTTGTCAAGCAATTTCTGAAGCTGCAATCAAGTTCGAGATCTGAGCGGTTAAACGCCGGGCGGCATCCATTTCCCGCTCGGCCGGCCGAAGCTTTAATGGTACGACTTTATAGTTACCCTTTTCACCAAGTGGGCGGAATTCGAGGACATTTGTTCCGCTTGGCACCTGAAGGGTCTTGAACTCAAACCAGAGCGGAGAAATCCCGTGCATTGCCCACGGTCCGAGCCATACCCCCACCCACGCAACCTCTGCTTCGTCCATCACAATCTGGAAACCATAGTAGTCTTTGCTCCTTGACCACTTGTTCAGCAGCACCGTAGCGCCCTCGATTTGAGTAATCTCTGCTTGAAGAAGATCGGTTAAGCGATATGCCGTCGCAACAGCAATCCCGACGGTTCGATCCGCAAGTGCCTGCACTTGCGAAGGCAGAAGGGGAGGGAACTCCGCGCCAACCATGAGGTCGATCCAGTCGCAGAACCCCGATGCGTGATGTGTGAACGATGCCGGATGCTTTGGCGTTTCGAGCATGTCGCGAATCAGTCGAGCAACCTGCTCCCATTCAATCCCAAGCAACTCAATCTCGACGCCGGCCGAACGTAGTTGAGATATTCCGACTTCAAGCTCACTACTGACTGTGGATCGAGGAGTAAGGATCGCCAGCCGGGTCGCAAACGCCGGTTGGGCGCTTCGTCTTTCTGCTAAGTCATGTCCGTAGGGAACAAGCTGATCGGTATGCAGATAGGACGACAGTTTTGCTTCGATGTAGCAAGCAAACTGAGGCCACTCGATGGCAATATCGGGCCTGCCGCTTGCTAGGACTCGCTGCGTGGAAACGCACGAATCTGAATCTACGTCCGCAGGAACGGCGATCTTCAGAAAAAATGAACAGAACCTCTCCAGAAGCGGGCGGTACCGCAGGAGTTCAACGAGGAAAGTGGAAAACCGATCCTCCTCCTTGGCTGCCATGAATGCCAATGCTGGTCGGCCCGCCCATTCCATCTGTCGCTCCAAGATTGCTGGCTACCGCAGCTCCACCGACCAATAAGCATTATCCAGGAACTGCTTCCAACTCCAGTAACGCTCGTCGGCCAGGCGGATGTTGATGACCGGGCTGCGCTTCGGCTTGATCGGCTTGGTGATCAGGTGCATGTGGGCCTGCTCGGGGGTGCGGCCGCCCTTTTTTACGTTGCACTTCACGCAGCAGCAGACGATGTTGTCCCACGACGCCTTGCCGCCCTGGCTCTTGGGGATGACGTGATCGAGGCTTAGCTCGGTCGAGGGGTATTTCTTCCCGCAATACTGGCACTTGCTGCTATCGCGGGCGTAGATGTTGCGCCGGTTGAACTTGACATCCTGCCGGGGGAGTTTCTCGTACCCCAGCAGGCGGATAATGCGCGGCACCGCGATCTGGAAGCGCACCGTGTGGATCCAGTCGTACTGATCAGGCTCAAACTTCTGCTTCAGTTCGGAAAGTTCTTGCCAGCCGCCGAAGTTCAGGTTCAGCCACTGGCTCTTTCCCTGGGCGTCGGTCTCGATGTGAATGACCTCGGCTAAGTCCTTACATAGCAAGGAGAAAGCACGCTTCACATTGATAACCCGAATGGCCTGATAGAACTTGTTCAGGACTAGAACATTGGCGGACAGCGCGCTGACCGCGCCGCCGCCGACGGTGTGGGTGGGTGAAGATGGATCACTGCTCGGCCGCATGTTTTTCGGCCAGCAACCCCAAAACCGCGTCGCGGGAGTCTCCGCAGGCGAATCGACCACGCCGATTCACGCCGGCGCTCTCTCCCGTGCCGCCAATGGGGTTGCATGGCAACTCCTCTGGCCCGATGGCCCTCCGATTCTACGTTCGATTTTCCCGTTTGGGAAGCGTTATCCGGCCGGCTACCAATGATTCACACAATCTACATGCACGCGCATTCCGGGTAAAAATGGGAAGCTTTTTTTGAATCGACGTGACTAATCCACTGGAGGCGCATATGAATACTGCTCTGTCAACTATGAACACAGCTATCTCCATATTCGCGTACACACTCGCGGTTACCGCGGCGTCGCTGGTATTCGCACAGCCGAGCGGCAACAGACTCGTCACGCCGTCGCTTCTCACCGACACGCCATCGGTCGAACCGGGCAAGCCGTTTCGAGTAGGTATCGCGCTTGCGGTCGAGCCGGGCTATCACATTTACTGGAAAAACCCCGGCGAAAGTGGCCAGCCGCCAGAAGTAAAATGGAACCTGCCCCAAGGCTACACCGCGGGTGAATTGCAGTGGCCCGCTCCGAAAAAATTCATGGTGCCGGGGGCGATCTTTAACTTTGGCTACGAAGATACGATCACACTGCTGACAACCATCACACCATCACCCGACGCCGCTTCTGGCGACCTCACGTCGGCCGGCATTTCGGCCGAAGTCTCTTGGCTGGTGTGCAATGATGATGCGTGCCTCCCCGGCGAGAAGTCCGTCGCTCTGACCGTTCCCGATTCCGAGTCCGCCAAGACAAACGCCAAGCTGCTTGATGAAGCGCAGGCCAGCATTCCCGTCGCCTCGAACGCCTCGGCCGACGTGCTCCGCGTTCACGATGCCGCCGCCTCGGATACCAAGCAGTTGAAAGTAGAGTGGAAGACTGCGCCGAGCCGGATCGAGTTTTTCCCGCTTGATGAGAATGTGAAGATCAAGCAGATGTCAGTCTCGACCAACAAGATGTCTGACCCGCCGGTCAGCACGATCGAACTGTTTGCCGCCCCGGTGAAGGGGCAGCCGGCCGAGGCGATCGCGGGCGTACTCTCCTATCAGACAGCGGAAGGGCAACGACGGGGCGTCGAAGTAACGGTTCCCGCGAATCCGGCATCTGATTAACAGATCTGATTAACTGAACATGTATCACGATCCTGTACACGGTTTGTGTACTCGTGATTTGGTGAGGAATGGAAAACTACTTTTTTTGGAGGTTCGCATGAAGCGTACACTATTTTCAGTGGCGGCCGTCGCGTTGATGGCCAGTTTGGTTGGCGCGTTTGCAGTGGCTGGCGACAAGCACGACAAACCCGACAAGAAAGAAGGCAAGCAGGCCGCTGTCGCGGTGGGTCAGGCTGCCCCGCAGTTTGCGCTGGAAGACCAGGATGGCAAAGTGGTCAACCTCTCTGATTACAGCGATAAGGTCGTCGTTCTCGAGTGGTTCAACAATGAGTGCCCCTATGTCGTCAAGTTCTATAAGAACGGCGACATGAACAAATGGTCCAGTGCATACCAGGCCAAGGGCGTGGTATGGCTCGCCGTCAACAGCACCAAGAGCAAGACCAACGCCGACAACAAGAAGATCTCGGGCGATTGGAGCATCAGCCACCCCGTGCTGAATGATGCATCCGGCGAAACCGGCCGTGCGTACGGCGCGACCAACACCCCGCAGATGTTCGTCATCAACAAGGGCCAGATCGCCTACATGGGCGCGATCGACGACAACCGTTCAAGCGACGCCGGCGATATCGCCGGTGCCAAGAACTACGTCGCCAAAGCCCTCGACGAAATCCTCGCCGGCGAAAGCGTCTCCGAGCCGGAAACCAAGGCCTACGGCTGCAGCGTAAAGTATGCCAAGTAACCCAGAGGTCTTGTCAGTCGAAACGCGTTTGATCGCGGCTGGCCCAAGGCGGTGACCATCACCAAGGGCCTGCCAAAGATCGACGCAAGATTGCAAACGCCGGGCGACTCTTCATGGAGTCGCCCGGCGTGTTTTCTGCTAGCGGCGACGGTACGCCTGCGCTGCATCGCACGGATCAACCTCACCGAGACCAAGCCCGAGAATGACACACACACATCGAGAGGCGGTCGGTGCCAGCCGCCCGCCTACATCCGGGTGCCGCCAATTCAGGCATTGGGGATTCTGAGGCATCGTCACCCAAACGGTCTAAGTTCCCGAGATTGCCGCGAGTTTGTGATCCGCGGCGATTGAGGTCGGCTGTATCGCTTTCCGCCGAAGATTTCTCGTTTCCAGTTAGGATGTTACTTGCTAATCTTTCGCCACTACAGGGAGAGGAAGAAAAACCATGATTGAGAATCTGGAAGCCCGCCGTCTTCTTGCGCAGCTTACCATTGACGGAATCACCGACTCCACCAAGCCGGACAACATCACCCTGAAGCTGTTGTCCAACGGCAACGTGCAGGTGGTGAACGCCGGGTCGGCGGCCATCAAGGTCAACGGCACGACCGTCAACGCCGGTGGTACCAACTCCAAGCCGAATATTGACAAGGTGCTGGTGAATCTCGCCGCCGGGAATGACAAGTTCGTGACCGATGGCAACGTCAACGCCCGCATCACCGTCAACGGCGGCAGCGGCAATGACACCGTTAGCGGCAGCAAGAACAACGATTCGCTTTTCGGCAACGATGGCAACGACAACCTCGACGCGGGCAGCGGCAATGACTTCATCGACGCCGGAACCGGCAATGACACCGCAGCGGGTGGAAGAGGGTCGGACACTATCCGAGGCGGCCTCGGCAATGACAGCATCAGCGGGGGTGACGACGGCGATGTACTCTACGGGGACGATAACGATACCGATTACGCAGAAGATGGCGCAGATACCATCTTTGGCGGCGCGGGCATCGACTACCTCACCGGCGAAGGAGGCAGCGACAGCATGGACGGCGGCGACGGCAATGACTTCCTTTTTAACGTCGATGGCGTCCGTGATACTGTCCGTGGCGGCAATGGCATCGATAGTGCGGCAGTCGACTATAACAGCGCGCTGGAACCCATCGATCTTCGCGACGTGGAAAACGGAAACTCAATCATCTCAGCCCAGAATCTGGCTGGCGCTTATGCAGTCATCGATGGAACATCGGGCAACGACGTCATCTCGGCAGGCATCTCAGGGAATTTTGTAATCTCGAATATCAATGGAATCATCAACGTTGTGTCGGTGACCCACTTGCTTCGTGATCTGGAGAGTGTAACCGGCAGCAGGCGCCTAGAAGGCATCATCGTGTTCGGTCATGCTGGCAATGACAAGATCACCATCACGGGCAATGACCTCGGCGGGCTTACCGAGGCGGTCGGCGGGTCAGGTAATGACACCCTGATCGGCGCTTCTACCAGCGATCTTTTGCTCGGTGGCGCCGGAAATGATTCGATCATTGGTAACTCGGGCAGCGACACCCTGGTCGGAGGCAGCGGCTCCGATACTGTTCTCGGTGGAACCGGCAACGATCGACTGTACGGCGATTTGTTTGACGGACAAGGCCGGGGCTTCATTTCAATATTCGAGGTAGACTTCGGCGACGACCTTTTTAATAACGAGGAAGCGCCGGGCATTGCAGCAGGCAACGACCGGCTCCGCGGCGAAGATGGCGATGACCGCATGTTCGGCGGCGGCGGCAACGACAATATCGACGGCGCTGCGGGCAAGGATGACTTCAACGGCGGAGCAGGAATCGATACCGCCGACTTCTCCGGTGCCCAGGTCAACCTCTTTGTTTCGCTGGACGATGTCGCCAACGATGGAGGAACCGGTGGCACGGACAATGTTCGATCGGATGTCGAAAACGTCATCGGTGGCGAGAAGGCCGACCTCATAACTGGATCAGTCGTCGCCAATCTGCTTGACGGGCGTGGCGGCAACGACACGATCCTTGCGGCCGGCGGCAACGACACCCTTCTCGGCGGCGCGGGAGACGATCGACTGCGTGGCGAAAACGGCAATGATCGCATGGAAGGCGGAGACGGCAACGACAACATCGACGGCGCCGCGGGAGCTGATGATTACATCGGCGGCGCTGGAAACGATACGGCCGACTTCACCGGGGCACCTATCAATCTCACGGTCAAGCTCGACAATCTCGCCAACGACGGCGGGCCGGGTGGAACCGACAATGTCCGCTCCGATATCGAAACGGTCATCGGTGGCGAAGGGAACGATACCATCGTCGGCACATCAGCCGGCAACCGCCTCGAAGGCCGGGGTGGAAATGACAGTATCGACGGTGGCAGTGGCAACGACACCATCCTCGGTGGCAAGGGCAACGATTCGTTACGCGGCGGTCCCGGCTCGGACAGTCTGCTCGGCGAAGACGGCAACGACCGCTTCTTCAACCGCGACAGCCTTAAAGACAGCATCTTCGGCGGTGCAGGCACGGATACCGCCGATAACGAATCGCTGGACATTTTCGACAGCGTGGAGGCGAAAGTCTGATCGGCGGTTCACCGCGCGAGTCAGCCTCAGTCACGCACCGAGCCGCCAATGACCTTCTTGCGAAAGAGAACCCCCGTGCGCCGTCATTGCGCCCGGGGGATCTGATCAGTACAAATCAAAATGGCTCGCCCAAGCTGGGCGGATACTGAGTTCGGTCAGCGGGTGGGGCGTTGCCGCCGCAGCATTGCTCCCGAGACAGCCAGCAGAAGTGCTGCGGTGCCCGGCTCGGGTACGGGTGTGAATGTGATCGTGACGTTTGTGAAATCGATGCCGTTGTTGGCAGAGCCGGGAGTGGACACCGATCCGAAAACGTTTGAATTCGCCCAGAACGCAAGCATACCGTAGCTGGTGGAGTCAAACACATCCGTCACGCTGTGCGTGGCGGCTCCCAGCGACCCGCTTATCTCCAGTTCGGTGGCACTGATGCGCAGCAGCGTCATCGAGCCGGTGTAGCTGGTGTTGGGCGCGAAGGTGTAAACGCCGTCAGGGCCGGTGGGCGAGATCTGCGTAAATCCGGTGGCCGTGCCGAGAAGCCGGCCCGTCGGAGTAGTTGCGGTGACGGCGGGATCGAGCTGCCGGAACGACAGGTCTTCTGCGCCGGTGCCAACATCCATATCCATCATGTAGCCCGGCAGGCCGGGGGTGTTTGTTCCAAAGAACCCATAGAGCGAGTTGGGCGTTCCCGTTGATGCAGCGATATCGCCATCTAGGCCAGCCCGGCCGAGTGTATCGAACAGGCCAACCCGGAAACCGCCGGTTTGGCCGGTGCCGATCGTGGTAGGGGTGGTAAACGTATAAGTCGCTGTAAGGCTGTCGCCAATGTTGCTCAGCGTTTGCGTCGGAAAGACGGTGTGAATGCCCCGGCCGGAGGTGCCAGTCACCATCCCCAGCATTCCCGTGGAAACTTCAATGCCTGCCGACGCCGCGGAGGTCCACCAGTTGGAATCCAGTGGGTCGGCGCCATTGTCGCGGCCGCCGTCGGCCCAGCTATCGTTAACGACCGTGATCGGGGCCGCAAAAGCCGGCAATGCCAGCGCGAGTGAGCCGGTAAGCCCATACAAGAACCATTTCGTCTGCACTTTCATGATATCTCCTCCACAGTCCAAGAAGTGAACCGCCCGACGGCGGCTATGCGGCGTCGAATTGCAGTTTGCAAGCCACCGCCGGAAGAGATCATACCACCGACCCCTGAAAAGAGTACAGAAAAACCGGTTCGCCAACAGATTTTTCTCTCGACCCCGGAAACTAGGAAAGCCATTCCGCCCGGGAAACCGCGCCAGCGACCAGATTCTGCTTCGATTTAATCGGCCGCTGAGCATTCTGCATCGCCCGTTTCGACCGCCGGCGCGGGTTGCCAATTGCGCGGTGGGCAAGAAACGACGGGCGATCGGTTTAAGGTTCTGTGGTGGCTCCAGGCTCATCGGTGGGGATGGGCGCGGGACCGAATATGCCCTTGAACACCGCGTCCATCGCCGCGGACATGAACAGCGGCTTTTCAGACTGCGCCACCATCTCTTCGATTCGGGCGCGCAATCGGGCCACCACCTGCGGGTTGGCCTCGGCTACGTTGTGCTTCTCATCCGGGTCGGCTGCGATGTTGAACAACTCCAACCTGGCCGGCAGCACTGCCTTCCAAACCAGTTTCCACTCGCCCTGGCGCACAGCCCCTCCGAAGGGGTCCACATTGTGAATAATTTCCGTCCGGCCGGAGGGTTTGCCCTCGGCGATGGCCGGCCAGACGTTGATGCCATCCAGGGGCTTTGTGCCCTCGGTGGTGGCCGAGGCCACTCCCGCAATCGTCGGGAGCATATCGACGACATGAATTAACTCCCCGATCTTCGCCGGTTGAAGCCTGCCGGGCCAATTGACGATCGCCGGAACTCGAACCCCACCCTCATAGAGCGATCCTTTTCCCGCCCGCAGGGTGCCGTTGTCACACGGAACAACCTTGACCTTGCTTTCCCCTGTCATTGCCGCGTCGCGTGTCCCGCCATTGTCGCTGTGAAAGATGATAAGCGTATTCTGGCGCATTCCGCGCGCCTCCAGCGCGTCGAGCACTTTGCCCAATTCATCGTCGAAGCAAGCAATCATGGCGGCGTAGGTGCGGCGGGTCTCCTCCTCAATGTGGCCAAACTTCTCAAGATACTCAGGCAGCGCCTGGTAGGGCGTGTGTGCCGCTGTAAAGGCGAGATACATGAAGAGTGGTGTTTGCGGGTCGTGCTGACCGATGCGCCGCACGGCGTCGGCACCGATCAACTGGGTGTTGTATCCCTCCTCCTTCACCTCTTCGTTGTTCCGCTGCCAGTCCAGCACATGGTGGGCTTCGCGGGTGAAATAGTCGATCTCGCCCAGAACCGCCCCGTAGTGGTAATCAAAACCCCTCTGCCGGGGCCAGTACTTGCGGTCGGCATGCCCCAGGTGCCACTTCCCGATCATCTCCGTGCGATACCCGGCGGCCTTCAAAATCTCGGGCAGCGTCCGCTCCTCGGTTGACAGGCCGTACGTCCCCTGGCTGGGAATCACGATCGTCTGAAGCCCATACCGGAAGGGGTACCTTCCCGTCATCAGCGCGGCTCGGCTGGGCGTACAAAATGGCTGCACATAAAACTGGTCAAGTTGCACCCCGTCGCCGGCCAGGCGATCGAGGTTGGGCGTCTTGATGTCGGGGCTCCCCTGAAATCCCATGTCTTTCCATCCGAGGTCGTCTGCAAGGATGTAAAGAATGTGCGGCCGCACCTCCTGCCCCTGCACCGCCGACACCGCTAGGAAACCTGCGAAGCACATCCCCGCGAGCACCGCCAACAAGATTCGCCGCATACACGCTCCAAAAGAATGATTTTGGTCAAGCCCGAAGTGGAATTATCTACAAATCGCTGTGCAATCACAACTCCCCAAACGGACCGCCCCAAATTTCCAGCGCAGCGACAGTACCGCAGGTGGCATCCGTGCGTTTACACGCAGCGGGGAGAGCTAGGCCCGCCCCGCGCAGTCAAGAACTCCCCGCTGCCGCGGCAGATTCTGATCGCATCTTGGTTGCGATACTGGCAAGTAACAACCGACAACTACGTCTACACCTTCTCCATCACAAACAAATAGTTAAACCCGCGAAGGAAGAAATTGCCCTCTTCGGCGGCTTTGCGGTAGTTGCCCATTTCCAGAGTCTTGTTGTGGCGGACCACGCTGATGATATCGATGGCGGTGAAACGCTTGCACAGCAGAGAGAAGAGGCCAAAACCGATGGGATGAAAGCCCTGGCCGTGGACGTAGCTGTCGCTGACGTAGAGCGCCATGCGGTGGGCGGGCTTGAGCAGGCGGTGGATCTCTGAAAATACCTGATCCATGGCTGTGTAGTATGCGGGGTCGGCGGCGTCGAGTTTGCCGATATCGCGCGGGTCGTTGCCATAATCCAAGTGCGTGCCGTAGGGGGGATCGATGAAGACGAAATCGACTTTGCTGGTGAGCTCGGGGGGAAGCTTGCGGGCGTCGACACGGAAGATGTCTTTGCGGGCGGGGTGAACATCATACCCGAGGGCGCGGCGGTTGAGGTCGCGGGCGACATCGAGCGTGGTGCCGCTGCCGCAGAAACAATCGACAACGAGATCGTTTTCGTTTGTGTAACGTTGAAGGAGATTCCAGATGATATAGCTGGGAGTGGCCCCCTTGTAGCCGGGCAGGCCCTGCTGGGCGTCGCCGTAATCTTGTGAAGGATAATCCCAGAGCGTGGTGGGCTGGAGGCGCAGCGGGGGCTTTGTGAGATGTCGGGGCGCGCGACTGGGCTGCGTGCGGGTGGGGCGACTGCCGGGACGTTTATGCATGCTGGAATGCAAGGTTAGCCGAACGGCGGGGGCGTTCAACGCACGGAGACGCTCCGGGAAATGTAAAAAGTACCAAAGCCGCGGAGAGTTGAATAACTGCCCCGCGGCTTGGTGTTGAGCGTTGGTCCTCCGCAGACCCGCGCTCAGGCTCGGCCGTAGATATAGTCGTTAAGGCAGTGAATCTGCATCTCCTGTTCGGAGGCGTGACAGGCGTTGACATCGCCGATGCTGATCATGCCATGCAGGTGGCCATCGAGATCGATGACCGGCAGATGTCGCACGCGCTTCTGCTGCATGATTGCGGAGACTTCGTCCATGGGTGTTTCGGGGCGACAGAGGACGATTTCGCTGGTCATAACCTGTCCGACGGCGCACTCGCGGGCGTCAATGCCTTCGCCGATGACCCTGCGGAGTACATCGCGTTCGGTGAAGATTCCGGCGACGTGTTCATCGGCCATGACGACGAGCGCGCCGATCTTGTGGCGGTTCATCTGATGAATGGCATCGATGACGCGTGCTGCGGCGGTGGTGCAGTAAACGCCACCGCCCTTCTCTCGCAGGATGTCGATTGCGGTGTGCATGCGAAGTTCCTTTCGTAGCCTTCTCCCCGGCCGCGACGGATCACGGACGCGAGCGCGTCTCCTGTGAAGTGGCAATAGAAAGGTTACTTGTGCTGCGGGATGAAATGCAACATCGTGAAAAAGATATCAATGTAGGTCCGGGAACATGAGTTCGAGAAAAACTTCACGATCATCGCATCTCCACGCTACAAATCGCCCCGCGAGCGGGTATGACAGCGGCGATGACGACTGAACTGTTCCGGGCGGTGGACGAGTACATCGTCTCGACGCTCATTAACGAAGATGATGTGTTGCGGCAGACGCAGATCGACGCAAAAGCGGCGGGCCTGCCGGCGATCAGCGTTTCGGCGGCGCAGGGGAAGTTGCTGCAACTGTTCGTGCAGATGCTGGCGGCCAGGCGGGTGCTCGAAGTCGGCACGCTTGCCGGATACAGCGCCATCTGGATGGCCCGTGCACTGCCAGCCGACGGAAGTCTCTTCACGATTGAGTTTGATCCGCGCCATGCCGAGGTGGCGCGACAGAACGTCAACCGCGCCGGGTTAAGCGCCCGGGTGAATCAGTGCGTCGGCGATGCGCGTGACATCCTGCCACAGTTGCATGCCGAGAATGCCGGGCCATTTGATCTGGTGTTTATAGACGCTGATAAGAAGTCAACGCCGATTTATTTCGAGTGGGCACTGAAGTTGTCGCGCCCGGGAAGCATCATCATCGTCGATAATGTCATCCGCAGCGGGCGCGTGGCGGACGCCGCCTCTCGCGATGCGGACGTTCAGGGCATTCAAGAGTTTAACAGGATGGTCGGCGGCAGTGGTAGCGTCAGCGCGACTGCCATTCAGACGGTGGGCGCGAAAGGGTACGACGGCTTTGCGCTGGTGCGCGTCTGCGGGTAGCACAACCGGGGGTAACACCACCGGCGGCGTCGCGCCCCGCGGCGATTTGACAGCCGACGCCCGAACGCCGACAACCTGTCAAATGGCTAGAATGCCCGTTATTGCAATCGTCGGAAGGCCCAATGTAGGCAAATCATCACTGCTCAATGCACTCACGGGCCGGCGCATCAGCATCGTGCAGGATATGCCCGGTGTGACGCGCGACCGTATCTCCACGCCGTGGCATGTCGGCGGCAAATGGACCGAGCTTGTTGACACCGGCGGGTATGGTTTTCACGACGATCAGGGGCTGACCGATCATATCAAGCATCAGATTGAAATCGCGATGGCGCGGGCCGATGCGGTGATGTTCATCGTAGACTGCACCGCAGGGCTGACTGCAGGCGACGAACAGATAGCCCAACTGCTGCGCAAGCTCGCGTCAAAGGTCATTTTCGTCGCCAACAAGGCAGATAACGCAAAGATGGAGACCGTCGCGGCAGACTTCGCACGGCTGGGCTTTGGCACGCCGATCGCCGTCAGCGCCATCAATCGCCGGCAGCTCGATGTGCTCGCGGAACAGGTCGTGGCTGCGGTTGATTTGAGCAAGGCACCGAAGGATCTGCCGTCGCCCCAGATGCACATTGCGATCGTGGGTAAGCGGAACGCCGGCAAGAGCACGCTGGTGAACGCGATTGCGAAGCTGTTCGAAGGCGAGAACGCCGACAGGCGCGGTCCGGGCAAAGCGGGGGAAAGTGACCGGGTGATTGTCAGCGAAGTGCCCGGAACCACCCGCGACAGCGTTGACGTGCGATTTGAGAAAGAAGGCAAGACGCTCGTGGTCATCGACACGGCCGGCGTGCGCAAGAAGCGCCATATGGTGAACGATGATATTGAGTTCTACAGTTTCCATCGCGCCGAACGGTCGATTCGCCGGGCGGATGTGGTGCTGCAGTTGATCGATTCTGCGGAGGATGTGAGCGAACCTGATAAGAAGCTTGCCTCGTACATCGTCGAACAGCACAAGCCGGTGATATTGGTGGTGAACAAGTGGGATATTGCCAAGGCATTGAGAAATCAGCTACCCGGCGAGCCTCTGCGGGATGATGTGTTAATGGAGAAATACGGCGAGTACCTCACCAAGTCATTGCGGCACCTGGATTACGCGCCGATCGCGTTCATTACCGCGCGAGACGGCCGCAATGTGCGGGCACTCGTTGACTTAGCGCAGCATCTCTTCAAGCAGGCCAGCCAGCGCATGACCACGAGCAAGCTGAATGATGCCCTCAAGCAGGCACTCAGCGAGCGCGCCCCGGCGACGAAAAAGGGACAGCGGCCGAAAGTGTATTACGCCACGCAGATCGATGTGTCGCCGCCGACAATTGTGCTCAAGGTGAATCATGAAGATAACTTCCCGACGTCCTACCAGCGATACCTGGTGAACCGGTTGCGTGAGTTGCTGCCCTACCCGGAAGTGCCGATCCGGCTGCATGTGCGTGGAAAAGAAGCGCGCGGCACCGTGCCCAAGCCCCCGGCGGGGGCAGACCGGGATGCGTTTAAGCCTGAAGTGAGCCGTCCGGTAAAGCGGGTCGCGCGGGCATCGCCGGTCAAGCGACGTAAGTCGCGTAAATGAACGGGTTTATCTCAGGCACGATTCGGTGCATTGATGGGAAATAATGGGGCGTTCAGTGCGTTGTAGAGGGTGAAGGCCGGATTGATCGTATGGCGGTGACATTTGTTCGCACAACCGAGCCGGCCGGCGAGCAATTGACAGATGAATTGCTCGCCCGTCGATTGCGCGACGGCGATGTGATCGCGGGTGAGTCGCTGGCCAGGCGGTACTCGGAGCAACTGCTTCGCTACCTGCAGCGACTCACGCGCAGCGAGCAGGTGGCCGAGGACGTTTATCAGCAGACCTGGCTGAGCGTGCTTGAACACCTGGACAAGTTCACCAGCGGCGCGGGGCCGGGTGGCTTTAAGGCGTGGCTGTTTCGCATCGCCACCAATAAGTCAAATGATCTGTGGCGATCAAAGGGACGCGAGCATCGAGCCTATGATGGCTTGCGACTGGTCACGGAAACCGAGGCAGCCGATGCCGCGGCTGTGCCAGAAACGGCTGAGCACGTCGAGAAGCTTCGCTGGGCCATTGACCAGTTGCCAGATTCGCAGCGACAGGTGTTGCTGCTGAGGTACTATAGCGAAATGAAGTTCGTCGAAATCGCCGAGATGCTCGGCTGCCCGCTCAACACTGCCTTGGGCCGTATGCACAAGGCCATGGTCAGACTCAAACAACTGCTTGAAGAGCCAAGAACCGCATGAACGATGTAGACGACAATCCCGAGCAAGCGCAGTTGCTGCTCTATCTTGCGAACGAAATGCCCCCGGCACCGAGGCAGGCGCTCGAAAAGCGTCTGGAGGCCGATGCTGACCTTCGTGACCATCTGGCGGCGCTGCGAGAGGCAGATTCGTCTCTCAACCAGGGCCTTGCGGGTCTTGATGCGGCCGAGCCAATTGAGGTGCGGCTTCGTTCGGCGGAACGGGAGACGGTTCGATCGCTCCGACAATGGCATATCGACCGTTCGATCAATCAGACTCCCCAGAGCGCGCGGCTGAGAGTTCGCCGTGTACCATTCTGGCTCTACCCATTGACCGCGGCCGCGGTTGTGCTGGTGGGGCTTGGGCTGTGGTACCTCTCGTTTGATCGAAACGCCGACGGCACGCTGGCGCACCACGACGACAGCGATACGCCGCGCATGCCGGTCTGGGATGCGCCCGACGACAATGAAGCGGCACCCGATATCGAACTGGCCGTGCGCGACAGCGACTCGTTTGGCGAACTGGAAGAAGAAATGAGCAAGCTGATCGCATTATCAAGGGCACTTCAATGAAAGACATTCGAATCCGATTCGGACTGGTGGTTGCGCTCACGTTAGCGATGGGCGCCGGGAATCTTGTTCTGGCACAAGGAAGACCCGTTGCTGCCGATGCCGACCGGATTTACGGCGCAGACTCCGAAGACGGCGCGACCAACCCCGCGACCGACCCTGCGGCGGGCACCGCCAATGATCCCGCGACCGCGCCACAGCGCCGCACTGCGCCGTCCCGGCAATTGACGGATGATGAGATGAGCGAAGCGCTGGCGTTTATTGAGCAGAACATGCCCAATCTTGATCGACTCTGGTCGCGAATGCCCGAGGAGCGCCAGCGGCGCATGCCGCCGCGAATGCAGATGGGGTTCAAGCTTATGCTTGATGCCAGGAAGTCTGGCGACGAACGCCTTTACGAGGTGCTGGCACAGCAGATGCGGCTGCGCGACGAGTTCATGAGCCTCCGCAGGGAGTTCAATCGCAGCGGGGGCGATGAAGAGGTTAAGAAGCGATTGCTGGCAAAGGTGAAGGAGTTGGTAGAGGTGGGTCTCAAGCAGCGTGAACTACGGATCGAGAAGCTGGAGACGATGCTCGAGACTGAAAAAGAAAAGTTGGAAGCCGATCGGAAGAACATCGAATCACAGGTAGAGGTCCAGTATCAGCGGCTCGAGGAAGAGACTTCGCAGTTTGTTGCATTTCTCCGGCGGTTTGGTCCGATGGGCCAGGGGGCGATCGTAGGTGGGCCTTCTGCGCCGCCGACCACGCAGTCGCAACGCCCGTGATGGGCATGAGCAAGCCACATAGCGTGTTGACTGCCGCGCTTGCGCTGGTGGTTGCGTCACTGTTTCCGCGGAATCGTTCATTCGTGGTTCTCAATCGCGGGCCGATGACGGCGCTCGCCGAGGACGGTGCTCAATGAAAAATGCGTGCCAATCGCGCGGCAGCGGGGTCGGCGGGGTCAAGCGTCGTGGGGGCCTGCCAACCCTCGGGCTTGCGCATAACCAGATACCAGGAATCACGCCCAGAGGGAACGAACGTCGTTGCTACGTTCCACAGCTTCCGCTTCAACCCCGAAACCGAGCCGGCCAGGTAATCGTAAGTGCCCAACTCCACCTGCTGCAGGCCGCTAAACCGTGCCATCTCTTCCAGATCGCTGCGAACGTACTCGCGCACATGCCCGCGCCAGGTGCCCTCGTTCCAGAAAAAATGAACGTAAGGAGGATAGTTTGTTCGCCCGCGGAGCAGCGCAATTCGTTTCCGAAGGTTGGCCGCATTGGGAACACAAATCACCAGTAATCCTCCCGGCTTAACGGCACCGATTAACAGGTTCAGGAGCGGCCGGGGCGAATTCTGGATGTGCTCAAAAACATGATGTGCGAGCATCAAATCAAACGCTGGCTCAGGCCACGGCCAGGCATCGTCCTGCTTTAGCACCCTAAACTCAACGCCCGCACGGCGATTGAAGTCGAGGATCTTCGTGGTGTTATCGTCTTTGAGGTGCCAGGGATCCTGCAAGTCGTCGGCGGCGGTGCAGCGGTAGCCGATTTTTGACAGAAACGCCGACACATCGCCGGGGCCTGAACCGAAATCAAGAATCCGCGCGCCCGGGGCGACGTGCCGGCTCAGCAACTTGGCCATCCACGGATAGGTGTAGATTAACGACCACGAGTCAATGTAATCGGCCACTGGAAACTCATCTCGCACCCACCGAGCGGCGGCGGCGATCTCTGCTGGAGTGGCGGGGCGGTGGGCTGGGTA
>DDRH01000067.1:92224-97699 GCA_002343075.1 Phycisphaerales bacterium UBA2421 | reverse complement strand
AGTATAGATGCGCAGGAGGCAGAATCAATTCCCGCCATCGATCGGTGGCCGCGAGCGGAGTTCTGGGGAGGAGCGGGGCCTTGGCCGGTGGCGCCTTTTTCGCTGCCGCGGCAGGGATAGCTCGGCGACGATGGTCCTTAGCTGGTGATGCACCTCATGCCACTCGCGAAGGCGAACGTAGCTTAAGAACTCGGCCTTGCAGAGTTTCCGAAGTTGACTCCGGCTGAGGTGCTTCGCCCGGTCGTGGTAGTAGTCCCAAAGCTTCAGGTAGCTGATGAAGTCGCTCTGATCATCCTTGAAACGTGCGTGGTGAAAGTCGGCAGTGTCGGCCTTGTCAAAGGGCCGTTCGCGTGGATCTTGTACGCTCAGCGCCGACGCGACCACCAGCACTTCGGCAAGGCAGTCTTCCTCCACCGCCGCGAGCACCATTCTGCCGATGCGAGGATCGACCGGCAGGCGCGCCAGCTTGCGACCGATCGAGGTCAGCACGTTATGTTCGTCAATCGCTCCCAATTCGTGCAGGGTTGCGTAGCCATCGCGCACAAGCCGCGGGTCAGGTGGATCGATAAAGGGAAACTGACTGACATCGCCCAGACGCAGCGCCGCCATCTGCAATATCACCGCGGCGAGATTGGTTCGCAGGATTTCTGGTTGCGTAAATGTCTCTCTGCGGGCGAAGTCATCTTCGCTGTAGAGTCGAATGCAAATGCCCGGTCCCACCCGCCCGCAGCGGCCAGCGCGCTGATTGGCGCTCGCCTGGCTGATTGTCTCAATCGGCAGCCGCTGCACTTTCGTGCGCGCGTTGTATCGGCTCATCCGGGCCAGTCCCGGGTCAATCACGTAACGGATACCCGGCACCGTCACGCTTGTCTCGGCGACATTTGTCGCGAGCACGATGCGACGATGAGGGCTGGGCTGAAACACCTGCATCTGCTCTTCGAAGTTCAGCCGCGCATAGAGAGGAAGAATTTGCGTCTGCGGCGGATGGTGTTTTCGCAACAGCTCCGCGGTGTCGCGGATATCGCGCTCGCCCGGCAGAAATATCAGCATGTCGCCCGGACCATCAGCAGCCAGTTCGTCAACCGCGGCGAGAATGGCCTCGGGGAGTTGCAGCTCTGCGTCTTCGTCATTCTCGGAGTTTAGCGGCCTATAGCGCGTTTCAACCGGGTAGGTGCGCCCGGAAACTTCAAGCACAGGCGCGCCCCCAAAGTGCCTGCTAAACCGCTGTGGGTCAATCGTTGCACTCGTGATGATGAGCTTCAGATCAGGTCGGCGGGGCAAAAGCTGCTTCAGGTAGCCGATGAGAAAATCGATATTGAGCGATCGTTCGTGCGCCTCATCGATGATCAGCGTGTCGTACTGCCGGAGCAGTGCGTCCCCCTGCGTTTCGGCAAGCAGGATACCGTCGGTCATCAGCTTGATGTAGCAATTCGGCGTAACGTGATCGCTAAACCGCACCTTGTACCCGACCACATGTCCGATGCCGCTCTGCAACTCCGCTGCCAGCCGAACGGCGACCGACCTTGCAGCAATGCGGCGCGGTTGCGTGTGACCAATAATTCCGTTGACACCCCGGCCAACTTCCAGGCAGATTTTTGGCAGTTGGGTGGTCTTGCCAGAACCGGTCTCGCCGCAAAGCACGACGACCTGATTCTCCATGATCGCCTTGCCGATGCTTTCCCGCTGCTGCACCACCGGCAGCGCATCATCAAACGTCGGCCGCGGCAGCAATCGCTGGCGGTCGGCGGGGGAGAGGTGTTGCGAAGGAGTAAGCACGGACTTGGAGAAAATACTCGATTCAAACCTCTGCGGGAATCGGCTCATGCGGTAGACAGCGCGCAGAATCAGATTGTGCGAGAGAAGCTGTGCATACACGCGGTGGTTGTCATGATCGAGTTTTGGATCGTTGCTTGCCTGATGGTCTGGGCATGGCGTTCATTCTTCGACGCCTCTCTGTATCCTAAGTTTTGGGTCCCTTGGGCGCGCATCATCCTCGCGTCGATTCTTGCGATGATCCTCTTTGGCGGTCACGCCTTCGTGGCTTGGAGGCAGAGCCAGCGGTAAGAGTCCGCCGCCGCTGCGTGGATAGTATGAAACCCTGCACCCTCCTGGCGTCACGTCCTTTCCGCGACGCCAATCGCCGACATCACAGATGGAACAAGTGCGCCTTGATCGGGGAGCATTCCAAGATAAAGCGAAACGGCTTCTGTGATACGCTGCTTCACTTCGTCAACCTCATCGCCAGCCGACGTGCAGCCGGGAAGATCAGGGACATCCGCAGAGTAACTTCCATCGTCGGCTTTCTCGCTGACTCGAATCAAGTCGCGGATGCCGCGCACGATCACGCCGCTACCGCTTCAAACACTCTCCCCACCGACTTCAAGTACGCCAAGTCTCCCGCGGCGGCGCGGCGGGCAACTTCGTCGATCCATTTCGCCGTGGCGGGTTCGATACATGCAGTTTCAGGGGCCGACATCGGGTACACGACCTCAATGTCCAACTCCACCGCGTAGCGCCCCCGCTGCACCCATCGTTTCCGCTTCTCTCGCTTCATTTCCATAATATTGCTCGTCAATCTGGCTCGAACGCCGTGACCATCAATGCTTTGGACTCTGCCTGAAGCCAAGCCCACACAACAAGAATGATTGTACCATCTGCCAATCGCTGTCGGACAAGAATCGTAGGATTCGGTTGGCTATCAGGTACTTCCTTAATAACTTCGGCCGAATCAAACTCGCCGATTAGTTGCCACGGCGTCAGGGAGCGCTCTTCGCACCGCTCGTCGGCGTGGTACGAGATCAGCAATCGCTCGTCGGCGATCGCCGCTCGAATGCTTGCGTAGAGAGTGCTCATGGATCGTCATTTCCTCAGCTTACAACCACAACTCATCCAGCGTCGTCCCCACCGCATCAAACAACTGATCCAGTTCCGCCGTCGTTACGATCAGCGGTGGCGACATCGCAATCAGGTCGCGAATGCCTCGCACGATCACTCCGTGTTTTCTCGCGATGTTGGCCGCTTTCACGCCGAGCTGGTTTGGGTTCTTCGCCAATTCTCCTCTTCCCCCGCGCGGGAGCAGTTCGATCGCGCCGATGAGCTGACACCCGCGAACTTCGCCCACCGCCGGATGGCTTTGCAGTTCCGCCAGTTTCCGTTGCATGTACGGCCCGGCGACGTCTCGAGTGTGTTCGATCAGTTTGTCATTCGCGATGATATCGAGATTCGCCAGCGCACAGGCGCAGGTGGCCGGGTGACCGCTATAGGTGAAGCCGTGCGCAAGATAGCCGCCGGTGTTTAGGACCTCGGTCAAATCCCTGCTCACCATCGTCGCGCCCAGCGGGAGATAGCCGCTGGTGATGCCCTTCGCCAGCGTCATCAGGTCGGGATCGAGTTGCCACATCGTGCTGGCAAACCAATCGCCCAGCCGGCCAAAGCCGCTAATCACCTCATCGGCAACGAACAAAATATCATTCTCGCGGCACAACTGCCGAAGCGCCGCGAGATATCCCGCCGGCGGCACAATCACTCCGCCTGCCCCCTGAATCGGCTCCACAAACATCGCTGCGATCGTGTCAGCGCCTTCGCGCTCAATGATCCGTCGTGTTTCATCAATGCACCAATTGCCATATTGCTCATGCGTCATTCCGTTGTTCGCGCCCCACGAATATGGCCCCGGCACATGAATCCATCCTTGCAGCGGCAGGTCAAAAGGCGCATAGCAACTCGGCAAGCCTGTCAGGCTTGTCGATGCAATCCCCACACCATGATATGCAAACGTGCGCGAGAGAATCTTGGTTTTCCTTGGCGATTTGCCCTTTATCTTCCAATACCCGCGAATCAGCTTCATCGCGCTTTCGTTGGCCTCCGATCCGCTGTTGGAAAAAATCGTATGCGTCAGGCGCGTGCCTCGCGCCAAGCCGGCCAGGCGCTCGGCAAGCTCGATCGCCGGCTCCGTGGTGCTGTTAAAGAAGCTGCAGTAGTAAGGCAGCTTCTGCATCTGCCGATAGACTGCCTCCGTGATTTCGCTACGGCCGTAGCCGACATTGACACACCACAACCCCGCCAACCCATCGAGCAACTTCCGGCCTTCGGAGTCAAACAAGAAGCACCCTTCACCGCCGGTGATGACATGCGTGCCAGACTGGTGCATGTCATTGTGGTGCGTGAACGGGTGAAGATGGTGTTCACGGTCTTTATGTTGAAGTTCGGCTGTCGTCATGGTGCTCTTACCTTACCACCAACGCAAAGGGTCGAGAAACCGCCGAGGCGAACACTCGCTCTCCAAGCCGCATCCCACCGCGCGCGAAATCGGTCTCTTTCCGTGCCCGCCAAGCCGTCAGGTGCCCGCGTCGGCAAGCTCATCCCGCTCGCCCGACTTCACCGCCACGCGGAAACCAGCCTTGATCGATGCGCTGCCCCAGCGGCCGTCTTTGCCGAGCGCGATCACGCCCACCTGATCGTCGTCGCGAAGATCGAAGCAGGCGCGAATGCGTTCGATCACCGCCGCGGCCGCCTCGCCGGGCGTTGCGCCCCGGCGCATCTGCTCCACCGCCAGGAAACTGCCGCAGACGCCCATGACCAGCTCGCCGTGCCCCGTGCACACCGCCGCCCCCGCGACGGGGTCAACGTACAGCCCGTGTCCGACGATCGGCGAATCGCCCACACGCCCTGGAATCTTAAACGCCAGCCCGCTGGTGGTACACGCCCCGGCCAGATCTCCACGCACGTCGATCGCCAACACGCCGATCGTATCGTGCGTCGCTTCTTCGTCCGGCCAGGTCTTGCTCTCTTCAATGTTGGCGATCGGCCCGGTCGGCTTGTCCTTGCTTAGTTTCCAACGCGTCCATGCCTCGTGAGCGGCGGGCGTGAGCAGATCCTGCGTCGGCAATCCATACCGCGATCCAAACTCATCGGCATCCGCGCCGACAATCAGCGCGTGCGACGTATGCTCCATCACCTTTCGCGCAATGCTGATCGGGTGCAGGTGGTGCCGCACACCCGCCACCGCCCCTCGCCGCGAGGGTGCAACCATGATGCACGCATCCACGCTCACCCGCCCGGATGCGTCCGGGTACCCGCCGAGCCCCACGGTATGGTTCTCCGGATCCGCCTCAGCATCCCGTGCCGCCGCCTCAACCGCATCCAGCGAACTCCCGCCCGCAGAGAGAATAGGCCACGCGGCGCGGTTGGCGCGCTGGCCAAACGACCAGGTCGAAACGATAAGCGGCTTAGACATTCAAGCGATTGTCCCCGCCGCGTTCTGGGGAAGCAACCGGGCCGTGACAACGCCGATTGCTACCGCCACAAGTGCCGCCGTACGACCCGACGACCACCACCCGCGCAGCAAGCCTCCACATGCAGGAGCGAAAAATTCTCAGGCTAAGTAGTTCCCGCTATTTTCAAAAATCGGGCATTTCCGGGCATTTCAGGGCACCCAGGCCAAGCGCGCACCGTCCTCCCCATTCATCATTCATA
>DDRH01000067.1:76210-92038 GCA_002343075.1 Phycisphaerales bacterium UBA2421 | reverse complement strand
CTACCCCCCGCGCTGCGCCAGCAGTCGCGCAAAGCGCAGCGCTTATAAAGAATCCGCGCCGCGTCGAACGAAGAAAGTCGCTGCGGCGCGGATAGAGGGCTATCAGTGGCGGGCGGGCCTCTCCGTTTTTTTGTGGAAGACCGAAAGCGTGGTTGCAAGGACGAGGTTTGGACACATCAAGAACGGCATTTGCCACACGATACAGACGCCGCGCGGCCCATTCTCCCCGGATTTTTCTTGCTTTGGTGAAACGGCGCGTTAGCGTCCTGTCTAGCAGCGGGTGTCAGGGCTGCGTTTCGGTGTTAGTCATGGGCGCGTTTTCCAAGGGGCCAATCCTTTTTGTTCTGAGGTGAGCCATGTTGAGTGCGAAAGCTATTGTGATCGGGTTGTTTGCGATGGTGATGAGCGCGGTCGTATCGTCGCGCGCGAACGCGGCGCTGCCGATTGAGTTTGAGTTTAGGGGGGGTTACACGCAGACGACGGGAACGATTTACTCTCCGGGCGACACGTTTGTGACAATCGTGCGGTTTGATCCTGCAGCCCCGGATAACGCCGCATCACCGACCTTGGGAGACTATGATTATCTGACTTGGACTGCTCCAAGGCCCACTTCTACAACTCCAATCGTGTTTACTGGCTTTGGTGAGATTCTTACAGGGATCAACGAAGTTGGGAGCAGTTGGAGCATCAACAACGGTTTTTCATATGTAATTTCTATTGCGTTCCCACCGGGCACGTTCGCGGATGACAGTCTGCCACCAACTCTAAACTTGGCGCTTGCTACGCGAGCTGACTTTTCAGCGTTCATTCCGACTCAAAACGTAGATCTGAGAGGCAGCATAACGTCTTTGCTGGTGCGTGGTGTGCCCGAACCGACTGGTGCGGCAACCTTAGTTCCATTGATTTGGTTTAGCTTACGACGCCGAACGCGCGCCTGAACGCGTCGGGTGACAACTATTTTTTGGTGTGGGAGGCAGCATGTTTTGGATTATCGTTAAAACGGACTACGGCGCGGTGGGGGACGGGACAACAGACGATACTCTGGCCATTCAGGCAGCCTTGGACGCCGTAGCCGGGGAAATCAAAGTGGTCACTACTGATTTCATTTATCATCCGCCTCATTGCACTCGCCGGCCTATGGCACGTCCGGCTCGCGACGTCGGCACGGGAAAGAAAGGAGCCGGGGACCTTTGATTTATCTGCACGGTTGTTCACGATGGACATTCGTCGCTCGGCCTCTTCTTCACTGGCACCGGCGGGAGGCTGATTCATGTGCTGTACCGGGCCGGCGGGCGGCGGCGATTGTAATTGAAGGGGGCCGATTCTGTCGCCTCTGCGCGCGTGATGCACAAAGCGGTCGAACGGTCGTCGATGCCTGTGATTGCGTCTTGCCCAGCGGTTGACAGCGGGGGTGCGACAGGGGTCATGACAGATTCCGGCGAGTCTCGGCGTCGAGATTGGCAAAGCTGCCCCGCCAAACGAAAACCGCCGCACGCAGGAAAATGCGGGCGGCGGTTGATGTAAGTGGAGCCATGGGGATTTGAACCCCAAATTCAACCATGCCATGGTCGCGTGATCCCATTTCACTATGGCCCCGGGATCGCAGTTTGATTTTGAACGACGGAGTATAACCCCGGCGGAACTGTTTTGAAAGAGCGTGACTGAGAATGCCTGACCGGGGCTAAAAAACGGTGATTTAGGCGGAAGAATCGAGGATGTCGCCAGATGACGCGAGGCTGGCCAACCGTGCCAGATCGCTGCCCTCGCTGGGGATGATGCTTGGCGGTGATGCGGCGCGGTTGGCCGCGTTGACGACGGTAAACTTGATCGTAGTCGTCGCGCCGGCGGTGCCTGTGGCGTTGCTTTGCGTGTATGGGGTTACCGAGAGGGTGTAAGTGCCGGGTAGCAGGGTTTCCCACTTCAATCGGCCGTCGGGATGATCGCCGACCATGGCCCACGGGGAGGCGTTTTCGGTCGTGGTACGGCCGTTAAGTACGAATCGGACACTTTTCGCCGCACCGCTGACCGACGCATCGACGGTCCATCTTCTTGTGGGCATATCGGCAAGGTTGATGACCATGTTATTCGTGAGATTGACGAGCCTGGCATAGGGTTGGCCGGTGTCGGGGTTCATGCCTCGAAGCCGGGTGATGCCCGGCAGGGAAGATGGCGGGGTGGTCAGCGGGGGGGTGACGGGCGGGTGAGCGCTTGGCGGGGGGTTCCCAGTGATGCTGCGGGCGATGAGCAGCGTCCAGTCATCAGCGCTGGAGGCCGGCGGCGCGCCGATCGTCCTGCTGCCCCCGCCGGCGAAGGACTTGGTTGCTCCCTCGAACGCACCGGTGCGCGGATTGAACCACCGGGCAACAAAGGTGCCCGTAGTGCCGGATAGATTGATGGAACCAGTGCTGGTGGCGTTGGGAAAGTAGATTGCGTAGGTGTCGTTGTTTTTGGCAAACACCTGCGCGCCGCCGTAGGTGCCGGTTTCCCCGGTGACCAGCGCGTCGGCGGGGTTCATTTGCCAGAACGGGATGAGTTTCATGAAGTTCAGGGCGCGTCCTGAATCGCGATTGATTTGATCGTAGCGACGGAGGTTGTCGTTCCAGGCAAAGGTGATGGTGGACCACTCCAGGTTGCCGCCGGAGAGCAGTGTGGGCCAGAGAAACTCTTTTCGCTGCGCGGTTTGGTTGGTGTCGGTTGTTTCACGCGCCTCATCGATTGAGACCACGATGGGCCGGCCGGATGCGGTGGTGCGGGTTCGCCAGACCTCCACCTCGCGACCATATCCGGCGACATCTTGGTAGTATTGAAGCGAGGTGGAATCAAACCGATTATCGCCAACAAAGTAGCCCCATGTGCGCTGCTGATAGGCCTGGCTGTGGACTGTCAGGGGGCGATCAAACGGATCGACAGCGCGGACGTATCCTGCCCACTGCTTGATTGTTTCGGGCGGGATGGCGTAGCGCCAATTATACTCTTCATTCAGGTTCCATTGGACGGCATTGTGGTAGCCGAAGCGGGCGACCAATTCGCGATAGTAGAGCTTGCGCTCGGTGCCGAGGGTTGCGTTGTCGAGTTCTTTCTTTGTCGCTTCCTCTGTCTCTGCAAAGATGAAGTGAAGCGCGATGCCCTTCTTCTGCATATGGTTGAAGACGATATCCCACTGGGCGAGCTTGCTGATGTCGTAGTGCGTGTTGTCGTTGCTGGGCGAGCCAGCACGGTTGACGTTGCCCGCCCACGGCCAGACATCCTTGGTCTGGCCGCCCACGTTTTGCGTTAGGAAGTACATGGCATTCAGGCCTGTGGAAGCGATGTAATTGATTGCGCCGATGATCGCCTTGCCCTTGCCGCCGCCCCAGTCGGGGTCGCCGGTTTTCCAGTCGGCGACATGCGGTTGATACTTATGCCAGCCGTTTGGCGTATTGTCGAAGCCGACGTAGCCGAGGAGGTTTTCGGGCTCATTTGCGCCGGCTTTCACGTAGTAAGTGCCGTCTTGAAAGCGGTAGTAATGCCCGCCGACGTATTGGAGCTTGCCCTTACCAGTAAACCCTTGCGCCGTCTGCCTGGGGCCGACATTAAAACTGCCCGAGTCGCCATTAAAACTTGTAGCGGTGCCCGCGGCGGGGTTTAGATCGATGGCGACCTGGTTCCCGGCACGAAAGCTGGCAGTGTATCGCCATGTGCCGACTTCATCCGGGGAGAATTTGGCCTGCCAGACTGTACCGCTTCCTCCGCCCTTGCCATCGCCGTTGAAGAAACCGGGCAGGCTGTACCCCTTCCCGCTGGGGCTGACGACGTTTACCTGCAGTCGGTAGTCGAGAAACGGGTTGGGATTTGACTGAAGCTCAGAAGATTGCGGCCCGTTGAATGATAGTGTGACGGCTTGAAACTGCGCCATGGCGCCGGTTACGTTTGCCAGGTGCGTGCGCGACTCCAGTGCTTCGATGAAGGTCGGAGTTTGCTCCATGAAACCAGCTTGAGGACGACGATCTGGCATGCATCTCTCCTTCACTTCAAAAAACGCCTCGCGGCCACCGCTCCAGGCGACTTTCGAGGCTCGATGAAAAACAGAACGGCGCGGAATTGAATCATTCATCCGTAGCGGGTTGGTCGTCCTTAACCAGAGTCCAGTCCGGGCCAGCAAAAGTCGCAACACTATGAAAGTGCGCCCACGGTGGGTCAATGCGAATGGAGGAAGAAAGTAAAAGAATTTTTTGGCCGGCGAATTGCCGCTACTTTTTCTTCTCGATGATCGTGATTACCACGCGGCCCTTGTCTGCATCGGGTGTGGCGGCAAACTGCGGGGGAATTGATCGTACGCGCGTCGCGGCATCTCGGGCATTGCTCGTGAGCAGCATGTCGCGCACTGCGCTCAGGCGCTGTCGTCCCAATGCCAGCGAACCGGCGCGGGTCCTGCGGTCGGCTTGTCGTTCGGCGCCAGGCTTGAGTTGCTCAAGTACAGTGTCGAGCGATGTTTCCAACGATGTAAGTCGTCGATCGATTTCGCGCAGCGCATCAAGTGGCACCTGAGCGCGCGCGGGCGTCATCGTTACCGCGCTCGCCCGTGCCGTGCCGGCAAGTCGGGCTCGCTCTTCGAGCAGCTCACCCCGCTGTTGCCGAAACTTCTCCACGAGGCTCTGCAGATCGTCCGCAGCGGGGCTTGCGCGGGTGGCCACAATGTTGATGTCATTGGTGGCCATTTCGTGGCGCAGGGTCAGCTCCATGTTTCTGTTCTTGCGAAGTTCGGCAAACAGCGGTTGAAGTGCAGCATGCATTGCTGCTTCGATCGATGCATCGCCGTTGGCAAAGTGAACCGTTACGGTGCGTGGCTCCCTCGGTTTCTTTCCTGAGTCACCGAAAAGCCCACCGACGCCGGAAACTATCTTCACTGGCGCGCTTGCCAGAGCTGTCGCCACCACCTGCCCGACAGCCCCGACGGCAGAGCCCACAACGCTGCTCATTTGCAGCGCGCCCTGTTCGATTCGTACATTGATAGGCAGCGTGATCGAACCATCTGCATCCTGCACCGCGCCGATCGCCGCATCCAGCGGGGCGGGTAACTTGAGGAAACGCGCAACCGGCCCGTTTTCTGGCTCGGAGAGCTTCAGATCGGTCAGTACAAGCCGATTGCGAGTGTCGATGACGCCACCTTCCTTGACGCGCGCATCAATGTTCGCATCGAACAACCCGCCGCCGAGGGTGACCCCTGCGGCGTTGGCGAATCCACGGATTGCTGACAGTTCCAAGCCGTTCACACTCGCTTTCACCCAGCCCTTTGGCTCGGGGAAGATTGCCACCCGACCACTGGCCGCGACTTGGGAAAACAGCGCACGTTGCTCCAGTTCCGCTTCGGCCGGCACTTCTTGCGCCCTGCCACTCACGACGCTCCCGAGGTCCCCCAGAACCCCAGAGATAACCCCGCCGGTCAGCGGCTTTGGGAGATCGATCTTCCCCGCGCTCATGACCACCGCAAAACGCATGGGGCGAGGTTCGGTCAATGCACGATTGCTTAGCCCGTCGGCTTCAAGGTCGAGCGAGTCGAGAGGGATGACCGTTGCGGGCGTTACGCTGCGATCTTCAATCTTTACGTCCAGCCCCGAGACCTGAAGCTTGTCGATTCGGATTTCGCCGCCGACGGGCTTTGCAGACGGACCAACATTGGCTGGCTCGCCGCGCGCGACGGAGGGCTGCGAAGCGGCATCGTCCGCGCCAACCGCCTCCGGCGCGGCTGAAGCGTCGGTGCTCTGACTCTGCAAGGGCAGTTTGACCAGAATCCCGAAGACCTGCACGCCATCTGCATCCCGCAGGATGTACGCGCCAGGTTTGCCGATCTCGACCGATTTCGCGGTCACATTGCCCGTCGGTGGTTCGACACGAATGCCTTCGACACGGATCGACTCCACCCCCGCCAGGATCTGGCCCTCCGGCGATTGCCGAAAAGCGGTGTTGGTGATGGCCAGATCGGCACCAAATCCACGTGAGTAATCCGGCGGGCCGCCGCCTCGGCGGTCGGGCTGAAGCTGCGCGTCGAGCTGGAGTGCGAATTGGCCTTCGGTGAGTCGTTCGCCGGTGATAAACTGTTTCAATGGCGGGGCAAGCTCCGTCAATGCCTCGCCGCGAATGCCGCTGGCGGAAATGAGCAGTTGCAGCGAAGGCTCAGCGGCGAACGGTGCGACTGTCGCTGTCGCATTCACCTGTCCGACCGCGGGTGAAAGTTTTGCAGCAAACTCGAACTGCGTCGGAGGACGCGCCTCGGGATTTTCCCCCGCCCATTCCAGTCGATTCAGGTTGCGCAGGCGCAGATCAGAAAGCGTGGCGTCTTTTGCATCTTCAAAGAGCTGGTTGTGAATCGTGAGCCGGTTAAGTTGTAGATCGAGTTTGTCTACGCTGAGCAGAGGCAGTGGTTTGCGGGCCTCGGCGACCAGCGCGGCCAAATCCTGCTGTTCGGGAGCGGCTGCGGAGGGAATGGTCGCGACGGCGGTAGGGCGGAGAGGCGTTGCTTCCTGTGGATTGGCAGCGGCCGGGACGATCGCCAGTCCAAGCAACTCTGGCGTTCCACTTCGCGTGAGGGTGACATCGGCCTCCACTCCCGCTGACGAAACCTCATCGATTGTGATCGCGCCGCCCCAGGGATCAAACCGCGGAACGGATGCCCGGAACTGTGCAACACGCGCCAGCGACGATGCGCCATCGTTATACTTTAGATCACTCACCGCAACGTCCGCAGAATATCCGCCTTCCGCCGCGATTCCGGCATTGGCTTCGAGCGACAGGGACAGGGTTCCATCTTTCAACCGGGGTTCGATGCCCGGCGGGAGGTAGGGGGCGATGCGATCGAAAGTTAGCCCGTTGCCATCCACCCGCACCGCCGCCGACACACGATCGTGCTCGGCGGCGAGAGTGCCGGCAATCGTCAGTTGCTTCACGAGATCATCCGCGCTGAGCGACACTTTCACACTGCCCGGAGCGCCCTTCGCACCGACGACGAGATTGTCAACCGTTATGCCGGCTGTGGCGCGTACGCTCACTGGCGCAGTCGTGCGTTCGTCATTCCATTGCACCTCCGCGTCATCAATGGTGAGACTGCCCAGCTGAATCGGCACGGGGAGCCGAATCATGGGTGAGAAGGGCCGTTGAAACTCCGCACCCTCGGCGGGTGCAATCCGTAAGCCGCCAGCTATGAAATGCCCCTCCGCATCACGAGCGATAATCGCCCGCGGAGATTTTATTGCCACGCGGCTGAGTGACAGCAGGTTGTCGGTCAGCCGTGCCTCAAGTTGCGCGCCCTCCACCGCAAGCAGTGTCGCTTCTCCATCGTTGTAAGAAACGCCAGACGCATCCAACGCAGCGGAAATCTGGTCAGTGGCCAGTTGCAGCGTGCCGGTGGCCTTCGCCGAGAGGGAGCCAGCCTTCAAGACCGGCTCAATTCCAAGTCCGGCAAGGTACGGCGCAAGTTGTGATGCAGTGATGTCCGCGCTCTTCGCATCGATGTTCAGCACGTAGGTCTCAGAGTCGGGGCGAACGAGCGTACCATCGACCGCCAGGCCGCCGACCAGCCCAGGCGCGCTGAGCTTGGCCGTCAGGGTCGCCGGCTGTGTGGCCGGGACTTGGATCGAACCGAAAACAAGGTTTTTGGCTCGTATCACTGCATCAGCGACTTGCATGTGGGTGTTGTCGTTTGGCACATCAGTAAAATCGATGTTGATGTCGTCCCAGATGAATTCACCGATCGCAATCTGCGGCAGGCCAGTGAGATCTGGCAGAGAAAACTCCGCAGGTGGGCGAGCCTGGCTAGTAGGGCCGGAATCTGACGCGCGGATGATCTGTTTCTCCGGCTCATTGGCTGAGCCTTTCACGCGCAGCCCGAACGCAGCCAGCATCGCATCGGCATCTCGGCGAATCGGGAGTGTGGGCCCCTTAAGTCGAATCGCATTGACACGCGTCGAGCCATCGGCCGGAGTGTGGCTAACGCCTTCGATCGACACCAGCGGAAATCCGAAGAGCACCCCGCTGGCGTTGGTGAGAGAGGTTTCTTTCAGTTGCAGGTCGCCACGAAAGCCTTCACCGTGCGCATCGATTCCTGACCGGATAACCGATTTGAAACTTGCTCCCGCTAGGGTCGATTCCAGCCCGAGCGCGTCGAGATACGGCTTGAGTGCGACAGGATCGATTCCGTCAGCGGCGGCGGTGAGTTCGAGTGTCCGCTGGGTGCTGAAGGGTGTTGCGCTTCCGGCGAGGGTTAAGGTCTCAGCCAGATCGGGGATGGTCGCCTTAACTGAAATGTTGGCCGTCGCATCGGGCTTGAGCGGATCGTAGACGAGATTGTTGACTGACAACTCCTGCAGCACCGCGTTGATCGTGTTGGTTTTTGTCAGAAAATCATCGCGGAAGGTTGCCTTCGCATCGGCGATCTTTAGCTCGCCGAGACTCCAGACGAACGGCGCGGCAGCGCCGGCCTGGGTCGGCACGGCTTCTTCGGCCTTTGCCACGGCGGGGCGAGTGGCGGCGGAGGCCAGTGACGGGGCTGCTGTCGGCGGCGTGGCCGGTTCGGCATTGTTGTGGCGGCCGACAAATTCAAGCTCGCCGAAGTAAAAGTTCCCGCGCGCGTTGCGGCCGGCGTTGAGACGCGAGCCACTCAGCAAAACAGATTTCACCCGGACGGCATCTGTGCCGACCTCCTCCAGATCGATCGTGATCGAATCCACCCCCGCGACATCACCGCCGACGTGCTGGAGGTTTGCCTGGGCGATTGTGATGGTGCCACCGACGGCCTGGGCCGGTGCGGGCAGGCGTTTGAGGTGTACCGAAGCCGTCGCATTGGCAGACATGGGCTTCGGCTGGCCTATCACACCAAAGGGGAGGGAGTACGCATCGATTGCGTCGAGTTGCAGGCCCTTCATCTGCATAGTCAGGTCGGCATCAATTGACTCGGCGGTGCCCTTGCCAGTGCCTTCGATGCGCAGGAAATCAAGCCCGGGTTGCATCCATAGATCCAACTCGAAAGTGGTGGGCCTGACGGGCGAGCGCACATCGCTTAGCCGGAGGGTGAAACTCAATTCTGTTGTCAGCGCGGGAACAACGGCGCGATCAGAAATAACGGCGCGCACATTGTTAAGACGTAATGCGTCGAGCTTGATCGGTGATGTGAGATCAAGCGGCGGGGCGTCTTTTGAGACAGTTGTTACAGGTTTTGCTGGTTCGGCTTGGGGTAACGCAGCCAGAACACGATCGAGCAGGGGCACTGTTCCGTCGGCCTCGCGCGTGACATTAAGCCGTACGCCGTCGGCCTCGGCGCGCCATACTTCGAGCCTGAGCAGTAATAACTGAAGCACGGAGATGTTGCCGCGGACATACTCGATGGTGGCGATGGGGTCGCCGCCGGTGTCGGGAGAGATCGTCAGGTGCCACAATCCGGCGTCGCCACTGAGCAGGCTGAGTTCCGAGCGCTCGTAATCGATCTTCAGATCATAAATGCCTGCCACGCGGTTGATGGCTGCGGGAAGGAGAACTGCAAACAGCAGCCGGACCGCTATGACAAGCACGACGATGATGACCAATGCACGAATGATGCGCCGCCGCCAGGGTAGCTTCTGCCTGGCCGGCTTCTTCGGTGTTTCGCCCGCGGGGGTGGTGGATTCAGACTCGGTCATGACGGGCCCGGTTGAGTTGCTGCGGTTAAAGCCTGCTCCAGCGCGTCGCGGCGCGCCTGCGGGGTTCCAAGTGGATCGTATCTCAATGGAGCCATGCCTCGCTGCTGCAACCAGTCATACGCGCGCACTCGTGCCGCTGGCGAGTTATCTTCCAGGTAAATGAAGTTTTCAGCGACAAGCCGCGACTCCAGTTCGCTGCGCCGGCTGACATCCTTGACCAGTTCTTCGAGAGTACCGGCGTGGCGGCCGGCCTCGCCGGTGTGAATCGCGAGAACCGATTCCAGCTCTGGCGGCAGCTTGTTGTTGGACTGCAATTCGCCCATATAGGAAAGAGCCAGCAGGTCAGTAATCAGGCCCCAGTGGTCCGGCGTGGCTGTCGGTTCGGTTAGCCCGATCTGGCTGGAGATGCGGGCCACGAATTCCTGCAGCATCGCATCGTCAGCGGAGGTGGCGAAATCCGCAGCGACCGGAGCTGGATTAGTGCTGGTCAGCAACACGATCGACGCGCGGCGGCGGTGAGCATCGGTGTTGGGAGCAGCGGCCTGAGCGATGGCTGTCTCGACCGCTGATCGCGCCCGCACGGCTTCGGGGTCGAGCGCTGGGGCGGTTGCTCTTCGGGCAGACTCGGCCATTCTGGTGCGAGTCGACTCTAAGATCGCGAGTTGCTGCGGATCGTCCGAGCCAGGTGTGATGGTAATGTGCACTGCAAGCGTCTGTGGCGGCCCAGAGCGAGCTTGGGCCACCGCGGCAGGAGAATCAAACGAGATTGGAACCAGCACGACGAGCGCAGACGTATCGGCATCGACTGGGACTACAACTGTCTCGCGCTGCATGACCGCCTGCGGAGGGGATGCGGGGTCGGTCGATCGCGTGTCGGCGGGGTCGTCTTTATCGTCGGCAGGAACCGCTACCAGGTCGGTGAGCGTTACCGCTAGCTCCATCGCGCCATTTTCGTCCTCCCCAAGGGCCGCTGTCGGCGGTCGGCGACTCATCAGGATCCCCAACCGCGGCGTGCGCGTGGCAGCTTCTGATTCTATCAAGATGCCCGAGCTAGAGCCGGGCAACAGGGCGAATCTCTCCTCCGCGATTGTTCGGGCGGCGGCGGGTGGCTCGGCCTCAATCGATCGCATGAGGGCACCCGCTTCGTCGCCGGAAATCAGGCGACATCCAGCGGTCAGCATTGTTGATGGCAACACGGTGTTCTCGGTCCGAGGGGAGATCACCAGCCGAGTCGCTTCGCCGAGCGATTTTCCCATCGAGCCAATAGGTGCGGTTCGGGCGAGGGCACGGATCGTGACCGTCGGCGGGGCAAGGTCAACAGCTTGCGTTGCCGGAACCACAGAAACGCCAGAAGCGCTGCCTGCCCCCAGGGGCGAGCCGAGAAAACTCGTCGACGTGACCAGCACCGCCGGCGCAGCCAATTCCGCGGGGGCCGTGCGACCTGCCCCGCAACCCCCGAAAAGCAACGCGCCAGCAAGGACGGCGGACAGCGAAAGAGACGTTTGCAAAATCCTCATGAGAAACACCCTGAAACCGGTCGCCGCGGTCCACTTCACGCGTTGGTTGATCGTATGCGCCGCGCTGATGGGTCGCAAGTTGAGGCAATCTTAGCGCGGTGCAGCAAATCCGGGGGCCGCTCATCAGTCAAGGGCCACTGGGGCATCTAACCTTCATACAGAAAATTGGGATTGCGAGACGCGGTGGGCGTACGCGCGGGACGCGTCAAAGCGACCGCAGCGCTCCGTTGTCGGATTGGCTTCCTGTCTCGCCAGGAACGCGCAGGAATTGCGGGCGCATGCCTTGAGGCGATTAAGAAATGGTTTCATAACGCCGATAAAGGAACTAACTGTCTGATCGGGAAGTGCACTGGAAAAGTACGAACACATTCTCCATGAAATCTCTGCGGCGATGTTTAACGTCACCGCCGATGATTTTCCCGGACTCGGGCAAGTACATTCACTCATAGAATCTTTTGCTGCCGCGCTCCCGCGCAGCGAGTCGTGGACCGATGCGGCTGGGCAGCTTTCCGATTCGGCGCGGGGGTTGGTTGAGAAGATAATCCTGCGTGATGTGAGTGATGTTGAAGATTCACTGCGACAACTCGGGCAGACTACAGAAGAAATACTTAAGCTGATCCCAGGCGAGTCGCCGGGAAGTGATCTTGTCAGTGTTGAAGAATCGAAGTCAGATGGAGACGCTCCAACAGAAGTAGCTTCTGACCTGATTGATCCTCAAGATGCAGGATTGGTTTGCGATTTCATACTTGAAGCTCGCGAACACATCGAGTCGTCCGAAGCAGCCTTGCTTATTCTCGATCAGTCGCCCGGCGATTTAGACGCCATCAACGCTCTGTTTCGCGCATTTCACACGATCAAAGGGGTTGCCGGCTTTCTTAAGCTCGGGCAAATCGGGGCGCTCGCGCATGCTGTTGAGAGTTTGATGGACTTGGCGCGGAGCCAGTCCATCTGCCTGACGACGAAGTCGATCGATGCCCTCCTGCGGTCGGTCGATCTGATGAAGATCATGCTCAATGCGGTGGAGGAAGCGGTCAAGGCTGCTACAAGCCCGCCTGACCAAGCGGCGCTTGCTCCGATCATAAGAGCGCTTCAGGATTGTGCGCAGCCGGGAGTTGACGTTTCACGGTCGGAGCAACACTCCGAGCGGGAGACATTGCCACCGGTTGAAGCCGCGAATGATGCACCGCCGACCGTCCCCGCGACGCAAGTTTCGGCTGCAGTCGCCTCGGCGGGCCAGGAAGTACCCCCTGCGAGTCCAATGAGGAACGCGGTTCCGCCGACGAATGCGGCACCGGCCACCAACGCTGCGGCAGGGGCAGATGCGGTGGTGAAGGTTACCACAAAACGGCTTGACAGCCTCGTGGACGCGATCGGCGAACTCGTCATTGCGCAAACCATGGTGCGACAGGATGTAGCCGCCATGGCACCGCCGAATCATCGCGTGCTGCGGACGATTAACCAGGTCAGCAAGATTGCGCGAGAACTGCAAGAGCTGTCGATGTCGATGCGGATGGTCCCAATCCAGGGGGTGTTTCAGAAGATGTCACGGCTGGCGCGCGACCTTTCCCAGAAAAGTGGAAAGGACTTCGAGCTTGAAGTCATCGGCGGAGATACCGAGCTCGATCGCGGCTTGGTCGAAACCATCAGCGATCCGCTGGTCCATATGGTGCGCAACAGTGCGGACCACGGAATTGAGTCCGCTCACGACCGCGAACTTGCGGGTAAGCCTCGTGCTGGCCGGATTCAGCTGCGCGCCTATCACCAGGCAGGCAACGTAGTTGTCGAGGTGAGCGACGATGGCCGCGGCCTGAACAAGGCGCGGATTCTGAAGAAGGCGCAGGAGCGTGGAATCGTCCCGGCGGGCAAGGAACTGAGTGAGCAAGAGATTTACAAGCTGATTTTCGCCGCAGGGCTGTCCACTGCCGAGGCGGTGACGGATGTGTCGGGTCGCGGCGTCGGGATGGATGTTGTGCTTCGCAATGTCGAATCGCTCCGTGGCCGCATTGATATCGCCTCGAAGGAAGGCAGCGGCTCGACGTTTACCATTCGGCTGCCGCTGACGCTGGCAGTCATCGATGGGCTGGTGGTTCGCGTTGGTACCGAGCGATACGTCATCCCGATTTCCAGCATCGAACAAAGCCTGCGCCCCACTGCCGGGCAAGTCTTCACTCTGCAAGGCCGCGGGGAAATGTGCATGGTCCGCGACCAGCTTGTTCCGATCGTGCGCATTCACACGTTGTTTGGTGTCGAGCCAACGCAGCATGATCCGAATGAAGCGCTCTTGGTGATCGTGCAGTGCGGTTCGACGCGCTGCTGCCTGATGGTTGACGAATTGCTCGGCCAGCAGCAGGTCGTGATCAAATCCCTCGGAGGCGGGGTGGGCCAGACCAAAGGGGTCTCCGGTGGAGCCATTCTCGGCGACGGCAATGTGAGCCTGATTCTTGACGTGCCCGGCATCATCGCCGTCTCTGGAGCAGACTGAAGATCAATCTTTGGAAGGAATTACATTGAACACTGCAAGCCCAACTTCAGCAGCACCTTCTGCCCCAACGGCTCACCTCGGCGGCAAATATCTGACCTTTGCGCTGGGCCGCGAGGAGTATGGGCTGGAGATCCTCAAGGTGCGCGAGATCATCGGCCTGATGGAGATCACATGCGTCCCGCGGACACTCCCGCACATTCGTGGGGTGATCAACCTGCGAGGGCAGGTAATCACCGTGGTTGATCTTCGGTCGCGTTTTGGCATGCCGTCGGTCGAAACGACAGACGAGACTTGCATCATCGTTGTCGAATATCTGCAGGCTGGGCGGAAGCTTAACACCGGCATTGTGGTCGATTGTGTCTCGGAAGTTCTGGATATTCCCGGCGATAAAATCGAGCCTGCGTCAGCCCTGGTCGAGTGTGCAGGAACCGGCTTCATTCTGGGACTAGGCAAGGTCGGCCAATCGGTAAAGATCTTACTCGATATCGACGCGGTCATGGCTGGTCCATCCGTACAGGAAAATACACAGTCTTGCCAAGCCGCATGATCTACGGCGGATTGGCTTGTGCTCATTACGTTCAAGAATCAGGAAGCGCAAACAAAAAAAGGTAGGAACCCATGTCTCAGACCTCAAATTTTTCGGTGAAACGCAAACTCGGTGTTATGGCGGTCGTCGTGGCCATCATGTTTGCAGTCCTGCTGGTCGTTTGCCACAGGGTTGTGAACGAAGTGAAGGTTACGGGCCCCTATTACACCGAGGTAATCAAGGGCAAAGACTTGCTCGCCGACATCCTTCCGCCGCCGGCGTACATCATTGAAAGCTATGTGGCAACGCATGAATTTGAGTTTGCCAAGAGCCCGAAGGAAGTTGAGGCGTTGCTGGCCCGTTTGGCCCAGCTCAAGAATGAGTACAACGGGCGCCGCGCCGTCTGGACCGAACAGCTTCCCGAAGGGCAGATGAAGCAGGCATTTCTGGTTCAGAGCGGTGAATCTGCGCTCCGATTCTATCAGATCATCGAAGAGCAACTCGCCCCGGCAGCGCGGGCTGGCGACCACGCGAAAGTCGACGAATTGATTGGTGGTGTGCTTCGCGACGAGCTAATGAAGCATCGAGCTGCCATTGATCGAGTTGTTGAGATGGCGATAGCCTTCGCCGCCTCGGCGGAGACGCAAGCGCAGGCAAGCGCGACCTCGGGTGGCCGCGTATTGCTGGTGACTACGATCGTATCGATTACAGGTGTCCTGCTCAGCTTTTACCTTCTGGGCCGTAGTGCCGTCAGGCCGTTGCAACAGGTTGCCAAGGTACTTACCGATGGTTCCGGTCTTGTCGCGTCTGCCTCGATGGATGTTGCCACCCTCAGTCAGTCGCTGGCTGAAGGCGCAACCGAGCAGGCGGCGGCGCTGGAGCAGACGAGTTCTGCGCTCGAAGAGATGAGCTCAATGACCAAGAAGAACGCCGACAGTGCACAGGAGGCGTCAATTCTCAGCGAGCAAGCAAAATCGGCGGCGGACAAATCCAACCAGGCCATGAACAAGATGGGCCGGGCGATTGATGAGATTCAGAAGTCGGCAAGCGAAACTGCGAAGATCATCAAAGTTATTGATGAGATCGCTTTCCAGACCAATCTGCTGGCACTCAATGCAGCGGTTGAGGCCGCGCGAGCGGGTGAGGCGGGCAAAGGGTTCGCCGTAGTTGCCGAAGAAGTTCGTAACCTCGCAATGCGGTCGGCGGAAGCGGCGAAAAACACATCTGCGATGATCGAAGAGAGCGTCAACAATGCCAAGAATGGCGTTGCGATCAGCGCCGAAGTAGCACACGCACTGGAGGAGATTACTGACGCCGCAACCAAGCTCAATGGACTTATGGCCGAGATTGCCGCGGCCAGTCGAGAGCAGGCGCAGGGCATCAGTCAGGTGAACTCGGCGGTGGGGGAAATGGACAAGGTGACACAGTCGTCGGCGACCAACGCCGAAGACAGCGCCGCCGCGGCCGAGAAGCTCAGTCTTCAGGCTGAAGAGATGTCCCAGACGGTAGACGGGCTGACTGCCCTTATCGGTGGCGCCCTGCCGGTGCCGGCCGACGCTGCCAACCGCCCGGTCTCCAGGCAGAAGCCCGGACGCGGTTCACCCAACCGGTCACCAGCAATCTCAACCGGTGCCGCGAAAGGCCATCGGGGGCCGG
>DDRH01000067.1:69714-76005 GCA_002343075.1 Phycisphaerales bacterium UBA2421 | reverse complement strand
CCTGCCCGCCAGTCCGCGGCGGCCCAGATCCCACTGGAGGACGACGGCGGTAAGAACCAGGACTTCAGCGAGTTTTCGAAAGCGGCCTAGGTCGGGAACGAGAGCGGAGAAACTACATGACTTCGTCTGCACCAACCCGGTTTACGGTCGCTGATTTTGAGCGAATCACCGAGATTGTATACCGCCACAGCGGGATTCACCTTCCCGCAGGGAAGAGGCACCTTGTGGAGACTCGAATTGCCCGGCGCATCCGCGCCGGGGGCTTTGGGTCCCTCGAGGATTACCTGTCAGCGTTGGCGGACGATGTGAGCGGTGAGGAGGTACGGTTACTCGTCGACGCGATGACCACCAATCTCACCAGTTTCAATCGTGAGTCGTTGCATTTCAGCTTCATTGCCGAGACAGCCTTTCCCGCATTGCTGGCCCAGAAGCGCAAGCAAGGCGATCAGCGCATTCGGGTATGGAGTGCGGCGTGTTCCACTGGTGAGGAACCCTATACACTCGCGATGTATCTGCTGAAGGCCATGGAGAATCCCCGGCTCTGGGATCTGAAGATTCTTGCAACTGACATTTCGACCCAAGTGCTTGATGTCGCTCGTCAGGGTCTCTACAGCACAGAACGATTGGCACCCCTTCCCATTGACTTCCGACAACGATTTTTTCAGCCATGTGACAGAAACGGGAAGAACGGTTTCAGTGTCGCCCCCGAGGTACGGCAACTGATTTCGTTTCGCAATCTCAACTTGGTCAACAACTGGCCGTTCACTGGTCCGTTCGACTTCATTTTCTGCCGAAATGTCATGATCTATTTCGATGAGCCAACGCAGCAACGACTCGTCCAGCGATTCTGGGAATGTCTACCGCCGGGCGGTTACCTCTTCACGGGACACGCCGAGTCACTCAACGGAATGCAACATCGATTCCGATTTGTTGAGCCAACGATTTATCAGAAGTGAGGGGTATACCTATGATCTCAACAGTCAGAATATCCAAGGCAGCCGCAACGATCAAGGTGCTGATTGTCGACGATTCTGCGGTCGTACGGCAGGTGTTAACGCGCGAGCTGGGCAAGGACCCCGGCATCGAAGTCATTGGCACGGCACCAGACCCCTTCATCGCACGCGATAAGATCGTCGAGCTTGAGCCGGATGTCATTACGCTCGACGTTGAAATGCCGCGCATGGACGGAATCACGTTTCTGCGGAAGCTCATGGCGCATCGCCCGATGCCTGTCATCGTCGTCAGCTCACTGACCGCGCAGGGAACGAGCGTAGCCATCGAAGCGATGGCTGCGGGCGCGGTGGATGTGATGTGCAAGCCAGGCTCATCGTTCTCCGTAGAGGGCCTGTCGCCGCAGTTGATTACAAAGATCAAGCTGGCCGCCAAGACGAAGCTCGGAATGCGACCCGAAGTCAGTCGCCCCCAAAGGCTGTCGATTGCGGGCAGTTCGGAGAAGATCATCGCGATCGGTGCCTCGACCGGCGGAGTGCAGGCGCTCACTGAGGTGCTGACGGCGTTCCCCGCCAACGCCCCGGGAACTGTCATCGTGCAGCACATGCCCCCTCGATTCACGGCATCGTTTGCCGATAGGCTGTCGAAGATCTGTGCGGTGAATGTGAAAGAGGCACAGTCTGGTGATCCTGTGATTCCCGGGCAGGTACTTCTCGCTCCGGGGGGAATGCACATGCTGCTGAGGCGATCGGGCGCGCATTTCGCCGTCGAGGTGAAGACTGGGCCGGAAGTGTTTCACCAGCGACCCAGCGTTGAAGTGCTCTTTGGCTCGGTGGCGAAGGTGGCCGGCGCCAATGCCGTCGGCGCGCTTCTGACCGGCATGGGCGCAGACGGCGCAAAAGGGCTGCTGCAGATGCGGCAAGCCGGCGCGCACACGGTTGCACAAGACGAGGCGAGCAGTGTCGTCTTTGGCATGCCCATGGAAGCAATCAAGTGCGGCGCCGCCGTCGAAGTGCGGCCGCTTTCAGAGATAGCCGAAGCGCTTCTCTCGGCATGCACCCCAAAACAGACAGGCAGTCACAGATGAGCGAAAGCGCGACAATCAAGCCGCAGGTCAACCAATCGTTGTTCCTGCCATTTTTCGAATCCACTCGTGAAGTGCTTTCGATGATGGCTGGTATCGAGGTGAAGGTTGGCAAGCCATACAAGAAGAGGCCGCCATTCAATTACTATGATGTGACCGGCCAGATTAACTTCTACGGTGATGTCGTCGGTGTGGCCTCGGTCTGCATGCTTGGCGATACCGCCGATCAGATCATCGAGAGATTCGCCTGCACTAAGCTCGAACGAGGCACGGGGGAATATACTGATGCGGTTGGCGAACTGGCCAACATGATCTCGGGCAGCGCAAAGAAGAATCTTGGAGTTAATGCAAGCATCACAACGCCCAATGTCATCCTCGGGCGGCACACAGTGGTGCCCTCATCGGCGGTGCCGTGCGTTGTCATCCCAGGCTCGTGTCCGTTTGGGGAGTTTGCCATCGAAGTGAGCATCAAGCTGGTAAGCGGCAGTTCAGGAGGTCGGTAGTGTTGAATATTCTGTTGGTTGATGATTCCAAGACCATGCGGGCGGTGCAGCGCCGCGCGCTCGAAACCATGGGTCCCTGCTCGTTTTCCGAAGCGGGAGACGGCGAGGAGGCTCTATCGGTGATCGGGACCGCGGGGGCACCATTCGACTTCATTATGATCGACTGGAACATGCCGAAGATGGACGGCTTGACGCTCGTAAAGAAGATTCGGGAAACCAACAAGACAACCCCGCTGATCATGTGTACGACAGAAGCAGAAAAGTCGCGTGTGGTTGAGGCAATCAAAGCGGGGGTAAACAACTATGCCATCAAGCCATTTACACCCGAAACCCTCATCGATCGCGTTAAGCAAACTCTTGCCAAGGCCAAGCCGGCGGGGGCTTAGCGGCGTTGCCGGGCCTGGTTGCGCGTTCCAGTTGTCGGGTTTGATTATTTCAGCTTTGCAATGATTGCGTCGGTGAACTCGCGCGTGCCAGCCGTCCCGCCGAGGTCGCGGGTGGTGGTTTTTGCCTCGGCGATGACGGCGTTGTAGGCCGCCTTGATTTTTTCGCCAATCGCAGTCTCGCCAATGTGGTTGAGCATCATGACACCGCTGATGATCATCGCGAGCGGGTTAGCCTTGTTTTGCCCGGCGATGTCCGGCGCGCTACCGTGCACGGCCTCAAAGACGGCGTAGTCTTCGCCAATGTTCGCTCCCGGCGTGACCCCCAGCCCGCCGACCAGTCCGGCACACAAGTCGCTTACGAGATCGCCGTACAGATTTTCCATGAGCAGGATGTCAAACCGGGTTGGGTCCTGCACCAGTTTCATGCAACCAGCATCAATGATCATCTCTTCATAGTCTACCCCGGGAAACTCCTGTTCGCGCACTAGCTTGGCGCAAGCGATAAACATCCCATCCGTCAACTTCATAATGTTGGCTTTATGAAAAACGGTGACCTTGCGGCGGTTGCGCTGTAATGCGTACTTGAATGCGTAGCGCGCAATACGCTTGCAGGCGGTCTCGGTGGCGACCTTCAGGCTAGTTACCACGCCTGGGGTGATCTCATTTTCGATCCCGCTGTAAAGCCCTTCGGTGTTTTCGCGGACGATTACCATATCCACGCCGTCAAACCAGGTTTTCACGCCCGCCATGTTTCGCACTGGTCGCACTGCGGCGTAGAGGCCCAGCTTTTGCCTTAACTGCACGTTGACGCTCTTAAAGCCCTTACCGACCGGCGTTGTAACGGGGCCTTTGAGCGCGATTCGGTGTTGCTTGATGGCGTCGATGGTAAGATCGGGAAGCACATTGCCGTGCCCCTGCTCCACTGCTGTGGCACCCGCGGGCACTTCGATCCACTGTGCGTCAAATCCTGCGGCATCCAGGACGCGCCTGGCTGCAGAGGAGACTTCAGGGCCGATCCCATCGCCGGGTATAAGGACGATCGTGTGCTTTGACATGCACGCGAAGATACGCGCCGATGCGCTGGAGGCAACCGTCCACCGCACCGCCGAGAGCTACGGGTCCGAGTACATCAGCCACAGAACGCCGTCACACTGCCACGGGAAACGTCGGGCGTATCAGAGCATTCCATTTCTTGCACGCGCCTGCCAAAGAGTGATAGTCTGCACACAATTGAAGCGAGGCGATTTGAGTTCAGCGATGCCAGTCCGGCCTGTGGAGAAAACCCGTCGATGCGCCGGCGTGCTGTTTGGCGTTGCGCTGGGTGATGCGATCGGGGCGGCGGCCGAGTTCTTGCCCTTTGATGAAGTCGTTCAGCAGTTTGGCCCCGGCGGACCGGAGCGACCCGGGCCGCAGGTAACTGACGATACCCAAATGACCCTCGCTGTTGCGGAGGCTCTGCTGGAGTGCCCCCGCCCGATCACGCCTACGGGGCTTGAGCAATCGCTTCGCAAGTTTTTCGTCCAGTGGAATGAAAGCCCGGATAATGACCGCGCTCCGGGAACCAGCTGCGTACGAAGCTGTTTGAGCCTCGCCGAAGGATATGAGTGGCTTGATGCCACCGCCATCAACAGCAAGGGCTGTGGCGCGAATATGCGGGTTTCACCCGTTGCTTTCCTGAATTTCGACCGAGATGGAATCACCGCCAGGCAGCGGGGGCCGATTGCGCAGTTTCAAGCGGCTCTAACGCACGGCCACCCCACGGCACTCGCCGCCGCCGACCTCACCGCGACGGCGGTTGCCGATTTGCTCGAGGGGGGCGAGCCGGTCGATCTCCTCGACCGACTGCGCGATTACGCACTGGCCGAGGCTGAGGTCTACCACCATCGTTGGCTCGACCGCCTGTGGGAACGTCCAGGCATCGCCAGCCCGGCATCGTTCATTCGGGAGGGTTGGCGTCAATGTCTCGATGCGTTGGAGCGGGTCGAGAGCGGCCTGGCGAGCGAACGCCTGCCTGCCGATCTGTGTTTGGTCGCAGGGGAGGGGTGGGTGGCAGAAGAAGCCCTGGCGTGTGCGCTGCTCTGCTTCCTGACCCACGCCAACGACGGCGTTGCGGCGATTCGTCGCGCGGCGTTGACCAGTGGAGACAGCGACTCGATCGCAGCGATCGCAGGCGCGTTGGCGGGCGCCCATCTGGGGGTTGAGGCCTGGCCAGCAGAGTGGATCAACTCAATTGAGTATGCGGACTCGATCACGCGAATAGCAGAGGCTTGGGAGAGACCGTCATGAGCCAGCGGCAGGCAAACTCGCAACTATTGTACCAAGGTTCCCACCTTACGATGCGCGCAAAGGACACATGGGAGTATGCCAGCCGTGCGGGCGCCTCGGGTGTTGTGGGAATTGTCGCTGTGACACCCGAAAACAGGCTCCTCCTGGTGGAACAATACCGTCCCCCGGTAGCGCGCAGAGTGATTGAGTTGCCTGCGGGCTTGGCGGGTGATTTTGCCGAAGCCAGGGGCGAATCGCTCGAACTGGCTGCGGCGCGTGAACTGCGGGAAGAGACTGGCTATGAACCAGCGAAACTCCGACTGCTCAGTGTAGGCCCGTCGTCGGCCGGGCTCACCGATGAAACGGTTGCCCTCTTCGTGGCATCCAATCTTCGAAAGGTGTCCGACGGCGGGGGGGACGAGTCGGAGCAGATAACCGTGCATGAAGTGCCTCTCAACGAAGTCGCGGCTTGGCTCGCAGGCAAGGTGAAACTGGGCCAATTGGTCGATTTCAAGGTTTTTGCCGGCCTCTGGTTCCTACAGCAAAGCAACTGGATTGAATAATGCCCACGGCGGTCCAAGCTCTACTCACTCAGCAGATAAAATCCGGCAGCCCACGCGCCTACGAATCGCTGCTGAAGGAATACGGTCCCCGGCTTCTGGCAACCGCGCGACGCATCAGCCGCAACGAAGATGATGCGCAAGACATTCTTCAGGATGCCATGGTGCTTTGCCTGCGAAACGTCGGTGATTTTAAGGGCGATTCGTCCCTCTACACATGGCTCCATCGTGTTGTCGTCACCACGGCGCTAATGCGGCTGCGCAAAAGCAAGCGCCGGAATGAAACGGCAATCGAGCCGTTGCTCCCTGCCTATTTCGACGATGGTCACCGAGTCGGCGCGCGCGGCGGCCGGCAATGGGCGGACAGCATCGATGCCGTCTATCAGCGGCTGGAAGTACGTGAGCTGGTCAGGGCGTGTATCGATAAACTCCCGGATACTTACCGTGACGTGATTATCCTTCGCGACATCGAAGAAATGGACACAACTTCAGCGGCGGGTGTGCTCGGTGTGAATGACGGAGCTGTGAAGACACGCCTGCAT
>DDRH01000067.1:43098-69600 GCA_002343075.1 Phycisphaerales bacterium UBA2421 | reverse complement strand
TGAAGACACGCCTGCACCGTGCGCGACAGGCGTTGCGCACGCTCCTGGAGCCGTATGTTGCAAGCGAGAGGAAGAGATCAAGATCATGACATGCCGCCAGCTCATCGCGTTTTTAAGCGACTACTACGACGGCACCCTTCCCGTTGCCGACCGGGCGGCGTTTGATCAGCATGTCGGAGGCTGTTTGGAATGCCGGCAATATGTTGAGCAGTTCAAACAAACTGTGAAAATGGTTAATCAACTGGGAAGGTCGTGCGAACCGACGCCGCTGCCTGGGCATTTGGTTGAAGCAATCCTCAAAGCGGTCGAGGACAAGAAGTAAGGCGTCATTTCGTTTAACATGTTCGTCAATGCAGTTTCTCGTCACCGCAGGCAATACCAGGGAGATGATCGACCGCGTGCGCGACTGGGGCAACGTATTCACCGGCAATACGGGCAGGGCGATTGCCGAAGCGCTCGCAGGTTACGGAAAAGTGGATTTGCTAACCAGCAATACGCGCCACGCCGACGATTTGCAGGCCAGCGGGGCAGGCGGCGGCATTTCGGTGACCTTGTTCAAGTCGCACGCCGACTTGAGATCGCTGCTCGCAGAGCGCGTCAGGTCGTGTGTGTACGACGCCATCTTCATGACTGCCGCCGTCGCCGATTATGCGCCGGGGGGGGTCTATGAGGTGGTGGAACGAAAGCTAGTCAAGGGCGGCCGTGAGCAATGGGTCGTGCAGGATGTGTCGGCGGGTAAGGTCAAAAGCCACTTCACCGAGATCGCCGTCACCGGTACGCGCACGGAGAAACTCATCGACCTCTTCCGAAACGAGTGGGATTTCGATGGTTTGCTCGTCAAGTTCAAGCTGGAAGTGGGAATTGCCGAATCCAAGCTGATTGAAGTGGCCGAAGCCAGCCGCCTCGCAAGTTGCGCCGATTACATCGTTGCAAACACGCTCGATATGGTCACCGGCGAACATGCAGGAGCTTGGCTGCTCGGCAAGGGGCTGAAAGAGCGCATTTCGAGAGCTGAACTGCCCAACCGACTGGCGCGGCTTGTGGCACGCCAGCCGTAGCGCTGGTGGCCTGCCAGAAGGGTCCTCACACGCTTGTACTTATTGGCAGACTTCGTCGAGCACCTTCTCCGCGACGTAGATCGGCACTGTCGTCGCGATTCCCAGGGCAATCGCGTCGCTCGGTCGGCTGTCGATGCTGATCGTGTCATCCGCCCGGCGGATGTGAATAAATGCGTAGAATGTGTGCTGTTCAAGGCTCGTGATCTCGATCGACTGCACCGTGCCGCCCATTTGTTCGATCACTTCGGCGAGTAGGTCATGGGTGAGAGGCCGGGGTGACCTCAGCCCATTGAGCCTTCGATTGATCGCCAGCGCTTCGTTGTTCCCGATGACAATGGGGAATTGTCGCTCGCCGTCCACTTCCCGCAGCACGATGATCTGCTGTTCAGCGACTTCGTTAATGATGATCTTGTGAAGTTCCATCTGAACCGCCATCGGGTGTGCTCCTGCGTTGTTAGATCGACCGTATGAATCGCTGCCAGCAGTGTCAAGCAGAAACGCGGTAATGGCCGGGTGACGATCCTGTTTGGGGCCAAATGAAAGACCTTTGATAAAGTTAGAAAGAATATCTTGACAACTCTTTCTAACTTGTAATAATGCCTCGCATGGTTCGAGATGCGAGTCCAACCAGCATGCCGCCGAACGCGCCATCGAGCTTGGCTCTGATCGCGGGCAGGCTGGAAGGGGACATACGCTCTCGATCGCTGCGCGCGGGCGATCGTTACCTCTCGGTGGCCGACGCGGCAACCATGATCGGCGTCTCCACCGCTACGGCCAATCGGGCGATGGATATCCTGGTGCAGAAACGCCTGCTCGTGCGTCAGCAAGGCCGGGGCACGTTCGTTGGCGAAGCCGCCGGGGCGCCCTCCGCCAGCCGGGTCCGCACCGTTTTTGTGCTTTTGATGGAGGATCAGGAAGGCGTCGGCCCGTACGCACTGGTTGAGGCGTTCATTCCAGCCATTCGCCATCGCATGGGAAATGTGAACCTGCAGGTGAGCTTTATCCCGGCCCGCCGGTCGATTGATTACCTCTCGGAATTGATCGTGACCGCGCAGAAGTCCGGACAGCTCGCCGGCGTGGTGCCCATCAGTTGTCCCAGAGAGATATATCGTTATCTCGATGATTCTGGCGTGCCGACGGTTGTGGTAGGCTCGCTCTGTCCCGATCAGCAGCACATCGCATCGCTCGACTCTGATTCGCACGCCATCGGCTCGCTGTTGGCGCGTCATTTGGTGTCCAAGGGGCACCGCAGGATGGGGTTGATTGTCACCGGCGAAGGTCGCCCGGGCGACCACGCATTTTTTGACGGCATCAGCAATGAACTCACCGCCGCAGATTTGCCGCATAATGCGTTGACGGTGCGGATTTTCCCCCGCGATTTTGATGCGTTTCGGGCACAGGTGTTCGAGTTATTGAGCCAGCCGGAGAGGCCGACCGGCATCATCTGCTCAATCGCCCGGCTGGTGGGGCCGGTGCAGTCGATCGCCGACGAGCTTGGTTTGCGCGTGCCTCAAGATCTTGATGTGGTGTTTCATGGCGTGCCAAACAACCCGCGTGAGGCGTCCTTGGTTCACGTCGAAACTAAACTGGCGGTCAAGGAGATAGCCAAAACCCTCGCGGAAATGCTCCACCGGGTGGTTGAAGGCGAGACGCTGGAAGAGCCGCATGTTGTTGTGCCGGTTTTGCTCCACGGCAGCGATGCCAATGGCGCCGCGAGATAAGCATTCGTTAACCGACCGCTGGCTTGGTGCTGGCGACTTTGCTGGAGAGTGTCATGTCGCCAAGTCTTACACAATCCGACCCCTCCCCGATGACGGTAACACGCAGACTTCAGAAGGCTTTTACGCTGGTCGAACTGCTTGTCGTGATCGGGATTATCTCGATTCTCATCGCCATCCTCCTGCCGGCGCTCAATCGAGTTCAGGACGCGGCGCAATCTACCAAGTGTCTGGCAAACATGCAGCAGGTCGCTTTGTGTACGGCAATGTACACCAATGACAACAAAGGCAAATGGCTCGTTCCTTACGTGGTACCTTATCGCTCGCAAAACTACTCGCCAACAGGTGTGGGCTTTGGCGGCGCGCCGTTCTTCTACACGTACCTCAGTGGCATCTATCTGAAGGAAGCACCCGGAATGTGGGTTTGCCCGACCGATCTGAGCCAGCCGCTGGTTGCCTCTCAGATGCGACTGAACTCCAACATACGCGACACCCGCACTTCATACTTTATGAACCGTGATCTGCCGCAGTTTCGACTTCCCATATATCCAACTCCTTATGAGCACGTCTACTTTTCTCCGCATCCGCTCAATCGAGTTAAGAGCACGACGCGACTGATCGTGTTCGGCGAGAGCAACGGTGGGGTTGGATTGTACAGTTACCGCTCTGCCTCAGTTCCGCCAGCTGCAGCTCCGTTTCGGTTTGATCATCGAAAGGGGCGTGTGATGTCACTGAGTTTTGCTGATGGTCACGCCGAGCAACTAGACCGATCTGAGATAACACTTAGAACAGGCGAAGTCATACACGGTCCTGGTCGCATCCGAGAGTATTGGTACGGCCATCCGCAGTTTTCGGGTCCCCAATTGTACGATCGTTGATAAGCTTATGCAGAGAATCACACTCATATTCACGGCTTTGTTGCTGCTGGGCACCAGAGGATTTGCTTTGTCGGCCGCGCGGGATGGGGCGGGTGTTGAGTTCCCCGAGGCCAAATCCTGGGCCGGCCGCAGTACGGTGGTGATGCCGTCGGGCCTATGGCATCGATACTTAACTCAGGCCGACGGCGATGACACCAAGCTTGTCCACATCGAATCGGATGATGAAGGTGTGAGTTGGTCAGAGCCATATGCTGCGGCCCGGTTGCCCGGCAAGGGATGGGGCGGGTCTGCGGCGATCCTCGATCGTCGTGGTGAGATCCAGATGTTTATCACTCGCGGCCGGACCGAGGGAGATGGCAAAGGCCCCGCGGTCGGGCGGTTTATTGATGTCTGGCACATTCGATCAGCGGACGCGCGAAGCAAGTGGGAAGAACCCAAGCGGATATTCGAGGGATATACGGGCGCTATCTCGCAAGCGATTCAAATGAGGAACGGACGCATTGTCGTGCCGATCGGTTCGTGGGTCGGCGGTCGAGAGCGCGCTGCACCTTACGGCCCGAGCGAAGTAATCACCTATCATTCGGACGACGACGGCGCGACATTCACCCAGTCGGCGGCGAGACTTGTCTCTCCCGTTGACGATAACTACAACGGCGACAAGGTCGGTGCGTGCGAGCCGGCGGTGGTCGAGTTTGCCACGGGAAAGCTCCTGCTGCTGATGCGCACGCAAGCAGGATATCTTTACGAATCGACATCCACCGACGGCGAAAACTGGACAACCGCCGTGCCGAGTCGGTTTTTCGCCAGCACGGGCCCGCCGTCGCTGATTCGGCTGAGGGATGATCGGGTTCTGCTGACCTGGAACAGCTGCGCCATGCCGCCAAAGGTTGACGGCCAAGGCGTCTACGGCGGGCGCGATGCGCTGCACGCGGCCATCTCGGATTCGTCCGGCGAGCGATGGTTTGGCTTTCGCGAAGTGTATCGCGACCCAACTCGCAATCTCGAACCCCCCAAGCGCGGCGATCGCGGGACGGCTTATCCTGAGTCGATGCTCATGCGCGATGGACGGGTGGCGGTCATCTCGGGACAAGGAGGCCGACGCGCGCTGATGTACATCGACCCCGCGTGGCTGATGGAAACCGCGTCTGCGGACGACTTTTCGGCCGGGCTTGAGGGGTGGAGCGTCTACAAATCATTTGGCCCGGCGGAGCGCTGGTGGCGCAACCGCACACAAGGGGCGGAACTGGCCGCACATCCCGACGCGCCGACGAAGAAAGTGCTGCGCATTAGAAAGCCGGACGAAAAATCGGCCGACGGTGCAACCTGGAACTTTCCCAACGGCGAGCGAGGATCACTCTCGGTGCGTCTCCAACTTCCCGCTGGTTCGTCAGGTGGCAGTGTCGGGCTGATTGATTGCATGTACGACCCTTGCGACGACCAGGGCGAGGCGGCCACCATGGTGCGCATACCTGTAAAAATTGGCGCGCCAGTCGCAGGGACGACGATCACCGCCGACCGATGGCACACTGTCAAGCTTGATTGGGATACGGCCTCGCAGTCATGCGCCATCTCCGTCGACGGCGGGACAGCCGAGCCGGTAGCGTTCTCCAACCCAACGCAGAACGGCCTGTCCTACCTCAGACTGCGGTCGCTGGCAGATACGATTGACACCTCGGGGATGTTGATCGAGCGGGTTGATGTAACCGTCACGAATCCCTGAATCGGTTACTGCGAACGACATGTCAACACAGCAACGAGTTATCTGTCGGTGCCTGTTGGTTCTCGCCCTTGCGATGACTCCCGCGGTCGCCCAGACCTTGCCGGTGGGTCATCCGGCAAACCAGAAAGATGGAGGCAGAGTTCGCGTGCTTCTCCCGCCTACGTTGTTCGCTGTCGCGGGGGTAGAAGCGAACATCTACTTTGACAACGTGATGCTGGTGCTCAATCCCTCCAACTACGCAGTGGATGTCAGGTGTGAACTTGGTAAACAATTGCAGGAGCGATGGACATTTACCCCCACTGAGAAAGACGTGGGCGAGCACCGTCTGGCGCTCTCGGTCTATGACGAGCAGAATGATCTGGTAGGGCATGCGGAGACAGTCGTTCGAGTCACTTCGGCACTCCGCGCGACCCGCGCATCAACGTTATTGATCGGCGATAGTCTGACGGACACAACCTATTCGCACTATCCGCAGAGGCTCCTCGAGTTGGATCTCGGTGATGAGCAGTCGGAGCTAACGCTGATCGGCTCGCGGGGGCTGAAAGACACTCCACCCGACGGGCCACTGAAGCATGAAGGCTACCGGGGATGGACCGCGCAGGCATTTGCAACCATGAATGGGCCCGATTCCCGCACTGCCGTGTTCAATCGGCCGGGGACGGGCAGTCCGTTTATCTATGCCGAGGCAGGTGCAACTCCGGCGCTTGATTTCCATCGTTACTGCCGCGAGTTCAACGGCGGGGTCGCGCCGGATGCGATTCTGATTTGCATCGGCGCCAACGACATTTTCCGGTCCAACGATTCTTCGATTGATGCGACTATCGACACCGTATTGGGACACCTTGATACATTGATCACGGAGTTTCGTCGTGTCGGCCCGCAAACCGCGATCGGAATCGCCGCTCCGCCCCCATCCACGCGCAGTCAGGACGGATTTCGCAACTATGCAGGCGCGCGAAAACAGACTCGAGTGCAATACCGCCGCAACCATCACCGTCTGGTCGAGCGCATGATCGCGCACTTTGGCCATCGCGGCGCCGAGCGCGTGTACTTCGTGCCTGTGTTTGTCAATCTTGATACCCAGCGGGGGTATGCGCAACGGCCAGAGGCGGCAAGTGCCCACTCGGGCGAGACCATCATGCGTGTGGGCGATGGTGTGCACCCCACGCGCGAGGGTCATTTTCAAATCGCAGATTCTGTCTACGGGTGGCTGAAGGCCGTGGCGCCGTTGGCCGAGACACAGGACAACCGCACGGGAGAGTAAATCGATGCAGCGTCTGACCACGGTCTTGGCATCCCTTGTACTGATTGTGTTGTCCGTCATGCACAACCTGTGGGCGGAGTCGACCGCACAGCCGGAGGAGATTGAGCTCGACGTGCGGCTGCAGAAGCTGCCCGACGGCACGCCCGCCGGGCCGTTCCTGGCTCTCAAGAATGGGACGCTGCTCTGCATCAGTCACGACAAGGCACTGTTGTCGCGCGACGAGGGAGCGACGTGGGAGCAACACCCGCTGTTTACGGAGGGCGCGTTCAGGGTGCGACCGGAATATGCAATGGCCCAATCGCGCAGCGGGGCAATTGTGCTCCTCTTTATCGACGATCTGCAGAAGCAGTGGAAATGGGATAACGAGAAGAACGCGTCTGCGGTTGACGCATTTCTGTATGTCTGGAGCACCCGCAGCCTTGATGGCGGGGTCACCTGGTCGCCGCCGGCAAAGGTGCAGGATGGCTACTGCGGTGCCATCCGCGACCTGATTCAGACCCGCGACGGCACGCTGGTCAGCCCGCTGCAGAAGTTTCTTCCTGAACAGAACCGTCATGCAACGACGCCGGTGTATTCGACGGACGACGGCCTGACGTGGAACTCGGGCGGCACGCTCGATATCGGCGGCAGGGGCCACCACGATGGCTCTATCGAAGCGACGCTTGTCGAGCGCCGTGACGGGAGTCTCCTGATGCTGCTGAGGACTTGTGATGATTACCTGTACCAATCCGTCAGCAGCGATAGCGGGCGGACATGGGGTGCCATGTCGCCTACCACCATCGATTCGAGCAGTTCCCCCGCCATGATTAAGCGCCTGGCCAGCGGGCAGCTGATGATGGCATGGAACCGTTTGTACCCAGAGGGCGCGGCGACCTACCCCCGTCGAGGGGGCCAGCATTCGGTCAAGGAAGCAAGCTGGCACCGGGAAGAACTTTCGATCGCATTTTCAAATGATGATGCGGTTACCTGGAGTAAGCCGGAGGTGGTGGCGCGTCAGGCTGGTAAGCGAGTTTCCTACCCGTTTATTCTTGAAGTCAAACCCGGAAAGGTCTGGCTTACGACAATGCAGGGAGGCCTGCGGGCCGAACTCAACGAATCCGGCTTCACCGGTGCAGTCAAATCGCCCGAGGCCATATCGGCGCCGGTGCGCGTGGGCACGCCGGGCGCCAATGAGGCAGTCGCAGTCCGGTTGCCGGATGATGAATTGCGCGTCTACTACGTCTGGCGGCCGGAGGGCACCGAGATTCGTTCGATCGGTTCGAAGGATCATGGCCGCACCTGGAGCGAGGAGCGCACCGAATTCAAACTTCCCGGCACGGCGTATTACGGCGTGCAGGTGGTTGTCGATCAACACGGTGAATTGCAGTGCATGTTTCATATCCTCGGTAAGGGGGAGAATGGCTACAATGGCCGCCACTACGATATCTGGCACACCCGCACTAGTGACGGGCGCTCACGGTGGGAAGACCCGAAGAAGATTTATGACGGATACGCCGGCTCATTGCGGGGATTTATCAAGACGCGAACGGGACGCCTGATCTTGTCGGTTAGTGTGGCTGTGCCCGAACGCGCCAAGCCCGTTGCCGGTAGGCCTGACTATGGCTGGAACGACGCGGTCGTTTTCTATTCTGACGATGCTGGTACCACCTGGACGCAGGGGAATGATCGGCTGCTTGTCCTTCAAGACGATGCACGGGGAAAGACGCGGTACGGCGCTGTCGAACCGCATCTGATTGAGCATCAAGATGGTCGAATCACCATGCTCATTCGCACGAAGAACGGCTTCTTCTGGCAGAGCGTCAGCAGTGACGACGGCACCACCTGGCCGCAGCCGACAGTGACGAGCCTGATAAGCTCCGACTCTCCCGCCGCCAGCGCGCGGTTACGCGACGGGCGGCTGGTTCTGCTTCTTAACGCTTGTCAGCGTTGGGATGATTTGCGCGGGTATGCCATTGGTGGCCGCCATGTGCTGCATGCTGCGATCAGTGATGATGACGGCAAGACATGGCGCGGCTTCAGAGAGATCCTGCGCGACGATCAATCAGCCGAGCGGGGCGATCGAGGCACTTCATACGCAGCGGCAGTCGAAACTGGTGATGGTAATGTGTTGGTCGTGTCGGGCCAGGGCGAAGGCAAGAAGCACATACTCCTGCTAAGCCCGGATTGGATTGCAGAACAATCGCAAACCGACGATTTTCGGGATGGGCTGGCGCAGTGGACAACCTACGAAGGCGCGGGTGCCGAGCTGACGACACTGCCCGACCAAGCCGGCAAGCCTGTATTGGCGATTCGACAGACAGACCCACTGAAGCAGGCGGGTGCCGTGTGGAACTTCCCCGCTGCGGTTTCGGGCGAGGTGACGATGCGCTTTCGACTGCGCGGCGGTGACGGGGCGGCTACGCTGGCGTTGACGGATCATTATTGCGTCGTCGCCGACACACTTGCAGAGGCTAACTCAATTTTCTCCATCGACCTACGAAGTCTAGTCGGCAATGCAGAATGGCACGACCTGACGGTGAGTTGGAAAGCGGGCGGGGAATGTGTCATCGCACTTAATGGCCTTGAAGTCGCCCGGCCGACACCGCAGCGGGCGGCGGCGCATGGCGTGAACTATCTTCGCGTGAAGGCGGCGGGAGCTCCGACGCTCGAAGTCGCGCGAGTGTCAGCCCGCGCTTCCCAGGCGCGGGCCGAGGAATCCCAATCGTCGCACCAGGCGGGAAGTGCTGCAACCGGCGTTGCGCAAGTGCAGGTGAAGCAGTGAGTTACGAACGTCTTTCCTCGCACCAGATCTGGCAGCTTCGTCGGCTGACCACGCCCACCGTCTACAACGGGTGGGAGATCATTACCCGGCAGAATGCCAGCCGCGACGGGTTCAACATCGAGGAGACGCGCGACTTCATGCCCGAGCATGGTCCGATGGCCGGCCGCGCGGTGACTGTAACCGTGCGCGTTGGCGGGCCTGCGGAGCCGGATAATCGCGCGCGGTGGACGCGCTTTCGGGAGCATGTCGCTTCGGTGGACGGCCCGAAGATTGTCGTCGTGCAGGACCTCGATAAGCCCGCGGTGTATGGTTCGCTTTGGGGCGAGATCGGCGGCAACACGTTCAAGTCTCTCGGCTGCGTCGGGACGATTACCGACGGCGGCATGCGCGACCTTGACGAACTCCGCGCCTCGGGCTTCAAAGCCATCGCACGCCGTGCGTGCGTCGGGCATGGCGTGGCGGCGCTGGTGGAGTTTAACACGCCTGTGGAAGTGTTTGGGCGCACGATTTCGCCAGGGCAACTCGTGCATGCCGATCAGCATGGGTTTCTTGCGGTTCCGCCGGAGGATGAGGTCCGCTTGCTTGCCGCAGCGAAGCAACTCGACGCCGCAGAGGCGGATCTACTTCGCGTTGCCCGAGAACCTGTTGCAGACGCGATGGGGGAGTTTCATACCCGGCTCGATGGCGCGATTGATCAGTTCGTGCGGCAGATCAAAACTGACATTTCAAAGCGAGGTGAATGGTGATTCGACAACTGAATGACTCGGGTCTTTCTCGTAGAAACATGTTGCGCGCCACCGCCGGAGCAGTGGCAGCGGCGATGCTCGGCAGGCCGGCGGGCTTGCTGGCCGAAGCGCCCGCCGCGGGGAGCGCACGGCCGCACGCGGAGTTTCAGAAGCGACTCGTCGGCCCGATTTACTCTAACCCATGTCCGTTCACCGTCGATCTTTCGGTTGACGATGCCGCCCAGAAGAAGGGGGTCGAACGCGCCATCCGCGCCGGCATTCCCATTTACGTTACCACCGCTGGCAATACGAAGTATGCAACGTTGAATTACGAGGAAGTGAAGCAGGTAAACCGGGTGATGGTGGAAGCCGTCGACCACCGCGCTGTTGCCATCACATCGACCGGCGATTGGGAGTTGGATCAGGCCACTGACTTTGCAAAGTTCTCAAAGTCGATCCATGCCGATGCCCTGCAGGTGCTCATCCCCGTAAAGCTGCGCGAGGCGGAGCAGGAATCCGCTGCAGTTGAGTTCTTCGAAAGAGTGGGCGAAGCCGCTCAACTGCCGATCGTTCTGCATGGCAAGTTTACCGACAGCCTTCTAGGGAAACTTGTGGCGCTCGATTGTGTCGCTGCGATGAAAGAAGATCACACGCTTGAAGACTACGTAAGACAGCAGATTGATCACGGAGGCCGAGTCACCATCTTCGGCGGCGGAGGGGAGAATCGGTTTTACATCGGCTGGCCCTACGGCGCGACATCGTACTACTCTACCTATTCCACGTTTGCACCCGATATCGCGATGAAAGTCTGGAGAACCATCCAATCCGGCGACATACGCGCCGCCGCGGCGATGACGGCGAAGTATGACTATCCTTACATTCGCCAGTTTACACATGGGAAATGGCATGCGACGCTAGAGTTGTTTGGCATCGGAACGAGGCAGGTTCGCCCGCCGCACAAGGTGTTGGATGACGCGCAAATGGCCGAACTCGCCACGTTCTTTGAAAACCAGGGTGTTAAGCCCGAATCGTACAGGCATTCGTAGGGAGGCAGTCAACCCGCGTCCTGAAGGGCGGTCAGCCCAGCATCGAATGAATCGCATCAACCACATTTTCTGAGAATGTCGTCATGAATCGCTGCATTCAATCTTCACTCTTGCTGCTTTCTCTCGTATCGATTGCCCTCGCCGGCGGGACTAAGCCTGTGCTCGTGGAAACAGGCTCGGTCTTCGATTACCCAAAGACCGATCCGTACGATCTCACCAACTTGTATGGCTTTAATCACGCGCCTTCCATTACGCGGCTTGCTGATGGTCGGCTGCTCAGTGCATGGTTTTCTGGACCGTATGAGGGCTCGGTACACCAGCTCATCTTTGGATGTTACAGCTCAGATGACGGTCGTGCCTGGGACGCAGGCGCGGTATTGAACGATCAGCCTCGGAAGAGCGACTTTGACCCAGCTTTCATCAGCGACGGCGGCCGAACGTGGCTCTTTTATTCGGCGGGTCGATGGAATCGCTATCCCTTTGTCGGGGGGCGCGACAAGGAAAAGCTCGAGGTGGGTATCGATTCATATCAGCTTTTCGCAAGATACACCGATGATTCAGGCAGGACATGGTCTGAGGAGAAGCGCATCGGCGAGCAAACGGGTTCAGGCTCGCGGAGTAATGGTATCAAGCTCTCGTCGGGCGATCTGGTCCTGCCTATGCATCGCTTCGACAGCAAGGCACCGGCGATCATGAAATCAGCCGACGGCGGGGTGACGTGGAATTACATTCTCGGGCCCACAGTGCCGGATGGGGCTTTCGCTGCCGAACCGACTATCGCGGAGTGTGGGTCGGGGAAATTGCTCATGCTGGTTCGTAGTCGTGATGGGTGGATGTGGTCAAGCGAGTCGACCGACCGGGGTGAATCCTGGTCGCCACTGCTCCAGAGCGACCTGCCCGCGGCGGCTTCGTCGCACAGCCTGCTGCGGGTGAGTGATGGCCGGCTGATCCTCACACACAACCCCAGCAAACCACCCCTGCGAACCCCGCTCACCGTGCGGGTCTCAAACGACGAGGGCAAAACATGGAATGAGCCGCTGGAGATCGACCGGGTGGAGGTGCCAGCCGAGGGCGACGAGGTTTATTCTCGCCAGGCGGCCTATCCGTCGGCTGTCGAGATGGCGGACGGGACGGTAATGATCGTCTGGACGCGCATTTCGGTTTCGCCGACTGAGCAGTTTGGGAAGATTCGCTGGGCGCGGGTGAAGTTTGAATGATGATTTTCGTTGGTGACAGCGGGATCGCACCGTGCCGAGCACGAGAGGTAGCACGATATGCAGGACTTTATGAGAATCTGCGCAGCGAGTACACTCGTCGCAACGGTGGGGTGTAGCGTCGGGCGAGAAGCATTGATCAACGACCGTATCACGACCGTCATCGCGGAGCGATTGCCTGATCTCGGCGTGGTCGGCTTCGCCGGGCCATTCGTTGGGGAAAGCAATGGCGTGTTGCTCGCAGGCGGGGGGACCAACTTCCCCGGTGATCCGCCGTGGAAGCAGGGGAAGAAAGTCTGGTATGACGACGTCTACGCGTATGACGGCAACGCATGGAAAATTGTTGGAAAGCTGCCAAAGCCGAACGCGGTGGGTGCGTGCGTAACAACCTCGCGGGGCGTGATGGTCATCGGTGGGGGTGATAGCACGTCGGTCTTCGCCGACGTGTTTCTGCTTCGATATGAAGATGGCACCCTGCACACAACGCCGCTCCCGGCTCTGCCCCGTCCCGTCATGGGTTCGTCGGCGGTGTTGGTGGGCGACCGTGTGTTTCTGGTTGGCGGCCACGATCAGATCAGCCCCATGGCCAGCGGGCCTCTGCGGGAAGTTTATTCGCTTTCGGTTTCCAACCCCACGGCGGGATGGCAGACGGAAGTGCCGATGCCGGGGGACGCGCGTTGGCTGCCGGTGGTCGGGAGTGACGGAACGGCCATTTTCGTTATCAGTGGGATGACACCGCGGGTTGATGTGGCTGGAAAGAAGGTGATCCACTGTTTGGAAGACGTGTGGAAGTATGTCCCTTCCGGCGACGGGAGAGGCAATTGGACGCGTCTGCCCGATCTTCCCCGCGCCAACGCCGCCGCTCCTTCGCCGGCGCCGTTCATGGAGGGCGAGCTGATCCTCGTCGGTGGCGGGGTGGACGATAGCAACTTCGGCAAGCCGATGGACCAGCGCCCCCCATTTCCCAGCACCATCACGGCGATCAACCCCATAACCGGGGAAGCTCGGGTGATTGGCGATGTGGAATCTTCGGTAGTCGCAGCACCTGTCGTACCCTGGCACGGCGGCTGGGTGGTGGTAAGCGGCGAAATCCGCGCTGGCGTACGATCGCCGGCGGTCTGGAAGTACACGATCCGCTGAAGCTCTGATTGCCTGCGATTCGCGCGGACAAACTGGTACGGTTCGCCGTCAATGCACCACAGTCGGCGTGCGCTCGCTATGCCGCGGGGTCGCCAGAAGCTCGCGAATGATCGGCAACTGCAGAAGGGCTTCCGTTCTTCGATCGTCGAGCAGGCGGTAAGGCTTTGGGGCGAAATTGCCCGAAACTCCCCGTGCATTCATAATCGCAGTAAACGCCGGAAAGACGCCATTTTCCCGTACAACTTGAAGCAGCGCGATCAGCTTCTGCTGCTGAGCGGCGGCGGTGGCCCAATCGCCGTGCACTGCCGCGCGGGCGATCCCCGCGACCCATTCCGGGGCAGCAGCGAAGATGCCGTCGAGGTGCTCTGTCACGCCCGATCGGAAAAGCACATCGATCAGTTCCGCTTGCGCCACAATCACTCGAAAGTCGGGCAGATTTTCATCGATCAGCTGCCTCGTCCACCCAAAATCACAGGAGCACTTAATTCCGTTAATGTTCGGGTGCCTGGAGAGCGCGCGCACGGTATCCAGGCTGAGCTTTGTACCGGTCATGATCGGCAGGTCATACAGAAAGAGCGGGTGCTTCGAAGCATCGGCAACTGCAGAGAAGTAATCGACCAGTTCAGGCTGGCTAAACTTTATCAGAAACGGGCAGAGTGCCACGACGCCGTCCACACGCTTCTGGTTGAGCAGCTCAACGCGCTCGAGCGTGCGTGTCAGGCTTAAGTCGCCGACCCCCACAAGCACCTCGCCCCGGCCACGTGCAGCCACGATGCTCTCATCCACAAGCTGTTCGTAGGTGTTTCGCGCCAGCAACTGCATCAGCCCCATGGTCCCGCCGACAAGGAGGCCGGTCATTCCGGCGCGAAACTGGTCGTCAATCTGTTCGTGCAATCCGTCAATGTGCAGCGACTCGTCAGCATCCAGGGGTGTACCGATGGCCGTGATCAGGGTGTATTCGGGCATATGCTCTTTCTTTCGAACCGCAGACTCGGAAAAGGATAAAAAAAGTGGGCGTTCTCCGAAGATTCTATCGCGGCATGGATACCTTTGTTACTCGGGATTTCGCGTACCCGTGCTTCAGAAACGATCTTTCGATCCAGATGGACCCCTGCGTGCCGGGTATAAACAGATCGTCATCTCCATCGCCGTTCAAGTCCGTCATGATGATACGCGGCTGCTTGATCGGCGGCAGGCTTACATCGGTACCTTCGGCAAACTTTAGTGAGCTACCGGTGGAGATGTTCCGGTACACGAGCGCGATCCCGCCGGCGGAACCTGAAATTACATCAATTTTACCATCGCCGTCAAAGTCGGTGACATCCACGCTGCAACGAGTCTTCACCGTGCCCAACTCGACCGCGGGGGCAAAATGAGGCTCGGCTGCGGTGCCCGTGTTTCGATAGACCCGCGAGATGCCGAAAGTATCGCCGATCACAAGATCATTCAGCCCGTCGTTATCAAAATCGGCAACTGCGAGCACTGTTCGCGCGCCTTGAAGCGCGATGAAGCTCTTGCTTGGGTCTTCACCTACCGGGCCGACCTTGATTTCACTGCCGTCCTTGTGCTTTAATCGAAAACCCTCGATGTCATAGTCAGGTTTGTCGGCAGTGCCGTTGTTACGGTGAAGCCAGACATGCCCCCACCAGTCGCCGAATAGAATGTCAAAGTCACCATCGCCGTCGAAATCGGAAACGAAGGGCCAAAACCAGTCGTCGCCGGTCCGGCTAGGGTGCTCGATCCGCACCCCGCGGGGGAGCAGGTTAATCTCCTTCTCAAACGCAAAGGGAGCGGGTTTGCCCGAGTTGAGCGAGACAACGTATCTATTGAAAAGATCAGGCTTTCCGTCGCCGTTATAGTCGACAAACTGCGTTGTGGTGATCGGTGCGTTGGTCCAGGGCAGCAGAATCGGCGTGGCCGTCAGATCAAACTTCGGCGAGGAGGCTGTGCCGCGATTGTAGAAGATCGAGATTTGTTGGCGCGATGACACAACCAGGTCGAGCAGGCCATCGCCGTTCATGTCGGCCGCGCGGGGTGTGGTCAGCCCGCCGGTGGGATGCCGCCCTTCGCCGGGGAAGGGCTGCTCCATGAAACTCGGCTCGCCAGCGGGGTTGCTGCCGGCGTAGTATCGCAGCGTGATTCCCTTGGGGCGATTCTCTGGTGTCATGGGAAGCGCGCCGCTGATCAAATCGAGTATCCCGTCGCCATTAAAATCGGCGACTGTCGGAGCAGCACACCAATCGCCGACGTTGAGGGTGCTGCCGCCAATCTCCAGCGGGCGTGGTTCGGAGAGAATCGGCGTGCCGTCCGGGTTCTTGCCTTCCACAATCGAGACGAAGATGCGGCCCGTTACATACCCGCCGGCGAGGTAGTCGAGTATGCCATCGCCGTTGAAGTCCATTCGCTCAAGCACGGGATAGTAGTCGTGGTTAAAAACACCTTCGCTCGGGCCGCTGATCGGTCGGTGAGGCAATGAAAATGGTTCGCCATTTCGCGTGACAAACCCCTTGTAGACGAGTTTGCGATCTTGATTGGTCCCCTGATTCTTGAACCAGACCAGCCGATCAGTATATGTGCCGACGAGCAGATCCTTCACACCGTCATTGTCAAAATCGGTAATGAACGGGGCGGCATGGGTGCCGACATCAATTGGCGCGCCCGATGCATCGCGGAGCAGTTCGCGGTGGACAAATTTGGGTTCGGTCAGGCTGCCCGAGTTTGGAATGAGAAAAAGCGTGCCATACTCCTCGCCGTGGATGATGTCGATAAGGCCGTCTCCGTTCCAATCATCGAGATCGATGCGCGTGTGACCGGAGCCGGTTGTCGACTCACCCACTTCCGCACAGCGGACCTGCCCATCACCCAGCCAGCCCCGCGGGCCGTTGCCGCGCGCGGGCGTATTGCGCGGGAGTAATGAAAACCGAATTGAATACTCAGCGGGTTTGGCCCCTCGCTGTGTGTGGGTGAATGCCAGGAAGCCCTTCCGTCCGGACCCCGAAACATTGTAGAAATGCCCCGCCATCTTTGCTGCGATGGGCTTCAACACGCCCTTGGTTCGGACGATACTCGCATTGAAATCCGGAAAGTTTTCGGGAATGTCTGCGTCATACCATCGAAACGATAATGGGACCGCGTCGGCGTCGCTCTTCGCAGTAATTTTGATTGAATCGAAATCGACACGCGCACCATCAGCTGCAGATTTCAGAATTGCATCAAAATCCAAATCGATCCTCGCCGGGCGTTCATCGTGTTCACGCCCGGCGAGGTCGATTGGAGACACTTCGATGCTGATTTCAAACATCGGCTCGGCCGCTCGCGCAATACCGACAGTCGCGATACCGACGACTGCGAGCAGAATAGTGTGGAGAGACGCTCTGAACATGGATACTCCTTTTGCATTTCTCCCGAGGCCAATCCGATGAACTAAAAGGCTAGGATCGCCGACGGCGCACCAGCAATGGAACTCCTGCGATCGCAAGCAGGCCTGTCGGTTCGGGCACTGTGATGTACAAGCCGTCGGTGTCAAACCTTGTCGGCAGTGGCGATCCACCAACGAACTGGATTGACGTGAGCGATCGGTCGCCGGCTTCACTCGTCCACCCGACCACCTTGAATTCGCCGGCGGTGTCAGGCTCGACATAGTTGACGAGATTGAATGTCACCACGCCGCCGTGCGTGAATGCACCTGTGATGTTGACGACATCTAGCGGCGTAAACGGCGTCATCGCTGCGGCAGCGGCAGGGAAATCGCCGGCGTCGAGGACCATTTCAATGTTGGAGTTGTCCCAGTCGGCGGTAAAATTCATGGTTCCGATGTCGCGGTCGTCGCTCGCCAGCACCGGTTGGCCGATGATGGAGGGCATCACCTTTGCCCCTGTGATACCGCGTACGATTCCGCCGCCGGTAAGGGTGCCAGTTCCGGCGCCTGTAAGTACGCCGTTGGAGTTAATTACCAGATCGGCCGGTCGACCCGCTGCGCCGAGGGTAAGCGTCCCGCCGGAGTAGGCAAAGCCGTAAATCGCTGAGTCCGCACCGCCGTCGCCGATGACGAAGTCGCGGGTGTTATCGATCTGCGTGCGGCGAGAGTACATCGTGCCACTGTTGAAGTTGATGGTCGAGCTATTGTTTGCGTCGTCGGCATCGAGGAACCCCAGATCGCTATAGCCGCGCGTCATGGTGAATGTGCCACTGCGAAGATTGAGGCCGCGGGAACCTCCGGTGAGGCTGAATGTGGCGGTGTTGACGTTCAGGAGATTGCCCGAGCTTGGCGTTGCACCGATCACGCCGACAGCCATCGACCCTCGAAAAACCATGTTGGCATTGTTTTCGATGGAAAGTGTATTGTTGTTACTTCCGGCGATGCCGACCGCGCCAACCGTGCCTGATGTACTTGGAGAGGTGAAGTTGGTTCCGGCACCGGTAATCGTCAGTTTGTTGCCGTTGGAGCCGTTAAAGTTGCCAACTTGCACCGATGCACCCCCGGTGGTGTGAGTGGCGGTGAAGTCGCCCCCGGTGAGGGTGATATCGTTCTGCTGGCCAGCGGCAGTACCGAGGATAACCTGCGGTATGGCAGTAGTGCTTCCAAGCGACATTGTGTTTCCAGCGGCGTCGATTGTCAGCGCACCGGTGGTTTTCCGGAACGAGAGCCGAAGCGGATTTGCCGCGCCGGAGAGCGCGATGTTGCCGCTGGCGTTGTCTGGGAAGATTGCATCGTCCGCGACGGTCGGAACCGTGCCGGGGTTCCAGTTTCCTGCAGTGTTGAAGTCGCCACCACCGGTGGGGGACCAGGTGACCGGCGCGCCGTTGGCAATGCCGGACATCAGGGCCAGTCCAGCCGCCGCCGAATAGAGGGCGGCCAAGTGTCTACCGGAATGTCGGCAGGTTGGCCGATGTTGAGGGGTTGCGCTGCGCATCATTTCCCACTTCCTTTCGATGTGGATCAAGCGAGGCGGGATCGGGCCACTTAAGAGGTGCGTGTGCGTAGTCCGATTGCGACCGCCGAGTTGTGCCGTCGGACACCCGACGTGCATCGAGCTTAGGATAACCAGGTGGATCCAGTTGATGCAAGTAAAATCCCACCAGAAATTACTTCCTGATCTGTGCCACCGACAATAGTCTTGTAAACATAACTGAGATAACACTTTATGCACGATTTTGATCAGATCCACAGTCACAATTTCTAAACTCGGCTCTTGCTATTCTCAATGGCACGTCTGTATGATTGGATCCAGCATATGCGCAGTCCGCTCACAAAATCTCCCACGTTTAACCTGAGACAGCAGGCGTATGACCGCATTCGGGAGTTGCTTCGCGCGGGTGATATCTCACCGGGCGAGAGGGTGTCGAGCTTAGGTCTGTCGAAGCGGCTGGGCATCTCGCGCACGCCCGTTCGCGAGGCGCTTTCGCGGCTCTGTGCAGACGGCGTGGTAAGAGAGGTTCCTGGATTCGGTGTGCTGGTTCATATTCCCGACGCCGGCGAGCTTCGAGAACTCTACGCCATGCGGGAGGTGCTTGAGTGTTTCGCCGCGAAAGAGGCAGCCATCAACATCACCCCTGACGAGCTGACGCGCCTTCAAGAACTCCTGCTCCAGTGGAGGGGGATCGCACGGTATTTGCGAGACAGCAAGCAGCCGCGCCTCGAAACCCGGCTACACGACAGATGGATCAAGATCGACGAGAAGTTTCATGAGATTGTTCTTGCCGCGGCGCGAAATCAATTGTTGACTAAGACCGTGGATGATATGCGCCTCACCTCGCGGGTACTGGAGGCCCGATGCGGAGAGGATGATTTGTCGCTCGGGCCAGCGGCGAAGACAATTCTTGATCACAGCCGGCTCTACCGCGCGCTGCAGAAGCGGGATGCGGCAGCGGCGGAATATTGGATGCGGCAACAACTCTCGATGGGTCGCGAACGACATCTCGCCGAATTGCGCGATTCTCCAACCAACACGGAATAGGTCCTTTCTCTGGCAGCGGAGGCCCATTGCATCAGAGGGCGATTGATCGGTTCAACCTTCATGACCGCGTGATTTGGGTCGTCGGCGGGGCCGGACTGCTCGGCTCTGCGGTCTGCCGCGCGCTTGCAGAGCACGGGGCCAACGTGATTGTGAGCGATTTACGCAGCGACGATGCCATGAAGCTTGCAGAAAGCATCCGCGCCGACGGGATGAAAGCTGTCGCAAAGACCCTCGATGCCGCTGATGAACCTTCGATCATTGAATGTTGCAGGCAGGTGGTTGACGATCACAACCGGCTCGACGCCTGCGTAAACATGACCTTTCGCTACACCAAAACAGCCTGGATCGAAATGACCACAGCCGAGTGGGAGCACGGGATGCGCGTTTCGCTCACGGGGGCATTTCTCGTCGGCAGGGAGGCTGCAAAGGCAATGCTTCCAAACGGCAGAGGTTCGATCGTGCACTTCAGCAGCATGTATGGTGTGGTCAGTCCCGACCCTGCGATGTACCCGCCGCACATCACACCCAATCCAATTGACTACGGCGTGGCAAAAGCTGGGGTGCTGCAAATGGTCCGATACCATGCCGTCGCAATGGCAAAACAGGGTGTGAGGGTGAACGCGATCATTCCCGGGCCTTTCCCATATCCGTGGAGTCAGCAGAAGGACGATGAGTTTATGAATCGTCTTGCTGCGAAGGTGCCGATGGGGCGGGTCGGGAACGCCGATGAGATTGCTGGTGCGGTCGTCTACCTTTGTTCGGACGCGGCGAGCTTCGTAACGGGCACACAAATCGCAATCGACGGCGGGTGGACCGCCTGGTGACATCTTCCCCGCTCAATCCTGCGCCGCTCGTGCGCGACGTGCGCAACATCCGTCTTGGAATCGCGGGGAAGGTCGATGAGAACGACCATCCATACAGTTGGTCGGCTATCCTCAATGGGTATGACCCTACGGCGATGCGCGAGCATGCGCATCCTGTTATCAGCGATTACCTGGCAGCACGCACCTCGCGTGAGTTCGGAATCCAGGGTGTCCGCGTCACACACATCTGGTGTGATGATCCCGCCGACGCCGCGAAGATTGCTGCTGCGGCGCAGATTGGCAAGGTTTTGCGGAACCCAGCCGAGTTGATTGGCCAAGTTGACGCGGTACTCATTCCCACCGATCGAGGTGACGAGCATGTCGCGCGCGCGTTGCCGTTTGTAGAGGCAGATATACCCGTTTTCATCGATAAGCCGCTTTGCGTTAACCTCGCTGATCTGGCGACTTTTCAGGAGTGGGTGCGATGCGGAAAGTCGATCATGTCCTGCTCCGCGATGCGTTACGCAACTGAATTTATTTCAGCACGCCAGCGAATGGGAGAGGTCGGCGATCTGCGGTTCATCAGTATCACCATGGCCAAGTCCTGGCACCGATACGGCATTCATGCGCTAGAAGCAGTCTACCCGTTTTTGTCACCGGGCGGGTGGATTTCCGCGCGGAACGTAGGCGCTGCCGGCGCGGACGTAGTTCGATATCAGCACCGAAGCGGAGTTGTTGTGCTCGTCTGCATGGGCGAAGACTGGCTTGGTGGTTTTGGATCGATGCATATCGTCGGTAGGAAATCAGAACTTCACGCGCGTTTTCGCGACAGTTTTTCAGCGTTTAAGGCCCAGCTCCAACAGTTCGTGGCCTACTTACAGACGGGCAGCCCGACCATTGATTTTTCCGAAACCTCGGAGTTGATGCAGCTTCTGATCGCCGGAGAAAAAAGTCGCAAGGGCGGCGGGGAAGAAGTGGCCCTTCCCTTGACGGATTGACGCACCACTATGATCACCACCTTCGACATCGTCATTGTGATTGTCTACCTCGCTGGCTGTATCGCGGCGGGGTTACTGTCGCGCGGGTCAAAGGCAGACACGCAGGAATATTTCACCGCCGGCGGCGGGATGGGTAGCTTCTTCGGAACGATCATCGTCGGCCTGAGCATCGCCGCGACGCTCTTCTCGGGCATTAGCTTTATCAACTACCCGAGTGTTATCTACGGCTCGGGAATTCTGCTTTTCGTTGGTGCAGTGCTCGTGTCGATGCCCGCATCGTACATCATTCTCCGTTGGTGGTTCTTGCCGCGATATCTAAGTACTGGAAGCATCTACCCTTACGACGTGCTCGAAACGCGGTTTGGCTTGGCCACGCGCACGATCGCTGCGTCACTGTTCGTACTGATGCGCATCGGCTGGATGGCCACAATGATTTACGCCCCCACGCTGGCAGTCATCGCCATGGGCAAGCTCGATCCTGACAGGTGGTTCTGGCCGATCGTGCTTGTCACAGGCTTGAGCAGCACAATCTATACCGTGATGGCGGGGATCCGCGGTGTGATTATCACGGATGCGATCCAGATGGTTGTCATCGCGATTGGCATTGCACTCACCATCGGGTTTGCCTGGTCGCACATGCCGGTACCGTTTTCGGTTGCTTATCAAGACTTGGCCGACTCGGGCCGGCTGGACTGGCAGAAGTTCTCGCTCGATCCGACAGTCGGCTTTACGTTCTGGACTGTCACAATTGGCGTAACGGTCGCCAACCTCGGCAACTACCTTGCCGACCAGATGTCGCTCCAGCGATATCTTGCGACCGGCAGCGCGCGGGCGGCGTGTCGGTCGTTCCTGGTGAACATTATTGGTGTCGTTGTCGTGCTGGTCCTGCTTGCGGGCGTGGGGCTGTCGTTGTTTGCGTTTTATCGTCATGTGGACGACCCGACGCTGCCTGCGTTAACCGATAAGATCTTTCCGCATTTTGTGGCGACGCAACTGCCTTCTGGCTTGTGCGGGCTGGTTCTTGCAGCGCTGCTTGCGGCGACAATGAGCAGTCTCACGAGCGGAATTAACTCGCTAGCGGGGGTGGTGACGCTCGATTTTCGGGAGCGCTTCGGTTCGCCGATGGAAGATCGGCAGAAGCTGTTGTTTGCAAAGCTGATTTCGCTGGCCATCGGCCTTGCTGCGACGCTGTCGGCGGGGTTGGTGAGTCGGCTTGGGGACTTGTTCAGTGCGACGCAAGTGATTCTCGGTGTCTTTGCAGGGCCGCTTCTGGCGTGCGTAATGCTCTCCGTCGCAAGGGTGCGCGTACACGGGGCGGCGATGGCGGTTGCGTTGGTCGTGGGGACGATCATCGGCGTGGCACTGGTACCTACCCCTTTGGCGAGATTGTGGATCGCCCCTGCGTCGGCGATTGTGACGGCAACGGCGGCTATTGCGCTGACCTTCATCGGACGATCAGCTGCAGCCCGCAAGTTGTTTTCGCCGGCGGATTCCGACAGGTAGAACGAGACTTTGACACCAACTGGATCCAGCGGCACCCGCAAATTCGATAGATAAGGCGAATCGCCATACCTGAGGTTTCCGGATGACAAGGTAATTCGGCCATAAATTGCGTTGACACAATAGTTTAAGCACTGATAGCTGGACGCGAAGAATCGTCGTAACTTCGGTGGATTTGTGTTGCATTCGATGGATCCAGCAGGGTACATTTCACTGTGGCGCGACTGACGCGTGACCCAATTCTTTCATTGATCCAAGAGGTCTACCTTTGGCCCGGAGGAAGTGATGCAGAAGTTCAATCCGTTTTCAATCGAAGAACGACGTATGAGCCGACGTGTAAGCAATCGTCGCTCGACCCTGCTGCTCGCGGCGATGAGCATCGTGGTCGTGGGACAGGTTGCGACGGGTGCCGATGTCTCGTGGGTCGGAAGCGGCGGGGGTGACTTCAACGCCGCTGCAAACTGGAACCCGTCGGTGCCGACTGCTGCGGACGTGGCAATATTCAATAACAACGACGCCGGCACCATCACATTTTCCTCTGCCGCCGCGGTGAATGATCTGAGCTTGCGAAACACGACAGGCGCGCTGACGTTTGACACCGCAGGGGGCACGCTCAGCTTCAACCGATTTCTACTCGGCACCGCTGGAGGTTTTCCGAACGATATCACTTTCACGGGCGGGACATTTCAGCACACGAGTGTTGGTCAGGTCTTCTCAATTGGCAATGCCAACGGAGCAAGCGGCAACAAGATGACGATCACAGGGGCCGGCGCACGAGTTATCTCGACCTCGACCGGTACCGGCTCAAACATCGGGATCGCGGGAAGTAACAATAACGAATTGCATGTTACCAACAATGCTTTCGTCGACATTCGCAACACGATCAACGTCGGAATCATCGGCGCAAATCCCAGCACAGGGCAGTTGATCAACCTCAATAGTGCGACGTTCCAGATCACCAACGGCAATCGTGGGATTTTCCTCCGCCACGGCACTATCAACATTACTAGCGCGTACGCGGACCTCGGTGGATTTCTGGATGCAGACGATCCGGGCAACACTGCGGTAGTCAACTTCAACAGCGGGACCTTCTTTTCTCGCGCCACGCGGATTGCGAACGGCCAGCCTTTCCGCATTGGTGACGGGGGTGTCACGCCTGCGTACTACGCCATGAGCTACTCCGCTCCCACGCTCGTGGTTGATGACGGCATTGTCATCAACTCCAACGGCATTCTTTCGGGTACCGGCGCAATCACCGGTAACGTCAGCGGCGTGGCTGGTGCGAAGGTGGCACCGATGATTGTCGGTCAACCGCCGATCACCAGCGACGATCGTAGCTTCGGCACGATCAGCGTTAGCGGTAACTGGAACAACACCGGCATCGGCATCACGCTTACCGCAGGCGATTTTCCGGCACGACTCCTGGAAGACATCACTCCGCCTTTTGACCCACCGACTGATTTCCTCAACATCAGCGGCTCGTTCACTCATGGTGGGTCGGTCGCGATCGACTTGGCAACCTACGTCGCGCCGGAAGATCAGGTCTATGACCTGCGCCTTCTGAGCTTTGGTTCGGAAATTGGATCGTCGGCAAGCACGCCGGTGTCATTCATCAACGGCTCGCCGCTTAGCTTCGACTGGAGGCCCGATGGGCTTTATGTGCAGTTCGAGCCTGCGGTCGGCGCAAGCATGTGGAACATCGACGGCGGCGGGGCGTGGTCGAACGCCGCCAACTGGCAAGGCGGCGTCCCGAATGCCGTCGGTGCGCAGGCGAATCTCGGCGCCATCCTCACCGGCCCTGCATCGATCAGCGTTGATGTGCCGATCACCTTGGGCAATCTCAACTTCAACAATGCCAACTCGTACACCCTGACAGGACCAACTGGGCTGACCATGGAAGTATCCACGGGCAGCGCGCAGATTGGCGTTGTCGCAGGTTCGCATTCCGTCACTACCGCCGTTGCGCTCACGAACAACGCAACTGTGGACGTCGCATCCGGCGCAGCGCTTTCCATGCTTGGTGGAGTGAGTGGGGTGACTGCACAGCTTTCCAAAACCGGTGCGGGGCAACTCAATATAGGGTCGGTCAGCGTGAGCGCGATCGACGTCTCCGGAGGCACCGTTCGGCTCCAAAACAATGGCACTGCATCGGGTTTGGTATCGACCAAATCGCTTACCCTGACAGCGGCGACAAGTTTGGATGTGACCAACAACGCAGTGACCGTTGACTATGACGGCATATCACCCCTGGCAGATCTCCGCGCCCTGATCCAGTCGGCATTCGCGGCCGGTGCCTGGACGGGCGACGGCGTGAAGACCACGCTGGGCACGACGTTCGGTGTGGGCTACGCCGAGGCAAGCTCACTTAGCGTGGTGCCGGGGTTGTTTGGGAGCACCGATAGCTCCACCGTTGTCATGCGCGGCACACTCTACGGCGATGCCAATTTGTCAGGTTCGGTCAGCCTCGATGATTTTACCGCATTGGCTGCCAACTTTGGCCTCAGCGGCAACTGGATAAATGGCGATTTCAACTACGACGGCCTGATCGACCTGAACGACTTCACACCCCTGGCCGCAAACTTCGGACTTTCCGTGTCGGCCGACGGCGCGCGAAGTGCGGTTCCCGAACCTGGAGCAATTGCCCTCGGAGCGATGCTGATCGGAATGTGCTCATTGCGTCGGCGTCGCTCGTAGTAGATGTATGCCGGCGGTAGTGCAGGTCGGCGAATCCAATTTTAACGCGAAACGAGGGCTTGAGGATGTTCCTCCAGCGCAGGCCAGTTCACTGTTCACCGCATCGTTGGCTCTCCGCCGTGCGGCTTGCATGCGCTTGGCTCGCATGTGTGCTGCTTAGCGACGCTGGTGCACGTGCAGCGGCGCCGCCGCAGTTGCAGGCCCATGACAACTTTCAGAACGTCGTGAAGTTGCCCGACGGTACGCTTTGGAGATTGGCGTCTCGATTTAACGCCGTGTATCGGTCGATCTCCACCGATAATGGGTTGACGTGGCAAGGCGGTTTTACTGCCAGCACAAAGCTGTTCGATGCGTTCGGCAATCTGAACGCCATTCCTGTCATGGGTGCTGATGGCACGATGCATCTGTTTGTGCCTCGACGGCCTGAAACTGGCCCGATCGAGTTTGATGTCTTTCATTATCAGGCTAGCGCGCCGTACACACAGTGGAGCGCGCCCGCGCTGGTTCATGACGGCAACACCGGGGGAATGGTTAAGGCAATCGAAACAAGTAGCGGCCGGCTGATCGCGCCCTTCGGTGATAAGTCCACTCCGCCGCCGCCGGGGTTTGGTGTCGGTTCGACTGTCGTGCGCTATCGAAGCAGCAACTCGTCCACGTTCTTGCTTTCACCCTCGCTGTTGCAGTCACCGGTTCCATCGAACTGGAATGGTGCCAGCGATGGTGCCTGTGAACCCACGGTGATCGAACGGCCCGATGGCAGCTTGTGGATGCTGATGCGCTCGCAGACGGGCAAGCTTACCGAGTCAGTTTCAACCAATCAGGGGATAACGTGGTCGCCTGCGGTGAACAGCAAGTTTTACACTACTTCCGGCCCACCAAACCTCGTGCCGATGGATAACGGTGATATGGTGCTGATCTGGAACAACGCCACCATGCCCCCTCGGCACAATAATCAGGTCTGGTACGGCGGGCGGGGCGTGCTTCACGCCGCCATTTTTAAACATGGTGGGAATACCTGGAAGGGGT
>DDRH01000067.1:0-42986 GCA_002343075.1 Phycisphaerales bacterium UBA2421 | reverse complement strand
TTCACGCCGCAATTTCTAAAGATGGTGGGACTACCTGGAAGGGATTTCGCGAGATCTATCTCGACCCGTTTCGAGATGCCGATCCAGTCGCCGGCGATACGGGGACCGCGTACTCTTTCGCCACCGCTACCGCAGATAACAAGATCATCGCCATCACCGGGCAGGCGGCGGCGAAGACCCAACTGCGGCTCGACCCGGACTGGCTGCTTGAGAAAGATCGTTCTGACGATTTTCTCGGCCCAGACCCGCTGAGTAACTGGTCGGTGTTTAAGCCGTATGGCAATGTCGTGTCTGTGAAGCGATCACGCGTTGCCGGCGCGGCATTGATTGACGACCCTTCCCCGTATCGCACCAAGCCGGTGCTTCATATTCGCAAGCCCGACGAGAAAGACCCGGACGGTGCGGCGTGGAATTTTCCCGCAACGGCGCGCGGGCGCACACACCTGCGAATCCAGCTGCAGCAGGGCTTCGGCGGCGGGGTGATTGCGCTCACCGACCGCTTTTTCAATCCAACCGACTCGACCGGCGAAGACAGCGCGTTCTATCGGCTCAGTATTGCGCCAAACGGCGCACTCCCCACCGGGCATATGCTGCAGCCCGACACGTGGTATGACCTGACGATTGACTGGAATGCCCATGCTCGCTCGGCAATTCTGCGGTTGGCGGGGAAACATCTGGGAGTGGTGGCGGCGCAGCCGGGCGCGGAGATGTGGCCGGGGCTTTCGTACTTGCGCCTGCGATCGGCCGCAACCGCCGTCGACAATGCGGGGTTCCTGATTGATGAAGTGAGGCATGTCGCGTCCAATCTGCGCGATGCCACACGGCTCGAAACGGTTGATGCCGAGTTTGCCCTGGGCATAGGCACTCACTGGACTGCTATGCGCTTTGACAACCCGGTGCCCAACCCGGGAGGGGGATTGCAACCTTTGGGCGTCATCGCGGCGTTTGATTCACCCTTTCGGGGTTTTCTCAATGCCCGAGACGCTGCATCAGGTCTTCAGATCGAGTCATCGACTGGCGAAATCACGTTCGTTGATGCCGCGTCGAGCGTCAACGGCGAGCATAAATCGACCGATCTCCTCGGTCCTCGCTCCGGCGAGACCTTGACGTTTCGCTTTGTTGATCCGACTGATCCGTCGAGGCCTGCTACTGTGAGTGATGTGGCTCTCAGGCTCGGTTCGGTGGCTGCTGGGAATGTGGACATTCGATTATTTGATCTCGAGGGCAACGAGCTACCTGACTGGAATTTTGCGTTGGTCCCATCGGGCGTGAATGGAGCAGTTGGATTCTCGGCCACGGAAGAAATGTCCAGTGCGTCAATCATCCATCGCATCGAGATCAGCGGGCGCAGCAATGATCTTTGGGTGCTTGGCTCTTTCACCGCCGATGCTGCATTGCCTGATCTTGCCATACGCGGGTTTCAGGTTGCCGCAGCGGTCCCTGAACCGGCAACTGTTGGGTTGTTGGTTTTCGCAGCGGTGGTACTACAACGACGTCGGACGGCTTCACGGCAGTGACTGAAACGCGTCAAGCTCGATCAGCGGTACCTGCTGGGTAGCGGTCATTCGTGCCACAGAGGGTTGGTCTTTGAAACCGCTCCCCGTAACGATGCAAACGATCGGCCAGCCGTGCGGCAGTTCCCCCGAGGTGACAGCTTGTACCGCCGCTGCAAGCGCGACGGCACCAGCTGGTTCTGCAAAAATTCCCTCTTCGCGGGCGAGTCGGGCCTGTATGCCGTAAACAGCGTCATCGTCGACAAGAAAACCTGTTCCTCCTGAAGCACGGCAGGCGGCAATCACGTCATGCCCATCAAGCACTGCCGCCACCTGTAATCCGCTGATTCGGGTTGAGCAGGGCACTTCTTCTGCGCGATCTCCTCCTCGTCGCAGCGGGCCGGCGATCGTCGGATTGCCACTCGGTTGGACACAATGCACCGAGGCCGCCGAGCCAGCAATGCCGCGGGCCACGGCGAGGGTCAACCCGCCGCCCCCTGCCGGGACGAAAATGTGTGCCGGCTTGCCGTCAAGTTGCTCGCAGAGTTCGTAACCGATCGTCTGCACGCCCGCCATGCCTTCAGGGCTTTTGCAAAATGCGCTAATCTGCAAAGCGGCACCCGGAGCGCTCGCACGCCTTTCAACTGCGGCCATTGTTTTGCGGGTGACGTCTGGATCGAGGCCGAAGCCCTTGATGCGAATCAGGGTCGCACCGTACGCGAGCATCTGCTGGAGCTTCTCAGCAGGTGCCGTCTCGACTATGGCGATCTCGCATTGCAAGCTGGCGATTGCGCAGTACGCCGCGAGCGCCGCGCCGGTGTTACCGCTCGAGGTTGCCACGCACCGGGAACAACCCCGTCGGAGCATGTCGGCAATCGCAGCGGCGGCGAAACGATCCTTGTACGATCCGGTCGGATTGGCTGTTTCCAGCTTGAAAAAAAGCTCGACGCCCATCGCCGGGCCAATTCTGCGCGACCTGACCATCGGCGTAAACCCTTCGCCCAGCGAGAGTTGGCTGGATTCGGGCACATCAGGCGCAAATTGTTTGGCGAAGCTCCATATGCTCATTTGAACTCCGAGGGAAGCACCTTCGCGGCGATATCACGCGCGTAGAAGCAACTGCTCCACCCGCCATCAACGATGATCGTGGTGCCGGAGACGTACGACGCTTCGTCGCTCGCAGCCCAGCCGATGGCAGCGGCAATCTCCTCCGGCGAGGCCCAGCGGCCGAGCGGGATCATTTGCTCTGAAAAGTTGCGCACATCAATCTCATTCGGGCCGTAATCCTGCCCTGTCGGCCCTTCAAAAGCGCCCGGCGCGATGCCAACAACGCGGATGCCCGACCTGCCATACAGCACCGCCAGATCCCTGGTAACTGCCTCCAGCCCTGCCTTGGCCGCGACATACGCCGGAGCAATTCCCGATGCCCGCTGCGACATGATGCTGGAGACATTTACGATCACTCCCCCGGCACCCCGCGATTCCATCTCATTTGCCGCAGCACGGGCGAGGAAAGCAGGGGCGGTGAGGCAGAGTTCGATCGTCTTGCTCCAAGAACCTGGGGTGATGGTGCGCATCGTCTTTAGCTCGCGCCACGCCGCAATGTTCACGACCGAATCGATCGTGCCAAAGTGCCGAATCGCAGTCGGCACCAGAGACTCAAGGAATGCCCGGTCCGACAGATCGCCTTGCAGAAAGACGGCACCGGCCTCTTCGGTGCCGGGAAGCACATCAGTTAAAATGAGCTGATAACCGTTGCGCCGAAACAGTGCAGCTACGGCAGCACCCAGCCCGCCGGCCGCGCCGGTGATGATTGCGGTTTTCTGCCTCATGATCGCTCGCCTCCTTCGCTTGCCAGCGCCATCAGCCCATCACCAGCACGCACATGTCGCCACGTGCGAAGCATGACTACCAGACCATCGCCATTGGCGGTGATGCTGGTGAGTCTGTTTCCCAGTGCATCGACTATCTGCCCAACCGGGTCTCCGGCCTTCACGCGGTCGCCGGGTTTGCAGGCAGGTTCGAAGAAACCATCGGCCGGCGCCGGATGCTGCACCTGTAGAAAGCCCGCACCATCACGATTGTCTTCAATGACGATCGGCGTGTGTGCGGCCAATGCTCCTGGCACAGCTTTACGGTCGTACATGCTCAAGTTGCACAACACATTCATGCAGCCACTTGCATACGCATCGACTGCATTTTCATCAAACCCGCCGCCGCCGCCAAACTCGGCGTAGATGGCGGGGATGTTGGCATCGCGCGCGACGGAAAGGGTCCTGCCTTGCAATTGCGGCGTTGTGCCCCAGACGAGCGGCAGGCCCATCGCGCGTGCCATAACTCGCTGAGCTTGAAGAACTTGCGTGTTGGGATGCAGCATGTACCCAGCAAGTGGGAAAAGGGTCAGAAATGTTCCGCCGGTATGGAGGTCGATGAGAAAATCATGGGCTTGAATCAGTTCACTCACAGCGTGTGCTGTTCGAAGGGTGATCGACCCGTCAGCGGCACCCGGGCAGACCCGCGCCAGATCCAGGCCGTCTTCGCCCACCCTCGCGTTGCAGCGAAATGCCGATTCATTGACGCACGGCGCGCAAGTGACGGTGCCGCAAAGTCTTGCAGGCTCAAGCTGCCGAACGAGTCGGCGGACGGCTGCCATCGGTTCAAACTCATCGCCATGGACGCCGGCCATCAGGAGCAACTTTGGGCCTTTCGTTGCGCCATCAACGCTCACAGTCGGAATGTTCACTCTGTCGTTCATTCGGCGTCGATTCAATCGTGATCCAGCTGGAGTTGCGCCCGTGTCGGCGCGGCGTCAATGGCTGGTGCCATGATTGTCTGGAGGGGGTGCCACGACCGCAATCACGTCAATCTCGAACTTAATCCCCCCGCCGAGACAGCGGAGCAGTGTTGTGCGCGCGGGCTGCGGAGCGGGGAAATACTCGCGATACAACTGGTTGTACGCCGATAAGTGCGCCGGATCGTCAACATAGCTTCGTACTTGCACAACATCTGCAAGGGTTGCACCCGCCAGCTTTAGCACGGCGATGAGATTGAGCATCGTGCGGCGCATTTCATTCTCAAAGGTGTCATGGACGATTGCGCCCGCAGCATCTACCGAAGCTTGCCCTGATACGAAAACCAGATTGCCCACCCGAACGGCCGGTGAGAAAGGTAAGGCCGTGGCACTGCCGAGATGTTGGATGTCTTGACGCTTGCTCATGTTGCTCCGATCGCCTCAAATGGAAACAGTGGCTTTCTCCGGTGATGGTATTGTAAGCGGGTCATGTCGGCATCGGTCACGCCGGGCGTGTTGACCCTGATGAATGTCCGGCAAAACGCGCGATAAGCCGCCACCGGGGCATGCACACCTTTGGCAATGTGAATCTCAAAGGCAGCGGGGTCTAGGCCGCACGCCACCAGCGGCTGAACACTGAATGGCGCGACGCGTCTGCTCGTCAGCAGCACAGTCATCCCTGCCGTGAGGTCGACGACGGCGCAGCGCCCCATATTGCCAGATGTATGCCCGCCGTGTCGTGGTTCCGAGTCGTGCCATCGCCCGTCGTGCAGGCTTCTGACGACGCAACTAGCGGAAATCGGGGAGCCGTGCAGTTTGTCGGTCTTGCCTCCGAACTCCAATCTGAGGCTTCTGCCGGTGCCGCATCGCTCTGCAGCGGCGACCGCGGCGGGATCGAATATGGTCGCAAGCACCGAATGCAATTGCGCGGCCATGAGCGCATGCAGGAGAACTGTCCCGTCGCCAGGTGATCCGCCGCCCACATTGTCACCGGTATCGAGCAGGCATACCGGCCGCGGGGAGGTTCGCAGCTGCTCGATCGCTTGCGCCACTGCTATGAGCCGGCCGACATAGTCATTTTGATGACTCAAAATGTATCCGGCGAGTGCGTTCGCTTGCCGAGAGGCCAATTCCGGGTCTCCATTGGTCACCGCAATGGTGCAGGTCCCCATCTCGGGCGTGTCGGCGTAAGGGAAACCGAGTGCAACGCTGTTGGATAGAGTCTGAACGTCGTTCAATTGCTCATCGGCCAGTGCAAACAGTTCGCGCGAGGGCGACTCGTCGGTAAGCTGGCGCTCGATGTTGATTGCGAGAGGGGGAAATGCTGCGGCTTGCACGGGGCTGATCTCTCCGCGAACGGTCCGCACAATCAGTTCCGCTGCCTGCAGGCCAATCGCCCGCTGATCGAGGTGAGGGTTGGTTCTGTAGGCAAGGGTTGCGTTGCACGCGTCAACCATGCGTTTCGAGACGTTTGCGTGCAGATCAAGCGTGCAGACGATGGGCCTGCTGGTACCGAACCGTGCGCGTAGCTCGGTGAGCCAAAAGCCATCAAAGTCTCTCTGATTTTCGGCAACGGCTGCCCCGTGCGGAGCAACGAGCAAGCCGTCGAGGGAGTCGTGCGCTGCCAGTTGATCCCAGAGCGTTTGACAGAGAAAACCGGCTGTTTCATCAGACAGAATTCCGCTGGGTAGTGCCCTCGCGACAAAGATCGGGGCAATCTCTATGCGCTGGCTGGCCAGAAACTCAATGAATCCGCCGATCTCGTGGTGTGCATCTCGAAATTGCTCAATAATTTCGCGATTCGACGAGAATGTATCGTTCCGGAAATCCTGCAGCGAAGTCCGTTTTGCGAGAAACGTGTTGGACTCATGCTGGATGGCGACAATTCCGATGCGCATTTGATTTCTGTAAGATAGAAAGTTAAATTCAGAATAATGGAATCTGGTCCGGTTGTCAAAACGATGGCATTGATCGAGGCGCTCGCGGGGCAATCTGCGCCGCTGGGGCTTGCCGATTTGGCGGCATCGTGCGGCATTTCCCGGCCAACAACGCACCGACTGCTGCAACTGCTCAAACGACTCGGATACGTCGACGGTGTTGCCCGCGGCTCTTACCAGCTTACGGACAAGTTGCGACACCTCGCGATCGGCGTTGATGAGCGATCGCTTGTTCGATGTGCGACGCCGATACTGCAAGCGCTGAGAAATGATTCTCGAGAGACCGTGAACTTGGGCGTTCTGAAGCGAGACCGGGTCTGCTACCTCGCGGTGCTGGAAAGTTCGCACGCGCTGCGCCGTGCGGCCAACCCCGGCGAGACGGACCCTTTCTATTGTACGGCGCTCGGTCGTGTGCTCGCCGCCGCGCTGCCGCAACCTCGGCGGCGTGATTTACTTGCTGCGTGCGAGTTAACTCGTCGCACGCCGCGAACGGTCATTGATCCAGACTCCCTCTCAGCGATTCTGGAGGAAGTACACCGCGCTGGGTATGCGGTTGAGCAGGATCAGACCGATCTGGGTGTGACGTGTCTCAGCGCGCCGGTGCTGCAGGAAGGTCGCGTGATTGCCGCAGTAAGCATCAGCGCAGCGTCGGCACGGCTTGATGACGCCAAGATACAAAAGTTGGTTGGTCGTGTTCGGCACGCAGCCAGGCAGATTTCCGCTGAGGTAAGTCAGCTCAGTGATCGCGATGAAAACCGGAGTTAGCATGCCTCAAGATGAGATTACGCTCGACATGATGCGCAAGGAGTTGTATTCGGCGGTCGTTTGCGACGCGTTGGATGCGATGGGCCTGCGAAACCAGTCCCCTCACGCAGATCTGAGGCCGTTGACGGGAAGCGAGCTTTTGATCGGCCGCTGTCGCACGACACTCTGGGCCGACATGGCCCACGAAGACCCCAGGCCCTATGAGCTTGAGCTGCGCGCGGTCGACTCGTGCAAGCCCGATGACGTACTGATCGCCGCTGCAGCGGGATCGGACCGGTCGGGCATCTGGGGCGAACTACTTTCGACTGCCGCCCGGAACTCGGGATGCATTGGCGCGATTGTCGATGGCTCGGTACGCGATGTTGCAAAGATGACGGCGATGCAGTTTCCGGTCTGGGCGCTGGGGACGCGCCTGTACGATAGCCTTCACCGGCAGCGCGTCGTGGATATTGATGTTCCGGTTGAGATCGGCGGTGTGCTGTTGTGTCCGGATGATCTGATTGTGGCGGATGTCGACGGCGTGGTGGTCGTTCCGCGTCGGGTGGAGCGCGAGGTGATCCGGCGCGCGTGGGAGAAGGTGCACGCCGAAAATGTGACACGCGACGCGATCAAAGGCGGAATGAAGAGTGCCGTGGCGTATGCGAAGTATGGCGTGCTCTGATCGATGCTGGCTGCGGAATTGGAGCGATGGAAATGGGTGAGCCTCTCAACCACGCGCGTCAGTTGTTCGACCTCACAGGCCGCACCGCGATCGTCACCGGCGGTGCGGGCTATCTTGGCAGCGCGATTGCCGAAGCGCTGGCCGAACTTGGTGCATCCGTCGTGATAACCAGTCGCGACGCAAACAAAGCCTCGGCCGCCGCCGCTGGCCTGCCTGTCAGTGGTTCGGCCCGGCACGCCGGCCTTGGCTATGATCAGTCGATTCCGCAGAGCGCGGCATCGTGTATTGATGCCGCATCGAGACTGGCTGGCCCGGTGAGCGTGCTCGTAAACAATGCACACGATCGCACGACTTCGGATTGGACATCGGTTACGCCAGAGGAGTTCGCCCGCGACCTTGGAAACGTCACTTCAGCGTTCTCATTGGCGCGAGCGTTCCATTCCCACGTATTGCAGCGGGCCGGTGAGGGGAGCGTCATCAATGTAGGCTCAATGTATAGCCTGGTGGGGTCTTACCCCGAGGTGTATCAAGGCACCGCCGCCAGTCCCGTTTCCTATCACGCGGCGAAGGGGGCCATTGCGCAGCTCACGCGTCACCTGGCGGTCTACTGGGCGAAAGACCGAGTGAGAGTGAACTGCCTTTGTCCCGGGCCTTTCCCCTTCCCGAATGCCGACGATGCACTTGTCGAAAGGCTCAACCATCGCGTACCGATGGGTCGCGTCGGCGCCGTATGGGAGGTGAAAGGCGCCGCCGCGTTCCTGGCGAGTGATGCTAGTTCGTACGTCACAGGGCAGCAGATCGTGGTTGACGGCGGGTGGACGGCTTGGTGAACCGACCGCCGAAATGCTGCACACCGACTCGCTGCGCAAATCACCGCCGCTTGTGCGGCAACTTCAGTTCGAGGGCAAGGTTGTGGGCGAAGCTATGGGTTCGACAGGTAGATCTTGCAGGGGTTGGTCAAATGAAATGAACGGCGCGCCGGCGGGCTGTGTGGCTGGCTGTGATGCTGCCACGATGCGCCTAGGCTTGGCGAGAATCGGCAGCATCTCGATACGCTCTTCGGCCAGAATCTTCTGAGTGGGGGAGAGATCGGACTCTGCGAGCTGTTTGTAGCGCTGTTCGGCAACATCAAACGCGCCGCGGTTCTCGGCGATCGCCCCCAGGCCCAGCAAGGCCGATCCGCGAGAAAACTTTTCATTCGGGTACAGCGAGAGCACGGATTCGTAAGCCGCTTCTGCCTGCTTGAGCAATTGATCCGGCTTCTCCGGAATCGCCAGAGCCGGCTGAGTTGATGCCCCCCGAAGCTCCGGAAGATTGGCCAGTGTCCAGAACAAATCGCCCCGGGCGACTTCTGCTTCGGCCTTCAAAGTCGTGGTATCGGCACTTCCGGCGGCGATTTCAAGGCTCGAATCGACCTGGCTGCGCAGGAGTGCCCGCTGCTGGGCAATCTGCGAAGGATCGGCAAACGTGCCGGAGAGTTGCGCGAGCTGCAACGTTCCTTCTCGGGCGGTGGAAAGGCTGACGCGCGCCGATACCGACTGCTGCAGCTTGGCTTGCTTGCGATAGTTCAGCAAAACGACCACAAGCACAATTAGCGAGAGAAAGAGCAGAATTCTGCCGCCGTAGATGCTGAGATAGAGCGGCAGATTGCTCAGCACATGGGCGAGGGAGTTCTCCTGCAATTCGTGGCGGCGTTCGGCTTTCATGGGCGGGGCAGTGTATCGGGCAATGCAGTGAAAGCCAAACGCCCGGGCGGAGCCCGAGATGGCTATGCTTGCAGATTGCGTAAGGCCTGCTGGACAGAATCCAGTTCGCGTAGCGTCAGGTATGGTTCGGAAGCAATTCGCTCGTAAAGCACTGTCGCATCCTCCCTGCGGCCCTTTCCGGCGAGATATCCTGCTTTTGTCATCGCCACAAAACACCGCATCAGCGGCGATTCCAAGGCGATGCCGTGGTCGTACCACGCCAGAGCATGTTCGGCGTGCCCCATCTGGTCGCAGACCGTCGCGATGTTGAGGGCCATCACCGAACGGTCGATCGCCGGGAGATCGCTCTCCACGAGCGATTGAAGGACGGCGATCGCTTTCTCGTACTCCTTCTGCTCGACCAGGTTGGAGGCCTGCTGAGCCGACAATTGATACTGGTCGAAGGTCACGGGCGAATCATACCCAGGCAGCGGGGGAAATGTGAACTCCGGCTCAATTGCGGGTATCGTTTCATGCATCCGGGCCTGGTCTGTTTGAGGATGATCGGTTGCAGTTACTCTTTTGGCTTTACGTCGCGGTGGGCGTGGTTCCGTGGGGGGCGTTCTGCGCCGGAATCCTCGTCAACCGCAAGAAAATGCGCCGGATGTTCGAGGCGCCGCCGCCGCTTCCGGCGCCGCCGCCGGGGGTCACGATCGTAACGCCCGCGAAAGACGAATCGGCACACATCGAGGCGTGTGTCCTTCGGCTGATGTCACAGGATTATCGAAACTACTTTGTCAGGGTGATCAACGATCGAAGCTCCGACGGTACCGCGGAGTGTCTCGATCGCCTCGCCAGAGAGCGATCGCCGGGGGGCGATCAGCCCGAGCACGGATCGACAGCCGCCAAGGCCCGGCTGTCCGTCCTTCACATAGCCCATCTGCCCGGTGGCTGGCTGGGAAAATGTAACGCGCTTCATGAGGGCACGCGGGACGTCGATTCGGATTGGCTGCTGTTTGTCGATTCAGATGTGTCGATCGAACCAGATGCGCTTAGCCGCACCGTTGCGTTTGCAGCGGCGCGGGGATACGACGCCGTCTCACTTTTGCCGCGCCTGGATGCGCGTTCATTCATCGAGCGGCTGATGATTCCCGTCTGCGGCACCTCGTGGGGAATCATGACGCTGATGCATTGGACCAATGACGACCGTCGGCCGACCTACGCCGTGGCCAACGGGCAGTTTTTCCTCGTGCGGCGGGAAGCGTACGAGCATGTCGGCGGGCATCAGGGTGTGCGCCAGGAAATTGTTGAAGACGTCGAGCTTATGCGATCGCTGAAGGCCGCGGGGTACCGCTGCCGGCTGTTTGCGGCGCCGCATCTTGTTGCGACGCGCATGCACGCCACGGCCGCCGAACTTCGCAGCGGTTGGGGCCGCATTTTCGCCGGCACATCGCGTTTTCGCCCCGGGCCGATGATCGGCGCGATTGCGTTCCTGCTTGTCTCCGGGTTGAGTGTGTATCCCATGCTCGCATTTGGCGCGTACCGGGCCACCGTGCTGCACGACGGGGCATTCCTGGCAGCCGCAGGGGGGCATTGGATTCTCATGACGCTGTTTCTTGCCTACACCTACCACGCAGTGCGGGTGGGTGTGGCACACGGGCTATTGCCCATTGCTTCGTTCCCGATGCTGATCGGGCTTTTATGGGAAGGCATCCGCCGCTGCAGCGATCGCAAGTTTGCGTGGCGCGGGACGGCGGTGGAGATTGCGCGGGAGTAGGCGGCGCGCTCGCCCGAACCCCGACTTCGGGGCCGGTTGTTGATCGGCAGCCTCGCCGCATCCGCCGCGGCTGTTACCAGCGAAGTTCGCCGGAGGCGACTGCCGCGCCCAGGTCGACGTATGCGACATGGCCATCGGCAAGGCAGACGTTTCCCTTCTTCTTCGGGTGCCAGGCGCTGTCGTGAATCTGTGAGGTCTCAATGAAGAGTATGCGACGTGAGGTGTCCCGGATCCTGGAAAATCGGACTCCGGAAAGCCCCTGATCGGGCGACATTCCGGTGCCCGGTTGGCCGATCGCGTTGAAGATGTAGCTGTTACCGACCCAATCAAAGTGCGACACCCCGGTCTGCGTCCACGTTGCGGGCGTGGTGTCGGAGGGGCAGCGGAAAACCTCGATGTTACCCCCGACGTACGGATTGAGCGGCCGGGGCTGAAAACGGTTGAAAAGGCCGGCCTGACCCGTGTTGGTGTTGCCGGTTTCCTGCCCGCCGTAGACGTACCAGTCCATTCCGTCGATGCTCGGGTTGGCCCCGCGCCAGAATGTCCGCTGCTGGCTGCTGATCAGGTAGTTGTTCATTGCTACGCCGATCTGTTTGAGATTCGCAGCACAGCGAACGACAACCGCCTGCTGGCGGACCCGGCTGATCACGGGGAAGAGAATGCCGATCAAGATGGCAATGATTCCGATGACTACGAGCAACTCGATGAGTGAAAAGCCGTTCGTGCGACTGCAAGGGATGCGATTGTGATTCATTTCTGCCTCCAGTGTGCTACGGCACCAATCATCGCGCTGCACCAGCGTCGAGCACGACAGGACGCAGCGGCTGACTGACGCACACACGCTACACGCCAAGTCGGTCTGGATTCAGCCCCTCCAATTCCTTGAGTACGAAAAGCCCATCCTTGCGAATCAACTTCCCATCAAACCAAATCTCCCCGCCGCCGTATTCGGGGCGTTGGATGCAGACCATGTCCCAGTGGATCTGGCTCTTGTTGCCGTTGCCGCAGTGTTCGTAGGCCTTTCCGGGAGTGAAATGGAAGCTTCCGGCTATCTTTTCATCGAACAGGATGTCTTTCATCGGCTTCAAGATCATCGGGTTGTAGCCGAGGCTCCATTCCCCGATGTAGCGCGCGCCTGCGTCGCTATCGAGAATCTCATTCAGCTTTTTGGTGTTGGCGTCGCTATCGGCTCGGGCTTCGACGATTTTGCCTTTGTTCAGCCTCAGGTAGATGTTGTTAAAGATCGTGCCGCGGTACATTGTTTCGCAGTTAAACTGAATGTCGCCTTCGCAACTCTCAAGGGTCGGACAACTGAAGCACTCGCCGTCGGGAATGTTGCGGTCGCCGTAGCATGGCTCGGCACCGATCCCTTTAATGCTAAACTGTAGATCGGTGCCTGGGCCTTTGATGTGAACCCGGTCAGTCTTGGCCATGAGTTGCCGCAGCGGTTCGCTTTCGCGCTTCATCCTCGCGTAATCGACGCCGGCGCACACCTTGAAGTAAAAATCTTCAAATGCTTCAGTGCTCATCCCCGCAGCCTGTGACATGCTCGGGCTGGGCCAGCGCAGGACCACCCACTTCGTCTTCTTCACGCGCACTTCGGAATGGACCTCATTCCAGACATGTTTCTCGTAGAGGCTCATTGCTTCCGAGGGCAGATCGCTCATTTCTGCGATGTTGTTGCTACCGCGGAGGCCCATGTAACATTGCACGCCCTCCATCCGCCGGCGCTCGATATCGGCGATGAACTTCATCTGCCCTTCGCTGGCAGCGGCGATGAGCGCACGCTGGACGGGCTGCTGATAGGTCGAGACCACCGGCAGACCGCCGGCGGCGTTGACGTGTTTGATCAGCTCGACCGTGAATTCGTGGGGAATGTCGAAGGCTTCGATGAGCACCTTCTCGCCCGGTTGCACGCGGCAGGAATGGGATACAAGAACTTTCGCCAGATCAGAAAAGCGCGGGTCTTTCATAGTGGCGACATCTTACCGGCGACGCATTTCAACGGAAGGGTGCGGCGATGCGACCCCGCTATGCGGCAGGCGGGAAGCAGCCGGCCCATGCTGTAGACAATCCAGTTCGGTCAGACCCCTTGCTCTGGCCGCCCATCCCCATCCTGGCCAGAATCATCAATCTTGGGCTTCATTCGGCGGGCTGATTCGGCCCAGGCATCAATGTAGGGTGTGTTTACTTGCTTCCCTCCGTGCTGGTGGAAGTGGAAAAAGCGGCGAACACCAAAGGCAGTGATGAGCAGCAGTAGCAGCACCACCAGTACCACCGCCAGAAGCAGTATGCTTGACGCCGAAAGCAACGACCGCTGCTGAGGGTCGGCGGTGCGCCACGCCTCATACGCCGGCCGAAGGTAGCCGCGGGTGACGATCACTATAATCAGCGCAGCACCGATCAAAAATGCAATCGAAGCCACCAGTAGGCGGAGAATACGGGGACGATCAACCGGCGGCGGGGGGGCCATGCTCATGAGTATACGCTATGTCCCCAACGGGTTGTCGAGGATCAACCCTGTCGCCAATCGACGAATCTCGCCTAAATCCGCTGGATTGCCACCAGGAGCGTATCGTCCATCGGCGGGGCATTACGGTAAGCCGCGACGCGGCGCATGATCTCCGTCGGCCATTCGCTGCAGGGCAGATCGTTGACAGCCACTGCGTCCACCGCTTCCCGCACGCCGGTCATGCCCAGCATCTGGCCGGTTACCGCGGAGAGCGCTTCGCTGGCACCATCGGTGTAGGCGACAATGCAATCGCCGTTGTTGATGCTCATGGTAAGTGCGTCGGGCGTGAACTCTTCATTATCGACGATACCAAGCAGCATGGTTGTCGATTCCAGTTCCAGAATCGTGCCTTCCAGCCGCCGAAGATAAGCCGTCGGATGCCCGGCGGAAGCGTAGACGAGCATGTTGTTCGACGGATCAATCTTCAATGCGACCGCTGTCACATACATGTCGTGGCGCGCCATGGTGAAAAACACATAGCTGTTTAACGCGTTTAACACGTCGGATGGCGAGGCATCCGGCGATTCGCCGAAAAGCCGTTCAAGCTCACCGATCAGCCGGTTGACGCTCAACGCCGCAGCAATCCCATGCCCGGTGACATCGAGCAGTACAACGCTTACAGGCCCATCGTCGGTCCCCGCTTGCGGGTGGACAAACAGCAGGTCGCCGCCGATCTGGCGCATGGGTTCGTAGACATAGTTGACCCTGACCGGCCCGCTCGATCGCATCGGCGGGAGCGATCCCTCTAGAATTCGACGGGCACTGTTCAACTCTGCCTGCAGCGATCGCAGCCGGTCGCTGTCGTAGTGGAGCCGGATATCCCTGCTCATACCACGATAGCGCCACCAGCAGAACATTGAGCCTGGCACCAGCATCAGCGCGGCAACAGGGATGCCGAGGACGGGCGCGAGCCAATGCAAGCCGTTGCCGAGGTCGATCAGGAAAATCGCAAGAACCAGCGACATGAGGATGATCGCCGGCGCGATTGACTGACGCAGCGTCCACGGAATGAAGAGGCAGACAAATGTGTGATGGATCAGAAAGATAAACGGGACGGCAAAGGCAAAGAACATCGCGGGATGAAGAATAACACTTAGCAGCGATCGAGCCTGGGCCACGGCCGCGGGGTTGGTTGTGGGGCGCGGCGGGGTCGGTCGCTCCTCCAACATCCCGGCTGGCATGGTCGCGGGGTTGGTTGCAGCGAGCTGTTCCAACTGCTTACGAACACGCACAGGCTCGGGGGCAAGCCCTGCGGCATCAAGCACGCGGCGACGCTCGTCCTGCCGCATTTTTTCAGCGATCATTTGGTCGGCTAAATCGGTTGGAACGACGAGCTGGAAAACCAATCGCGCGCCGATCAATCCGGGAATGCTTGCCAAGACATAGAGCCAAAGCATCAGTCGTAAGAGTCGATTGCGCGCAAACGGCTTGAACAAGACGATTGCGAAGGCAGCACAGTAGAGCAGGATGCTGACCGCCGCCGCCGAATGTTGCAGGAGTTGAGCCGACCGGGGCGGGGGTGCGGCATTCTCGCCGAACATGATCGGCTGCGCGGATCCGGTGATGAGCCTTGGGAGGTTGAACAACAACGAGACCGCGATGGTAATCCCGCAATACCACAGGACTCGCCGCCGCAGGCGACGGGTCATCTCACGCTCGAAATGAAAATCAAACTCGCTGGGTGCGGCGGGGGGTGTTGAGGATTGATAGGGAATCACGGCGGCCATACAGCGGTCTATCTGAGTCAGCCAAGTCTAATGAAACGCAATTGCTATGGCGACAAATCAAAATTGGAGTGTCATTCTGCATCATCAGGCCACTCTCTCCGCGGTCGCCTTTGACGCATCGAATCCAAGCTCAGAATCAGCGACCCGCCGGACACCACCACGGAGTGTTAACCGTCGCATCTCCACTTTACCTGCCCGCAGACGATCGTGTGCGTCGCCCGGCTCTTCACTCGCCAGCCATGAAATGGGCAGTTTCGGCTCTTACTTTGAAACCGCTCGGCGTCGATCGTCCACTCCGCCGCAGGGTCGATGATGGTGACGTCGGCAACCGCCCCGGGCTTCAGTGTGCCCCGTTCGATGCGAATCAGATTCGCCGGGGCCGCGGTCATCATACCAATGAGCTTCAGCCATGAAACGTGTCCGGGTTCAACCAGCGCCTTGGCGTACAAAGCCAGGGCCGGTTCGAGCCCCAGAATTCCAAACGCCGCGTTCTGAAAATCAAGCTCCTTCTCTTCGGCCAGATGCGGCGCGTGATCGGTGGCGAGAATGTCAATCGTGCCGTCGATGACCCCGTCAATACATGCTTGCAAATCACTGGCAGGGCGAAGCGGCGGATTCATCTTGTAGTTGGTGTCGTACCCACTCCGTTTGATCTCATTATCGGTCAGTAGCAGATGGTGCGGTGCCACTTCTGCGGTGACAGGCTGGCCGTCGAGCTTGGCCCTGCGAACAAGTTCCACGCTCCAGGCCGTGCTGATGTGCTGCACATGATAGCGTGCTCCAATCGTACGGTTCAGCAGAAGATCGCGCGCGATCATGAGCTGTTCAGCCTCGGCAGGGATTCCGGCCAGCCCGAGGGTCGTGCTCACCCGTCCTGCGTGCATCGCCCCACCGGCGAGGGTGTGTTCTTCGCAGTGCTGCATGAGCAGGCCGTCAAACATCTTGAGATATTGCAGGGCCTTGCGCATGACCGAGGCGTCGTTGACTCCGGCCCCGTCGTCACTGAACGCAATCGCCCCGCGGGCGTGCATCGAGGCCATCTCGGCGAGTTCCTTGCCTTGTCTTGCCTTGGTAACGGCACCAATCGGCAGCACGCTCGCCAGTCCGACTCGCTCGCTTTCCCGAAGGACAAACTCGATCTGCGATTCGTTATCCAGTGCGGGCTTTGTATTGGGCATACAGCAGACAGTGGTAAATCCACCCGCCACCGCCGCCGACGCGCCGGACGCGATTGTTTCTTCTTCCTCATCGCCCGGTTCGCGAAAGTGAACATGCACGTCAATCAGCCCGGGGCAAACCAGCTTCCCCGTGGCGTCGATCACCTCGTCAATCTTCGCACGAGGCGCAAGGTCGGTGCCGATGCGTGCGATCTTCCCATCTTCAATCAACAGGTCACCGCGCGTCTGTAGATTCTGCGCCGGATCGAGGATTGTGCCGTCTTGGATCAGTATGGAGGGCATGTCGGCTTTCACGCTTCAGGCTCGTTGCTTCACACGCGAGCGAATCTCAGTCCCCGCCTCCAGCCGAGCCAGATCAAGGTCATAATCCATTTGTAATCCGAGCCAGAACTCGGGCGAGTTTCCGAAGAATCTCGATAGCCTCAACGCTGTGTCGGCTGTGATTGAGCGCCTTTTCAAGACAATTTCATTCACCCGACGCGGCGCCACACCGAGCGCGACAGCCAGCCGGTTCTGGCTGAGAGCAATGGGCCGCAAGAACTCCTCTAGCAGGACTTCCCCCGGGTGGATCGGCTCTAGTGTGTTTTTCGGCATAGCGAACTCTCAATGATAATCGACAATCTCAACCTCAATTGCATCGCCGTCTGCCCATTTGAAGCAGACTCGCCACTGCTTGTTGATCCTGATGCTCCATTGCCCGCTGCGCGTTCCACCCAGCTTCTCGAGATGATTCGCCGGCGGAATTCGCAGGTCATCGAGAGAAATCGCGCGATGAAACATGCGCAGCTTTCTGAGCGCGACCTGCTGAATCTCGCCCGGCAATCGCCGGGCACGCTTTAACTGAAAAATCCTCTCAGTTTCTGCGCATCGGAATGATCGAATCATTCAATTATATCCTATAGCGCTATACGGGTCAATCGGGCAATTGCGACGCCTGCGACACCAGATACAGCACCGCCATCCGTACGGCCAGCCCGTTGGTCACTTGTTTGAGGATTCCGCTTTGCTCGCCATCGGCGATGTCGCTCTGGATCTCGATTCCGCGGTTCATGGGGCCGGGATGCATGACGAAAACGTCCTTTTTACACCGCTGGAAGCGGTCCCACGTCAAACCGAAAAGCTGCGTGAACTCGCGCACCGTGGGAAACTGCGCCGCCTGCATGCGTTCGTTCTGAACACGCAGCATCTGAATCGCATCGACCTCCCCGATGACATCATCCAGCCGATGACACACCCGCGCGCCCAGCGACTCGAATGCCTTGGGGAGCAACGTCGGTGGGCCGACCAGGATGACCTCCGCGCCGAGCTTTTGCAGCCCCCACAAGTCGCTGCGGGCCACCCGGCTGTTGGCGATGTCACCCACGATCGCCACTTTCAGCCCTTTCACCCCGCCGAATCGTTCGCGGATGGTATAGAGGTCGAGCAGGCCCTGCGTCGGATGCTCGTGCGCGCCGTCACCTGCATTGACAATTGAACACCGGCACGTCCGCGACAGCACCTCAGCCGCGCCCGCGGCTTTATGGCGAACGACAATTATATCGACCCCCATCGCCTCAATGGTGCGGGCCGTGTCGATCAGCGTCTCGCCCTTGCTGACACTCGATCCCTGCGAGGCAAAGTCCAGCACATCTGCGCTCAGCCGTTCGGCCGCGAGCGAAAAGCTCATTCGTGTGCGCGTGCTATCCTCAAAGAACGCATTAACGACTACGCGCCCGCGAAGCGCCGGCACCTTCTTTACCGATCGCGTCGAAACCTCTTTGAAACTGTCGGCGGTGTTCAGCACAAAGTTGATCTCGTCGGCGGTGAGATCTTCCAGCCCGAGCAAGTGCTTGTGCTTCCACTGCGCTGCGGGCACCGCGCCATCGGCAGGCTTTGGCGCATCGGCAGTGATGAAGATGCCGTCTTTGCCGTCCAACTCGCGAAACCGCACGTTGATCCGCCGGTCGGCGGGAACGTTGGCGAGCGTCAGGCCCGTGTGATCTGCACTAATCGGTACTTCGCGCCCTCCTCGATCAACAAGCACCGCGGTCTTTAGTACACTGGGGCGGCCAAAGTCGGCGATTGCGTCCATCGCGGCACGCAACGTCCGTCCGGTCGAGAGCACGTCATCGACCAGCAGCAGCGGCTTGCCATCAATGTCCAAGTCCAACCGCGTCTGCCCGACCACGCCCCGCGGGCCGAGGCGCGCAAGGTCATCGCGATACATCGTGACATCAATTACACCATGATCGACAAGCGTGTAGCCACCTTGCCGGAGTCGGGCAACGATGCGATTGGCCAGGATCGAGCCGCGCGTCCGAATGCCCACAACATTCAAGTATTGATCTTGAGGAAACAGAGCCGTGATCTGCGCGAAGAGTTGATCAAACGCAGCGGCAACGTCCGAGGGGTCAAACTGCGATTTCATCCTTGCGGCGAAAGCTATGGGAAAACACCGCCGCAGACAAATTTTCAGATTCGCCGTGCAATGTACCCCACGAGTAACAAGAGTCGCTAACTCGAAGAGGTCAACCCGAGGCAGTTCCTGAACCTTGCGTACCCGGCGGCGCTGAGTCACGCCGGAAGCGACTGCGCCCATCTAATCAGGATGTCAGCCACTTCCGGACGGCTAAACTCCTCCGGCGGGCGGTGGCCTGCGCGCAGCAATTCGCGCACCTTTGTGCCGGCGAGGAAAACGCGGTCTTCTTTCTCACTGTTGGTCGTCTTGTCGCTCGCCATTCCCTTGGTTTTTTTGCAATAGAACGTGTTCTCAAACTTTAGAGGAGTGATTCCGATCTCTTTAGCTACATCGAACCTCTCGAAAATCTGCTGTGCGTCGTAGGTACCATAGTAGTTGCCCACTCCAGCATGGTCGCGACCGACGATGAAGTGGCTTACGCCGTAGTTCTTTCGAATCAACGCATGCAAAATCGCCTCGCGCGGCCCGGCGTATCGCATGGCAAGCGGCATCACCGTGAGCATCGTGCGGGCTTTGTTGTAATAGTTGTCGATCAACACCTTGTAGCAGTCCATCCGCACGTCGGCGGGAATATCATCGCTCTTGGTTTCGCCGACAACTGGATGAATCAGCAGTCCGTCGGTCATCTCCAGGGCGACCTTCGTTAGATACTCATGCGCCCGGTGGATCGGATTGCGCGTCTGAAACGCCGCGATGGTGTTCCATTGCTTTTCTTCAAACATCGCGCGCGTCTCTGCTGGCGTCTTTCGATACTCAAGGAATTCTGGCTCGTGGTTGGCGGTGATGACATCGATCGGCCCTGCCAGGCACCAATCTCCCTGCTGCCTCACCATCGCCACGCCGGGGTGCTTGTCGTCTTCGGTTCCATAGACGTTGACGATTTCCAGTGCCTTATCGTGCTTGAATTTCTCAGTTACCGTCATCACGGCCAGCAGGCGGCCCGAAGCGTCGTTGAGTGCAACCTTGCTGCCCGGGCTTATCTTCTCCGCGACGGCGTTTTCGGGGGAAAGCACGACTGGAATAGGCCATACCGTTCCGTCGGCCAGCCGCATCTCTTTGCAGACGCGTGTGAAGTCAGCCGAGCCCAGGAAGCCTGTCAGCGGGGAGAATGCGCCGATGGCGATCATTTCGAGGTCGCAGGCATCTCGCAGGCTGAGCGTGATTGCAGGCAGCGTCGCGGCGGAGTCGGTGGCAGATTTCGCGTCGGCGGGGGAAAGCAGACGGTTCACAAGTTTGCCCCCGTGCGGGGTGACGAGCGACATGGAAAACTCCTTAGACTGCCCCCAAGCGGAGGCAAAAACTCACTCTAATTCAGATATGGGTTGATAGGGGAATAGCGAGGGCGCGTCAAGACTTCGTTTGCCACCGCGCCTCGGACCACCCCGGTCCACTGGTCGAGGGGTTAAGCCGCGTTCAGGTTCGGCGGATTGCGGCGGCCGGTGGCGTGGCTTCTCCCGCGGCGCCAATCCCCCATCGCACCAGCCGCGCGACCGCCTTCCGATGCTGGTTCTTCGGCAGCACCCTGGCCGGTCAACCCTTCAATCTCCGCAGGTGTGATGATCTCAGCCGCCCGCGGCAAATGATAGCTCTCAACCGGCCCGGAGTGGCGAACGAGCTTGTAAGTGATGGGCTTTGCAGCGGGCGGGCGACTGGGCAAAGCTGCTTCCCCCGAATGAGGGGCGACGTCAATGAATGTGAATCCGTTCTCCTGCTTGCTCGCAATCTGACCCCGCTCAATCGCCAGATTGATCTGTTCGATCGAAACATGCCACATTTCGCTCGCAACCGATGGAACTACCCAGCAAGGCATGACGTGAAATCCTTCCCGTAGACAAACTATTCCCCTGCGTTCATCGGACAGTCTCCGGGGGCGACTTAAAATGGTTTGCCAAACCGGTTCTCCGCTTGCCCAAGTCCGCGCAACCAGGGTCCGAGAACTTTTTTCATTTCATGATCCCTTCCGGCCCCATTCATCGCCTGATGTGTCAAGTCGGGATCGAGCGGCTCACCCTGAGAGCCTGCCCGGTCCCCCGACGCCTGCTGGCTTGGGTACGAGGCCGGTTGACCCTCGGGTTGGGCAACCGCCTCGTGTCCCTGCCGGTTCAGCTGCACAGAGGAAGCTTGATGCGCCGGTCAGCATTCACACTCGTCGAACTACTCGTTTGCATCGGCATTATCGCGATTCTCGTCGCCATCTTGCTGCCGAGCCTGCTCGGAGCGCGTCGATCGGCGGTTGCGGTGCAATGTCAGTCGCAGTTGCGGGAACTGTACGCCGCCCAGATTGCCTTTGCCGCCGACAATCGCGGGCGTTTTACCCCAATCAGCCAGACCGCCGACCGCTGGGAGCAGCAACTCGCCAAATATGTCACCAAGGAAGAAGTCCTTCCCCGCGAAATCATGCACTGCCCCGCAGCGCGGCAGGCGACAGAGGCTTCGGTGGTATCGCAATACGCTTCTACCTTCGCCCTCAACCCGGCACTGCAGATGGCCAACTGGCGATATCGCCGCGACGCGAAGATGGACAGTTCGCGCATCATCCTCATGGCCGACAAAGCCGACCACGCCGCCGACGACTTCCTCACCACCGCCGACGGTTGGATCATCCTGGCCGACGACAGCATTGGGCAGTGGTGGCGCTTCATCGACCACAACCCACGAGGTTCACTCCGGCATGGCCGAGGTAGTTCTGCAACGGCCAATGCGGTGATGGCCGATGGGCACGTCCGCGCGCTCGGCGGCCGTGAGCTTTATCGCGATTCGGGCCATTGGTATTGGGGTGGAATCGAAAACATGCCGTCACACGAGGTAACCGCGGGGTGCTGTCCGTGACAAGTACTGAAGATTGACTGGAACGGTTTGGGGCAGGTTGTGTTCCTGTGGGGAAAATTGGAGGTCTGTTATGCGTTCTCATGGTAGCCAGAAAAAGTCGGTCCGTCGCGCCGCTCGAACCACCTGTGAGCAGCTAGAGTGCCGGACACTTTTGTCCACAATCAACTGGACCAATCGCGTCGTCAGCGACAACTTCGGCATCTACGGGGGCAATGCCGCCACCGCACGCGCGATTGTCGACCGTGCCATCGCCGACTGGGAACGGGTGATCGTTAATTTTAACTACGCCGGCGGGGGCAACACCTACAACGTCAATATCAGCGCAGCGCCGATCAGCGGTCGAGGAGCGGCGTCGATCCAGACGCAAAATGCAGGAAAACCAACCAGCGCAAACATCACCCTCGACGACAACGGCGGCGGCGAAGGGTGGTACTTTGATCCGGTCATCGGCACCAGTACAGTGCCCGACGATGGGGAGTTTACCAACGTCCTCACGCCGTTCCACGCCACCTTTACCGGCGCAGGCGCGGCATCAGACGACGACGATTTCTACCGCACCATCGCCCACGAACTGGGCCACGCAATGGGCATCTCTGGCGGGTCGTCGCTACTCCTGGATGACAATTTCACCGATATTGGTGCCGACCCCAATAACGCCGGCAATCGCCTGTTTGCCTGGAACATCAACGGCGGGGCTGTCGAAGCCACCTTCACCAACAACACCGGCCTGCACCTTTATGAAGGACCGACAATCCTCCCCGGCGGCACCGCACATCCCAATGAATTGATGAACCCCGGTCGCACCGTCAACGCGCCGCCGACTGAGCGCCAACTGATCAGCGACCTCACCGCTACCATCTTGCGAGATGCTTATAACTACACCATCGCGCTGCCGAGCACGATCAATACCTTTTATGCCAACCTGAATACCACGACGAACGTCGTAACGGTCACCGGCGATGCGAATCAGAATGGAAGCGACGTTGACAACATCGACCTCGAATTGACCGGTGTCAACACCGGCGATCTGCGCGTCGAAGTCAATGGAACCAGCGAGGTCTTTCCCAACGCAGAGTACACCAGCATCGTCGTCAACGCCGGAGAGGCGGGTGACGATGTTGACATTGATGAGTTGGAATCGGGCAAGGGTGTTACCATCAACGGGGGAAACGGCAACGACAACATTAACGTCGCTCAGGAGTTTGGCGACATCGATACCAACCTTGGGTCAAACGTCGTCATCAACGCCGGAGCGGGCACCGATACACTCTTCTTTACCGACACGAGTGACGGGCTTGGCAGCGACACGATCGAAATCAACCAATCCTCCGTCCGTAAGGCTGTGGGAACTGTGATCGAGCGGCAGATCAGCTACTCGAGTTTTGAGCGCCTTGTGTTCAACGCCTCTGGCAATGCCAATTCGTTTGACGTCAACTCCACACTTTCCACGACCGACTACGTCATCAACGGAGGTGGGGGTAACGAGACCTTTGTCCTGGGCGATGGGGATGCATTTACCACCCTCGATGCAGCGGTGACCATCAACGGTGGGGGCGGTTCGGATACCATGACTGTAGACGACTCCACCCGCGCCGTCGGCAGCAGCTATTCGATTGGCTCGGCGTCGATTCTCCGCACCGGCGCGCTTGGCTCACTGAACTTCTCGGCGGTGGAAGACGTGACACTGACAACCGGCACCGCTGGCGACCAGGTACAGCAGGGCGGCGTGGCCTCGGGAACAACATTCAGGCTTAACACCGGAAATGGCGCCGATCTGATTAACATCGGTCAGGACCTCGATACCAATTTCTTCAACGCCACATGGATTCTCAACGCCGGTGCCGGAACGGATTCGCTGATTCTCGACGACAATCTCGACGCGCTCGATGACACTTATAACATCACGGCAACCTCGCTCAGCAAGTCGCCGGATCCTGTTTCGATCAGCTACTTGCTTGTCGAGGATCTGACGCTCAACGCGAGCAACAACAATAACACGATCAACTTTTCGAACACCAGCTCGCTGCAGACGATGCGGCTCAATGGGCTGGGCGGAAACGATACGTTTGCCAACAGTGTGTTGGACCTGAACAACTCTGTGCTGGGCACCGTAATCCTGGCCGGCGGCGCGGGTTCTGACTCTGTCTCGCTCAGCGACAGCGGCGATGCCACCGCCGGCGGGTATACACTTACCAGCAACTCGTTCCAGGTGACCGCAGGCTCGACCAGTGCGCCGATCAACTACAGCACTGTAGAGGCTTTCACCGCGATCACTAACAATCAGCCGACCCCGATCAATGTTACCAGTGCGCTGTCCACCGTGGCGTACAGTCTCAATGGCGCTGATGGAAACGACACCTTCAACATCGGCGGCGGCGACTTCGACTTAAACATCGACTCGACCGTAACCGTCAACGGCGGGGGCGGCACGGACAGGGTGCGCATTGATGACACAACCGACGCCGGCGGGGGTATCCTCAATATCAACGGCGGTAGCTTTGCCAAATCTACCGGCACCGGCGCAGTGAACTGGTCGGCAGGCTTCCTCGGCGGGGGGAATATCGAGGAGCTTTTGGTCGATGCCAGCGGGCTGGGAAATACCATCAATATCAATGGCGTTGGAAGCACCATTCTGCAGCCATTCCCCAATCCGTCCATTGATGACCCGATCAACGTCACAATCAACGGCAACAATGGCAATGACACCATTACAACGCCCAACGGGTTCATTGCCAATTTCCGTGGCAATGTGAGTGTCAACGGCGGCGGTGGAACAGACACTCTCTTCCTTGATGACAGCGCCGACGCTGGCAACGACACCATGACCTACAGCGGCGGCACGTTCACCAAGAGCGACTGGAGTTATGCGCTCACTGCCATCGCTCACGATAACATCGTCGTTCAGGCGGGCAGCGGCAACAATACCATCAATCTCACCAACCCCAACGCCTTCCCGACCGTGCGCGGCGGGGCCGGCGCTGACATCATCAACGTCGAGGGAAGCTTCGTCGGGGTCTCGAACGTGATCGACGGCGAAGCGGGCCTGGATAGCGTTGCTGTGAATACGGATGCCGTTGGTACCACGCCTGTCCGGTTTGCGAATAGTCAGGACCTCAATCTGCTTAACATCGGTCTCGGTGGGTTCGTGGTGCAGAACTCGGGCAATCTGCTTCTGGATGTCCAGTCGACGATTATCAATGGCCGGCTTGATCTATCCGATGGCGGGTTCATCGACAGGGCCGTGGCGGGTGAAAATTTCTATCGTACCCGGTTGACCACAGGCTATGCCGGCGGTGCCTGGACCACCGCGGCGCAGCCCGCGATCATTTCGTCGGCTGCCGCGGGGGGCAGTGCGATTGATGCGCTGGGATATGGTTTCGCCAGCGCTGTCGGTGCTGTCAACTTCTTCGGCAGCCCGGTCGCCGCCGGTGATTTCCTCATTCGATACACGCTTTACGGCGATGCCGACCTCAACGGCAACGTTAACCTTGATGATTTCACCCGGCTGGGCGCACAGTTCGGCCTCGGCGGAAACTGGTCGCAGGGCAACTCAAACTACGATGCGTTCGTGAATCTCGACGATTTCACCGCGCTGGCGGCCAACTTTGGCCTTAGCGTCCCCAGCGAAGCACCTCGCAACATGCGGAACATTGCCAAGTCTATCTTCAGTGAACAGCGCTTCAGCGAAATCGCACCCGTCGAACTGCTGGACGCGATCGCCGAACGGCAGGCGATTGGAGATCGCATCGGAGACCGAATGAGCGTCGTCTGATCCGCCAACGCGCGTCGATTCGATGTGAGAATCATCGACCTACCCCCGCCGCGGGCGTTCCCGATCGCTGGCGGCGGGGGTGTGCCGGAAGAAGTGCTCGCTTTTTCCGGCATTTTTGTTGACTTTCAGTGCTCTTCCGATATTTTTTCCTTGCCAACTCTTTGAAAGGAGGTTCACAAGATGACTGTCCTTCAATCCATCTTCGGTGCAACCGCCTTTTCTGCGCTCGCCTGATCGCTTCTCTCATCGCAAAGTCGATCCTGCCCGCTGACGGCGGTTCCTCCTCATTCACGCGTTGATTTTGAATGAACGAACCCATTTAGCTGCGGCACGCGCCGCAGGCGGAGCGATCCTTTGCTTACAAATCACTTGTCTGAAGGAAAGCCGTCCCTCGGATGGCATGCATTTTTTGAACATCAACTCAAGTCCATCGCAGCCGACGGAAACATGACTTTGGCGCGCGTCGTTGAGGCGCAGCGCGAGGCGTTTCTCGTCGACGACGGTCGATCCGAACGCTGGTGCACGCTTTCGGGGCGATTACGCCACGAACTTCTCCGCCCGATCGATCTCCCCGCGGTTGGGGATTTTGTCTTGGTCCGCGCCACACCCGGTGCCGACACCGGGCAGATTACCCGTACGCTGGCCCGGCGGGGCGCCTTTATGCGTAAGGCACCTGAAACGGGAGCGCTGCAGATTGTTGCGGCGAACATTGACGTTGCGTTTGTCGTCAGCGCCCTGAACACCGATCACAATCTCCGGCGGATCGAGCGATACCTGGCCATGGTCTGGGAGAGCGGCGCGATGCCCGTCGTCCTTCTCACCAAGTCTGACCTCTGTGCGGACTTGGAGCGATCGATCGCTCGTGTTGAGGCAATCGCGCCGGGCGTCACCGTGCTGGCGGCGTCCGCAGTCAACCAGACCGGGGTGGAGGACGTGCGGCACCGCATCCGACCCGGCATGACGGCCGTTCTTCTCGGTTCTTCAGGCAGCGGCAAGTCGACGCTGGTCAACGCGCTTCTCGGTCGCAACGCACAGGCGGTGCAGCAGGTGAGCGCGCACATGGACAAGGGCCGCCACACAACAACCGCCCGAAAACTGCTGCATGTTCCCGGTGCCGGAATGATCATCGACACGCCCGGCATGAAAGAACTGCAACTGACCGAAGCCGATGCAGGTGTCTCACAAACCTTCAACGACATCGAGCAACTGGCAGCGGCCTGCCGATTTAGCGATTGCAATCACCAGTCGGAGCCGGGGTGTGCCATTCGTGTCGCTCTGGAAGAAGGGCGGCTGGATAGAGATCGCTATAAGAGTTACCAGAAGTTACAGCGAGAGTCGGCCTACGAAGCGCGGCGGGAAGATACCAACCTTGCCCGGCTTGAGAAGGAGCGTTGGAAGAAGATACACACTGCCAACAAGCGTCGTCCACCGAAATGGATGCGCTGAGCGCGCCAGGAGGCATGACATCGGGTAAGCGAGCGGATATAGTTCCCGACCCAAAACTTTATACCTTGAGGAGATCAGTTATGGAACGAACACTTATCATTCTGAAGCCCGACGCCGTGCAGCGGGGGTTGGTTGGTCAGATCGTCAGCCGGTTTGAGCAGAAGGGTATTCAAATCGCCGGGGCGAAGTTTATGAAAATCAGCCAGCAGACTGCCGAGACCCACTATGGCCCACACAAGGGCAAGCCGTTCTACGAAGGGCTTGTGAAGTTCATGACGAGTTCGCCAGTGCTCGTGCTCGCTCTCGAAGGCAAGGACGTCATTACCATCAGCCGTAACATGATGGGCGCGACATTTGGCAGCAAGGCAGCCCCCGGCACGATCCGCGGCGACTTTGGCGTGAGCAACAGTTTTAATCTCATCCACGGCAGCGACAGCCCGGAGGCTGCGGAAAAGGAGTTGAAGCTGTTCTTTAAGCCCGACGAGCTGCTCGAGTGGAAGCCCGCCGTGGGCGTGTGGGTTTACGACTACGCAAAAGGCGCGCCTGAATAGGTAGCCAATCATCGCCGCAGACGATTATCTGCCGATGTTGCGGTCGTTGTCGCGCGCGGTCAGAGTCTGGAGGATTTGTCGTATTGAATTCGATTCCGTCGATTTTCCCCAACGGTGCCAAGGCAGCCGTGAGCATGACATACGACGACGGGCTTGACGCGCACCTCGATCGCGCCATCCCCGATTTAGAAGCTGCCAACCTCCGTGGGACGTTTTATGTCCCAACGCGCACGCCGCCGCCGGCCAATTGCTGGTCGACTCGCGTCGGCGAGTGGCGAAGTGCGGCCGAGCGCGGGCATGAAGTCGGAAACCATTCTCAATATCACCCCTGCAGCGCAGCGTGGGCAAAGCCGAATTTCAAGCTCGAGGCCTACTCCCTCGCCCGCATGGAGCAGGAGTTAGCCGCCGCCAATACCGAGCTGCGCGCCGGCACGGGAATCGACACCCCTCGAAGTTATGCCTACCCCTGCAGTCAGGACTTCGTCGGACCGGATCGCCAGTCGTTCAAGCCCATCGCTGACCGCCTGTTTCCCGCATCGCGGACGGGCAGTCGGCGGCGGATTATCGATCCGATGGACCTCGACTTTGCTGCAGTCCCGTCCTGGAAGATGGATGTCGAGACCGACATTGATCAGGCACTTTCATTCGTCGATGACACGATCGAAGCCGGCGGTTGGGCCGTCTTCATGTTTCATGGCGTCGGCGGCGGGCATACTATCAATGTCAGCCACGAGTTTCATCGCCAGGTCTGCAAGCACATTGCCATGCATAATGACGAGATCTGGTGTAGCACATTTGTGCAGGTGGCGATGCATATTCGCGCCTCGACGCGCCGCCCGTGGAAGCCTTGAAAGGAACCAATCCTGAGCAGTTCGCATTTCAATCTTTCCGGGAGAATTGACGTTCACAGCCACCTGCTGCCCGGCGTCGATGACGGTTGTGCGAACATCGAAGAATCGCTTGCCTGTGCGAAGCAATTTCTGGCGGCCGGATACACGCATGTCATTTGCACGCCGCATATATGGCCGAATCTGACGCAAAACACATTCGCCAACATCTCGCGCTGGGTAGACGACTTGCAGGCAGAGTTGCAGCGTCGCCAGTTGCCGCTGACGCTCTCGGCGGGGGGCGAGATTAACCTGGTTCCCCGGTACCTCGAAACCCCCGCCCAAGCCGTCGTGTCGTACGGCGGGTCGGGGCGATTTTGTCTATTTGATATGTGGGCCGACCGCTTGCCGGCCTATTTTGAACCCACCGTTCGCTGGCTTCAGTCGCTCGGCTTAACGGTCGTTCTCGCCCATCCCGAGCGCATGAAAGCCGTGCAGGATCAACCGGAGCTTGCCGACTATTTTCAGCAACTTGGCCTGCTGCTGCAGGGCAATTTGTATTGCCTGGTTGAGTCGAGCCTTGCACCGCGCATCGCAACGCGCACCGCCGAGCGATTCCTTTGCGATGGACGCTACTTCATACTCGGCAGCGACTGCCACAAGCCCGATTCACTGCCGACCCGTTTTCAAGGTTTGGCGCGGGCGATCCAACTCGTCGGCGATGACGCCGTGAGTGCGCTCACAAAGACGAATCCGGCCACGCTCCTGGCCTGACCTTTAGCAAAACGAAACGCGGGCCGTCCGTATCACCGGACGACCCGCGTCAACCTCACTCCCGAGAGGGAGAGTATTTTCAAGCAATCAATAAACGACCGCGGTCGCATCTTCGATCGCCTCAATGACCTGACGCACATGGAAGGGCTTCTTGAGATAGCCGTCGAAGCCGTTGCCCGCGAGCGCTTTCAGTTCGTCTTCGCTAAGCTTGCCGCTCATCGCGATGACCTTCGTTAATTGAAGATCGGCGTTGCTCTTGATGAACTTGGCGACTTCCTTGCCGTCAACGTCTTTCAGATGAAGGTCGAGAAGGATGACATGCGGTCGAAACTTCTCCGCCGATGCACCTGCGGCGAAACCGCCCTTGGTGACTTCGACTTCGTATTTCGCTTCACCTTCGAGCACCTTTTCAAGCACTTCAACGATGTCCTGCTCGTCATCAACGATCAGGATGCGCGTCTGCCCGGTCATCAGTCCGTTCAGCGGCATGCCGTGTTGTTTCATAAACCGAATGAGTTGATTCAAGGGAATGCGCCGGTCCTTGCTGCCGGGAATGCGGTAGCCTGTTAGCGCGCCCGAATCAAACCACTTGCTTACCGTTCGGGGTGCGACGTTGCAGATTTTGGCGACTTCGCCGGTGGTCAGCACGTCTTTTACTTTTGTTGCGTTCATGGCAATTTCTCCAGTCAACGGCGTTCGGCGACGCTGACATAGGTTCTATCGATCAGAATCGCACGCGGCTTAAGGCAGTCGCGCAGAATTTGCCGCCGGCGATGAAAACGCTGATTCATCTTTGCCTAAGGTTCAAGACGGATATGCGTCCGGTAATCCCTGACCGACAATCGCAAACCGAAGCACCGTTAAAGGTATTACGACCGGGGCTGGGTTTTGTGCGGGCTGAGATTGTGAAACCGGGCACGATGCACCCGTCGTCCAGCGACCGCTTTCGCTGGATCGAACATCGATTGTAAGTATTATCGACGTATGCATGTTTTGTACGTCCACCAGAATTTTCCGGCACAGTTCGGACACATTGCACATCACCTTGTCCAGAAGCTCGGCTGGAAATGCTCATTCCTTTCGGAAACGCCCGGCGGGACGGTCGGGGGCATCGAGAAGATTCAGTACAAACTGCAAGGCGGGGCAACCAAGCAAAACCATTTCTGTTCGCGCACGTTTGAGAACACCGTCTGGCATTGCGACGGTGCTTATCACGCCCTCAAGAAGCGCCCCGACGTTCGGCCCGACCTGATCGTCGGCCATTCCGGATTTGGCAGCACGCTCTTTTTGCGAGAGTTGTTTCCTGAAGTGCCGGTCATCAACTTCTTTGAGTATTTCTATAAGCCGCACGATCAGGAAAGCGACATGGATTTTCGTCGCGACCTCGGCTGGCATGTACCGGAGATGAAGTACCTCCGTAGTTACTGCCGTAACGCGATGATTCTGCTCGATCTGCAAAACTGCCAGTTGGGCTACACGCCCACAGACTTTCAGGCGGGCAAGTTTCCGGTCGAGTATCAATCCAAGCTCCGCCGCATTTTTGATGGCGTGGATCGGTCGGTCTACCACGGCTTCAACGAAGAGTTGCGTCCGCCGGTAAGCGGACGCGGCGATCGCACCGTTTGCGGCATTCAGGTTCCGGCCGATTATCGAATCATCAGCTATTGCTCGCGCGGGTTCGAGTCGATGCGCGGGTTCGACATATTTATGCGCTCGGTGAAGCTGATCACGCAGCAATATGAAAGAGTGAAAGTCATCATCGTCGGCACCGACCGCATCGCCTACGGGGGGGACGAGCAGTACCTCAACGGCTATAAGACTTTCAAAGAGTGGGTCTTGGCCCGGGAGCAACCGTTTGATCTGAGTAACGTCGCTTTTGTAGGCCGCCAGGATCCGCGCGAGCTTGCGAGGTTGATGGCAATGGCCGACCTGCATATCTATCTCACCGTCCCTTTTGTGCTTAGCTGGAGCATGATGGACGCGCTCAGCTGCGGGGCGACGGTGCTGGCGAGCGATACGGCGCCCGTACGCGAAATGATCCGCGAGGGTGAGAATGGTCTGCTTGCCGACTTCTTCAGTCCTGAAGCATTCGCCGAGAAGGCGCTGCGGGTGCTGCAGAATCCCGACGAGTACCGCCCCCTCGGCCGTGCGGCAGAGCGAATGATCGAGGAGAGATACAGCCTTGATGCTGTCCTTCCCCAGATGCTTGCGATGTATGAAGAAGCCCAGCGTATGGACACTGGCGTGCGCAAGAATACGCCCATGCCTTCCGAACCGGCGATTCCACCGCCGCCGCCTTTGCCTGTGGTTACGGGACAGGCGAACCTATCGCGACAGCAACCGCCGGCCCCGGGGCCGATTCAGGCCAAGGTGACGCCGGTGCAGAAGCGAAGTCCATTTCGCGGCTAAGCCGTGACAGCACCGTCTGAGCTCGCTTGAAGTTCCCCGCCTCTCCCCATTTGCGATGACATTGACGCGCGAAGAACATGCCGCACGCAACAACGCCCAGTGGTGCAACACCGTTTGCGCCGCACATGGGTCGCCGGGCGAGTTTCACCCCGCGGCGTGGATCAACAGGGATGTCATCCCGCGCTTTCATTCGCACGCCGTCGTCACCGCACGCCGCTCGGCAGATGCTGTGCTGCGGCTGGTCGACGAACTTCTCTCAGCCCACCCGCCGCGGTTTGGTGGGCTCAAGGACAGTTTTTGCGAGATCGATCTATCGTCCCGCGGGTTCTCAGCGTTGTTCGAAGCAAACTGGATTTGGCGCGACCCTTCGGCACCGCTGCCCAGCGTCGATGCGAGCGACGATGTGGCGTGGCACACGATCGAAACGGATAGTGCTCTGGCCGAGTGGGAGCGAGCGTGGGCGAGCGGCGATCCCCCCGGCGATCGCCACCCGCGGCAGTTCCCGCCGTCGTTGCTATCTTGCTCCGACCATCGCTTCATCGGCGGATACTGCGCCGGAAAGGTCGTCGCCGGCGCAATCGCCAACCGCACGGGCGAAGTCGTGGGTATCTCCAACGTGTTTCAAACCATCAACCCGGCGACGTGCTGGCGTGGCGCAATGAGGTTCATTGAAAACGAGTTTCCCGGCCTGCCCATCGTCGGGTACGAGCGCGGAAATGACCTGCTCATCGCGCAAGCTGCGGGGTTTGAAGTGCAGGGCATGCTTCGCGTTTGGTCTCGCTGATACGCTCGGCGTGGGTGAAATCTCGCTAGTTCTCGCAGCGCACGTTTCCAGGTATTCAAGTGCCTTGGCTCAACGCCCGGACAATTCGCACCAGCCGTTGAATCATCGTTTGCACGCAACCAAGGATGATGATGACGCACGCGACATCCATCAGGGAAAGCGTTGCCCCACGCCAGAGTTCGACCGATACCTGCGGCATAAAAAATGTTGCCCATGCACCGGCATGCACAACGACCATTCTCCACGGTTTGCTCATCAATCCCGAATAATCGCGATGTGCTCCGGCAGCCTGGCCGAGAGTGCCGACATAAGCCGTTAGCACCGCGGCGATACCGGCCCAGTAGCCCAGCAGCATGTGAGCCAGCCCGCTGTGGGCGATGGAGACGAACACCAGCAGGTCGGAAACGCGGTCGGGGAGTTCGTTGAGCAGTTCCCCGCGGCGGCTGGCCTTCCCGCTGGCCAGCGCCACCATGCCGTCGAGCATGTTGCAGTAGAGCCGCGCGTAACAAAACAGCGGTGCGACCAGCAGCAGCCAAGGCCATCGCGCCGAATACCAAAAGCACACCGCCGCGATGAGGCTGGCGACAACCGACAAGTAGCTGATCAAGTCTGGATGAACATTCAGCCGGCAGCAAAGCGCAACGGCGGTCGTGGCGGTGCGGCGCAAGGGTTGTGCGATGGGTCGCCGGGACTTGGGTCGGTATGCATCGGTCATGGCTGGTGAAGCATCATCCAACCCGCGCAAGAACGCAATACGCCCATTGCTGCCGATTCAGCGCTAGCCGAAAGTTGAATCGATGACGAATGTCTGAGTCCCTGAGCGATAGTGGCCGTAGACAATTGATCCATCTCGCGCATCGGTGGCTGCGGAGGTAAAGCGGCCCGCGCCGGCTTCGATTCTCCTTGCCACAAAGTTTGTCACATTTCCCGCAGCAAGAAACAACGCATCGTCACGGCGACTGTAGTAGAGGATTTGGGCGTTGTTGTCCCCATCGATCAGGAGTTGCGAGTAAAGGCCGACCGCGCCCCTGGACGCGATCGTAACGGTGCGATAACCGCCGAAAGACCTTTCGACGGCAAACTTGAGGTCGGCGGGAGTCGCATCGTAATAGCTCACCTGAAACTTGTCCGTCGAGTCAAACGCTGCCGACATGAATGAAACGCCCGCAGTGTCATTGTCGATGGTATCGATCAGCCAGCCGACTGCCGTTTGCCGCGCGACTTTCAGTTTGCCTGTTGTACTGTCTTCATACGCCACTCCAAAGCGACCGATGGAGTTGACCGCCATCGTTGCCGAGCGGCCCCGGTCGGCTGCATCGGCGTCGATATCGCTGATGCGCCAGTTGCTGCCGTCGAAAGCCGCAAATCGCAAATCACCCTTGGTCTTATGGTAATACGCGACCGCAGGGCGGTTTTGCTTGTCAAACTGGGTCGACGGATATAGCCCGACTGACTGGCGCGCGTCCAGCGTGGCAAGGACAAACTGCCCTTTGACCGACCGCGCAAACTTCAGATCGCCGTTGGTGGCATCAAAGTAGGCGATTCCCGGTCGGCCCGCCGAGTCGAGGGAGAGCGACACATATCGCCCTGCATCGATCGGCGAGCTATCGACATTAATCGCTTGCGACCACAGCCCATCCGGCGAGCGCGTGGCGTAGAGCAATCGTGCGTCTCCAGCATCGTAGTAGGCTGCGTGGAGCACGCCGTGACGATCGATTTGGATGCTCGACGCGCGCGTGTTGGGAGCGTTGGGCATTTCCGAAGGGTCATTCGCCGGCAGGCGGCGCTGAGCGAGCCGCAGCGATGTCGGAATATCCAGCCTGGAGAAGCGGCGGTTGGTGACGGGGCCAGTTTCAGAGTCTCCGTCGAGATTATCCTCGCCTCCGGCCTGCAGGATTGATCGCACTTCCGCGAGATTGGTAGCAGGATTGATCTGTTTCAGCAAAGCCGCAGTTCCCGCGACGATCGGTGCCGAAAAGCTGGTGCCAAAGCTTTGCCGCGTAGTGTCGCCGAGCCAGGCTGTCGCCAGTTCACGGCCTGGAGCGAGAATGTCGAGAAGTTTGCCGCGCTCGGTAAACCCAGCGATAGAGTCAAACTCATCGACGCTGCCGACAGCGATGGTGTTCGGGTCGGCAGCGGGGTAATCGACGCCGGGACCGATGCTGATGCCGCCGTTACCGCTTGCCGCGGTGACGATGACCCCCGCCGAGGCGAGTTCGGCAAGCTGGCTGGCGAACGCACCGTTGCTGGGCGGGCTGTCAAAATGTCCGGTGCCGAAACTGATATTGACGACCGTAATCCCCAGCGTGCTGCGGCGGTCGATGACCCATTGCAATGCCTCGGCGATGCGGGCATTCGGAGTTGAATCTGTGTCGGCATTGATCCGCAATGCGACAAGCTTGGCCGTGGGCGCGATGCCCTGGTATCTCCGGCCACCGACTTCATATGGGTCTGCGGCCACCATTCCCGCGACGGCGGTGCCGTGGCCGTTGGTGTCGCGCGGGTCGGAGTCGTTGTCTACAAAGTCATGGCCGGCGATCACCTTAAACCCCGGCCCAAATCCTCCGCCGAGTCGCGGGTTGGTGTAGTCGATGCCGGTATCGATGATTGCGACGACCTGACCGGCGCCGTTGATCGTTGGAAACAGATCAGCCAGTTGATCCTGACCCATCAGCCCCGAGGCATCGTTCCACGGCGCGACGGAGAGCATCGCGCGCGATTCGAGTGCCTGAAGGGGGAGGTCGCGCCGGGTGATGGCCAGATTATGACGACTCTGTAACAAGCGATTTCCGCCGCTGGGGCAATGAGAGGCGTTGGAACAATCCATTGTCCCAATCGAACCGTTGCGTCAAAGGAACCTCAGCGCCAACCGTTCATCCACCTTCGCCTGCACTGCTTCACAGTATAGTCGCCGGATATCGGACCTCAATTGCATAAATACTCGAATCACGGGCGATTATGGGCGTTGACGTTTGCAAAATTCGTACGCGTTGCTTGTGGCGAGGGTTATGTCGCGCGGCAGCGTTGACGACATAAACAGTGTTAGCGCCCGCTCGGGCCAGTCAACAGTGCCTGAGGCGCGCGTAACAACTGCCGGGACACTGGCGACCTTTGAGCCATAATGCGGACATGTGCCGTGTGTGGCCGAGCCAATGTAGCGGTTGGGGCGATTGGGTATTTTGGGCTAACCCGGGGAATCGGGCGTCCGAGTTGCAAATCGTCGTCGGCGGGCTAGATTATTCTCGTTCGGAAGCTTGATTGCGGCGTGTGTCGCAAGTTGGGTTCTGGGCGACAGTTGGGTTTGAATGCTGTTCAGACCCGTGTCATGGAAGACCACTCGGGTTTAGGCCGGTTGCCAGCTTTTGGCCCGGCGGGAGCGATCCGGATTCGGATCAGAAGCTGTCAGGAAAGGAGCGCACCTTGCGGTCGCTGCAACATAAGTTTGGCGGATCAATTCGAAGCGTCTCGCTCGCACTTGCTGCGGCTGCGGCCACTGCGATGCTCGGCGGGTGTTTGGACAAGGGCTTTTTAGACCAGTCCGAGCTTGGTGCGTTTAACAAAGAACCCCTGGTTGTCCCAATTCTGGACAACCTCAGTACCGGCGTGGAAGAGCCGGAAGCCATCTTCGGTCAGGCGGTCGAACCAACCGCTGAAGATCTCTTGGCCACCGAGACCGATTACAGCATTGCGCCCTACGACCTGGTCAATATCACTATCAGCGACCTGCGCGGCCCCGGGCTTGACGACCTCAAGCAGGTGCGTGTCACCTCCAGCGGTAAGGTGAGCCTGCCCAACATCGGGCAGATTTCCCTCGTTGGCATGACTGAAGCGCAAGCCGAAGAAGCCGTGAGCAAGGCATATCGCGATGCGCAGATCATTCAGAACGCGCAGGTTTCCGTGATTGTGGCCGAAGCACGCGGGAGCGTGTTCAGCATTGTTGGTGCAGTGGGTCGCGCTGGTCAGTATCCGATTCTGAAGAATGATTTCCGGTTGCTGGACGCGTTCACCGTGTCAGCCGACTTTGATGTGACCCGCGGCACGCGCGGTTACGAATACGTTTACATTATTCGCAAGAAAGCCGGTGCTGGTGCAGACAATGCTGGCCCCGGCATGGATGCAAACCAGCCCCCGGCCGACGTGCTTCGTCCTCGCAGCCAGGCCGAGCCGGCAGGCATGCGGCGCGCTGCGTATCTGATGCAGCCGACCGAACCAGCGTCGGCACCCGCAGCCGCCCCGACAGGGTCGGGCGAGGGTCGATATGTCATCATCGATGGCAAGCCCGTACTGGTCGGCGGTGAGGCCGCCGGCGCGCCGTCGGACGACACGACCGTGCCCCCGTCAGATCAGCCCATGACCGCCGAAGCCCCGGCGATGGAATCGGCCCCCGCTGCGGCGCCGATGGCGGCTGCACCAAACGAGCCTTTCGAGTTTAACGCCCCGCAAGAGCCAGATGATGTCCGCATCATTCGCATTCCGATGACCAAGCTCACGCAGGGCAACCTTCGCTACAACGTAATGATTCGCCCTGGCGATACCATCTTTGTGCCAAACCCGATCGAAGGCGTCTACTACATGGGTGGCCATGTGCAGCGCGTCGGCGTGTATGGACTGGGTAACGGCAACAAGGTCTCGCTGATGGACGCCATCATCAGTGCCGGCGGGCTGGACCAGGTCGCCGTGCCGTGGCGCACTCAGGTCATTCGCCGGATTCAGGGTGAAGATAAACAGATCTTCGCCACGGTCGATCTCACGAAGATCTTCAATGGTGAAGAGCCTGACCTGTATCTGAAAAAGGATGATAAGATCATCGTCGGTACCCAATTCTGGGCACCATTCCTGGCTGCGGTTCGGAATGGGTTCCGTATCACCTACGGGTTCGGCTTCCTGTACGACAGGAACTATGCCCCGCGGCAGGATTTTGACGGTTGATGCCTGAGAGTCGGCCCGCGTGAACAGAATTTCGCTGCTGGCAGTGCGAGTAAGATTGCCAGCCGGGATGAATCGCGGCGGCGGAAGCGAAGCAATTCGTCCGCCGCCGCGATTGTCTGTCAAATTGGCGGGCGTATAAGTTGCTTTGTAACCTTTGTAAGGGCATGACTTTAAGCCCTCTTAGCCCAGTCAGTTACCAGGCGGCTTAGAGCAACTTTTTAATGCCAAGTGACTGTTGAACGTGGACGGGCAGGGTCGGAGCGAGAGTCGGATCGTCTTGGAGATGCAGCCTAGGACGGGCGACCGGAGGAAATGCGTGAGCGAAGTATCAACCATTCCCGCACGAGCATTCTCGCCGCCGACTTCGGGCAGTGAGGAACGAAGCTACGCGCTTGCCAAGGCGGGCATTCTATCGTTGCTGGTTTTCGGTATCTTCTGGTCAAGTCTCTGGCGACTCTGGAGCAAGACCAACCCCTTCTACGGCGAGGGCAACTGGGGCCACGCCTTCATCGTTCCGATCATCGGCCTCTATTACCTCTACCTCCACCGCGACGAACTCAAGCGGGCGCCGATCGTACCTGTATTGCCCAATTCGTTTGAACGGCTGCGGCTGGTCGGTGCTGGCGTTCTGATTGTCGGCGGTCTGGTCGGCAAGTTCGCGATTGCCCCGCTGATCACCGGTTCGCTGTCAACCTACATCGGCGTGGCCAGCACGGGCTTGCTTCCTCTCGGCGTGCTGGTGTTGCTGCTGAACTGGGGCATCGGCTCGCTGGTCTTCGGCCTGCTCACCTTCGGCTACGGAATCTGGCCGGGGCAGAATGACTATGTGAAGGATTTGGGGCTGGTCATTACGATTTTCGGCATCGTGCTCACGCTCTGCGGGTGGCAGGTGATGAAGATCGCCTGGTTTCCGATCGCATTCCTGATCTGCTCGCTGCCGTGGCCGGGGCTTTTTTATAGCTGGCTGGCGAGTCCGCTGCAGGAACTTGCCGCGACGGTTGCAGTGTTTGTGTTACAGATGACCGGTGTCGACGCCATGCAAAGCGGTACCAAGATCATCATGGATTTCGGCCCCCTGCGCCCGCCGAGGACGCTGAATGTGGCTGAAGCTTGTGCCGGCCTGCGAAGCCTGATGACGTTTATCACGGTGGGTGCGGCGCTGGCGTTTCTCTCCAGCCGTCCGCTTTGGCAGAAGCTGTTTATCACCTTCATGGCCGTTCCGATCGCGATTCTGTGTAACGTGATGCGAGTGGCCGGGCAAGGCCTGCTCGACGTGTATGTAAGCGAGAAGCTGGCAGAGGGTTTTGCCCATCAGTTCGTGGGTCTGGTCATGCTGGTGCCCGCGTTCTTTCTGCTGCTCGGTGTCTGCTGGGTGCTGGATCAACTGTTTGTTGAAGAAGTCGATGCCGGCGATACAAAAGCCGCTGCCTCGACCTCGAAAGGGGCTCGCCGGGCAGGGCCCACGGTTCTCAAGGCAAAACGTGATGTAAAGCCCACCGCGGCGACGCCGGCGGGCGGGGAGGCACAATGAAAGACGTAATGAACGACACCGGTAACGACGTCACTGACTACAAGCAGCCGGGGACCGCTCAGATTGGTGCGGGCAAGCCCCGCTTTTTTGACGGCGCATTTATCGCCGTCGCGGCGATCCTCATCATCGCGGCGGTTAGCTTGAACGCGACGGTGCAGAAGATGCAGTTGAGCTTCCGAAAGGAACCAGTCGCATTGCAGCAGTCGTTGAAAGAGCTATCCCCGGTGTTGGGGCCGTGGGTGCTGGTGACCACCGACGAGCGCGCTTCATATGAACTGGAGGATGCGCTGGGCACCAAGGAATACATTTTCAGAGATTACATCGATTCACGGCTGGTGAGTGCCGATGTGATCGAGCAATTCAAGGGAAAGCCCGCTGCAGAACGGCATCAGATGCTCGGGGTCATCCGAGGCAAGACACCGCAGGCAGTGATCCATGTTGGCGTGACTTACTACACCGGGATGGTGGACACGGTGGCCCATATCCCCGACCGTTGCTATGTCGCCGATGGCTTTGTGCCGTCGCAGTATGATATCAGCCGGTGGGAGTGCTTTGCCGAGCGAAGTAGCGACAACCAGGCCGCCGCCCGGTTTATTCACTTTGTTGACCAGGTGGCCGAGCGACAATCAATTCCGCGAAATGTGGCGTACTTCTTCAATGTGAACGGGCGATACACCAACGACCCGCTCGATGTGCGTGCAACATTGCAGGATCTCTTTCAGAAACACGGTTATTATGCGAAAGTAGAGATGATGTCGGCGTTGGAGGATCGCAAGCTGGCCGAGCATGCGATGGCCGATTTTGCCGGGCACGCGCTGCCGGAACTGGAGAAAGTTCTTCCCGATTGGGAGAAGGTCAAAGCGAGCGAACTCGCCTCTGCCGGCAAATAACTTTTGAACGCAAAGCAACTTTCAGCCCTCAGGCTCATTTAAGAAACATACAGTCATGGCTCGACGCGCAAATAAAAAGTTCATAATTCAAATGACGGTCATCGGCTTGGTCTTGACGATCGGCCTGTTCCTTGCTGGCATGTGGAAGCTGGTCTGGAGCAAAAACCCGCTGCCCTACGTCAAGGCTGGCGACGAAGCGATGGCCGCCGGGCGATACGAAGATGCGGTCGAGAACTTTGCTAAAGCCATTAAGCTCAAAGACTTAGACATCAACGTCTGGATCAAGCTCGGTGACGCTCAAAACTATCTCGCTTCCAGCGACTTTAATAACGTGCTCAAGGCGCAGCAGATCTGGGAAGCCTCCCTCGGGCAGGATCCCAACTTTCTGCTGGCACACCAGCGCTTGCTGAAGCACTACGGTGATCTGGCCGACGCATTCGGTGGGTCCCGGCGAATTGCTTTTCTGGATCGCACGCAAAATGTCGCAAAGAACATCTTGCGCATTAAGCCCGATGATGCCGAGGCGAAACGCGTTCTGCAGATGTCGATCATCGAGATGTGGCTTGCCGGCCAGTCGGCGAACGATCCGATGAAGATCACCGAAGCGATCGCCGAACTGCGCAAGCTTCAGGCGGAAGACTCGAAAGAACCGGAGATCGCCTTCGTGATCGCGCGTGGGCTTCACCAGCAGGGCATTGAAGCATTCCGCCGCGGCGAGAAGCAGGAAACTACCCGGCTGTGGGATGAAGCGCTCGATGTCATGAAGCAAGCTGCCGACGCCAACCCGGACGACGGCCGTTTCAAGATCTATCAGGCTCAGGCCATGCTGGGCGTTGGCCCAAGGGTTGATCAACTCGACATTCGCGACGAGGCGAAGTTGCGCGAGGCTGCGCTCGAGCTTAACAAGACCGCGGCCGACCTTGTGTTCGCCGGCAGCCAGAATCTCAAGACAGACGCAGAAAAATATTCCGAGCACATCTCCAACGCATCCAACATCATGCTGCGAGGCGGCCGCGCCGCCGATTCAGAGGCGCTGCTGCGGAAGGTGATTGAAGCAAAACCAGAGGATCTGAACCTGCGCGTTGCGCTGGTTGACATCATTCGCGGCCAGCCGGGCAAGCTTGAGGAGTGTGTGTCGCTCATCACCGGTGCCGCGCCGCCGCCGGCTGTTATGCCGGGCGTTCTGGGGCAGATTCGCCGGGAGTCGGAGCAGCGTGCCGATCTGCTTCTGGCTGACCTGAAACTCGACCAATACTACGGACTTCGAGAATCCGGTAAGCCAGACGAATCTTCCAAGCTCATGAAAGAGGCCGAAGAGCTGCTGGCAAAGGTGATGAGCAAGGAACTGGCCGAAACTGCCCGATCGCTGCGCATTAGAGGAAAGATCGAGCTTTTCAAGGGCGACCCGGTCACCGCCGAGGCTACGCTGCGCCGCGCGCTTGATATTGCCGGGGATCAAGCGGACCGAACTACGCTCGAAGTGAAGTACCTGCTGGCCCGTGCCTACATGGCCGCCGACCAGACGGGGCAGGCCGAACGGCTGTTCCGAGATATTGTAAGCGCAATCGAGTTTGTTCCCGCTCGTGTCGAACTCGTCCGCTTGCTCCTCCGGAAAGGTGATTTGTCGGCGGCCGATATCGAACTCAAGCCGCTGGAAGCTGCCATTCCCGATTCGCTTGAGGTCATCGGCCTGCGAATGGCGCATGTTGAGCTGGCGAACAAGGATCGAAGCCCCGAGGACGTTCGCAAGAACCTCGACAGGCTCCCCGAAGCAACGTACGCCCAGCAGTTTTACAAGGCGCGTATCGCCTTCGCCGCCAAGCAGTATGACGAGGCAATTCGCATTGCCGAATTGGCGATGAAGGAGCGGCCCAATGAGATGCAACTGGCACTGATGATCGCCGGGTGCTACGACGCGAAGAAAGAGCGGCCCAAGGCGCTTGCCTACCTCGAAGAGTACCTCAAGAAGTTCCCAGACAGCCCGGCAGTCGCGATCAACATTGAGCGGCTGAAGGGCGCCTCGATGGATGACTTGCGCAAGCTGGGTCGCAAAGAGCTGGAAGAAATACAGGACCCTCTTGAGCGCAACCTGCTGCTGTTCGAGTTTTTCTCCCAGGAAACCAACCGCGAGGGACTCGATGCCGCCATTGCCGAACTGAAGAAGATTGCACCGGAAGACAAGCGGGTGGTGGGTGCTCGCTTTCAGCACGCGATTCAAACGAACAACGATGCCGAGGCCGAGGTGGTGCTCGAACTCGTCGCCAAGCTGAATGTGGACGACGCCGAGGGCCGGTCGGCCCGGGCGCGATACGCTGCCATTAAGGCGCAGCGCGAGACAGACCCGTTCCGCCGGGCAACCAAGCTGCAGCAGGCGATTGATGCCGCGGTCGAGCTGACGCAATCGCGAGGGGCATATGATTCTGTGTGGGTGATTCTGGGCCAAGCCTATCAGGCGGCGGGGAAGTTTGATGATGCCATCAGTGCGTACACGCAGGCAATCAACCGCAAGCCACAAAACCGAGAGGCGCTGGAAGGGCTTGTCCGCTGTCACTACACCAAGAAAAACATCCCGGAGACCAAGAAGATTATCGACCAGGCACTGGCGATTTACCCCCGGGCGCGCAACTTCATTGAGTATCAAATCTCATGGCAGGTGGAGTTCGGCAATCCCAGAGACGCCATTGCGCAGCGAGAAGAGGATCTGAAGGAAGCTCCAGAAGATCCTCAGGCGCACGGCAACCTCGCCGGTGTCTACCGCGCCGCAGCCGATAAATCGGCTGACGAAGCCGAGAAGAAGAGCCTGAAACAGAAGGGCTGGGAAATCGCAAGGAATGCGGTTGAGAAGTTCCCGACCAATGCACAATTGGTCAGTCTGTTTGGCGATCTCAGCCTGGACCTAAACAAGTTCGCAGACGGCGAGAAGGCCTGGCTGACGTTGGCCGCCGATCCGGAAATGGCCAAGTCGCCGATCGTTGCGCAGCGTGTGGCCGGCTACTACCGCCGGGGCAAAAACATTGACGCCGCGATGCAGTATTGCCAGAAGTATCTTGAAACCGACAACGCGCCCGGCGTGCGCGTTTACCTCGCCGACCTGTATCTCGCCAACAGTCAACTGGAAGAAGCCAAGAAGCAGTTGGAGCTTGCCGGAGACGAGCCTTTGGCGCTGCGCCGGCGGACGGATCTGTTGCTCGGTGCCGGGCAGGGCGATGAAGCCGAAAAGTTGCTCCCCAGCGCAGTCACCAAGCGGCCTCAGCATACAC
>DDRH01000037.1:5708-32315 GCA_002343075.1 Phycisphaerales bacterium UBA2421 | reverse complement strand
TGGCGCTCATGACCACGGCGCGTGTCGTAAAAGTGATCGGCACCATCATTGCCGAGCGGTTTATGTATCTGCCGCTGTTCGGGTTCGTCGGGGGCGTGTCGCTGGCCGTGTTTTGGGCCGCCGAGAAGCTACTCGCGCTCAGGTCAGCCCGGTCCGGTCCCGTCGGTCACTCACCGTCGAGCGCGGGGATGATTCGACCGTCGGGCCTCACCGCGTCTTCGGCGATGCTCTCCTTCACCCCGCACATTATTTTGGGCGTGGTGATTGTGTTGTTCACCGCACGCACTCTCCATCGCAATTACGCATGGCAGAGTGATGAGAAGCTGTGGGAATCGGCCATCGAAGTCTCGCCAAACGCGTTTCGTTGCTACCAGTCTTACGCGTTTGCCTTGTACGAAAACGCCCAGATCGACAAAATGCGCGGTCGCATCGATCACGACGAGTATCGCAAGCGCGTATTGCGAATGATCGAGCTGGACGAAAAGGGACTACAAATCGTCGATGTGCTTCCGCATGAAATGAATAGCGCGCGGATGTATCTGCATCTTGGCATGTACTACGCCGAGATGGGTCGATCGAGCATCGACCCGGCCTCGCCCGAACGGCTCACGCCCGAGGCACGTGAGTGGTTTGAAAAGTCTGTTGCAATCCTCAATCGCGCCGTTCCGATCGACCGTGCGTTCAGCAAGCTCAACCGCCGCAAGGAGATCATCCGGCTTAAGCCGATGAACGAGATTCCCGAGGCAGGGCTGGCCCCGATTTACCTCATCCTCGGCGAATCGCAGCTTCGGCTGTCAAGGTGGGACGATGCGATTGAAACGTTTCGGTATCTTCAGATGCTCGATCCGTCATCACCTACGAGCTACATCCAGATTGGGATGGCACGTCTGAACCAATCGAAAATCGACGACGCACTGACCAGCCTCCTGCAGGCGGTGATTCTTGATCCGACTCGTCCGGAGCCTTGGCCGCTGTTGCAGAACATTTATCAGGTGACCGGCCAGCCGGGGGCGATTCGGCTCAGCCCCGGCGCAAACGCGGTCGACGCATCGTCGCCCATGGTGCAGCAGCATGTGCGAACGGCGATGCGTGACCTTGTACGGATCATGGTGAAGGCGCGACAGATCGAGTTTGCGCGTCAGCTTCGGCGCCAGGCAATCGATATTCACCGCGTAACGCCCGGCGTGATTGATCTGTTCTTTGAGGAAGCGGGGGTTCCGGCTGAGCCTGAGCCGACACCGCAAAAGCAGTGGCGGTAATCGCTTCGGATCGAAAATCGCCGCGGGGGTGCTAAAGTAGAACCATGGAAATCGATGTTTTGGTGATTAATGTCGGCAACAGCCGGATGGCGATGGGCGCATTTGTGGCGGGGGAGTTGACGCATGTGTCGCGCGTATCGCTGAAGAACCCGGTCGACTGGCCCGGGGCGATTGCCGAGGCATGGCGACCGCTGGCGAATGCTGCCGACGCCGCCGTCGTCGGGGCGAGCGTGAATCCGGCTCTGGTCGAGTCGATCGAACAAGCCGCCGAGACGGCAACAGGCCGGCGCGTGCAGTGGGTTGGCAAGCAGGTTGATCTACCAATCAAGGTTCTTACTGAAAACCCTGCGGCTACGGGTGTCGATCGCGTGCTGGCGGTCGCTGCGGCGTACGAACAGATGCAGAAAGCATGCGTGGTGGTCGATGCCGGAACCGCAATCACCATTAATGTCTGCGACGACAAGGGGAGCTTTCTCGGCGGGGCGATCGCGCCCGGAGCGGGCACCATGTTGCAATCGCTCTCCACAAACACCGCCAACCTCCCCGCGGTGACGCTCGCGGTGCCGTCGGACGTGATCGGCAGATCGACCGAAGACGCGATTCGTAATGGCGTGTATCACGGCCTGCGCGGGATGGTCAAGGAAGTGGTCGAAAATTATGCCACCGAACTGGGAACATGGCCCGACATCATCGCCACCGGGGGAGATGCACGCACACTCTTCGACGGCTGGGAGTTGATTCACGCTATTTCGCCCGATCTCGTGCTCTACGGCATCGCGCTTGCCTACGCCGAGCACCACATACACCATGGAACCTGACCGCCGGAGCTTCGCAGAGTTGCTGACCCCGCCCGGGGCAGCGGCGCTCGCGGTGGTTCGGATTGCCGGGCCGCTTGTCGGGGACTTTCTGGCAAGGCACTTGTCCCAGCCGGCACAGGTCGGGAAGCCCGTGCACGGAGATCTACGTCGTGAATCCGGCGAAGTGATTGACGACGCGGTCGTCTGGCTCGTTGACACACCGCCTTACGCCGAGATTTGCCTGCACGGCGGACCGTGGGTTGTACAGGCGACGTTATCACTTCTTCAGGACGCAGGGTTTGAAGTAGTGGGCTGCTTCGACCATCGCAGCAGGACGGCATCATGTACTCAACGTGATTGCGATGAGCCAGATTCAGATGTTGCCGGGATCGAGCATCGGGTGGTCAGCGCATTGCCACTCGCCACGACCGCTCTGGCCATGCGGACGTTGCTCTCGCAGGTCGAAGCATGGTGCTCGTTTGCCCGGGCGCATGGGGTTGATCCGCTCTTGGTGTTTGATCAGGCGGTGCGCGAGCAGCCCGTGCTGACCTCGCAGCGTTCGGCGCTCGACGCGGAGCTGGCGCGGATCCGAAATGATCGGTCGCTGCATCATCTACTGCACCCGCCGACGGTCGCCATCGTGGGGCCCGCCAATGCAGGCAAATCGACGCTTGCCAACGCACTTCTGGGGCGCGAGCGGTCGATCGTTGCCGATCTTCCGGGCACCACGCGCGACTGGGTTGGGGAAACTGCGAACCTGGATGGGCTGGCCGTCGTGCTGATCGATACTCCGGGCATTCGCACGAGCGATGATTCAATCGAGCAATCCGCCATCGCCGCCGCTGTGGAGAAGGTGAGCACGGCTGATCTGGTATTGCTGGTTCTCGACAGAACCCAGCCGCTGCAGCCCGAACAGCAATTCTTGATCGATCGATATCCCCGCGCCATGATCGTGCTAAACAAATGCGACCGGCCCGCTGCTTTCAATTTGCATGAAGCTGACGTGGTACCTGTGTCTGCGCAGCGCGGCGACGGGTTGCCCGGTCTGATCGCTGCGATCAAGGGCCGGTTTGGGGTCAACGATCTAAAGCTATCCCTCCCGCGGGTGTTCTGAGAACGCGCGATGCTTCCCTCTCTGCGCCGGAAGTCCGGTTGCGGCAGGGACTTAGATGCTCAGAACAGGCGTAGAATGTCGTTGTAGGTGACAAACACAAACAAGCTCAGCAGCAGCGCCAAGCCCACAAGCTGGGTGGCGGTCATCACCGCGTTTGATAAAGGCTTGCCGCGGATCTTCTCAATGATCAGAAACACAAACAGCCCCCCGTCGACAATCGGCAGCGGCAGGAAGTTCACCACCGCCAGGTTCGCGCTGATGATTGCGAGATACCAGACCAGCCAATCCGGACCTCTGCTTGTGATGCGCACCCCGGCATCGATGATCCCCACCGGTCCGCTGAGGTTCTTCGCGCTGATCGACTGCTGAATGAGCATGCGTTTGAGCGTGATGTAAAACTGGGTGATCAGGTCGCGCGTTTCACCGGCACCCCACGCCATCGCAACCAGCGGGTTACTGGTTTGCCGGAGTTCGGTTCGGTCCTTCAACGGGAGATTGTGCGTAAAGCGCTGCTTAGCGAGTAGATCGTGTTGCGTCTTGTCGAGCGTAAACTGTACCGTCTCCGCGCCGGCAGGGGTCTGCAGCCCGATCGAGACCGGTTGGTCCGGCAAGACCGCTCGCAGCCCGGCGAACAACTCAAACCAACTCTTCACCGGCTGGCCAGCGACAGAAACAATCCTCACGCCCCCGCGGATACCAGCATTGGCAGCGCCACTCTCCGGGAGCACGCCTGCAACAACGGCGTCGGCTGTCTCGTCACTTAGCCCCACACCCAGTCCCCGGCGATCGATGCCGATCATCGACTCGATCTTCACGTTCAGGGGCAGATCGTCGATCACGACGCGCTCACCCTGGCGATCGACCTCGATGTCGATTGTCGCCCCCGCGATCGAGGCGGATTCAACTACCTTTTGAAACTGCTGCCGCGTCGGATTATCAACGGCGTCGTGGCTCGGCGTGTTCGCGGAGACGCGCGTCACGACATCGCCCGGCTGCAGCTTGCCCCGCGCCGCACTCTTTTCCTGCAGATACGCAATCACCACGCGCGGCTGCATGCCAGCGATACCGGAGAGGGCGGCACCGAAGGCGGGTTCAAAAGTTGGCTGTAGCTCGATATCGCGCACCGAGCCGTCGGTGTTCTTCAATGTGAGTTGAATCGGCCTGCCCTGGGAAGCCTGCACGGCCTGATCGAACCTGGCCCAGTTTGCGTCCAATTCTGCGGGAAGCGTGGCAGTGGGCAGGGGTTGGCCGTTGATGGCGGCGATGGCGTCGCCCGCGCGCATCAGCCGCACGCTCGGCTGCGAGAGTTCGACTGCCGCGGGGAGCTTGTCTAGTCCTTCTGCGGCTTCGAGCAATTGCGCCGGCCCAACGCCAATCTGCAGAAAACCGCCAGCGGTGGCCTCGGGCAGGGGGAGAATGCTGAGCGTCTTGATCGTGCCGTCCGGCTTTTGCACGTCAACGATCGCCGGCTCGGTGGGGTGGGCGAGGGCAGTTTCGATCCTGATCTTGTTGAAGTCGTGCATACGTGCGCCGTTGAACCGCAAAATGCGGTCGCCGGCCTGCAATCCGGCCCGGTCGGCGGGCGAACCCGACTGCGCCCATCCCACCACTGCTGCCGGTGTTCGGAAGCCGTAAAGGAACAGGAAGACGAAGAGGATCGCCGCGAGGATGACATTCATAATCCCCCCCGCCGAGACGATCACCATTCGCTTGCCGATCGACTTGCTGTTGTACGAGCGAGGATCGGCCGACTGCGAATTGGGATTCATGTCGTCCTGGCCGAGCATCTTGACGTATCCGCCGAGTGGGATCCAGTTGAGTCGGTATTCGGTCTCCCCGATCCCGAGACGATCGCGCAGTTCGGCTTCGCTGCCAAGCTCTCCACGGGCGCGCGCGTCGTTGATCGCTCTCTGCATTCGAGGGGCGCTGGTGCCGACGGTTGTACCGATTCCCTTTCGCCAGCAGAGCAATGCCTGCCCAAAGCCGACCGCGAACTGTTCAACCTTTACTCCGGCCCACTTGGCGGCCAGAAAGTGGCCAAGCTCGTGCCAGAAAATCACGAAGCCGAAGCCGAAAATGAGCAAGAGAAAACTGAGTAGCGAAGTGAAATCCATATTTGGTCCAAAAACTCCAGCGGGCGATGCGACTAGCAAATCAATTCGCCGACTTGCGTGCGCGCCCAGCGGTCGGCCTCCATTAGATCGTCCAACGACGGGTTTGGCTGCACCCGATGCCGCTGCATTATAGTCTCCACCAGCGATGCGATCTGCCCAAACGCGATCTTACCGGTCGTAAACCCCGCCACCGCCTCTTCGTTGGCTGCATTGAGCACGGCACCCATTGTCCCGCGCTGTCGTGCGACCTCATAAGCCAGCCGCAGCGCCGGGAAACGTTGCGGGTCAGGCGGGGCAAACGTCAGCCCGAATGCCCTATTAATGTCTAATTTTGGGGCACTCCCCGGAATGCGATCTGGATAACAAAGCGAATACTGAATGGGCGTCCTCATGTCCGGCGGGGAAAGTTGCGCGATAACGCTGCCGTCAACAAACTCCACCATGGAATGAACCACCGACTCGGGGTGGATTACCACCTCAACGCGCTCCGGAGGCAGGTCAAACAGCCATACCGCCTCAATGATCTCCAGTGCTTTGTTAAACATCGTTGCTGAGTCAATGCTGATCTTTTTGCCCATGCTCCACGTTGGATGGTTTAACGCATCGGCCACCGTCGCGCGCGACATCTGTTCCGCGGACCAGTTTCGAAACGGTCCGCCGCTGGCGGTGAGGATGACTCGGCGGACTTCATCGCGCCGACCCGACTTCATCGCCTGGAAAACCGCAGAGTGTTCCGAGTCGACCGGCAGAATCACTACCCCGCGCGCCGCTGCCTCTCGCATGAGAATCTCGCCAGCCACGACCAGGCACTCTTTGTTGGCCAGTGCAAGCTGCTTTCCAGCGCGTATCGCCGCCAGCACAGCCGGTAACCCCGCCGAGCCGACGATTGCAGCCAGGACGACGTCGACATCGTCGCGGCAGGCGAGCGCTGTGAGACCTTCCGTTCCGACATGAATCTGACCTGCGAATCGATCTCTTAGCGCCCGTGCGCCAGCGTGGTCCGCAATCGCAACGGCCGTCGGCCCAAACTCTGCGCACTGCGCAGCCAGCAACTCGACATTCTGATGCGCGCTCAGTCCCACCAAGTGCAGGCGATCGGGGTGTGCCCGAATCACGTCAAGCGCGCTCCTTCCGATGGAACCCGTTGAACCGAGAATGGCAACCCGGCGGGGCGGGGGTGGAGGCGTGGGCGTCACAGGTGTCGTTTATCAGCCAACACGCCGCTTTCGGCAAGCGCCGCGCAGTTTGCGACCACCCCGGCGGGCGGGTATGGTTCTATCACACCATCACTTGAGATAAACAACGCAATGAAAATACATGAATTTCAATCGCGACAGATTCTGAGCAAGTTCGGCGTCAATGTGCCCCCTGCCAGAGTGGTCTATTCGCCCGATGAAGCGGTCAAAGCCTTTGAAGAGTTCGGCGGGCAGATGTGCGTCGTCAAAGCGCAGGTTTACGCCGGCGGGCGTGGCAAGGCTGGTTTTGTCAAACTGGCTCACACGGCCAAAGAGGCCCGCACCGCTGCCGAATTCATGCTCAGCAATCGCATGGTGAGCGTGCAAACCGGGCCGGAGGGCGTACCCGTTTCCGTGCTGCTGGTGGCGCCCGGGGTGGACATCGCCAGGGAATACTACCTCGCCATCACCATCGACCGATCCCGCAACACCGCAACCCTCATCGCCAGCGCTGAAGGTGGGGTTGAGATTGAAGAAGTTGCGAAAAAATCTCCCGAAAAGGTGCTGAAAATCCCGCTGCATCCAATGTTGGGTATGCAGGGCTATATCGCGCGCGATGTCGCATACCGACTTGGCTTCAAAGACAAGCTGGCAACCGAGGCTGCGAAACTGATTGCCAACCTTGCAAAGGCGTTCTTCGCAACCGATGCTTCGATCGCTGAAATCAACCCGCTTGTGGTTACCAAAGCCGGAGAGCTTGTGGCGATCGACGCGAAGTTTAACTTTGACGAGAACGCGCTGTTCCGCCACAAAGAGATCGAGGAAATGGCCGACGAGAGCCAGGAACGCCCGCTGGATGTGCGCGCCAAGAAGGCGAGCCTTAACTACATTGCCCTCGATGGAACAATCGGTTGCCTTGTAAACGGTGCAGGACTGGCCATGGCAACGATGGACATAATCAAGCTTCACGGAGCCGAGCCGGCCAACTTCCTCGACGTCGGCGGGGGGGTCACTGCCGAGGGGGCGCAGGAGGCATTCGGAATCATTCTTTCCGACCCAAATGTGAAGGGCATCCTTGTCAATATCTTCGGAGGGATAGCCAAATGCGACCTGATTGCCGAGGCATTGGTGTCTGCGGGGCGATCAATCGGGTTTAAGGTGCCGGTGGTCGTTCGGCTGGAGGGTACGAATGTCGAAAAGGCACGCGAAATTCTCTCCGCGGCGAAGCAGGAGCTGCCGACGCTGGTGACAGCAACCGACCTCACCGACGCCGCCGAGAAAGTGACCGCTGCCGTCAAGGCTGCCTGATGGATGACTGCAATTTGGAACGGACCGATGGCTATCCGCAAGAAGAATGCTGAAGGAAGTTCGCGTCGAGAGACGGTCGTCCCCGCTCCACCCGCGCCGCGGTTCATTCACACCCGGCTGCTGGTGGAAGACATGGACCGATGTTATCGATTTTACAGGGACGTCCTGGGCTTTCGGCCCAGGTTTGACGGCGAAGGCAGCGTCTATGCGGAGTTTGAAGCAGGGCATCACACGCTTGCGCTTTTTTCTCGAGAACTGATGAACAAGGTGACCTCGCCCGGAAGCCCCACGCCGCGCGGGACAAGCTGCGATTCGGTGTTACTGGTCATTGAAGTCAACGACGTGGACGAGGCATATGCGAAAATGAAGACCCGGGGCGTAGAGTTTGTGACCCAGCCGCATGACCAGAAAGATTGGATGCTTCGGGTGGCCCACTTTCGCGATCCTGATGGTAATCTGCTGGAAATCAACTGCGGCCTCAGCGAAGCCAGTTTTCCACCGACCGCCGCAGGGTAACCGTTGATCCGAACCGAAACGGAGTTGCGCATGAATCGCTTGATACGAATCGCTGTTGGAAGTCTGTTCGTTGGGTTCGCCGCTGTCGGGTGCGATGAATCGTCATCGAAGCCGATCGCGGAGTCGCAGCCGGGAATGGGCGAGGTCGTTAGCGTTGATCCGCCTTTCGGGATCAAGCTCACGCTGGCCGGGGGTACCGAGACGTCGGTTGAAATCGAGGGTTTCACAGTTTACGAATCTCGTCCCCCGCGCGACGGGCAGCCTCAGGCACCGCAAGGTTACGAGCTGTCCGGGAAGCAGTTTATGCTGGCCGGGCGCCTCGCCCCCGGCGCAAAGGTAGCTCCGGCAGGCACTTACGCCGATCTAGAAGATGCCAAGCTGCAGGTGCTCCCCCGCGGTGGTGATCCGCTTGCGCCGGGGGTGAGCAAACTCTCGCTGGGTGATGGTAAAGACTATGTCGTCGTCGAAGGAAGCATGGTCATCGATCGGGCGTTTCAGAAGGCAGGTTCTTACGCTGGCTTGCAGGGTTCGTTCGAGCTGCTCTTGCAGGAGACGAAGTTTGGCGAGAGCGAAGACCCCAACAAGCCCGCCGACGAAAAAATTGGCGAGCCGGTTAAGGCGAGCGGCACATTTGTCAGCAAGGCGCGATCGGTCAAGTATGAGCAGATGTAGTGACGTTTCCGGTGTAGTGCTGTGTCCGGGCGGCCTGGGCGGAAGCGATTTGGTGGTGCTGCCCAGATTTGACAAGGATATCCAGTGTTTCGGGGATTGGGTTTGTTTGGGCGACAGGTCAAGGAATTGAAAGTAGGATCATTATGCCATCGGCTGCTCCTTGTGCGTTGGTAATCTTCGGCGCTTCGGGCGATCTATCCAAGCTGAAACTCGTGCCCGCCGTCTATGAACTGGCGCGGGAGAAACTTCTCCCACCTGATTTCGCGCTCATTGGCTATGCGCGTACCGCCATGACCGACGATGAATATCGCAAAGATTGCCGCAAGGCCATCGAAGAGAACGCGCGCAGCCTGAAGGGCAAAAAGCCGATCGATGAGTCGATCTGGAAGTACCTTGAACAGCGCATTTTTTACTGTGCCGGGCAATATGATCAGGTCGAGTCGTTCACGACTCTAAACCAGAAACTGACGCAGGTGGATAAGAGCTGCAATACGGCAGGCAACCGCTTGTTCTACATTTCCACCCCGCCGAACGTCTTTGAGCCGATCATTTCCAACCTCGGCAAGAGCGGCTGTGCCGTTCGGCATGCCAACAAATCGCCGTATCACCGGGTCATCATTGAGAAACCGTTCGGCAAAGATGGCGCGTCGGCCAGACAACTCAATGCCACCTGCCTCGCGACACTCGGCGAAGAGCAGGTTTACCGCATCGATCATTACCTCGGAAAAGAGACCGTGCAGAACCTGATGGTGCTGCGGTTCGCCAACTCAATCTTTGAGCCTATCTGGAACTATAAGTATATCGACCACGTTCAGATCACCGTGAGCGAAACCGTCAACGCCGACGACCGCGCGGGCTATTACGACAACAGCGGGGCAACTCGCGACATGATTCAGAACCATATCTTTCAGATCATGGCGCTGGTCGCGATGGAACCTCCGAGCGCGCTCGATGCGCAGGCGATTCGAGACGAGAAGGTAAAGGTTTATCGCTCGATCCGCCCGATCAGGCAAAACCAGGTAGACCAGTTTGCCGTTCGCGGGCAGTACGATGCCGGCAGGTACAACGACGGAAAGAAAGACATCGAAACCAGTGGATATCTGAAGGCGAAGGGCGTGAAGGAGGGGAGCCGCACAGAGACGTTCAGCGCCATCAAGGTGTTTATCGACAACTGGCGATGGAGTGGCATGCCGTTCTACATCCGCACGGGCAAGGCGCTCAACAAGAAGCTGAGCGAGGTGGTCGTCCGCTTCCGCTCCCCGCCGACGACGTTGTTCCAGAAGCAGTGCGAGGCGCCGGTTTTCCCGAATGATCTGGTTATCAAGATTGCTCCCGATGAAGGGATCGATTGGCGCCTGAATGGCAAGGTGCCCGGCGGGACGCTCAACATTCAATCGGTAGCCCTCGATTTCTTCTACAAGAGTGCCTTCCACAAGGAACCGCCGGAAGCGTATGAGCGGTTGATTTTTGATTGCATGCTGGGTGACCAGACTCTGTTCATCCGCGGGGATGAAGTTGAGGCGGCCTGGAACATCATCGATCCGATCGAACTCGGCTGGCTGGAGAGCAAACTGCCGCCGCAGCAGTATGTGCCGGGTTCGTGGGGTCCGCAGCGGAGCATGGATCTGATTGAGTTGGATGGCCGCCGGTGGTTTCAGACCGACCAGGCGGGTGCCGACCCGATTATTGCGTGTTCGCTCTGACCGGGCGCTACCGATGCAGGATCGCGGCGCTGCTGGACGAATAGAACTTTCGGCACCAGAACATGTAGCCGACCGCTGCCGCGGCGAGTAGCCCGGTCGAAACGGCCTGCGAGATGCGCTGCGTGGAACTGAGATCGGTCAATCCAACTGCTTCTGCTTCAGTCACACCGAACGATTTCAGAAGTGCTGCAAAGTTGGTCATGAAGATGATCGCCAGCCAACCCGCGGTGCTGAGGAGAATCGTTATCAATGCGACCACCCATCCCCGGGGAGAGTTGTTGAAGTTGAGCACCGCTGTAAAAAACATGCCGACTCCGATGACAAGCGAGATCGCCGTGACCACGACAGCCTGCCTGATGCTCTCGGCGAGGAAAATCTGCTGAATCGCTCCAAACAGCATCAAAACCATCAAGAGTGCCGCCGTTAGCGCCACCGCAATAACGGGGAGCGGGGCACGATCACTCCAGCTTTGCGGCGGATCGAAGAACTGCAGCGTGAGCCGAGTGTCGTCCTGCCGGTAGAACCAGAACACTGCTCCCGGTAGAACCACGCCGAAGACGATCAGCATCCCCACGCCGACCAGAACCCCGACCCACATACTCGCCGCCGCGCCGGGGATGGGTGTGTTAATCGTCGTGACATTTTGCGTCGGCGGCAGTCCGGGCATGGTTGCGGGGGTCATCGTGGTGCGAATGGACGTGTTTACATTCCGAGTCATTGCTGGTGCGGTAGCCAGCAAGCTGATGATGCCAGCCGTGCAGGAAGCGATCGCCAGCCCGCTGAAAGTCACCAGCACGGGACGCACCCATCGGCGCAGGCGAATGGACGCGATGCCGATCCAGACCAGCAAAGCAGTCGCCGCACCGTACATGAGCGTCGCGAACGCCATCTGAACCATCACGCCCCCACGGTTGGGCACCTGGTTGGCAGGCACCGCAGTCAGGATCCACGCGCCAAGGGGGATCATCAGCGTGAGGCAACCGGTCAGTGTACCGAATACGATCAACACAATACCCCAGGCCTTCAGCCCGGCGCGTTTGTCAGCAAACGGAAGTACAACCGCAGGCTGCGCGTAGGCGAGTGGTTCCAGCGGCGAACGTGGCGGGGGTGGGGGTGGATAGTTTGACATCTGCATCTCAGTCTAAACTGCCGCATCATCGCTTCCAACTTGACACAGGCCAATCGCATCCGAACAATCGGCCCGTCAAAGAAAACCCAAAGGAAACAGCAGGCCCTATGTCAACCACCCCGGATCACCCCGCACTCGCGCCGCTCAAAGAGGCGTTCTCGGACACGCGCTTTCTCGTCGGCGAGTTTCGCCAGCAAGTGACGGTCGTCGTGCCGCGTGAGGCCATTGTGAAGGTTTGCACCTTTTTGCGCGATGATCCGCGCACGAGCTACAATTTCCTCTCCGAAATCAACGGCGTGGACTATCTGAAGTACCCCGGCGCAAAGCATCGTTTTGGCGTCAACTATGGGTTGGTGAGTCATAAATTTAACAACCGACTCTGGCTGAAGGTGTTTCTCGATCCAACCCTCGATACTGCCCCCGGACTCGCCCCGCGGGATGAAGAGATTGAAGCGAAGGGCGACCCGGCCCTCTCTCTTGAGAGTGTTTCGGGCGTCTGGGCGGGTGCTGACTGGCTGGAGCGTGAGGTGTACGACATGATCGGCGTCTGGTTTACCAACCACCCCGACCTGCGCCGCATTCTCACCTGGAATGGCTTTGGCTCATATCCGCTTCGCAAGGATTACCCGTTGCGCGGCGTCGGAGAGCGTGAGCAATACAAGATTATCACCCGAGAGGGTGCCTGACCGCGCCGCTGTCTGCCAACGACTGTTTCCGATGTTTGAACCTCTCACCCAGCGCCGATACCTGCTTTCGTTCAAAGCGGCGCGTCTTCCTCAGCAGGTGGCAGACGTGATCGTGATCGGCGGCGGGGTGGCCGGGCTTCGTGCTGCAATCGCCTCGGCCGAAGCTGGGGCCGATGTTCTGGTGATGACCAAGGACACGCTCGACGAATCCAACACCTGGTACGCTCAAGGCGGCATCGCGGCAGTGCTGCAGCCGCTGGACTCATTTGAGGCTCATATTCGCGATACCGAGGTGGTCGGTGTCGGGCTTTGCGATGAAGCCGCGGTCAAGCTCGTTGTGGAAGAGGGTGCGGCGAGGGTTATCGAACTGCTGCAGTGGGGGGCCAACTTCGATCGACAATCTGGCAACGCCTATGATCTGGCTTATGGCCTCGAAGGTGGGCACAGTTTTGCCCGCATCCTGCACGCATACGGCGACGCAACTGGCCGCGAACTGGCCCAGACGCTCATCGGCAAGGCTCACTCCAACGACCTGATCCGCATCAGTGAGCGGACGTTTGCGATCGACCTCATCACTCACGAGGGTAACTGCGTCGGCGTGCTTGCCCTCATCGGCGGGCAGGTGCAGGTCATTTGGGCGCGCCGGACGATCCTGGCCAGCGGCGGGGCGGGGCAACTCTATCGCGAGTCAACCAACCCCAAAATCGCCACCGCCGACGGGCATGCGATGGCCTATCGTGCGGGGGCGCGCGTGCAGGATATGGAGTTTGTGCAGTTTCACCCCACAACGCTCTACGTCGCCGGGGCAAGCCGCGCGCTGATTACCGAAGCCGTCCGCGGCGAAGGGGCACACCTGATCGATCGCAACGGCGACCGGTTCATGAACGATTATCACCCGGATGGGGAGCTTGCACCGCGCGATGTTGTCAGCAGGGCCATCGTGGAGCAGATTCGCAAGACATTCTTTACCCATGTCTTTCTGGATGTGCGTCATCTCGATGCCGGTAAGTTTCGAGCGCGATTTCCGCAGTTGGCCCGGCTCGTCGATGAGTTTGAAATCGATATGTCCACCGATCCGATCCCCATTCACCCCGCCATGCACTACATGATTGGTGGTGTGGATGCCGATGAGTACGGCCGCACGAGCCTGCCGGGCCTTTACGCAGTCGGCGAGGCCAGTTGCAGCGGGCTTCATGGAGCAAACCGGTTGGCGAGCAATTCATTGCTCGAAGGTCTGGTATACGGTGCGCGGGCTGGCACCGATGCGGCGGCAGAGGCGAGGAAAGTAACCACGAGCTTCCCGCTGCAGCTTGAACATAGCGTTGCGCCATCGAGCAAGACCGAACTTGATATTGCCGATGTACGCAACAGTCTGCGCAGCGTGATGTGGCGTAATGTCGGAATCGAACGAGACGGCGAGCGCTTGACCGAAACCAGAGAGATCATCGCGTTCTGGTCACGATATGTGATGGACAAGACATTCAACCCCAAAGAGATCGCCGCTGCGGCGATTGCGGGGTGGGAACTGCAAAACATGCTGACGGCGTGCTATCTCATCACGACCGCCGCGTTGTCGCGCACAGAGTCCCGCGGGGCGCATTTTCGAACGGATTTTCCCGACCGCGACGACAAGCACTGGCGGCTTCACCTGTTATGGGGCAGGCCCACGGAGACGCCCATCCCAGAGCCTATCGATTGAGGCTGCGCAGTCGGTCAATACGATTCCGGACGCGCATTGAGCTGTGACTGCTTCTGGTCGTGACGCTTCCACGCATCGTATACTGCCGCCCGGGCCTGTTCCCAGGTCAGCTTCGATTCGCCTCGCCGCGACTGCCATAGGTACTGCATGGCGCGTTCAACCTGCTCAAATGAGGACTGGCTCTCACGCATGCGAAAAGAGTAGCCGTACTCGTATGCTGGCATCATGTCGCGTAGAAAATCGTGGTCCGGGTTGTAGTAGGGCCGATTCGGATACTCTCTGCGCCAATAGTTTTCTTCATCATTCTGCCGCACCGTAAACGACAGCAGCACGCCGATCAGCCCGAGTACCAAGCCGCAGGCTATCGCGCCCAAAACGGCACCAGCGACCGTCCCGCCGATAGCGAGAGTCGAACCAACCGCAGCGCCGAAGGTTGCTCCGACTGTGCAACCGATGCAGAACCCGACAATATGCTTACCCCGCACCGAGGACAGAGACGCCGTTTCAGTGTCGCGAAAGTCGACCGCGCGATCATGGCGGTGTACGGGCAGCGTGTAGCCGGGCAATACGTCCTGCACCTGCGGCGAACCCTCCACGGGCCGAGGTCGGCCGTCACCTTCGCCGGCGGGGCGGGCGGTACCATCCGGCCACTTTGAAGCCCCGCTCCAGACCATCTTTTCGGCCGGAGACGTCGCAGAGCGACCCCTTTGTTCATCATCCGAAGACTCGCTGTGTTGCGGAGGTGATCTCATGCGCACAATCATCATCGCCTAACGACCGAGATGTGATCGGGAATTGCACGATGTCAGCATGGGAAAAATCCCGTGTCGGGGGCCATTCCTTGATCGTTTGTTCCCCGCGGGTGGTTTACTTGATCGAGGCGAGCCAGTCGGCGGTCGGCAGGCCGTATGGTCGGAACTTCTCCATCGTCCCCTGTTCTTCGCTGAAGGCGATCGCGCGGAAAAACCCGAGTTTGTTGGCCGCGGGGCTGTCGATGAGGGTGCTGCTGTCGGTGGCACTCATCTGAAGCAGCACGCGATAGTCGAACTCGCGCATCGCGTTACGGTCAATCGTCCGATCAACACTTACGGCAGTGTCGGCCCAGGCGATGACGTGAATGCCCAGCGAAGGGCCTTCCTTCAGTATCTCGGCAAACTGTTTATCAGGAGAAGGGGGTTTGTCGTCGCCGCCGAAGCTGAAGCCGTCGTCGCTCTTTCGCAGTACGCGATACCGCTGCAGGCCAAAGATGCAGAGGAAAACAGGCTCAGCGGAGGTGTCGTCCGACTCTTGCCGGCGCTTCAACTCCACCGCCATGCGGCCTATCGCTTCGCCCGCGGCGCGGTAATCAACCGCTTCGCATTCGTGCGACAGATGCTTGGCCACGCGCTCCAGTTGTCCGGCAAACGGCGAATCGGCAGGGGTACCATCGAGCAACACAATGCGCGCAGGCTTGCCGCGTAAGCTCACTGACAGGCTGATGATCGAGGAACTCATCATCGCCAAAGCTTGCTCCTCGCCCTGCCCGATGATCAGCGCATTGGTGCCAGCCTGCCTGCGGAACGTGATGGCGGTGGGGTCTTTGATCGCCACCGGCTCGCCAAGAAACGCCAGCGGGGCGGGCGGGAGGTCGGAACCACTCAACATGCGCGCCAGACGGGCGTTCTTTCGGATGTCGGCGAGGGAATTGCCCTCGAAAACGATCGGAACGGGCAATTGAAGGGCGTCCGAACGGACTTTTGCCGAAACGCGCTCCAGAAATCGGTCGCGGTGCTCGTCGGGCAGCCAGGCGACCTGAAACGGCGAGTTGCCTTCCACTAAGCCACCGGCATCGTTGTAGATCGCTTCACCGGGGCGGGTAAGCAGGCGGGCCGCCGAGTTATTATCGCCGAGAATGAGCTGGCTATCCGATTCGCTGCATTGCAGAGCGATTCGCACCGCCATCTGCCCGAGGGTGGCGCGCGAGATGCCACTTGTCCCGCCAATGGTTTGCGAGCCTAGAAGCAGGTGAATCCCGAACGCGCGGCCTTGGCGCACAAGCCGATCGATGAGCAGGGCGGCGTCCTGGCCGAGCTTGTCATCTTCTACAAAAAACTCCTGAAACTCGTCGATGATCAGAAGCACCCGCGGCAGGGGCCTGCCCGCGGCGTCGCGGTAGCTGGCCAGATCCTGCACCCCCAGCGCGCGATACATTTCGCCTCTGCGCGTCATCTCGGCATCGATCCGCTGCAATACGCTCAAACCGAACTCCCGATCGCTCTCAACTGCAATTGCCCGCGCGTGCGGGAGCGCATTGGTGGCGTAAGTCTTGAACTCGACGCCTTTCTTAAAGTCAATCAGATAAAGCTCGACTTCATCCGGCGAATACCACATGGCTGCGTTGGTGATCAGCGCATGCAGCAGGGTCGATTTGCCCGAGCCAGTCTTGCCCGCAATCAGCGCGTGTTGGGCAACGCCTTTTCCCAGCCGGATGGACTGGTGCCGGGTGGCACCCATTCTGCCGACCGCAACGCGCAGTTCGTGCTTCGCGCTCATGCTCCAGAACTCGTCCGGCTTCGGTGAAATGTTTTCAAACGGCACCTCAACTCGATTGGCATCGCGCGCCAACCGGCCCACCTTATGCATCAGGCGAGTGAGCTGCGCCTCGGCAGGCGGGGTGTCGAGCGTGAGCGGAAACTGGGCAAACACCTCGTCTTTCCATACGAAGGCCGATCCCGACTGCGTGAGGTTGACACTGTGGGCTTCCACGTCATCAAAGCCGCTTCCACTCGGGATTGTCTGCCGCGTGTCGCGGAAGATCAGTGTGTAGACGCCGCACCGCGCGCCAGTGCTGGCGATGCTGGCGAGGCGCCGGAGCGTGTCGGGTTGAAAACCGTGCGGGAAATCACTGATCACCAGAAATCGGTATGGCTCGGCCAACTCGCCGGCCTGGCGGTTGTAGTCATCAATCGTAGGGAACTCATTTCGGAGATATTTCTGAATCACCGTTTCCATGTGCTCGGTGAGGTCGGTCAGGCGGCGTTCAATATGTTCAGAATCGGTCCAGATGCGAGAGGCCACGAGCGACTCGTCATAGTCGGCAAGGTGCATAAACCCCGCGAAGTTCTGGCCCAGCGCCACGGGATCGATAATCGTAAACTTTGCCCTCCCTGGGGGCACGCTGGTCAGCAATCGAACCATCAACATCTGTAGCGCCGCGACGGCCGAGGGGCGACCGGCGCGGTCGGCCTGAATCAGAAGTGACGCCTGCCGGGGCAGAGAAAGCACCGCCGGGAGTTGAAATCGTTCGGGCAAATCGAGCGTAAATGGTGTCTCACTTGGTAGTTGCGCCAAAAGCTGCTTTGCATCGACATCGATCGCGCCAAACCGAACCGCCGAGGGAAACTGCTGCGGCGGGTGCCAGGCTTCGATTGCTTCATCTGAATATTCAACCAGCGGCTTTGGGCCGGTGCTGCCGACCTGCACCACACTCTGCTGAATCGCTTCAAGCCCCTCGCGCCACTGCGTCGACAACTGTTGCCGCGCGGCTTTGTGCTGTTCGGCAATCGCGGCGTGATGCCGACCATGCCGATCGCGCGCCGCGGCGAGGTCATTGTCTACTTTTTCGCGTACGCCAGCCGTTTCCTTTGAGTACGTTTCTTCAGCCTCGCTGAGAACGCGCGTCTTCCGCTCGTCAATGTGCGTCTTCTTGATCGATAATTCGCGATCGAGCGCCGCCAAAGCATCATCCAGTTTTGACTTTGCGCGGGCTGCGAGCGGATCAAATTTGTCCTTTGAGGCTCGGATTTCAACTTCACGCTGGGACAGCGCTTTCTGCAGCATCGCATCCAGCCGGGTGTTGGTTTCTTCCAGCTTTTTATCGGCGGCCGAGCGCGCGTTGGCCAGCGATTGCTCGAATGGGGCCTGGGCCGCGCGCACCTGCTTGCGCGCGAGAATGTTGGCTGCGATCGCGGCGATCACCGCAACCACGAGGCTTATGCCGCATCCCGCAATGACCGCCTGCCAGTCGAGGAGTCGGCCGGCGAGCACAAACTTACCTGCCACACCGCCTGCCGCCACAAAGCCGATTCCCAGCAGCCACGGCGCGACGCCAACCACAAGCCGGGGCAGCCCGAGCGAGAGAAGCCTGGCCAGATCGGCTTCAACTGTCTGCAGGCATAGGCGGTAGTGTTCTGCGGGGGGGGACTGCGTGTCGGTTTCGGGCTTGGCTGTTTCGCGGGCGATCGGCAGGTGACCGTAATGCTGAAGACCCGCATTGGCCTTCTGGAGAAATCCATCCAGCGCTTCATGGTCGGCGGTGTTTTCTTCGCGCGCTTTACGGGAGTCGTGCTTCACCTTTGCCTGCGTGCCATCGGCGACGCTGTCGGCGAGCCAGGCCGCGTGATCGATTTGCTTTCTGATATCACGAAGTACGGTATCAACCTCCGCCTTCACGCGAAGCCGACGAATGCGATCGGCCTCGGCGGCGTTAGCCATGTCTGACTCGTGCCGCAACTTGGCATCATGTAGTTTCTGGTCGTGCTGCTTGACGGCGTCCTGGGAATGGGTGGTGAGGTAGTGATCTGCCTGCAAGCGTGCGCGGTCGAGGTCCTTCTCGACCGTCTCAGTTTTCTGGGTCTTTTCCAGCTCAATGCGCGCTTCTGCGGCGGCGCACGCCTTGATGAGGTCCATCAGTTCCGCCAGCGCGCTTCGCTGAGCATCGCGCGCCGTGGCGGGGGGGACGGGTGCCGGCGCGTCAGTCGTCAGTGCGGTCACGGCTTTACTCGGCTCGGCATCATTCTCGGTGTTATTCATCGGTGTGGCCTCATTCTCGCCTGCCGCGCGCTATTCGCAATCCCGCCGGGCCGCCGAGAGAAGATTGGCGAGCTGATCCATCGCATTTTCTGCAAAGCGAGCGTCCATCTCCATCGGCTGGAGCAAATCCCGCTCGATCTCTTCGGCGCGCGGGTCACTCCATTGCACGCGGATGTCGTTCCATCGCGTGGTGAGGTCTTTCATTGCCTTGGCGAGCGAGCCACGCGCTTCATAAACACCCATTGCCAACCGCCTTTCTAATCTCCGGTGGACGGCCTTACTGCACCTTCTGATTCTGCCGGGCCTGGCTCTTCGGCCTCTGCGCGCCGCATGCTCTGACCTTCATCGGCAGCGGCCGGTCGAGTCGGCTCACCTTGAATTCCACCAGCGGTTGAAACTGCCTGTGCGGGGTTAAGCCCGAGGTACTGTTCCAGCTGCCGGGTCATCGCTTCGAGCTTGGCGATAGTGTTAGGCAGGGATGACTGCACAGTCGTCGCAAACCGCTGCACGCTGCCCTTGTAATCATGGGCCACCTTTTCCATCTGTCGCTTCCACTTGGAAACCATGATGACTTTCTGGTGGGCCTCCTCCAGCCGCTGCTTCGCAACTTTTACGGCTTTTTCTTCGTCGATGGTTGAAGGCTTCGAGCCGGTAGAGTCTTTGAAAAGCTTCTTCATCCGCAGCCGTTCTTCAGCCTGCGAAAGCAGCCCGGTGCGCTTTCGAACCTGCCCTTGCCAGTAGGTTGACTGTTCTGTGTCGATCCAGAGCATGGTGCGGATGAGATCACTCTCGGCTTCGCTGAGAGCTACATTGGCCGCTTCCTGGAACTTCTGCAACGCCAGCTTGCTGCGTTTCACTGCATCAATATCTTCCACGCGCGCCTGGCTCATCGTTGCTTCAGGTAATCTTCGATTAGACCCGCCTTCTTGCTGAGGAATTGGACATGCTGCTGTGACGCTTCAAGAAAGCCGCTGAGCGACTTGGCGGTGTACTCGAAAGCCTCGGTGAACTTGATCTGCTCCTGATCGCGCCACGTTGTCTCAAGGCTGCGCATGCGGGCGTGCAGGCTCGATACCAGCCCCTCCAGATCGCGGTTAAACCGATTCAGATCCGAAGCAAACCGCCGCAGCTCGGCAGGGTCTACATGTGCCTTTGACATCGCCGGATTGTAGTCGATTCTGCCGATAAATTCCGAATGGAATCCTGGCTTTACGCTGCCCTGATCTGGCCTTCGGCGGCAGTCCTGAGTGCAAACGGCCAGCGTTTAGCGATCAAACTGCGCATCAAAGGCCAATTTTGATGGCTCAAAATCCCACTGCCGCACTAGTTCGCACGACTCACGGGCACCGTGGTCTCGGTTCATGCGGGAATCTTCCCATTCCACCGATAGCGGGCCGGTGTAACCGATGTCGTTGAGCGCGACGATGATGCGTTCAAAATCAATATCGCCGTGACCAGGCGAACGAAAATCCCAGTATCGGCGCGCGTCGGCAAAGGTCGTATGCCCGCCGAACACGCCGACGGTGCCGTCGCCCTTATCCCACCAGGCATCTTTGATGTGGCAATGAAAGATTCGTTTCGAAAATGTGTAGATAAATCGCACATAATCTACGTGCTGATATCCCAGATGCGACGGGTCATAGTTGAACCCAAACCGCTTATGCCCCTTCACCGCAGCGATGGCGCGCTCGGCTGTCACGATGTCGAAGGCGATTTCGGTCGGATGGACCTCCAGCGCGAAGTTAACATCCTGCTTTTCAAACTCATTTAGTATTGGCACCCAACGCCGTGCGAAATCATCGAAACCACCCTGTAAATACTTCTGATCTGTAGGCGGGAACGCGTAGAGGGCGTGCCAGATGCTGCTGCCTGTGAAGCCGTTAACACACATGGGATACTTAATCTTGCCCGGCGCGGCGTCACGGAGCTTGCGGGCCGCTTTTGCGGTATCGATCATGCGCCTCGCGGCCCGCTTGCGGACGCCTTCCGGATCGCCGTTGCCCCACACTTCGGGAGGCAAAATTGCCTTGTGTCGTTCGTCAATCCGGTCGCAAGTCGCCTGGCCGACGAGGTGCGCGCTGATCGAATAGCTTGTCAGCCCGAAATCGCTCAGAATCTCCCAGCGGCCCTTGCAGTAGTTGCGGTCTTTCAGTGCCTTGTCTACCTCAAAATGATCGCCCCAGCAGGCGAGTTCCAGCCCGTCATACCCAAAGCCGCTTGCCTTTTTGCAAATCTCTTCAAGCGAAAGATCGGCCCATTGCCCGGTAAACAGTGTGACAGGTCGCGCCATCGATTGATCCTCTTGGTGTTAAACCGAAAGCGTGGCATCAAACCGCCGGGAGCGCGGGTTGTCAACGATCCGATGCCCCGCGATGACTGATGCTTGGCGACGGATGCATATTTGCCGTATATTCTCGCGACACTCAGGCAGGAGTGGCGGAATTGGCAGACGCGCAGGACTTAGGATCCTGTACCGAAAGGTGTAGGGGTTCGACCCCCCTCTCCTGCATTGCCCCAAGCGGCGGGATGCGCGCTCAGGGCAGGTGTCTTTATGGTATGGAAGAGCGATTTTTGAACGTCTCACCCCAAAATTCTCACCCGCACGCCCATACCGCGCCGCTGCGGGCTGGACGCTGCCGATTCTGTGCCTGGCTGGTGGCTCTGGCGTCCCTTTTCTTCGGAGCACCGATCGTATGGGCGGATCAGATCTGGCTCGACAAGCCCACGGGCGCGCCGCTCTTTCCGACCGCCAAGATCGTGCGCGTCGAGAACAAGATGCTGGTGTTCCTCGTCGGAGGGAATGAAACCCGGCGCGACCTCGACCGAATTGCTCGAATCGCAGTTGACGACGAAGTGGCTTTGACCCAGGCCGAAGAAGCAATGGCCCTTGAGAAGTTTGATGAAGCGGTCGATGCATATCAGAAAGCCGCTCGATCCAGCACCAAACCCTGGGTGCGCGACTGGGCCGCGGGCCGGCTTGTCGTGGCGTCGAGCCGATCGGGCCGTTTTGACGCGGCCGCGAGTGCGTACATCGCCCTCGTGCTGAAAGATCCTGCAACCGCTGCCGCGCGAAAGCCAAAGCTGCCCGTCAAAGGCTCAACGTTTCTCGATACCGCCGTGGCGCAGGTGACCACGGCGCTGGCGACGCCCCGATTGACCGACGCACAAACGACGGCGCTGCTGACGTTTCTGGTCGAGTTGCATGTGGCCCGGCAGGATGATGCCGCAGCGAGCGCCGCTACCGAAAAGCTCGACGAGTTTCTCGCGCGCGATCCCAATAACCCCGCTGCCGCCCGTGCCAACGCGCGCCGCAAACTGCAGGCCGCGGCGCGGCTTCTGGCAGAAAAAAAGTACGCGCCCGCCCTGGCCGCAGTCGACGCGCATCGCGCGGCGTTTACCGAAACCGATCAACAGGCCGAGGCGATGTTTCTCATTGCAGAGGCGAGATCGGGCATGGCCGATTCTACCGACCGTAAAGCGCTGGCCGATGCGGCGCTGGCATATATGCGTGTGGTGGCACATTTTAAGGACGTCCCGGACAGTCCCCGCGTTGCCGACTCGCTCGCCCGCGCCGCCGCGATATGTGAAGCGATGGGCGATCCCGCCGCCGCCACTCAACTTTACTCCGATGTTGTCAAAAACCACCCAAACAACGAAGATGCAGCGGCGATTGCGCAGCGGGCGCTCGACCGGTTAAAGGGGACATAGCCCCCGGCGGATCGTCATAGTCATTCACCCGACTCGTCACGCAACAGAGATTGAGATTTCATGCAAAAGTGGCTCGAAAAAAATAAGAAGCGTCTGTTGGCCGTCATCGGCGTCTTTTTGATGGTGGCATTCCTCGCTCCCTCTACCTTCCAGGGTTGTCACCACGGCCAAGGCTCGTTTGGCACGATGGCTACGGGAAACGTCGATGCCGTGAACGTGCAGAACGCGGTGGCTGAGTTTGAGTATGCAGCGCAGAACATCGGCGTCCTGCAGACCGATCCGACCGGCGCGCAGCAGTTTGTCTCAATCTTGCAGGCCACTCCGCTCGCGCTGGCAGCAGATCAGTTTCAGGAACACAAGGTGCTCTATTACCTTGTTCGTGAAGAAGCGCGCCAACTGGGCGCGGGCATTTCCGATGAACAGTTGGACGAGGTACTGGGACAGATCAACATCCGCATGCCCGATGGGAGCGTGGTCCTCTACGAGAACATCAAGAAGAAGCCCCAGGGCCGCTTCACCCGCCAGGCGCTGGCCAATCTGTTCTCCATCTCCGCGGCGTTTAACCGTGCTCGCAGCGATATCAAGATCACCGAACCGCAGCGCCGGGCCGATCTGGCCATGCAAGCCCAGTCCATCAGCCTGAACATGGTCGACTTCCCAGCCGACAGTTATGCAAACAAAATCCCCGCGCCGACGGACGATCAGTTGCGCGCCCTCTTCGACAAGCACAAGGACACCGTCGCCGGGCAACCCGATGGCGATCAGAATCCATTTAGCTTCGGCTACCGCTTTCCCGATCGCGTTACGCTTCAATACGTCTCCATTGACCCCGACCAGGTGCGACAAGCCGTGATGGACAACCCCCAAAACGGTGCGACCCCGGAGGATCGGGCCTATTACTGGGAGGTCGAGGCGCGAAAATACTATAATCTGAATAAGTCATTGTTTCCGTCGTCGCAGCCGGCGTCGACGCAGCCGTCCACCCAGCCGGTCGCCACCGAGCCAGAGCCGTTTGAGGTCGTCAAGCAAAGGGCTATCGACGCCGTCATGAAGCCGCAGGTCGATCGCCTTGCCCGGCTGGTGCAGCAGCGCGTGGTCTCAGCGCTAAGCACCGACTATAACGCGTTTAACCGGACACCCACCACCGCGCCGGCCAATACGGCGTTCGGCCATCCCTACAATTCCTTCGACTACCTCAAGGCACTGGCGCAGGATGTTCAGCGGCAGTTTGGCGTGCTGCCGACCGTGGTTAACCTTGCCGACAGGCCACGCAGCGCCTTGGAATTGAGCAAGCTCGACGGCATTCGCGATGCAACCGCCATGGTCCAGGGCAGGGCGTTGCCCTTTGCCGCTTACGCCGTGGCCTACGCGCAGCCGTTGCATCAGGATTCATCCGAGCGGGAGCAGGCGTTTTTGCTCTCGTTGTATCAGCCAAGCCAGACTCTTACCGACTTCGGCGGATCGATATACGTCTTCCGCCTCACCAGCACCGATGCATCCCACCAACCCGCTACATTTGAAGAAGTGAGAGAGCAACTCCTCGCCGATTTCAAGCAGCAGGCGGCGTATGACCTGGCCCTGGCCGATGCCAAACAGCTTCTGACCACCGCGGCCGACGGAAAGCTCTCCGCCGTCGCCGGCGATAGAACGGTGATCGAAACTGCTCCACTTCGATTCTCGCGCACCGAAGAGTTCACCGGCCTTCCACTCTCGCCCGCAGGCTTTCAAAGCCTGATGCGGCAGGCGTTTGACCTGATGTCCGGCGACACCAACCACCCAAAACGCGTGATTGAGCTTCCAAGAGAAGGCCGCGCGCTCGCCGTCGAGCTAACCGAGCTGAAGGGCGATTTTCCGGAAGATTTGCTGCCGATGGTCGAAGCGCAAGTAGCCAACCAGGTCTCCGCCAGGCTCTCGCAGAACATGGCGACCTCCTGGTTTAACTATTACAACGTCGCGCAGCGGCTCAACTACATCGAACCCGGCGCCAAAGCCCCCGCAACCCAACCCGCGCGGGCAACCCGGTAACCCGCCCGCGCGCCGGCCGCCGCCGCACCCCGCAGCACCGCCGCCAAAACTTGACACCACCGCCGGGAAGCCTATAAAACGCGACTCGGTTTTTGCAGCGCCATTAGCTCAATTGGCAGAGCAGCTGACTCTTAATCAGCGGGTTGTAGGTTCAAGTCCTACATGGCGCAATTCCTTATCGTCACATTGGTTTAGGTTCACCCCTCGGCCCCGAGAACGCCGCGCGATCGCGGGGTCTTGGGTCATCCATCGGCCTTTGTCGGCGGCGTGGTCGCGGTGGCGGAAATGGTGCAGATTCGTCACCGCGTTGTACCGGCCGGCCTGATGGCGGTAGGCCCAGCCGTGGGTGTCGGTGGTGGCCGACCAGCCGGCGGTGAGGACGGCGGCGCTGCCGTAGGGGTCGTAAACGAACCGCTGCACAACACCGCGCCCACAATTCGTGGAGTCGGCCAAAGTGTCCATAATCGAGCGCAAGAAACTCACCACGCAAACCTCAAACTCTTGGATGACGGCCCATTGGGTCTGGTTCGCCGTTCTCAATCCGAGATTGCTTCGAACCGCATTCGGGACAATTGGCGTCCGGCGGAAGTCCGCTGGTCGGGTAATAGCACTTGCGGCAACGCTGACCAGCGTTCACCTCCAAAGAGTGTAAGGCCTGGAGCCGAAACTTCTTAAACAGCGCAGTAGACAGCGCGATCGCGCCGACGCAACCGCACGTTACTCGCCCGACTTGTCGCTCCGGAAACGTAAGTTGCATTCCACTCATTAGAGACTCTGCGAGAATTGTCCCAATTACTGAACCCATTGCAGCACCGAACACTATTGTCATATTAAAATGTGTCTTTTTCATGCAACTACTGCCGTATAATCCAAAGTTATCACGCCTCACGGCGACCGTAGTCCACCCCAAACGCCGCCAGCGTGTGGGTCATGTTTGATTACGGACACGTGGGGTGCATTCGGATCCCGATCTGGGATGTACTGCGGCAACCCATCTTCATCTTCATTATTGACTATGACCGGGCGTGGCGGAGGAGTGTTATCCAGTTCCGAACCGATATCGGCACCGATCAGGCCCCCTCCAATTGTGCCAAGCCCGGCACCAATGATCCCGCCAACGCCTGGGAAAATCGCATTTCCACCAAGTCCTCCAAGAATTGCGCCTATGCCGCCACCGATGATGCCTCCGGCAGACTCCTTGCTCATAAGGCCGAGAGGATCCACCCAATTCACCGGAGTCGACACCAGCGCCTGATACAGCGACGCGCCATCGACATACCCCGCGGGGTCCGCCGACATCCACCGGCCCCAATCCGCTGAGTATTCGCGGAATCGGAAGCTGTAAAGCCCAGTCACCGCGTTGAAGCGGCCGCCCTGGTGCAGGTACACCCACGCGTACGCGTCGGTGGTCGACGACCAGTTCGCAGCCAGCACCGCCTGCTTGCCGTACGGGTCGTAAACGAACCGCTGCACAACACCGCCGGCGGCGTCGGTGAGGCTGGTGACGTTGAAGTTATGGTCCTGCTGGGCATAGAGACGGGTGGCGGACTGGCTGTAGCCGTTGGAACTGAGGCGCGGGCCAGGTTTGCCAGCGGGCGGGGGCATGATCGCATTGTACCGCAACGCATTGGGACGCGTAGGTAAATCTGCCTCAGACGCGTGAAGGTATAGATTAAAGAGAGTATGTGAACTTAAATGTACATTGCTGTGCGGAGTGCTGAAGGGTTGGAAACCCTTGCTACGAACAGGCGCCAAGATCGGATGCCCCGCGTGAACCGCGGGAGGCTCGGCGGGATGGGGGGTCGCAGCTCTTAACAGAGTGTTAGGGTGTGGTTAGTACTTAATTGGGTTGTAAGTAGTTTCGAGATAATGGGTTAGAGAACATGTTGCAAAATGTTCCGCGCGGAACAA
>DDRH01000037.1:0-5550 GCA_002343075.1 Phycisphaerales bacterium UBA2421 | reverse complement strand
ATGTTCCGCGCGGAACAATTGCAGAGGGCAGTGGGCAGTCGGCAGGGGGCGGTGGGCAGGTGAATGTTCCGCGCGGAACAATTGGCTTGTTACTGGTTGCTCCCGATTACATTGCCATCGACTTGCGGTTTGTGCAGGAAGGTCGTCAGGCTGTCGCGGTGTTTTGCGGAGTCGTTTGGTTAGCCGGTCGGCGTCGAGGTTGTTCTAGATTCGGCTGCACGGTTGGTCCAGCCGTGCTTCGCAGCGTTGCACCGCGGCTGCGCACATGGCTTTCTCCCATGTGCGTTCTGTTGAGGCGGAGATCGGTACGGCGTTTCGGTTCTTGGTTTAACCGTCTGGGTCATCGAAAGTCGTGGGGTTAATGCGTATTGATTGCGCGGCAGTGCGCGGTCCTGCGCAAAATGTGAATCGAATTGAATAATCAGACTACGGCGTTGGTTCTCTCCGGCAGATCGGTCTAAAAGGGAGCGGCTCGGTCCCCATTCTCGGGGGGTGCGCCGACGTTCGCGAATGCGTTGCCGCGGGCAGGCACGCGAGGATACGGTCCGGTCTTGAAGCGCAGTTTGGAGAATCAGATGCTTTTCAGGCAAGCCAGGGCCGGGTCACGGCGGACGCAACAAGCCCTTCGGGCGGCAGCACGAATCCAACTGGAGCCGCTTGACCCGCGCGTGCTCCTCACGGGCACCGTCAACGGTACGATCCTCCAAGACCTCAATGCCAATGGAGTTGAAGACCCCGACGAACCCGCTTTGGAGGGGTGGACCATCTTCGTCGACTACAACCGCAACGGCACCCTCGATGCCGGCGAGCCGTCGGCGGTCACCGACGAAGACGGCGACGCCGAAATCTCAGATGTGCTCGAAGGGACTTGGGATATCGTGGAGCAACTTCAGCCCGGGTATGTGCCAGCGCCTGGTTTTGATGTGGTCATCCGCGATCATGTTGAAGACGATGAAGAGACCGACGTCCTTTTTCTCAATGTCGCTGCGGCCAATGGTACCATTCAAGGCACCGTCTGGAACGACATCGCCAACGACGGCGCCCGCGATCCCACCGACCCGGGTCTGCCCGGGTGGACCGTGTTTCTTGATCTCAACGAAGACAACGATCTGTCCGCAGGTGAACCATCGGACATCACTGATGCCGCCGGTTTCTATTCGTTTCCCGATCTGGCACCGGGCGATTACCGCGTGCGCGACATCACCCCACCCGGCTGGGATCCGACCGTCGGCGGGGATAACGAAGTGCAGGTCACGTTAAACCCGGGTCAGACTCGGGTCGTCGATTTCGGGAACTTCAACACCTCCTCTCTGGGCGCGATTACGGGCAGCGTGTGGAACGACGTCAACGCCGACGGCGTCCGCGCCGTCACCGATGTCGGCTTGGCCGATTGGACGTTATTCATTGACACCAACGCCAATTCGACGCTCGATGCCGGCGAGGTTTCGACGATTACCGATGCGCTCGGCGCGTTCACGTTTAACGCCGTTTTGGCCGGCGTCCATCGGGTGGTCGAAGTGCTTCAGCTGGATTGGAGTGCTTCGCCGGGCCATCCCGTGGCGAGAAATGTAACCGTCGTGGGTGACGATACATCGGTGGTGCAGTTCGCGGTCTACACGCCAGCGCTCGGGTCGATCAGCGGGAGGGTGTGGAACGATCAGAACAGCGACGGCTTCATTAACGCAGGCGAAGCAGGCATCGCAGGTTGGACCGTCTTCATCGATTCCAATGGCGACGGCGTGCTCGATGTCGGCGAGAACTCGGCGATAACTGATGCGAATGGAAACTACGCGCTGTCAAACGTCGCCATCGGCGGTAACACCGTGCGAGAGATTCCAGCCATCGGATGGCAACCGACTGCCCCAGCGACCGGTCAACGGCTGGTGAATGTGCCCAACGGCACCAGCGTGACCGGAATTAACTTCGGCAATCTGCAGCGCACCAATTCGTCCATCAGCGGGCTGGCATTCGCCGACAAGAACGAGGATGGATCGCGCGGCGCCACCGAAAAGGGTCTCGCGGGCATCACCGTTTACATCGACGCCAACAACAACAACATCTTCGACTCCGGCGAACAGAGCACCGTCACCTCCTCCGATCTGTTTTATACCCCGGCGGTCGACGAAGCTGGATTTTACCAGTTCACGCACCTTTCCGGCGGGACCTACATCGTTCGCGAGATTCTTCCAGATGTGCTCAGCGCCACACTCGAAACCGACCGGCGCAAAATCGTCAACCTCCTGCCCGGCGAAGACCGAATCAATGTCAATTTCGCCAACCGCTATCGTGAGATCGAAATCCGGGGGCATAAATATGAAGACCTGAACGGAAATCATGAGCGCGACCCCGGCGAGCCGGGCATTGAAGGCGTTACCATCTATCTCGACCTTGATCGAGACAACGTCTTAGACCCCGAAGAACCACGCACGCTCACCGCCGCCGACGGGTCGTACGGCTTTGCAAATGATCTCGAAGAAGGTTCGTACATCGTCCGTGAGATTTCGCCCTGGGGATTCACGCAAACCTATCCGACAACGACCAGCGGCGTGCTCTGGCCAAGCGGGACCAGTAATCCCGCGGTGGGCAACGTATCGCCCACCCTCATCGAAACCTCGCTGGCGATCGGGCAACAGTTTACACAGGCCGTCAGCCTTACGCTTCCTGGAAGCGGCGCGCTCACCAATCTGGTAGACGTCTTTCTCCTCTTCGACGACACCGGCAGCTTCACCGCCAACAGTCCGATCGTCCGTGCAGCCTTTCCACAGATCATTTCCTCACTACAGGCAGCACTGCCGGGAATTGATCTTGGGTTTGGTGTCGGGCGGTTCGAAGAGTATGCCAATTTCGGCGCTGAGTTTGCCACCGGACGACCCTTCATTCTCAACCAGCCGATCGTTTCTTCGTCCACGCCGGGCTTTGCTTCGGCAATTCAGGCAGCGCTTGATCGCACCGCGCCCGGTTATGGCGGCGACCAGCCCGAGACCGACATCGAGGCGCTGTTTCAGGCCGTTACCGGTCGAGGGTTTGACGGCAACAACAACGGCACGACCACCGATAGCGGCGCTGCAGGATCGATCGCGTCGCAGCTCACACCCGGTGGCAGTGGCGATGTGCCAGCGTTTTCGTCGTTCGCGCCAGGCGCTGGCGTACTCCCTCCATCCGGCTCGGTCGGCGGCGCAGGGTTCCGCGCGGGCGCGCTACCGATCATCCTTCTGGCCACCGACACCGGCTTTGCATACCAGCCCCGCGGTGAGACCAGCATTTCGGGTCTCAATGGAATCACACTCCCATTGTCCGCGCTGACGCAACTCTCGCGCCCGACTACGCCGTTAGGCTCGGGCGCCGGCATTCAGGAAACCGTCACCGCGCTCAACGCGCTTGGCGCATTGGTGATTGGCCTCGGAACCAATGCAGGAGCAAGCCTCGACCCTCGGCAAATGCTCGAGTCGCTGGCGAAGCTCACCGGGTCAACCAACCGGTCGCTGACCACGATTCCCAACGGCACCGTCGACCCGATCGCCCCCGGCGATCCGCTCTACTTCCAGATTGCTTCAGGTTTTGGCAGTAGCGTCGCAAACGGCGTCACCAGCGCGATTGAGAATGGAGCGACCAACGTCGCTGTCAACATCACGCTTAAATCGTCCGACCCGCGCGTGCGCATCACCTTTGATCCGGGTGTGGTCAACAATGTGACCGCCGGTGGGACAGCGGCATTTAATGTCACCTTCACCGGCGACGGTCGGCCGCATCGGTTTGATCTTCAGTTTGTGCGTGAAGGCACCGATGTCGTGCTCGGTTCGATTCCCGTCGTGCTCGGCACTCCCATCAACGGCCACGGCTACCACTACGACGACCTCGATGAAGGCGAGATCGACGACACCATCGATTTCGGCAACAGGCGCGATCCGCTCGCGCTTCCCAATGAGGCACCGGTGTTCACCGCTGGGCCGAACATTTCGGTGCTCCAGGATGCGCCGGATCAAGTCATCGCAGGCTGGGCGACCGGCATCCAACCCGGCCCTGCGAGCGAGGCGACTCAAACAGTTCACTTTATCGTCAGCAACGACAACAACGCCTTGTTCACCACACAGCCGGCCATTGATGTCGATGGCACACTCGCGTTCCGGCCCGCGCCCGGTGCAACCGGCTCGGCCAACGTCACCGTGACCTTGCGCGACAACGGAGGAACCTTCAACGGCGGAATCGACACCAGTGCGCCTCAGACATTTACCATCACCGTAAACTCCTCAACCGCCGTCGTTACCGCAACCAGTTCCTTCGATTTTGAAACCCACCAAGGCATTACGATAACGTTCAATCAGGACGTGGGTAGCGAGCTGACAGTCTCGGATATTCAGGTGATCGACCTCGCAACCAGCGCGCCGGTGGTGTTGCAGTCGTTCAGTTATGATTCGGTCAGCCACCGGGCGAGTGTCCGGTTTGACCCCGCTGTGCTGGCCGACGGCAACTACCGAATGGTCATCGACGCCGGCGCAGTGCCTGGAATGGCCGTCGCACACAGCCTTGAATTCCACGCCCTAGACGCCGACGCCACGCGCGACCGAAGCGTCAACCTCGACGATTTCACGGCGCTCGCGGCCAACTTCGGCAGTACCGCAAGGGTCTTCAGTCAGGGCGATTTCAATTACGACGGCGCCGTCACCCTCGACGACTTCACCACGCTCGCAAGTCAATTCGGCAAAGACCTTCCCCCGCCGACCGGCGCCCGACCCGCGGCGCTCCCCCGGACGGCCCGCGTGGCGCTGTTCAGCGCACAGTTGATCAGCCATACCCGCTCGATCGAACTGATCACCGAAAACGTGCCGCTGTAAATGCCAGCAAGACCCGTCTTGAACCCCGCGCAACGCCATCTGCGCGGGGTTCTTTCGTCCGCGTTCACGGTGAACTCATCGTTCAACACCGTCCGCTTCCCGTACGGCGTGTACCGATACCGCTCGACCGTTGACCCAAGCGCGTTGCTCACGCTGGTGACGTTCCAGTTTGCGTCCTGCTGCACATAGAGCCGCTGATCGAGGCCGACGCCGGAGAAATACCGCCCGGCGGCGAAATCGCCCCCGCCTTCACCCCCGCCGCCATAGCCGCTGACGACGATCTTGCCATCCCAGGTGTGGCCGATGCCGACCCAGGTGTCGGTCGTGCCGGTGGCGATGTTGGTCTCGACCACGCCGTCGGCGTCGAAGCTGGTGTCGAGTACGCCGCTGGTGGTGTAGCGGAGCAGCATGGCGTTGCCGGTGCCGACGGTGGAGGCGACGACGATCTTGTCGTCAGGCTGGATGGATACACCGCCGGCGACGTTGTAGAGGCCAGCGGAATCGTGGATGTCGTAGCCGTTGGAACTGAGGCGCGGGCCAGGTTTGCCAGCGGGCGGGGGCATGATCGCATTGTACCGCACCGGATCGGGACGCGTAGGTAAATCTGCCTCAGACGCGTGAAGGTATAAATTAAAGAGAGTATGCGAACTTATATGTACATCGCCGTGCGGAGTGCTGAAGGGTTGGAAACCCTTGCTACGAACAGGCGCCAAGATCG
>DDRH01000019.1:39478-84647 GCA_002343075.1 Phycisphaerales bacterium UBA2421 | reverse complement strand
ACGCCCAGCCCCGCCAGGCCGGCGTCGGGGCTGGTGGAGAAGATGTGGCCCACGTCGTAATTCGCCGACCCGATCACTGTGTCGATCTTGGTCTGGTTCTGCGTCAGCATTGCGCTGAGGCTGCTATTGGTGTAGCCGTCGGTGTTGGTGTCTGTGAAGACAAGGTTCTGGTTGTTCGCGACGAGTTGCAGGCGAATTGAAAGCTCGGTCTCGTAGATCCCGGTTACGCGGTTGATCGCGGTGACAATCGCCGCCTGCCCCGCGGAGACGGTGCCGCCGGCAAGGGCCGTGAATTCGGCCGTGGCCGCAACCGCAGTGCGGTAGGTGCGCAATTGCGATCCGCTGGTGGTTTCGACGACATTCGGGTTGTCATTGAGATCAGAAATCTCCGGTGTTCCGGCACGCGCCAGGTCGTGCGCGTGATCATGGTCAAGCTGGCAAACAAAATCACTCGTGGAGAACGCATCTCGCCGGTAGTAGCTGGCGTAGGTTGTCCGGCTGGCGTCAAAGTATGGATCGACATAAAACGTCGCCCCCGGCGACAACACTTGCGCGTGGAAACCGCGGGGAGTGAAGTCGAGCCGGATGTATGCGCTGGGGTCATCCACACCGTAACCCGCGTATGTGCGGATGTCGGGGAATGCTGCCTGCAGCTCGGGAGCCATGATCGACGATTCGACAATGTTGAACCGGGCAAGCGTGCCCTCAGGCGTCGGCACGGAGATTTCGAGCAGCCGATCCGACTGCCCGATGCCGATCGACAGGTTTTCGGGTGTCGCAGTGGCAAGCTTGGTGGCCAGCCGGGAGGTGTCGAGGGAAAACGCCTCAAACGCATTGGCGGAGAAGCCCAGCTTCGTGTCCGCGGTGGTGCGAGGCTGTGCGTCGAGGCCGGTCCAGATCTTGTCGGCTCGATGAATCGTGGATTTCGCCGCGACGGCACTTTGCTCGCTATCAATGCTTGCCGCGGTCAGGCTGCCGTGGAAGTTTCCGCCGCAGCAGGGGCACGGCACTTTTCCGCCAACTTCGTCGCAATCGGTCATTTCCGTCGCCGAGGTGTCGGCGATGAGCGCTGATGCGGTGGAAACTGTCGAAAAGTCGATATTGCCAGCATCCGCTTCAGCGGCGTCGAAGCCACCGACGGCGAAGAGGCGCCTTGGTTCGAGCAGGTCCAGCAAGCGTTCCAATGAACTGGCAGTCAGGGGGTTCCGATGCGTGGTGCGACGGATGGGGCGGTGGGTCACGATTTTCTCCAGATTCGAGTGATCACGGCCGGCAGGGTGCTGCCGGGACAATTGAAATGCATCGGCAGTCCGCCGAGCATAAGAAGTATACCCGAAAGCCGCTTCACATTGGAAGCAAAATCGGCGCGGCGGACCGCGATATAACTACTTATTTGCAATGAAGTTGCGCGATCTGGGCGCAAGGTCTGGCACCGGCGGCTACGAGTGGATTGCCCGTTTGTCGACCGCCAGCGCAGCTTCTTTGACGGCCTCCGGGAGGGTGGGATGCGCGTGGAATCCCCGGGCGATGTCCTCCGCAGAGCCGTGATACTCCATCACTGCGACGCACTCGTGGATCATGTCGCTGGCGTGGGCACTGAGAATATGGACACCCAGCAGGCGATCGGTGCGCGCGTCGGCGATGACTTTCACGAAGCCTTCGGTCTCGTCCATTCCCTTCGCCCGGCCATTCGCAGCCATGAGAAATTTGCCGATCTTCACGTCCAGCGATTTTGCCTTGCACTCCTCCTCGGTCAGCCCGACGCTTGCCAACTCCGGGTGCGTGTAAACGACTGCGGGGCAGCAACTATAATTCACATGCCCCGGCTTGCCCGCGAGCAATTCGGCGCACGCAACGCCTTCTTCCTCTGCTTTGTGCGCCAGCATGATCCCGCCGATCACATCGCCGATTGCATAGATGCCCTCGGCCGCTTTGAAGTGCTTGTCAACCGGAATGTACCCTCTTGCGTCCACCTTGATTCCCACGCGGTCCAATCCCAGCCCGTCGGTTACCGGTCTACGGCCGACCGACACCAGGACCTTATCGACTTCCTCCACACCCTGCTCGGCGATGGCAGAAGCGGCCTCGGCGGCGGAGCGTGTTTTCCAGTGGACACGCACTTTCCCATTGACGATCTCCGCCTTCTCCGCGGTCGTGCGGAACTTAAACTTCAGTCCCTGCTTTTCCAATGATTTCTGCAGCGCATTAGCACACTCGCGATCGCTCGGCGGCAGCACGCCGTCCATATACTCCAGCACGAGGACGTCACTCCCCAGCCGTGCCCAGACGCTGCCAAGTTCGACGCCGATGTAACCCGCGCCGACGACGATCAGCTTCCTGGGCAGTTGGTCGATGGCGATTCCCTCGGTGCTGCTGAGAATGTGCTTCTGGTCAAAAGGGAGCGATGGGATCTGGCTTGGCGCGCTCCCCGTGGCGATGAGGATGTGCTTGGTCGACACAGTGCGCGTCTTGCCGTCAGCGGCGGTGACGGACACCTTTCCTGCGCCGACGATCGCGCCATGACCGACGAGGTGCTCGATCTTGTTCTTCTTAAACAGAAACCCAACCCCGCCGGTGAGTTGTTTCACGACGTCGGCTTTGCGCTTCATCATGGCCGCAAGGTTGAGCTTCACCTCACCGACTTCAATGCCATGTCGGGCGACCTGATGCCTGATCGAGTGATATCGCTCCGACGAATCGAGCAGCGCCTTGGAAGGAATGCACCCGACATTCAGACAAGTCCCGCCGAGGTACTCGCGCTCGACGCAGCCGACTTTCATGCCAAGCTGCGCTGCACGAATGGCCGCCACATACCCGCCAGGACCGGCACCGATAACGATCAAATCAAAGTCGTTCATAGGGATGGGGGATTGTATGCGCGCTGCGGGAGTTTCCAACCCGTCACGACTCAAGTCGAAGAATCGGTTGAAAACCGATGCTACGGAGGTCCGGAAATCGCGCGGCCGGTGATTTGCTGATTGAACCAGTTGTGGGCTGTCGATAGCAACTTCGTAGTTGGTCAGCCAAAAGGGATGCCCATGCCAATCGCGATCGATCAAACCGAGAACCAGTCGAGGATGAAAAAGCTCCGAATCGCCTGGGCCGCCGCCGTGATGGTGGGTGCGGTCTCGCCGGCGGCGGGGCAGGTGCAGATTACTGCTGATGTATTGACGACCGGGCGCTATCGCACGCCATACTCCATCAGCTCTCGCAATACCGTTGGCTCCGCGGCAAATCCAGACAACAGGTCGGGCGTTTTGTGGCACCACCCGGCGATATGGACCAACTTTTCGTCGGATGATGTCGAGTTCTTGCCAATTCCAGAGTTGCATGTCGGCGAAGCGAGAGCCACAACGGAAAACTATGTCGCCGGATATGTGGCATCGGTGGATGGCGAATCAACCGTGGCGACGCTGTGGGTCGGGGAAGATCGGGAAGTGGTGCAACTCAACCCGCAAGGCATGCCCAAGGCGGTCGTTCTGGCCGCTACTGACGAGGAGCAAGGCGGGTTTGTGGGTTCAGCGACCGCGTTCCAGTTGTTCGACATTCGCACCTCAAGTAAGGACCGACCTTCAGGCGGGTTTGTAAGCGTACAGTCCGCGATCCGTGAACCCACCACGCGTAGCCCGGCTTTGACCCCGCGCGCAGCGATCTGGCGGGGATCGGCCGAGACGTACGTTGACGTCCATCCGGCCGACTTCTCTGAAAGCATGATCATCGATACGGATGGCACCAACCAAGTTGGGTATGTAGCTGAGGGAGAGACTAAATTTGCGGCTGTGTGGAGCGGAAGTTCGAGTAGCTTTCAGAATCTGCATCCTGAAGACGCGGACGAGTCGACCGCGCTTTCGACGGATGATGGGTTGGCGGTCGGGTTCGCGAGATATAGTGAGACATGTGATCGCCAACCTGTGCTCTGGCACCTCGATGAGGAACGTGCTGAACGACTGCAATATCCGGATGACTCGTTCATTTTCGGAGAAGCCACGGACGTGCTTGGTGACATCATCGTAGGTTACGGCTTCACGAGTGATTCGCGTCGACACGCGCTACTTTGGCTGGACGATGGTCAGACCGTCATCAATCTGGATAAAGTGCTCCCTTCCAGCGGCTATACAGGTTCCTCCGCGGTTGCGATCTCGCGGGCAGGCGATTCGTATCTTATTGCTGGCAGTGCAACATTGTCGTGGAGAATCGCGCCCGCCGTATGGACAGTAACGGTCCCGGAACCCCAGACTTTCTCCCTCGCGTTCGTTGTATTTGCGCTCGGCGGGCGGTCTCGAAGAGCAATCGACTCGAAATGAAGCCGCAGAGGGCGGCGAGGGATGCAACGGTTCGATGCTGGTGAGTAGCTGAAGCGAGACAACAAGGCCCAAGACCCGCTCTGCGGGAGCGCCGACACGGACGGGTGCATAGTGGCGCACTTGAGGTCTGACCCGTTGGAGAAGCTGAATCGATCTAAAACCACTACTCGGAAAGCGCCTTCATAACACTCTCGACAGCCGCCGCGGACTCTTCCCTCGAGACATCAAGATGCGTCACCCCGCGGATGCCGCCGCCCACGGCGCTGAACCTTACTCCCTGTGCCGCCGCTCGTTCGCAGAAAGCTGCGGGAGTGAACCCTGATACATTAAAGAACACGATATTCGTATCCGCCGGATAGAGCAGCCTCACGCGCGGCGACTGCGACAGCCCCTCAGCCAGCAATCGCGCGTTGGCGTGATCGTCCTTCAATCGGTTGATATTGTGCTGTAGCGCGTAGACCCCCGCCGCGGCGATGATGCCGGCTTGGCGCATCGCGCCGCCGAACGCGTGTTTCCATCGTCTGGCGCGCCCGATGAAATCGCTGGTGCCCGCGATCACCGCGCCAACCGGACAGCCCAGGCCCTTGCTGAGGTCGATCCACACCGAATCAACATGCGATGCATACTCGCTGGCTGTAACGCCGCTGGCCGCGCTGGCGTTGAACAGCCGCGCGCCGTCCATATGAATGGCAAGCCCCCGCTCGCGTGCCGTTGTGCAGACGTCGCGGAGCTGCTCGATCGGCCAGACGCTCCCGCCGCCGTAGTTATGGGTGTTTTCGATGCACAACAGCGTTGGGTGCGGATGATAGACGGTTTTGACCGGCGGAATGGCGGCACGCACTTGCTCGGGTGTGAAAATGCCACGCTCGCCGTCGAGCGGATCGAGCATCACCCCGGAAAAGATCGCCGCGCCGCCACACTCGGCGCGCATGATATGGCACCGCCGGTCAGCCAGGATCATATCACCGGGCTGAGTGTGGGTTTTCACACCCACCAGGTTGCACATCGCCCCGCTGGGCAGAAAAATCGCCGCTTCTTTGCCAAGTAGCTGAGCGGTCATGTCCTGCAGGCGGTTTACGGTGGGATCTTCCGCCAATTGCTCATCCCCCACGTCAGCGGCGGCCATCGCGGCGCGCATTTCTGGGGTGGGCTTGGTCTGGGTGTCGGAAAAGAGATTAATCATCGCGGGTTATTGTGCGCCAAGGCGGTGCGGGAGGAAATGCAACCACTTTTGCCAGATGACGAAGCTCGTCGCAGGATCGACGGGGCTAGAGCACAATGCGCGAGGGTTGACCGCGCAAACGGTTAGACATCCAGCATGACCCGCTGTGGGTCTTCGATGAGTTCTTTGATTCGGACCAGGAACTGCACGCTTTCTTTGCCATCAATCAGGCGGTGGTCGTAGCTCAGCGCGACATACATCATGGGTCGCACGACGACTTGCCCGTTGACGGCGATGGGGCGTTCCTTGATCGCGTGCATCCCCAAAATCGCTACCTGCGGCGGGTTGATGATCGGTGTTGCCATCAGGCTTCCGAACACCCCGCCGTTGGTGATGGTGAACGTGCCGCCGGACAATTCGCTGATCTGCAGTTTGCCGTCGCGGGTGGCGGTGGCGAGGCGTTTGATTTCGCTTTCGACCTGCGCAAACGACATCTGATGCGCGTTGCGCAGCACCGGCACCGCCAGCCCGCGATCGGTGCTGACTGCGATGCCCAGATGCACATAGTCGTGGTAGACGATATCGTCGCCGTCGATGCTGGCGTTGACCCGTTCCCATTCTCGCAGCGCCTGACAAGCAGCTTTGGCAAAAAAGCTCATAAAGCCCAGGCCAATTCCGTGCTTTTTCTCGAACTGCTCTTTGTACTTGGTACGCAGCGCCATGAGATTGGACATGTCGATTTCGTTAAACGTCGTCAGCGTGGCGGTGGACTGCTGACTCTTAACGAGTGTCTCGGCAATCTTTTTGCGGATCTTGCTCATCTCCACGCGTCGGACGGTGCCGTCGGCGGTGCTGGTCGGGGGCAGGGCGGGTTTCGTGGCAGGCTCGGCTGCAGGCTTGGACTTTGCCGGTGGGGAAATCGGCGCGCTCGTATCAGCGGCGGCAGAGTTGCCGTCCATGTAGTTGACGACGTCTTCCTTGGTGATTCGGTTGCCCGGGCCTGTTGCGGGGATTTTCCCCGAGTCGAGCTTGTGTTCTTCAACCATTCTCCGCGCCGCAGGGGACAGCTTTTCGTCTGTTGCCGGAGTGGCTGTCGACGACTGCGGTGCTGTCCGTGTGGCGCCCGCGGCTGCCGCGGCGGGTTTGCTGGTGGGGGCGGCGGGCTTTGCGGCGGCCTTCCCGTTGGCGTCCACTGTGGCGATCACTTCGCCGATCTTCACCTTCGTCCCAACCGCCACCTTTTGCGTCAAGACCCCCGCAGCGGTGCTGGGAACGTCGACATTGGCTTTGTCGGTCTCAAGCTCCGCCAGCGGCTCATCCATGCCGACGGCCTCGCCGGTCTGCTTGTGCCATTTGATAAGAACTGCTTCGCTGATGCTTTCGCCCATGCCGGGCACTTGAACGTTGGTTGCCATGATAGTTGATTCTAGGTCTTGCCGCGGGAATGAAAAGCACTACTGCTGACTGAAGATGGACTAAATCCGAAATCCGAGTGAAGGCCGAATCCAAAATGATGTCCTAGCCGCGGGCTTTTACCTCGGTCGTTCCCTCGACTTGATTCGGAACTTCTGTCTTGTGTCCCTGGCTTGTTTCAAAAACTATTTGGACACAACTTCTTTTGCTTTCTGCTCCATCGGCAACTCCAGCGCGTGCAGGAGTAACTCGGCTTCTTCCTGTTTGTGAACTGTTGCCGATCCGGTTGCCGGGCTCGCCCCTTCGTCGCGGCCGTGGTAGGAGAGCACAACATTGTCCGGCAGCATGCTCAACAATCGCTGCTGCACGAACGACCACGCCCCGCGATTGCGCGACTCTTCCTGCACCCAGCAGACCTCCTCGGCGCGGCGATACTTTGACATGATCGCCTGCAGTTCCTTTTGAGGAAACGGATACAACTGCTCGACGCGCACAATCGCAATGTCGTTCTTGCCATGCTTTTCCGCCGCATCCTTTAGCAGCCAATACATCTTCCCGGCACAAAGCAGCACACGCTTGACCGAATCGCGGTCGGCGGGGGCTGAGGCGTCATCAATCACGGTCTGAAACGTGCCTTCGGTGAGTTCTTCCACCGTCGAAGACCGAAGCGCGTCGCGGAGCAGGCTCTTGGGCTGCATCAGAATCAGCGGCTTGCGAAACTTGCGGTGCATCTGCCGGCGCAACGCATGGAAGTATTGCGCAGGCGTGCTGAGCATGCACACCTGCCAGTTATCTTCCGCGCTCATGCTCAGGAAGCGTTCCAGGTATGCATTGCTGTGTTCCGGCCCCGCGCCCTCCATGCCGTGCGGCAGCAGCAGGGCCATGCCGTTGGCGTAACGCCATTTGCTCTCGGCGGAGCTGATGATCTGGTCAATAATGCACTGCGCGCCGTTGACGAAATCGCCGAACTGAGCCTCCCACATCACCAGGGTCCGTGGATTTGCCGACGCATAACCCCATTCAAACCCGAGCACCGCAAACTCGCTGAGCATGCTGTTGATGATCGTGAAGTCGCCGGGCTTTCTCCCCAGTTGATCGAGCGAAAACCACTTGTTGCCCGTCTCGTAGTCGTTCAGCACCGCATGGCGATGGCTGAACGTGCCGCGTTCGACATCCTGGCCGGTGAGCCGGATGCCGTAACCCTCGATGAGCAGCGAACCCCATGCCAGCATTTCGGCGCAGCCCCAATCAATCCCTTTACCCGTCTGAAGCATTTCCTGCCGCTTTTCGATCACGCCCTTGAGCACCTTGGGGTGCGGCGTAAACCCGTCGGGCATTTTCCCATACACGTCGAGCACGCGCTGCAGGACTTCCCTGCCCACCTTTGTGTTGGCCGACCAATCGCCGCCGGCGCGGCCGAGGCCTTTCCACACGCCGCCGAATGTGGGCACCTTGGAGCGGGCCTTGATTTCCTTCGCCTGATCGCGAGCCGCGTTGAGTCGGGCTACTACCTCCGACTTCATCACGTCAAGTTCATCCTGTGTAATGCGACCTTCCGCCAGGAGTCTTTGTTCGTAGAGTTGGCGCACCGTCGGGTGATTCTCTATTGCTTTATACATCACCGGCTGCGTGAAGCTCGGTTCGTCCGCTTCATTGTGCCCGTTGCGGCGGTAGCACCAGAGGTCAATCATCACATCGACCTTAAACTGCTGCCGAAAACCAATCGCGAGCTTGGCAGCCCACACGCACGCTTCGGGGTCGTCTCCGTTGACATGAAAAATCGGAGCCTGAATCGCCTTGGCAAGGTCGGTTGGGTAGGGCGTAAACCGTTCCTGGTTCGGCGGGGTGGTGAAGCCCACCTGGTTGTTAATGATGATGTGAATCGTCCCGCCGGTGCGAAATCCTCGCAACTCAGAGAGATTGAGCGTCTCTGCTACCACGCCCTGCCCGGTGAACGCTGCGTCGCCATGCATGGCAATCGGCACCACACGGTCGCGGCCGATGTCGCCGAACATGTCCTGCTTGCAGCGGACGATCCCCTGGTGAATCGGGTTGATCATCTCCAGGTGTGACGGATTGGGAATGAGTGACAACTTGACCGTCTTGCCCTCGGCCGTCGGGCGGGAGTTTGCGTAGCCGAGGTGATATTTCACATCGCCATCTCCGCCAACTTCATGCATCGGGCGCGTCGTCCCCAGAAACTCTGCCAGCATCGATTCGTAAGGTTGATTGAGCACATGCACCAGTGTGTTCAGTCGGCAGCGGTGGGCCATGTTCATGATGAACTGCTCGCCACCCAGTTCCGCACCGCGCTCGACGATAGTGTTTAAAATCGGAACGACCGCTTCGGCTCCCTCGGCCCCGAACCGCTTCTGTCCGATGAACACCTTGCCGAGATACTGTTCAAACTCCTCGGCGGCCACCAGCATGAACATCAGCGCCTTGGTCTCGCCGTCTGACAAACGCGGGCGGTTGTAAATCGGTTCCATCTGCTGCTGAAGCCAGTCCCGCTGGGGCTTGTTATCGATGCCGGTGAACTCGACGCCCAGATTGCCGCAGTAGGTAAGCTTGAGCTTATTGCGCAAATCACCCAGCGAACCATCGGTCGCACCCAGAAAACTCGCTGGGCCAACCTGACGCGAAAGGTCGTTATCGGTCATGCCGAAGTTGTGTAGTTGCAGCAGTGGATGGCTGTCGCGCTTGGTCAGCCCGAGTGGATCGAGGTTTGCCGTGAAATGGCCCAACTCGCGATATGAGTGGACCAGGTCAAACGCCCCAATCGATTGCGGCGGGTCTGTCGGCCGGGCACCCTCTGCCAGTGCCTGTACCCCGCTCACGCTCCGGGCAAGACCCAAATCAAACCCGGAGAAAAACGCCTGCCAGTTTTCAGGCACCGAGGCAGGATCGCGCTGATACTGCTCGTGAAGTTGTTCGATGTATTCGGCGTTGGCACGATTGGCAAAATCAGGATTAACCATGGCACTCAATGTTGGGTAGCCGCACCGCCTGTGAGGCGCGCGCGTTCAAAACCGGGGACTCGCTGTTGTCCCGTCGTCTCCGAGACGACAGTGCTTCAAACTTCCGAACAACAAGGCCCAACCAGTTCATCGACATCCAGTAATTGGCGGAAGCACAATTCTAGAACAACCGCGCGGGAAAGGAAACAACGGAATTCGAGCCTTTCCGCATGCGCGTAAGTGCCTGTGTTTTATTGACTTATGCCGGCTTGAGAAAGCTTCGGCGTTCGACCGGGCGTAATCAAGAGCCTGTCAGACCACCCGCGCCGCAGCGGCGACGTCGGCGGGGCCGTCCAGCCCGCTTACGCGCACCTTCAGCGCGCTGCCCGCAGGAAGATTGGTGAAGCTCAGCGTGTTGCCCGCGGGGTCGAGTGCCGCGATGTCGCGCCGGGCGAGCAGGCGGTTGGTCGCGCCGTCAAACAGCTCCACCCGCCGGCCGGCAAGGTTGCTGGTCGGGGGCATGTAAACATCAATCCGCTGCGCCGCCGTCCCGCAGTCGAGTCATTCCCCGCGGGAGGTTGTTTTTCTTAGCGATTGCAGTTGGATGCGCACCGGCTCCGACAAGACGGGGCTGGTGGCCAGTTGCGGTTCGATCTGGGTGACGAGTTTTTCGGATTCCTGCACCCGGCCCGATTCGCGCAGGACGAATGCCTTGCCGATCAGCGCGTCGAGGTTGTTGGGTTCGATCGTCAGCGCCTGATCAAACGCTGCCAGCGCCGCTGGCCGGTTGCCTAGTTCGGATTCGATGCGGGCAAAGGTTTCGTGGTAGGTGGCCACCTGTGGACGAAGCTCGCGCGCCTTGGCGGCGGCGGTCTTGGCTTCCTGCAAATCGCCTTTGCGCAGCAGCAGAAGATAGGCAAAATCGTTCAATGCCTTGTCGTGCTTCGGCTGGCGAGAGAGAATCTCCCGATAGGCGATCTCGGCGGCGGCGTATTGGTTGAGCTGAAGCTGCAGCGCCGCGGTGAGAAACAGCGCTTCCACCTCGGGATTTGCGCGCTGCGTAAACGATTGCAGCAACCCGACTGCCTGCCGGGCGGGCGCGGGGTCGGCGAAGCGCAGCGCCACTGCCGATGCGGCGCGGGCGAATGAATCGACTTCCTCGAAACTGGACGCATCAAGCACTGCCGACACGCGCGCCAAGGCTTCGCCAGCGATCAGGCCGTCATGCGCCTGCGTTGCCGTTACCTGCAGCCATGTCACCCTCGCTGAGGAGCTTTCGGCGAGCAGTGGGCCGAGTAAGTCTTCGACTCTTTCGGGCTGGCCGTTGGCGGTCATCGCGCCGGCCACCAGCCGAAGAAGCGCCGCGTTCTTTTCCGGGGCTCGCACTGCGGTTGCGAGATGGGGTTCGAGCGTGGTGATGACGGTCTCAAAATCGCCGAGTTTCATCGCCGCCTCGGCAATGGCGATATCGGCGGGTCGCGTCTCGGTGTGAAGGGCGCGCTGCCACTGCCAGGCAGCCTGCTTCATCAATGGCCATTGCCGGGTGGCTCGGTAAATGGTCGTGGCGAGGGCTGCGGCGTCGGGATTGCCGGGCATGAGTTCAAGCAACCGCGCCGCGACGGTCGCGGCGTCTTCGTTTGCGCCGGCATTTAGATAGCTTCTCGCCAGCATCGATTGCAGCGGGAGGTATCGTGGGAAACGGTCGGCGGAGAGTCGGAGCCGGGCAACCTGCGCCGCGGTCGGCTGGGTGGTGGCGAGCGATTCCTGCATCGCCAAAAGGGCGGCGGTCTCTGCGGCGCGGCTCGGGTCGGCTTTCAAGACGTCGATGAGCGGTGTCAGATCGTCGTTGGTCTCGCTCACTTTCTGCATCGCCATCGCCTGCAGCCGGAGCGACTCCAGTTCGGGGTTGGCGGGTAAAAGTGCCAGCCCGCGATCGGCGGCTTCAATCGCCGCGGCGTAGTCGGCTTGGCGGGCGTGGAATGAAGACAATCGCCGCCATGCCGACGCATCATTGGGCGCGGCGGCGGTCGCATCGAGGTAGTGCCGTTTCGCCACGTCGCGATCGCCAAACTTTTCTTCAAACCGGGCCAGGATGCCAAATGTCTGCGCCGCCGTCGCGTCGGTTTGATCGAGGCGCTTGAGTAATGTGCGTGCGGCACCGGTCTCCTGTTGCGCTGCCATCAGATCGGCCGCGGCGGCAATCAGCTCGGGTGTGGGCGAATCCTTGTCGAGCCGGGTTGCGTAGAGTGATGTGGCTTCATCCAGCCGGCCAGTCTGCCGGTAAAACTCGGCGAGCGTGAGGTCGGCCTGCAGATCGCGCGAGGGGGCGTTTTCCAGCAGTTGAATGCCGGTCGCCAGCCGGCCTTCATTGGCCAGCATGCGCGCCAATGGCACGCGCTGGCCGGGCGGAATGGATGGGCTGGCGGCGGCGCGGTCGAGATAGTTGCGGGCCTCGGCGTGCTTGCCCTGCTCAACAAGCAGTCGCGCCAACTCCACTTGAACCGGCACAGAACGAGGATCGATGTCCGCCGCGGTGCGAAGCTGCTCGGCTGCTTCGCGGGCGTTGCCGATGTTTTCCATCGCCTGCGCCAGCCGAACGCGATACTCCGGCACCTTTGGGGCTGTGCGCACCAGGTCGGCAAGGAGCGTCATCGCCTCGGCACTTTCGCGCGGGGTGGGCTGGCCCGACAACAGAAACTGTGCGCGTGCCGATTTCCATAATGACCCGTCTTCCCCGGTAAGCCCACGAACGCGATCGATCGTGCGGGCGAAGAAATCGCGACTCTTCTTTGCCTGCCCCGCCGAGCGGAGAATGAGAGATTGAACCGCAAAATTATCGGGATGGCCGTCCCCCAGCGCGATCCAGGTGGCCGAGGCATCGGGGTCGCTCACAGCCTCGCGATATCGTGCAACGGCAATCTGCCACTGCATCGCGGCATCGCCTGAAGCGGATTGTGCCGCTGATTGCAGGCCCGCCAGTCCGGATTCGGGCTTGCCTGAAATGGCCATTTCCAACGCGTGACGCAGGGCCATTTCCGGTGATTTCAGTGAAGCGGGGCGCGTGGCGTCGAGTAATTTCTGCTCCAGTTGCAGCCCATACTCGCGGCTGACAGCGAGCACGCCGGCGAGCGTATCCGGGTCCCAATCGGGCGCATCTGAAATAGCTGCGGCGATGACGGCGGCGGCCTTTGGGGCGTCGCCGTTGCGACAGAGCACTGCTGCGTGCAGCGCCAATGTTTCCGGCTCACCAGGTTTGCGCCGTTGAATCTCGGCCACCAGCGCCTCAAGCCCTTCCTGCTGCTGCCGCGAGGGGTTTTGCTGAATCAATGCCCACCGGGCGAGAGCCAGCGACGTCATCGGAGCTACCTGGTCCGGGGCACATCGCACCGCCGCCAGCGCCGCATCTACAGCGTCGGCGGGGCGATTGAGCGCGAGCATCGCTCGTGCAATCTTCACATGCGGTGCCGCCCAGCTTGGCATGAGGTCGGACGCCTGCCGCCATTCCTGCACGGCCAGATCGTTATCGCCGAGCAGCATATGTGCCTCGCCGATCCAAAGCCGGATGATGCCATTCTCACCCCCGCGCGACATCGCCGACTGATACTTCGCAACAAGCTGCGCCGGCGCGAGCGTGTTGCTTTCCATCCGCAGAGAGATGGCGGCGGCCCAGCCTTGTGCCGGGTTGTCTGCTTTTCGGTTCTTCAGCGCGGCGACAATCGTTCGAGCTTCGTCGGTTCGGTTGAGTGCCAGCAGCGACATCGCATGAAACGCCAGCAAGGTTGCGTCGGTTGATGAGACGTTGGGGTCAAGTCCGTGCAGCCGACTCAGGACGACATCGTGTTCGCCGTTTTGCCAGGCACGCTGAACCAGAATGCGGAGAATCGCAGGATCGTCTGAGCCAGATGCCGCGCGCGTGAGCAAGGCAGCGGAGTCTTCAAACAGCCGCTGCTGATCGAACACCTGTACCAGTTGCGTGACAAACAACGCATCGGGTGCCGGGCGCGCCGCGGCGGCCCGCAGAAGACGCAGCGCTTCATCCCGATTGCCGTTCTCCCCTTCCGCGGCGCCCAAAAGCATCTCAAAGCGCGGATCATCCGGATACGTTGCGAGCAACTCGCGGTATCGCGCCACAATCTGATCGCCGGGCACCCGCGTCTTGCGCATGAGCCAGTAGGTTTGCCGGTGTGCCTGAAGGTCGGTCGGGGCGGCGGCGTCCCATTGCTTGCTTACCCGCAGGGCTTCGTCGTGCTTGGCAAGCCCGGCCAGCGCGATCGACTTCGCTTTGAGGGCGTGAACATCTTCGGGGTCGCGGGCCAGGATCGAATCGGCGAGGGCAATCGCCTCGGTCGAGTAGCCCGCATCGGTGTATAGCTGTAGCAGTGGGCGAAGGACTTCGGGTTCTTCCCGGCGGATTGAGCGGAGCAACTCAAAAAGGCGAATCGCTTCCTGCAGGTGTTTTCCGCCGGCCATTTCCACCTTTGACCGGCTCGTGGCAAAGGCGAGCAGGGCATCGTAATCGGTGGTGCCCGACCGGACATAGTTCTTGAGCTGATCGATGGCAGCGGGGTAATCGCCGGCTTGAAATGCTGCAATGCCCGCTTCGCGCGCCGTGGCAAGCCGAGTCTGGCGGCGGGAGTCGTTGTACGCGCGAATTACCAGAGCTGCCGTGGCAAGCACAACCAGCGCCACGACGACCGCGAGCAGACGGCGCACGGTCTTCGGACGAATGTTCATTGGCGGGCACCTTTGCGGGCCATCATCATGATCGTTTTCCAGATGATGACCAGATCAAACCAGAAGCTTCGCGTCTCAACGTACTCGATATCGTACTTGATCCACTCCTGAAAATCGTAGCCTGCACGTCGGGTACGGCGAATCTGCCACAACCCGGTGATGCCCGGGCGCACGCTTAGCCGCGCCTCGCGCCATGCCGGGCAATACTGGTTTTCCTTTTTGGGGCTTGGCCGGGGGCCGACGATTGACATATCGCCGGTGAGCACATTCCAGAACTGAGGCAGTTCATCAATGTTGTATCGGCGAATGAATTTTCCGATGCGAAGCAGCCGGGGATCGTGATCGGGATCGATATCCACCCGCCCGCCGTCGCCGCGGTTCTTGCCGTCAGCGATCAGTTGCCGGGTGAGCTGGTCGGAATTGTTCACCATCGATCGGAACTTCCAACAGCGGAAATCGCGTGGCTCGCGCGGACCCATTGTTTCTCGCTTATGACCGAAGAAAAATGGCCGGCCATCCTCAAACCAGATCAAGATCATGATGATCGGAAACAGAATCGCGCAGCCGAGGAGGGCGAGCAAGGAAAAAACGATGTCAAAAGCGCGCTTGAACGCAAGATCGACCGGATTTTGCTGCGGCGCAGCAATATCCTGCGGCGGGGCGGTCGGCTCGATCGATTGCCACTCAATGTCTTCTGCCAGCGGACGCTGGTCCGGCGCATCCCACACTACGGCGGGGCCGATGACGGTTGTGCTGCTGTCGAGCGATCGACCCGCGCCCACCCACACCGGGCCGATCAGCCGGGCATCTGCAGCGATCGTCGATTCCGGGTCGCGCCAACTCTGGCCTTCGAGCTTGGTGGCGCGATCAATCGTGGCGTCGGGGCGTTTCCAGTCGCGAATCAGATCGTGTGTGAATTCCGCAATCTCCCGGTCGGTCGTGCGGTCGTATACGCGGCCGTCGATGGAAAGCGTGACGCGCTCGATCCGGGGCGTGAAGCGGCGCAGCCGCCGCCAGCCCGTAAGGGGATCGGGCGCACTTTGCCAAAGCTGAGCCACCTCGCGATAGGGCGTGATCACGATGCGCGCCAGCCGGTCTGGCGTGTCGTAAAGGCGCTCAAACCGCACAAACCGGTCGGCGGAGTCGGTGAGAGCCCGCTCGCGATAACCGTGTTCACGCGTGTCGTGCAGGCGGATGAACAGGACGGTTGGACCGATCCAATTCAACGCATCCATGATCGGAGCGAGCTTAAAAAGACACAGCGAACGAGGATCGGTCAGCAGGAACAGCTCGGCATGCTTCACAATCTGCGAAGGCTCACCCTGCCGCACGACTTGCACGCCGTGCGCGGCCCAATAGCGAGCATGAAGGTCCAGGGGTTCCAGACCCCAGATGGTGCGCGGCGCGCTTGTGGTTGTCGGCGAAGAAGCGACCATAAAACAGAATGCCGGTTGCCAGTGATCGAGTGGCCACAGATGAAAATAAGTGGCCTCGCTTCAATTGGCAATGATCAGGAGTCCAGATCGGATCGCACTGTGCTTGATGCCACAGCCTTGGCCAGCGAGCCATATTGCGAGCCTTCTCGATGGCCGTTCAGACCGTCGCCCTGATTGCTTTGGCTTCGTGCTGCCGAACGGAGACTGATACCGCTGATGCTCTGCTCGAAGTCGCGGGCCTGGGCGCGGTTAAACACCACGCCTGAGATGCGCGCCCCGATTGATCGAAGATGCGAGAGCGCCTTTTCCACCAGGGGCCGCTGTTGCCCTCGGGCGACAGTGAGGATCACGCCGTCGGTCGTCGAGCAAACGGGTGTCGCTTCGATGCTGCCGAGCACCGGGCCGGTGTCGATAAGGATGACTTCAAAGTGCTTCTTGGCTTCATTGATGAGCCGCTTCATCACTGCAGGGCTGAAAATGCCCGCATGCTGGAGTTGGGCATTTCCCGACGGAAGCATCATCAGGTCGGTTACGTCGGTTTTCTTGACGTAGTTCATCAGGTTGCGGTTGGTAATCGCATCGAGAATTCCCTGTGGGCCGGACATATTCAGCCGCGCGGTGAGGCCTGCACCCACGAGATCACAATCGATGAGCAGCGTACGACTCCCACTCGCCGCGAAAGAAAGGCCCAGGGCGAGCGTGAGCGAGGTCTTGCCATCGCCGCTGCTCGCCGAGGTCACGCTGTATGCCACGGCGCCTTCCACGGGCGCATCGATCTGCAACCGGGTGCGCACCTGGTGTACACAGTGAGCGGCGATGCTTGCCTGGCCGGGGTCACTCAGGCGGTCGGGCAGGTTGGGAAGGATGCCGAGCAGGGTCAGGCCCGACATCTGGGTCTCGGTTGCCTCTTCGCTGTATTTATATCGCGTATCGATCAGGCCAATGAGCAGCAGCGCGACGATCGGCAGCATGCCCCCGAGCATTCCGCCAATGGCGGCAAACTGCTTGCGGCGGTCTTTGCTGGGGCTGGAAGGCCAGGTTGCTTCGGAAGTAACGGCAATCTGCCCACTGCCAGCAAGCTGAAACTCCATGTTCTGCTTGGCTTCTTCCCGGCGCACCCGGTCTTCCTGGGCGCGTTCGAGTTCATCGCGGAAGGCGCGAATCTCGGTCATGCGCTTGGCAAGGTCGAGCGTCGATTGCTTTTCCTGCTCGTACCGCTTGCGGCGGACCTCGACTCGCTGTTTTAGCTGCTCGACGAGCTTGGGCGTGATCACCACCTGCCCCCGACCGTCTAAGTCCGGCTGAATATCAGTAAACTTGGTCTTGTTCCCCTCGAAATACTCATTGGCCATCCGGTCGGCGGTGTCATATTCCTTCTGGGCGAGTTGCACTTTTGGGGAATTGGCCCCGTAATAGTTGCTCAACTCCACCATCTTAAACATCGCCTTCGTACGGGTCTCCAGAAAGTAGCGCATCATCGGATCGGCAGCAGACATGTCTTCCATCGTTAACGACGGCATGTCCTTGCCTTCAACCGTCTTGTTGTTGGTTGCAAGGTCAAGCTGCATTTGTGCGTCGGCATACGCCGATTCGGCTGTCTGTTGTGCCCTCTGGCGCACTTCGAGCAGGTTATCGAGCTTGTCGGTGCCGTAGTCGGCGGAGAGGTTGCGAATCTGCTCCTGCAGCCGGCGAAACTCGTTGTCGGCCTTGGCGTACAGGTCTTCAAACTTACGCAATTCGTCGATCTTGGACTGGTTGACCGTCTCCTTGCTGATATCGACGTAAGCCTTCATGACAGCATCGACAGCGGCCTGGGCGATTCGGGGTTCCTCGTCGGAATAGCTCACGCGCAGGATAAACGTGTCGCGGATGTAATCGACATTCAGGTTGCCCAGCATCTGTCCCACCAGCGACTGCGTTGCCGGGGCATTGGACACCCGCTGCCACTCCTCCCGATTAATCGCCGCCGAGATGGTGCGGGCGTTTACGATTTTCGGGGGCTGACTTTTGACGAAGTTGGTGAAGTAGCCCTGCGTCTTTTCATTGGCATTGGCGGTGACGATATAGGGCTTGACCTCAAGGTAGCCCTCGGCGGTAAATCTTGGGGTGGTGCTGTTCCAGCCGTACATCGCCCCGGCGATCAGGCCGGCGGCGGCGAGGATAATCGCCAGCAAAATGCGCCCGCGCAGCAGGCGGTGTACCAGCTTCACCGGCGAAGTGCGCGGCGGCGCGCCGTTGTAAGGCGCGAGGGTGGTGCCGGCACCGGTGGCCCATGCGTCATCAGGGCGAGCCAGCGTGCCGCGCGGGGTGGAAGCAATAATTTCTTGACTCATCGAAGCGCTCCGGAGTTCAACGTCTTGATCGTCGGCACGAGTTCGCGAAGAAACAAACTAAAGATTTCGTCTCGTTCTGTCTGCGGCAGATTCGCGTGAAACACCAGCTGAAACTGGGCAGCCCCATAATAGCGCTGCTGATAATCCTCGGCTGCGGCCTTCACGCCTTCCATGTCTCTCACAATGCCTTCGCCGGGAACGACCATGAAGTTATAGACGATAGTCCAATAAGTCTGGCCGTTCTCGATCCGCTTGAAGACATATTCCATGATCGGCAAAGAAAGGCCCTCAACTGACCAATCGCGGGGGATTGCGGCAGTCATTTCATTGCCGATGGCGCGGTAACAATTGCGCGGATAGTGCCCCACCATGTCGCCCGAGCGCTTGCACTGCACGATCAGCAGGCTCACCGTGCGTTCAGGCCGATCGACACTGCCGATGTCCATGTACCGCCGCTGGAGGATGCGGTTGGGGCGAAGCAGGCGCTGCGCCTCCCGGACGACCGGCTCATCGCGACCACTCCAGAGCGCGATCTGCGGCGGCACGCGGTCGATCGCTGCCGCCGCGCGTTGGTGGTAGTGCTCAAAATCGGCCTCGCTGAGGTATGTCCGCTGCTCGCGCACCATGCCCACGAGCAGCACCAGTGTCACAATCGGAGCCGCAAGTCGGAGCAGAAGTTTGATCGATAAGTCGGGCATGCCGGGTATTCGTCTTCGCGGCCGGTTGGCTATCGCGAGTAGTACTCTCTCGATGCATCCTTTCGGGGTTTATTGCGATGCTAATGTGTATCGTTGGACCGGCACCATTGCCCATTTTAACATTCGGATGACTGTGAGCAGAAGCACAAATGCGATCGGAAGCATGATCCACCCGCCGTAGTTGTGCAGGAAATCAAAGACAGCCTTCGCGTCGGCGGCGGAAAGGTGCGTGTTGCGGCCTTGCACCCAAATGAGCGGCACCGTCCTCATCACATTACATGCCAGCGCCACCACGGGGCTGCACAGGATGATGAGAATCCGCACATTCTGCTTCAGCGGCAGCCCGAAACTGAACGCATAGCCGATGAGGAACAGCGGAAAGACCATCCGCATGCCGTTGCAGGCTTCTTCGATCATCACCGGTCTGCCGTCGATGAACATCAGGTTGCCGCTGCGCTCGGTTTCGACGCCCATGACATCGAGCGTGAGTTGCGATGCCTGCGCGGTCCATTCCTGCAGCGGCTGGGCGATGCGTTGTCGCAAATCGCCCGGGGCAGGAATGAGAAAGCCCAGTACAAGGATTGCGGGGAAGAACCGGAACAGCACATTCTTGCCCAACACGCTGATCACACAGCCGATGAGCACGACCACGGCCCCGAGATGAAAGAAGCTGGTGGTCTGGCGGTTGAAGCCGTACCAGCTAAGTCCCCAGCCTGCGGCGACGATCAAGGGGCCGAGAAAGGTGCCCGACGGCCGACAATGCCGAAACCGCGAGCGCCGGACCCAGATGATCCAGAGGCAGACAAATGGAACGAGGAATATGTGTTGATATTCTTCATCTCGCTGGGCAACTTCAAGGATCTCAAGCCACGCCTCGGCGCAGACAAAGATCCCCGCCAGCGCGAGCAGACCCGCCAGGGCGAGGTGCCACCCGGTCAGGCGATGAGAGATAAGCGATTTCCACGTCATACATCTTGGCAGGGGGTCGCGGGGTGGGGTAATGGCCGACAGGGCCATTCTGCCTGCTGCCCGCTTCCGGCTGCACACCCACTACGGGTTGATAAACTGGTCAATCACTGATTGCTTGCTGCGCACCACGGCACCCGGACAAACCACCGACCTGACAAGCGACGCACCGTGCTCGATCATGGCCCCTCGTAACACAACCGAGTCATGCAGATGAACCCCGTCGGCCACCGAAGCGCCCGACTCAATAATGCGGAAGCTCGGTTGCCAGTCTTCTGCAAGCGGATCGACACTGAGCACCTTGCCGCTCTTGCGCCGGTGGTGCGCGTGTAGTGCGCCGATGTAGTCGGCGAGCGATCGCACCGGCAGTGCGCTTGGCTTGCGGCAATGAACGACTTTTACGCCGTATTGCCCGGCGATGATCGACAGTGCCTGTTCCTTCATATCGCAAAAGCCGATTGACGGGATAAGCCGCAGCGTTTCTACCCGCGCCAGCATGACTCCGCTGGGGGTGCCATCGCGATGGCTGATGAGATTGACGTCACCGCGCTTGTGTTCGAGCGCCGCCGCGATGGCGCTGAGGGGGTCGAGCAGCACCTGGCTCGCCGTGGCGATGAGGACGAGATCATTATCGTCGTAATTTTGCGCCAGATCGCGAATCACCCCGCCGGTGCCGCGATACTCGGATGCGTCTCGCTCGACGGTATACGCCCCGGCATATCGCGCCGCACCGCTGACCGGCTCGAACGATTGGGCGTTCACAAGGATTCGTGCCGGCAGCACGTCCAGCCCGGCGTAGTTGGCCAGCTCGGCAGCCTGCCCAAGCCAGTGATTGAGAATCGTGGTGCCTTGCTCAAGCGGGAGGTCGAGTATCGAACGCTTGACGCTGGCGAGCAGGTGATTCTGTCGAACGCTTCCGCCAAGCAGAATCATCGCGCGCAGCCTGCCGAGCGATTTGGCCGTGCTGTGACCCTCTGGGCGGGCAATGATTGTCGGCGCGTCGATCGGCCGTGGCTGCGTTTCAACTTGCTCGACGACTGCCGGAGTGCCGGCACCGGTGCCGGGGCGGCGAACCTGTCTGCGGCTGCTCGTGCGCGCCGGTACACCTGCGGCGCGGCGCCAGGCTGATGAGACCATGAGCTTACCAGCGAATGGCAGGCCATCGATGATGTATCGCTTGAACAGCCGGCGCGGCTCCTGCCAGAGCCGGTGAAGCCACTCGAGGCCCGTCCGCTGCATCCATGCCGGCGCGCGTTTCACGTCGCCGCAGATGAAGCTGAAGCTGATTCCGACCCCCAGCCACCACGCATTGGGCAGGACGTTGCGAATACGCGAGATGAGCCGTTCCTGTTTGGGTGAACCGAGTGCGACGAACACAATATCGGGCTTGGCTTCCGCCAGGGAGTTGATGATCGCAGCCACCTGTTTTTCATCGCGCTCAAACCCGACCGCCGGGCAATGATGTCCGACTACGCGCAGGTTGGGATATTTCTCGCTGAGGATTTTGCCTGCCTGCTCCGAGGTTCCGGGCATTCCGCCGAGCAGGTAGACCCGGCGTCCGCGCCGGGCAGCGGCCTCGGAGAGCGACCAGATGAGATCGCTGCCAGCCACGCGTTCGGGCAGGGGTGTGCCCTGAATTTTGGCTGCCCAGACGAGCGGCATGCCGTCGGCAACGACCAGATCGGCCTCAGCCACAAGGGCGGCGAACGAAAGATCTTTGACGCAGCGCTTGAGATGGTCGAGGTTGGGCGTGACAAGCATGCCCCCTCGGCCGGAATCAAGCTCGCCGAGCAGGAATTCGATGGCTTGCGTCTGTGTGACGGCGTGCAGTTCGACGCCGGCAAGGTCGATCGTGGGCAAAGCAGGTGGGGGAGCCAGCAGCGCGTCGACCGCGCTGGGGCGTGAACTGTGAACCGTCGTCGCGGCGCCCTCGGCGGCACCTTCTGCCGCCGGTTCCACGCGTTCCAACAGAGCATCGCCGGAGCGATTGTGCATATCCTGATTCATCCCGTCCGTGCCCCGGTCAATCCGTTTTGCCTATGCCTTCCGGCGCATGTCACCAAACGAAGCCTGCCGGTCTACTTCTCCGGCGGTGCAACGGATTTGGATCGTCACCGCAACACACTCAATTCGGCCAAATTCAAGGCCTGGAAAGCAGGAGATCATCCGTGATTCCGCACCAGACCCACCAATTTTACGACCGATGTCGGGGAAGATCGGTCGTTCGCACCCAAAAGTCGCGTACGCCCGATACTATCCCAACAGACCGGCGCAATTGCAACAGCAATCGTGCCGCACAACCGGGTGAGACCGCCCCGTTTTGCCGATTTGGCAGGCTGAAAACGGGCCCACGGACGCACCAGTTGCTCTTGCTACATCGGCAGCAAGACGCCGCTGGTAAATAATGAATTACAAACGATTTAGCGATTTACCACCGGAGGATTCCAAACGCTTTGCTGGGCAGCATTTAGCGATTCGGTCGCCCGGCGTTTTCCCCCGATCAGGCAAGCCCACTGATAACGGCGCAAAAATTGCCGAAATGCCGCATCGCCGTAGCGCGGCTTGCGCTGAAACGCCGAGCGGATGTACCCCCAGACCATCGCCGTCGAGCCAAGCAACACCGGCGGCTTGAGCATTCGAAACATGGCGCTGGATAACAGATATGCCGGGGAGGTCCCCATAAACCACTGGCCCACCCCGTGGCGAACCCTGCCTGTCCACCAGTTCTTGTGGCTGGTCCCCATCGGGCGGAGGTGAGTGAACCGAATATCGGCATCGTCCCAACTCACGGCGATCCAGCCGAGCATGCGGCATCGGTGGCAGTCGATGCCATCCCACATTAACTCCCGGACAAACCCGCCGATCTGAGTGAAGCAGGTCGTCCGATAAAACTTGATCATACCCACCGAGTTTTCGTCGCCGCACACTTCAGGCACCAGCCTGCCGTTCAACTCCATGTACGGCTTGCCGCTTGCGGTGCCGATGCGCGGGTTGGCCTCCATCCGCTGCATAAGCCCTTCAAAGTAACTCCGAGGGATATCGAGATCGAGATCGAACTTGCAGACATAATCAAAGTCGTCGGGGCGAATCGTGTCATAACCAGAGTAAAAGGCGTCAATTACGCCGCCGCCGAGTTTGCGGTCGCCGCGGTCGGTTCGGGTGATGACCTTGATCCACGGCACCCGCGCCGCATACTCGGCGAGGATCTTCGGGGTGTCGTCTTTGCTCCCATCGTCGACGATGAGCCAAAGCGCCGGCGGGACTGATTGATTCAGCACGGATTCGATCGTCCGACGGGCATATTGCGCCTCATCGCGGCAGGGGGTGATGAGACAATACCTCCGCGACGGCGACGGCTCGCCAGCGGGGGTCTCATGCGATTGCGTAGTAAACTTCATCGATGCCAACGCCGTCACGGTGATTCGCTCGCTTTCAACTAACCTCGAACACGATTTTCTTCAAGCGGGTTAAATGGCCGCAGATGAACGCGGATTTATTTAAAAGTCTGTCATCCCGAAGCGCACTCATCGGCGGCCATCATTTTTATCGGCAGTTATGAATGGTCGGTTGACAGAGAATGACGCAGCAGCCTCTCGATGCGCGTGACATTCTCGGACAGCGAGAATTCCTCCACCACGCGCTGCCGCCCGGCCGCGGCGAGGCTCTGGCGCAACGCGGGGTTGCCGGCCAGGCGAGCGATGCTCTCTGCGATGGAACTCACATTGGTCCCGTCGACCAGAAGGCCCGATCGGTCGTGCGAAACAAGCTCGCGAATCGCCGGCAGGTCGCCGCTGATGACCGGCAGCCCGCAGGCCATCGCTTCCATGAGCACAACCGGAATGCCGTCGCGGTCGCCGGAGGAGTCATCCCGGCAGGGGAGCGCAAAGGCGTCCGAGTGTTGAAGCAGGTGCCTAACGCGCTCGTTATCGACCGCACCGAGAAACTTCACACTCGGCTGGATGTTCTCTTCGAGTGCAATCGCCTCCAACGCCGCGCGCTGCGGCCCATCCCCGGCGATGGTCATCTCAAACGTCCCCCCGTCGCGCGCCACCTTGCCAAGCCCGCGCAGCAGGTTATCCACGCCCTTTTTTTCAACGAGGCGGCAAACGGTGAGAATCTGAATGGGCCGATTTCCCGCCGCTGCGTTCGCTTCTGCCCTAAACTTCCACGCATCCACATCCACGCCACACCGGACGATGTGGCACTTCGCAGCGCTGGTGGGTTCGATCTTGATGTAAAAGTCCCGATGCCACTCGCTGATGCAGTTGACGAACGCGGCGCGCTGCAGCTTGCGCCGGAGCAGCGCGCGGCGTTGAAACAGATCATTCGCATGACCGGTAAAGCTGAACGAGACGCCAAGTTGCATCGCCGCATACATGCCGACGGTCGTCGGCGCGTGCGCGAAGTGGCAATGAATGTGCTTCACCCCCCGTTCGCGCAGCCGCCGGGCCATCGCGCCGCCGGCGGCGCATTGAACGAACAACTTGGCTCGCGCCGGAAGGCTCATCGATTCACCCGGGGCGACGGCATCGAGTTTCACATGCATCAGGTCGATCGCCGAGGAAATCGGATGCAGCACACTTTCGATGATCGAATCGCCGACCCAGTTCAGGCCGTCGTAGACGACCACGCGATCGCGCTCCAAATCCTCCAACCCCGCCACCGCTTCCGTCGGAGCGTTGAGCGAAACACAAACCACATCCCACCCACGGCGGCGCAGCTCGCGAATCTCGCGATAGACAAACGTCTCGCTGCGTGCCGGCAGAATGCTGGAGATGTAGGCGATGGTGGGCATCTGAATCAGAACGATGGAATCAGAAATCCAACTCAATGACGAAGCGCGAATGACGACTTTCTGATTGCTGGTTTCGGATTTTATTCTTCGTTCGGGTTTCGTTATTCGACATTTTAGAAAGAGCCCTCACCCTACCGCTCTCCCAGAGCACCCGGAGCGGGAATGGGGTTTTTGTATTCAATCAGCATCGTCCGCTTTCCGCGGAGCCGGTTCCACAGGAATGTCAGTTGTCCGATTGCCTGAGGGAGCTTGCTGAGTGTGACGAACGTCGCATACAGGCCGTTTCGTCGCCCGCGGTAGATTTTTATCCATAGAAGGGGCCAGAGGAGCCACATCACGGGTGTTGCCCATACATAGTTGCTGACGACTTCCTTCCGCCGAAAGTTCTCCGGTGGCGCGCCGTGCATGTCGAAGCCTTCGGCATATGCATGGCCGGCGCGCACGTTTCGCTTCCACCATTGCCCGAATCGTGTCATGGCGGCGTCGTGCAGGGTCATTTCTGCGTCAATCCTGTGGATCTCGAAACCCGCCTTGCGCAGCCGGACGCACAATTCGGGTTCTTCCCCGGCGATGACGGCATCGTTGTAGCCGCCTGCCTGCTGAAATGCCGTCACCCGCATGAGCGCGTCGCCGCCGCAGGATTTGGCTCGGCCGATGGGGGTGTTCCACTCCAGGTCACACATCGCGTTGTATCGGGAAGCATCCGGAAACCGTTCGCGGCGGCGTCCGCAAACGACTGCGGCCTTCGGCGTGGCGGCGAGAAACTGTGCTGCAGTTGGGATCCAACCTTCCACCAATTCGCAGTCGCCATCAATAAACTGCACCAACTCGATCGACGGATCGAGCGATATCAGACGGGCAAACCCCGCATTCCGCGACCGAGCCGCGGTGAAGGGAATGGACAAATCAAGCCTGACAATCTCCGCACCCAGCGACTGCGCGATCTGCAGGCTGTCATCGGTTGAACCCGAATCGACGTAGACAAATGACTGTACATCGCGCGCCGCCGCCCGCAGGCACGCCGCAAGCCGCGCGCCCTCATTTCTGCCGATTGCTACGAGGCCAACTCTCATTGTTACGCCGCTTCTTCGCGAACCATCGGCGTTGCAAGGCTTTCGGTCGAAGGCCTCTCTTCCTGCGGCCCGAGCGTTTTGATCACTCTGCCCGGAATGCCCACGACCACCGAATAGGGAGGCACGTCTTTTACCACAACTGCGTTGGCGCCGATCACGCTGTCGTGGCCGATGCGTATCCCCCCGCATATCACCGCGCCCGCGCCGATTTCCACCCGCGGTTCAAAGGTGGGCTTGAGAAGTGGCGAATCGCCCTTTTTTGCCACGCCAAATGTGCAGTTCTGGCGAATATGAACGTCGTCGCCGATCTCGCGCGCACCCAATATCATCCCGCCGAAGTGCCAGATATGCACCCGTCGCCCGACTTTGACCGTGTACGCGAGGCTGATTCCGCAAGTCCACTGCACCCACTTGTGCAAAAATCGGTAAAGCAACGTGAACGGCGGGCGAATGAGTTTGGGCAGGCCCATGCGCCAGTTGCCCAGCCGATGTTGAAACATCGCCCAGAAGCCTTGATTGAAGAAATCGCGTTCGTGGGTCTGCCAGTCTTCTTTAACCAGTTGCCAGAAAGTCATCCCCGGCGGATTCTGATTCGTCGTGCCCAAAACGATTTTTTCGTAGATGCGCGTCTCGCTCTGCTCGCTCACGGCTCGCCTTTCTGGCTGCTGGCCCGTCGCCGGGGTCATCGCTCCCGCCCGCTGCGGCAGGAAATTATAGCGCACAAAATCACGCCAGAGCCTCGGTGGATCGGGATTGTCCTTCCGCGCCACCGCTCGCTTAACCAGGCAGAGGCTATACGCGACGATCCAGGCAAGGTTGGCCAGTTGGGCGTATAGCCAGCCGCGGTTCTTGCGGAAGTAAAGCGCGCGCGACTCAAACCAATACCTAGGCCGTCGCTTTTGGGCGCGATTGGCCCCGGTTACGCCCGAGGCCTGGCCGACGAGGTGAATCAGCCGGCTTGACGGAACATACCAGCACTCAAACCCCGCGCGATGCGCTCGCAGGGCAAAGTCGCTCTCCTCGTAGTACATAAAATAGTTGTCGTCCAGCAGGCCGATGGCCTCGAAGACCTCGCGGCGGATCATCATTCCACAGCCGCTTACCCAATCGACTCGGGTGGGGCGATCGGGAATCGGCAACCCGACCGCCGAACGACGCAGCAGTTTCGAGACGATGCCCAGTTCTGCCTGGCGCTCAAACTCGCCTGATATCGAGTGAAAACGAAACGCACTCTTCCGCACAGTGCCGTTCTGATTTTCCGCCCGGCTGCCCGCAATGCCGCAGCGGGGGTTGGCGTCCATGAATGCGACCAGTTCTCTTATCACGCCGGGGAAAACGGTTGTGTCGGGGTTGAGAAGGAAGATGTAGTCGGCAGAGGGCAGTGGGCAGTCGGTAGAATTCAGAGCGGGCCGCATGCGAGCATCATTCTGCCCACTGTCCTCTGCGCACTGCCCACTTTGCGCTTCCGACTGCCCACTCAATCCAAGCCCACTCATTCCCAAGTTGTTGCCATATGCAAACCCACCGTTTCGTGGCAGGGGTTTTAGCGTGCACCAACTGCTCCAGCCGCTTTCGGCGATGGCGCGCGAAATCACTTCGACTGATTCGTCGCCAGAAGCGTTGTCGGTTACGACAACCTGGGTTTCAGCATCGATCTCAGGCGCGAGTGACCGAAGGCAGTCGACAGTAAGCCCCGGAGTGCGATAGTTGACGATGACAACAAGCGTTTTCATGTGCATCTGCAAAGCGTGAATCATCCCCGCCGCAAGTCTGGCCGGGGCTACCAAATCCTATCCCACATTTGCCTTCGCCCGCCGGGTCAGTCGGGACACGATCAACTCTGCGCGGGCGCGGTGGTTGGCCTGCAACGTGCGCTGTTGCGCCGCCTGCCATGCATGTTCGCCCTGACTGTTGAGCAACCGTCGCTCGCGGTGCAGGTCGATCATGGCCTGTGCCAGCAGCAGCACATTCTGCTCGGGTACGATTGTTCCGGCCTTGCTCGTTTCGATCAGGCGGTCGGTCGCCGGGTTTTCGTACGTCACCACGGGCAGCCCAGCGGCCATGGCGATAAACGTCTTCTGCGGGTCGAACCCGTCGCGCGCGATGCTGAAAAGCGCGTCGCACTCACTCAACACCGCCATCCAGCCGGCGGGGTCAGGTGGGGCGGGGGTGTGGTGCACATGTTCGTGCATCGCAAGTTGCCCTGCCAACTGAAGATACGTCGCCGCTTCGGCCGCACTGGCGATGACTTCAAGGCTCACCGGCACACTCAGCCGACGGCAATGTGCCAGCGCCCGCACTAAATGATCGGCAGGGTCGGTGGCCCGGTGGGGCGCAAATGTGGCCAGTCGAAGCGGCCGGGTTTTATCGGCCCTTCGTGCTGCCAAAACCTGTAGCTGCGCCTCGGTGGGAAGCATGTCCCCATCGAAAAGCGGGGGCGGGAACAGCCGGCAGTGCGAGTCCCATGCCTCGGCAAAGCGATCCTTGATGGATGGATGATGCGCAATCACCAGATCGGCCCTGGCAACTGCGTGTTTGCAGAAATGCAGCTTGTGATTGACCAGCCGATGCTTTGCAAGCCGCCGCACGGGGTTGGCATCGCGGCGGTTCTGTTGCTTCATGCGCTCGAAAGGATCAATGGCGTCAAACATCCAGACGATCTTGGCGCCGACTTTATGTGCGATTGGCCATGCCACTTCGCCGAGCATCATCGGGTGGCCGCCGTAGCCGAGTTGGGCAATGTCGGCGACAGCGAGGTGCTGCTCGAGCGCATGGACGAGCCGCTCCTTCCTTCGCAGGTAGTCGCGCATCGAAACGTAGACGGGGAGGTGAAGTAGCTCAAAATCTAAATCGTCGGTGCTGAACTCCTCCGATGTACATCCCTTCGCAGCGGGATGGGCAGCGGGGAGAACGGGTGCGGCTACGAGCAACCTCATTCCCGCGTCTCTCAGCGCGACAGCTTGTGCGCGAAGATCGGCGAGCATCGCGGGGGCTGTGCGAACGCGCGTGCCGTGCTTCGCGAAGGCGAATGGAACATGATTCACAAGAACGTAGTTCAACGGGCAGACCTCGCTTGCACATGGGCGGCCAGCGGCTCGCCCGCGGCGAGGGCGTGGCCCGCCGACAGGTGGCGAGATTGCGGCGTCGTTGCACCAGCCGGTTCCCGCAGTCCGATCAGGACCAGCATCGCTGAAAAAATCAGCCCGAGTTGGAGAGGCTCGATCAGGATCGTCATCTTTGCGGTGGCGATTGTCAGAGAAGCGGCAACGAACATCGCGGCAAGCACTACCGCCGGCAGCGCAAATCCGGCGCGTCGGCGAAGTAGCAGCGGCAGGGCAACGAGCGCGCCTGCAGCGGCGAGGGTGCGGGGGATGAGGGCAAGCGGGTTTCGAGACATGGGATGATCGTAGTCGATCCACCACCATTTGCCGATGCGTGTCGGCAACTGCGCAATCCATGTCGAGCGATGTTCTCCCAGCCAGTCGCTCGCCCAACCTCGGAAGATCGCTTCGCGAGCCACTTCAGGCTGTTCGCGCAGTGCGGCACGGCCAGCGGGGGCGATCAGGTCGATCTGCATCATCGGCACGCGCGCGAACTCGGCGTCGGAATCATCGTGCGACCAACCGGACCCCGCTGCGGCGCGCCGATCGGGCGTGAGCGGCAGGCGGTCTGAGCCGGTGGCGTGCGGGTTTGCGCCAGCCCAGACATGTTGCCAGAGCGTCGTCGTGAACAAAGCCCTCCCATGCACCGCCAGATTGCGGGAAATCCAGGGGAGCAGCGTCAAAATGCTGACCAGCGCCAGCACTGCGACGTTGCGCACGCGCACATCCAACGGCCAGGCGCGCATCATCAGTGTGATCATCCCGGCAAAACCAACGGCGGCGACGAATGGCGGTTCGATTAACGCGGCGATTGAGAGCGCGATACAGCAGCCGAGCCATGTGAGCAACCCATGATCGGTGATCGCCCGCGCCCAGAGCAGGCAGGCCGACGTGATGCACAGCACCGTGAGTGCCAGGGGCTGCGCAAAGGTCGCGGCGAAAATCTGCGGCGGCCAGAGCGCTACTACCAGCCCCGCGGCGATGGCGAGGCGTTCGATTCGCGGCCCCGGTTGGCGTGGAGCCTCGGCGGTCGGGCGGAAGTGACCGAGCGAGCCGGCGCGCCGGACCCACGTCGCGACCACGCCCGCGGTGAGTGCGCCAAAGATTGCGTTGAGCGTGATGGCGGCGAAGTATGCGGTGGGGGTTTCACTCCCGAAAGTCCTGAAAATCGCGGCAAGCAACACCGGGTAGACGGGCGTGGTCACGCTGCTCGGACCGACCGTGCCATGCTCGCGAAACGTGAATGTGCCGGATTCGTTGAGGGAGACCGCCAGTTGCCGGTTGACGCCAGGCATGGATGCGTCCCATCGTTTGAGCGCGAAGACGGCGGTCATGCGGGCTGTCAACGCCACCAGGATGATCACGGCAATCCAAAGCCGCCACGACTTGGCCGACATTACGACCTCCCGGCCATCGCAGGAAATGCGCCGGCGGGTTGCCGGACGTAGCCGGTCGAGATTGTCTCGACCCGCCGCTCGCTTTCGAGCATCACCCGGCCCGTGAGCACGTCAGTCAGGCTCGCAAACAGTCCGAGCATGACGATGAGCAGGCGTGCGTAGACGAAGCCAAAGAAAATGGTGTACATCGCGATGAAAATGGCAAAGAGCACCGCGACGACAAAAATGACCGGCAACCGCTGCATTTCCGCCGGCGCGCGGGCGAAGGCGGCGCTGGTGCGAAACGCGACGATGAAGGGGATGGTCATAAACAGCAGAAAATACGGCCACCCTTTTTGCATGATCATAAGCAGGTAGGCATTGTCGATGCTCTTTACATAGTTCTTGTCAGGGCTGCGGCTGCTCAGTTCGCGTTCGACGCCTTCCTTGCCAAAGCCGACCCATCCGGCATCCATTGCCACGGGCCAGCCCTCCTGCACGATACGGGTGCGCATGTGTACGCTGTCATTTACGGTCTGCCCGAAGTTTTCCCCGCGTTCGGCGAGTGGGGCGCTCAGAAGGTGGTTGGTGACCGCCACGCCCCCAAGGATGCCGACGACGACAAACACCGCCAGCACCCTGCCCAGGTCGGGTAGAGCGCGAAGCGCAAAAAACAGCCCCGCGGCGATGGCAATGTTTAGAAACGCGCTGAAACTGAGCGAAGCGACCGCGACAAAGCCCGCCACGCCGAGCGCGGTGATGGTTCGCCAATTGCGCCAGCCGAGCGCCGTCGTGCAGGCGAAAAGACCGATCATGCCCAGCATCAGCAGGCCGCTGTTGCCCTGATCCATCGGCTGCCAGAACGTCGTTTGGGCGCGGGCCAGGCCGAAGCGGTAAAGCGGCATGGAGTTGGCGGGGGTGAACAGCCCAAATGCGTCCAATTGCCTGCTCCAAAACTGCGGCCAGAGGCGCATTTCGATCGGCGACATGAGCGCGATCAGCCCGGCGCACACCGTGACCGACCAGAATGCCGCCCGACGGCCTTCCGCTGATTGAAAAGCGATGCGGGCGAGGAAGTAGGGCGTGAGAAAATCAAAGAAACCGTCGCCGATTGCGTTGCGCGCCAGTTCCATACCCCCGGTGGCACCAGAGCTGATGGCGTTGACCACCCACAGCGCGACGATAACGGTATCGAGCATGTTCCAGCGAATGGTCAGCCGCTCTCCGCCTTTCAACACCAGCCCGGCGATGACGCCGTAGCCGACGGCAAACTGGCTGGTCATATCCGGAAGCATGGGCAGCGAGATCGATTTGGTGGCCGAGAGCAGGAAGAGCACCGGCAGGTAGACCCACGCGAATGCAAATGCGATGCCGCGCGTCCAGGTGAAGTAGGCCGCGAGCGCGAAGATGAGCATGACGACGATACTGCTCACCGAGTGGCCTCCCGCCGGGGGCGCGCGCCGACCTCAATCTGCCCCCCGCGAGGTGGCTCGTGTTGCGTGACGCGCGCGATGAGGAACGTTGGCCGGCCCTTCACTTCGACGAAGATGCGTGACAGATATTCGCCGATGATGCCAAGCGAGATCATCTGCACGCTTCCCATGAAGAGAATGAGGCAGGCAGTGCTGGTCCAGCCTCGGAGGGTCTCGGCATCGTAGAGAAATGCATAGAGCACCCACAGGCCCATGCAAAAACTGGCAAAGAGGCTGAGAATGCCCAGCCGGGTGACGAGCTTGAGTGGGACATTACTGAAACTCACCAGCCCATCGACCGCCAGCCGAACGAGTTTGCTTGCGGTGTAGCTGGGCCGGCCGGCCTGGCGGGCATCTCGGTCGTACTCCACGCCGATTTGCTTCAGGCCGATCCACGTCCGAAGTCCGCGCACAAACCGCTGACGCTCGGGCAGGCTGTTGAGGAGGTTGACGGCGCTGCGGTCCAGCAGACAGAAGTCGCCGGAGTCGAGCGGAATCGATATTTCGCTGATCGCATTCAACAAGCGGTAGAACGTCCAATAAGCGCCGCGCTTCAACAATCCTTCCTTACGATTTCGGCGGATTGCGTAGACAACCTGATAACCTTCACGCCACTTGGCCAGAAATGCCGGAAGCACCTCCGGCGGATCCTGCAGGTCGGCATCCATGATCGCAACCACTTCCCCACGCGCCACCAACAGCCCGGCAGAGACGGCAGCCTGATGCCCAAAATTACGCGCCAAATGCACCACCCGCACCCGCACGTCGGCGGCGGCAAATCGGTCGAGCATTTCCGGGGTGTCGTCCGTCGACCCGTCATTCACAATCAAAAGTTCGTAATCCAGACCCCATTCGGCCAAAGCAACTGTCATCAGCGATAGCCGATCGTAGGTCGCCGGCAACACCTGCTGTTCGTTGTGGCAGGGCAGAACAACACTCAACAAGCCGGAAACCGGCACCGCGGGTTCGTGGGTGGGGTGAGTCATGCAGCAGCACGGATTATCGCGGTTTCACCGTCGGCAGACAAATCCAGTGGACCTGCAGCTGGCAAGCGACGAACGCCCATTCCATGCGGTCCGCGAGTTGCGAAATTACATTGTGACTACATTGGCCATAAGTCATTTCGATTTAATCACTTGTGCATCAGTCGAGAAGGCCATGCGGCTGATGGTCCGAGCCGCGGTGACCGCTTGGCTGCGGAGTTCAGGGACGGCGGTGGATTCCCACAGGTCGGGCTTGCGCAACGTGCCCACGACCACCACACCCGGCTGCGGGCGGCGTTCACGATCGATTGCGATACCTTCGAGCGTGCATAAAATGCCAAGGGCGAGATCATCGGCCATCACCAATCCATCCGCAATCATCTGTTTGATGACCGCGACGGCTTTCGATTCCGTGCCGACACCCGGGCCGGTGCAGTTAATGACCCAACCCGCGCGAATCGTTTCACGGCTGCATGCGCGGCGTTTCACATGAACGCTCGTTTCGTTCGCCGTTGCATCGACGCGGTCCACTTGCCCGGCGATAATGCGAAGCTTGCCCTCGGAAATCATACCACGCAGCTGGTCGGCGACGGCTGGTGCCATACGATGTCGATGAATCTCCCAGTACGGACGCAGGCTACGCAAGAAGCGACGGCGCTCGCAGGTTGAAAGCGCCTGCCAGACCTGCGACGTGTGTGGGCGGAGTCCGTCAATCACGCTTCGCCAATCACCGCCGGCTGCCGTGACAGATTTGATCTGCGACCGAATGCACCGCGCGAGAGAGAGCGTCTTCGGACGCGCCATCCACCTCGCAATTTCACGCGACAGATCCGCCGGCGCAACGCCAGCGCGCGCGTGGGCAGCCGGCATGAGGCCACGCCGTGAGATGGCGAAAATCGGCGCGCTGCGCGGCGTGCTCGCTAGAGAGAGGATGGTATCCACCGCCGTCAGGCCGGTGCCGAGAATGACAACCGGTTCATCGCCGCCGATCGCACTAATCGCCAGCGAAGACCATGCGTTATCAACCAGCCGCGCACGCGATCCCTGCCACTTCGCGCCAAACGGATCGTCCGGCGGGCGATGACCAACCGCCAGCACCAACGCCGATGCGGCGAGCACAGCGCCGCGCTCGGTTTGCAACCGCCAGCTGAAGTCGAGCCTCGTTGCGGATATCACCTCATCTTTGATGATTTCCGCAGAAACGCCCTGCCCGGCAGATGCGGCACACTTCATGAATGTTTCGCGAATGTATTGACCGTACCATTTTCGCGGCAGAAAGTCGGATGGTTTGATACGCCCATCGCGCGCTTGCGCCCAACGCAGAAAATCGTCAGGCAAATCGGGAAAGGCGCTCATTTTCGCTGCCGGCACGTTTAGCAGATGGTTGAGGTCGTTGGTGCGATAGGCTACACCCTCTCCGAAGGCGGCCTGCCGGTCGATCATCATCAGGTGAAGCTTTTGATTGGACATGGTGGCGTTGTGGATTAGGTGAGCGGCAGTCATCGTGCCACTGAACCCGCCACCCATAATCGCGACGCGCGGCGTATCATCATCGGGCTTACGATTGAAAATCTCCGCAACGGCCACCCCATCGCTGCGCAATACATACCGCCGTAGTTCCGGCAACGGCGGGGCGTAGACGTGAACGGTAACAAGGTTTTCGGTGGCGTGTTCATCATTCCCGAGCGTGTGAATGACCACGCCGTTATCCACCACCACACCGCCAGGCTGCTGGCGCGATGTTTTCACGCAATCCACCAGTCCGTCGCGCGCAATGGCGAATTGCGATTCGGTGATGGACCCAAGCACCACTCGCAGGCAACAATTCGAGCCAGCGTGGTCGTGCGGTGCGCTGGCCTGACCAGGTTGCCAGGTCATCACGAGCAATTCGTATGCTTCGGTGCGCGCCACACGGACACGGCGATACGAGTGGGCACCAGGTCGAACGAAAGGTGTGACGTCACCAAGATCGAGTTGGGCACGCTCCAGCGCAGCACGAATCTGCTCTGCGCCAGGGGTGGAGCCCATGGCGTTAAGCTCATCGATCAAGGTGGCGAGGCGCGGGGAAAGCGAATTGGTCATTGCAGTTTCCACGAGATGTTTGACTTCGACCAATCATGCGCGACGTTGTTCCACCCGCCAAGTGAAATCTGGGCTCAGACCTTCAGCAAGCGAATTTTATGGGTCAATCTCGTATTGAAAACGGGTCTATGCAGTCTGGGCCGTGACGCAGACAGTTTTTGAACGCAGACTCGGCGGGTCCATAAATTGTGATTGGAAAGGACTTTACATCAGTATTCGAGCTCGCTGGGGATTCGCGTGCATGTCGAGCATCTCCGGGGTCTCGTCGGTCGAGCCGTCATTCACAAACAAAAGTTCGTAATCCAGACCCCATTCGGCCAAAGCAACCGTCATCAGCGACAGCCGATCGTAGATCGCCGGCAACACCTGCTTTTCGTTGTGGCAGGGCAGAACAGCACTCAAGAAGCCGGAAACCGGCGCCGCGGCTTATGCATCGCCCGATTTGCGATTGCGAAGCATGATCTGATTGACGCTCAACGTCATCACTGCACCGAGGAAAACGACCGACAGGCTCGCCAGTCCTTTCCAGGCATCTTTGCGCCAATGATCGCCCCATATCAGCATCAGCCCATACACCACGCCGGCGATAATGCAGACGATGGCAATCGTGTAGCAGACGCGGTTGACGATTTTTATTTGGCGTCCCCGTTGGGTGGTGAAGCTCCTGAACAACCCGACCCGCGGCGCAGCTTGGCATTCCTTGCGCTGTTGGGTGTAACTCGCTTCAATGGCTGATTCTACATTCAAATGTCGCGTTTGGGGAAAAGATAGATTGCTGCGCGGGATTTGCCCGCGGCGAGAAATCATGCGCTGTATGAGGCGACATGCGGTGGAGTGTCTCGACTTTAACACGGCGGGTGTGGGTTGGTTGCACATTTCTGCGCGAGATAGTGACCGTTGGATCGCGCAGCAGTGCATCTGCTCTACAGCATTGCCTTTGGGATGCCGATGATTCATACATGCTCGCGCTTTCCATCCGACAGCCTTATGCCGAGTTGATCCTCCGGGGAATGAAGACAATTGAGTATCGATCGCGGGAGACGCGGATTGTGGGGGAGCGCTTCTATATTTATGCCTCGAAGAAACGGGCAGAATCTGGAATTGGGCGGGCGGCGGGGGCGTGGTCGGGCGATTTGGTAGCGGAGGACGCGCCGCCTTGGATGGTAGAACTGGCGAACGGCCTGCGGCTCTTCAAGCATGAGCTGCCGACAGGCGTGATCGTGGGCAGTGCAGTGATCGACCGCGTCTCGCGGCTGGACGGGGCACACGAAGGCATGTGGCAATGGCACCTCGCCGACGTCCGACGCGCCCAGCGGCTACGCAAGCCAAAGGGGCATCCGCAGCCAGTTTGGTGGCGACCGTTCTAAGGGACAATCGGAGGGTCGGCGGGTGAGGTTTGAGTTTCAACGCTCAACCCTTTGCCGCAGTGCCGCGGATATGCACGGGTGCGATTCAGTGTACCGGAGCAGATTCGTTTGCGGATCATGCGTCGTGCTTATTCTCGCTTATCTACCGCGTCGCGCTCTACCCCGCCTTTGCCACTGGTGCGCGGGTGGCGCTTCTGTTGCGGGTCATGACTGTCGGTCGGCATGAGATCTTCCCCCAGCAGGGGCTCGGTGTGCATGCTGCCTTGAATCTCGGCTTCGGTGTTCGGTTCCTGGCCGATGCCCACCTCGATTTCTTCATCCATCGGCGCGGGGCCGGTTGGTGGGTGCCCGGAAGGCTCCTCGTTCGTCGGGGCCTTGCCGCCGGGGCGGTTGCCGTTGGCGTTCTGGTGAGAGTCAGGGCGGTTGGTCGGCGTTGATTTGTCGCGATCCAGGTCGCCCATGCCCGATTCGGCCTTCGGGTCGGCCCGTTCATAAGAGTGATGCGGGGCGGGCAGATCTTTGCGTTCTTGTTTGGTCATGGGGCTATCTTTCTTCATGGTGTTACCTCTTGTTGTGTTTGGTACGACGAAGTATCGCCGTGAGTGCGATCAATCTGCATCGGGGCGTCCCCGCGAGGTGGCATGGGCGTCCCGCCCATGAAGCGGTACCCCGATTAACGAAAAGGAAAGCATGCCCGCGTACGGACATCACGGGCGGGACGCCCGTGCCACCTCGCGGTAGGATCATCTTTATGGCATCAGAACAGAAATCATGGCAGGCGCGCATCAGCGAAGCCACCGACGCGATCGCGCAGGCGTTTGTTGAATCGATTTCGTACGACTGGCGGCTGTACAAGCACGACATCGCCGGTTCCATCGCGCACGCGACGATGCTGGCGAAGGTGAAGCTCATCACCGACGCCGACCGGGATGCGATCGTGAACGGCCTGCGCGAAATCGAAAAGGAAATCGACCGCGACGGGCCGAAGTGGGCGGGGTTTAAGCCGGAGCTGGAAGACATCCACATGTGTGTCGAAAGCGAACTGACGCGAAGAATCGGCGAACCCGGCCGGCGGCTGCATACGGGGCGGTCGCGGAATGATCAGGTGGCTGTCGACCTTCGACTTTGGTTGAACGAATCCGCGGGCAAGCTTTGTGGGCAGCTCGATGACCTTTCGGCAACGCTTCTCTCCCTCGCTGAACGATCAAGGGACATTGTCATTCCATCCTTCACCCACCTCCAACGGGCGCAACCGATCCTTGCGGGAGCCGAAGCACTTGCGTGGGCGACGATGTTTGCTGCTGACGAGGAGCGCCTTCAGGTTTCACAGGTGCGCGGCGTATTTTATCTCGATCTATACTACGACTGCCCTCTGGGGAGTGGCGCAATTGCCGGATCATCATTACCGCTCGATTGTGGATGTACCGCCTCGCTGCTCGAAGGCGATCCACGTCGCTTCAAGCAAGGGCCATCGAATAGCATCGAATCCACTGCGTCGCGCGACCGCGCCTGCGACTTCGTCTATTGCTGCGCCATGATCGCCCAACACCTCTCCAGATGGGCCGAGCAGTGGATCATTTACATGTCCACCGAGTTCGGCTTCATCAAGATCGCCGACCGCTACACCACCAGCAGTTCGATGATGCCGCAGAAACGCAACCCCGACATGCTCGAGCTGATCCGCGGGCGGTGCGGCAATGTTTACGGCGATCTGTTTGCGCTGATGACGATCCTCAAAGGGCTGCCCATCGGCTACAACCGCGATCTGCAGGAAGACAAACGCATCGTCTTCCGCGCGTACGACACCGTCAGCCAATGCCTCACGATGGCGGCGGCGATCGTCAATTCCGCTTCGTACGACAAGGACCGCATCGAACCGACGCTGGACCGCGGGTTTCTGGATGCGACGAGCCTCGCGGAGTATCTCGTGACGAAAGGCATCCCCTTTCGAACCGCGCACCATGTCGTCGGCACGCTCGTCGCGAAGTGTGAGAAGTCGAATCGGTATGCGCTCTCGCAGTTGAGTGTGGAGGAGATGAACGAGGTGATTGCGAGTTCGATCGCTCTAAGCTCGACGGATCAATCGCAAATCGCAAATCGAAAATCGCAGATACAGATCACCGACGACGTCTACACGTGTCTCGGCGCCGCCAACGTCGTCAAACGCTATCAAAGCGCCGGCGCGGCGGGCGGGAAACCGTTCGAGGATCAACTCAAGGCGTGGAAGGAACGACTGGGCGTATAGACCTGAGAATAAAAAAGACGGCGAGTGTTCGCCGTCGAAGCAGGTTTTGATTCGGTCGTCGACTGTTCAGAACGCCCGCAGCTCCGGGCTCGGGTTGAAGAACGGCTTTTTGCCGGCTGCGCGTCGGATGACGAACGCTTCGCCGGCGTGGCCGCACTGATGCAGCGCGATGATCAGCAGCGAGTTGCCGACCGTGTCGCAGATCGGGAAGTGCGGCGAGGAGACTTTGATCGGCGCGTCGAGTTCGGCGTCGTCGAGCGATTCGAGGTGCGCCATCGTGCGGGCGCGAAGATTGGTGAGTGTCGTGAGCACTTCTTCGAACGGCGGATAGGCGGAAGCGTCATCGACCGGCGTGCTGCCCCAGTCGAAGAGCGGCTTCCAGTGTTCGAGCGGGTTCGGGATGCCAAAGAGCATCTTGTGCAATCGACCTTCGACGACCGCGAGATGCCCGGCGATCCACATCGCGTGGTTGCCGCCGGCGCAGGGTCGCTCAAGAGGGGCATCTTTCATGTCGGCGAGCGCGTTGCAGAACTGCTCGCCGAACTTGAGGGCTTTCGTGATGGCTGCTTTTGAAGTCATTGTGGCTCCTGACTGAGACTGAGCAGGGAAGTCCTGCCGTGGTCATCCGAAGCATCTGCCCGGAGTACCGATTGCCGATTGTTTACGTTTGATGCCAGGCGTTTCGGCGTGCCGCAGGTGGCATCTGCTGAAGGTTCAACAGTTCATCTCACTCGCGTTGCGCGATTCCTGATGTTGTCTACGATCGTTTGCCATCCGCCGCCGACCATCTCGGGAATCTTCGGATCGAAATCGCCGAAGAGCTTATGCGTGATGACAAGTTGGTTCTTGCCGTTCTCGCTCTTCACGCGATAGGTCACATGACTGATCGCGGCGGAGCTGATCATGAGCGGCCCGTAGATTTCCAGAACGGTCGGCGGCTTGATGACCTGGACGTGCCCCCAGAGGTGTCCGGCGTCGTTACCGAGGTCGCGATACCAGCGCCCGCCTGGAAACGCCTCGAGTTTGAAACTCAGGAACCCGCCTTTTCCGTCCGGCAGGGCGAGCATCTCGTCGAGGATCGATTCGAAGATGATTTCCGTTGTCGCGTCGATATCGATGCTGCGCTCGATCGTCGCGCGGAACGGGTCGATGGGTGTGATTGCGTTCATGTTGACTCCTTGGTTTGAACAGGGGTTGAGGATGCGTGCTGTCTGGTTTCGGCGCGTGTTTTGATGCGGTCGAGCTGGTTTGACCAAAGCCGCTCAAACAACTGTGTCCACTCGTGAACCGTTCGGATCGAGGCGGGATCGAGTTCGTAGATCATTTGACGGCTCCGGCGCTCGACCCGCACCAGCCCGACCGTCTTGAGAACACCGAGATGTTTCGACACCGTCGGTTGCGGCCATTTCAGCTCGATGACGAGCTGGGTGACCGTCAGCTTGCGGGTGCCGATGATCTCGAGGATCCGACGTCGCTTTGGCTCGGCGAGCGCGGCGAACGGATCGAGCGTGGTCGCCGAGCGGGCCATGACCATATTATATTCCGATATCGGAATATGTCAAGTGAAATTGCGCCGTCCTGCCTGCGCGTTGCTTGGCGCATTGAGAAAACGCATCGTTCAGACGCGCGTTGACCGCGGGTTCCTGGATGCCACTTCGCTGGCGGAGTATCTGGTGACAAACGGGGGTAAAGGTTGGGGTCTTCCGTTTCGCACAGCGCATCATATTGTGGGGACGCTCGTCACGCGGTGTGAGAAGGAGGGGAAGCATGCGCTCTCGCAGTTGAGCGTGGAGGCGTTTAATGAGGTGATCGAAGCGACGGAGGAACGCGAGAAAGCGACGGAGCGACGAAGCGGCGTAGCGACGAAGGGAACTGCGGTGTTGCCGCGCCTCGATCAGGATGTCTATTCGTGTCTTGGCGCGCACAATGTCGTCAAACGCTACCAAAGCGCCGGCGCAGCGGGGGGGAAGCCGTTTGAGGATCAGCTCAAGGCGTGGAAAGAGCGGTTGGGCGTTTGATTCACCGCACCCATGTTTGCGAGGTGATCGCCCAGCCCGCGGCTATCGCATGCGGTGTTTGACGGCGCGCTTCAGCGATTTCAGCGTCTCTTCGCCAAACAAATTGCGCACTTCGGCATCGAGCTTGCCATCGAGCACATCTTGAAAGCTATATCGATCGGCGCTCGCCGGGCTGTGATGGAGATACATCCGCACACCCGGCTTGCCATCGATCTCGAGATACATCATTTCGCAGGATGAATACCGGCATTCCCATCGGGTCTGCGTCGCGGCCTCTTTCGTCCATCGGATTACATCAAGCAGCAGTTGTTCCACGGCGGCAACCTTTTTTGGCAGTTCATGATGCGCTGCCACACGGTGGAACTGGGAGTGTCCCGACCAGAGCGACAAGAGCGACTCGCCACTGGCGACGGCAGCGGCGGCATCTTCAAACCGGACGGTGTTGCTCGCGGCACCGTCGTAAATGCCCAGGGCGGCGGCGGTTTCGAGCCAGATGACTTGATCGTAGCGCGCCAGCTCCTGCTCAAGTGAAGAGCCGAGGTCGGCCCAGTAGGCATCGGGTCCGTCGGGCCAGTAGGTCGCGCCGTCGATCGTTCCGCGGTCGAGAAGGAGGTATTTGCCGGGGTTTTCTCCGGCGATACGCGTCTCCTGCTGCACCTGCAGCCGGTAGATCATCCGCTGGGCCTCTTTGCGATTGGCAAGATCAAGCCGATCCCAGGTAGTCCCGAGGGTGGTGTAAACCTGTGTAGCGGCCTCGGGAACGAGCACAAAGCGGGCATCGCGCCGGACAATCTCCGCAGCGATGACACTCTTCCCCGCACCGGGCCCGCCGGTGAGAACGATCTTCTTTGTTAACCACGAAGAACACGAAGACACGAAGCACGCTCCGGCTTACCAAACCATTCGTTTGATTCCGTCTTTGATCAATTTTACGTTGAAGTTGATGAGGAAGCCGAGGCGGTGGCCGGTGAGCTTAAGATACGTTAGCAACTGCGCTTCGTGAATCGGTAGAAGCTTCTCAGTGGCTTTCACCTCAATAATCACGCTCTCCTCAACCAACAGGTCAATGCGCAGCCCGTCATCAAGAAGCTCGCCGTCATACTCAATCGGAACGAGAACTTGTCGTCGCACGCGGAGACCTCGCTTCTGCAGTTCACGCATGAGGCACCGCTCGTAAAGCGACTCAAGCAGACCCGGCCCGAGTTTTGAATGCACTTTGAATGCTGCGTCCACAATCTGGGTTGCGACGAGCTCGAGGTTGTCTGGTAAAGCACCGGAAAACACCTTCTCGCTCCAAACAACTTCGCGCTCCGTCAGGTCCTTGTACGCTTCGTGGTCTTCGTGCTCTTCGTGTTTCAAATCCTGAACCTGAGGAATGCAACACGTCCAGGACTACAACGCAGATCAATCCAGCACATCATCAATCAGATCGCGGTCTTCGCCGCCGTCGGTGGTGTCGTTGCCCTGGCCGGAGTAGAGGGTGTCGTTGCCTCTGTTGCCTCGGAGTGTGTCGTTGCCGTTGTTGCCGAAGAGCAGGTCGTCGCCGTTGCCGCCTTGCAGGCTGTCGTTTCCTTCTTCGCCGTTGAGGGTGTCCCTTCCGCCGCCGCCGTCGAGTGTGTCGTTGTCGTCGCCGCCGTTGATTCGGTCGGCGCCGTCACCGCCGCTGAGGACATCGTTGCCTTCGTTGCCGAAGATCGAGTCGTCATTCTCGTTGCCGAGAATGGTATCGTCGCCCTTGTTGCCCAGCAGGAAGTCGTTGCCGGCGTTGCCCGCGATGAAATCGTTGCCATTGCCGCCCTGAATCTCGTCGCGACCGGCCCCGCCGAATAGCGAATCATTGTTGTTGCCGCCGAGGATAAGATCGTTGCCTTCATCGCCGCTGAGGGTATCGCGGGCGTTGCCACCGATGATGGTGTCATCACCGCCGCCGGCAAACACCTCGAGCCGGATGCTGATGGGCGACGTCGCGGCCAGCTTGCGGGTGATCGAATCATCGCGGTTCTTCTTCACGCTCAGGCTCTCGTCCAACTCGTCCTGCTGAACCAGGATTCGGTCATTTCCACGGAAGCTGCTGATCTTGATGCGGTCGACCCGCACCCGGTCGAAATAATACGGCTTGCCGTTGATCTTGATCTCGATCCAGTCCCCACCTTCGATCACCTGGGTAAAGTTGGAATCTTCCGGAGTGAACTCAGTGCGGAACTGAATATTGCGAATGGTGATGAGATCAGAGTTGGCTGTTCCCTCGACCGTCACATTGTTAGTCGAATTGCTGAACGACGCGCCCGAAAGCAGCCGGCGCTGTTCGAGCGTCTCAATTGGCCCACCCGGAGCGACAAATGATTCAGCAATATCTCGGCGGGACATGATACCTCCACGAACATTCTTTAGTTGGATGATCCAGTTGATGCAACAAGCCCATAGACTCTACCTGCCCACAAACGGCTTGGGCAAGTCTATGGCATGCTGAAAACAGGGGTTCTTGCGGAAAATTTGGAAGCCGTGACGTCATCGGTAAACTCTGCTAAACGTGAAGCCGGACCAGGCTCCAGGGACCAATGGCACGCGCGACAATCGTCCGGCCCGAGTCACCTTGCCGGAGCTTGGCGAGCGATGGAAGCGGGAGGAGTCATGCCAGCAAAAGTTCCAGCGGCAAAAACGCTACCGGCGAAGAGATCGCCAGCGGCACGTTCTGGCGCAACTTCAGTGGAGACGCTGCAGCGGATGCTTGATTACGCATTCGACCGCGCGAGCTGGCACGGCTCAAACTTGATGGGCTGCCTGCATGGGGTGACGATCGAGCAGGCACTGCGCAAGCCGGCTGGCCGAAGGTGCATCTGGGAGCAGTTGCTTCATGCCGCGTACTGGAAGCACCGGATCGTAACCAAGCTGTCCGGCAAAGCCAGGTTTCCCCGGCGGGGGTCGAACTGGCCCCGACTTCCAGACCCCGCCGACCGAAATGCCTGGCGCGCCGACATGCAATTGCTTCGCGACACTCAAGGCCAGTTGAAACGCGCCGTGAGTGAATTGGGGGCGCAGCGGATCGATGAAAAAACGGAACGAATGATCATTGGCGCGGCGTTGCACGACATCTACCACACCGGGCAGATCAAACTCCTGAAGCGAATGCTCTCGAAATGACTCCGGCGGCAACGACGCGAGACCGCGATCTGCCCATAGCGCGACAACCCGCAATTTCACTTAGCGCCCCGCGGCTGCGATGAGCGAATGTGCCGGGCGACTTACTCCGGCGTGCCGATAACATCATTCTCACGATGGTCGTTAGAACGATCATCCGCCCACCGATAAAATTAAATGATTTTTGTTGGCATACTCGCTTGAAATGCTCCGCGAATAATTGACAACGCTTCGTTCGGTTTTCCGCCGGCACCGCGATTGGCGCGCCGGCGGGCGGTTTATCTCCAGGGCGATCGCAATCCCGGCGTCTCGAAGAGGGTGCCGGAAGAAGCGTTGCGAAGTTGTAAGCGAGTGAGGATTGACGTCAAGCCGTCCAACGACGCGCTGCGACGTACGACGTGTTGTGTCTTCCGGAGGAGACTGCGGCGCGCCGCGATCGCTCTGGAAGGGAAGGAAAGGCAAATGATAAAGAAACTGATTGATACGCTCGAACCCCGCCGGTTGCTCTCGGTAAGCGTGGGGACCGACGGCTGGACCAACCTTGGCGCTTCGTCCGATAGCAGGATGATCCACGTCAGCAGCAGCGGGGGGAATGACAGCAACCCCGGCACCCTCGCAAAGCCTATCAAATCGCTGGCCAAGGCCCGGACGCTCGTTCGTGACAAAATGCCCGATTGGGTGCTGCTGAAGCGCGGCGATACTTTCAACGAGAGCTTCCCCGATTGGGTTGTGTCCGGCCGTAGCGCCAGTGAGATGAGCGTCATCACGGCATACGGCACCGGTGCGCGGCCGAAGGTCTTCACCGGCAGCAACGGCGGAATCACCATCGCGCAGAAGTATTCCAACCCGGTAAACCATGTCGCCGTCGTTGGGCTGCATTTTCACGCCAACACCTACAACGGCAGCAACGGCACTTTCAAGACTGCCGGCATTCGGGTGATGCGCAAAGGAAGCAATGTCCTGATCGAAGACAATTTCATTCAGGGTTACAAGGACAACATTGTCATCGACCCGGATGGCGCGCTCACGGGCGTGAAGATTCGTCGCAACGTCATTGTCGATGCATTCAACGCGCAGAAGGTCGGCAACGGACATGCACAAGGCATCTACGGCGGGCCCAATGCCAAAGGCACGACCATCGAGGAGAACATTCTCGATCACAACGGCTGGAAGCCCGGCGTGGCCAAGGCCGGGCCGACGATGTTCAACCACAGCATTTACTTTAACACCGGTTCGTCGGGGCTAGTTGTGCGAAATAACATCATCACGCGTTCAAGCCTGCGCGGCGTGTTGGCGCGCGGCGGGGCGGTGGTGGAGAACAACGTCTTCGCACGCAACCCGGTTGCCGTCCAGGTGGGCAACGGCAGCAGTACGGTGCAGAACAACGTCATCCTCGAAGGCAACGATCTCACCGGCCAGCAGCAGCTTGGCAAGGGTATCGAGGCGTTCAGCATGACCCAGCTTTTGGCGCGCAACAACGTCATCGCACACGAAGCCACCGCCGGAACGCACAACT
>DDRH01000019.1:0-39405 GCA_002343075.1 Phycisphaerales bacterium UBA2421 | reverse complement strand
TCCGCCGGAACGCACAACAACATTGGCGTCAACATTCAATCGGGTGTGCGCGGCGGCCAGATTAAGGATAACGTCATTTACAAGTGGAACTTCGGCATCAAGAACGCCGGCAGCGGATTCAGTGTCACGGGAAACAAGTTCACCCAAAGCGCGTCAGGATTTTCGGATCCAAACCGGCTGCTAGACAAATACAACAGCTCAATCGGGCGGGCCAATTCGTTTGACTCGTTCATCGGAGCGGCGCGTCAGCAGGCGCGCGGCGCGTGGGATGCGAGATACACAGCCAAGCCGGTTGCGAGCTACGTTCGGGCAGGGTTTAACGCGGGTACTGTTGCCGGGACATCGGCGCGCGGGGCAGTCGCCGCGCCGTCGCCGGTCGCCGCGCCGGAGATGGCTTTGCCGGTTTCATCAACTGTTCGTCATGCAACCGACGGCGGGCCTGCAACGCTCACCGACGGGAAGTCGATCTGGAGCGAACAGCAGATCGAATCCGCAGCGGTCTAACTGACGGGTTTAACTTATAGCCAGTCAATCTGCGGCGAGCGGTTGAGCAGCCGCGCGACTCTTGGCCCAGACGCGCGCCGCTTCAAAGACAACCAGCAAGCCCAGGCCCAGCAGCACGACCGCTACGATCATGTTGACCAAAATGGGCGCGGCGGGTTTGAGCGCGGCAACTGCGGCGCGATACTGCTTCTGGAAAGCCAGGAAGTTCATGACCAGCGCCGTCGCCGTCGATGCGAGCATAAACCCGGCGGGCAGCAGCGCAAACCAGACCGGCCGGCCCGTGCGCCAAAGCCACACACTCACCCCAACCAGCGTCAGCGCCGCCAGCAGTTGATTCGATGTGCCGAAGATGGTCCAGAAAGTGCGAAAGCCCCAATCGGCCGGCGCGTGCCAGAGGTAAACCGCCGGGCCGGCAATCGTGGCGAGCGTCGCAATCGCCCCACCGAGCATGCCTTGCAGGCCGGTGAGTTCCTGAAACACATATCTCCCGAGGCGAGTGCAGACGTCGAGCGTATCAAACACAAAACTGCTGAATGCGAGCAGGCCAAACCCAAGCGCAAACTGCTTGTCGATGCCGATGAACCCCATGAAGTTGGCAATGCCGTGCGCATAAACCAGATCGGGCGCGCCGGCCTTTGTCGTTGCGGGCAACACCATGACACAACTGAGCGCGAAGATGGCAACCATCGCTTCGAGCAGCATCGCGCCATAGGCAACGGGCTTGATGTCGCGCTCGCTGCGCAGTTGCTTGCAGGTTGTTCCGCTCGCCACGACCGAATGAAATCCGCTGCACGCCCCGCAGGCGATGGTGATGAACAGAAACGGAAACAGCGCCGCGCCCTCAGCAGAAAAAAAGCCTTTGAACGCAGGATACTGCACCGCGAGCGATCCGGCACCGTCCCAACCGCCGATGAGCGTGCCGAGCACTCCGAACAGCAATGCCGCGTAGAGAAACGTCGCGCCAATCACCCCGCGCGGCTGCAGCAGAATCCACATCGGCACCATGCTGGCGATGAAGCAGTAAATCAGCAGCCCCATGTCCCACCACTTGACCAGCCCCGCACCGGCCGTTGCCTGCGTATCAAGAAACGACAGCCCATGACCCGCGAGCCAGCTCGCCATCGCCGGGGCGAATTGGATGGTCGCAACCAGTCCGGCGAAATGAATGACCAGCAGCAGCCACCAAGGCGCCTTTGTCCGGCGCAAGAGCAATCCCATCGAGACGCTCGCAAGCAGATAGCCGGTCGCGCCGATCGCCACGGCACCTCCGTTGAGCGAGAAGCTCCGGGTGATGCCGTCACGGGTCTCTTCAAACGAAGTGAACTTTGCAAACGTCGCTGCGGTGACGTCGGTAAACGCGATAATCACATAGATCAGGCTCAACCAGACAAACATGAGAAAGGTAACGTAAGCCGTCGGCGACATGTGCTCGCGGACGACTTGTGTGATCGACTGCGCCCGATGGCGGATCGACGCAAGCAACGCCCCCGAATCGTGCACCCCGCCGATGAAGATCGCGCCGAGTAAAATCCAAAGCAGCGCCGGGAGCCAGCCAAACATCAGCCCGGCGATGATCGGCCCGAGAATCGGCCCTGCGGCAGCGATCGCCGTAAAGTGCCCGCCGAGCACCACCCCCGGCGCCGCGGGCACAAAGTCGTTCCCGTCGTCCATCGTCACCGCCGGCGTCGGCCGGGACGCATCGACACCCAGCCAACGCACGACCAGCCGGCCATAAACAGCGTAAGCCAGCGTCAGTACAACCGCCGATATCGCGATCGCGGGAAGAATGGTCATCTGAAATGTTCCTTGCGACGGCCGAGTCCGCGCCGGCAATTTTGCGCCACGCGCCTCCTGAAAGCGAGACGAATGTCGCCCGATTCGCTTTCGCCTCGCGCGCAGCTTTCTTGCATTTTTGCAAGTTGCCGGTAGTTTTTACACTACAAAGTGGCCGGAGTGCCACCCATTCTCGCATGCTGCATGGAGGTAGCGATGATTCAATCAATCAGAACAAGCCAGTCGCTTAAGTCGCTTCGGTCGGTTTGCCTGCTCTCGACAGTCGCACTCGGTGTAGTCGGCGGGTGTGCCGATGTCGTCACCTACAGCAAAGATTCCCGACGGGAAGGCATCGAGCTTTACAACCGTCAAGCCTACGCCGACGCCGCCGGTGCCTTCCGCAATGCCGTCCGGCAAAACCCCCGCGACTACCGTAGCTACTACTACCTCGGTGCCGCCAACGAACAGCTCGGCCAATACCAGCAGGCACTCGCCGCCTACAAAACCAGCTACCAGGTCATCGATACGACCATGGAAGGCAAGCAAGACCCGGAGTTTCGCTATCGTGTCCTCAACGGCTGGGCCAGCGCCATTGCCACCGGCGACAACACCGATGTCGAACTCAATGCCATCGAGCTTCGCGCCCGAACCCGTGGCCAGACCGATGACAACTACATCCTCGCAAGGGTCTACGCGCAGCGAGGCGACCACGACAGCGCCATCGAAGCTTACGAGCGCGCGGTAAACATCGACCCCAACAACTTCCACTACGTCCGTGAAGCCGGGCTTTACCTCGAATCAATCAGCCAGCAGCAGCGCGCCATCCCGCTGCTCAAGCGCGCCTATTCGCTCGACAACACCGATACACAAGTCACCGCAGCGCTCTCCCGGCTGAACATCGTTCCCGGGCCGAGCCTCAAAGCCGAGTCGCAACTCGCCCGCCCGCTCGTCCCCAAAGGCCCCATCCCGGAACTCCCCCTTTACAACACCGGCGGGCTGAGCAACACCAACGAGCCAACCATCCACGACTAGCGCCACTCTATCCGGCACGCCAACGTAGGCAGACTGTCCGTACCACCAAAGAGTGGCACGGGCAGCTTGCCATGAAAGCCAGCACGTCAGCCTGTCACCGCCGCAAAGATGCCCCGCGAGCGCGAGCAGCCAGGAAATGAATTCGCAGTGGGCAGAGAGCAGTGGGCAGTCGGCAGCGGGCAGTGCGCAGTCGGCAGTGGGCGGTGGGCAGAGGGCAGAGGGCAGATGGGGTGTCATTGTTCCGCGCGGAACAATGTTTCATCTCCCCCTCCTGGTACTCCGGGAGGGGGCCAGGGGGAGGGTAAGTCGGCGGCCAGGCAATCGGGAGCAGCGAGCAACAAGCCAATTGTTCCGCGCGGAACATTCACCTGCCCACTGCCTCTGCCGACTGCCCACTGCAAATTGTTCCGCGCGGAACATTTTGCAAAACGTCACCTAAACCATTACCCCATAACAACTTACAACCAAACTAAGTACTAACCACACCCTAACATTCCGTTAAGAACTGCGACCCCCCCATCCCGCCGAGCCGCCCGTGGTTCACGCGGGGCATCCGATCTTGGTGCCTGTTCGTAGCCCGGGTTTCCAACCCGTCTGCACTCCGCACGGCAATGTACATATACGTTTACAGACCGGATTTTCTTTATACATCCACGCGTCTCAAGCAGATTTGCCCACGCGGCCCGACGCGTTGCGGTACAATGCGATCATGCCCCCGCCCGCTGGCAAACCTGGCCCGCGCCTCAGTTCCGACGGCTACGACATTTACGACACCGCCGGCGCATTCAACATCGCCGGCGGCGTGGCATTACAGTCCGACGGAAAGATCGTCGTCGCGTCGACTATCGATCCTGGCAACGCCATGCTGCTCCGCTACACCACCGCCGGCGCGCTCGACACCACCTTCGGCACCGCCGGCGTGGTCACGCAGGATTTCGGCGGGAGCGACAGCTGGGTGGGCATAGGCCACACCTGGGACGGCAAGATCGTGGTCAGCGGCTACGGCGGCGGGGATTTTGCGGCGGCTCGGTACAATTCTGGCGTGGGCCTCAACCAGCGCTTGTACGTGCAGCAGGACGCCAACTACAACGTCACCAGCGTAAGCAACCCCGCAGGTGCAACGGTCGAACGCTACCGTTACACGCCGTACGGCCAGCGGACGGTGTTGAATGATGATTTCACGGTGAACGCCAACCCGACGACCAGCGACTACGCGTTCAACATCGGGCATCAGGGTCTCAAGCACGACGCCGAGACCAACTTGATCTACAACCGGGCGCGGTACCTGCACAACACGCTCGGCCGCTTCACCGCCGACGACCCGCTGGGCACGGCGTATCAGGATGGGATGAATTTGTACTCTTACCTAAGTTCACGTCCAACTTTTGCTCGAGATTCCAGTGGCTTAGCATGGAACGATGGCTGGGGCGAAGCGTTTGCTGCCATGTTCGGGCAGGCCAGCCCTGAGGTTCAGGCGGCTTTTGACCAAACCGTAAATGACCGATTCAACGGCCTTGGCGATTCGGCGGGCATAGATTCCCTAGCTGAAAAACTTGGGGGAACTAGTCACACTTTCGATCCAGGAGAACGACGTAGTGCCGAGTGTTGGGGCAACTGTATGAAAGATAAGACGCTCGATGACCTTATTGACGGAGTGCGACCTCTAACACCGATATTTGACTACACAGGTTTACGAAACGGAAACGGTGTCGGCTTCGAATCCGGTGCGCAAACCAACTATGATGTATTAAATGGTGGTTTTCGCACCGGCGCGCAGATTGCTGGTACCGGCTGGGCAATAGCAGGTGCGTTTGAACTTTTGGAAACTTCAAAAGGCAACGTCACTGGACAGGCTGTTGCTGGACACTTCCGTAGTCAGTGGGGCAAGACCGCAAGCGGCCTTGGAAGAGCCGCAAATGCGCTTGCTTGGCTTAAGTTCACTGTGGATTCACTGGCCTGCCTGAAAGAGTGTGAAAAGTGCGATTGAATTGAGGTCATCCAATGTCAAGATACGTTGCACTTGTTCTACGATTCTGCGTGTCACTCAGCGCAGTCATTGTCAGTTATTTGGTCACGCTCCTGCTGTACGTCGCTGCCCTCGCCGCGCTTACATTGATAATTGCATTTGGGGTGGTAGTTTCAAATCGAGTGACGGGTGGCAATGTTGTCATCGGGATAGTTGTAGCTTTTGCCATCTTGTTGTCATCCATTCCCTTTTTGCGTTGGCTTGTCCAATTTGCAGATACAGGAGTGTTGATGCTGTGGATTGAGAACTCTAAACTGCGACGACGGAAGACGGGATCATCGAACAACCTCCAATTGGACAGAGTTAAAGACGTGCACGGGTAAAGTCACCGGCACGAATTGGACGCGGCCATCGCTGCTTTTTGTGTTGGCACCGGCAACGCCATGCTGCTCCGCTACACGACCAGCGGCGCGTTGGATTCGTCCTTCGACACCGACGGCGTGGTCGAAACCAACATCGCCACCGGCTGGGGCGACACCTGGGTCGGCATCGGCCACACCTGGGACGGCAAAATCATCGTCAGCGGCTACGGCGGCGGCGATTTCGCTGCGGCGCGGTACCATTCCGGCGTGGGACTCAACCAACGGCTCTATGTGCAGCAGGACGCCAACTGGAACATCACCAGTGTGAGCAACTCGCTTGGGTCAACGGTCGCGGGGGCGGTGCCGGCACTTCGCAACGTTTAGCTAGCGGGCCGTCTGCGTGAAGCCATTGGTATGGGTCACGCGCCAACCACGACCACCTGGAGCTGGGGGGTAGGACGTGGCCCGTTGCTCCGGGGGTTGCGTGTGCATTCGCGGCGCGGATGGTGCGGGCTTGCCAGGGTGTTGGCGTTATGTAAACGCCCGCCGGCTGAATGCGGTTACGCGTTCGGCCGGCGGGCGGAGTTAGGGCCAGTGCAGGGTCTCAGGATGCTTTGCGGCTAGTCGCCGGCGGGTGCCATGCTCGCACCTGCAACCGCGGGCAGACCGGCCTGTTGGGCTGCTTGCGAGATCATCTGGTTGTGATGGTTCAGGTGAGTCAGCGTTTCCTGTGCGTAGTTCTTCACTGCGCTGTTCTGGCTGAGCGCCACCTGATCCTGATACTTGCTGATGGCAGCGGCATGGCATGCTTTCAGATGCGAAAGATATGCCTTGTTAAACTGCTCATTCGGCAACGAAAACAGCACCTCTGCTTCGGTTTGCTTTCCTGTTGGCAAGCTGGTGATCGGTTGCACATTCAACTCGCTCGCGACCTTTGATAGCTTTTCATTGGCTTTCGTATGGTCATCGATGAGGGTCTGTGCGACGCGTTTGATTTCCGGATCCTGCGTCTTCTGCATTGCACGGCGGGCCATCTCGACCTCGGCCGTGTTTGCCTTGGATGCGCATAACACGAACAATCGATCACCGGCATTTTCCGGGTTCTGGGCGATTTGACGCAACTGAGATTCGAACGAGTTGGCGGTCATGTCGCCGTCCGTTTTGCGATCGTCGTTACGTCCCTGGGCCGTATTCTCCTTTTTCTCCTGCATCGGCCAGTCGGCCCCGCGGGCGTCGGGGCGATCAGTCCCCTGGCCAGGCTGGGCAGGCTGCTGTTGACCTGTGCCCGCCGGGCGGTTGGGATCGTTGCTTTGCTGCGCATGTGCGCCCGCAACCAATAATGACATCGAGGCAACAGCCGCGAAAACATGTTTCGAAACCATGGAACACTTCCTTTTGACCCGTCAATTTGCGGGTCGTGTTGAGATAAACTAGATCGACTCAGCCGGAGACTGCCGTAAATCGGCAATTTTTTACTCCCGCAGTGTCATGTTGTTGGTGGTCGATACGAACGCAGCCATCGAAAACACGAGGCCGACGTCTCACGCGGATCAAACCCCGCGTGGAGTTACAGTTTGAATCAAGCAGTCGGCCGCGATGATGAGGTCGATCGCGAACTTGCGCCGGTCGTGCCCCCATTGCTCTTGCCGGCTCGCTCCGAATCGGATCGGCCGGATTGACGGCTCGCGGAGGAGGACGAATCCGTCAGTGAGGACGACGACGAGGAAGCCGAGGAGGAATCCGATTCAGCATCCTGACGTTTCACCTTCAACTGGTTGTTAACGTCTTGAACACCTTTCACCTGCTCGGCGATCTCCTCGATACGGCGTTTCGACCAGCGGTCGTTGACGGTGCCGCTGAGCGTTACTTCGCCACTCTGGACTTTGACTTCAATCTCTGAGGCATCAACTTCGCTGCCAAAACACAGGCATTCGCAGATGTCATCCTCAATGCGATCGTCAGATCGTTTCCAACCTTTCGGACCTCGCCCGGTTTGTTGGGAGCGTTGTTGCTCACCTTGCCGCGTTTGGTTACCTGACATTCCGCTCCATCCGGTTTGCCCGCCGGAAGACCCGGATTGCGTGCCGCCTTGCCAGCGGCCGGATTGCGACCGACCGGCTTGTTGGTCACCACCGGCGTAAGCGCCTTGGCCACCTTGATCGCCGTAGCCGCCCGATTGGTATCCGGAGGAGCCATAGTTGCGCGATTGTCCGTAACCTTGCTGCGAACTGCCTTGATTGGATTGGCGAGACTGACCGGAGGTGCCATATCCCATCCCGCCGTAGCCCATGCCCTGATGGCGCCCATAGCCCTGTGGCCCGGCGGACTGCGACTCATATCGTTCGTTACCATAGTCGTCGGCGAAGACATCGCCCTCGCGCGCCCGCCTCTGCGCGGAACGATCTTGTCGGCTATATGAATCGCCCATGTCGTCATATTCGCTGCCGGACTGGCCGTATCCCTGGCTATGACGCTGTTGCGCCTGGCGTCCTGATTCGGATTCGGTGTCAACCGGGTGTCTATGTTCTCCTCCGCGGTGACCGTATCGTTCGTACTGACGTGGGTCGTACCCAGCGAGATTCCTCGGGTTCATTTCACTACTCCTCGCGTTGCGAAACGCGTTCCAACGAGTCGGCCGGCGGACAAGCCGGCCAGTGGCACACCAAGACGCATCCAGCGGCTTGATCGATGGGGGGATTGTGCCTGCGTGGCAAAGTCGCTTGTATCGGGTGCAACGACCGCCGACCCCGTCGAAAGCACCTGATGTAGCGGCCCCACTGTCCTTGTGCAGCCAAGCGGACTTCCACCGATTGCAAGGTGCGTTGGCGCGATCGAAGTAAGTTCGCGGGCCGTGATTGGTCAAAGAGAGAGCGGAAACGAGCAGGCCCGAAGAGGTACTCGCGAGGCCGACTCGCAATAGGAGCGACAGGCTTACAACAGGTGGCGGCGCACGGCCCCACAGCTCCGATCGATTTGCACAGCTTTAAGCAGTGATTCTGCTTGACTGATCATTCAATCAATGTTAGATTGATCGTTCAATCAAGGAGTTTGCTTGGGTTTGGAGCCTCAGGATACCAAGGCGCGGATATTGGAAGTCGCGTTTCGCCTCTTTCACGAACAGGGCTATCACGCCACGAGTGTCGCCACGATATTGAGGGAGGCGGGGGTCAACTCCGGGAGTTTGTACCACTATTTTTCAGGCAAGGAGCAGTTGCTGGTGGGCGTGCTTGAATGGGCCCTCGGCGAGCTACGGCCTCAGGTGATGGATGCGGTCGAGGCTAGGACCGCAGACCCACTTGAACGAATCTTTTCATTACTAGAGCAATATCGCGACGGAATGAAGCTCTTTGGTTGTCGGATGGGGTGTCCGATCGGGAATTTGGCCCTCGAGGTGGCGGACGATCATCCCGAGGCGCGCCAACTCATTCACCGCAACTTTGCCAATTGGGCTGCAATCGTAAAGGGGTGGCTCGATGCGGCGGGTGACCGCCTTCCGCCTACCTGTAATCGTGAGCAGCTATCGCGAATGGTCCTGACAGTGATGGAGGGCGCCATCATGCAGGCGCGGGCGGCGGGGAATCTGCAGCCTTTTGATGACTCGGTTGCACAGTTTCGAGCTTACATCGACGCGCTGAAGCGCGAAGCGGCGCGCTCGCGTTCCGCCGTGGCGGCGATGGGGGCGTAAGCGATGCGTTCTGCCGGCGTGGGGGAAGGAAAAGCTGGTTGCGAAGGAGTGGACATGGGTATTGATTTTGCGGCGTTGAACTGGCTGGCGATCGCGGTCGTTTGTATCGCGACGTTTTTCCTCGGCGCGGTCTGGTACACCGCCTTTGGCCCGCTCTGGGTCAAGTATAACCGATACACGCCCGAGCAGGTTGCCGCGATGCAGAAGTCGCGCCCGCCGGCGCTGTTTTTTGGCGGGATGATTGTCAGTTACGCCATTTTTGCGGTGTTTCTCGCGATTTTGGTGCAGAATCTGGCGTTGTCGGGCGTGATTGCCGGTGCACTGGCTGGGTTGGTGCTCTGGCTTGCGATCGCACTGCCGATCAACCTCACAAGCTGGCTGGCAAGCACGAAGCACCTCGGGGTTTACATCATCGACACGGCATATCAATTGGTCTTCCTCACCGGCGGGGCGGTGGTGCTCGCTGTCTGGCGATGAAATCGTTTCGGGAGTTTGTATGCGACTTCGAACTGTCTTGCTGCTATGGCTGACCGGTGTCGTTTGTGCCACTCCGGCTTTGGGCGAAGATGGGGCGCGACCGGCAACCCTGCCCGTGGCGCAGCCGTCAGTTCCGGCGACGTTGCAATCGTATGCGGCACATGTGGCTGCGGCGCGCTCGGCGTTTTTGCTGGATGAACCTTCGGCTGCGCGCCAGTGGCTCGCCGATGCTCCGCTGGAGCACCGTGGTTTCGAGTGGTTGTTTCTGAAATCAATGGCTGACCAATCAGATCGCGAAGTCGCCCGGACCACCGGTCCGGCGTGGCAACTCGCGGTGTCGCCCGATGGCGAGCTGTTGGCGGTTGCGACCACGGAGCACCAGATCCAGTTAGTGGACCTCCGGGGAAATGTTGTTCGCACGCTCGAAGGATGCACCGCTGAGCCGTATCGGGTTGCCTTCTCTCCGGATGGCCGGCGTGTGGCTGCCGGCGGGGCGGATCGCACGGTGCGGATATGGAATGTGCAAACCGGGGAGAAGGAACGCGACTGGACGGCATTCAACACGCCGATTACCTGCGTCGCGTTCACACCAGACGGTCAATTTGTTATTGCGGGCAACTACACGGCTTCGGCGAGCGCGCCGCGGGTGGACGGCACCTTGAAGTTTATGACCGTTGCCACCGGTGAAGCGGCAGGGGAGATTCGCGGGCTGGGTGTGAAGCCGCTGAGTGGCATCGCGGTGTCGCCGGATGGACTGCGGGTGGTTGCCGGCTCGTGGGATGGTGAGTTGTGGGTCTGCAAGATTGAACAGCGGTCGATTGAGGCGACTATTCGACTTCCCGACGAAGGCCGCTACAGCGCCGTGAATGCCGTGGCGTGGTCGCCGGATGGAAAGTGGATCGCGTGCGGTAGCAAGGACGATACGGCCCGTGTTTTTGAAGCGGCTTCCGGCCGGCTCATGCACACCCTGCGGCACGGCGGTTGGGTGACGGCGGTGGCGTTCACCCCGGACAGCAGACGGGTGCTGACGACCTGCGCCGATGAACAGTTGCGCATATGGGATGTGAACGCCGGCACTCTTTGCGGCAAGCTGCGCGGCCATGCCGGTGGCGTGTCAGCGGTCGCAATCGCGCCCGACGGCAACCGCGCCTTCACCGCCGGGCACGATCAGCGCCTGCTTGAGTTTGGTGTGGCCGCACCCAATGTCGAAGTTCTAACGTGGGATGGGCCAAAGGGTTGTTATGGCCTCTCGTTTTCGCCCAATGGAGATGAGTTAGTCGTCAACGGTTACGACGGCACGCTCCGCGTCTACGATTCACACTCTGCGGCGCTGCTGAGGCAGGTGACGGCTCATGAGACATCGAGCAACTGGAGCGCGCGATCGCGCGAGGGCGAACGCGTCGTTACTTGTTCCTGGGATAAGACAATGCGCATCTTCGATGCCCGGAATCTCTCGCATCTCCGCACGATTGAGCTGGGAGAAACGCCTGCATACGGCTGCGACATCTCGGCGAACGGAAAACGTGTTGCCGGCGCATTTGGCGACAAAGTGGCACGTGTCTATGACGTCGATTCCGGTGATTTGCTTTGGACGCTTGAAGGCCACAACAAAGGATTGCACGAGGTGTCGTTCAGCGCCGACTCGACGCATTTGGCAACCGGTGCGCAGGATGGCTCGGCGCGGGTGTGGTCAATGGACGCCGGAGCGTGCGTAGCCACAATGCCGCGGCATAATGGTTCGGTCGAGGGGGTCGCGTTTAGTCCAGATGGTCAGCTGCTCGCCACCGTCGGCGCGGATGGCTTTGCGGTGGTTGGCCCGGCGGGGAGCGATGAGCAGCACTGGAAGCGCCGTGTGAGTGGGCGGGGTCTGCAGAGGGTTGCCTGGTCGCCCGATGGGACTCGACTGGCTATCGCGGGGGATGCGCTTTATCTGATAGATGCGTCAACCGGCGCAACCCTGATGCGCTACATCCCGCGCGCCGGTGATATCTACAACCTGCGCTTCAGCCCAGACGGTGATCGACTCGCGATGTGTTCCTCGGAAGGATGGATCGCAGTTATCAAAGCTCAAGCCCGCGGCAAGGCAGCGGTTTCCGGTGAACTGCAGAGAGAGGCGAAGCAATGATCGTGAGATTCATCTGCAAAGGCATACTGACGATTGCGTTTCTTCTTGGCTGGCATCCAGAAGGGGCGCTTGCAGCCACTTCGCCGCAGCCAACTTCGGCGCCGACTTCGCAACCGGCACGAGGTGAAACGCTGACGACGGAGACCATCATCCATGCCCCGGCAGAGGAGATTTTTGAGTGTTTCACCACAGGCCCCGGTTTCTGCAAGGCCATGGGGGTAGCCGACGCAAAAGTCGATTTCAGAGTAGGTGGTCAGATTCGCAGCGCATATCGCCCCGGGACCGATCTCGATTCCGACCAGGCCATCGTCAACACAATTCTGGCATATGAACCCAATCGGATGCTCGCGCTAAAGGCCACTGCGCCTGCGGGCGCGCCGGAGTGGCTTGTGAAGATTTGCCAGACCGGTTGGAGCGTCATCACGCTCGAACCGCTCACCCCCGCGATTACGCGCGTCAGGGTTGTGGGAATGGGCTACCAACCCGGCGAAGCATTTGACACGGCCTACCAGTTCTTTATGCAGGGCAACACCGCCACGCTGCAACACATGAAGAAGCGGCTTGATGATCCGCGCGCAATTGAGCGGGGCCGGCAGGTGCTGGCGCTTCTGAAGCAGTGTGCGGGTAAGACATTTGAGATGAAACAGGAGCTTCCCGGCGGAAGACAACTTCACGGCACGACGCGCTGGCGGCCGGACGTGCATGAAGATGGATTGATCGTAGAAGGGGCGCTTGGCGATGAGACGTCGGTCACTCCACACGCGACATTGCTCTGTGGGTGGGACCACGAAGTGGGCGCGCCATACTTCGTCCAGACGATGGAATCGGGCGCAACAGCCCGGGGACATCTGGCATTGCACGACGCAAACACTGTTGGCGCGGTATGGCGCTTTTTCGGGCCGGACGGAGATCAAGCATGGTATATCACGTTCGATTTCTCCGTGCCCGACGAGTTCACGGCGCGCCGGTGGAAAGGCGACGCCCCGACCGGCGAACCGGTGATGAGCCTGAAGTACAAGGCCCGTACGCCAGAGTAACCAGTTCAATTGCGGATGTGCAACGCAGCCTGGGCGACTACCTTGGTTCCGTCGCGGGCGCGATTGCGGCGAGCTTGTCGGTATGCAGGTAATGCTCGATCCACTCTGCGGCGTCGTGGACGTGGTCGGCGGGGAGACCGAGGTGCTCCTGCAGGTAGGCTTCCCATGCCAGATGTGCGTGGGCCAGACGCTGCTGGCGCGCCTTGCCTGTGGTGGTGAGGGTGATGCCGGCTGCGGAGGTTTCGAGCAAGCCCGCCGTCGTCGCACGATCTAGTACCCGGCGCAGTTGTCCGGGGGTGAAGTGGAGTTCTCGGCGCAGCGCTTCTGCATCGACCGCCGGCGGATTCGCCGCAACGGGGGTCAGCTCGCCGATGGTCTTGATGAGGTTTTCCAGCTCGATCTTTCGCCGAAGCCGACGGCGCACGAGCCAGCGGCTGAGCAGGCCGGCGTGGGGTGCGATCAGCCACGACACAACAAACATCCCAAACCCCGCCGCCGCGATGCACGCGCCGGCGCTGCTGTTGAGGTTGGACCGATGGCTCAGCCAGTATCCTGCCAGCGTGCTGACGATCGAGAATGCCACGGTAAACCACAACATGCGACCGAGTTTGTCGGTCCAGAGCCTCGCTGTTGCGCCGGGAACGATGAGCAATCCGACCGCGAGAATCGCCCCGACGGCTTCAAAGCTGGCGACAATCGTCAGCGAAAGTGCCGTCATCAGTCCGTAATGCGCCACACCCACCGCAATGCCCACGCTCACAGCAAGGCTCGGATCGAAGGTGGTGATGAGCAGCGGGCGATAAAACACGATGATCCCAAGCACGAGAAGCGAGAGGATGACCGCCATCGGGATGACGCCATCGGGTAGCGAGCCATCGAGGCTGGTGAAATACTCAATGTTGCCATACAGCACGCAGCCGGGGTCGAGATCGGCCTGACCGGCGTATCGGCTGACGAGAATCACCCCGAAAGCAAACAGCGTTGTGAAAACGATGCCCAGCGACGCATCTTCCTTCACGCGGCTCTGCTTTCGAACAAGCTCTACAAGCACCGCCGCCACGAGACCCATCGCGGTGGCCCCGACCAGGATCCACGGCGAGTGCAGCGATGCCGTGCCGAAGTGATTGGCAACGAGAAACCCGATTACGATCCCCGGCAGCACAGCGTGCGACAGGGCATCGCCGAGCAGCGACATGCCGCGCACCACCAGAAAACACCCGAGCAGGCCCAGCGCACAGGAAACCAGCATTCCCTGAAGAATCAGCGGCCAGAAAACCAGCCGGGCGTCTTGCCAGGGAAGGATGAAGATGTTGTGAAGCGACTCAAACATCGGCGAACGGGGTGAATCAGATGCCGGAATCCAGAATTGTGATGATGTTGCGGTTGGGCGCGGTCATGTTGGAATTGCCTTTCCGTGCGGGTCTTCTGCGGGCTGGTCGAGCATTCGTTCCAGTTGTTCAACGACCGGCCGCGGGAGGACGTGTTCGATGTACTCGGCATCGGCATGCACATGGTCGGCGGCAAGATTGGCCTGTTGCGTTAGAAACAGCTCCCAAAGGCGATGATTGCGTACGACCCGCTTCGCTTCGGCCAGGCCGAGATCGGTCAGAATGACCGGATCGGCACTGCCTGCATCCACCCACCCCCGGCGGGCGGCGTGGCGGGCCATGCGGCGAACGAATGCGGGCTGTTCGTGTCGAACGGCGGCGATGTCGTCGATGCCAAATCGCCGGTCGACATCGCTGCCGCGGCGCTCGATGGTGAGGTAAATCGTCCGAAGCAGATTCTCGGCGGCGGTACGGTGGCGCTTGTTGATGAGCCGCATCACCCGCGGGAGCACGCCGTGCGATGGCGCGACGAGAAACACCAAGCCAAAAAGCACACCGGCTGTGAAAACAATTGTAGCGCCGGTGGGCATGTCCTTTCCGGGCCGGGCCAGCGCGATGCTGAGAACGATTCCCACCGCCCCCGCAATCGCTCCAAGCGCCGCAGAGAGTATGACCATGCGATGCAGGCGATCGGTCAGCAGATACGCCGTCGCCGCCGGCGTGACGAGCAGCGCCGCGACGAGCACCACGCCCACAGCCTGAATTCCCGCTACAATCGCCACGGTGAGCAGCGTCGTAAGCAATAGCTCGATAGTGATGGCGCGCACGCCCGTGCTGAGGGCAAACTCGTGATCAAAACTGCTGACCGCAAGCGTGCGCCAGAAGACCCAGACACAAAGCCCCGCGCCGGCGGTGATGGCGCCGATGAGGATGACATCGCTCAGGCTGATCCCAACGATCTGTCCGAACAGAAAGCGTTCCAGCCCAGCCTGGCCGGGCGTCTGATTGTTCTGCAGCCGCTTGATCATGACGATGCCGATGGCGTAGAAACCGGTAAAGACCACGCCCATGCATTCGCTGCTCTTGAGGACGGTTGTCCGCTGCAGCAGAGCGATGACTCCGGCAGCGGCAAGGCCTGCCAGCAGCGCGCCCAGTAGCAGGGCGGGGGTCGATTTGCTGCCCGCGGCGAGGAATCCGCCCACCACGCCGGGCAGCACCGCATGGCCGATCGCATCGCCGAGCAGACTCTGTCGCCGAAGCACAACAAACGCGCCCAGCATGCCACAGGCAATGCCCAGCCCGACTGCACCCCACAATACGCAGTCGGCAGAGTCAAACCGCGAGTCAAACAGCGATCGGATGAAGCGAGAAACGGCGTCAAACCACGGCGCATCGGTGTAGAACCCAGCCGCCAGCAACGCACCCGGTTGCGGCAGTTGTTCGTTGAGCGAGATTGAGCACGCTTCCAGAGGCATGATCGCGCTACAGTTTCTCTGGCGTCGTGATGCCGTTGCGAAGCGTTTCTTTTTCGCCGCGCTCGGCGCGAGCCACCGCATCGGCGACTTCGGAGAGGATCGTCAGACGCCCGCCATAGGTTTGCTGCAGCAATGTTGGGGTAAACACCTCTGCGGTTGGTCCGAATGCGACGAGGCGCATATTGAGCAGGATGAGCATGTCAAAATACTGTTCCGCGGTCTGCAAATCGTGGTGGACGACGAGCACTGTTTTGCCGGCGGTGCGTAGCTCCTGCAGCAGCGTCATAATGGCCGATTCGGTTGCCGCATCGACGCCTGCGAAAGGCTCATCCATTAAATAAAGATCGCTTTGCTGCGCGAGCGCGCGGGCCAGAAACACTCGCTGCTGCTGCCCGCCGGAAAGATTACTGATTTGCCGGTCGGCGAAGCCGAGCATGCCGACTTTTGCCAGGCTTTCGCGGGCGATTTCGCGATCGTGCCGGCCGATGCGCTGCCACCATCGCACATGACCAAAGCGGCCCATGAGCACTACATCCATCGCAGTGACGGGAAACGTCCAATCAACGCTTTCCCGCTGCGGCACATATGCTACTTTCTTGCGCATCGTGTCGATCGGTGAGCCAAACACCTGCACCCAGCCGCTGCTCAATGGCAACAGCCCCATGACGGCCTTGATGAGCGTGCTCTTGCCCGCGCCGTTCGGCCCGACAATGCCCACGAGTGTGCCCGCGGGCACCGCGAGATCGACGTTCCACAGCACCGGACGGCGGTGATAGCTCACGGTCAGGTCGTGAACTTCCATCGCGGGTGCATCGCTTGTCGATAGCGCGTTCATGGGTGCAATCACCTCAGCCCGTTGACGAGCAGATCAACGTTGTATCGCATCATTCCGGCGTAAGTGTCAACCGCATAGCCGGGACGCTCGCCGGGGCTGCCCATTGCGTCGCTGTAAAGTTCGCCGCCGATGGTTACTTCAACACCGCGAGCTTTACAGTCGGCCACCACGCGTTCGATTGTGCTGTGTGGCACCGAGCTTTCCACGAAGATCGCCGGGATTTTTTTCGCCACAATATGATCCACCGCTGCGGTGATGTTGGTTAGCCCGGCCTGCGTTTCTGTACTGATTCCCTGCAGGCCGCGCACGTCAATATCATAGGCGCGGCCGAAGTAGCTAAACGCATCATGGCTCGTAATCAGCACACGGCGCTCGGCGGGGATCATCGCCAACTTGCCGCGGACCTCACCGTCCAGCAACATAAGCGCTTCGACCGCCGCCGCGGTGCGGTTGTGGTAGTCGGGGGCCTTGGCGGGGTCTTTCTTTGCCAGTTCGGCGCCGATGAGCTTTGCCGCATCGACCCACAGCGTCGGGTCAAACCAAACATGCGGGTCGTATGCGCCCGATTCGCCTTCGGCCCAGGCAAGCAGTTTTCCGCGGGGCATATCGCGCGTGATGGCAAATGCTCGCCCGCCCAGCTTTTGTTCGAGCAACTCGACCATCTTCCCTTCGAGATGCAGGCCGTTGTAGAAAACCAGGTCGGCCCGGGCAACCTCGGCCATGTCGGCGGTCGAAGGCTTGAACGAATGCGGATCAACCCCCGCCGGCATGATCACCGTTAGAGCCACATCCTCCCCACCGATCTGCCTGACGAGGTCGCCGATCATCGTTGTGGTGGCGACGACGCGCGGTTTCGTCGCCGTGGCCTGCGTCGCTGAAGGTTGATCGCATCCTTGCGACAACGCGCAGAACAAAATGCAGAGAAAAACTGGTCGCATGAGCGTTCCTGCAAAGAAAGTTAGATGCGGAATGAAAGTCCGAGCAATATTGAAAAATCGTCAGCCGAGTCGGTCAGCCCGAACTGCACCGCGGCATCCAGTTGCAGGTCGGGGCTGATCGCGTAGGTGCATCCACCGCCGAGCGTTGCGATGTATGAGTCGGCGCCGTCGTCCGGGTCAAACGGCATCACGCCGACATATTCCACAAACCCGCCCAGCGGCCCGGCGATCTCCCTCCCGACGGCGGCGCTGTGGACGAGGTCCAGCCGATATCCGTCGTCGGCATCGTTTCGCACGCAATCCAGTTCGAGCATCAGCCCCAGCCCAAAACCCGCCGGAAGCTCGGTACTGAAAGGAATGATCAGCCCTCCCTCCACCTCGCTCACGCCCACATCACCGTCGCCGGTGGGAAGCGTGATAAAGGGCATCAACGCCAGCGCGGTTGTTCCGCCGTCGTTGCCCCACATGTTGAGTTTCAATCGCACCTGGGTATCGCCGAAGCCATCCACAGCTACTTCTGCGGATTCGATATGTGTGTATGGATTGAGCACGAGTTGAAGGTCTGCGAAGTTGGTTAATCCGATCTTGAGATTGAGGGGCGCAACGTCAAACCGGTCGGTCGATCGGTCTCGGGCGTATTCGACGAAGCTCATCTCCACCTGCAGATGTCCCGCATCGACGGTAATGGGGCTTTCGGTCACGTCCGGCCGGTCGGTGGACATGTCGCGCATGAGTTCGCGCGGGGTTGGGTTAAACAGGTGAAACGCAGACTTATCAGAAGCCTGCGCGAGCAAAGGAAAGGCAAGGAGCGAGCCGACGACTGGGAGTAAACGAGTGTTCATCATTGCAATTTTGATTAGTCAAAATTAGTATGACGGGTAGTAGTTGTTTTGTCAAGCGAGCCTTCGCGATGTATCATTCGAGTAATCAAGATGGCGAGCAGTACAGTTGAAAACTACGTCAAGCGGATATTTCTGGCGCAACAGACGACGGCGGACGGGCTGGTGCCGGTGGGGCAACTCGCGACGATCATGAACGTCGTCCCGGGAACCGCCACCAGCATGGTCAAGGCGCTGTCGGACAGCGGGCTGGCAGAGTACGCGCCGCGCACCGGCGTGCGGCTTACCCGCGGGGGGGAGCAGCTGGCGTTGCATGTGCTTCGACGACACCGATTGCTCGAGTTGTTTCTGGTGAAAGCGCTCGGTTTGGATTGGTCGGAAGTGCACACCGAAGCCGAAGAGCTTGAACATGCCGTCAGCGATCGTGTGCTCGAACGCATCGACGACTTTCTCGGGCATCCCAGTGTCGATCCGCACGGCGACCCCATTCCGTCGGCCCGCGGGAAAATGGCCGAACCGTCTGCCGTGAGTCTTGCCGATTGCGAGGTGAAGAAACGTCTTCGCGTGAGCCGAGTGGCCGATCAGCAGCCGGCATTTCTGCAACTCATGGAACGATCGGGCTTGATCCCCGGCGCGCTCGTGCGCGTCGAGAACCGAGATGAAGTAGCCGGCGCAGTGGTCGTTGTGCCCGGTGGAGACGATCCGGTTGTGCTCGGGTTTTCCGCGGCTCGCAAGGTGTTTGTGGAGTGACCCGGGTTATCCCGGCAGCAGCATACCGACGCAGATCGCGCCCAGAATCACCCAGGTCGCGTTCAGCTTGAATGCGAGCATCACGCCCGCTGCCGCCATGACTGCGGCGCCTGCCAGCCCGCCGGCGTTGATCGATGCCACGCCGAGTTGCACGCACACCAAAATGAGCAGCGCCGCGACGGCGGCGTTCATGCCGTCAAGTGAGTTGCGCGCGATGCGGTTATCGCGCAGCCGCTGCATCACCGGTCCGACGAGGGCGACCAATATGAACGACGGTAGAAAGATCGCCAGAGTTGCCAACACCGCGCCGGCAACACCTCCGACATGTCCGCCGCCAAACCGACCCTCTCCGAGCAGATAGCCGACGAAGGTGGCCGTGGTCAGAAGCGGACCGGGTGTAAACTGCCCGACTGCGATCGCGTCGAGCAGCTGTTGTTCGGTCAGCCACTTCAGATCAATCACCAACCCGCTCCGCAGGTAGCTCACCAGCACATAGCCGCTGCCGAAAAGTGTCGCGCCCACCTTCAACAGAAACAGGCAAAGTGATCCCATCCCACGGACATACTCCGGCACGGCAGCGTGCATCGACATCATGGCCGAAAGCGGCAGGGGAGCGATGGCGCGGAACATCGATCGCGCCCGGGCGAACTCGCCGATGACAATGCCCGACAGCCCGGCAAAAGCCAGAATGACCAGTTCCGGCTGGAGTCGAGTGTACCGGCCGAGAAGGATCGCCATCACCGCGCACGCGAGCGCAATCGCCATCGATTGAGGCTGGCGCGCGAGTGGTGTGGCAAATCGCCAGGCCGCCACCGCGACGATCGCCACCACTGCGCAGCTGATCATCGCCATCACGCCGGCGACCCGCGGCAGTGCGCCGTAGCTGATGTAGGCCCAGGCAATCGGCAGAATGATGAGCACCGCCGGTGTGATGAAGCACGCTCCGGCCACTACCAATCCTGCCATGCCCGCGCGCAGATAACCGAGGTGCATGACCAATTCAGTGGAGTTGGGGCCGGGAATGAAGTTGATCGCGCTGATGATGTCCAGCAGATGTTTTCGGGTCAGCCAGTTTCGACGCGTCACCACCTGATCTTCAATCATCGAAATATGCGCTGCGGGGCCGCCAAAGGCGGTGAAGCCTAGCAGGGTGAAGACGCCGGCAATTTCGCCAAGGCGCGTTGCCAGTGGACCTTTCACCTCCGATTCAAGTTGAGCCTCCCCGGGGGTGGCTTCGGTCGGTCGGGTCGCTGGCGGAGTCTTCTCATTCACCCTCGCACTGTCCCGGGGCCGCCACGGCGCGTCAAGATTGCGGGATGATCGATCCGGCAGATACCGCGCACGAAAGCGCCCGCCGCCTTTGGTTAGGCGACGGGCGGATCGTGGAGAACTCGTACTGTGCGGCGTGCGCGCGAACGGCTTAGGGTTCGATCACGCGCACCCGAATATTCTTTCCGGAGCTGGTGCCGATCTTCTCGAGACGCGACTCAAACTTGGTCAGCTTCTCAGCGACCTTATCGGGCAGCGTTTTTCTCTGGTCGTCCGTGGCAATGGGGCCTTCAAACAGCACGGTGCCGTCGGCGTCTTTCGCTTCCAGCGTGCGCTCGTCACCGGTTCCGCTGATGGTGAGTGACATTTCGCTGTCGCTGTAAACACTTTGCGAGCTTGATGCCTCATCGGCAAAGCTACGGAACAGTTGCAACTCGCCCGCGGGCGACAGTTCAATGCTGTTTACCGCCGGGAAAGCGGCGCGGGCGGCTCCCATGGGTGCTTCGGTGGTCCAGAACTCGCCGCCGAAGCCTCCGCTTGCTTCGCCGAGGACGGGAAGCTCTTTCTCCTGAAGCGTGACATCGACGGTCGAGGATTGCCCCCCGCGAAGCAGCGTGATGGATACCTTGTCATTCGGCTTCATCGACCGGATAAGCACTGACAATTGCTGCGTGTTGATGAGCAATTGATCATTCAGTTTCTGAAGAATATCGAACTGCTGAATGCCCGCCTGCCCGGCGGCTGAGGTTTCTTCGACGGTATCGACCACCAGGCCGAACCCCCGTTGCAGCTTCATATGTTCCCGTAGCGCGCCTGCCACCGGTGAGGTGGTCACCCCAAGGTAAGCCGCCTTCTCTTTCTTTACCTTTCTGGCATACACATCCACCGTGGGCGCGCCCCCGAAGCCCGAAGCGCGAATCTTGGCACGAACTTCGGCAGCGGCCTGGCCGGCCTGTGTTTCGGCGCGGCGCGCTTCCTTGAGCGCCGCTTCAGCGGCTTGCTGCGCGGCGCGCGCCTCCTCGCGGGCGGCGGCGGGGGCATCATCCGCCCGCGCGGGCTGGGCCGTCACGCAACCGGTGCCGGCGGCAAACATTCCTGTGAGAATCCATGTCGCTACTCTATTCATTGCTCTACTCCTCTTGAATGCACAAACCGGTGCGAAGTCGCACCCGAAATTCCCGGAACGCAAAAATCAGGACGTTCAAAGCTTCGGAGAACTAACCAGAACAATCTCTTCTCTGGGCAGCGTGATCTGGATGCGCGAGGAATCCAGCGGGTCGGTCCACTCGAGCGTTTCCAGCCGGTGCCGTCGGATCTTTTGTGCGGGGGTTTCGTCATCAAGCCAGACCATACCTTCGTACTGGTCAGCCCATTTCACCGCACCGCCGACTTCGGTCGGTTCGTATCTGACCTGCGTGAGCGACGCATCGGCCCCGTGCGACGGAAGATGGCCCGGGTTGGTTGCCCGCTGCGAGGCAATTGATGGGTCGGCCGGGCTTGACTGGGCGGCGCGAAACACCGGCGCTGCGAACATCGCCACCACGGCTGCTGCGGCGAGCAATGGAACTGCCCACCAGAGCCGCATCGCGCTGCCCGACGGTGCTGTCAGGGCGGGGCGATCGCTCTCGGCCAGAAACCGCTCGGCGGCACGGCCGATGTGCATATCAAGCTGCTCGGACAGCCCGCGGCGCAAGAGCGCGTCCAGCGGGTCACCGGCGGCGGCTGACCCGTGCGGTTCAAGTGGGGGGGGTGAATCTGTCTTAAGCCTTTCTTTCACATCACACCTCGGTGCATTACGGTGTCGGCGAGTGCTGGCGGTTCAGCGGGGAGCAGGCACGACAATTTCTTGCGGAGCACGCCGCGCGCCCGTGAGAGGCGCATGTCAATCGCGGCGCCGCTTAGCCCAACCATGTCGCCGATCTGCGCGCTCGACAGGTTATCAAAATAGCGCAACGTCACTGCGAGCCTCGTGGTGGCATCCAACTCAGCCAGCGCGCCGTTCAGTCGATCAGCCAGTTCACTTTGCTCGGCGGCGTCCGGGTCGTGCACGGGCACAAGCGAGAGTCGTTCCATGGATGCCGCGGCGCGCGGGGAACGGCGCAGTGTGTCAATTGCCAGGTTGCGGACAATTCGGCTAAGCCACGACGCAAACCGCTCGGGGTCCTGCAACTCGTGAATCCGCTGCCACGCGCGAAGCATCGCATCCTGCACTACGTCGGCCGCGGTTGCCGCGCAGCCCACGACCGCGAAGGCTGTCGCCAGTGATCGGCGCTCGTGAAGCCCGATCAGCCGCGCAAACGCCGACCGGTCGCCCGACACCGCAAGCGCCACCCACCGCGAGGTTTCCAGAGACCCGTCAGCCATTGATCCTTCAACTACCTGCACCAATTCAGACGCAGAAAGTAGCGGGAATCTAACGGCGGGGCGGGTTTTTGGAGAATTGCGGCGACATTTGAGCCGCCAAGGCCTACTTCCCCCGCCGCCGGTAAAGCGTTCCGTCGATGACTGCCCGCATTTTTTCGGGGTGCGGTAGCAACTCCGGGCCGAGAAAGCTGGCGATCTGCTCTAAAAATGGCTCGGGATCGTTGACCAGCGACGGATAATCGATTTCCAGGTGTTTGGCGCGCGGGTGGCCGTCCAGCCATCGCAATACTTCTTCCCGGTGCGATGCCATGCCCGCTTTAAGCTGCTCTGGCGAAAGCGACGCCCCGGTTGTTTCACGATTCTTAATCATGGCTTGCTGCGACGCCATCACTTCATCGATGGGCCGGGTCATGAAGATAATGCGATAGTCGTGGCGGTAGGGCATGGCCTGAAGGAGCATCGAGATGACCTTGATCGCCTTCTTCTCCAGGTCAGGCTCATCGAGCAGGCTCGGTTTGGCGGCGATTTGCTTAATGGCTTCCCACTCGTAGTAGCCCTTGGGATTGTCGACGTCGGCAGTGCGCTCGCCGTCGGTTTTCGGGGGGAGACCAGCCGCTTCGAGCATCTGCATCATGAGCGAAGTGCCAGAGCGTGGCAGGCCAGACACGAGCGTAAAAACGCGCCCCGACCGTCGCCCGCTGGCGTCGGGTGCCGGGCGGTGCTCAAAAACAGTTCGGTCTCGGTCCTGTTCTGAAGGGATCGGGGGAAGCGGAAACAATTCATCGCTTTCATCGCCGGCGGAATGGGAGATGTGGGCGGTCTGCCCGGCGATACGCTTCAATTCATCTCTGTGAAACTCCGCCTGCGCGCGGGTGAGCGGATTCTGGTTGTAGATGATTGCCAGCCAGCGGTGTGCTTTGCGGATGTCGCGGTTGTAATGCAGCGCCGTTCGCAGCGCGCCAATGGCACGCTCAGTGTTGCCAGACCTCGCCAGCGCAATCCCCAGATTCAGGTGCGCCTGCGGCATCTGGTAGACGAAGCCTAGCGCCGCCAGCGCCGCATCAACTGTTTCCTGGTTCTTTCCCTGCCTGCAGAAAACGGTTGACAACCCCTGATGCGCCTCGGCATTTTCAGGATGTAACTGAACCGCGCGCCTGAAAGCGCGCTCGGCATCGTCATGTTTGCGCAGCCATAAGTAATGCAGCCCAAACTGGGTCTGCGCGGTGGGCGAATTCTGCATCTTGGATTCGAGCAGCAGCACGAGGGCGTGGGCACGCTCCGGGTCGTTTTTCTGCCGCAGAATATCGGCCCAGGCCAGGATCGCGTTGGGATTTCGCGTGGCTCGAATGTCAAATGCTGATTTGAGCAGCTTCTCGGCCATGGTCAGGTTGTTCATGTTGATGAACGCCCGCACCGCCGACATGATGAATCGGGGTTCCCATGGCGATTCATGAAGCAGTTCCAGCAGCAAATCGGCCGCTTCCCGGTGTTTCTGGCACCAGATCAGGTTCGAGGCGATGTTGTACTTGCCTTCGATGCGCGCCAGCTTGGCTTGCTCTTCTTTGTTTGCGCCGGGTGCCTCAACGTATCCCAGTGCAGCAAGCTGCTGCATGATCTGATCGGCGTCGTCGGCGCTGGAAGTGGCTGTATCTTCCTTGATCATCCCGGCTTCGCCGTCAACGGCGTCCCATGAGTCGATGGCCTGGATCATCGGGGGGCGCTCGAAGATCTCGACCAGCGGGCGGCCATCCATGTCTTTGCCTGCGGGCAGGCCGAACATGCTCAGAATCGTGGGGGCGATATCGAGCAGCGTGGCGCCCTGTACGCGCTCGTCTTTCTTAATATTCGGCCCCTTCGCTACGAATATGCCAAACTGTCGATGCCACGCCGCAGGGGCCGCCGGTTCGTTGGGGAGCAGGCGTGGGCGCTGCGCGCCGGACTGAAAACCGTGATCAGAACACACAATGACCGTTGCATCCGGCCCGGCGAGGTCGATCAGGCGGCGCAAAGTCATGTCGCTAAAGCGGTAAACACTGTTGATGACGTCCTTGTAAAGCTCGAATTCTTGTTCACTCACCCACGGCAGCCGCGGGGGGTGGTAGGACATGAACGAGTGGCTGAAATGGTCGATTGCGGTGTAATAGAGAGCCGTGAAGTCCCAATCCTGCAATTCCATGACCGCCGTCGAGACGGCGTGCGTGGAGAGCATGTCCGAGAGGTTGGTCGCAAGCAGCGAAAGGCGGTTGTCGTCGTCCTGATTGACCTCACGACCCCGTGGAACAAACGGCAATACCTGTTCCGCGGAGATTTCTTCAGGCAGAACGCGGTTTTTTGCCAGCTGCTTCGTAAACCGCTCGGGATGAATCGTCTTCGGCGGAACGATCCATCCGTCTTTCTTGTCGAACCTGACGGCTCCGAACAAGTTAGATACAACACACCCATTGATCGGCTCGGCAGGGTGGCTTGCCCACCAGTTGACCACGTTACAACGAAACCCGTTCTGCGAAAGAATGTTCCAGACTGCCTTGGTACTGCGGGAAGTGCTGGCAAACGGCCGCGCCCCGCCGTGGTGCGGGTCAGGCTCGACAAAACCGGCGATGCCATGCTTGTATGCGTTCTTTCCGGTCGCGACGGAGTTCCAGAGCATCGGCGAAAGCACCGGCTGCAACGTGCTGAGGTTGCCCATCACACCATCGTTAATGAGCGATTCGAGTGCGGGAAGCTGACCTTTTTCGAGCAGCGGGTTGATGTGTTCCCAGTCGGCGGCGTCCCATCCGATTAACAGTACTTTGGGCTTCTTGGCGTTCATTCGGGATCTTTTTCAAGCGGTGTCTATCGAGCAACCTCAGTTTCAGACGTCACTGGACTATACCCCGAGGTGAATCTGAGGCGACAGGCCAAAGCTATTTTTTGGGCGATTCAGCGGCAAAATCGCGAGCACGCTGAACGAACAAGAAAAACAAGCCGCGCGGGTAAACCCGCGCGGCTTGCGTCATGGATAACTTCTTTGGCCAGCGATGCCCGTTTAGGCAGCCTGCTGACGACGACCGCGCCACGCAGCCAGCCCTGCGGCACCCAATGCGAGGGTTGCCAGCGAGGTTGGCTCGGGGATGGCGCCCGCGGTGAGCAGGTCGCCGGGGTCGCCGTAGGCGTAATCAAGGACGCTGTAGGTGTTCAACGGTGCACCGTTCATCTGCACACGAACCCAGCCGTATCGGTTGCCCGAAAAGCGCACGCCGAGGAAACCCTGGCCTGCGCTCAGGAATTCGTCGCCGCCGTAACCACCGTTGTAAGCGAGCGTTCCGATGGCGTTTGCTGCCAGGAATGCTTCTGCGGCAATGTTGGCACCGTAGGCCAGGTTGCGGGCGTAGTTGTAGGCCCCGGCAGTGAAGCCGGCAATCTGCACACCAGGCGTTGCGAGCAACTCGCCGCCGGCGAATGCATATCCGGTGGCGGCGTTGGTGGTGCCTAGCCCGTGAGCCAGCGTCAGGTTGTGGGTGTCGAACAGGAAGTTGGTGCCGACGCCGCCCCCGCCAACTGCGATGTCAGCAATGACGACATCGGGGGTGAGGTCAACATAGGTGATGGCAGCGTTGGAAACGCTTGCCGCGCCAAACGACGCAGCCGCGCCTGAAGCTGCATAAGCAGCCATGCGCGACGGATTCACGCGGACTTCGCCGCGACGGTTCTTCGTACCGGTCATGATGTAGTTCTCCCGTCCGGCAATTCCCAGCCGCGACCTTTGTGAAGGCGCAATAGCAGTGAAACGCCAGAGATGTGACAGAGCAGATATGCTCAACTTGCGCAAGCAACGACCGAATGCGACTCGGCCAGAAGTCACCTGCGCGCGCACTTCAAGCTACTCGTTGCACATGCACGGGTCAACAAAATAATTTCCAACTTCTGAGAATCTGCGCTGCGGGGTGCAGTCGAGTGGAGGGCAGGCGGTAAACGATGGGTTATTCGGATTGGTTTCGCCAGATTGCCAACTCATGGCTGCCGTTTTGCGCCTCTTTTTCCAGCTAAGGGGCGCGGTACATTACAGGTATGATCAACATCGTCTCAGGTCTGCCTCGATCAGGCACCAGTCTCATGATGCAAATGCTCGCTGCGGGGGGGTTGCCTGCGATGACCGATGGCCAGCGCGCCCCCGACGACGACAACCCGCGCGGCTACCTCGAACTCGAGGCCGTCAAGCGCACAAAGCAGGATCCCTCATGGTTGAACGAAGCCGATGGGAAAGTCGTCAAACTTGTTCACCTCCTGCTATATGACCTGCCTGCCGCCAGGCAATATCGGGTGGTGCTCATGCGCCGAAACATCACTGAGGTGCTTGCGTCGCAACGCAAAATGCTGGACCGCCACGGAAAATCCGGCGCGGCGGTCCCGGCGGAGCAGTTGAAGACCATTTTTGAGGGTCAGTTGGCGAAGCTCACTTCATGGCTGCAGCAGCAAACCAATTTCAGCATGATCGAGATTGACTACAATGCGCTCGTGGCCGATCCACGCCCACACATCGCAAAACTGAATGCATTTCTCGGCGGCGCTCTCGACGAAGCCGCCATGCTTGCCGCGGTCGACCCCTCGCTTTACCGAAACCGGGCCTGACACCGCTGGAAAGTCGCTTCCGGTGGAAAGTCTCTTCCGGGTTGCCTCGCTCGCCCGGCGCGACAGGGCAGCTTGCCCGCCGGTCAATGCGCCGGCGGCAATGTTTCAAACCCGCGCTGCTTTTTCTTGTCGGGCAGAAAACCCACGCAGAAGCACGCGATCATGGCGACCCAGAAAATCCAGAATGCCGGATGCTTGATGTCGTGGAAGTTGAACTTGTCATGGAAATGGAACTGGTATCCGGCCCAGTCGATCAGCAACTTCACGCCAATCACCAGCACAAGCAGGTACGCCGCCGAATGGAAGCGGGGGAATTTTTCCAGAAGCTTGATAAAAATGATGGCAGCGAAACGCATCATGATCACGCCAATGAACCCGCCGGCGACGATCACCCAGAGCTTTGGATTCGGCCCGCCTTCGGTGAGCGGCTTGGGGTTGCCGACGACACCAATCGCTGCCAGGATTGAATCGACGGCAAAAGCGATGTCGGTCAACTCGATTACCGCAACAGTCCACCAGAAGTGTCTGTCAAACCCAGCCCGCTTGGGTGCCGCGGCGGCTTCCGCGATCGCAACCTGCTGTGCTTCTGCGGTGGCAACGTCGGCCTCATGCTGAGCGTGGCTCTCAAAGAAAAAGTGCTTGACGGCGATGTACGCCAGGTAGCCCCCGCCGAGCAGCTTGACGATGGTCCATTTGATCAGGAACGCCGCCATGCCGATGGCAAGAAAGCGAAAGAAAAACGCGCCGATCAGGCCGTAGGTCAGTGCCTTCTTTTGCTGATGCTTGGGCAACCGCCGCGCGAGCACGCCGAGAACCAGTGCATTGTCGATAGAGAGCACGCCTTCAAGGACGACGAGCAGCGCGATCACAGCCAGATCATGGGCTTCAAAAGATTGTCCGTACATGTGGGTGGGGATGGTAAGAGTTTCCGCAGCCAATCGCCAGTTTGCCCGAGCCGGCTATTTCTTGCCCGCGACGTCGGCCCGGGTGAAGTGAAACCGAACCCCTGCGGCGTCGGCGGCGACGAGCAGGGCCTCGGCCGACTTCAAATCGCGCAGAATCGGATTGGGTTGCCTGAAATCATTCAGCTTCGCCGACACATACTCCGCAATCCCGCGAACGCTCTTTATTCCGTCGGCGGCGGGGTACCACTGCTCCGGCGGAAGGCGCATCTTGCTCGGGTCAAACCCCTCGGCACGCATCTGCTCGGCCAGTGCTGCCGTACTCTCACTGAGCAGCCCTGTGATGGCCGTTACGCCTTTGCTCCGCGCCGCGATATCGAGCCGATCGGCCTCGCGTGCCAGGGACTTTCCGCCGAGCAACTTGGCGTAGGCGGCGAGTTCGGGAATCTCTTTCTCAAGCGTAACGACAAATGCCAGGGCCATTGCCCGATTGTGGTGCCTGCGCGGCGGATTGTCGAGGGATCGTCGAGTGCGTTAGCCGAAACCACCGCAAAGGCTGCGAGAGTTTGCTCACGCGGCATTCCAGGCGCGCTGGATGTATTCGAGCACCGGCGCATAGCTCTCTGGCGCATCTTTGAACGTCGCTTCCACGCTGATGCAGCCGTCGTACCCGCCGGCCTTTAAGGTTTTGAAGAATGGCACATAGTCCGAAGTGCCGCTCTGCCCGGGCGCGACCCGGCCCTCTCTGTCCGCGAGGTGAACATGCCGGATGTGCCCCATGGCGGCGGCGAGGTTTTCCAGCGGTTCATTCTCGAGCCAGAAGTGCCAGCTATCCACGAGGCACTGCAGGTTCGGATGGTTGATTGCAGCGACGTACTCCATCGCCTCCTTCACGCTATTGATAATATTGCACTCGCCGCGGTTGAGTGGTTCGTAGACGATTGTCACGCGATGTGCTGCGGCGATCTGTGCAGCCATCTGGCTGAAACGAAGGATTTGCTGACGCGCCTCGTCGCGGCTAAAGGCGTCGGGCACGTTGCGCGCCACGCCGGAGCCAAAGACGAGCGTGGTTGTGCCGCAACCCGCGGCACGGGCGATGGCGCGCGTCATGTAGCCGGTAAGCCGGTCAAAATCGACTGCCGGGCCACACACCTTGAGGTCGCCGGGCAAAAGGCAGTTCGCCGCCGGAACCGGCAGCGCCGCCGTCGTGACCTGCTCGGCCCCTTTCCAGTTGGCATCATCGACCAAGCCCTGAAAGAGATTTTGCACATGGCCTTCAATAAAGTCCCAACCCGCAGCCTTGATGGCTGGCGCTTTGTCTGGGGTGGCGCAAATTCCGAATTTTGGCATCTCATTGCTCCTGATTTTGATTAATCAAAATGACGGTCAACTGCTTGGGGCCGTGCGCGCCAAGCACCAGAATGCGCTCGATATCGCCCGTGCGGCTCGGGCCGGTGATGATTGTAGCGAAACTCGGCCAACTCTTGCCGTATGTTGACGCCAGCAGCGCAAACGCAGACGGCAGATCGGGCAATAGCTGCGCCGCGGTCGCAATCACCACATGATGAGGCGGCAACACGCTCAGGGCGCGCCCGCCGGCCGACGTGGCGGTTAACAACACGCTTCCTGTCTGCGCGATGAGTGCATCGCAGACGGTGATGCCGGCGTCGCACTGTTCCAATGCCTCGCGGTCGTAGTTTTCGCCAATCTGCAGGCGATCGCAGGGCAGGTGCGGGGCAATCTGATCAAGCAGCGGGGCGTTGTGAACAGCGACGCGCTTCCAGCCGGAATCCGTCGCAATCCGCCCAAGCACCCCCGCGGCCGTGGAGGTGCATTCTGCCGTGAGAAAGTTGGAGCGAAGGCTTTCGGATCGTTCTTGAAACCTGTCAATGCGCGATTGCAGCGAGGCCCCGACCGGCGGCAACAGCCCGCCCACGGCATCACTTTCTTCCGCATGATTGGCGTGCTCGGCGTACGCTAAATGCCGGTCGCGCTGTACATGAATGCTGGTAGGCACCGTCAGTGCCTCTCGCACGCGCGCCAATATCGCCGCGCGCTCGCCCGTGCCCCCGCGCGTGTCTTGTGCAGCGTGGCTGTCGCTCATCGGCGGCCTCGCGATTTCCAGTAATCCCTGAAACTCGACGGTGCCGGCGAAGGAAGTGTTCGCGATTGCCGCCACGCCTTAAACGGGTCCAGCGCCGACCCCTGCAGCGGGCGCGCCAGCCGGTCAATCACGCCAGCGGCTCTGCCGACCCACCGTAGCAACGCGGGCCGGCGCATCAGAAATGTGAATGCCCCGAAGATCGCCCGTTCGCCGCGCTTGGATTTCGCCGCCTTCTTTCGATTGCGCAGCAGGTGATGATGGATGTCGATCTTGACCGGGCAGGTTTCCGTACACGCCCCACACAAGCTCGACGCCGCTGAAAGGTGGCCGAACTCTTGCACCGTGCGCAGGTGCGGTTCGATCACCGCGCCGATCGGCCCCTGATACGTCACCCCGTAAGTATGGCCGCCGACGTTTTTGAAGATCGGGCAGACGTTCAGGCATGCCCCGCAGCGGATGCAGCGCAGCGCGTCGCGCAGCTCCGAATCGGCCAGAATGCGCGTTCGGCCATTGTCGAGCAGCACGACGTGCATCTCTTCCGGACCGTCGATTTCGCCGCCGCGTTTCGGGCCAAGATAGAGCGAGTTGTAGCACGTCATGAGTTGCCCCGTGCCAGCGGTGCCGAGCATCGGCTGCAGCAGCGCGAGATCGGCGAGCCTGGGCACGATTTTCTCGATTCCCATCAGCACGACATGCACCCTGGGCATCGCGCAGGTAAGCCTGGAGTTGCCTTCGTTTTCGGTGATTGAGATAGTGCCCGTCTCGGCGACCCCGAAGTTGGCCCCGCTGATGCCGACGTCGGCGCGCAGATACTGCTGCCGAAGGACGCGCCGTGCGATCATGGTGAGGTTTTCAGGGTCGTCGCTCCCGCTCTCGCCGTAAGCCTTATCAAAAATCGACTTGATCTCACCCCGCTTGAGATGCATGCACGGGAAGACAAAGTGGTAGGGGGCTTGTTTGTTTAGCTGGACGATCAGTTCGCCAAGATCGGACTCGACGACGTCGTAGCCGGCCTGCTCCATGGCGTCATTCAGGTGAATCTCTTCGCTGGTCATCGTTTTGCTCTTAATGACCAGTTTTGCCTCGCGGCGGTGGAGAATGTCCAGCACATATCCCCGCGCGCTGGCTGCATCGGTTGCCCAGTGTACCTTCACCCCGCGATCAAGCAGTTTTGACTCGAAGGCTTCGAGATGTTCGCCAAGGTTTTCCAGCGCGTCCCACTTGATGGCCGCCGCTTTGGCGCGGGCGGCGGGGTAGTTGGCGTAGGACGCCATCGTCGCGCCGCGCACGCCGTAGTAGCCACCGAGCGCGGTGCGAATGAACGCTCGCCGATCGCCATCGGCCGCGGCGATGTCGGCGTCGTGGCGGAATTGTTGCAGGGCGATCGTCTTCATTCTTCATCAGCGTCCGTCGGTGTTCATCCGCGGCTATTCAAGACCTCCGCGAGATGCAGCGTCCGGATTGGCAACTTCTGCTTCTCCACATACCCGCGGATCTGCATCAGGCAACTCGGGTCGTTGGATACCACATAATCCGCGCCCGTTTCGATTGCCGAGCTGCATTTTACCTCCGCCATTGCGGTCGAAATCGGGGCAAACTTGACCGCAAATGTCCCGCCGAAGCCGCAGCAGGTCTGGGCCTCCTTCATCTCCACGAGCTCCACCCCGCGGACCGCGCGCAGGAGTTGCCGCGGCGCCTCGTGCGACTTCAGCTCGCGCAGACCGTGACAGCCATCATGAAACGTGACGCGATGCCGGAAAGTCGCGCCGACATCGCTCACGCCGAGTTTCTGCACCAGAAAATCGCTCAATTCAAACGTCCGGCTGGCCAGTTGCGCGGCGCGCGGCTGATCGGACGTGGCCTCGAACAGTTCGTTAAAGAAAATCTTCACCATTGTTGCGCACGAGCCGGATGGCACCACCACCGGTGATTCCGACCGGCCAAACACATCGAGCATATGCCTCGCGACCCGCGCTGCTTCCCCGGAAAACCCGGAGTTGAACGGCGGCTGCCCGCAGCAAGTCTGCTGGGGATCGTAATGCACCTCGCAGCCGAGGTGTTCGAGCAACTCGACCGTGGCAATGCCGATTTCCGGCATGAGTTGATCGACGTAGCAGGGGATGAATAAATCAACTCGAATCTGTTTCACCGGCGCGATTGTATCGACATTCTGCTACGAGGCGCGAACTGTGCTGCAGCTCAGGCCAAGTTGTCGCAGTTTTTGAATGGCCACCTCCACCGCCGGGGCTTCGTCTACGATTAACTCATTGACGTCGGTCGGGCCGGCAAAGAAGACGACGGCCTTGCGGTTGAGCTTGGTACTGTCGGCCAGAAGGATTGTGTGGTCGGCGATGTCGAGCAGCCGCCGCTTAAACTGGGCGGCGGAGTCGCTTGGGTCGCTCAAGCCCCGGTCGGCATCGATTCCGGCGCAGCTGATGAACGCCTGATCGATCTGCAGCCTTTGCAACGCCTGCTCGGCGATGATTCCCCCAAACATTTGCAGGCGCGGGTCGAGCGTGCCCCCGGGACAAATCACCTGCACCCCGCCGCGGGTGGCGAGCAGGTTGGTGATCACCAGCGAGTTGGTAACGACTGTCAGCCGGGGCAAATCGAGCAGGCAGGCCAGTTCCCACGCGGTCGTGCTCCCGTCGAGCGCGATGACCTGACCGGCCCGCACGCGCGTGTACGCTTCCCGGGCGATGGCCCGCTTGGCAAAGCTCATCGCGCGCCGTCGGTCTTCAAAGGAAACGTCGGCATGAAGCGGGATGTGCGGGGTCGAGTCGGGTCGGTCGGCCAGGCTTGCCCCGCCGTGTGTTTTTACGACGATTCCCTGGTGATCCAGCGATTTCAGGTCGCGGCGCACAGTCTCTTCAGTAACGGCAAGTTCCGTCGCCAGCGCCGCGACGCGCACCGTGCCGTCGGCCTTCAAGCGGTCGAGAATGTGCTTGCGACGTTGTTCGGGTAACAGATCATTCATGGACTAACTGGCTCATTAAATGTATTGGCTTAATGTTGACTTGTCGAAAAATATCGTATAAAACAACACAAGTCAAATTGAAAACAAAATAAATCAACAGATGCATCGCCAGCATCAACCTGAGGAACCCATGCCAACCGCCACTTACAAGCCAGCCGAGTACAAGCATGTCAGCTATCTCTGGGACGACGCCAAAGCCCCCACCGATGCCGTCGAGCGGTTGGTCTGGCGCTCCAATCTCCTCGGCACCGATCAACGAATCACCAACACCGGCGGGGGAAACACCTCCTCCAAGGTCACCGAGGTTGATCCTATTACCGGCGAAAACGTCTCGGTCCTATGGGTTAAAGGCTCCGGCGGCGACCTGCGGACCAGCAACAAGGCCAACTTTGCCTCTCTCTACCTCCCCCGATTGCTCGCGCTCGAAGGCGTCTACAAGGCCGATCCGAAGCACGGCCCCAAGACCGACATCGAGGACAAGATGGTCGGCATGTATCCGCATCTCACTTTTAACCTCAACCCGCGCCCTAGCAGCATCGACACCCCGCTGCATGGCCTGCTGCCGGCAAAATGCGTGGATCACACCCACCCCAATGCCGTCATCGCGCTCGCTGCCAGCAAAAATGGCGAGAACCTCACCAAGGAAATCTACGGCGACACCGTTGCATGGACCCACTGGCAACGGCCGGGGTTTGATCTCGGCATCGTTCTTCGCGAAGCCGCAGCCAAAAACCCGCAGGCGACCGGCCTCATTCTCGGGGGGCATGGGCTGATCAACTGGGCCGACGACGACAAGGCCGTTTACGAGCTTTCCCTCACGCTCATCGAGAAGGCCGCCCGGTTCATCGCCGATCATGACAAAGGCGACAAGACCTTCGGCGGGCAGAAGTACCAGTCGCTCGACGATGCGACCCGTCAAAAACTGCTCATCCAACTGCTCCCCTGGCTCCGCGGAAAGGTGAGTGAGAAGCATCGCTTCATTGGCACAGTCGAAACTTCGCCCGCGGTGCTGGAGTTTGTTAACAGCCACGACGCGCCGCGCCTCGCCGAGCTGGGCACGAGCTGCCCCGACCATTTCCTGCGCACCAAGATTAAGCCGCTATACGTCGCGTTTGATCCACAGAAAGACGACATTGCAGCGCTGCGTACGAAGCTTGAGAAGGGGCTGGAGCAGTATCGCGCCGACTATAAGACGTACTATGAAAAATGCCGCCGGGCCGATTCACCGGCGATGCGCGACCCCAATCCGACTGTCATTCTCATCCCCGGCGTGGGCATGATCGCCTGGGGCAAAGACAAAAGCGAAAGCCGCGTGACGGCGGAGTTTTACAACTGCGCCATTGCCGTCATGCGCGGTGCCGAGGCCATTGACCAGTACACCTCGCTGCCCCAGCAGGAAGCGTTTGATATCGAGTATTGGTTGCTGGAAGAGGCCAAGCTCCAGCGCATGCCCGCGGAAAAGGAGTTTGCCCGCAGAGTTGTCGCGATCGTCGGCGGGGGAAGCGGCATCGGAAAGCAGACCGCCCACCGCCTCGCCGCAGAAGGGGCGCACATCGTCAGTGTCGATCTGGACGAAAATGCAGCACAATCCACCGCCGACGAACTCACCAGGAAGCTCGGCAAAGGCATCGGCGTCGCCGGCACCGGCATCAGCGGCTGCGGTCCGGCAATCGGCCTCACCGCCAACGTGACCAGCCGCGACAGCATCCGCACCGCCCTCGATCAGATCACCCTTGCCTACGGCGGGATCGATCACCTCGTCATCACCTCCGGCATTTTCGTACCCCCCGATGAGCAGGGCAACATTCCCGACGATAAATGGGCCTTGAGCTTCGGCGTAAACGTCACCGGCGTTTATCTCGCCGTCAAAGAAGCGCAAAAGGTGTTCGAGCAGCAGCACCTCGGCGGTAGTGTGGTGATCACCACCAGCGTCAACGCGGTTGTCGGCAAAAAAGGCTCGCTGGCCTACGACACCAGCAAAGCCGCCGCCAATCATCTGGTCCGCGAGTTGGCGATCGAGTTGGCCCCGTCGGTGCGGGTCAACGCCGTCGCCCCGGCAACAGTGGTCGCCGGCTCGGCGATGTTCCCGAGAGACCGGGTCATCGCCTCGCTCGCCAAATACAAGCTGCCCTACGATCAGAAAGAAGAAACCGAGGTGCTCAGAAACCGGCTGGCCGATTTCTACGCCCAGCGCACGCTGCTGAAGTCCGCCATCACCCCACACGACCAGGCCGAGGCCGTCTGGTTCCTGCTCTCACAAAAGAGCGGCAAAACCACCGGCCAGGTCATCAACGTCGACGGCGGGCTGCACGAGGCGTTTTTGCGGTAGGCCGACAATAATAGTTGACATGTTGCCCTCATTAATACGATACTGAATTAAGTACGAATTAATGAGGAGCTGGCATGGTTTCCACGAAAAATACCCAATCGCTCAGTGATTTTCGCCAGAAGGCCGCAGAGACGCTGGATCGGCTCAACCGGACCGGCGAAGCCGAAATCCTCACCGTCAATGGCGAAGCCCGCGCGGTCCTGCTCGCCCCGGCGGTCTACGACAAACTCGCCCGCGAGGCGCAGCTGTCGATCGATGTCGCCAACATTCGCAAGGCGATGAAGCAGATTGACGAAGGCCAGGGAATGGACGTGGAGATGGCGTTCAAGTCCATCCACAACAAACTGCTGGCGATGAAAGCCGCGCAACAGGCGGCCGCAGAATGACGCGGAAGCAGTTGACCATCGCGCCGGCCGTGCATGATCAAATTGCAGACCAGGTGTTGCACATTGCTCAACACTCCGTCGACAACGCCTTTGCTTGGGAAAGCCGATTGAAGTCGGCCATTCAAAACCTCGCCGAATTTCACGGCTACGCAATCGACGAAGATGCGAGCGGCCGTCTGGGCGTCCAAGTCCACCGCCTGGTTTTCGAGGGCACATATCTGGTGCATTTCACCGTCGATGATGCCGCCGGCGTGGTGCGAGTGGTCAATTTTCGCCACGGCGCACGATTGCCAACGCACGGCGAGCCGTGACCGACGCAAGACAGCCCCGACCAAATCATCAACGCCCACCCCGGGCTGCACGACGCGTTTTTGAGGTGATCGGCGACCGTCAAAGTAGCGCGGGTTTCCAACCCGTCGGCGGAGCATTATCGCATCACCGCTTAAACCCCAAAATCGGCAAAACATCCCGGCCGGCCATCGCACTCCCCGCGGCGGTCAGTTGACGGTCTCCACATCAATCAACAGATCAATCACGCTGCCGAGTGTGTCGGCTCGTCTTCCCGCAAGGCGATGTCCGGTGTTACGACGGCGTTGTCGCCGGCTGGGTCGTGGGTGGTTTGTAAACGACATCGGGCAGGGAGGGTTTCTTCGGCCAAGCGGGTTTGTTCGGACGCCATTGTTTGCCGTAAGCATAGAACCCACCGCGTGACGGAAGGGCTGAGACTTCTTTCACGCCATCTTTGACGAACACATAAATCGCGGGGTTGGTGGGGTCGGACTTGTATAGCAAATCACTCCAGGAAGTGACTCCAATTCCTAAGTTGCTTTCTTCTCCAAATCTGGCTGCCAAGTGTCGATAGCCCTCAAGCACAGCCTCGTTCATAAAAATGATATGCGCATAAGCGTCAAACTGAATTCGCCCGTCATCACCGCTTATCACGGTATGTGTCTTCCGAGTATGAGGTTGTCCTCGCGTATCAAAGCTCCAGTCTTTCGGGATGGAATCGACAACAAACTCAAACTTGACCCCTTGAAGAGGTATCCCCTTTTCGTCAACTGCTAGCCCGTAGAAGGTCAATTGCGCGTTGCGCTGACCTCTGAGCGACGATGACTCGTTCTGATCACATCCGAATTGAAAGACCAAAAGGGATGCAAACGTAAGAAAAAGACATATTCTCATTGGATGTCTTCTGTGAGTTGAATCCAGTAGTGCTTTGCTTCTAAGAAAGAATGCACAAACTGCGCGCTATGGCCAGTGTTCAAGTTGTTGAAAACCGTGTTGGGCCCGAAGTCAATCCGCAGATTAACGCCGGCACTAAACACTCCCCCTAGCCCATTCATATCGTTCACCCCGCCCAGCGCCGCGACAATGCTGCTGGCACCAAAGGCGAACATCTCGTACTTGTTCAGCGCGAATCCGATCGGTATCTCGGCCCCAAGCGGCGCTTGAAGCGAAGAAGGTAGTTTTCGGACGAACTGCAGGCTGCCGTTCACCGTTTTCAATTCGTATTGTGCCTCGTCGTACCCGGGGTATCGCCGGCCGGTTGCGGCGTGCCACAAACTCATCGGCCATGTAGCAAACGGCGGCGTGACGTTGACATTTCCAAAATTAACCATCGGTTGAAATTCTAGCAGAATATCCGCCGTCGACCGACGTTGAGTCGGCTTAAGCACCTGACCGAGCTTCCACCCTGCCAGTGCAAAATCATCTGGGTTGTAGTAATTGACGATCTGGTTTGCCGACCTCCAGATGTTGCGGAAACGAGGCGTAAGGCCGCCGATGGCATCAATGTCCGCGCCGCCGGGGCGGAAGCCTTTGTACTCGGTCCAAGCGGGCGTTTGATGTTGAATGACTCGCGCTTGAATGTGACCATCTGCGCGTCGCGGGTGAGCAGCAGATCGGGCTGCTTTCCCGCTGGGCGATGTCCCGTGTTACGACGGCGTTGTCGCCGGCTGCGTTGGGGGTGGCTTGTAAACGACGTCGGGCAGGGAGGGCTTGCGCGGCCAGCGCGGTGTATTAGGTGTGATTCTTCCTTTGTCGTCTACTTCAGCTCCTCCCCGGCTGGGCATCACATGAACATCCTTTACGCCGTCGCGAACCATTACAAAGATTGCTGGAGAACCTTGCTGCGAAATGTAATGAGATCCAGCCGGCGCGATTTGGTAACTAGCGTTGCTGCCGGCCTGCACCGAGCCGTATTCCTCATATAGCCATTGGAATCCCGGTGCCTTGATAGACATGATCGAGAAGTGTGTACCTTCAATCAGGAGCGAAAAGCTTCCATCCTGACCTGACTGGAGCGACCGTTCCCGATCCCAGCCGCGTGCATTCACTCCTTGCGGATCGCTTGCCCATTTCGTATTGATGCCGCGAATAAACACCTCTACCGATGCGCCGGGAATCGGTCTGCCGATTTCGTCAACAATAACCCCTTCAAAGGTGATTGTGCGATTTGCGCCTTGGTCCATTCGTGCAACCATACGATCCATCCAGGAAAGCTTGGGTCGGCGTGCCTCCCGCACCGCAAGAAATGCGATGTAGCCGACGAGCACCAAGCAAAGGCCGACGATTGCCTGCCGGCGCAATGTCATGATTGGGCCTCTTGTTTAATCGCCTGCCAATATTTCGCAACGTCGATTGCTGAGTGAACGAACTGCGCGCTATGACCTGGTGCGGAATCATTGAATCGCGAGCCGAACAACAGCTGCGAAGTCAGATTGAGGCCCGCGCCGAAGATGGAATTTTGCGGCAACTCGGCTCTGCCGATTGGCAATGCCACGCTCGACGCGCCAAACGCCATGGCTTCGTAGAGTCGTTGGATCGACGCGCCGGGATTGAGTGGGGTTGATGTACCATCAAAGCGCTGCTTCTTGATGAAACCCCCTCCGGAGGCCCAGTTGTATCCCCACCCTGCAAAACCTCGATGGACATTTCTCGAGAACACTGACCACAATTGTTCTGCGTTCTGCGCAACAGGGGTAGGTACTCCATCCAAGGCAAGGAAGCCTAGAAGCCCGAGATCAAACGAAATCGACAATGTGGGCTTCGTTGCTTGATTTACGCCCCAAAGTGTCAGGGCAAAATCAGTCGGATTGAAATAATTTACGAGTCGATGCGCAGCGTCATCAATATTTCTGAAACGTGGTTGACTACCGCCAATCGCCTCAAGATCACCTCCTGTTGTAAAGAAGCCGCGATAGTGATGAACATCATCGGACGTCCGTACCGCTCGCGCGGTTGCATAATCACTCCCACCTTCTGAGTTATTATAGATTGACTGTTCAAACGTTGAGTCTGCATAATGAGCCGATACTGCCGCTTGGCTCATGATTGCGGT